>JAXGQB010000015.1:0-181205 GCA_040766655.1 Anaerolineae bacterium
GCCTCGCCACCGTGGCCGGACCCGTTGTTGTAGCGCAGGATCTTCTCGTGCTCCGTCCTGCCGTACGCCTCGCCCGGCGCGAAGACCTCCTCGTACAGCTTGTCGCCCGGCCGCAGCCCGGTGAAGCGGATCTCGATGTCCGCGCCCGGCTCCAGTCCCGACAGGCGGATCAGGTCGCGCGCCAGGTCGAGGATGCGCACCGGCTCGCCCATGTCGAGCGCGAACACGTCGCTGCCCCGGCCCATCGTGGCGGCCTGCAGCACCAGCTGGACGGCCTCGGGGATCGTCATGAAGTAGCGCCGCACCTCGGGGTGGGTGACCGTCACCGGTCCGCCCGCCGCGATCTGCTTCTGGAAGAAGGGCACCACGCTCCCGCGGCTGCCGAGCACGTTGCCGAAGCGCACCGCGACGAACGCACAGCCCGTCGAGTGGGCCGCGGCCTGCACGATCAGTTCGGCCACCCGCTTCGTCGCGCCCATGATGCTGCTCGGGTTGACCGCCTTGTCTGTCGAGATCAGCACGAAGTGCTCGACGCCCCCCGCGATGCTCGCCTCGACCACGTTCAGCGTGCCCTGGATGTTGTTGGAGATGGCGTCGGCCACGTTGTCTTCCATCAGCGGCACGTGCTTGTGCGCGGCCGCGTGGAACACCACCTCCGGCCGGTGCGTCCGGAACACCGTCTCCAGCCGGTCGGGGAAGCGGATGTCGGCGATGACGGGGACGAGCTGCGATTGAAGATTGAAGATTGAAGATCGAAGATCGGTCGCATCAATCTTCAATCTTTCATTTTCAATCTTCAATTCGTTATAGATCTCAAAGATGCTGTTCTCGCCGTGGCCCAGGAGGATCAGGCTGGCCGGCCGGCAGCGGAGGATCTGGCGGCACAGCTCGCCGCCGATCGAGCCGCCCGCGCCGGTGACCAGCACGCGCTTGCCGCGCAACAGCGCCTCGACCCGGGCCGTGTCGGTGCGCACCGGCTCGCGGCGCAGCAGGTCATCGATCCGCACGTCGCGCAGCTGGCTCAGCTTCACCGTCCCGCCCAGCAACTCGTAGATGCCCGGCACGGTCCGCGCGCGCACCCCGGCCGCGTCGCAGATGTCCATGATCTCGCGGATGGCCTGGCCCGACGCGTTGGGCATCGCGATGATCACCTGCTCGATGTCGTGCTCGCGCACCGCCGCGGGGATGGCCGCGCGGCCTCCGAGCACCCGCACGCGGTTCAGCAGCACGCCGTGTTTCGCCGCGTCGTCGTCGATGAAACCGACCGGGACCAGGCCCGTCTGGGGGTTCTGGCGCAGCTCCCGCAGCACTATCGCGCCCGCGTCGCCCGCGCCCACGATGAGCACGTGCTGCGCGTGGCCGCTGGAGAGGCCCAGCTTACGGCTGCGGCGGCCGCTCACCGTGCCCGCGCGCAGCGCCAGCCGCGGCGCGCCGATCGCTGCCAGGGTGACCATCACATCGATGAGCGGGATCGAGCGCGGCACGCCCGGCGTGAGCAGGTCTGGGAAGAAGGCCTGCATGCCGAGCAAGAGTGCGCCCTGTGTCAGCGCGCCGAGCGCCGCGGCCCAGACCAGCAACATCAGCTCGTCCATGTCGGCATACTGCCAGTAGCGCGAGTAGAGGCCGAGCCCTGCGAAGAGGGGAATCTTGAGCAGTGGCGCGACGATCGCGTAGACCAGCATGGTCCACACGTACGGCTGCAGCTCCGCACTGTCCAGCCGCAGCCCGAACGCCAGGACCGCGGCAAGGGGCAGCAGCACCATGTCTGCAAGGAGCAGATGGCGGTTGCGGACGCGGACAATCAGCCTGGGCAAGACCGGACGGTTTTTATTCACTGTCTATGACTCAAGGCGGACTAACGTGCATGTTCCTGTAGTCGGACATAATACCACAGGCCAGCCGCTGTTGCAGGAATCAGAAAAACGATCAGGTATGCAACGAGAGGAAGGTCAAGTACCCAGGCCACGGCGAGCGCACCGCCGAGGATGGCAAGAATGGAGTACAGGACGGTCACCGACCGGTGAGAGCGGCCGAGGATGACCAGGCGTTGGTACAGATGCGACCGGTGAGCCTCGAAGACGTTTTCGTGGCGAAGAGCCCGGCGAATGAAGGTGAACGATGCATCGAATACGAATGGCCATACGACGAGCACCCCGGCCACCCCCAGTCTTGGGTCTACTTCGGCCCCGGCAACGGCCAGGGTGGCCAGGACCAACCCCAGGAAGGCGCTCCCGACATCCCCCATGAAGATGCGCGCCGGGGGCCAATTATGGAACAGAAAGCCGGTGCTGGCCGCTGCGATGAGGAGGCCGGCAACGGCAATCTGATCTGCGCCGGTCGCCCAGCCCAATACTGTCCAGGCAAGACCGGCGACGACGGCCTGACTCCCTGCGATCCCGTCGATGCCATCCATGAAGTTGTAGGCGTTGGTCAACCCGACCAGCCAGAAGAATGCCACAAGCGCACCGCCGAAGCCAAGCGTCAGACGCCCGATCAGGGGGAGGGCTACGACGGACCACCGGCCCACGAAGAGGACGATGAGCACCGCGGCCGCCGCATGCACCGCAAAGCGCACCGAGTTCGGGAGCGAACGCAGATCGTCTGCCGCACTCACGGCAGCCACCATGGCCCAGCCGGCGAGGGCGGCCAGCAGTGTATTCCGGCTCCAGCCATGCGTGTATGCATTGCTGATGGCCGCCAGCAGGAGGGTCACCAGGACGATCGCCAGGCCACCACCGCGCGGGATCGGCCGGCTGTGAGAGCTGCGCTCGTTCGGAATGTCGAGCAGTTCGCGTCTCTCTGCAAACCGGCGGATCGCGCCGACGCCGGCCCACGCACAGACAAACGCGACCAGAGCGATGGCTGCCGCCGCCCCGATCGTCTGGCCGGTGAGAGGATCGCCTGTCATGCCGGAAGACTGCCGTTCCTGCGCATGGCGGCAATCGCGGACTGCCACCCCGCCTTCAGCTCGTAGGCCGGGACGAATCCCAGCTCGGCCTTTATCCTGCTCCCATCCACAGCCACGTCCTCCAGGTACTTTTCCAGCAGAGTCGAGTTCAGCGGCAGCCGCCGCCCGGTCAGACTTGCAGCCGCATCCAACGCTCGTAGACCCAGGCGAATCGGCGCGACGGGCAATGCGAGTCGCGGCGGTTGCCGCCCCAATCCCGCACAAATTGCCTCGGTGATCTCGCGAACCGTGTGGATGGACCCGTCCGTCACATTGTACACCTTGCCGCCAGCAGCCGGCGCGCGCAGGGCGAGCGCGATGGCCTCGGCAACGTCACCCTCGTGCACGAGCGTGCGCCGATTCTCGCCGCGGCCGATGGGGATGAAGCGCCCGCGGGCCAGAGCCCTGACGAGCGCATCGTAGTTACCCTTGACGCGGCCACCGTAGACGGCGGAGAGACGCAGCACCGTGCCGCAGGCTCGACCGTCTGCCCCTTGAACGGCGAGGACGATCCGCTCGCCGGCCAGCTTGGTCCTGGCATACAGCGTGGCCGGCAGCGGTTCGGATGCCTCGGTCAGGAGCGTGCCGCGATCATAGCCATAGACAGCGATCGTGCTGATGAACACCATGCGCTCCACACCTTGACGGAGTGCAGCTTCGACGACGGTCTCGGTGCCCTTGACGTTGACGCGTTCGTACTCGGCGGCGAGGTGCGGCCCCGGGTTGTTGATGTGCAGCAGTGCCGCCATGTGGACCACGTGTGACACGCCCTGCATCGCGGCCTCGACCAGTTTCCTGTCGCAGATGTCTCCGACAAGCCAGTCGACCTCGCCTTCCGCGCCTGCCGGCGCCGGCGCGGACAGCGCCAGCGCGCGCACTCTGAAGCCGCGCTCGCGGAGCAGATCGACCACCGTGGGGCCCAGTGCGCCGCTTGCGCCGGTAACCAGAACGGTCCCCCGCGGATCGTCTCTGCTCATCGTGCTACCCGATCACTTCCCTGAGCACTGCATCGTACTGCCGGGCAACAGCCGCGCGGGTGTAATGGGCCATCACGTGTTTCCGCCCGGCCTGGCCCATCTGCAGCAGCTTCTCCGGCGCACGGGACGCCGCCAGTATCGTGGCTGCGAGATCGTCGGGCCGGCCCGGTGCCACCAACAGCCCCGCGCCCGAGGTGTGCAGCAGGTCACCCAGGTCGGAGTCCTCGAGGGCCACGGCCAGGACGGCCCTTGCGCATGCCATGATGCGGTAGACCTTGGACGGCACGGCAATATCGGAGATTCCTTCTGCCTGGGGCACCAGGGAGAGATCCGAGGCTGCATAGATCTGCGGCATCAGGGAATAAGGCTGATAGGGCAGGAAGATCACGTTGTCGAGCTTGTTTTCCAGCACGATCGCCCTGAGCCGCTCCCGCAGGATGCCATCGCCCATCAGCATGAATCGGATGCCCGCTTCATCCTTCAGTACTTGCGCAGCCGCCAGGAAAGTCTCAAGCTGCTGTGCTGGCCCCATGTTGCCCGCATAGCTGACGACAAACTTATCGGCGACGCCGTGTTCCCGGCTGAAAAGATTGTCCTTGGGCATCGGCGCGAGCTCGTCCGGATCGATGAAGTTCGGGACCACTGCTAGCTTCGGGGCAGGCGTGCCCTTGCGGATGAGGCGCTCGCGCATGTGCGGCGCAATCACCGTGACCCGAGCGGCCCGATGATACACGAAGCGTTCGAGCGCGTAGAGGATACGAATCAGCAGCGGATCGTGCAGCGCGCCGAGCGCAATCGCAGCGTCCGGGTAGATCTCCTGGACGTTGTAGATGTACGGACAGCGGCGCAGCAGGCCGACCAGCCAGGCACTGACGCCGATCGTCAGGGGCGGAGAGGGCGCAATGACGACGTCCGGCCGCGGCACTGTCAGTGCGACCACCGTGCTCAGCGCGTGGAAGAGGAGCCAGGACAGGCCGCGCAGCACGATGCTGCTCCCTTTCCTGGGCATGCGGATGTGATAGGCCGGCACGCCGTTGTGGGTGCTGGCCAGGACAAGCCGGCCCCAATGTGGGCGCAGCGGCTGGAAGGCCTCTGCCTCTGGATCCCGGTTGTAGTGCGGCGTGGTCGTGATGACGACGACCTGATGGCCCAGCCCGCGCAGGTCATCGGACAGTGTCCCAACGATCTGGGCAGTCGAGACTGCGTCAGGCGGAAAGACGAGGCTCAGGAACAGGACGCGGCTCACTCCCCGCCCCCCTCTGCACCCGGCCCGGCCGCGTCCGGCAGGGCGAACAGGAAGACGGGCGTCACGTGCGACTCGCGCAGCACCCGGGATGAGACCAGGGTGGCGTCGAACCGCCGCACCTCGCGCAGTTGGCCTTCGTCCATGACCTCCCTGACCGCGGCAATCATGCGGTCGCCGCCCGGCATCTGCCGCCAGTTGCGCCACTCGTAGAGGAGATAATCGTACCCTCCTTCCCGCATCGCCCGGACCAGGTCATCCGCGCCGCCCACCGCGGTCCAATCCACCACGCCGCTGGTCCACGGGTCCGCGCGGCGCAGGGGGCGGTCCAGATAGTACGTCGGCGCGCCCGACAGGACGACCAGGAAGCGCGCCTTCGGCGGCGTGTTCTCGTCGATCCACTCGTAGACATCGTAGAACCAGGTCGTCCGGTGATACCGCGTGAGGTCGCCCGTCGCGGCGTAGGCCGCGGCATCGAACGAGTAGTAGGCCGCCAGCCCTGCCAGCCCCAGCGCGAGCGCGGCCGTCGTGCGCCAGGCCCAGGCCAGCGCCCTCCCGCGCACGAACGCGCCCGCGATCCCCGCCAGCCCGACCCACGCCACGGGCAGCAGGTAGATGAAGAAGCGGGCATAGAGGGACGGCTGCGCGAGGATCCAGAGCAGGAGGAACGCCGCGCCGAAGCCCGCCAGCCGGCCCGTTGCCCGCGTGCGCCACACGGCCGACAGCAGCAGGAAGCCGAGCACCGCGTGGGGGATGGGGAACGTGTACGCGGACGTGAGCGCCTCGCGCAGCCCCGCGATGAGGGTCGACGGCTGCCAGGGGCCGACCAGGAGCCGGCTGTACGCCCCTGCAACCTGGTCCGCGTAGGTGGGCGGCTGGTTGAAGAAGTCGACCAACAGCGGCCAGACGGGGTTGCCGAAATGGCGCCAGTTGAAGAGGTAGAACGGCAGCGCGACGAGCAGGCCCAGGCCCGCGCCCCCGGCGAAGCTCAGCAGCTGGCGCGGGCGCCCGCTGCGCACCGCCCACGCCAGGGCGATCATCCCGGCCGCCACGCCCAGCGCGACGGCCTGATACCGGCTCCCCGTGGCCGCCCAGGTCACGTAGCCCAGCGCGAACGCGGCGGGTCGTGACAGCTCCGCGCCCGCGAGGACCGCGACGGCGACCATCACGACGAAGATGGTGACCATGTCCGCATGCGCGGTCGTGGCCGACTTCAGCAGCAGCGGCTGCGCCACCGCCGCGGCGCAGAGGATCAGGGCCACCCTGCGGCCGCCCTGCTGCCTCATGACCTGATACAGCAGCGCCACGGCCACCAGCCACAGCCCCAGGTTCAGCATGTGCGCGCCCTGTGGGAGGCCGAAGCGCTCGAAGGGCAGGTAGTTCAGGCTCCACCCGAAGGGCAGCGCGAAGTGGTAATCGGGAATCGGCAGCCATGCGCCGTCCGTCACGATCTGGCGGATATGCTCCAGGTGGTAGCGCACCACATCCGCATCGCGCGGGGGCGCCGCGGCATTGATCCAGTAGACGGCCGCGGCAACAACGGCGGCCGCGGCCGCCAGGGGCCCCGCACACAGCTCCCGGAGCGTACGGCCAAGCGCGGCGCCGGCCCGTGTGACGGCCGCCCGGCGCACCAGGAGGAAGGCGGCCTCCAGCCCCAGGATGGCCCCCGTGGCGAAGGACACCTGCCCCGCCGCGGCGAAGATCGCCCAGAGGAACGACGTGAGCCCCGCACCGATGGCGAGGTGCACCGCAGCCGACGCGAGTTGATCCTCCAGCTCGATCCGGGTCGCGGAGCCGATGGCCACCCACGCAGCGAGCGTCGCCAGCGCGGCAAGCGTGGCCGCCACTCCAGTCCCGACGAATTGGAGGAACGCCACGCGCCCCTATGCCACGTCCCTGTGCCACACGACCCGGTTCACGTAGTCCGTGTAGCTCAGGATGATGCGCACCACCTTCTCCGACACGTTGGGCACGCGGTAGTCCCCGACCATGCGGAGCAGGCGGTTCTCCCCGCGGCCCTGCGTCTCGAGCACGGCCAGCCCTTCCTCGATCCGCTCCCAGTGCAGGCCCACCATCATCACCGCGCCTTCCTCCATCCCCTCCGGCCGCTCGTGCGCACGGCGGATGTTGAGCGCGGGGAAGTTCAGGATGGAGGACTCCTCGGTGATCGTGCCGCTGTCGGAGAGCACGGCCCGCGCGCTCATCTGCAGCCGGACGTAGTCGAGGAAGCCGAAGGGCTTCATCAGCGCCACCTCGGGGGGGAAGGTCACGTGCTCCGCGTCGAACCGCTTGCGCGTGCGCGGGTGCGTCGAGACGATGACGCGCAGGCCGAGCCCGGCCAGGTTGCGCAGGAGCGTCACCAGCGCGGCGAACTGCCCCTCGTCGTCCACGTTCTCCTCGCGGTGCGCGCTCACGACGAAATACTCGCCCTCCGCCAGCCCCAGCCGCGCCAGCACGTCCGACTCGCGGATCCGGGGCAGGTAGTGGTGCAGCACCTCGTACATCGGGCTGCCCGTCACGATTACGCGGTCCGGCGGCAGCCCCTCGCGCAGCAGGTACCCGCGCGAGATCTGCGAGTAGGGCAGGTTGATGTCGCTGATGTGGTCGACGATGCGCCGGTTGATCTCCTCGGGCACGCGCTCGTCCCAGCAGCGGTTGCCCGCCTCCATGTGGAACACCGGGATCTTCAGCCGCTTCGCCGCGATCGCGGCCAGGCAGCTGTTGGTGTCGCCCAGAATCAGCACCGCGTCGGGCCGCATCTCCCGCAGGGCCGCGTCGGACCGCGCAATGACCAGCCCGATCGTCTCGGCCGCGGAGGCGCCGGCCGCGTTGAGGAAGTGGTCGGGCTGGCGGAGCTCCAGGTCGTCGAAGAAGACCTGGTTCAGCTCGTAGTCGTAGTTCTGCCCCGTGTGGATGATGCGGTGATCCACGTGGTGGTCGAGCGCGGCCATGACGCGGGAAAGCCGGATGATCTCCGGCCGGGTGCCTACGATGGTAGCTACCTTCATACTTGCACCGCCATGAACTGCGTGTCGGGCCGGTCCGGGTCGAATACTTCGCTGGCCCAGAAGAGCGTCACCAGCTCGCCCTGGCCGATATTCTCGATCGAATGGGTGAAGCCCGTGGGGATGTCGACCACGCGGAAATCCTCCCCACGCACGCGCACCTCGAGCACCTCGCCCCCCAGGATGTGGCGGAAGCGGATCAACGCCTCTCCCTCGAGCACGAGGAACTTCTCCGTCTTGGTGTGGTGGTAGTGGTTGCCGCGCGTCACCCCCGGCCGGGTGCGGGAGACGAAGATCTGGCCCCCCGCGCGCGACTTGACGAACTCGGCCAGGCAGCCCCGGTCGTCGCAGCGCTGCTGCAGGTCGTACGCGAACGCCCCCTCGGGCAGGTAGGAGACGTACGTGCCGTACAGCTTGCGCGTGAACTCATCCCCCAGGTCGGGCAGCAGCAGCGTCGAGCGCATCGCACGGAACGAGCGGATCAGCTCCGCCAGCCGCCCCAGCGTCACCCGGTAGCTCGGCGCCACCTCCCGATACACCACCCCCGGCTCCCCAGTCCCCGCTCCCCAATCCCCAGTCCCCAGTCCCCGATCCCCAGTCCCCAATCCCCAGTCCCCGCTCCCCGTCCCCCGTTCCCCAATCCCCAATCCCCAATCCCCAGCCCCCAACCCCCACTCCCCCATCCCCGCCACCACATCATCCACATGCACCAGCTCCAGTTCGCGGTCCGGATGGGAGATCGTGATCGGCTCGTCCCGGCTGATGTTGTGGCAGAAAGTGGCGACCACCGAGTTGTAGTTGGGCCGGCACCACTTGCCGAAGACATTCTGCAGGCGGAAGATCGTGCACCGTGCGCCGGTGGCGCGCGCGTAGGCCGCCACCACCGCCTCGGCCTGGCGCTTGCTGGCGCCGTAGGGGTTATCCAGCGCGGCCTGCACCGACGATGCCAGCACGATGGGCGTCGCCCTGCCCGCCGCGATCAGCCCTGCGCACACCGCCTCGGTCAGCCCCACGTTGCCGGTCGTGAACTCCGCGTCCGAGCGCGGGCGGTTCACCCCGGCCAGGTGGACGACGACGTCGGCCTCGGCCAGCATTACGGCCAGGTCCCCGGCCGAGTGCTGCTGGTCGAAGCAGAGGACCGTCGTCTCCGGCCGGACGGCCAGCGCCGCGCGCAGGTTCTTCCCGATGAACCCCTCCGCGCCCGTCACCAGCACCTTCAAATGTCCCATCTCCTTGCGGCCTTCACACCGTAACCTTCAACCTGCAACCTTGGGCCAGCGAAGCTGGCCCAACCTTCAACCCTTCAACCGCCCATCTGCTCCCGGACGTAATCCAGCCCAGCCAGCAACTCCGCCATCTGGTCCACGTCGAGCTGCCGCGTGTTGTGCGAGTTGTAGTCCTCCTGCTGCGAGAGGGGCTCCTGGCCCTGCGTGTAGTACGCGTCATAGTTCAGGTCGCGCGTGTCCGCGGGGATCCGGTAATAGTCGCCCAGGTCGACCGCGCGGAGCATCTCCTCCCGCGTCAGCAGCGTCTCGGACTGCTTCTCGCCGTGCCGCGTGCCGATGATGCGGATCTCGTTCTGCGCTGCGAAGACGCGCTTCAGCGCCCCGGCCAGGACCGCGATCGTCGCTGCGGGGGCCTTCTGCACGAAGAGGTCGCCCGGCTGCGCGTGCTGGAACGCGTAAAGGACCAGGTCGACCGCATCGTCGATGCTCATCATGAAGCGCGTCATCTGGGGGTCGGTGATCGTGAGGGGCCGGCCCGCGCGGATCTGCTCGATGAAGAGGGGGATGACCGACCCGCGCGAGGCCATCACGTTGCCGTAGCGCGTGATGCTGATCGTGCAGCCGCGGTCCGCCGCGACGCGCGACTTTGCCACCGCCAGCTTCTCCATCATCGCCTTGGAGATGCCCATCGCGTTGATCGGGTAGGCGGCCTTGTCCGTGCTGAGCACCACCACGCTCCGGACCCCGGCTGCGACGGCTGCGTTCATCACGTTCTCCGCGCCGATGGCGTTCGTCATCAGCGCCTCCATCGGGTAGAACTCGCAGGAAGGCACCTGCTTGAGCGCGGCCGCGTGGAACACGTAATCCACGCGCGACATCGCGTCCAGCAGGCTCTCCGGCCGGCGCACGTCGCCGATATAGAACTTCAGCTTCGCCTGGCTGCCGTAGGCCAACCGCATGTCGTGCTGCTTCTTCTCATCGCGCGAGAAGATGCGGATCTCGCCGATATCGGTGGCGAGGAAGCGCCTGAGCACCGCGTTGCCGAAGGTGCCGGTGCCCCCGGTGATGAGGAGGGTTTTGTGGGTGAACACTAGGCGGGGTTTCCTTTCCCACTCTCGCGTGCCACTTGCGCGATGTACGCGAAAGTGCGCTCTGCGCATAGCTGCCAGCTGTATCGGGATGCTTCTTCGTAGGCGCTCGAGGCCAATTCCCCCCTCAGCTCAGAGTCGGTGAACAGAAGTTGAAGCGCCGCCGCGATGCTCGCAGCATCTTCGGGATCGAAATACACGCCAGCTTTCCCCAGAACCTCGGGCATCGGGCCCCGATCTGAGCTGGCAATGGGCAGGCCGCTTGCCATTGCCTCAAGCAGGATGTTCGGGAGATTCTCACAACTCGAGGCGAACACAAAGGCATCAGCCTCATAGTATACACGCGGCAACGACTCAAACGGTATGTGGCCCTGCCATTCGGCCCAGCCTCCAGATTGGGCTATGCGGTGCAGGGCTTCCATGAGGTTCGGCTGCGGAGGATCCATGGCTCCGACCAATGCGATGGTGATGGGCAGGCCCTGATTCCGGAGCAGTTCCACTGCTTCGATCACCTTGGCCTGGTGTTTGTATGGGGCCACGGTCGATACATACAGCAGTCGAAATGGATGCGAGTCCGAAAATGCGTGCGGAGCCGCTTGTGTTCTAGGGGCTGCGCGGAATCGATCATCTACGCCATGGGGAATGATGACCGAGTTCAGTTTCGGCCGATTGATGGCCGTCAGGACCGTGTTGCGTGCGTACTCCGTCAGAAAGATCGTGCCGTTCGAGCGCCTGAAGGTGAGTGACTGCGACCCACGCAGCAGAAGGAACCTGCTCGTGAATGACGATAGACCGTAGCGACGTGCCTCCTGCCATTCAAACGGGAGCAGGTTCTGTGACATTGCCACGTACGGCCGAAAGCTACCGAGGTAAGTCCCTCCAGGCACAAACAGCACATCGCATTGCGCTTTGGCGGCTTCGCGTTGGAGCATCGCCTGCTGCCAGGCAACACGTTTGGGTAAGGAACGTTGCAGTGCCGGGATGTTGACCTTGCAGAGCCAGTCGGAAACCCCAATCCGCGAAAGCGTACTGGCATTGCTCCACACAATGACTCTGTCGAAGCCGTGTTGATCCGGCCTGGCAGCAGCCAGCAGCTCGATCAGATGTGTCTGCCCACCGCCTGCGCGGATATTGGAGGCATCAATCCCCAGTCGCACACTTGGTTCCTTGTTCAGCCGTGGTACCGACATTCCAGGGTGGCTCCGGTCGGGGTGCCTGGGCGTAGACGTGATCCAGGATTCGCTGCAAATAACCGGCGCCACGGTCGCCCTGAATGCAGTTGGCCCAATCTTGGAGCCTGAAACGTTCGGAGTCCGAAATTGCGCCTTTGATGGTGTGTCTTTGCACAGCGTCTGCCAGTGCACGGATGTCGTTCCGTGGTATGACCTCGCCCCGCCATGCTTCTCTGAGCAGATCGGCAGCCCCGCAGTGATCGGTACAGATGACGGGCGTTCCTGCCATCAGAGCCTCGTTGACGACCGCTCCCCAGCCATCGAAGCGGCTGGGGAGCGCGAGAAGATCGGCGTCCAGGAGCATCTCGCGTGACTGCCGGTTTGGCAACGCACCGTGCCATCTGACCTGCTGAGACATATCCAGTCGTTTGGCTAGATCCTGCAGTGTGGCTCGTTCTTGACCATCGCCCACGATGTCGATCATCACATCCTTCCGTTGGAGTTCAGCACACGCTCTCAAGAGGTGATCCACTCGTTTTCTGGGCGTCAGGTTGCCAACATAGATGATTCGGAATGCGTCCGTGCGGGGGTGGCGTGAGATGGTACGTTCTGTATGGGCCGGCTCAACGAAGTAGGCAAACGAAAAGAGCTTGGCCCCAGGGTAACCACACCGCCTGAACCATTCGACGCCGAGCGAGCCCATCGCCAAGACGAAGGCGACTCCTGTGCCCAGTCGCATGCGCCGTAGTGAATGCTTCGCCCGTCGTGCCATCCCTTTCCATCCATCAGGATCCGCTGCCTCACTCATGAGGCCGACGGGGAGCTGCCGGCGCGTCGCTTCCCGCACCGCGTACCGGCCCCATGAGAAGTCCAGTCCAGATCCGAAGATGTGACAGGTTCCTTTCTGCTGCAGGAGGCGTTCCACTTGCTGCGGGGTAGGTTTGATCACCAGGCTAGCCTGTCCGAAATCAGGGGCATCCCAACCTAGCCGTTGTCGCTCAGCGCTGACGGGCTGCTCCGCCACCACGGTTACATCACTGCCCAATTGCACCAACCCCCTCATAAGTGAGGATTGATGGATGGCGAGTTCGTTGGTCCAGTTTACGATTCGTGGGTATGGCACTGGTCTGGCTGTCAGGTTGCGGGGCCGTTTACCGCATTTCGCATCAAGGCTTCGAAGGATGCTTGTATGGTGGGCAAGTGGTGATTGCGCAACGCTATGCTGCGTGCCTGCGAGACTACGCGATTCCGTAGTTCTGCGTCGGTCGAGAGAGCCTCAATGGCGGCGGCTAGAATGGCCGGATCGCGGCGATCAACGAGGATACCCCAGTTGTCTGAGCGAGCATAGTGCGCGATTCCGGTCACTGGGCTTGAGTAGACAAGGGTTGGCACGCCGCTGAACATGAACAGATGGGCCTTGGATGAAACACTGAGTCGGATACTATCAGATGTCGCATCGAACCGCTCCGGCAGGAACAGCACATCGGCCCCCCTCAGAACCGCTGCAAGCTCATCGTGGGATGGGCATTCCTGGAGTTCCGTATAGCGCAGAACAGGAAGCTGCGACTTGAGTTGGCTGATGTTGTTGACTGCGAACACCGTCACCCTGGTTCTGATCCCCTTTTCTGCCAGCATCGCGCACGCGTCATCAAGGTCCAGCAGGAGCGGGTTTCGATGCTCGTCAAAGGCGCCGGTCGTTACGATCCAGGTGACATCATCGTCTGCGCGGCGTTGCGGTTGTACCGATTCAAATCGTTCAACACTGTCGCCATGCATCAGGATCGAAAACGGCACACCATAGCGAGATTGGAACTCTTCCTGCATCGGGGTGTTGAACGCGATGCGAACGGCCGCGGAGCGGGCCAGTTCATCCGCTGCACCGGTAACCATCTTGTTAATGAATCGTCCGGCCACCGAATGACGTTGCGTTCGATAGAAGTCGCGTGGCCAGTCATCGGTTGGATAGTAGGCAAGTGGGATTCCGAGCTCACGGTGCAGGAGTAAAGGAAGCCAGGAAAATGTCAGGTTGTAGCCTTGTGAGAAGATGATGTCTGGCTCGAAGTTGCGAACCCAGCTCAGCATACCCGCCGATACGCGAATTCGGAAGACGGCTTCGTACAGATCACCATGCACCACCAGGCGCCGGCGGATCTGTCGCAGCATCCTGCCGAATGCACCGGTCGTTCCAGATGGGCCCGGGGCAGCGGACGCCCACGGCGCGTCGAATCCAGCACCCTTCAGGCGGTAGAACAAGCGCCCGAAGCGGCGGTCAGCGCTGGCGAGCCGATAGTAAGAGGCAAAGAAACCGCCATCACCGTTGTCACCGCTGCTGAATATCTGTGCGAGGCTCTCGCGCGGCCAGGCGCCGAAGATGTTACGGAGCAGGAGCCCGTTGTTCGCCGGGTCGGCAGCGTTGATGCGCGCGAGAGCCAGTATCAGGACGCGAGGATGAGTCACGATACATCCGCAAGGGAAGCCATAATCATGTCCTTCACGGCGAAGTAGTTGTTGCCTGCCAGCCCTGATTCGTGTTGATCGCTATCAGGCTGGCGAACGTAGTCCAGCACAGCTGTGGCCCAGTGTTTTGTTGATTCTAGTGGCAGCACCTTGGCGCCGGCGGGACGCGGCACGACGTCTGAGGCTATTACGGGGCGGCCCAGAGAAAGCATCTCGCGCACGGCGATCGAATCGCCGTCTGTTAGGGAAGGCCGCAACATGACCCTGCAACGCCGCCACAGTGAGAGGGGTGCGGCGACAGGCTCCAGGAAGAACAAGACGTTGGAGCTCACCCCCATGGTTGCGGCTTCGCCGGCGAGTTGCTGCCACGAATCACTGTCACGCTGTGCATCAGGACATAGAATGATCAAACCGGCGTTCGGGATCGAACGCAGCACCTCAACCAGCACCTCGATAGAGAAGTCAAATCCATACAGATCTCGCCCTGACAGAAAATCGCGCCTGTAGCCATACACGACCATGCACATCTGGTGCTCGTGCAAGAACGCCTCTATTCGTTGTGGGAGCGCGGACGCGGTTTCATCATGACGCTCGGGCAGATACGCTGGAATCACCCGGATCCGGTCAACTGCGACATCGCGTTCCTGGAGAAACTCGCGAATTGGATCGCTGACTGCTATCCACCGGACGCGTGCCGAACGTGTTAGCTCTCGAAAGCACAGGCGTTCATGCGGCAGCGCGTGAGACAGCTTGTCATCGATCATTTGGTCGTGCACCGTAACCAGAACTGAACCTTCCCTTCTGATGTGTAGACAACCAAGTGGGGCGAAAAACACGGGGTTAGAGTGCAGATGTAGAACCCCGGTGCCGAACGGCTTGCTGAGGCCCCGAAGGAATTCCATGTGGTTCAAATATCTGGGCAAGGTCGGCCACCGAACAATAGCGATTTTCGGGTCCAGGGATTGGGGAGGTCGTCGGGCGACTAACGTCAGGTCGAATCCATCATCGACGAGGTAGTCGAGCAGTCTCCGGAGATGGACGGTGACGCCCCCGAATGGCGGCGGTATCTCCCCTGACTCCAGGATTTTCATGTCCTTCGACGACGAGCAATCGGTGAGAGCACAGGCTCTTCGGGAGTGTGTGTTCTCGCAAACGTGCAGGCGGCGAGGTAGCCGATCTGGACCCAGAAGAACGGAAACCATATCGGAGAGAGAGCCATTGAGGCGGCACCAAGTCCTGTCGCGGCAAGGAGAGTGCTCTCTTGAAGGGCGACCTTCCTATCCGTCCTTGCCGAGTCGCTCCTGAGGAACGATGACCATAGCCAGATCAAACTGGCGATTCCTATCAGGCCATAGTCGAATAGGGTGTCAAGGGGTTGATTATGCGTATTGATGCCCATCAACAGGTCAATATTGCGGCCGATTCCTCCGCCGAGAACGACCCACGGGCGCGACAGGATTATGTCGAATGAATCCTTAAGAATGTACGCCCTATCATCTGCCCGCGATTGAACCGCGTCCTCCCATCTCAGACGATTCGTTAGGAGCAGTTCGTCACTAATAACGGCCCTACCTAGCACGAAGATGACGCCCACAGTGAGCAATGCCAAGACCAACCTGGCGAATTTTCCGCTTCCGCGGCGGCTGAAGATCAACCTGAACATCCAGACCCCAATAACGGCCAGAAAGGCCAACTGACCGCCTCTAGATGCGAGCATCAGGAGTCCCCACACCATGATACCTAGCGACGCCACCGCGACAGGAAGTTTTCTCAGTGTTAGTTGCCCCCTGCTGAGCCACTCCAGAACAAGTGCGGTGCCAAATACGATCGGGATGCTTGCATAGTTGGAGTCGTTCAGTTTCAGGTAACTCACGTCACCACTGCGCAAGGTGAGTAACCCTAAATCTTGGGCTCTCGCAATAGCATTTAGCGAAATCGCAACACCACAGGCGACCGCTGCCACTTCCGCGTAGCGCCTCCCACGTTCTTGCTTGCACAATAAGTAGGTAGCGAGCCCGGCAGCCATGTAGATCAACCGGTTAGCCGATTCGGCCTGCCATGCCGGCCGCGCAAGCAGCGACAGAAATGATACGAGCGCCGAGATGGCCAGGAAGATCAAGAAGGGTTTGTCTCTGCTCAGAGATCGCAGACCAAGAGGAGCCCACAGCGCTGCCCCGAGAAATCCCAACAAGAGCAACGGCACGCCGGTCCAATAAGTCGCCAACTGACGCTGCGCAATCCAGCCGAAGGCCAGGAACAGGATAGCCAGTTCCGGACGAAGAAGAATGAGGAGGCCGCCTATGGCACACACGCCAGCTGCAACAGGCAGAGATGGCAGCAGCAGATATGCGCTGCACAGAACCAGACAGATTGTCAGGAGGACGACGTCGTTAGGGGCGCCTATTCTCTTCGCACGAGGCGTGGTCTGCGTTCGACTGGTCAGTCGGGCAGGTTCGTGCATCACTGCTGAATGAGTAGGCGTTTCCATCATCTATCGGTCAGATTACGTCGATTGTATAGCCGTTTTGCCGGGATGCCAGCTACCACATCGAATGGCGCCACGTCTCGCGTCACGACGGCGCCTGCGGCAATGACGGATCCAGTACCTACGCGCACGCCCTTGAGAACTGTGGCACGAAAACCGATCCACACGTCATCCTCGATCGTCACGTCTTCATCGTCAAACGGTCTCTTGTCGGTCACGTCAAACATGCGCTTGTCCAGGTCTCCGGTGTTATGATTTCCTGTTATGATCGCTACTTGTGGTCCGAAGATGACGCCCGAGCCAATTCGGATCCTCGCTTCGGATGTCATGAACCAACACTCGGGGCCAATATAGACATCATCTCCTATCTCAACATTGCTGGGGGGTTGGAACACACATCCAGCGCTAATAGTCACATTGGCTCCCACCTTTCGCAACTGCGCAAGCGTCTTTCTTGCCTCGATACGCAACCATCTGCGATGTAGCCTTCCGATGAGTTGTGCTAGTATGTCAATCGGATATTCCGCTAAGGATTGCCACCGACGACCGAACCTCAACACAAGCCCTCCTCACGCACTTCAGCCCCGTGGACCTCGCAGGCGTCTAGCTAGCGCTATGAATGCACGCCGGAGATTGAGCAGCGGTTCTGGCGTCCACGCTCGGATCGCCGTCAGCCACCACTCGCGACGTCTGCCTCGCGACTCGCGCCCAAGCCAAATCAGCCTGCGCGCCTGAGCGCGGTCGCCATGCTCCAGACTTACATGAGCATAGTGGACGCGGAGTCTCGAGATGTATGCTCTAATCCATCTAGCCTGATCTGGAGCGATCGATATCTGGACAATCGACTCCTCCAACAAGCCCGCAAACGGCGCATCGCTCATTCGAACTCGGCCGGCGATACGGTTCTCTGCATCCTGATTCCAGACGGCGGCTTCGATGGTCGACCAGGCAATAGGGTAATGGAGTGCGATCCTGGCCCACATGTGGAGATCTGCTCCGTTGCGCACGCCGACAGGGAATCCACCGACGCGCTCGAAGGTGCTCTTTGGAATCATTACCGAAGATGACCACAACAAACTTCCGCCGAGGGTGCACGAACGGAAATAGTCCGGGACTAGCTCACCGCCCAGAAGGTGGCGCACGCCTACATAGGGGTATCGAACCACGGCGTTGTTTCGCAGGACCACGAAAGCAGTCCCATATGCGCCTGCATTTGGGAATCGATGCCGCAGTGAGAGCACGGTCTGCAAAAAATGCGGAAACCAGAGGTCATCGGCGTCAATGAAGGCAACTAGGTCGTTTCTGGCTTCGGCGATCCCTCGGTTGCGGGCGGCGCTTTCGCCGGCGTTCGCCTGCTCGACAAGGCGTAGTCGATGGTCATTAAACCGCCGGACGATGGCTGCACTATTGTCAGTGGAGCCATCATTTATAACGACTACCTCGAAATCGGTTATGGTCTGCGCAAAGACCGAGTCCAACGTTGCACTGATGCTTTCGGCCTTGTTGTAGAGGGGGATGACGACGCTTACCTGAGGCCCCCCGGTTATCGGCGAAACGGAGCGTGTCTCGGTGGTATCCATCGCAGAATTGTCAACTTCCATCTGTCTGCTCGCCGGGGCGTCCAAGGCCCAATCGCAACGCGACCAATCGCGTCAGTTGCTGTCGTTCATTCTGCTCAAGGCAACCCCACCACACCCAGACGGCGCCCAGAACCATCAGAGCGGCGCCAACCAGGCCGACCTGAATCCAGCCGTTGGGACGAATCCAGGTGGTCAGCAAACGTCCAGCGATACCAAGCATGACGGCTATGCCTGCGGCCTTCAGAGAGACACGAATCAACTTTCCTGACCCCTGTCCCAACAAGCGACCTACATACCACACCGAGAATACTAGGTTCCGCGCGGTGAACGCGATGCCCCCCGCAAGGGCAACTCCGAATACGCCAAGAGACGTCGCACGCGCCAGAATCACTGCCATCACGATGCTACCGATGCCGGCGGCGAGCGTCGCGTAACTTGGGATTCGGACCTTATTCAACGCATGCCAGACACCGTAAAGCGGATTGATGGCAGCATTGAATGCCAAGGGAAATGCCAATACCAGAATGAGCGAGGAAACAATCCCTGGATCTCGATGGAGCCAGGCTTGAGTGAGCGGATCGGCTAGCCCAAGAACCAGACCGATGGGTATCGCCATCGAGAAACCGACGAACCGAGCGGCTTTTTCGGCATAGGCAGCCAAGCCAGCAAGGTCACCTCGTGCTACGAAGACAACGTACTCCGGCGTGAACACAGTCACTGCTGTCATTACCGCCTTCAACATGCCGATCCACTGGATCGCCAGGCTGTACTGGCCGCTAACATCCGGGCCGAAGAACCGGTTGGCCAGGAATAGATCTACGTTTAGCAGGAGGATCGTGCCGAGTTGGTCGACCAGGATCCAGGCGTTGGTGCCGAGCATCTCTTTGAAGTGGCGCCAACTAAACATCGACGGCCGGATGCTGACTTCGGGAAGAAGCAGCCGTTGCGAGAGTAGGGCTAGGCCAAGACCGATCGCACTGCTCACCACGGTGCCCACTCCCACCCATTCGAGGCGGGGTCCATAGAGGCCGAAGAGCAGCAGCACCAGCAGCACCATGATGATGGTGCGCGCAACCTGGATCAGTGCCTTGATGTCAAATCGGTTTCGACAGTAGGTCCCGATATCAACGGCGCCAGTTAGAACACCCATCGCCGAGACTACTGCACTACAGATCCAGAGAAAGGCGACCGAGCGCTCGGCCTCGGGGGGAATGCGAATAACCTGATCTGCGAGCGGCACCATCAGGATGCCGACGCCGGTAATTGCGAGCGCGAGGAGTGCGGTGGGCACAAGAGCTGAGTTGTAGAAGAGGTTCTCCTCGGCTACATCCTTATGCTCGCGCGCGATGGTGACGTAACGCCCGACGGACCAGGATACTGCCAGGGAAATCCACGACACCCACACAAAGAGTCCTGTGATGAGGGGAACCATGCCGTACGAGGCGACCCCAAGGCGAGCGACGAGGTACGGCGTGTAGAACAGGCCCGTGGCCATGCTGACGGCGAGACCAAAAACGCTCCATGCGGAGTTGCGGAATACCGTGCTGAGCCTGTTCATGCCAAGAGCCACGACCTGCTCAGGCTTTCCTCGATCGCATGCCCATGTAGTGATTCAGTCCTGGCCACAGATACTCTCAAAATGCGTCAGGGTGGTTCTAAGAATCTCCGCGTCTGCGCCTGCGCTGCGAGCTGCAGCGTAGGCTTTCTCCGCAGCTTCACACCGGTCCAGGACTAGGCGCCAGTCTCCGAGCTCAAGCCACCAAGACGCCGGTGGTTCAGAATGATATCTGATCGCTTGTGCCAGAATTGATTCTGCCTTTGATGGTTGCTGCAAACCGTAGTACCAAACCCTGGCCAACTGATAAGAAACCCACGGCTCTTCAGGGCTGAGTTCCAATGCCTTCTCGAAATGGAGACGTGCAGCGGCATAGTCGCCAGCGGAGTTGTACGCAAGTCCCAGGTAGTGATATGGCACAAAACTATCCGGCTCAATCTGCTGCGCCAAGCCCGCCCATTTGATCGATTCATCGTATTGCCCGATGGCTCGATAGACGTTTGACAGGCTCAATCGGGCCGCCACCGATGGAGAGCCGGCGTACTCGGCCTGCTCATAGGCTCGGATGGCTGCGTCCGACGCCGACACACGCTCCCAGGCATTCCCTGCCAGTATCCAGAACTCGGTTGGTTCGGCTGATAGGGACGCTCCTGATGTGTAGGCTTCCGCGGCGGACTGCCACTCACTCTCCTGCTCATGGGCCTTTGCAGTTGCGAACCAGTGTTCTGGGTCGCTCGTCTGGTAAGCGTTAGCCATCTGTTGCCACAGTCTCTTGGCGGAAGAGACTTCCCCTGCTTTGTCATACCAGTACGCTAGGCGGAGCAGGGCCTCTCGCTGTGGCATCAATTCGATTGCACGCCCCGTCCAACGTTCGGCCAGCTCGTATTCTTCATCAAGGACCAGCTGAAGCGCACTGATGTAGGACATATCAGCCAAAGATCTGCGCGACTGATGGGGTAAGTAATCATATTGGCCCCTTAGAAAGAGTTCATACGCCGCCGTAGGCTCTCCGGCTGACGCCGTCGCGCGCCAGATGGCCAACGCGTCATCGCACCGGCCCTCAATCCAATAGACGCGACCCAGATGCGTCGAGACGCGTATGTCTCCTGGTTTCGCCGAGAGAATCCCGCTGAGCGAGTTCTCCATGTCGGGAAGCAGAGCTTCGCCTTCACATGGGAGATCGGTTCGGCTGAAGTCGGGAGCGGGCCAGATCCGCATCAGCTCGAGCAGCGACCGATTCTTCAGCAGAGCAACCTGAATATTGGAGTGCTGCACAATCAACAACAGGCACGCCAGGAGAAGCGAGTAAGCTAGAATCCGCCGGCCTACTGGGAACATCAACTTCGACTCCTTACGGACCCTGCCATCCGGTCTCCATATTCACCTTGCTTATGAGCTACCAACTGTGGTCGTGCGTTTCACCCATGATGCAGCTACTGAGGTGTTCAACGGCCGACTGATTCGTGAGAAGAGTGAACTCAACCCCCACCGTTCGCAACGAGTTCGCCAGCGTGGTAGCGCATCTCCCATAGAGCGAGACCCGCTGATCGAAGTCCTTGATAGCGACGTTTTCGGCAGACGACTCGCCTTCGGCCAGATGCAGGAGGCCGTACATGGCGATGGTCATCTCCCCACCCCCGCGCGCACCGCGGCGCAGACGCGGTCGATCTGGGCGGGGGTCAGCTCGGGGTACAGCGGCAGCGAGAGCACCTCGCGGGCCGCGCGCTCGGTCTCGGGCAGCTCGACCGCGCCGTAGCCGAGCTTGAGGTACGCGGGCTGGCGGTGCAGCGGCACGGGATAGTGCACCCCGGCGCCGATCCCCTCCCGGCGCAGGTGCTCGAGCAGCGCGTCCCGCCCCGCCGCGCGCACGACGTACAGGTGATATACGTGCCGGCTCCCCGCGCGCTCGTGCGGCAGGGTCAGCCCCAGGCCGGCCAGCCGGTCGTCGTAGGCAAGCGCATGGCTGCGCCGCGCATCGGTCCACCCCGCCAGGTGCGGCAGCTTGGCGGAGAGCACCGCGGCCTGCAGCGCATCCAGCCGCTCGCCGAAGCCGATCTCGTCGTGCACGTACTTGCTCTGCCGGCCGTGATCGCGCAGCTTGCGCACCCGCGCCAGCAGCTCCGGGTCGCTGCCGGTCACCGCGCCCGCGTCGCCGTACGCGCCGAGGTTCTTCCCGGGATAGAAGCTGAAGCACGCCAGGTGGCCAAGCGTGCCGCACGCGCGGCCCTCGTACGTCGCACCGTGCGCCTGCGCGGCGTCTTCGATCACCCACAACCCGTGCTCCCGCGCGAACTGCAGGATGGGCCCCATCTCCGCGGCCTGGCCGTAGAGGTGCACGGGCATGATGGCCCGCGTGCGCGGGGTCAGCAGGCCGGGCAGCTGGCGGGGGTCCAGCGTGTACGTCAGGGGATCGATGTCGGCGAAGACGGGCCGGGCCCCGGTCCACGAGATCGCCTCGGCCGTGGCGATGAAGGTGTGGGCCGCGGTGATGACCTCGTCGCCCGGGCCGACGCCGCAGGCCAGGAGCGAGAGCTGCAGCGCAGCGGTGCCGGAGGCCATCCCGACCGCCTCGGGCGCGCCGACGTACGCCGCGAACGCGCGCTCGAACGCGAGCACTTCCTCCCCCAGGATGAAGCTGGTGTTCGTCAGCACGCGCTGGATGGCCTCGTCCACCTCTGCCTTGATGGTCGCATATTGCGCCTTGAGATCGACGAGCGGTACGGTCGTCATGCGATCCTACTCCTGGCGCCCGAGCAGCGCGTCCTGCCCGTAGGCAGGGATCTCGGAGATGTCCTTGATGATCCGCGCGGGGTTGCCCACGACGACCTTGCCCTCCGGCACGTCCGCGACGACGACCGCGCCCGCGCCGATCAGCGCGTTGCGGCCGACGACGATGCCGGGCAGAAGGGTGGCGTTCGCGCCCACCCGGGCCCCCTCGCACAGCCGCGGTCCGAGGAGGTGCTGCTTCGCGGACGGGCTGGCGGGATAGGCCGCGTTGGTGAACACGACCGCGGGCCCGATCCACACGCCCGCCTCGAGCACGGAGTACTCGGGGATGAACACGTCCGAGTGAATGCGGACCCGGGATCCGATGGTCACGTGATGCTCGACGATGGCGTGGCTGCCCACGCTGACCTCGTCGCCGATCGTGTTCAGCTCCCGGATGAGCACGCCGTGCCCCGTCTGAAAGTCCGCGCCGATGACGTTGCCCGCGTAGATGACGGTGTGCGAGCGGATGCACGCGCGCGGCCCGATGATGGTCCCGACCTCGCCCGGCTGGGTCCCGCGCGCGGGCTCGCCGATGAGGGCGTACGGCCCGACGGTCGATCCGTCACCCACCGTCGTGCGGGGGTGGATGATCGCGGTCGGGTGGATCATCTCGGGGCCGGTCATGTCAGGCGTCCTGGGCCGCAAACACCACCTCGCGGCCGGTGCGCGCGGATTCGTAGATCGCGAGCACGAGTGCCACGGAGCGCCGCGCCTCGCCCCCGTTCGTCCGGGGCTTCCGGTCGTGCAGCACCGCGTCGATCATGTCCTCGATCACCGCGCGGTGGCTCTGCCCGTAGACCGAGGGCGGGTCGAGCTGCTCGCGGGTCAGCAGTTCCTTCTCGTGCTCCAGCTGGTCCGCGAGCTTCCAGAACACCTTGCGGTTCAGCGCGGTGCCGCCCACCTTGACGGAGCCGTGCTCGCCGAAGATGGAGAGCGACCCCTCCAGGTTCTCGGGATAGGTGATGGTGGAGCCCTCGACCACGCCCAGCGCGCCGCCCTCGAAGCGGATGGCGGCCACGCCGGTGTCCTCGGCCTCCATGCGGTGGGCCAGGGTCGCGGTGTACGCGAACACGCTCACCGGGTTGCCCATCATCCACTGCAGCGCGTCGATGTGGTGGATCGACTGGTTCATCAGCGCGCCGCCGTCCATCGCCAGGGTGCCGTGCCAGCCGTCCTCGTAGTATTCCTGCGGGCGATACCAGCGCACGGTCGCGTTGCCGAGCAGCAGCCGGCCCAGCCGGCCCTCGTCCACCGCGCGGCGCAGGTCCTGCATGGGAGGGTTGTAGCGGTTCTGGAGCACCACGCCCAGCTTCCGGCCGGTCTGGCCGGCCGCGGCGATCATCGCGTCCGCATCGGCCAGGGTGAGCGCCATCGGCTTCTCGACCAGCACGTGCTTGCCCGCCTGCAGCGCCTCGATGGCCATGGCGGCGTGCATCCCGCTCGGGGTGCAGATGGTGACGACGTCGATGTCACGGCGGTCGAGCAGCCGGCGGTAGTCGGTGTAGGGCTCGGCCCCGGTCTCACCCGCCGCGCGCTCCGCGCGCGATTCGATGACGTCGGCCACCGCGAGGAGGCTGCCGGACGGGATCTGCGCCAGCGACTGGATGTGGCGGGGCGAGATGCGGCCGCAGCCGATCAGCCCGAACCGTACGATTTCCTGCATTGCGTCTCCGTTGGGAAGGGCGCCGGCCGGCAATTCCGAATGTACCGACGAGTACAGGCATTCTGAGCGGAGGGCGGCGCCAGGGCGCCGCACGCAGTCGAAGAACGCCTGCAAGACTCCACACGGAACCCCTCGGGCCGGCCGCGCTTAACCCAGCCCCGCCTGCGCGAGGCGGATCAGGTACTGCCCGTAATCGTTCGACTTCATCAGCTGGCCCTGCGCCATCAGCTGGTCCCGGTCGATGGTGCCCATGCGGTACGCGATCTCCTCGGGGCAGGAGATCATCATGCCCTGCCGGTCCTGCACGGCCTGGACGAAGCCCGCGGCCTGGAGCAGCGATTCGTGCGTGCCCGCGTCCAGCCACGCCACGCCGCGGCCCATCGGCTCGACGCGCAGCTGGCCCTGCGCCAGGTAGGTGCGGTTCACGTCGGTGATCTCGATCTCCCCGCGCGGGGAGGGCGCCAGGTTGGCCGCAATCTCGGTGACCTGCTCGTCGTAGAAGTAGAGCCCGGGCACCGCGTAGTGCGACCTGGGCGCTTTCGGCTTCTCCTCGATGCTGATCGCGCGGCCGGTCTCGTCGAACTCGACGACGCCGTAGCGCTCGGGGTCGCGCACGGGGTAGGCGAACACCAGCGCGCCCTCGGCCAGCTGCGCGGCCGCGCGCAGCTTGGCCGGCAGCCCGTGACCGTAGAAGATGTTGTCGCCCAGGATGAGGCACGCGGGGCCGCCCGCAACGAACTCGCGGCCCACGATGAACGCGTCGGCCAGCCCGCGCGGGGTGGCCTGCTCCGCGTACTCGAAGCGCAGGCCCCACTGGCTGCCGTCGCCCAGCAGCGCGCGGAACCCGGGCAGCGCGTCGGGCGAGCTGATGATCAGGATCTCCCGGATCCCCGCCAGCATGAGCATGGAGAGGGGATAGTAGATCATCGGCTTGTCGTACACCGGCAGCATCTGCTTGCTGATCGAAATGGTCAGCGGGTACAGCCGCGTGCCCGCTCCGCCTGCCAGGATGATTCCCTTCATCGTCGTCTCCGTCGTCAGGATCAGCGCTTGATGATGCCGCGCTGGGCCAGGTCGGCCAGGATCATCTCCACCGCGTCCTCCGCACTGATGAGGTCGGTCTCGATGACGAGCTCTGCGTCTTCCGGCGCCTCGTAGGGGGAGGAGATGCCGGTGAATTCTTTGATCTCGCCCCGCAGCGCGCGGGCATACAGCCCCTTGGGGTCGCGGCGCTTCACCACCTCGAGGTCGCACTTGGCATAGACCTCGAAGAAGCGGTCCGGCGGCACCAGGGAGCGCGCGAAGCGGCGGTCCGCGGCGAAGGGCGAGATGAAGGTGCACAGTACCACGTTGCCGTGCTCGAAGCCAAGCTTCGCCACCTCGGCCACGCGGCGGATGTTCTCCTTGCGGTCCGCAGGGGAGAAGCCCAGGTCGCCGTTGAGGCCGTGGCGCATGGTGTCGCCGTCCAGGTAGAAGGTCTGGCAGCCCAGGGCGTAGAGCCGCCGCTCCAGCAGCCGCGCCACGGTGGACTTGCCCGAGCCCGACAGGCCGGTGAACCAGAGGACGGCCGCCTTGTGGCCGTGGCGCTCCTCGCGCAGCTCGCGGCTGATGGCCGTGCCCTCCCACACCACGTTGCTCGACTTGGGCCGCTCCGGCTCGGGCGGGAGCACCTCGGCCAGCGACCGCGCGGCGCGGCGGATCATGCCCGCGGCCACGGTGTTGTTGGTGTAGGGGTCGATCAGGATGAAGTTGCCCGTGGCCCGGTTGGCCTGGTAGCGGTCGAAGAAGATGGGCTGGGTGGTGGTCAGGTTGGCGCGGCCGATCTCGTTCAGGGCCAGCGTCTCCGCGGGCTCGCGGTGCAGCGTGTCGATGTCGACGCGGTAGGTCAGTTCTGTGACGTGCGCGCGCACCTGGCGCGTCGTGTGCTGCAGGATGTACGGCGTGCTGAGGCCGAGCGGCTCCTCGCTCATCCAGCAGAGGGTGGCCTCGAGGCTCGCGCTGACCTGCGGCAGGTTGCGCGAGCGCACCAGCATGTCCCCGCGGCTGATGTCGATCTCGTCCTCCAGGGTCAGGATGACCGAGTCGCCGGCCGCGGCCTCGGGCAGCTCGCCGTCGACCGTGACGATGCTGCGCACCCGCGTGGTGCGGCCCGAGGGGAGCGCCACCACCTCCTCGCCCGGCCGGATCGTGCCGGAGGCCACCTGCCCCGCGAAGCCGCGGAAGCCGGCGTGCGGCCGCACCGCCATCTGCACCGGGAAGCGGAAGTCCACCAGGTTGCGGCTGCTGCCCACGCTGACGTGCTCCAGGTGGCTCAGCAGCGTGGTGCCGTCATACCAGGGCATCTGCTCGCTGCGGTTGACCACGTTGTCGCCCTGCAAGGCGGAGATGGGGATGAAGATGATGTCGGGCACGGACAGCTTGCTGGCGAACGCGGTGTATTCGGCCCGGATGGCGTCGAACACGGCCTGCTGGTAGCCCACCAGGTCCATCTTGTTCACCGCCACCACCACGTGGGGGATTTGCAGCAGGGAGGCGATGAAGCCGTGGCGCTTCGACTGCGTCAGCACCCCGCGCTGCGCGTCGATCAGGATGATCGCCAGCTCCGCGGTCGATGCGCCGGTGACCATATTGCGCGTGTACTGGATGTGGCCCGGCGTGTCCGCGATGATGAACTTGCGCCGCGGAGTGGCGAAGAAGCGGTAGGCCACGTCGATCGTGATGCGCTGCTCCCGCTCCGCGCGCAGGCCGTCGGTGAAGAGCGCCAGGTCGACGTACTCCTCCCCGCGCAGCCGGCTCGCCTGCTCCACCGCGGCCAGCTGGTCCTCGAAGATCGCCTTGCTGTCCAGCAGCAGCCGCCCGATCAGGGTGCTCTTCCCGTCGTCCACGCTGCCCGCAGTCGTGAACCGCAGGAGGTCCATGGCGAGGTAGGGGTCGGGGGTTGGGGACACGCCGCCAGTCACACCCCGGCCGTATTCATGAGCGTCAGTCTGCATCGTCCGGTGTCGTTCGCTCCTCGTCAACCTTCAACCTTCAACCATCGATCTTCAATCTTCCATCTTCCATCTTCCATTCAGAAGTATCCCACCTTCTTCCGGTCTTCCATCGCGGCGTCGGAGCGCTTGTCGTCCGCGCGGCCGCCGCGCTCCGTGATACGTGCGGCAGCGACCTCCAGGATGATGTCGTCCAGCGAGTGGGCGGTCGACTCGACCGCGCCGGTGCACGTCATGTCGCCGATGGTGCGGAAGCGGACGATCCTGTTCACCACCTGCTCGTGCGGCAGGGGCGTGATGACGTCCGACGCGGCCAGCCACATGCCGTCGCGGTAGAGCACGTCGCGGCGGTGGGAGAAGTAGAGCGACGGCACGGGGATGTCCTTGAGGCGGATGTACTGCCAGACGTCCATCTCGGTCCAGTTGCTCAGGGGGAAGACGCGGAAGCTCTCGCCCAGGTGCTTGCGGCCGTTGTAGAGCGACCACAGCTCGGGGCGCTGGTTCTTCGGGTCCCACTGGCCGAAGCGATCGCGGTGCGAGAAGAAGCGCTCCTTCGCGCGGGCCTTCTCCTCGTCGCGGCGCGCGCCGCCCATGGCGGCCTCGAACTTGAACTCGGCCAGCGCGTCCAGCAGCGTGATCGTCTGTAGCACGTTGCGGCTGGGGTTGTGCCCCTGCTCCTCCACCGCGCGGCCCTGGTCGATGGAATCCTGCACTGAGCGCACGATGATCTGCACGCCCAGCCGTTCGCCCAGCCAGTCGCGGTATACCAGCGTCTCCGGGAAGTTGTGGCCGGTGTCGATGTGCATCAGGGGGAAGGGGATCTTCGCGGGCCAGAACGCAGCGCGGGCCAGGTGGGCCATCACGATCGAGTCCTTGCCGCCCGAGAAGAGCATGACCGGGCGCTCGAATTGCGCGGCCGTCTCCCGGACGACGAAGATCGCCTCGGCCTCCAGCTGTTGCAGATGTGTGCGTAAGTAACCCGTCATATCAGATGCGCAAACCCTTCAGGGTCAACCTGTAACCTTCAACCTTCCAACCTTCAACCGATCGTTAACGCAGCGTCATGACCAGCGTCCTGACGTTCAGGACCACGATCAGGATGCCGACCAGCAGCATGAACGGCTTGTGGGGCAGGCGTTTGGCCACAAACGCGGCCAGGGGCGCGGCGATCGCACCGCCGATGAGCAGGCCCAGGATGATCGTGCCGTACTTGAGGAACTCGCCGCTGCCCAGCGCGATGATGAAGGTGATGGACTGGGCGACGGTGATGAAGAACTCGGTCGCGTTGACCGAGCCGACGGTGAAGCGGGGCGCGTTGCCGCGTGCCACGAGGGTCGACGTGACCACGGGGCCCCACCCGCCGCCGCCGACCGCATCCATGAAGCCGCCCACGAAGCCCAGCGGGACGAGCCAATCGCGCACCTCGCGCGGGGCCAGGGCGCGGAACGCCCGGTAGATGATGATCAGGCCCATGATGGCCAGGTAGATCGACACGAACGGCTTGATCAGGTCGCCCGGGAACTGCGTCAGCAGGTACGCGCCGATGACGCCGCCGATGACGCCCGGGATGACCAGTCGCCTGGCCAGGTCGAAGTGGATGTTGCCCATGCGCCAGTGTGAGAGGCCGGAAATGGCGGTGGTCACCACCTCCGAGGCGTGCACCGCGGCGCTGGCGAACTTCTGCGGCACGCCCAGGCTGTTGAGGATGGTGGTGGAGCTGACGCCGTAGGCCATGCCCAGGGCGCCATCGATCATCTGGGCGACGAACCCGATGATGATGAAGACCCAGATCGGGAAATCCTGGATGTTCACTGGATTCTCCTCTGCGTTATGGCGGTGGGCGGCTCAGGCCCCGAAGCCGGTTGGATCGATGGGGGAATGTTTGGGTGAGTCGCCCGTTGGGATGTCACAAACCAGTCAGCGGGTGACGTGGCGGGTGTCGACCAGGCCACGCGCCCCGCGGGCAATCTCGTGCCAATCGTAGACGCTGTGATCCGTGACGATGACCACGCAGTCGGCCTCGGCCAGGGCGGGCGCCAGCGCGGGCTCGCTCGACAGGCCGTGGCCGTTGTGTATCAGCGTCGGGATGTAGGGATCGTGATAGCGCACGTCCGCGCCCTTCGCGCGCAGCAGCTCGATGATGTCGAGCGCGGGCGATTCGCGCACGTCGTCGACGTCCTTCTTGTACGCCACGCCCAACACCAGGACGCGGCTGCCCTTCATCGGCTTGCCGGCCGCGTTGAGCGCATCCTGCACCTTGTCCACCCAGTAGCGCGGCATCTCGCTGTTGATCTCGCCGGCCAGCTGGACGAAGCGCGCGTTGTAGTTGAGCGTCTTCAGCTTCCATGACAGGTAGTGGGGATCGAGCGGGATGCAATGCCCGCCCACGCCGGGGCCGGGGGTGAACTTCATGAAGCCGTAGGGCTTGGTGGCCGCGGCCTCGATCACCTCCCACACGTCGATGCCCAGCTTGTCGCACATGATGGCCGCTTCGTTGACGAGCGCGATGTTGACCGCACGGAATGTGTTCTCGAGCAGCTTCACCATCTCGGCCGTTTGGGTGGACGACACCGGCACGATGCGCTGGATCGCGGCGCCGTAGAGCGCGGCCGCGACCTCCAGGCAGGCGGGCGTGGTGCCGCCGACAACCTTGGGCGTGTTCTCCACCATGTAGTCCAGGCGGCCCGGGTCGATGCGCTCGGGCGAGAACGCGAGAAAGAAGTCCTGGCCCGCGGCGAACCGCTCGACGCCCAGGCGCTCCAGCACAGCAGGCGCGGTCAGCATGGGCAGGAGCAGTTCTACCGTCGTGCCGGGATAGGTGGTCGATTCGAGGACGATCAGCATGCCGGGGTGGATGTGCTGTGCGGCCGACTCGCCGGCCGCGATCAGGAAGCGCACATCCGGGTCGCGCGTCTTGTTCAGGGGGGTGGGCACACAGATGATGGCCGCGTCGCAGTGGGCCAGGGCCGCGTAGTCGGTCGTCGCCACGATAGTTCCTGGTTGAAGGGCGCCGGGTTGCAGGTTCAAGGTTGCAGGTTGAAAGTTTGGTTCAGCAACCTTCCAACCTTCAACCTTCGAACCTTCAACCCTCCGACCTGCAACCGTAACGCGCGCCAGCCGCTCGGAGGAGATGTCCTGCACGTACGACTCGCCGCGGTGGAGCGCGTCGACCTTGCGCGGGTCGACGTCCACGCCGACGACGGGGAATCCTTGCTCTGCAAACGCGACTGCCAGCGGCAGCCCGACGTAGCCGAGGCCTACGACGGCCACCACGGCGCTTCGGTCCTGGATCTTCTGCAGCAGCTGTTCTTTCATCTGGCCTCTTGTCGATTCTGAGGTTCGGGTCGGTGTGCGGAGCACAGGCTCCGCGGGCCTGTCATGTGGGCATCACAGGCCCGGCACTGGATCTTATGGCTTTTCGAACCGTCCGGGACGGACGGTGAGCGGCGTGCCTCCCGCTCGTTTTGATGCGCGTCGTCCGGAGCAATGGAGACGATGCTTCTACGAAACGATGCGCGATGTAGCGCAACTGTCCCGGTTAAAAAAAGGCGGCCGCCGGGCGCGATGGCCTCCGGGCAAGCCGTCCTTGGTCACATAGGCGAGCAGGTCACTGACGAACCGGCACATTTGCGGTCTGGGGGAAGGAGTTGTATGTTGCGGATGCCCCCGGCCCGACTCGAACGGGCACGTCCATATGGACACAGGCCCTCAACCTGCCGTGTATGCCAATTCCACCACGGGGGCATTTTCAAGCGCAATTATACGCCACCCGGCGTAGTTGTCAACAAATCCCCTGAGTCACCCCAGCCGAGCGAATCTTAGCACCGCGCCGGGTGCTCTGTCAAGTCTTTGCGAAAACGGAAGCCCGGGGCGCATGGGGCCTTCAGGGGGAAATCTTTGCCAAGGCCCGCCATCTGGCGTATACTCAATGGATACTCCCGGCAATTCGGCTTGTCAAAGGTAAGCATGCACGTCCGCATCGTAACCGACTCCAGCACCAACATCCCCGATGAGATCCTGGCGCGACTCGACATCGTGGAGGCGCCCGCGATCGTCACTTTCGGCGACGAGAGCTTCATCTGGAAGCGGGACATCTCGCACGAGGCATTCTACGAGCGCCTCGCGTCCGCGGACAAGCTGCCCACGACCGCCGGGCCGTCGCCGCAGCTGTTCCTGGAGGCCTATCGCCGGGCGGCCGGCGAGGGCGCGGACGAGATCATCGCCGTCACCGTGTCCAGCCGGGCCAGCGGCACCCACAGCAGCGCCGTGGTTGCGGTCGAGCAGTCGCCCGTGCCGGTGCACGTGTGGGACGCGCAACACATCTCGATGGCGGCCGGGTGGCAGGCGATTGCGGCCGCGGAGATGGTGCGCGAGGGAGCCTCCGTGGCGGCCATCCTGGCCCGGCTCGCGGTGGTGCGCAGCAACGTGCACCTGGCGTTCACCCCTGCCACGCTGAAGTACATCATTGCCAGCGGCCGCGTGCCGCGGCTACGCGGGACGATCGGCGAGCTGCTCAACATTAAGCCGGTGATGACCACCATCGACGGCCAGCTCGAACCGGCGGCCCAGGTGCGCTCGCAGCGCAAGGCACAGGAGCAGGTGCTGGAGCTGGTTGCGGCGCCGGTGGGCGATGCGCCGGTGCGGCTTGCCGTGGGACACTGCAACGTGCCCAACGAGGCCGCTGAGTTCGCCGAGCGGGTGCGGTCCCGGCTCAACGTGCGTGAGTTCGTGATGGTTGAGCTCGGCCTGTTGGCCGCGCTCGGAGGCCCGGGTGTGCTCGGCGTGGCCCTGCACAAGTTGGAGGATGCATAGCATGAAGATCGTCCTGGATGCCATGGGCGGCGACCATGCTCCGGCCGTGGCCGTGGCGGGTGCGGTTGCGGAGGCGCGCGAGCGCGGGACGCACATCATCCTGGTCGGCATCGAGTCCGCCATCCGCGCCGAGCTGGCGAAGCACGGCGATGTGGCGAACCTGCCGCTCGAGATCGTGCATGCCTCCGAAGTGGTGGGGATGGAAGAGCACACCATGGCCGTGAAGACCAAGAAGGACTCCTCCCTCATGGTCGGCATGCGCCTGGTGAAGGAGGGCCGGGGCCAGGCCTTCGCGTCCGCGGGCAACTCGGGCGGCGTCATGGCGGCCGCACTGTTCGGCCTCGGCCGGCTGCGCGGGGTGGAGCGGCCCGCGCTGGGCAGCATCTACCCGGCCGCGCCCATCCCCTGCCTGATCGTCGACATCGGCGCGAACGCGGACTGCAAGCCCGAGTACCTGGTGCAGTTTGCCATCATGGGCGCGGCGTATGCGCGGCTCATGTTCGGCATCCCGAACCCGACGGTGGGCATCGTCTCCAACGGCGAAGAGGCCGATAAGGGCAGCATGTTGATCCGCGAGACGTATCCCCTGCTCCAGGCGAGCGGCCTGAACTTCGTCGGCAACGTCGAGGGCAAGGACATCGGCCGCGGCGCGGCCAACGTCGTCGTGGCGGACGGGCTGACGGGCAACGTCATCGTCAAGCTGAGCGAGGGCCTCTTCTCCTTCCTGCTGAAGCTGCTGAAGCGGCAGTTCACCGGCGGCGTGCGCAACAAGCTGGCCCTGCTGCTCATGGCGCCGGGCCTGATCCTGGCGCTGCCGGGGTTGGCGCTGCTGTGGCCGAGCGCCAAGGCCCTGCTGCGGCGGGTCGACTGGCGGGAGGTGGGCGGCGCGCCCCTGCTGGGGGTCAACGGCATCGTGGTGATCGGCCATGGCCGGAGCGACGTGAAGGCCATTCGCAACATGATTCGCATGGCCGTGAAGAGCGCGGAGCAGAACCTGGCGCAGGTGATCGGCGAGGAGATCGCCGCGCAGGGCCGCACGGCGTAGGGTATGATGGGCGACAGCATGTCCTCTCTCGGTGCAGATCGCTGCCCTCGACGCCGTGTCGTGATCACGGGGTTGGGCGCCATCTCGCCCGTCGGCGGCACAGCCCCGGAGACGTGGGCCTCCTTCGTCGCCGGCCGGTCCGGCGTCGCGCGCGTCGAGTCGTTCGACGTCTCCCCGTACCCCGCCAAGATCGCAGCAGAGGTGAAGGGCTTCGACCCCGTGGCCCACATCGATGCCAAGGAGGCGCGGCGCATGGCGCGCAACTCCCAGTTTGCCGTGGTGGCCGCGCGCGAGGCGGTGGTCGACGCGGGGCTGGACATGGCCGCGGAGGATCGCGAGCGCTTCGGCGTCGTGCTGGGCACGGGCATCGGCGGCATCGACGTCATCCTGGACCCGATCGGCCGGATGTACAGCCAGGGGTCCGTGCGGGTCACCCCTCACCAGGCGATCGAGCACCTCAGCAACATGGCCGCGTTTCACGTGGGCCTCGAGCACGGGTGCCTCGGCCCGCTCTCGACGGTGGTGACCGCATGCGCCGCGGGCACGCAGGCGTTGGGCGAGGGCACGGAGTGGATCCGCCGCGGCGCAGCCGACGTCGTGCTGGCCGGCGGGACCGAGGCCCAGGTCAATTTTCTCTTCTTCTCGGGGTTCAGCGCGATGCGGGTGCTCTCCAGCCGCAACGATGAGCCCGAGCGCGCCAGCCGGCCGTTCGATGTGGACCGCGATGGCTTCGTCATCGGCGAGGGCGCGGCCATCATGGTGCTGGAGTCGTTGGAGCACGCGGAGGCGCGCGGCGCCCGCATCTACGCCGAGGTGTTGGGCCAGGCCGCGTCAGCCGACGCTTACCACATCGCTCAGCCCGATGCGAGCGGCGCCGGTCCGGCGCGCTGCATGCGCTGGGCCTTGGCGGATGCCGGGCTGGCGCCGGAGGCGATCGACTACATCAACGCGCACGGCAGTGCGACGGTGCAGAACGACGTCGCCGAGACCGTGGCGATCAAGCGCGTGTTCGGGGAGCACGCGTATCGGGTGATGGTCAACAGCACCAAGAGCATGATCGGGCACTGCTTTGGCGGCGCCGGGGCGCTGGAGGCGCTGGCCACCGTGATGTCGGTGGCAACCGACGTGGTGCATCCCACCATCAACCTGGAGCGTCCTGATCCGGCGTGTGATCTCGACTATGTGCCGCGCGAGGCACGCCACCGCACCGTTCGCGCGGCCCTGGCCAACTCCTTCGGGCTGGGCGGGCAGAATGCCTGCCTGGTCGTGGGGAAGTATCCTTCATTGAGGTCCTGATATCATATGCGCATCACCACCAACACCAAGCAGATCCAACGCCGGGCCAAGCTCGGCACCTACGCCAGCCTCGGCGGCATCGCGATCCTCGGCGCCGGCATGTTCGCATCCTTCCGGCCCAACCTGATGTGGCTTTCGTTGCTGGCGCTCGTCGCGGGCTTCGTGCTGGCGCAGTACGGCAACTACAATCTGCGGCGGTATGGCCGCACCCCGCGGCCGGACCAGGTCCTTGCGGACAGCATGAAGGGCTTCGACGATCGATACCACCTGTACGCGTGGTTGCTGCCGGCCCAGTTCGTGCTGCTCTCGCCGCAGGGCCTCTACACGTTCCTGACGCGCGATCAGACGGGCCAGATCAGCAACACCGGCGCCCAGTGGCGCAGCAAGTTCAGCCTGGGCCGAGCGCTCCTGGTGTTCAGCCAGGAGGGGTTGGGCAACCCCTCACAGGAGGCGCAGGCCGCGGCCGGCAAGCTGACCGATTGGGTCCGCGAGAAGCTGCCCGAGGTCAACGTGACCGCGCAGCCCATCGTCGTGTTCATCGATCCGCGCGTGCAGCTCGAGCTTACCGATCCTGCCGTGCCGGTGCTCGACCCCAAGGGGATGAAGAAGTGGCTGCGCGGCGCGGGCAAGGGCGAGACGATCAAGCCCGCGGATCTGCGCAAGCTGGAGGCGCTGTTCGACGAGACAGCGGCGAGCAAGCTGCAGGCGTAGCGCTATTTGGCCGGTGAGCAGATGTACCATGCGGCCCGCAGGGCGACGTCGATCGCCCGCACGTCGCAGAAGACTTCTTCCATCTCGTGTTGGGCCCGCTGGATGAAGTTGAAGTAGTCGCCGCCCTCGAGCCATTCGACCAGATCCGTCAGGGTCGCCCGGTTCTTGTTGTAGTCGTGAACGATGACAAGATGCCTGGCGACCCTGTTCATTTCAGCGTAGACCCGCCTTCGCTCGGGCGCCCGCAGGCCGTGCAGCACGTGCGAGGCGATCACCACGTCGAAGCTGTTGTCCTCAAAGGGCAGGCGTTCGCTGGCGCTGGCCCGGATGAATGCAACGCTCCGATTATCCCGTTTCTGCCTGGCCACGCGCAGCATGGCCGCTGCGGCGTCGACCCCGGTGACTGCCAATCCCCTGCGGTTCAGCACGGAGCACAGCGCGCCCGTGCCGCAGCCGATGTCGAGGATGCTGCGGTGGGCCGCCGGGTCCAGCTCCGCGCGCATCTTGTCCAGCACCTCGTCGAAAGCGCGCTGCTGGCGCTTGTAGAACAGGCCGTACATCGGTGCGATGCGGTCGAAGAGGCTGCGCCTGGCGTGCCGGCTGTCTTCCATCGCAGCATTATACCCCAACCCGCGTACCTCTCAGAACCCGGGCCGCGACACGATGGTGCGCTTGGCCGGCCCCGACAGGATGTAGCCCGTCTGCCGTACGTTGATGGCCACGTCGAGTTGGCCGAGGGCGCGCGCGGCCGCGATGTCTCGAATTGCTTCCAGTGCAGCGGCCACCTCGCGGGCGCCGGCGCTGGACGGTCCGCCGGTCACGTTGACCTCAAGCGTCAGGATGTCACGGGCGGCGTGGTCGACCGACGCTGAGAAGTTCAGCACGCCGGGCAGGGCGAAGAGGGCCTCGTCCAGGTCGGCCATGGTGAACGTGCCGTCTCCGATGCAGACCGCGCCGTCCGCCCGGTGCCTCACCCGCGCCAACGTCCTGAGTGCTGCTTCGCAGGGGCAAGGATCCGGAACGAAATGGCTGACATCGCCCGTGCGATAGCGGATCAGCGGCATGCCCCGGCGCGTGAGGGTGGTGAAGACCACTTCGCCCGGCGTGCCTTCTGGGGCGGGCACGCCTGTGACCGGATCGATCACCTCGAACAGCAGGTCGGCCTCGCGGAGGTGATAGCCGCGGCGAGCCGCGCATTCGACCCCGCCGCCCAGGCCCATCTCGGTCATGCCGTAGTGGTTGTAAACCGTGCAGCCCCAGGCAGCTTCGACTTTCCGGACGATAGCGTCGGGCACATGGTCGGTGGTCAGCAGCACGCTCTTGAGCGTGAGCTCTGCGCCGCAAGTCGCCAGTGCCAGCACCTGTGCCGGCACGCCGACCAGGCAATCCACCTGTTCGCTGCGCATCACCGCCAGGGTCTCGGCGGGATCGCGCACCAGGCCGTGCTTCAACGGCATCGCTCCCAAGCGCGTCAGTGCGGTGGCCAACAGGTCGCCCACGCTGCCGGGGCGGTCGCCGGGCAACAAGATCAACACGCGATCGCCGGGACCGGTCAGCGTCGCCATGCCGGCGCGGAAGAAGTCGACGGTCAGTTCCTGGTCGTCGCGCGTGAAGTAGATGCACTTGGGGCGGCCGGTCGTGCCCGTGGTATCGAGCGTCACCACGCGCTGGATCTCGTCCTGGGAGACGCACAGGAACTGCAGTCCGAAGTCCCGGATATCCTGCGCTGTGGTGAACGGAAAGGACGCGAGATCCTGGAGCGAAGCCAGCACTTGGGGCGCACCGGCGAGACGGCGGCGATAGAAGGGGCTCCGGGTCCGCGCCAGGTGCAGGGTCTCCTGTAGCCGCGCAAGCTGATGGGCCGCCAGCGCTGCGCAAAGCTGCGTGTCCGGCGCACCGATCCTGGCCGCAATCCACGCATGGAGAGGCGAGCGCGGGAGTTCGGGCGTCACGCTGGCTGCTCTCAGCGCTCGGGCGCCCGCGGGCAGGGCACTGGGGCCGGCTCCGGCCGTTTCACCGGCCAGTCCGGCACGGCGATGGGACGTTCGGGCGTGAACGGTCCTGGTCGTCTAGCCGGGTGGGCCGGCCGCCGCACGGGCACCCGGATCGGTGCGCCAACTTCTTTGCCAATCTCCATTCTGCGGATAGCTCCTTCTGTGCTCCTGAACGACGCCGATGGCGTTTTCCAGCGTGACCAGCGGCGGGCTTCCCAGGCAGCGGGCTGCGCGCAGCAGTTGCATGTGCTTGACCACATTCCCTGCGTACAACTCGACGATCGCATGCACCGCGCAGTACTCGGCCCGCCAGCCGTGTTCGTGGAGGATGACCTGGCCCTGGCCTTCGGCCACGATCAGGAAGCGGTCGCGATACTGGCAGTACTGATCCAGCACCTGGCCTGCGCTGTAGGAGGCGTGCAGCCCGCACATACAGGCGGGCGAGGGTGCGGCGGCTCCGCAGCGATCGCAGCGGGCCATGCGCACCAGCGAGCCTTCCCAGGTGAATGCCGCCAGGGCCGAGCGGACTCCCGGCCCTTCCAGCGAAAGCACCTTGAATCCCACCGGCCCAGGTGGACCGGGCCAGGTCACCCACGCGTCCATCATGCAGCGCCCGAGCGCGGTGAGCGGTGTGCAGGCCGGTAAAGGGCGCGGCCTTCCCGGTCAGTCAGATTGAAGGCGCAGAAAGGAATCAACCGGCCGTCAAGACTCAGCACGTGGATGCAGCAGTCGCGCAGCCGCTCCAGGTCCAATGTCCAGGCATCCTGAAACGCCATGCCGGAGATGCAGAAGGTGTGGGTATGAGCGCGTTCCAGGAACTGATCCCACGCGCCCAGGCTCGGCTGCATGGCGTCGTGCGTGGCGCCACCCAGTGTTTGGGCAGGCGCAGCCCAGTGCACCGCCACGAATTCGCGCGCCCGCGCTGCACCTTCCTTTGCCACCGGAGGCGTGTCGCAGCAGTTCATCGCATCCCGATGTGCGGTCAGGGGGATGAGCCGGCCATCCGGCATGATCACGAAGTTGCCGTGGAATGAGCAGAGCGCGTTTTCACAGCCCGGTGGCCGGAAGCTCTCGGCGCGGATCGCGCCGTGCGTCTGGACCGAGATCGCGTCGATGACCTCGGGGATGGTGATCCGCTCGTCATCGGGCGGGGTTGTCTGGCCTCGGCCGTAGCGGCCGAAGTAACTGATCGGCTGGAAGTGCACCCCGCGCACGGCCGGTGCGTAGCGCAGCGCGTGCGCGATGATGGCGCCGATCTCGCCGGCGTTGACCCCCGGCACGAGCGTGGGTACGAGCACGACGCCGACCCCATGCCTGGCGCAGTTTTCGATGGCTGCCTGCTTCTGATCCGCCAGGGCCCGGCCCCGCAAGCGAGCATGGATTTCGTCTCGTGTGCCGTCAAACTGCAGGAAGACGGTGGTCAGTCCCGCATCCTGGAGCCGGCGCAGGTAATCCGGATCGCGGGCCAGACGCAGTCCGTTGGTGTTCAACTGGAAGAAGGTGAATCCGAGGGACCTGCCCAGGCGGATGATCTCAGGCAAGTCGTCTCGCAGGCACGGCTCGCCGCCCGAAAGCTGCATGTTGAACGGCCCACCCGCGTCCAGCACCCGCCGGTACCACCCCGCAATGGTGGCCAGGTCCGGATCGGTGGCGACAGAGCCGCCTGCATCTGCGAAGCACACCGGGCACCCCAGGTCGCAGCCCGCGGTGACCTCCAGGAGCACAGAGCAGGTGTGCTGGCGGTGATCCGGGCAGAGACCGCAGTCATAGGGGCAGCCGCGATCCGCCGCAGTGAACGGCGCTTCAGGGTAGCTGGGCAGCTTCGGCCTGACCCACGATGCGAAGGGCGGTGCGCCGCGCCAGATCACGGTGGAAAAGCTACCGTGCTCGGGGCAAGTCTTGCGAAGATAGACGTCGGACCCCTCTGCCACGCGCTGGGCAGGTATGCGCGCCAGGCATTCGGGGCAGACGCTCTCGGTCTCCGAGAGGGTCAAGCTGCTGGCCGCCTTCACCATGCCTCGCCTGCCAGGTCGAACCCATGCTCGACTAGCAATTCTTTGACCTTCTGGAACGTGCCGAGGACGATGGCTGCGCAGCGGTTGCCCATGTCTCTGCCGCCCTCGCCGATGATGTCGTCGCAGCGGATGCCGCCGTATTGGACGCCGTATTCGCTTTGGAACCAGGTCACCAACTCGCCGACCATGAATAGCAGCCGCGGGTCTTCCTCCTGCTCGGGGGCGCCCTTGCCCGCGTACAGCCCCAGCAGGCATGCGCCGCCCGTCAGCGCGCCGCACGTCTCACCCGTGAAGCCGATGCCGCCCGCGAGCGCGTTCATGGCCGCCACCAGGGCTGGGTTCTCCTTGCCCTGGAGTTCCATGCCCAGGATGAGCAGGATCTGGCTGCAGTAGAAGCCCTGCCGTCTCAACTCGTACATCCGATCGACATCTTCCATTCAGTCAACGCCTCCCTTGCTGGCAACCAACCAGAAATATCCGGGTTTCAGCGCATCGCCAGTGATGTTGCGGCCGGCGCACGCGCCGGTCCAGAGCTGCGCGGGCGGGATGCCGGCCAGGATCAGGCGGGCGGCCAGCACTTTGAGCGCCTGGGATCGGTCCTGCCAGCCGTGCAGCGCGAAGCCGAGTTCGGCCAGCATGCCCGTGACCTGCATCCTGGTCAGCGCGCCGCCCAGACAGGACACCGGTGGGTGCTCGCCACATGGCGGCCGCCCGTCGCCGTTGCGCAGGTACAGATCGGCCAGCAGCAGCCGTCCGCCAGGCTTGAGGGTCCGCCGGAACTCCACCAGCGCGGCGCGGGTATCAGCCATCAGCGACAGGCTGCACTCGGCAACGATGGCATCCAAAACACTGTCGCAGATGGGCAGCTGCTCGCCACGGCCCAGCAGCAGGGGGAGCCCAGGCCTCGTTGCACGGGCTGAACCGAGAAGGACGTCCGACGCATCCAGCCCGATCGCCGCCAGGTCGTGTTGATCGCGCAGATGCGTCACGGTGCTGCCCGCGCCGCATCCCACGTCCAGCACCCGCGCGCAGGGCGGCAACGCGCAGGACGCCAACGCTTCGTCTGTCAGCGCCAGCCCGCCAGGTCGCAGCACATCGCCCAGCGCCTCGCGCAGCGCCGGTTGTTCGTAAACGCGCGGCGACCGGTCAGGCATGTCCAGTAGCGACGTCGTGTCGGGCGATTGGCAGAGGCGTGGCCCGAGAGGTGTCCGGTGGCGACTGGCGCCCCGCCGATGCACTCTGGCGGGTGGAAGATGTGCACGTCGGCCCTACCCCTGCTCCCCGTCTCACTTGTCCTCCAGCGTCTTCTCGACCTCCGCCATCCGGCCGAGCGCCAGGTCTTCGGGAATCCAGACGATGCCGCACTGGGGACATCTGAGCAGGTCGACGGGGAAAGCGTTGCCGAGGTAGGCGATGCTCACCTTCGCAGGCTTGAGCGGGATGTTGCAGGTCGCGCAGATCCACGGCGCCGGGCCGGCCGGCAGGGTTGGCTCGTTCATGGCCGGTGCCCCTCAGCAATCTCCATGCGATGGCTGTAGGCGTTGTGGATCCGGAATGCCTCGGCTTCAGGCGTGTATTCCACCCAGTAGGTGACGACAGTGGGCTTGAAGTGGGCCAGGAAGTGGCCGGTCTCTGGGTTCAGAAGCCTGCGCCCTGTTTTCTCGGCATGCTCGATCACTCGCTGGATGTCGTCCACCAGAATCAGCCGTTCTTCCAGCCGGTCCCGCACCTCGTCGGCGATCAGGAGGCGAATCGACTCGTAAGTGGCCGGTTCTCCTGGCATATCCTCTCCCCAAATCTCCCTCAGCAGCCTGCGCTTCAGGTGCGCCCGGTTCTCGTGGCGCTGCGAGAAGCCCGGGCTCGGGCGCTCGGCGGTCGTGGATGGATCTGCTCCGTAGATCAGGTCGAGCAGGTGCAGCGTCCGCTTGCCGCGCGCCGCGAAGAAATCGCGACACATGGCGCAGTAGGTCACATAATCGGCCTGGCTTTCGCCGATGCGCCGGCGCACGGCGGCTTCGGCCAGGGGGCGGTTGGCCAGCCACATGACGCCGCCGTAGGTGCAGCACGCCGTTCGTTCGCGGCTCAGCGTCAATTCCTCGACAGCGTAACCCAGCCGCCTGATCAGCGCACGCGCGCTCTCCTGAATCTGCGGCTCGTAACGCGTCGTGCAGGGGTCGTGAACGGCAAGCGTCGCAGGTTGAAGGTTGAAGGTTGAAGGTTCTGTCTCCTGTGGCAGGCCATGCCGCTCGTAGACTTCCCAGAGCGATATGAGCTCGATCCCCGGCAGGTTGGCCTTGAATACCTGGAAGCAGCTGGAGCAGGCCACGATCACCTTGCTGGCGCCCAGCGACTCCAGGTCCGCGCGCAATTCAGCCAGGCTCTCCCCAAACAACTCGGTGCGGCCGGCCCAATCGGCCGGGGCGCCGCAGCAGCGCAGCAGCAATCCGATGTTGCCCAGCTTCTCGCGGAGGTAGCCGTAAGCCTGCTCCACCTGCACCGGCGCAGAGCCGGCGAGTTGGCATCCGGGGAAGAAGACTGCGTCACTCGTTGCGGCGTCGGGCCGGTGGCGAGCAAGTGCAAACTTCGCGCCGTTACTGAACGCCATGTCGCGCAGTGCGAAGTCGTGTGCCGAGGGCGGCATCCGGTTGTCGGCCACCATGACCTGGCGGGCCTTCTGGATGACCGGCCCCATGCCTAAGTTTTCGGGACACACCTCGCCGCACAGCCCGCATAAGCTGCACGAGTTGATGAACTGATTGGACTTCCGCTCGCCCTTGACGATGGAGAGGTTGTTGTAGATCTCCCGCAGGTACTTGCGCGGGTAGCGGCCATACGCTCGCAGGTACTCGCAGGTCTTGACACACTCCATGCACTCGCACTGGATGCAGCGAGCGGCTTCGGTCGTGGCCTCGTCCCCCGTGTAGCCCGTCGCGGGGTCGGAGATGGGAACCACCGGCAGCGGTGCGATGCCGGCTGTGTTTGTGTAGAGCCGGGTTATGTAGCTGCTTTCATTGGCGCGCGAGGCTGTCAGCGACACCTTCTGCAGATAGCGATCGATGGAGATCGCGGCCCGCCGGCCATCAGCGATGGCGCGGATCGGCGAGCGCTCGGCCCCGCTGCGCAGCATGTCACCACCCGCGAAGACCCCATCCATGCTGGTGATGAACGTGACCGGATCGACGGCGACCCGGCCGGCCTCGTTGACTGCCAGCCCGAACGTGGATCTGGCGGGCCAGCCCACGGCGAGGTAGAGTGCATCGCACTCGCGACGCAGCGCCGCGAGACTCTCTTCCTGCAGCCCTGCGCTCAGGCTGATCTCCGCAAGGACGGACTCAACGATGGCGAGCTCGTCGCAGAGCAGCCGGCGCGGAAGAATCGCCTCCGGGTACTCCAGCAGCCGTCCGCCGAACTCAGTGCCCGCCTCGTATACCGAGACGGCGTAGCCCTTGCGCGCAAGGTCGAAGGCTGCCGTCAGGCCGCTGAGCCCACCGCCGACCACCGCCACGGTCTTGCCCCGCCTGGGCAGCACGCGCGGCTTGTCTGGCGCGCCGCCGTATTCGACACAGGCTCGTTCGAGCGCCCTGATTGCCACGGGATCGCCAGCCTCGTTGCGCCTGCAGACGGGCTGGCACGGCGCATCGCAGATGCGGCTGATGGTACGGGGGAAGGGGACCACCCGGGTGAGCAGCTTGAGCCCGCCTGCAAAGTCGCCCTTCGCCACCGCGGCCGCCAGTGAGCGCACATCGACGTGAACGGGGCACGCGGCCGTGCACTCCGGTGCGCATTCCTGGATGCACTGGTCTTCGAGTTGCCTGAGCTCGTCCTGCCCGATCACAGGCGCCTCCTGCACTATTGCGCTGTATCATGAACGTTGGTCCGCCTCGATCCGCCCGACAACGGGCGGATCGAGGCGGGGTTCATTCCGGCGCCACCTTGTCAGGCGACAGCGACTTCCTTAGCTTTCAAGCCAGCCAGGATCTTTTCTGGCCGTGCCGGCAGATGGGTGATGCGGACGCCGGTCGCGTCCTTGATGGCATTGACGACCGCCACGTGCGACGCAGTCAGCGGGGCTTCCCCCACACCGGAGGCGCCGAACGGACCATACTCGCGCGGAGACTCCACGTAGAAGATGTCGAACTTGTCCGGGATGTCGCGTGCGTAGGGCAGGCCACAGGCGATCATGTTGGTATGCTTGTGGATGTCCTCGTAGTCCTCGGTGAGCGCCAGGCCGATGCCCTGGGCGATGCCGCCGTACATCTGGCCATCCACGATCAGCTTGTTGTTGATCTTGCCGGCATCGACCACCGTCGTGAAGCCTTCGCAGGTCGCCTTGCCGGTCTTCATGTCCACGCCGACCTCGGCCATGAAGACGGCGTACATGTAGCAGCTGAAGGGCCGGCCCTGGCCGTTTTCGTCGCAGGCCTGACCAATGGCGGCCGTCCATTTGCCCACCGCCTTGAGCGGAATGTTGTCGGCGACCATCTCGTCGTAGGTGCGGAGGGAACCGTCGGACTTGCGCATGGACTCGATCAGGTTTTCGCAGGCGTTCTTGATCGAGTTGCCGACCACCACCTGGCTGCGGCTGCCGCCAGCAGGTCCGCTGTTCGGCGTCAGACCCGTGTCGTTGAGGACCAGCTTGATCTGTTCCGGTTCGACCTCCAGCGCGCGCAGGGCTTCGTGCGCGGTGCCCACCACGCCCATGTCCGCGCCCTGGCCGTGATCGTGCCAGGTTGCATAGACCGTCACGCCTTCTTTGGTGAGTTCCACCCACGCCTCGGAGCCGTCAGCCCCGTCCAGGCCGGCGCCGTAGATGCCCAGGGAGATGCCGACGCCCTTCTTCTTCTCCGGGGTTGACTCGGCCTGGGCCTTTTCCTTGGCGGCCTTGTATAGCGGCCGTAGGATGTCGAACATCTCAGGGAAGCTCATGGAGTCGGGCGCCTGGCCGGTGGGCGTCGTGGTGCCTGGCCGGTACACGTTCTTGTAGCGAAACTCGAGCGGGTCCATGCCGATCTTCTCAGCTAACTCGTCCACGAGGCTTTCGGACATCAGGAAGCTCTGTGGCGAGCCGTAGGCCCGGAAGGCAGAGCCCCAGGCGTGGTTCGTGGCAACGGTCCGGCCGATCCCGCGAATGCTGGGCAGATCGTAGCCCGCGCCCATGTACTGCGCGCCGCGCAACGTCAGCAGGTCGCCGAACTCGGAATACGGTCCGTGATCGACGCTCCAGTCGGTCTCCATGGCGAGCAGCTTGCCGTCCTTGTCGGCCGCCATCTTGCCATGCATCCAGAAAGGCGAGCGCTTGCCGGTGTAGGCGATGAACTGCTGGTAGTCGTACTCCAGGTAGACGGGCCGGCCCGTGGCCATGCAGGCCGCGCCCACCAGCGCTTCAAGGGTCGGGCTGAATTTGTAGCCGAAGGTGCCGCCGGCGGGATTCTGGATCAGGCGTAGCTTCTCCGGTTCGACGCCCAGTCCAGGCGCGATCATGCCATGGTGCAGGTGAATGCCGATGCTCTTGGAGTGGATGGTGAGCCGGTCCATCTCATCGAAGTACGCAAAGCCCATGTCCGACTCGATGGTGAGGTGCGGCTGGCGTTGGAGGTAGAAGTCCCCCTCGACCACGTACGGCGCCTCGGCCATGATCGGCGCCGTGTCCGGCCCCTTGGCGATCTTCTGCTCGAAGTAGACATTGGGCGTGCCCGGATGGATCTCGATCGCGTCGTCAGCCATGGCTTCGGGCGCGCTCATGTACGCGGGCAGAGGCTCCAGCTCGACCTTGACCTTGGCTGCGGCGGCCTTGGCCTCCTCGATCGTGTCGGCGCAAACGATGGCGATCGCATCGCCGTACTGGAAGACCTTGGTATCGCACAGGATGGGCCGGTCCCAACCGTCGCCCTTGTTGGTCGGGAAGGTGATCAGGCCGGTGATCCGGTTCTTGCCCTTCACGTCCTTGTGCGTGACGACCTTGAACACGCCGGGCATCTTCTCGGCTTCCGAGGTGTCGATGGAGAGGATGTTGGCGTGCGAGATCTCAGCCTGGACCAGCGCACACTGCAGGGTGTTCGGCGGCATCTTCAGGCCAAGATCCTGGCCGTAATCCAGGGTGCCGGTGACCTTGGCGACCGACGTCGGCCGCGGGTAGCGGCTGCCCCAGATGCGGCCGTCTTCGGGCATCTTGAATTCGAGGGTGGACAGGGGTTGCTCGCCGCGAATCACGGAAGCAGCGGCCATGACGCCGTCCACAATGGGCTTGTAACCGGTACAGCGGCACGCGTTATGGTGCTGGGTGAACCAGGAGCGCACCTGCTCGCGTGTGGGCGAAGGGTTCTGGTCCAGCAACGCCTTGGTGGAGACGACGAAGCCGGGTGTGCAGAACCCACACTGGGCCGCGCCGTATACGATGAACGCCTGCTGAATGATGTGCAGCTTCTCGGGCGTGCCGATGCCCTCGACCGTCACGATCTTGGCGCCGTCTTTCACGCGCTTCATTTTTGTCACGCAGGCCAGGGTGATCTTGCCGTCAACGAGCACCGAGCAGGCGCCACAGTGCCCGTCGTTGCAGGACACCTTGGTGCCGGTGAGCAGGAGTTGCCTGCGCAGCACGTCTGCGAGGCTGGATTCGGGGTCGACAACCAACGTCTTCGGAACGCCATTGATCACGAGTGGTTTCTTCAGCATGGCAGGCCTCCTTTGCCTGTACGAACGCAGGGATAGTCAACTGGGTCATGCCAATGTGGTGCGGGTTTTCGATGCAGCTACGCGATAATAGACCTCCTCGTCAGGTTTGTAGCGGCAGTAGAAACGCATGCCAGGTCGGTGAACTGGAGACATTTTCGTCTTCGCTATGCAAAAAAGACATAGCGCTAGCCAAAAACGACACCGACTGAGGGTCGATGACAACTGTATGATCATAATAGCACAATCATACTCGCGTGGCAAAAGCGATGCATGGGTACCGGGGTCGGGCGCGCCGGCCGGTTTGACACGCTTGCGGAGATTAGTTAGAATCTGAATAGCTGGCGTTTCCGAGCGAGGAAGCACGACAGCGCATGTGCGACCGTTTCCTGCTACACCACGATCAATGCAAGCATCCTGGCCCAGCGAGAACCTGCTCCTCGGATTGCTGGTCGAACAACCCAGGCACGGCTACGAGCTGGCCCGCCTGGTCTGTGACGACCCGGCGCTGCGCGCTATCTGGCGCCTGAAGCGCAGCGAGGTCTACTTCCTGCTGGGAAAGCTGCTGGCGCAGGGTCACATTGCGGAGGTCGCCGAGCCGCCCGAGGAACCCTCCGCACCGCGCCGGTCGGCCGGGCCCCCCAGGCAGATCTATGAGGCGACGCCGGCGGGCCGTGCGCGGCTCGATGCCTGGCTGAGCGAGCCCGTCGCTACGCCGCGCGACCTGCGAGCGGCGTTCCTGGCCAAGCTCTATCTCGCGCAGCGCCGCGACCCGGCCACCATGGCGACGCTGCTCGAGGGGCAGCGCCAGGTGCTGCGAGGCTGGCAGGAGCGCCTGATTGAGACAGCGCCAACTGAGCCGTTCTTGGCCATGGTGCAGCGGCTGCGCCTGGCCCAGGTCGAGGCTTCCCTGGCCGCGCTGGACGACCTGAGAGGTCTGCACGACGCCGCGGCGTAATCGTCCTGCGTCGTCCGAGCATCACATCATGAGAGGTGAACCATGAAACGTCCTGACATCGCAGTCGGCTTGAGCCTGATTCTGCTCCTTGCGTTGACCGCATGCACCAGCCTGCCGGCTGCCGTTCAACCCGCGCCGGCCACCGAGGCGTCTGTCGCGCCGGTCCCGGCTGCGGCCGAGCCTGCAGCGACCACAGCCGGCGTCGTGACCCTGATCGACCAGGCGGGCCAACAGGTCACGATCGGGCAGCCGGTGGAGCGCATCGTGAGTAGCTATGGGATGGCCAGCCTCTACGTGTACGCGCTGGGCGGAGGGGATCGCCTGGTCGGAGCAACGTTCCTGATGAGCAAGGACGAGCAGATCAAGGCGCGGCTGGGCCTGCTCAAGCCCGACGCGAGCGTGCTGCCCGATCCGGGCGGCCAGCAGGACGCCAGCGTCGAGGAGGTCGCGAAGGCCGACCCGGACCTGATCCTCATTGCTGCGCGTGCCGCGAGCCAGGACACGATGCAGGCGCTCGGCGTGCCCATGATCCGCTTCGAGGGCGAGACCATGGACCGGCTGAAGGAAGCGCTGACCATTACGGGCCAGGCCCTGGGGCCGGATGCGACCGCACGAGCCGCGGACCTGACCGCGTACATGGACGAGCGGCTGGCCGAGATCAAGGCCGTCAGCGACGCAACGCCGCCCGATCAGCGCAAGCGGGTCTTCATCTCGGGCACGTCTCCGCTGAAGACCGCGGGCAAGGACATGCTGCAGTCGGAGATGGTGGCCCTGGCGGGCGGGGTGAACGTGGCGCAGGAGATCAGCGGCTTCTGGACCGAGGTCAACCTGGAGCAGGTGGCGCAATGGGATCCGGAGGTCATCTTCACCGTGCCCTACAAGGGCGCGTCGGTGGAGGCCATCCTCAACAGCCCCGAATGGGCCAACATCAACGCGGTGAAGAACGGGCAGGTCTTCATGTTGCCGAAGTATCTCGGCCCGTGGGACACCCCCATTCCGGAGGCGGTGCTGGGCATCGCATGGATGGCCGGCCGGCTCTTCCCCGACACGCCGCTGCGCGAGGGCTGCGAGGCGCGCACCACCGATTTCTATCAGAGGTTCTATGACCTGGCCATCCCTGCCGAGGATGCAGCCGCGCTTTGCCGCTGAGACGCTGGCCGCGCTGAGAGAGACCCGTCGCGACGGCCGGCTGCGCTACTGGGCCTTGTTGGCGCTGCCGTTGCCGCTGGCCGTGGTTGCGCTGGCGTTTGGTCGTTATGAGATCAGTCCCGCCGCGGTGGTCCAGACGCTGGGCCACGCGTTGGCCGGTCAGCCGGCTGCCACCGCGGCGGAGGCGCTGGTGCTGCAGGTGCGGCTGCCGCGCATCCTGGCCGCGCTCCTGATCGGCGCCGCGTTGAGCGGGTCGGGCACGGCCTTCCAGGGCATCTTCAAGAATCCGCTGGTGGATTCCAACATCCTGGGCGTGACCTCCGGGGCGGGCTTCGGCGCCGCGCTGGCGCTGTTGCTGACCGGCAGCCTGACCCTCGCCAGCGTTGCAGCGTTCGTCTGCGGCCTGGCGGCCATGCTGCTGGCACATTTCGGCGCGCGCGCCCACGGCGGCTCCCACACCCTGATGCTGACGCTGTCGGGCATCCTAGTCGGTTCGTTCTTCGCCGCGCTCACCTCGCTGGTCAAGATCCTGGCTGATCCGCTCAGCGAGCTGCCTGCGATCACCTTCTGGTTGTTGGGCGGCCTGTCCGACGTGACCTGGCGCGATCTGCCCCTGCTGCTGCTGATCACGGGTGTGGGCAGCGCGTTCCTTTACGCCGTGCGCTGGCAGCTCAACGTGCTGTCGTTGGGCGACCGCGAGGCCGCGGCGCTGGGCCTCAACACCCGCCAGATGAAACTGCTCGTGGTGGGCGTGGCTTCGCTGCTGACCGCGGCCGCGGTCGCGGTCGGCGGCGTGATCGGCTGGGTGGGGCTCGTGATCCCACACGCGGGGCGGCTGCTGGTGGGACCGGATCACCGCCGGTTGCTGCCCGTCAGCCTTAGCCTGGGCGCGGCGTTCCTGTTGGTGATCGACACGTTGGCGCGCGCCGCGCTGCCGCGCGAGGTGCCACTGGGCGTCTTCACCGGCATCGTCGGCGTGCCGGTGCTCTTCCTGCTGTTGCGCCGGTCACGCGGGGGCGCGGGGTGGACGGAATGAAGCAACTGAGCGTGCAGGATCTCGCCTTCGCCTTCCATCGCGACCGGCCGGTGCTCCGGGGCGTCAGCTTTGCGGTGGCGGCCAACGAGGTGGTCTACGTGTTGGGGCCCAATGGCTCGGGCAAGAGCACGCTGTTCAACTGCCTGAGCGGCGTCTATGCGCCTGATGCCGGCCGGGTGTTGTTGGATGGCACGGACCTGACCGACATGGCGGCCCGGCGCCGCGCCCACCATATCGGCCTGGTGCCCCAGAACCACGCGGCCGCGTTCGCGTACTCGGCGCGCGACATGGTGTTGATGGGCCGAGCGCCGCATCTGGGGCTCTTCGAGACACCGGGCCGCGCGGATGTGGCGGCCGCCGATGCTGCCCTCCACGCGGTGGGCCTCAGCCACCTGGCCGAGCGGCCCTTCAACGAACTGAGCGGCGGAGAGCGGAGGCTGGTGACCATCGCGCGCGGCCTGGCTCAGGAGTCGGACGTGCTGCTGCTGGATGAGCCGGATGCCTATCTCGATCCGAAGAACCAGCACCTGGTGCAGGAGACGATCGTGGGCCTGGCCCGGCAGGGCCGCGCCTTCCTCATCAGCTCGCACTCGCCCAACAATGCGCTGCTCTATGGCGACCGCGCGCTCGTGCTCAAAGATGGGCAGGTGGCTGCGGATGGGCGGCCGCAAGAGGTGCTCACGGCCGAGATGCTTTCGGCCGCGTACGACGCGCAGATGGAGATCATCTACGAGTCGAACAACGGCGGCCGGCACGCGCGCGCGGTGCTGCCGGTGCGCCGGGATGTCTCCCGTTAGAACCCCAGGCCGCGTTCCTTGACATTATCGCAATCGAAGGTTTGCGCATACGCAACCCCAGCAACCCTTGGTTGGCGCAAATCGTTGTCAGATTGCTCCTGGTATGATATTATGCTGCATAATACTCCATCCTGGTGCTATTATGATGACGCAAACTATCACAGGCCTCTCCCCGCGCGAGGCCGAATTTCTTTCCCGCTTGGCTGCGGAGAACCGCGCCATCTTCCGCTACGCCGAGGTGGCCGATTACTGGCCTGATTCCGCCACAGCGCATCGGGCGCTCAGTCGGTTACAGCGCGGCGGCTGGCTGAAGCGCATCGAGCGCGGCCTCTACATGCTCGTGCCGCTCAACGCCGGCCCCGATCGGGTGTGGACCGAAAACGCATTGGTGATCGGCACGCGCCTTGTTGAACCGAGTGCCATCGCGTACTGGTCGGCATTACGCTTCTGGAACTTTACCGAGCAGGTGCCGCAGACGATCTTCGTGCAGTCAACACGCCGCAAACTGCAATCCAGGCTGATCCTGGACGGCGTTCAGTACCAACTCGTGACCATCCGCGTACCGCGCTTTTTCGGCCTGGTGCGCCGTACGGTGGATGGGCAGCCCCTCCAGGTGACCGATCGCGCAAAGACGGTTGTAGATGCGGCTGATCGGCCCGATTTGTGCGGCGGCATCTGGCAGTTGGCGCAGGCGCTGCGCGATCACTGGGCCGAGGTGGATTGGCCCAAGCTAGACGAGTACCTGATCCGCTTTGCATCCGGCGCCGTGTACAAACGCCTGGGCTACCTGGTGGAGACGCTGAATCTGCCGATTGTCGAGCGGGCCGAGCGCCTGGCAAGCTGGCAGACTCATCTCACCGCCGGCATTGCGCTGCTCGATCCGGGCGAGAGCACCGGCGGCTCCGCATGCATGCGCTGGCGCGTCTGCGACAACATCAGTTTGGCGCCAGCTGCAGGAGGCCCACGATGATTGGCGAGGCCGAGTTGCGGCGACATGCTGTTGCTGCAGGTGTAGACACCATGGTCCAAGATCTCGACTATGGGCTGGAATCGTATCAGGCCCGAGTGTACTATCGTGGACCGCTGCGGTGGGGTGGTCCACCCCGTGCGATTCAACTCGACGTGAGTCGCGGCGAACCTCTGCTTTTCCCAATCACAATGCGCGCGTTGCACCATACCTACTCTGACGCGAACCAACTGCCACCCGTCGCTATTCCGTGCTACGACCTTGCTGAGATGCTCACGGAGAAACTGCGCGCTATTTCAGGCCAGCGCCGATTTGCAGTCTCACGCGATATCTACGACATCCATCAACTGATCGGCCAGGGCGTTTCCCTCGCAGCTATACGCCAGGCGCTGCCGGCAAAGCTGGCGGCCAAAGGCCTGCCGCCCGACAGAATCTCAGCAGCCGGCCTGGCACAACGCCGGGCTGTCTTCGAGACCGACTGGGAGCATCGCCTGGCGCACCTCTTGCCTCCTCAACAACCGGTGACCTTCGACGCGGCGTGGCAGAGCGTGGTGAAACTGGTCGCTGCGCTGGAGCCTCTGGATGCAGACTCAATCGGTGGCTCCAGGTGACGATGCATTTCGCACCCAAGATGGCCGTGCAAGGTGCGGGAGAATACTGTTTCAGCCCGCGCCGGTCGAGCTTCCCGAACCCGTCATCTGGATGTTACTTGGTGGCGGGGTGGCAGCGTTGGCAGGATATGCGCGGCGGCGCAGGTCGCTTGACGCGCTGAGACATGTCGATTGTCCTAGAACCCCAGGCCGCGTTCCTTGAGGCTGACCCAGCGCTGCTGGCCGATGACCAGGTGATCGAGCACGTCGATGTTGAGCAACTTGCCGGCCTCGACGATCTGGCGCGTGACGTGCACGTCCTCGGGCGAGGGGGTGGGATCGCCGGAGGGATGGTTGTGCGCCACGATGACCGCGGCCGCGTTCATGCGGATGGCCTCGCGGAACAGCTCGCCCACGCGCACGACCGCAGCATTGACCGAGCCGACGTACACCGTGTGGATCTTCAGCACGTGATTCTTGCTGTCCATGATCACGGTGCGCAGGTGCTCCTGCTCCAGCGGCGCCATGTCCAGCATGAGCAGGTTGGCCGCGTCCGCGGGCGACTTCACGGTGGGGCGCTCATGCGGCGCGGCCACGAGCAGGCGCTTGCCCACCTCCAGGCCCGCCTTCAGCTCGATCGCCTTCACAGGGCCCATTCCCTTGACGGTGACCAGTTCCTCGACGGTCGCCTGGACCAGGCCTGCGAGGCCGCCGAAGCGGGTGAGCAGTCGCTGGGCGAGCATGATGACGTTCTCGTCGTGGCTGCCGGTCCGCAGGATGATGGCGAGCAATTCCGCGGTGCTGACGGCCGCCGGTCCATAGTGCAGCAGCCGTTCGCGCGGGCGTTCGCCTTCGGGGAGCTCTTTGATCGTCGGGTAGTACTCGGTGCGGGCTTCGTTGAGAGGCATGACGGTTGCTCCTGGCCGGCTGGCGCCAGCCGTTTCAGTGCTTGAAGCCGATGGTGCGATCGCTGGCTGTGAAGCCGGGTTCGCCCGCCACGCGCACCTCGCCGAATTTCTCCTCGTACTTGTTCAGGTTCTCCTGCAGCGCGCGCAGCAGGAGCTTCGCGTTGAGCGGCGTCATCACCACGCGTCCCAGCACCTTCGCCTTCGGGACGCCCGGCAACAGCCGCGCGAAGTCGATGACGATCTCTGACTGCGAGTGGCTGATGATCGCGAAGTTGCTGTAGATCGCGTCGAGATCGGCGGGCAGCTCGATGTTGATCTGCGGCTGGTTCTGCGGCGGCTGTTGAGCCATGCGGGCCTCCAGTGGGGTAGTCTGAAGGCAGTCTAGCGTATGTGGGACGCGGCGTCAATGTGCGCCGCGCGGGGAGAAGACGCCGTATGACGGCACAACCGCCAGTCCCACCCGCATTCCGCTCACCCGGAGCACACCTACACCGAGCGCCGCACGGCAATCAATCACCCCGCGCTGACCTTCTCTGAGCGGTCCGGCCGATCGGCGTCTACTTCACCTCCCTGGCACAGCGGAATCCGATCTCCGAGTCGTAGTACGTCGGCCCGGCGCTGTTGTTCTTCCAGACGCGCAGGTCGACTGCGTACGAGTAGAAACTGCCCCCGCGCAGATAACGATAGTGCTGATCGGTGTAATCGTCGCCCGTCCATTGCCATACATTGCCGGCCATGTCGTACAGGCCATAGGGGCTGGCCGCATCGAGCGTCTCATAACCGTCATAGGATCGGCCGTTGTAGAAGCCGACCGGGGTGGTATTGCCCAGTTTGCCGAACATCTTCTCGAACAGATCGAACGAAGAGTAGAAGTTGGCCTGGTTGTCTTCGATGCCCGATCCCCATGGGAAGGGTGACCCACGGCCATCCACCAGTTCCGTGCCGCGCGCGGCCTTCTCCCATTCGATCTCTGTCGGCAGCCGCCAACCATAGAACTGGCAGTAGGCGTTGGCGCCGAACCAGCTTACCATGGTCACCGGGTGATTGCGGTACTCCGGGATGGCGGTGAAGGCTCCGCCGTCAAGGGTCAGCCTGAGGCCCTCGATCTGTGTGGGCATGAGCAATTTATCTCCTGCCTTGATCTCTTCCTCGTGTTCGAAACCTTGGAAGGGGTCACCCGGATAGTGGCTGTAGGCACCTTCTTCGATGCGAGTCTCTCCGCCGGCTTCAACCGTAACGGGGCCCACCTGGATGGTCCCAGCCGCCAGCGCCTCGTTCAAAAATCTGGCGTACTGTTCGACCGTGACATCTGTGACCATGATCTCGTAATCATGGTCCACGGAGGTCATGTGATCCTGCTGGCCGTAGGGAAATTCGCCGGCCGGCACGCGTGCCCATAATTCAGGGTCAACGCCCGTGTCGATGTAGGGAGGTGTTACGGCGCCGATGTTCGGGGCCGGCGCGCAGGCTGCGACCGTCAGAACAATCAGGCTCAGGGTTAGCAGGACGCGCCTCATTCCGACACCTCCTCGACGATGGCTTTGAGTTCTTCCAGTTTGCGCTGCTGCTCCTCGATTTCGGCCTCAGCGGACGTTCTACGTTCAGTGCGCAGTTCATGGCGCCACCGGCCGCGGGCCCGCAGCAGATCGTACAGCCGCCACAGCATGAATACTGCTAGCGCAGTCAGCACGGAGGCCAGGCCGATGTCTGTCAGCAGCATGGTCCAGTTGACGATGTTCTGTTGCTCCATCTCGTTCACAAACAGGCGCTTCATGGAGAACACCGTCACCGAGCCAAAGGCAAGATTAGACATCAGGATCACCAGCCATCCGAACCATTTGCGGGCCTTGCCCTTCATGCCGGAGAGGTCGGCGAAGTAGAACAGGATGATCGTCGCGATGAGGCCCGCCAGGATATGCCAGTGGCCGGTCAGCGTGATTCGCTCTACCCTGTGTGGCCAGACGCGAAAGATTTCGTCCAGCTTGGCCGCCATGAAGATGCCGACCCCACTGACGGTAAAATTCATGAAGACCATCTGCCAGCCGGGGCCGAACTTCAGTGGATCGCGAAGCAGGGCTCTGATCTTCTGCCCTGGGGATGGCTTCTTGATGCCGGCTGTGCCCTCTCTGATCAGCATGTCCCACGCGTATATCACGTACAACAGCGCTGCAAGCATCACGAAGACCGAGCCGATATAGATTGTGGTATGCGCCCACTCCACCCACACGACCGATAGCGCCCCGAATGTGATGATGATCGTGCCTACGATCATCAAGGGCATTGCGATCTTATGATAAATGCCCTTGAATTTCATCCAGCGACCCACGATCAGCGTGATGGCGACGGCGACGAGGGTCACCATGATGTGCAGGTGACCGATGATGGCCTTCTGCAGGCCGGTCTTGTGGGGGTTGCGGATCAAATCCTCGGCCAGGAAGGTTTCGTGCCCGTTGCCCCAATAGGAGCCAGTCACCGCACCGAAGGAGGCAGAGACAAGCATCGCCACGCTCATGACGAAGAACGCAACCCGTTCCAGGTCGAGGCCGCCCCGCGTGTGTGCATAAGGCGAATCCGCGGGCAGCCGGCGTTCTTTGGCCCAGGGCCAGAGCGCTGCGGCTAACAAGATCCCCGCGAAGAAGACCAGCGACTGGCCCAGCAGGAACAGGCCATGGAAGATGAAGTTCTGGCCCCAGTAAGCGAACAGCAGACCGAAGATCACGGCGGTCAGGTAGCCGATCGTGATGGTGGCATTGACCACTGTCTGCATGTGGCGTTTCATGGGCACGATCTCGGTGATGAAATACACCTCGATCGCCACCACCGTCATCGCAATCGTGTGGTAGAGCATGATGATGCGGCCTTCGCGCTCGGCTTCAATGAGCCTCATGCCGAGCAAGCGCACGACCACGTCTTTCACACCCCATTCAACCATCGGACCCGAGAGCATGCCCCAGATCGCGGTGATGATCGAGACCACCGCGATGGCGACCAGGGCCAAGCCTCGTGTCGAGCCAAAGAGATAGGAGAGGCGTTCTTTGACTGTCTGCATTGTGCGTTCCTCCGATATCAATCCCCCAGCGTCATCCCGCTTTACTGATCCACGCTGCGAGTACGCGCTTGGTCCCCGGCAGCAGAAAGACGATCAATAGGATCGTCGCGATGGCAGGGGCTGTCAAAAACATTGAAAACCGTTGTAGCCTGATCACATCCGTCAGTCCGACAGGATAGCCGCCGAAGATGGACATGGCAGCTGCAAACACGCCAAGAGGCAGGGTCCACGCCTTGCCTTTGACCAGCGCGAAGATGAAGACTACCCAAGCAGCCGCGCCCCACCAATTGACCATCTGCGACAAGCCATACATGCCGTGTGAAAAGCCCTCGGACACGGTTTGGTAGCGCGAGATTGCGCCGACGCCATCGATGAAAGTAAGCACATATGCCAGGCCGCTGGCGAACGCAAGTATCACGATCTTCTTGTCGACGCCGCCGACCAGGAGCATGCCGAACCACAATACGAAGCCGATGATGAACACGAACACGGTCGGAGTAGGAAGATCGATGCTGGCCGCGGGAATCATCGGGAAGAATCCGCAGAGAATTTGAATGCTTGCGGCCACTACCCCTCCGCCCCAGGCCCATTCCGCCTTGTTCAGGAAGCCATACAAGACTGTCGTCCATAAGGCGCTGGCCGCGATACCCAACCAGCCGAGCAAGGCGAAGACGATGCGCACTGTGATGGCCTCATCAGGCCGGCCGTCCGCGATCTTGCCGACAATGTTGGGCGTGTAGATGTCGGAGAGGATGAAGAGGCTGAGTAGCCCCGTCAGGATGCCGACGACGGCCAGGAATGCGCCGAGTTTGTGGTTGTTTTTCATCTTTGACTCTCCATGTGTGGTATGCGATCAGGTTTAGTAATCAGCCTCCGCTGGGACGAGCGCGTGCTTGAACCTGAAAAACAGCAGGGCGAACAAAGCCGTAGGCCCTGCGCCAGCAGCACCCCTCAATCCTAAGCGTACTCCCTGATCGATACTTTGTCTCAGACTTTTGTCGGTTCCTGGTCGGTTACTTTGTGTCCTCCAGCGGCGGCGTTCGAGGGCATCCTTGGGGGCTGGATCGCCAGCAAATTGGCCAAGGGTATCATGCCTGTAGTGGGCGAGTGGCACCGAGCTGCGCACAAACTGCCGGGCCACGTCGCTATTTCATAAGAAACGGCACGGCGCAGCGCGCCGTGCCGTGGCTCAGTGTTTTCGGCTGTCCGCCTAGAACGGCAGGTCATCCTCGTGCGTCGGGAAGTCCTCGCCGCCCGGGCCGCCGGACGGGGCCGCTCCGCCGCCTTCCTCGCGGCTGCCCAGGAACTTCAGGGTGGTGGCGGTGAGTTCGAGAGAGGCCCGCGGGTTGCCTTCGCGATCCGTGTACGCGGAGGCGTCGATGTCGCCCTCGACCAGGACCAGCCGGCCCTTCTTCAGATACTGTGCGGCCAGCTCGGCCGTCTTGCGCCAGCAGGTGACGCGGAACCAGGTGGTTTTCTCTTGTGACTCACCGTTTTGGTTGGTCCACTTGCGGGTGGTGGCGATGCTGAAGCTTGTGACGGGGACGCCGCTAGGGGTGTAGCGCATCTCGGGGTCCCGCCCGAGGTGGCCGACGACCATGGTCTTCTGGTACATGTGCGTGTGCTCCTTCAGTTACTCGGCGCGAAATTCAGGTTCCGTGCATGGTCCGCCATCGAAACCAGTCCTTATTTTACTCGTTCGCCGCGAAAAGTCAAAACGGGCGAACGCATGTTCCCATTACTCGGGGCGCAGCAGCGTCACTGCGGTGGGGTCCAGGCTCAGGGTCAACGGCTCGCCGGCCGCGGGCAGATCCTCGTCCGTCGCAGACGCCTCGCAGGTGAGAACCACGCCGTCGCTGTGTTCGGTCCGGATGAGGTAGTAGCTGCCCCGGAAGGAGGCGGAGATCAGGCGCCCTGCGAGCAGGTTCTCGCCGCGTTCGCCCGTTGGTCGGACATCGGCGGCTTCCGGCCGCACGAGCAGTGTGGCCGCCTCGCCCACCGCGAAACGTTCGTCGACATCGGAGGCCACGATGTCGCCGAGCGCGGTGCGCGCGCGGTAGGAGTGGGGCGCGACCCCGGCATGGGGGTCCCCGCTGCCTGGTCCCAACACCGTCGCGTCGAGCAGGTTGCGAAAGCCCAGGAACCGGGCCACGTAGGCCGTCCGGGGATAGCGGTAGACGGCCGCGGGCGTGCCCTCCTGCTCGATCCACCCACCTTCGCCGTTCTCGGGCCGGGCGCGCATGATCAACACGCGGTCGGACACGGCGAAGGCCTCCTCCTGGTCGTGCGTCACGTAGAGCGCGGTCACGCCGACCTGCTTCAGGATGGCGCGGAGCTCGTTCATCAGTTGCTCGCGCAGCGAGCGGTCCAGTGCCCCGAGCGGTTCATCCAGCATCAGAAGCTGCGGTCGCGGGGCCAGGCTGCGCGCCAGTGCCACGCGCTGCTGCTCCCCGCCGGAAAGCTCGATCACGCGGCGGCGCTCGTAGCCCTCGAGGGCCACCAGCGCCAGCACCTCCTGCACCCTGGCCTCGATCTCCGCGGCCGTAGCGCCCTGCATCCGCAGCCCGAATGCCACGTTGGCGAAGACGTCTCGGTGCGGGAAGAGCGCGTAGTCCTGGAACATGAAGCCGAAGTTGCGGCGATGGACCGGAACATCGCGCAGGTCCTGGCCCCCGAACTTCACGGCGCCGGTATCCGGCGCCTCCAGCCCGGCCACGATACGCAGCAGCGTCGTCTTGCCGCAGCCGCTGGGGCCCAACAGGCAGATGATCTCCCCGGCCTCCACAGCGAACGTCGCCTCCTTGAGGACCGGCAGTCCCGGGTAGGACTTGGAGACCGAGTTCACGGACAACAATGGCGTCATGGCGTCAAAACTCTCCGACCTGGCCGACGCGGAAGCGCTCGATCAGGACGAACGCGACCGCACAGACCGACATCAGGATGGTGCTCATGGCCATGGCCTGGCCGTAGTTGAGCGCGCCGGGCTGGCCCAGCAGGCGGAAGATCACCAGGGGCATGGTCGGAAACTCGGGCCGCGCGATCAGGAGCGTGGCGCCGAACTCGCCCATGCTGACGGTGAAGGCGAAGAGGGCCGCAACGAGCAGCGCGCGGCCCACGATCGGCAGGTCGACCTCGCGCCAGGCGCGCCAGGGCGAAGCACCCAAGATCGCGGCCGCCTCCCGCCAGTCGGGCTTGATCCCGCGCATCACGGGCAGCAGGGTGCGGACGACGAAGGGGAAGGCGACCAGCGTGTGCGCGATGGGGACGAGCACGGGCGAGGCGCGCAGGTTGAGCGGTGGCTGGCCCATGGTCAGTAGGTAGCCGAAGCCCAGGGTGACGGCAGACGTGCCGAGGGGCAGCAGCACGAGGGGCTCCAGCAGGACAGTCCACCGCGTGCGCCCCTGCGCCATGAGCGTCGCGGTCAACGTGCCGATCGTCAGCGCCAGGCCGGTAGTCAGCAGGGCGAACCCCACGCTGTTGCGGATGGCGATGCCGGGCGGAACGTAGAAGAGCGAGCTGGTGCGGTTGACGAAGAGCTCGCGGAAGTAGCGGAACGGATCGCCGGGCGCAAGCGAGCGCAGCGCCAGGGCGGCCAACGGTGCGACGAGGAAGAGCAGCACGCCGGCCGCAGTCAGGCCGACGAGGAGCCGGTGTAGCGGCGTCGTCGGCCGGATCTCGCTCATGCCTGCCGGCCGCAGGTTGAGCGGCAGGGACGCGCTGGCCTGGGCACGCGTGTACACTGCCATGACGACGAAGGTCAGGACAATCTGGGCCAGGGCGATGGCGGACGCTTCGGGCAGGCGGAACAGCGCGACGGCCTGGCGGTAGATCTCAACCTCCAGCGTGGCGAAGCGCGGGCCGCCCAGGATGAGAATCACCCCGAATGACGTGAAGCAGAAGAGAAAAACCAGCAGGCCGGCCGCGGCGACCGCGGGCAGCAGCAGGGGGAGCGTGATCTCGAAGAAGACGCGCGGCCGGCTGCCCCCCAGCACGCGGCCGGCCTCCGATAGCCGGTTGTCGAGATTGGACCAGAACCCACCCACGATCCGCACGATGACCGTCGTATTGTAGAAGGCGTGCGCCAGGAGCACGAGCCAGATCGTCTGCTGCAGCCGGATCGGCGCGCGGGCCATGTCGAACCAGGCCATCAACTGGGTGTTCAGCCAGCCGCGCGGCCCCAGGAGCGCGGTGAACGCGGCCGCCACGACCATCGCGGGCAGCACGAACGGGATGGTGGTCAGTGCGCGCAGAAACGTCTTGCCGCGGAAGGAGTAGCGCGCAAAGACGAACGCAACCGGCATGCCCAGGGCCAGGGTCACCACCGTCGACAGGGTGGCCTGCCAGGTGGTGAACCAGAGCGCGCGGCCGAAGTATGGCTCACGCCACAGGCTGGCCAGGGGCGCCAGGTTGAGTTGACCGTCCGGCGCGAAGCTCTCCACCACCACCGCGACGAGGGGGTAGAAGAAGAAGAGCGCCAGGAACGCGAGCGGAACGAGCATCAGCGGCGTCGCACGCGCCGCCTTCATGCGCTCGATCGCCGCGTTCGCTAGCGCAGGACGGCGTCGGTCCACGCCTGAATCCATCCTTCCCGGCCCGCCGCGATCTGTTCGGGCGTCAGGCCCTGCGCCACCTCGGGCACCGCGGCGTGTTTGGTGAACACCTCGGGCAGCGGCGCACCGGGGTGCGCGGGGTAGATCCACATCTGCAGCGGGATGTCCGCCTGGAAGTCCGGCCCGAGCATGAAGTCGACCCACTGCCGCGCCAGGTCCGGCGCCTGCGCACCCTTCAGGATGCCCACGAACTCGATCTGCTTGAAGCTGCCGCCGGGCAGGAACAGGTTGGCTGTCGGTGACTCCTCGGGCTGTGGATCGGCGAAGAAGACCTCGGCCGCGGGGCTGGTGGCGTAGCTCACCACCATGGGCCGGTCGCCCTCGCCGCTTCCTCCGCTGAATTGCCCGTAGTAGCCGTCCTCCCATCCCTCACTGACCAGCACGTCGTTCGCGCGCAGATCTCGCCAGAAGTCGAGGTAGGTGTAGTCACCCGTCTCGCCGAACGCGGCCACGGTCGCCAGCAGGAACGACAATCCGGGCGAGGATGTGGCGGGGTTTTCGACGACCAGCATGCCCTCGTAGGCCTCATCTGCTAGCTGGGCCAGCTCGGCAGGCAGCGGGATGTTGTTGTCGCTGAAGTACTGGCGGTCGACGTTGAGCGTGACGTAGCCGAAGTCGACCGGGAGCAGGCGGTTGGTGTCGTCCACCTTCAACTCATCAGGGAGCTGCGCCAGTGCCGGCGACGCGTACGGCTCGAAGATGTCGCCCGCGAGCGCACGGCTCAGGTAGGTGTTGTCCACCCCGAAGAAGACATCCGCGAGGGGATTACCCTTGCTCAGGATCGCCTTGTTCAGCGCCAGCCCTGTGTCGCCTGACTTCAGGAAGCGGATCGTGCAGTCGCACTGCGCCTGGAAGCGGGCCACCACTTCCTCACTGACGCTGAAGCTGTCGTGGGTCATGACGGTCACGACCCGGCCGGACGCAGGCACGGCGGTCGGGATTGGCTCGACCGCCGCGGTCGGCGCCGATGTCGGGGCCGGCGTCGGCATGCCGGTGCACGCGGCCATTACGAGGCCAACGAACACCGTAATAAGAGTCAGTCTCAGCTTCATTTCTCACCTGTCTTGTTATGGATACAGATCAGCTGTCCGCGGCGGAGGGTTACCTCCGCGAGCGCCGCGCTGAAGACGTTGCTGACGCCGCGGGCTTCGCCGGCGTACAGCACTTCATCGTGCAGCGGATAGCGGAGGCCGTGAGTGGAAACACCTTCCGCGTCGCCTCCCAGGGGCAGCAGCGACAGGAGGTCGCCCACCGTCCCTGCAAGAACGATCCGGCGGGTGTCGCCGGTCGCCCGGAGGAGCCGCACCACCTCGGCGCCGTCTGCCAGGCAGGCATCTACTGTCGCCAGGAGGGGATGCGCCAGGAGCAGCACGTTCGCCAGCAGATGATCGGTGCGAGCGCCCAGTGCGCCGCAGATGATGATCTCATCGGCGTCCCAAGCCAGGGCCCGGGCGACCGCGAGCTCGGTGTCGGTCTGGTCCTTGGCAGCCGGGCTGCGCAGGACGGGAGTCCCTGCCTGTTCGACCGCCCGCAACTCCTCAGCTTCCAGCGAGTCGAAATCACCGATCAGCAGATGGACGGGCCAGCCCCAACGCCGTGCATGGCGCGCACCGAGGTCGGCCGCGATCACCCGGTCACCCCTGCGGGGCGCCAGGCCGATGGGCTGTTGGGCTGTTGGGCTCCCTGCGACCACAAAGACCCGCATATCCGCCTTCCTCGTAACGCATAGCCGTCAACGACAACAAAAAAGCGACCCTGGTGGGTCGCCTGTGGCTGCGATTGCATCCCTTCGCCGGCATTACCCGTCAGGTTCAATGGGTCGTCGGCATGCCGTGCCATTGCGGCCGGCGCCAACCTCTCAGCCGGGCTCCACCCAGCTCCCCCTGCCCGGCATCCACGCGCAGGCGCAGATGCCTCTCAACTGTCGGAGACAGTCTAGCATGAGTGCCAGGGGATTGTCAAAGCACAAATATTAACAAACTGACAGCCCGTTTTTCCAGTCTCAGTCGTTGACACTGAGACAAAGGGTGCTATAATGTGCAATGTGTCGCAGACTTTCTAATGACCGCCACTTTGTGTTGGGAGGCTGCTATTGTCTGCATCGACCGCTGCGGCGATTTGTCCTCACGCCCTGCGGATTCCGGCTGTTCACTCAGATCAAGCAATGAGGAGCATTTCGCTCTCAGGGCGTTGACCTTGTTCGGTTGCGCCCGCCGGCCCGCCTGACTTTTCCTGTTCGCGCTGAAGCCAGGCCTGTTTAGCTCTTGTGGTCCTACGGTCTGTCACTCATGACCCCTATTATTTCATGTGGAGGAAGACGATGAGCCCAACCTTTCGACAGCACAAGACGCTGAGTGTAGCTTTCTTGCTGTTTGTCGTGCTGGCCATGACGGTGTCAATGGCCGGTGTGGCCTTCGGCGAGGGCGCTCCCTACAAGGAAGTCCCTGGTTTCCCCAAGTACGGCTGCTATGATGTCGTCACTGCAGGCCAGGGCATGTGGGCCGGCAATACGCCGTATCCCCTGTCGCTGGATGTTCCCGGCCCGGTGCTCGATGCCTACCTGGTCTGGATCGGCTCGGAGGATATCGGTGCGCCAGACTCGCCGAATCAGAGCGACCTCGTTGTCAACGGCAACACGGTGGTCGGTTCGAAGATCGACGAGTATGACTTTTCCGAATCCGGATGGCTGTGGCACATGTGGCGGGCGAACGTCGGGCCGAGTGGCTCGAATCTCGTCCAGCAGGGCCTGAACAAGTGGACGATCTCCGGCTGGAACCTCAAGCCTGATGGCACCACTCAGCGCAATGGCGTCAGCCTGGTCGTCGTGTACAGCACCGGCATGTGCCAGGCGCCCAATCAAGTCGACCTGATCGACAACATGGACTACTCGTGGGAGCTGAAGCACGGCACCACCGACGTCCTGGCGTTCACGTTTGCGCCCATGCCCGAAGATCGGGACATCACCGTCTGGCTGCACTATGCGGGCGCCCACCACGTGACAGACAGGCCCGCCGAGGTCGCCTCGCCTGACCTGGTTCCGCCCAACGATTGCCGGGGCATGAACCTGTGGGCCAGGACGGGGTCCGGCGGAGTGCCGCCGGCCTTGGTCAACTACGCGACCAACCCGCCATCGCCGGTCAACGGCGGCAAGCTGGTAGTGGTCGATCCGTTCGTCGGCGCCGGCTGCGGGACGACTTCCTCCACCTACCCAGTCATGAGCATGTGGGGCTGGCTCGATGAGCATGGCTGGACCAAAGAGGTTGGCGGCTACATCGCCCCCGAGTGGTCGCTCGTTCGCATCAAGGTTCGTGTGAAGGCGGGCGACACCTATCTGGCCCTGCAACTCGAGTCGGAAAAGACCAATTCACAGAACCCTGAGGGCACTGGCGAGAGCGGGGCGTGGTTCGCGCAGGCGGCACTGCCGGTGGCGCCCGAGCCCAAGCTGAAGATCGCCAAGACGGACGGCGTCGCGACCGCCAACCCGGGCGACACGCTGACCTACACCCTCGATTATGAGAACTACGGGAACGTGCCGACACTGGACACCAAGATTGTCGACACGCTGCCCGAGTACGTCACGTTCGACTCTGCCTCCAACGGCGGCGTCTATGATGCCGCCACTCGAACCGTCACGTGGAACCTCGGCGCGGTCAACCACTATGTCACGGGCCAGGTGAGCGTCAAGGTCAAGCTCGATCCCATCTTCCCCGCGGGCATGACGACCCTGACCAACAAGGCCACCATCAGCACGACCACGGCCGGCGAGGTCGATCTGTCGGACAACACGGCGACCGACACGACGACAGTGACCGCCAAGGCGGAGCTCGCCATCGAGAAGACGGGCGCGCCTGAGCCGGTCGAGCAGGGCGAGAACCTGACCTACACCATCAAGTGGACCGTGGGCGGTAACGCCTTCTCCGAGGACACCAAGGTCGTCGATACGCTGCCCGAGAACGTCGCCTTCGTCAGCGCATCCAACGGCGGCGTGCACAATGAGGCCGCGGGTACGGTGACCTGGGATCTGGGCAACCAGACTCCGCCGGCGAATGGCACGTTGACGCTGGTCGTCAAGGCAGACAAGCCGCAGAAGAACGGCACGCTCATCAACAACTCCGTGACCATCACCAACAAGGCAAACGACTCCGCAACGGATACGGCCGTCAACACGGTGCATGCGGATCCGGGCCACACGCTGGATCTCACCAAGACCAACAACCTTGGCGGGCAACCGGCGGATGCCAACGGCACGTTTGTCTGGACCATCGGCTACACCGTGGGCGGCACGACGGTTGCACCCAACGTCGTGATCACCGATCCACTGCCGGATGGCGTCGAGTACGTCTCCTCGACTGACGGCGGCACGTATAACGCCGCGACGCATACGGTCACCTGGAAGCTGGGCGACCTCGCAGCCGGCACGACCGGTTCTGTGTCCGTTACCGTGCGTGCGAAGAAGACGCTGGCGGATGGCACTGAAGTCTCGAACACGGCAACGATTACCGACGACGACCTGGTCACCGACCAGGCTACGAACGTGGTCACGGTGCGCGCCCGCCCGATCCTCGAGGTGACGAAGAAGAACACGCCTGCCACCACCGTCAAACCGGGCGACACCATCAGCTACGAAGTGTGCTTCACGAACACGGGCGTGGGCAGCGCGACGAACGTCGTGCTGACCGATGTGATCCCGGTGAACACAACCTACGTGCTGGGCAGCGCGACCGGCGGCGCAACCTACAACGAGGCGAGCCAGACGTTGAGCTGGAAGGACAGCGCGCTGGCCCCGGATGAGGAGATCTGCGGCACCTTCAAGGTGACCGTGAACCTGATCATCACCGGGCTGACGGGACAGGCCAACGTGCCGCTCAGCTTCGCCGAGTGGAATGCGCTCACCATCGACAACACGGCGGTCTTGACGGCCGATGACCTGGCACCGAAGCAGGCGAAGGTCAGCAACCCGCTCGATGCGAGCGTGAAGCCTCAGATCTACAAGTCCGCGCAGGATGCGATCGTCCACCGATACGATCCCGTGGTCTTCACCGTGACGGTGCGGAATGACGGCTCCGCCAGCGCCACCAACGTGGTTGTGACGGACCAGATCCGGCCGCGGCTCGACGACGTGACGGCCACGACCACGAAGGGAACGGTTGCATATGACCCGGCGACGCGGCTGCTGACCATCACGATCGGCGAGCTCAAACCGGGTGAAGTCGTCACCATCACGATCAAGGGCAAGGCGGCACACGTTCCTGCGGCCGAGCTCCCCTACGAGATCACCAACGACGCGGTGATCTCCTTCACCGAGGGAGCGCCCCGCACGTCGAACCTGGTGACCGTGCAGGTTGTGTACATGGAACCGGGCGAGATCCCCGAACCGGGCACCTGGCTCATGCTGGGCACCGGCCTGGCGGGCATGGCCGGCTACGCACGCATGCGCGTGCAGGCTCGCCGCCGCAAGAATCGCGACTAGAACTGGCTGAGGGCGGGCGACTTGTCCGCCCTCCTCCACCGATGAGTAGCTCATGAATAGCGCCCCCGGGGAATTCCCCGGGGGCGCTGTCTGTGCCGGAATGTCACCGGCGGATGGCTGCAAGCTGTGCGGTGGCGGACGAGGCGTCTGGCGCCCTGCGGCTCACTGTCTGGCTGATGTGAACAACTCCCTGAAGAACGCCTTCTCCAGTTCCACCGTCTCATCGATCGAGTCGTAGATCGGCGCTGTCAGCTTGACCAGCACCATGCCATCTTGCGGATCGCGCGCGTACGACGGCCACAGGTAGAAGTAGGTGATCACGTGTTCGTCCGTCCCGCCGCCGTTGTAGGTCTTGCTCGCGACGAGCTTGAGCGCGTAGATTTCGCCCTGGCTCAGTGAAACAATTTCCGAGCTGGCCTCGGTCTGCCAGCCATCCGTGTCGTAGCAGATCTGCGGAGAGTGGAAGCTCTTCGACTTGCGGCTGCCGATCAGGCTCAGCCAGACGAAACGCCCGTCGGGCAGGCGATACATGCGCTGCAGGTACTGCTCGGGCTCCAGCAGGATGAATACCTCGACGTTCGTCTGCGGGACGTCCGTGCCCTGCCACTCGCCCAGCTGCAGCGGCACCTGGCTCAGTTCTGCGGACAGGTTGAAGTCATATGGCGACGTGACGGCGCGTTCGCGCTCGGTGCGCTGCCAGTTGTCGATGTCGGCCACGAATTCGTATCCGCCATCCGACCCGCGCTCCAGCAACCGGTCGCCCAGGCTGATGAACAGCGCCGCGCCAACGGCAACCGCCAGGAAGAGGATAACTAAAACAGTTCTTCTTTGATCTCTCGACATCCCATCAACCGGCTGAAGAGCAGTAAGAGCACAAAAGCGCTGGCAAAGAACACGATTCCGGAATAGTCATGATAGTACTTGAACGCCGCATCCGCGCCCCAGAGGTTGGCGACCCCAAGAAGGGAAGCGACCCGCAACACATTGCCGAAGGCAGCGATGACGATGCTGCTTAGGGCCAACACCACCTTGCGCCACAGCGCCCCCTCAAGCACGAACACGATCAGGCCGACGAGCGTCAGCAGGGTGACGATCGATCGCAGGCCGCTGCACTGCGCGCCCACGACCAGCTCCGCGTTCGGGAGACTGACCTGCGCGCCGCTCACTTCGACGGGCACCCCGAACAGGCGCACGATGCCCGCGGAGATGACGCCCGTCACCTGCGCCATGGGCACGCTGAGCGGCTCGACGAAGGGGAGCGGCACCATGAAGATCAGGAACAGCAGGGGGAACGCCATGCGTTTCAGCGCTGCCGTGCCCAGGAGCCCCCAGACCAGGCCGGACAGGATCACGATCATCGCCAGGGCCGCCACGAAATAGGCGCGCTGCATCAGGGCGAACAGGTACAACAGCACCCCGCCCCCTGCGAGCGCCAGCCCTGCATTGGCGGGCTGGAGATGGCGCGCGCCGGGCTTCCACGTCCGCCAGAGCCGCCACGCGAAGAACGCGGAGATCAACGGCACAAGGGGTCCGTGGGAGTAATAGTCATTTCCCAGCCACTCGCCGGCTAGCCAGCGCAGGGTGGGATAAAAAAGCGCCAGCAGCAGCAGGCTGATCGCAACTGCGCCGGCGACTTTCCATTGGCGGCCCATGATTGAGTCAAGCACCTCGGGGGCGGGATTGGCAGTGCCAGAAAGCCGCCGCAGTGTAACAATAATGCCGCGCCGCTGTCAAATGACTTCTGGCGTACAAGGCAGTTCCAGATGTACAGGAGCGTCCTGAGCGGAGCGGAGGCGAAGCCGAAGCGTAGTCGAAGGAGGCTCCTTGCACGTACACGCTTCGGGCTTCACCTGGAACTCATGTGATGACGGCGCTTACTCCCGGTCACCCAACCGGCGGCGAGTCCGGTCACGCCACGCATCGACGCGTTGGCGCAGGCGTCCGCGCCAGTCTTCCTTGCCCACGGGCCCCATGATCCAGTTGTAGACGTGCCGTTCGCTCTGCCGGAGCCAGGAGCGATTGCCGGCCAACAGGATGCCCAGGCGCGCCAGAAAGCGTCGCAGGGAGGTCCGGGTGGTGGCCGGGGGCGGCATCCCCCACTCCACGGCCGCGCCGGCCCACGTCAGGCCCGCGCCGAAACCCACCAGGACCAGCTTGTCGCCAGGGTGCAACCGGCCTTGGGCCACCGCTTCGGTGAGCGCGATCGGAATGGAGGCGGCCGATGTGTTGCCGTAGCGATCCACGTTGACGAAGAATCTGTCCAGGGGCACGTTGAGCCGCTTCGCCGCGGATTCGATGATGCGGACGTTGGCCTGGTGCGGGATGACGAGCGATACGTCTGCGATCTCCCACCCGGCCTTCCGGGTCACGCTCTCCGCAGCCCGTGGCATGACGGTGGTCGCGAAGCGGAACACCTCGCGGCCGTTCATCTTAAGGTAGTGCCCGCCGTTGCTCACCGTTTCCAGGCTGGCAGGCCGGCGGCTGCCGCCCGCGGGCAGGATCAGCAGATCGCCTCCCGAGCCATCGCTGCCCAGTTCGGTTGCCAGCACGCCGCAGCGCTCGGTGCATGCGCTGACGATGACCGCGCCCGCACCGTCGCCGAAGAGGACGCAGGTGTTCCGGTCGGTCCAGTCCGTGATGCGGGAGAGCGTCTCCGCGCCGATGACCAGCACATGGTCTGCTGACCCGCTCTGCACGGCAGCCGACGCCATGCTCAGGCCGTAGATGAAGCCCGAGCAGCCGGCGCTGAGATCGAACGCACCGGCCGACGAGGCGCCGAGCGCATCCTGGATCAGGCTGGCTGTGCTTGGAAAGGCGTATTCCGGCGTTGCGGTGGCGACGATGACCAGGTCCAGCTCGGCAGGCGGCAGGCCGGCCACGAGCAGCGCATCGCGGCCCGCGCGCGCGGCCAGGGTGGCGGTGGTCTCGCGCTCGCCGGCCACGACGTGGCGCTCCCTGATTCCGGTGCGCGACACGATCCACTCGTCGGTCGTGTCGACGATGCTGGCCAGTGCCTCGTTGGTCAGCACCTTGTCGGGAACGCAGCTGCCCCAGCCCGTGATCTGGGCATACCGGCCGTTCGCGCCGGCGTTCGCGTGCGCTGTCATTCGAGCCGCCGGAAGACAACCGTTCCGTTGTGGCCGCCGAAGCCGAAGGAGTTCGAGATCGCGACGTTGACCCTGGCCGGCCGTGCCACGTTGGGCACGTAGTCCAGGTCGCACGCGGGATCCGGGTGTTCGTAGTTGATCGTCGGAGGGATGAGGTCCTCGCTCAGCGTGAGCAGGCAGAAGACGCCCTCGACCGCGCCGGCCGCGCCCATCAGGTGGCCGGTCATGCTCTTGGTCGAGCTGACGGCCAGGCGATACGCGTGGTCACCGAACACCAGCTTGATGGCCTGCGTCTCGCTGGCATCGTTCAGCGGCGTGCTGGTGCCGTGTGCGTTGATGTAGTCCACCTCGGCCGGGGAGATGTCCGCGTCCTCGAGGGCCATGAGCATGCATTCGGATGCGCCGACGCCATCCTCCGAGGGGGCGGTGATGTGGAACGCATCGGCCGTGTTGCCGTACCCGATCAGCTCGCCGTAGATCCGCGCGCCGCGCGCCCTCGCGTGCGCCAATCGTTCGAGGACCACCACGCCCGCGCCTTCGCCGATGATGAAACCGTCGCGATCCCGGTCGAAGGGCCGGCTGGCGCGCTGCGGACCGTCGTTGCGGCTGCTGAGCGCCTGCATGTTCTCGAAGCCCGCCACCGCGATGGGGACGATGGCGCCCTCCGAGCCGCCTGCGATCATGATGTCGGCGTGGCCGCGGCGGATCATCTCCGCGGCTTCCCCCAGCGCGTGGGTGCCCGTGGCGCAGGCAGTCGCGATGGCGAGGTTGGGCCCGCGCGCGCCGATCATGATGCTGATGTGCGCCGAGGCGCTGTTGAGCATGAGGGCAGGCACAGCAAACGGGCTGACGCGTCGCGCACCCCGCTCCACCATGGTCATCTGGCTGGCCAGGAGCGAATGCACTCCGCCGATGCCCGAACCGATGATGACGCCCACGCGCCGCGGGTCGGCGGCAGCCATGTCCAGTCGCGCATCTGCCAACGCCTCGTGGACCGCTGCGACGGCGAGGTGCAGGAAGCGGTCCATCCGCCGGGCGGTCGGCTTGTCAAGATAGCGGGTGGGGTCGAAGTCCTTTACTTCAGCCGCAATGTGCGTCTTGAAGCTCGAGTGATCGAATTGTGTGAGAGGGCCGACCCCGGAACGTCCGGCGATGAGCGCGTTCCATGTGCCTGGCACGTCATTGCCGAGGGGGGTCACCAGGCCGAGGCCCGTGGCAACTACCCGCTGAGAATCCGAACGAGTCAAGAGAACCTCCTGAGATAGACAGCAGTGGCGCCCTGGGGCGATGGCAGTTACGACCAGGGAAGCCATCCTTATTAACACGATCCCGGGTGAAAGGACGCGTCCCGTCTCATCTGCCATGAATTTCCAGTGGAGCCTTCCCCCGTGCATTTTGAACGCATGGGTCATTTGCGCGGCGGCTTGCTTTGCCGTACCATACGTCTCGACTTCCAAGTGCGAGGCGCCCGATGAAGATTACCAAGGCTGTGATCACCGCGGCCGGTCCCCGGCAACGAACCCTGCCCCTTCAGACCGTGGTCGACCGTGACGGCGTGCAGAAGTCGGTGTTGCAGATCGTGCTCGAAGAAGCGCAGCGTGCCGGCGTCGAGGATATCTGCGTCGTCGTCTGTCCCGGAGATGAAGTCCCGTACGCCCGCGCGGCGGGCAAGCTGTCAGCACGCCTGACGTTCGTGCCCCAGGACCAACCGCGGGGTTACGGCGATGCGATCCTCTGTGCACGGCCATTCACGGGCGATGAGGCCTTCTTGCACCTTGTCGGCGATCATCTCTGGGTCAGCGCGGGCAGCGAGGGATGTGCTCAGCAACTGGCCGCTGTGGCAGCCCAGGAAGCCTGTGCCGTCAGCGCCGTGCAGGCGACGCGCGAGACCTTGCTGCCTTACTTCGGCACGGTCGGCGGCCGGCGGCTGGCAGGAAGACAGGACCTGTATCTGATCGAGGACGTGATGGAGAAGCCGACGCCCACGGAGGCCGAGCAGCGCCTGCTGGTGCCGGGCCTGCGCGCCGGCCACTATCTCTGCTTCTTCGGCCTGCACGTCTTCACGCCGGGCATCATGGACATCCTGGCGCACATGGCCGGGCAGGATCGCGATGGCGTGACGCTTTCACGTGCGCTGGCCCTGCTGGCCGCCCAGGAACGGTATCTTGCGCTGGAGCGCCCCTGGTTCCGTTACGACGTCGGCGTCCAGTATGGTCTTCTGATCGCCCAACTCGCGCTGGCCCTCTCCGGACGCGATCGTGACCTTGTGCTCACGCAGCTTCTCGAGCTTCTGGCCGCGACGCGTCGTGAGATACAGAGCAGCCGGGAGGCGGCGTGACCGGGCAGCTCGTTTCGATCATCACATCCTCCCATCCAGATGTGCGCAACCGGTCTGTGGATGCGTGGGCGCGCTCGGCGACAGCGGAGGAGCTGCTGGCCGAATGCGCGGACCTCGAAGCATTCCGCAAGCGAAGCACGAATCTCTACGAGCGGGTTCGTGCGCTGCTCTTTCTGTATGACATCCATCGCTTCCACCTGCCGAATAAGGCCGGCGTCGACGAACTCGGTTTTGTGGCGTTCGATGGGTACAACTACCTGTTGAGGCGCCGGTTCGAAGAGGCCATCCAGGTCTTCCTGGGCGAACAGGCCAGGCAGGGCCCGAACCAGTCTGTTTCCAGCGCGCTGGCTGCGGCCTATCATCACCTGGGATTCCAGACGCTGGCCGACCAGGTCCGGCGCAGCGTGCGCTCCGTGCGCGGGAACCAGTGGATGTTCCGCATCGGTCATCCGGCCGACCAGCCGCTTCGCATCCGTCCGGAGCTGCTGGCCCGGCCCGAGAACGAGGGGCCCTATCCCATCCTGTGTGAGACGACGCCGGTGCGCATGGACCTGTCGCACAGTGCGTGGAGCGATATCTTCTTCCTCGGCATGGACTTTCCTGAGGGCGCACGCGTCCTCAACATATCGATCGACCTCGGCGTGCGCGGCCGCGACGCCGAGCCGCGCCCCCCCGTGGAGGCCTACCTCCGCGTCATCGATGAGCCGATCCTGCGGCTTGCCAGCGTCGACCTGGCCGCCCGCGCGGATATCACCAGCCTCGCGGAGGTGTTCGATTTTGCCCGCGACTACCTGGGCTTGCTCAAGGCCGCCCTGATCGCCTCGGGCCTCGTCCCACCCGGCATGGAAGGCTCCGAGGAGCGCCTGGCCGATCTGCTGGCTCGCCTGGTTGGGCCGGGCCGCGGCATCGAGCTGGTCAGTAACGTCAACGGCATACCCAAGGGGTCGCGCTTGGCTGTCTCCACCAGCCTGCTCGCCTGCCTCATCGCCTGCTGCATGCGGGCCACCGGCCAGGCCCGTTCCCTCACCGGACAGCTGGCCGAACACGAACGCCGGCTGGTGGCCGCGCGTGCCATTCTCGGCGAGTGGCTCGCCGGATCGGGGGGCGGCTGGCAGGACTCGGGCGGGGTGTGGCCGGGCATCAAGCTGATCACGGGCGTGTTGTCCGGCGCAGACGATCCTGAATACGGCATCAGCCGGGGCCGCCTGCTGCCCGACCATCGCATCTTCGGCCCGAATGAGGCGTCACCGTCGACCCGGCAGGCGCTGCAGGAAAGCCTGGTGCTCGTGCACGGGGGGATGGCGCAGAACGTCGGCCCGATCCTGGAGATGGTGACGGAGAAGTACCTGCTGAGGTCGGAGGCAGAGTGGCTGGGCCGGCAGGAGGCGTGCCGGATCCTCGACCAGGCTGTCGACGCCCTGCAGCGGGGCGATATCCGCCGGCTGGGCGCCCTCACCTCGCGCAACTTCGCCGGGCCGCTTCAGACGATCATCCCGTGGGCCACGACCCTCTACACGGAACGGCTGATCGAGAGGGTGAAAGCGCAGTACGGCGAGCACTTCTGGGGATTCCTGATGTTGGGCGGCATGTCTGGCGGCGGGATGGGGTTCATCTTCGATCCCTCCGTGCGCGCTGCGGCCCAGGACCAGATGCAGCAGATCATGTCTCAGGCGAAGCGGGAACTCGAGTCGGCACTGCCCTTCGCCATGGAGCCGGTCGTTTACGACTTTGCCATCAACGAGCGGGGCACGTGGGCTGTCCTGCTGGGCGGGAGAAGCGACCCGGAGGGCGCCGATCATGCACTGCCCCTGATGCCACCGGGTTACTACGCCATGTTCGTGCCCGACCTGGTGCGGCTGGACCGCCGCCAGCTGACCCCGTGCCGCCGTGCGGAGCTTGCACTGTTTGCCGCTGCCGCACGCCGCGCGCCGGCGCTGGCCGGCATGGTGCACACCATGTTCGATCGGCTGCTCCCGTCCGCAGCTACGTCTGACGACCAGGAGAACGAGCGGACGCTCGAAGCCATGTTGGCCGAGCATGGCTTCGATCCGGTGCAGCATGAGCAGATCCGCGCCGACATGCGCGCGGGCCGGCTGGGGCTGGCGCAGAATCGCCTGCCTGCCAACAGCGACATCCGCGATGTCGAACACGGCGAAGTGTTCGACGCGGGTGAGGCCCTGGAGTCTCTGGCGGAGTATCGCCGCGAGGGGCTGGAGGCGTTGCGCTCGGGTGCAGTGGCGGTGGTGACGCTGGCGGGCGGCGTCGGGACCCGGTGGACGCAGGGTGCAGGCGTGGTGAAGGCGCTGCATCCGTTCTGCCGGCTGGGCGGGCGGCATCGCACCTTCATCGAGGTGCACCTGGCCAAGAGCCGGCGCATCGGCCGGCTGGCAGGCAACCCGCTGCCACACGTCATCACGACCAGCTACCTGACGCACGGTCGCATTGCCGCGTACCTCGACCGCGAGGGCCATCACCGTGATGGCGGCCGGCCCGAGCAGGCGGACGCCTTCGGCATCCTGTCGCCCGGCAGGGCCATCGGCCTTCGCCTGGTGCCGATGGCGCGCGATCTGCGGTTCGCCTGGGAGGAGATGCCCCAGCAGCTCCTCGACGAGCAGGCGCAGAAGGTCCGCGAGAGCCTCCACGCGGCGCTCATCGCGTGGGCGCGGGAGACGGGCGAGGTCAGCGACTACAGGGATAACCTGCCGCAGCAGTGCCTGCATCCGGTGGGGCACTGGTACGAAGTGCCGAACATGTTCAAGAATGGCGTGTTGGCGCAGTTGCTGAGGGCGCAGCCGGCCCTGCAGTACCTGATGGTCCATAACGTCGACGTGCTGGGCACGGACGCTGACCCGGCAGTCGTCGGGTGGGTGATGCGCAGCGGGCGTGCATTCACTGCCGAGGTCATTGCGCGCAGCATTGAGGATCGTGGTGGCGGCCTGGCGCGCATCGATGGCCGCATCCGGCTGCTGGAAGGACTGGCAATGCCGCACGAGGAGGACGAATTCGGTCTCTCCTACTACAACTCGAACACGAGCTGGCTGCAGATCGACCAGCTTCTGCGGATCTTCGGCCTGACGCGGGAGACCATTCTCGCCGCGGCCGACGGCGACATGGCAGCCGAAGAAGCGATCACAGTGGGCATCCGGCGCGTTGCGGCGCGTATGCCGACCTACATCACGCTCAAAGATGTGAAGAAACGCTGGGGGTATGGCCAGGAGGACATCTTCCCTGTGGCTCAGTTCGAGAAGCTGTGGGGTGACATGACCGCCTTGCCCGACCTGCCGTGCGGTTTCATCGCCGTGCCGCGCATGCGCGGCCAGAACCTTAAGGATCAGGCGCAGCTCGACGGTTGGTTGCGCGACGGCTCAGCGACCTACGTGGAGAGTCTCTGCGAATGGTGAATGGGCCGATCAACAGCATGGAGGCGTGAACGAGGATGTTCATACTTCTCACAGGTCAGCGCGGCAGCGGCAAGACGACTGCCTGCTGGAAGGCGCTATCGGAGTTGCGCGGCAGCGGCCTTAAGCTGGCGGGCTTCATCTCCCCCCCGTTGCTCGATGCCAACGGCAAGAAGTCGGGCATCGAGATGCTCGATCTCACGACGGGCGAGCATCAAACCTTCGCCCGCATCGTCGGGCCCGACGAAGGACCGGATGTCGGCATCTACAGGCTGGAGCCCGGCGCCATCGATTGGGCCCAAAGAGTGCTGTCCGCGGCGATCGTATCCGACATGGACTGGCTCGTGCTCGACGAAATCGGGCCGCTGGAGCTTCATCAGGGTGGCGGGTTCGCGTTTGCGTTGCCGCCGCTGGCGGACGCAGTGCGCATTCCCAACGCGATCGTCATCGTGCGGCCCGAACTGGTCGACGAGCTGTCCGATCGCCTGGGACGGACGGATATCGTGCGGTTCGAGGTGACCAAGGACCGGCGAGCGACGGCGCCGGGCAGGTTGGTCAGGTTGACGAGGGAGGTGCAGACCGAATGAGCAAGCTTGTGCTATCGGAGAAATACGGCATCGCCGCGGCCATCGGCCTCCTGCTGCTGACAGCGCTCAACAGCGCGACCCTGATGCTCGTTGGCTCCGTCTTAGGCTTGGTTGCCGGGATCTGGGTGATCAGGCAGGGCGACGCGCGGCGGGTCGCCGCGGTGGCACTCGCGGGGTTTGCGGTCGCGGCAGTCTTCGCGATCATCGGCCTGGTGCGCACGCTCTGACGCGTCGTGGGTGGCTCCGGCACACTGGGGCGCAGGAATGGCGGGAGGGGGATACACCATGGCTGAAAATCATTCTGACGGGCAAGGGCCGATCATCCCCGCTGTCATCGTCATCTACGGCGCGAGCGGCGATCTCACCGAGCGCAAGCTGATTCCCGCGCTGTACACGCTGTACGTCGAGGGGCAGCTCGGGGACCACTTCGCGGTGATCGGGGTGGCCCGCAGCGACATGGGCGGCAGCGATGATTCTGCCGGATTCCGCAAACATCTTCGGGAATCGGCCCTCAAGAACGCGCGCGTCGGCGGCGGAGACGAGGCCCAGTGGGCCGGGTTTGAGGAACACCTCTACTACTGCCAGGGCGACTACGGCGCGGCGCAGACCTACAAGCGCCTGGAGAAGCTGGCCGCCGAGATGGACGCGCTGCATGCGTGCGAGGGCAACCGGCTCTTCTACCTGGCCACCCCTCCCCAGCTCTATCCCGCCATCGTCGGGCAGATCGGCAAGGCCGGGCTGAACACGAGCAGTGGCTTCACACGCATCATCGTCGAGAAGCCGTTCGGGCACGATCTCTCCAGCGCACAGGAGCTCAATCGCTGCATCCACGAGGTGTTCGACGAGAGCCAGGTCTACCGCATCGACCACTACCTGGGCAAGGAGACGGTCCAGAACATCCTGGCCTTCCGCTTTGCGAACGCCATCTGGGAGCCGCTCTGGAACCGCAACTACGTCGACCATGTCCAGATCACGGCGTCCGAGACGGTGGGCGTCGAGGGCCGCGCGGGCTACTACGAGGGCGCAGGCGTGCTGCGCGACACCTTCCAGAACCACCTGCTGCAGCTGCTCACGTTGACGTGCATGGAGCCGCCGGCCGCGTTCAACGCCAAGTTCCTGCGCGACGAGAAGGTGCAGGTGCTGCAGGCGGTCCGGCCGCTGCGGCCCGAGGACATTCCCACCAACACCGTGCGCGGCCAGTATCGTACCTACCGCGATGAACCCGATGTGAAGAAAGGCTCTGCCACAGCGACGTTCGGCGCGCTGTGCCTGCATGTGGACAACTGGCGTTGGCAGGGCGTGCCGTTCTACCTGCGCTCGGGCAAGCTGCTGGCCGCTAAGGTGACGGAGATCGTCGTCCAGTTCAAGGACGTGCCGCACCAGTTGTTCCCCAGCGCTCGGGCCGACGGCGCGCAGCAGGGCGGTGTGCCGCGCGCCAACTTCCTCAGCCTGTGCATCCAGCCGGACGAGGGGGTCCATCTGCGCATCGAGACCAAGGCGCCGGGCCAGGGCATGCAGATGCGCTCGGTGGACATGGAGTTTCATTTCGGCGACGAATTCGGCCACGCAGCACTGCCCGACGCGTACGAGCGCCTGCTGCTGGATGCCATCGCCGGAGATGCCTCGCTCTTTGCGCGCGCGGACGAGATCGAACTGAGCTGGCAGATCATCGACCCCATCCAGGCGAGCTGGGAGCAGGCGCCACAGCCCGATTCGGGCGAGTGGCGGGCGGTCGTAGCGCCCCCCCTGGAGTTCTACGAGGAGGGAACCTGGGGGCCTCTCGGTGCCGAACAACTGCTGGCGCGCACCGGGCGACACTGGCGGCTCGGGTGCTATCGCCCCGACGACCCGGCACACGGGCGCAAGCGAGGCCGCGCGTGACCGCGCCGGGCCTGGATTGCCCCATGGAGATCGCGGTGCTGCCCGGCATGGCTGCCTTCCACCGCGAGGCCGCAGCCCGCGTCGTGGCCGCGCACGATGTCGCGCTGACGCGCCATGGACGGTTCGACCTGGTCCTGGCGGGCGGTTCCACGCCGGCCGGGGTCTATGCGGTCCTGGCCTCACAGTTCATCGATCGGCTGGAGTGGCGCCGCACCCATATCTTCTTCGGCGACGAGCGTTGCGTGCCGCCGGATCACGCGTGGAGCAACTACGGCATGGCCCACCGCACGTTGCTGCAGCAAGTCCCCCTGCCGCCCGCCAACATCCACCGCATGGCGGGTGAGTTGTCGCCCGAGGTGGCAGCAGGGCTGTACGCCGCCGAGTTGGCGGGCGCGGAGTTGACGCACGCGGAGGTGTCGCCGGCGGTCGCCGAGGTGGCGCAGTTAGCCGGCGCGGCCTGCCCGAGGTTCGACCTGGTGCTCCTCGGCATGGGCGACGATGGGCACACGGCCTCGCTCTTCCCAGGCATGCCCGCGCTCGCGAGCCAGGAGGCGGTGGTTGCCACCGCGGTGCCGACCTACGTCGAACCGCAGGTGGGGCGCATCACCCTGACCCTGCCTGTGCTGAACGCGGCCCACGAGGTGCTCGTGCTCATCGCAGGGGCGGGCAAGGCGTCCATGGTCCGGCGCATCACGGCCGCGCTGCGCTCAGGCGGCGCGGATGCACAGCTGCCGCTCGCCCAGGTCAAGCTGGCCGCGGGACGGCTGGTCTGGCTGTTGGACGAGGCGGCCGCAGCCGCGCTTGGGGAGTTGTAGCAGGTGGGAAAGCGCGGTGAGGGGTGGTTCGTGCTGCAGATGGCGTTTTTCGCAGTCATCCTGCTCGCACCTCGTCGTCCCGAGGTGGTGTTCCCGCTGTGGGTTGGCGCCATCGGGGTGGCCTGCGTGGTGGTGGGTGGCGTCCTTGGCACCTGGGGCATGGTGGCGTTGGGCAAGAATCTCACCCCTCTCCCGCGCCCCCTGGAAGGCGGCAACCTCGTGACGGAAGGACCCTATGCATTTGTGCGCCATCCGATCTACAGCGCGTTGATCCTCGGCACGCTCGGATGGTCGCTCATGCGGGGAAATCTGCTCGGCGTCCTGCTGGCCGTGATCCTGCTGGTCTTCTTCGATTTCAAATCGCGGCGCGAGGAGCGGTGGTTGGTTGAGGCCTATGGGGAGTACGAGGCCTACCGGCGCCGCGTGCGCAAGCTGATTCCCTGGATCTACTGACGAAAGGGGCGCAGTCACCCGCGCCCCTGCACTCTCTCAACACCGTGTCTTCCGCGCCTACAGCCAACCCTGCTTTTCGGCAAATTCGGTCAGGAAGGGCAGCTCGACGCGGTTGCCGTTGTACGCCCGGAGCGCGTAGTACAGGCCCAGCCCGTGCGGCACCAGGAAGATCACCCACAGGCACAGCGCGCCGCACCCGAGGGTGACTGCCGTCAGGATGGTGAACACCACCGAGGCCAGGATCTCATACACGATGGCTGTCACGTAGAACAGCAGCGACATGACGGCATGGTGCCGCTGGAAAGCGCGTTCCCTGGTGCTCTCAGCGGCCAGCTGAACGATGGACACGATCGGCAGCTGCAGGATGACCATCGACAGCCACGCAAGCATGGCCATGAGACGATCGCTATCAGAGCCTTCCGGCGTCCGCCGGTCGCTCGGGCCGGTCGGCTGGCTCCAGGTGTTGGTCGGATCATCCAGGGCAGGCGCCTCACCGGCCTGATCCCCTTCGTGTTGCTCCTCTGGATCCGATGGGCTTACCGTGATCTCGTCATTCATAGCAACTCTCCTCTGTCCTTCATTACGTATGCGGCGATGCGAAGTTTCACCGTGTGGCGGCCCCCGCTGCTCGTCGCAACCCCATCTGCAGCCCTGCGTATATAGTGGTGGACAGACACATTGCGGGAGGATGACAATGAAAGATAATCGGACCGGCACCCTGACCATCGGGACGCTGCTGGTGGTCATCGGCGTGTTGTTCCTGCTGCAGAACTTCAACGTGTTCGGCAGCATCGGAGACTTCGTGTGGATGGTCCTGTTTGGCGCGGGCGGGCTGGCCTTTCTGTACGTCTTCGCGAAGAACCAGCAGCAGTGGTGGGCCGTGATTCCGGGATTCGTTCTTCTGGGCCTCGCTGTGCTGATCGGGTTCGGAGATAGCCTTGGCGCGTGGGGCGGAGCGCTCTTCCTGGGGAGCATCGGCCTTGCGTTTCTGGTCATCTACTTCATCCGCCGGGACTTCTGGTGGGCGCTCATTCCCGGGGGCGTCCTGATGACGCTGGCGGTTGTCGCTGCGTTGGGCGAGAGTCTTCCGGGCGCTGTGACGGGCGGCATCTTCTTCCTCGGCCTGGCAGCCACGTTCGCCCTGCTGTACTTCCTGCCCGGGGCCGCGGGACAGACGAGGTGGGCCATCATCCCGGCCGCAGTGCTCGGCGTGATGGGCCTGATGCTGATGCTGTCAATGGGTGGGTGGATCAACTACCTGTGGGCGATCGGCTTGATTCTGGCCGGCGTCTACCTGCTCTATCGGGCGGCGCCGTTCACTCGCCGGTAATCGCAGTAATTGGAGGGTCTCATGGAAGAACAAAGGCAATATCACGGTGGGTTTGTGTGGCCCATCCTCTTGATCGGAGCAGGCGTGCTGTTCCTGCTCAATAACCTGGGCATGGTGGACTGGAGCGTCTGGGCAGCGCTCCTGCGCTTCTGGCCGGTGCTTCTGATCGCGGTGGGCCTCGATATATTGGTCGGACGGCGCTTCCCGGTCGGGTCTGTCCTGCTCGGGCTAGCCCTGATCGCCTTTTTGGTCCTTGCCCTGAGCGGCGGCCTGTCCGGGCTTCCGGCGACCTCTGCCGCGCTGCAGGTAGATCGCACCGAAACCATCAGCCAGACGCTGGACGGAGCAGAGCGGGCTGCGGTTCGCCTCGGATTTGGCGCCGGTGAGTTCGCCCTGGCAGCGCTGCCCGCAGGCAGCGATCGGCTGATCGAAGGCACCGTGGACCTGAGCCGCGGCGAGGAGTTGACGCAGAGCTACGAGAGCCGGAACGGCATTCCGACCTTCGTCCTCGAGAGCCGCGGATCCTGGTCCCTGGGGCCGGATGCGTTCGGAGATTCAGACAAGATGTGGGAGCTGGCGGTGAACCGGGACGTGCCGCTCGACCTGGAGCTGGACGCGGGGGCCGGCAAGTCGGTGTTGGACCTGACCAACCTGACACTGCGGCGATTCGATCTCAACGGCGGTGTGGGCCAGGTTACGGTGAAGCTGCCGGCCAGCGGTCGCTATGAAATGCAGCTCGACGGCGGCGTCGGCCAGATCATCGTGATGGCTCCGCAGGGGTTGGCTGTCCGCGTGCAGGTCGACGGCGGCCTGGGCGGGGTCAGCACGCAGGGCGACTTCCGCCGCCAGGGCGATGAATACGTGATGGGCGATCCTTCAACTGCGTCGGACCGGGCCCTGATCGAGGTCGATGGCGGCGTCGGACAGATCGTACTGAGGGCGCTGAGCGAATAGAGCCCTGCGGGCCAGGCAGATACCGCGGCGCCGTCGCCTCGCCAACGGGCAGGCGATCGGCGTCGCTGTTTCGGGAAGCGCGCTGCCAGACGCCAGCGCGCTTCTGGCGTATCTCTTGATCATCACGATGCCCACTCACGCACGAACTGACGCGTAGCCTTCTGGAGAGATGACAACACGTGACGACGATCCCGGCAATTACGACCCACGACCTGGGTCGGATCTACAAGCTGCGCGGCAAGAAGCGCAAGGATGAGCCGAAGGAGCTGGTGGCGCTCTCGGGCGTGGACCTGACGGTCGACAGCGGTGAGCTGTTCGGGCTGCTCGGCCCGAACGGCGCGGGCAAGACCACCCTCATCAAGATCCTGACCACTTTGCTCCTGCCCTCGCAGGGCACCGCGCAGGTGATGGGGCTCGATGTGCTGGCGGACGCACAGGAGATCCGCCGCCACATCTCGATGGTCAGCGGTGGTGAGACCAGCGGCTACGGGTTACTGACCGTCGAGGAGAACCTGTGGATGTTTGCGCGGTTGTACGGTCTCGAGAGCAAGGTCGCAAAGCAGCGCATCGCGGAGCTGATGGAGATCGTCGGCATCACCGATCGAGCGCGCACGAAGATCTCCGATCTGTCCACGGGCCTGCGGCAGAAGATGAACTTCATACGCGGCTTCATCAGCGACCCGGATGTGGTCTTCCTGGATGAGCCCACCCTCGGGCTGGACGTGGGCGCCGCGCGCCAGGTCCGCTCGTTCATCAAGTCGTGGATGGAGCGTCATCCGGATCGGACCCTGCTGCTCACCACGCACTACATGGCCGAGGCAGACGAGCTGTGCGACCGGCTGGCCATCATCGACAAGGGCAAGTTGCTTGCGCTCGACACGCCGGAACAACTGAAGCACCGCCTGCAGCGCGAGGCCATCTTCCGCCTGAAGGTTGCGCCCCTGGGCCACCGGCCGCCCGACAATGACGGCTTGCTGGAGGCGGTTCCCGGCGTCAGGCAGGTCGTCGCCACCGAGGTCGAAGGCGCCACCGACCTGTCGCTCATCCTCGCGGGCGACGATGCGCTAGCGGGCGTCCTGGATCACCTGAACCGCCGCGGCTCCGGGCTGATCTCGCTGGAGAAGCGTGAGCCCACGCTGGAGGACGTGTTCGTCGACCTGGTCGGTCGCGGCCTGGACGTCGATACGTCGCGGACGGGAGATGAGAATGGCCGCGAGTGAGGGGCTGATCGCCCGGACCGAGCGGGTGGAGAAGGCGTCGGGGCTCCGGCTCTTCTGGTATGCCATGTGGGCGCGCGCCTATCCGCGCATCATCGGCGCCGCGCGCGAGCGGAGCTGGCTCTTCTTCGAGACGCTGATGCCGGTCCTTGCGGTCGCGGGCTATGTGTTCATCTACCGCGCCATCCAGGCGCCGCCCGAATACACCGGCTTCGCAGTGCTGGGCGGCGCCATGACCGCGTTCTGGCTCAACATCCTCTGGTCCATGGCCAGCCAGCTGTACTGGGACAAGGATGCAGGCAACCTGGAGCTCTACGTCGTCTCGCCCTCGCCCATGATGGCCGTGCTGCTCGGCATGGCGGTGGGCGGCCTGATCATGACGGGCACGCGCGCGATCACGATCCTGGTGGTCTGTTCGGTTCTGTTCGGCGTGACCTACCAGGTGACCAGCCCCTTGTTGCTGGCAGGGGTGTTCATCGTGACCATGGCGGCGCTCTACGGCATGGGCATGCTTTTCGCCTCCGTCTTCCTGGTCGCCGGCCGCGAGGCGTGGCATCTCTCGAACCTGATGCAGGAGCCCATCTACCTTGTGTCGGGCTTCTACTTTCCCGTCAGGGCGCTGGGGTTCTGGACCGCAACCGCGGCCTCCATCATTCCGCTGACGCTCGGCATGGACGCCATGCGGCAGCTGATCTTCGCGGGGGGGCCGGCTCTCGGCTTCCTATCCGTGCCCCTGGAGGTCGGCATCCTGGTGGTTCTGGCAGTAGTCTTCATCGGTGCGGCGGGCATCGCGCTCGCACGGCTCGAGATGGTGGGCCGCCGCGAGGGCCGGATCATCGAGCGCAGGAGGTAGGCGCATGTCTGTGGCGCGGCGTGTGTTGGATACTTCCTTCGTCCGGCGTAACGACGGGGTGCGCTCGTTTGCCGTGGCGGCCTGGCTCGGCTGGCAGATCGAGTCGAACTGGGCCGATCCGTTCCTGTTCGCCATCTACTCGATCGTGCGACCGGTCGCCAGCGCCCTGATCCTGGTCGTGATGTACAGCGTGATCACCGATGCCGCGTTCGGGGAGCCCATCTTTCCGTACATCTACCTGGGCAACGCGCTGTACATCCTGGTCGGGCAGATCATCACGGGCGTCAGCTGGGCGATCATCGATGACCGCGAGCACTACCGCATGGCCAAGCACCTGTACACCGCGCCCATCAGCGGCTATGCGTACCTGTTCGGCCGCGGCATCGCGCGCATCATCATCGGCAGCATCTCCGTGGTCATCACGATCGTCTTCGGGGTGGTTGCCTTCAAGCTGCCGGTTTCCCTGGTCCAGATCGACTGGACGCTCCTGCTCTTCGGGCTGGCGCTCGGCACGGTGGCGCTGGCCTCGCTCGGCCTGCTCATCGGCGCCTGGACCATGACCATGGCGCGGCACTTCTGGTCCGTCGGCGAGGCGCTGGCCGGCGGCATGTACCTGTTCTCGGGCGCCATCTTCCCGTTGGACGTGCTGCCGGCGTGGCTCAGGTGGATCGGCTTTCTGTTCCCGGTGACCTACTGGCTGGAGCTGTCGCGGCGCGCGCTGCTGGGCCAGGCCGCGCTGGGCTTCCCGACCTTCGCGGGGTGGAGCAACGCCGCGCTGCTCGGCGTGCTGGCCGGCTTCACCGTCGTGCTGACGCTCGGCTCGATCCGGTTCTATGGCTGGGCGCTGAACCGTGCGAAGGACGAGGGGATGCTCGACATGGAGTCGAGTTACTAGCGAGAGGCCACGCGGTCGCCGTGCGCGTGGTGCTCCAGATGTGAGTACCGCTGTGACACGCGCCAGGGTGCGACGAGGGGCGACAGGAAGGGCAGGTCGCCCCTCGCCGCGTACGACGGCCGGCGCCGGAGTGCGGACCGGATCGATCGCAGGCCGGCCAGGCGCCCGCGCAGCGCGTGCACGTCCCGCCGCGCAGCAAGCGCATAGAGCACAGCGGCGAGGTCGTACAGGACGACCGCGGCGCCGCCCCACCAGATCTGGCGGAAGGGGTAGTTCTTCGCCAGCAGCCGGACCTTGTTCCGGCCTAGCTGGTAGCGCTTGAACGGCGAGCCTTCGATCCCGGTCGCGGAATGGCGGTGCAGGACGCGGGCCTGCGGCGCGTAGAGGCAGCGCCAGCCCGCCGCGCGGCCGCGCCAGGCCAGGTCGACGTCCTCCAGGTACGCGAAGAACGCCTCGTCGAACAGGCCGATCTGATCGAGCATCGTGCGACGATAGAGCGCGGCGCCGCCGCACGGGCCGAAGATCTCCACCACCTCATCGTCGCCGGGGTCGTCCGCCGCGCCGCCATCCCGGTCCCACGCGATGCCCGCGCGGTCCACGCAGATGCCCGTCGAGTTGATCATGCCTGGGCGGTCTGCGAACAGCATGGTGCTGCTCACCATGCCCACGTCTGCCCCTCGATTGCCGGCCGCCAGCAGCGCGGCCAGCCAGCCCGGCTCGGGCTCCGTGTCGTTGTTCAGCACCGCAATCCAGGGAGTCTTCGTAACACGGATGCCCTGGTTGACCGCCGCGGCGAAGCCCAGATTGGCCCCGTTGGCGATCGTGCGGACGTGGGAGTGATCCTGCGCCAGCCAGGCGATCGTGCCGTCGGCCGAGCCGTTGTCCACCACAACCACCTCGAAGTCGCGCTCGGTCTGCTCTGCCAGCGCGGCGAGGCAGGCGGCAAGGAGCGCCCGGCCATTCCAGGTTGGGATAACTACGCTGACGGCTGGCATGCGCGGTAGATGCCGACCAGGCGATCGACGTGTTCGTCGATGGAGAGGATGGGGAAGGGTCCGGGCAACGTCAGCTGCGCAAGCAGGTCGGGCTGCTCCGCGAGCCGCCCGAAGAGCGCTGCCAGCGCATCCGCGTCTCCCGGGGGAAAGAGGAAGCCGTTGACGCCGTCCCGGATCACCTCCGGCAGCGCGCCGATGTCGGACGCGATCACAGGCTTGCCGCGCAGCAGCGCCTCCCGCGCCACGAGCGAGAAGCTCTCGTGGGCCAGCGACGGGATCACCAGGACGTCCAGCGCGTCGTACGCCGCATCCTTTTCGCCCGGCTGGAACGGCCCCGCGAAGGTGATCCGTTCGTCGCCCTGCGCCAGGCCGTGCAGCGACCGCGAAAAGGCCGGGATGATATCCTCGCGGCCGTAGAAAGTGAGCCTGAGGTCCGGGCTGCGCGCGTTCAGGAACGCGCTGACCAGCGTCTCGGCGCCCTTCCACGGCAGGATAGACCCCACGAACGCGAGGCGCAGCGGGCGGCGCGGACCGATCCTTGGAGCGGGCGTGCCCGGAACGGGCAGATCCGGGATGGCCATGCCGAGGGGCAACACCTCGATGTGGTCCGCATCATAGCCGTTACGGACGAGCGTGCGCTTGACGAACTCGGACGGGACGACGATCCTGCCTGTCGCCTGTAACGCGCGGCGGAACAGCTCGTAGCGCTCATCGAGCACGGGGCGGGTGGCCTGCATGTCGGGCAGGAAGTAGTCGTCCTTTGTCAGCAGGCGCCGCAGCCACGTGCGGATGGAGAATGGAATGACATTGCGCAGCGTCGAAACGGCGACGGTGCGCGCGTGTTTGGCCGGCGTCGGCGAGGTGATGCACGTGTAGCAGTCGCCTCCACAGACCGGTCCGGGGCAGGCCCGTTTGAGCCAATCGTGCAGGTAGATGCGCTGGCACAACGCCCAGAAGTCGTGCGCAGTGAAGAGGCACGGGATGCCGCGTTCGACGGCCAGCAGGGGCATCTGCGCGGACAGCGCGATCAGGTGGTTGAAGTGGATCAGATCTGGCTGGAGACGGTCGAGGAGCCCGCCGAAGACCTCGTCGATGCGCGGGTCGGCGAAGATCTCGGCAAACGAGTGGATGCGCTTGTAGTTATTGACCAGCCGGAAGATGGGCGCGCCGTGGTCCTCTTCGGAGATGATCTGGTAGTCTGGCGCCTCGGGCCGGCCTTCGGCGCAGACCACAGACACGGCGTGGCCGCGCGCACCTAGCGCCTGGACCAGCCCTGCGGTGTAGACCTCTACGCCGCCCACCGCGTTCGGAGGATAGCCGTTGGCGACCAGTAGTACTCTCAAGACCTCAATGCCTTATGCTCGGTAAGAAGATCAATGCCTTCGGGTTAATGACCGTGATCGGCAATTTGACATTTCCAGCCCAAATCGCGCCGGTGCGCGTACCTGCTGGGAGTCTCGAGTCTGCGGTCAAGACGATCTTTGCGGTTCCCCACGGTGGGCTCAGCGTGGCCGGACTTGCCGAGCCGCGCAGACCGGCGGGCAAGTCGAACGTAATCTGAGCAGGCGTCGTGTATAGGAAGCCCTGCAGGTTAGTCGTTGATGTACTGCCCGGGCGCATCGCCACGGTAGGACTTGACAGCGAGAACGGCTGGCTCGGCGCAGAGCACATGGTGTAAGGCGGCGTCGCCTGGGCTAATGACGGCAGTACGCTCGAGTACGTGCTTTGGCGTACGCCGTTGATGTACGCGTTGGTGGCCTGCTGGCCACTAGCGCCGCTCAACGCCTGCACGCCGGTGCAGCCGCCATTGAGATGGCAGTCCTGCGCGCCTGTCGTGACCCGGAAATCTGGGTTGCCCCGGCTGCCGTAGGCAAAATCGTTGAACCAGACGATGCCGCGCACGAAGGGGTATTCGGTAAGCCTGGCGTACATCTGGCTGATCCACGCTGCCTTGGCCGAGGCATCCGTGTCATGATCGACCGATCCTATCTCAGAGATGATCACAGGCCTCGCGTAACGGCATGCCATGTCGCGCAGTACAGCGTCGTACAACTGCGCGAACGACTCCCACGGTCTCGACCGCCAACCGTACCAATTGTATCCGCTGAGACCGATCCAGTCAACGTATGCATCGCCAGGATAGTAGTTGTGCGTGTCATTCCATGCGTCTGGCGGATTGCTGGCGTAGTTCGGCGACCACATCCATTCGACGTTCGTGACGCCCTCGGACCTGAAGATGTCGCGAACCCGCCGGAACATCGCCACATAGGCGCTGGCGTCCTGGCCCCAGCGGCCGGGCCACCAGCCGCTGTCGGTGATGTTCATCTCGTGCGCGAGTCGCAGGATGAATCGCTCTGGCCTGCTCTTGAGCGCGCGCGCGTAGGTGCGAATGTAGGTGTCGCAGCGGCCGGAATTGATGGCGCGCAGCGGTCCCTGGCCGTCTCGGAAACCCAAATCGCACCCGGTGCTGTTCTCACACGGCTCCCATGTCAGCATGATGACGGGGCGGCGGTTCTGCGGCACCTTCTTCTGGATTTCGTCCAGCAGGAAGGGGTCGAATTGCGACCAAGGCGTGAAATACATGACCACGGCCAGATCCTTGCCGATGAGGCTGTTGAAGGCCATGACTTCGTCCCCGTAGGAGTAGGTTGTACCGTCTGCGTTTTTGATGTACACGGGCCTGAGATGTGCGCCGTGAGCGATGCCGAACACCTGAGCCGGTGCAGCGGCGTCGAGAGTTGCAGCCTCGGGGACAGATTCCGCAAATATGCCAGGTACGGTTGTGATTGAAATCACGAAAATTTGTGTCAACAGAAGACACAGCGAGACCGAGCGTCGTAAGTGCATTGTCGCCTCGACGTAGTTAGATTGGTTTGTGCTGGTTGAGTTCTACCCGCGCGTGCGGATAGTCTCTTGCCGGGACAGCCGCCGGCGAAGCCGGGGTGCCAGGCGGTCCTGGTGCGCGCCTATCCAGGTGCCTGCGGCCGAAGCCGCGTGCCAGGCCGGACTGTGCGCCATCCAGTAGAGCTGCTGCCTTCTCGGCATGCGGGAGTACGGTTCGTCGGAAAGGATGTAGCGCCAATCCCCTCGAACCTGCCCCGGAATGCCACCGAACAGGCGCAGCCAGTGCTTGTAGCCGCTGTAGACATTGTCAGGAAAGAGCGTCTTCATCCCCGCCACGTGGTCGACGTTCTGGCGGAACTGCTCCATCACGCTGTAGTCATGCGAGTGAACGACGCACGACGCGGGTTCGAAGACGATCTTGTAGCCTGCCTGCAGCACCCGATCGGCCCAATCGGCATCTTCGGCGAAGTTGAGAGGCCGATACGGGTGCTGTTCCCAGATGCGCCGGCGCAACGCTGAGCTGGTGTCTGAGAAGTAGGCATAATACAGCCTATCGCGTAAGTAAATGTGCGGGTCGTCCGGCATCGCCTTGACCAGGCGTTCGCGGCCTCCGCTCTGCCAGACGGTGGTCAACTGCCGGACCAGGGCCGGCGAGCTGCCGGCTCTCGGAACGTGCCGGCTGAATACGCCGGCGACTGCCTCATCTTCGGCGAACGGCTCGAGCAGGTTGGCCAGCCATCGCTCGTCGGACGGCGTGGCGTCCTGGGTCAGGTACACCAGGAATTGGCTGTCCGCATGCGCAAGTTCTGCACCCAGGTTGCGCGTCGCACCGTGGTTGAACGCCTGTGGCGCAATCTGATGCATGTGTACAGGAAACTGCTGCAGAATCGCCCTGGATCGGTCGGTCGAACCGGAGTCGATGGCGATGACCTCGAAGGTCACGCCCACCTGGGCGAATACCTGGGTGAGCGATTCAGCGAGATAGCGTTCGCCGTTCTTGACGAGCATGATGATGGAGGCTTCCGGCGCGTTGCTCATCGCTGGTCTACTCGCTCCCCGTATGGCAGATTGTTAAGGCGTCCAGCCACGCCCTGGCACCTGGCGTCGCGGCCAACACCCGGCGCCCGAACAGGTATCGCTGCGCCAACGCACCCATCGCCATGGCCCGTGCCGGCCGGGCGATGAGATGTTCGATTGCATCCTCCCAGGCGTCCGGATTCTCGTCGACCAGCAACCCGGTGATACCGTGCTGCACTGTCTCCGCGTACGCTGGCACGCGGCTGTACAGTCCTGCCGCGCCAAGCGCTGCATAGTCCAGGAATTTGATGTCCGACTTACACCGGTTGAGTTCCGTATCAGCAAGCGGAGCCAGGGCGATATCCCACCTGCAGGTCGCAACGAACCAGGGAAGGAACGCCGGGTATTCCGTGTACACTGCGCCAGGTTCGATGACCCGGCAGGGCAGCCCATGCAGCAGCGATAATGTTTCGCTGCGTGTCATCACCCCTACCAACTCAACAGCGACTCGTCCGTCGTGACGATTGCAGACGTTGCGCAGCGCCGGTGCGATCATCCGCAGGTCGACGTCGTGGGTTCGTGTGCCCATGTAGCCGATCGTCATGCGGCCTGCCTGCCGTCGCAGCACGCCACTGTCAATGTGGACTGACCCTCGCGCCCGATCCCGTCCGCCGGCCAGCAGTCTCTCATCCAGATAGTTGGGGATGACGAGCGTATTGCGACTGAACGGCCGGATCACGTCTTGCAGACGATCGGTGCTGACGACAACCAGGTCAGCATGCTGCAGGAAGGCCATCAGCACGTCCTGCCGCGCCTGTGTCAAATCGAAATCCTTGCGCTCTCCCTTGAGCGCCAGGAGGTTATCATCTAGGCTGTAAAGGAGACGTGCACCGCGCTGTCGGATCTCTTCGATCAGCGCCGCGGCCCCGTCGAGCGTCACGTCCGATCGCCATAGCCGGTCGACAATCACGATGTCGACCTCTTCCGCGGCCAGCGCCGGCCCACTGGACAACTGCACCGCATGGTGCAGCGCCGGATGGGTCAAGGGCCTGAGCAGGCGGATATGTGAGCTTGCGTAGGGTCGCCCATCTGAGCTGCTTTCGAACAGCACGTGCACACGGCATCGCGTCATGCGGGCCTCTGTGCAGAACGGAACGAATGCTTCAGATACTCGAACGTACAGGACCGCAGAAGGTTACGGACCGTAAGAACAGCATACATCATTTCGTGACTCTACGCAAAAACAATTTGGAGAATGTTGTAAGCAGGAAGCACCGGATGATATGCAGCCACCTCGGACATCCCGGTTCTCTGCAGGCGCTGGCGCAGTGCGTGGTCCTTAACCAGGGACATCAGCGCGGCAGTGCAGCTGTCGGCAGCACTGCTGTCGACGACCAGGCAATTGTGACCGTGTTGTGCAAAGGCTGCAGTCCCACCGCTCTGCGGCACGATCACCGCGGCGCCACAGGACATCGCCTCTTGTGCCGTAATGCCAAGCGCCTGAAAGGTCGAGAAGTCCACGAAGATGTCTACCTGGTTCATGAAGGCCGCGACCTGGTGCTGGTTCAGCGGTCCCGCCGAGCGCCAGCGGAAATCGTGCGGCAACGCCAGAAAAGCCGGATCGTCTGCGTTCGCGCCGAAGAGCCAGATCTCGATATCCTGCCCGACGCGTTGTTCTACCGTCCGCAGCACCTCCATCGTGAGGCGCGGCGCGCGATGCGGCGTTGCGGGCCGGATCATGGCCGCGATCCGCAGTGGCCGGTCGGGCCATTCGGGCAGGGAGCGCGGACGCGGTCGGAACAGACCCGCGTTATAGCACGGACCGACCAGCCCACAGCCCATGCCCGTGTTGCGCATGACCTCGTTCTGGATCCAGGGCGTTGTCGCAAACCGTCGCATCTGGGGGATGACCGAATACGAGGCCCACGCGATCCTGTAGTCTGCCGAATCGGGAGCGTAGAAGTATGGCTCGAAGTCCTGGATGAAGTAGCCCAGCGTCGTGTTGGATGCCTGGCTGGCCAGAGGAAGCAGCCAGTACGCACTGATGTTGGCCGTTGCCACCACGGCATCGTACGCGGAGCCGATCTGGCCTAACTCCTCCGGCTGGCCGTAGATGACCGGTACGTCCAGTCCAGGGTAAATGCGTTCGAATGCCTTGCGATGCTCCGGGAGGTTGAAGACCGCAACGTCGATTCCCATCTCGCGCATGATGCGGGCTTTTGAGACCACCACCGCGCCGCCGCCGCCAGATGTCATGACGGGCAACACCCATAGCAGCCTGCGTCCGCCGAAGTCATTGCGGGCCTTGCAGTACAACTCGGCCTTCTGTGGCAGCACCGCTGCATGCGCCCGGATGCCGGCGAGCACGCGGTCGTTGGCAATCGCTTCGACCCCTTCCTGCACTATCCGCTCACCGTGCTTGCGCTTGAGCGCCTGGTCGGCGCGGTGGCACAACGCGCTGCGGCGTTCGTCGCCATAGCTCTTTGAACCCGCGTGGAACACATACGTGTCGTCGGCCAACGCCAGTTCCCAGCCGCTCTGCCGCGCGCGCAGGCAGTAGTCGTTCTCCTCGCCGTATCCTGCGCCAAAGTTCTCCTCATCGAAATAGCCGATCGCATCCATCGCGGTGCGGCGAATCAGCAGGCAGAAGCCGTTAAGGAACGGCAGGCGGGGGTACAGGCGCAGCGAATCGCGCCCCACCGCCTCCGCCATCTCGGCCACTGTCATGCCGGGCGGCAGGGGATTGGCTGCCCATTCTTCTTCACCCATCACGGTAGGCACCGACTGCCAGGTGGCCGCATTGGACAGGGGTCCCACGAGCCCGATGGCTGCATCCGACGCTGCACAGGCCACCAGTCGATCCAGCCATCTTGGCCCGACGATCGTGTCGCTGTTCAGCAGGACGACGTACTCGGCGGACGCGTGGCACAGGCCCTGGTTCGCGGCTCGCGTGTAGCCGCGAGCCGTCTCGTTACGTAGCAGGAGCGCCTGGCCGGCGGCCGCAAATTCGGCCAGGAAGTCACGCGTCGGGGCGTCGCTGCCGTCGTCGACCAGGATCAGCTGCACCGGCCCCTGTGTATGCTCCAACACTGCGGAGAGGCAGCGCAACACGTCGTCCAACGCATCGTGGACGCAGATGACCACGTCGACGCTTGCCTGCAGGGCCCGGACCTCTGGGCAGGGCGTGACCGGCAGGATCTCCAGGGTAGCCGGCAGGTTTCTCGGCCTGCGTGCGCGGAGGGCCAGCGCGCGGGCCTGCGCCTGCACTTCGGCGCGGATGCGGCCTCCCTGGGTCTGCCAAGTCTTCAGGTCGCGGCGCCGGAGCATCTGCAGTGCCGCGTCCACCATGTGATCGCGCGAGGTCTGTGGCGGCGCCACGCGGCAGCGTACAGACTGCAGGGTGCGCAGCACGCCGTAGCCGGGTGAGGACTCCAGTTGATGCCAGCGTTCCTCCCACTGGCGCAGCGCGTCATCCTGTGCCTGCAGCTCCTCTGTGGCCTGGCTGAGCGTGTCTACGAGTTCCTCGGCAGCCCAGGTGCGTTCCGATGCGCCGCGCACCGGCTCGTCCGGCGCATGGTCCGCCGCCCTGGTCTCCAGAACCACCTTGCGCAGATCGAGGTTCTCCTTGCGCAGCAGCCAGAAGCGTCGTTCGTAATCACGGACGATGCGGTGGAGCGGGTCTTGCCTGCGTCTGAATCTAACCGCCCACTCGGTGATGAAGGACGCGTCGAAATCCACATCGCGGTAGAAGCCGTGTTGTGCGAACTGCTCGCCCCAGAATTCCGGCGTCTGCACGTTGAAGTGGGTGGCCTCTTCGTAGTCGAAGGGCGTGGAGGAGAAGAGGATGTCGTCCGTGTACCGGCACAGGTTCCCGATGGCTGCCCGCCCCTCCTCGGGCTGCATGTGCTCCACCACCTCTATGGAGGTGATCAGGTCATAGCGTTGTGGAAGCGGCGTGGCGATGGACGCAACGCGGCAGTAGGGCCGGATGGAGGGGTGCGTGTTCTCGATCGCGTACTCGGAGATGTCGATGCCGTCCGCCGCCACCCCGCGCGCGCGCAGGGATTCGACCAGGAACCCCAGCGCGCACCCTGCGTCCAACACGGTACGCGGCTGGATCTCCGCGATGATGCGGTCTGCAATGCCGCCGAAAAAGGCCAGCCAGTCCTCATTTCGTTCGTACTTCTGGCCGCAGCCCGTAGCGTAGTAGCGGGCATCGAACAGCTCGCTGGTGGCAGGACGGGTCATTCCTATCTGGCCTCCGACATGATCTCGGGATCTGCGAGTCGAGCCGGGTCGGTGTATGGTCCGTCGTCATCGGGTTCGTTGGTGACTGCCGACCATGATCCGCCCAGGGCGATGATGCCGTATCGTTCGCGATGCCTTCCGGACAGCACGCGCAGCGGATAGGCGCGATCGTGGTAGTCATACACTTCACCGTCCCCGGCATCCACAGCGGCGACGGACATGACATAGGCGCCTTCGAGCAGCGGCAGCTCCTGAATGTGATAGACGACCTGTCCTCGGCCGCGATGGCCAGGGATGCGCAGACCGTCGAACTGGGTGTTAGGGCCGCACACATGGACGCCATTCTGGTGGTGGATGCCGATCCCGAAGACCGGCTCGTCTATCTCCTCCATTACCTCATAAGAGAGCCGGATGTCGAGCGATTCGCCGCCGGCAAACGCCGAGCGCGAGCGCCCGCTCTTGTCGACCATCTCCACCTGCGTTACCTGGACCCGGCCGTTGCCCCAGCGTCGCCCCTCCTCCAGTTCCGCCATGGCACGCGAGCCTGCCTTTTCCTCGGCCTCCTCGGATACGCGATTCATGTAAGACATCACGACGTCCAGCGGCGCTCCCTCCGCGCGGATTCGGCCGTGATCCAGCCAGATCGCCCGGTTGCATAGCGCCTCAATGGTGCCGGAGTCGTGTGAGACGAAGAGCAAGGTGCCACCCTGGCTTCGAAATTGCTGGATGCTGTCCAGGCATTTGCGTTGGAAGGCTAGGTCGCCGACGGCCAGCACCTCATCGACCAGCAGGATATCGGGATCCGTGTGGATGGCCACCGCAAAGCCCAGTCGAACATGCATGCCCGACGAGTAATGGCGGATGGGAACATCCATGAAGTCGCCCAGCTCTGCATAATCGATGATGGCATGCATGCGCTGCTGCATCTGCTTGCGGGTCATGCCATACACCGAGCCGTTCAGGTAGATGTTCTCACGTCCCGTCAGGTCAGGATGGAATCCTGCGCCCAGCTCAAGCAGCGATGCGATGCGGCCCCGGACAGCGATGTCGCCTTCTGTCGGTTCGAGGATGCGCGTGATGAGCTTGAGTAGGGTGCTTTTGCCCGAGCCGTTCGGGCCGATCACGCCGAAGCAGTCGCCGCGCTTGACCTCGAACGAGACGTCGCGGATGGCCCAGAAGGGTTTAGCCCTGCGATTTTCGCGCCGAAAGAGGCGGATGAAGCTGGACTGGAACGAATCCTGCGCCTCGTGTCGCACTGCGAAAACCTTGGAAACATGATCCAGGTGGATCAGCGCATCGCCAGTGTGTTGGACGCCGTTTCGATGGCGCATCATAGCTCCTCTCCGAAGCGCCGTGAGAAGCGCAGGAAGAAGAGATAGCCCAGGATGAGCACGATCGCCGATGTCGCTGCGGTGCGCAGGAAGAAGTCCATGTTGGTTCGATAGCCCCAGTATAACAGATCACGATAAGCCGCCGTCAGTGATGCCATGGGATTCAGGATGTACATCAACCGTCGAATATCCCACGTCAGGCCCAGGAACTGATGACTCGCCGGCAACATCTCGATCGGATAGAAGACCGGCGTGAGGAAGAACCACGCCTGGAGCGCCACATCCATGATCATGGCCGTGTCGCGGTAGAAGACGTTGAGCGTGCTGATGAAGAAGCCAACCCCGAGCACGAAACATGTCTGGATCAGGATCACCACGGGAAGAAGCCAGATGTACGGGCTGAGCCGTGTGCCGGTCACCAGGAGAGCGCCGAACAACACCAGCAGTGCCAACAGGAAATTCACCAACGCGGCCAGGACGCTGGCCGTTGGCAGTACCTCGCGCGGGAAGTACACTTTCTTGAGCAGGTTGCTGTTGTTGATGAGGCTAAACATGCTCGACGTGACGCCGCTCGTGAAGTACTGCCACGGCAAGAACCCGCACAGGAAGAAGATGGGGAAGTTTCTCAACTGCCGGTTCGGCATCATCACGGTGAACACGAACGTGAAGACGAGCATCATGCCCAGCGGGTTGAGAAGGCTCCAGACGAAGCCGAGTACGCTGTTCTTATAGCGCGCCTTCAGCTCGCGCACCACGAGGTTGAAGATAAGCTCGCGACGGCCGTACAGTTCAACAAGGTGCTCGACGAGCGATGTTCGTCTGCGGATCGCTTTATGCGATCTCGCAGTCAGATCTGAACGTTCCAAAACTGGCCTCTATCTGCGAGCCCGGCCTGCAACGGAGCAATCCGTCCTTGCGGCTGAAGTCTTCTTCTCGACGCCCATGACGTCGTCATAAATGCTGATAATGAGCCGTCCGGCTGGCTCCCAACTGAAGTGTTGAATAGCACGCTGTCTCAGGCGCTGGCCGCGTGCTCTGCTGGCCGCTGCCGGGGCGAAGAGGCTCTCCTCCAGGAGCAATGCCAGGTGCTCCGCATTCCCAGGCTCGGCAAAGACACCGTCGGCGCCAAGATACTCCCGCGCGACAGGCGTCTCGAAGGCGACCACGGGCAGGCCGACGGACATGTAGTTGAGCAGCTTGCCCGCACCCTCGGTGAGGCTCAGCTTCGGTGCGGCAGCCACATCGCCCAGGGCAAGATAGGTCGGCGCCTCCGCATAGGGCACGCGGCCCGTGAGCGTGACGAAGTCCCCGATACCGAGGTCGACGGCGCGCTGCCGGTACTGAAGGACGTTCGGAAAGCCCATCAACAGCAGATGAACATCCTGCCGCCGGTCAAGAAGGTGACGCATGGCGTCCAGCAACAGGCCCACGCCCTGATATTCAGCCAGCAGTCCCAGGTATACCACCAACTTCCGCTCCGCCGGGATCCCGAGTTGGGATCGAAGGCCGTCCAACTCCCCGGAGTCATAGCTGTCCGCAGCACGGAACACGTCCGCATTGACGCAGTCCGGCAGCGTGACAATTCGTTCCGGCATGCAGCCGAACTGCTCCAGCAGCAGGCGTCGGGCGTGGGATGAACTGGTGAACACCCGCGGGACCGTGCAATCGATCCACGTCTCAAGCTTGACGAGTGCGGATCGGAAGATGCTGTCATCTTCGAGAAAGTGGTGGTCGAGCATCTCTGCGGTCAAGCTGCCCTGGAAGTCAAACACGACCGGTACACGGGCGAGCCCGCCCAGGACCGAGCCGATCAGCGCACCTTCGTGCAGATGTGCATGGATGATATCGAACCGCTTCCGCAACAGCAGGCGCGCAACCGTCAGCCCCAACAGGACATCGAAGCCGATCTTGTGCCGGCTTGCCCCGACTTCGTATCCCGTGCGCCAGGGAATCGGCAGGCTGCGCTCGATGTGCAGATCCGCCACGTCGTTGCCATTATGATAAGTGGCGATGGTCACCGAATGCCCCATCTGTTGGAGCACCCGCGCTTCCTCGAGGATACGCACGTGACAGCCGTAGTCGGCAAAGAAGCTGGTCGGAGCGATCATCAGCACGCGGTATCTCCGCACAAGCTCCGGAGTACCCGGCATGGTTAACTCCCGTTGCATTGGGTGGCGCGCGCGATTGCGCTGCGCCCGGGGCAGTCGAGCCCGAACAGAACGATTATAGCCTCAAAGGGGCTTCTGTTCAACTTGGCCCGCTGTGGCGCGCTCGCCGGAAAGGCCATGTCACCGAGCCGCCAGCCGGAAGGACAGGGCGTTATCCGTCTCATCGCGCTCTGCGACCGATCGGTCCGGATCGACGACCACCCAGAGATCGACGCTCTCTGCCGGCGCTGCATCCCAGGCAGTCTCCACCGTGATCGTGGTGCCGCAGCCATCCATCGCGTAGATGAAGTGATCCGCACCGATTCGATGGCCCCCCGCGTGCGGGGCGCCATCGTAGAAACGAACCACAAAGAAGCCCCGGCCGGCAATATTGCCATTGTTGGTTAGAGTGGCGGAGAGGGTGGCGGCCTGGCTGCCCGGTTGGCGGGAGGCTGACGCGGACAGGGGGCGCAGGTTTGCCTCTGCGGGCATGCGCGAGGCCAGTGCAGCGAAATTGTCGCCGAACGTGGTGCGCTGCCGCGTGATTGGGTCGAATAGCGTGCCGTTCGACGCGCCATCCATCAGGCTGTACCAGGCCCAATACTGCACCAGGCGGTTATCGTCTGGGGGGTAACCCGTGGGGCCAGCGGCGTTCGACAGGAAGTCGAAGGTCTTATCCATGTAGGCATTGACCCGCTCGCGACTGAAGCCGTAATCCTCAGGCATAAGGATGCCGAATTCGGTCAGGATGAGCGGGCGTTCGCGATAGCCGCGGTCGGCCATCCACTGGCGGAAGGTGAAGATGAAGCCCTTGAAGATCTCCAGGTCGTCATGGTCGTCCAGCTCGTAGAGCATGCCTTCGGTCGCGTCGATGCCGGGCGGAATTTCGGCGCCCCAGCAATCGGTCGGAAAGACGAGGCAGCTGCGTTCCCGCAGGATGAACGCGTGGATATTCCAGACATCGACCGGCATATCGCCGCCGTATGCCGCCCTGTAGTGGCCAAGCACGAGGTCCAGGTACTGCAGGCGCAGGGGCGTCGGCTGCACGATGCCGCCGGCCGCGATGCGCGCGGTTGGATCCAGTTGCTTGATGAGACGGTACAGATCGTGGTACGCCATCGCGTACACACGCGGCTCTATGCTGTCCTGCCAGGCGACCCGATCCGGCTCATTGCCGATGAACCACAGTGCGCCGGGCTGTGCGGCGACCAGCGCGGGCAACTGCGCAGCAGCCGGCGTCGAAGAATAGGAGTTTGGGCCGGTCTGCGCCAGTCGGATCATCGGATGATAGCTGATCCCATCGGGACGGGCCGGAGTTGCCGTAACCCCCCAATCCAGGTACCACCCCAGGCGGAGGTCCCGAATCGCATAGCTGGCAATAGCTGATGTGCCGCCGACGCCCAGGCGGCATAGCTGGCGGCTCGGGTCGATGTAGCTGCTCAACACGGTGGGCAGGCTGATCCGCCCCGCGCGCTGGGAAGCTGCAGCCCGCGTGGCCGTGTCGCCGGAGGCTGCAACGGGCGCAGCGGTCGGGCCATCCGGTGCCGGCGCTGCGGCACATGCCACGCTGGTCGCCAGGATCAGCAGAACGATGATCGTCGCGCCCGACAGACTGCGCATGAATCGCGAGATGGCGGCGTGGCGGGTCATCGCACGGGCTCCACGTACTTGGGCTGCGCGTCGACCGTGACGCGAACGTAGCCGTCGACCGATCCGTCATCGCTATCGGACGTCGCGCCCTGAACATGGCCATAGAGATCGGTCAGCACGACTTCAGTTCCTGGGATACGGATCGTCTGTGGAATCCCGGTGGTCGACCATGCCACGTAGAACGTCCGGTTGCCATTGAATTGATAGACGCGCGCGGACGCGTTGCCGGTCTCACCCGGCGACAACTCGCGCCGGAAGTAGGATTGGCCCAGCCTGGCCCTGGCCTGCTGGTAGGCCAGGTACGCGGGCTTGGTCTCCCCGGTTGCCGTCAGGAGTCCTGTGGTTCCCCAGTAGCTCGATGGGGGCAGATCGACCCATGTCCACCAGATCATGAACTCGAGTCGAGCGGACATCGATTGGACGAATAGCTTAAGGACGTAGCTGGCCTGTTCCTCTGGGGTGCTCGGGTAGTCGGCGTAGTCGTTGCTGTGATGGCCCGCTTCGGTGACGACCATGGGCAAATGGTCCAGATTGTACTTCGAGAGTCGATCCCGCAGATAGGCAGCCTTTCCGGCGAGGCCGTCGCCGTAGGGCGCCCAGCGCGCCTCGAAGTACGGGTAATAGTGGAAGTTCATCATATCGACGCAGGCGCCGCCGCCATGCCAGAGAACGTCGTCGATGAAGCCGCGCACAAACGCGCCGTTATCCTCAATGAAGTGATCGTACGCGATGCCCCCCAGGAGAATCTGGGCCTCGCTGTCGGCAGCTTTGACCGCCGGGTAGAGCGCGCACAGCATGGCCGCGTACTCCGCCCCGTAGTGGCCCCAATACGCGCCCGAGCCCAGTTCAGCGGAGATCACACTGCCACCATCCGGCTCGTTATACAGCTCCCAGTGCTTCACGCGGGGCGACCCGGGTGCATCTTGCCAGCCATCGCCATCGTAGCGCTCGACCAGTGCAACGACGTACTGCACGAACTCCCCGATCTCAACCTTGTCGATCGGGCCGTTGCGATAGGTGGCCGCCCAGGGCGGATTGCTGCCGATCGTAAGAATCAGCTGCAATCCCTCTTGTTGCGCGACGCTGACCGATTCGTCCAGCACTGAGTAGTTGAACTCGGAGGGTTCGGTGTTGACCGGCTCGATCTGCTGCCAAGACGTCTCAAAGCGAACCCAGGCAACGCCGCCCGGCTGTGCACGGGAAATGTACTGGTAAGGCGCTCCGAGCGTCCCGTACATCTGCACGCCGAAGACGTTCGGAGGCCTCGATACGGCGGCCAGCGGCAGGAAGATCCGTTGCGGTTCGCCCGCGGTTGGATCGGCAGTGGCTCGTGCGTCGGCGCGCGCTGGCAGCAGGCACATCGCTGCGAATGCCAGCGCTACGATCGCGATGCGCACAGCTATGAGGCTGCGGGGGCGGCAGACGCCGGCCCATGAGGCGATACTTGCGCTTGCACACGGTGGGGTCATGGCTTGTTCTTGTGTTCGATTCGTCATCATCATACGCAATGCATTTGCCGCCACAGCCGCGATTCGCCCGAAATTACGAGTTCAGCCGAATCAGCGGGAGGTAGATCATTCGGAAGTAGGGTGGACACCAGCGGACGATGCGCTGCAACGCATTGTCCGACAGCCAGGCACACCCGTTGTTGCTGAAGTCAATCCCTGTGAACATGGCCCCCTGCGCAACGAGTTCGCGCAGGGAGTACGTAGTTCGATCAACGCGGCCCACCCGCTGCCCGCCTGCCTCGGTGAACCACGCCCCACCGTTCCAGATGTCGATGGCATATGGGTCGCTGCCCGCATTGGGTAGCGCCACCCAGCGCAGATTGGTGAGCGTGCCGGGCTGGAACTGGCCGATCCGGTTGCCTGTGCGTTCGGTAAACCAGGGATAACCCGAGGGGTCCACTACGAGTTTCCAGGGTTGGCTGTTCGGCCCCGTAAACTCGAAGGCATAGGCGGTATCGGAGGGCCAGAGGTTGGCATTCAAACGGCCGATCCGTTGCGCGCCGGGAGCGGTGAACCATACGGTGCCGGGCCCGGCAAGGCTGATATCTTCAAACAACATTCCGGCGATCGGCGACTCGTACTCGGTCAGGGTCGCCTGGCCCACTGCCGGCACGGTCAGCCGGCCGATCTTGTTCCCGGTGCGCTCTACGAACCAGACCTGCGTCGGCTCACCCGGCTGGACCTCGATGCCGGTCGGCTCGCTGGCTGGCGTGGGGATGTCGTACTCACTCCACGCCGTCTTGGCCGGGTCGAACATCGCAATCTTGTTGCCCGCGCGCTCCGTCACCCAGACCCGTCCGCCGGCGCAGGCGATGTCGTACGGCTGGCTGGACGTCGTCGGCAACACGAAGTTTTCGATCGAGGCCGATTCCTGCACAAGGCTCAACCGCCCCAGTGCATTTTGATCCGGCAGCGTGTACCAGATCACCTGGGGCGATTCTGCGCAGATGCGAAACGGCTGCCCGTCAGTGGTTGGGAAGACGGTGAAGATTTCTGGCGTCTCCGCGGAAGCAATGGGCGTCACCATTCCGGCCGCGAAGGTCAGCAACAGCACCAGAGACAGTACCTTTGAAGCTTTCACGCTGGCCTCCCTTACCCAAGTCGGCAGATCTTACGGCCAGGCCAGTTCCAGCCGGCCCAGGTCCACCGCCTCATCTGCCACCACGGTGAACAACCGCGGCTCGGCCTCCCCACCGGGGCCGGGCACGAACAACCAGTTGAGCGGCGCCCACACAGCCAGATAGTACTCGCCCGGCGCCACATCCGTCAAGGTGAAGCGGCCGTTGCCATCGGTCTGACCGCCGACGTCGCCGCGCTCGGCGCGGGCGCTGCCGACGACGGCCGATAGTCCGGTCTCGCCAGGGGCCAGCCGATACAGGTACATGAACGTCCCAGGGATCGGCCCGTTGCCCGTGGAAGTGTAAATCTCGCCCGCGACGGTGGCCTTGCCCGGGGCCGGCTCTGGCAGCACCGCGGCTGCCGGCACCGCATCGACGACCGCAGGGGCCGGGAGCGGCGATTGCGTGTTGAGGGGTGAGACCGTCACGGCCGGCGCCTGGTTAGCACAGGCCGCTGCCATCACGGTCAGCAGGAGGAGGCTAAGCAGCAATCCGTGCCTGCTATGCTTGCATAACCTTTCTGCGCCCTGTTTTTTTCCGATCATGCTCTCTTCTCAGGAATATCTGCCGTTTCAATACGACAAACTGGCCAGCCGCACAAACGGCTGGCCAGTGATCTCTCGTTCAGACCGGTAAGGTCCGGTTACGGTTGCGTGAAGGCGTTGTGAGCCATGTACAGGTCGCCGCCCGCCAGCGCCGGGTTGATGTCCCGGCGGAAGCGCAGCTGCACGAAGCCGACGATCGGCTGATCAGACGTCACAACCAGGCTTCCGTTCCAGCCGTCCGGCAGCTGGGGCACGCTGTTGTTGCCCGCAACGATGCCATGATTCTGCATCAGGTTGCCGCCAGCCGGAATGGTCGCCGGGAACGACACGGGGGTGCAGCCAGGGCACTCCGTCGGGGACGGCGTGTAGTTCAGGGTCACGTTGGCCGCAGCCGACTCGTTCTGGTTCTGAATCGTGACGACCGAGGAGAACCCGTTCGGCAGACGCTTCGCAACCAGGGGCACGATCAGTTTCTTGTCGGTGCCCGGCTTGAAGGCTTCGTAGGCGCCCGCTTCGCCGGTGGCGATGAAGCGCAACTGGACGAAGGCCACGACGTTCGCCGGTGCGTTGACGATGCAGGCCCCCTCATAGTTGTCGGGGAACGTCATGTCGGTGACCGGGTTGAAGCTGTAGGATGCCGAGTTACCGAGCGCATCCGGGTTCGTCTTGGTGAACGGGCTGCCAGCGCCCAGCGGCTTGCAGTTAAGCGAGATGGCGCCGGCTGCGATGGAACTGCCGCTCAGGTTCTGGACGGTCACGACCGTGCTCAGGGTGTTCGGAAGCCGCGAGTTGAACTGCGGCACGAACCACTGCGTTCCCGGCGCCGAGGCAGGGAAGGCATTGAACGTCTGCAGCGCGTCGCCCGTGAAGAAGTTGGAGACGACCGTCACCTGGCCGCCGCTGCTGGTCGCGCGCACCACTGCCGAGCCGATCCAACCGGAGGCCACATTGGTCTCCAGCGCCAAGTCGTAGCTGAAGGAGCCATTGGCCGGGATGGAGCCGGTCTTGGTGTAGGCGATCGTGCCGTCGCCGTTGACGAGGTCAATGGCGATGTCGGTCGCAGCGCTGGCGCTGGCATTCTGAACGACGATCTGGCTGTTGGCCAGGCCGCTCGCCGTGGCTCGATTGCGCGCTGCCAACGGGACGAAGTACTGGCCATCGCCGGCCGTGATGCCGGAGTAGGCGCCCGTGCTTGCCGGGCTCTGGTTGCGGGCCTGAATCTGAACAACTGCGCCCACTGCCTGATCGGCCTCTACGACGACGGACCCCTGCCCGGCGGACAGCTGGGCATCGAAGTATTGACGATACTGGATCTGGCCGCCATTCGGATCGAGCGTGAAGCTATCGTCCGCGCGCCAGGCGGAGCCGTCCGGACGCCAGTAGTGCACGACGCCCTGGGCAGACGCGCTGCTCAGGTTCACCAGGGTGAAGTTCGTGCTCAATTGCTTGGTGGTCGATTGAGCGCCCGCAGGGACGATCAACGTGACCATAAGCACGAGGACGAGCAGGGTGATGGGCAGGACTTTCCGATTCATATGCGTACCCCCTATTGGATGTGCTGTGAACCACCAGGAAACTGCGGACGGAGCAAACGCTCCTCGCGCCGTGACTTCTCACGGTGGGTCGTTGCGTGACCCTAACATACAACACGTCGGGCCGAAAAGGCAATACTACGTGTGGGTTATTCCTGCGGTTTACGGGTCTCGGATGGGCGTGATGACGCCTGAGATCGCCAGCGCCGCGCGTAAAGGGCCAGTCCGACCCCCAACCAGATCAATTCGGTCAGGATGACGACGAACCTGAACATCACCGCGGCCAGGTTCGCCTGTGCGGCGGTCAGCAGTGCGGGCTCCATCAGCAGCTCGGCCACCGCCCATTCCCGAACGCCGATGCCGGTGGGCACGATCGGGATGATGAATCCGAGCAACCATGCCAGGTTGGACGCTGCAATGGCCCCGGCCGCGCCCACGGAAGACGCCGGCGCAATTGCCAGGATGACGCCCCAGAAGGAGAGGCCGTAGAGTATCCGCAGCACCAGGTTCACCACCACCACCCAGCCCCAGATACTCGGCGTCCGCGTGCGTAAGGCTGAGGCGCCGGCCTTCCGCCGGCCGAGGAGGAGCACCAGGCGCGGGGCCGCGATCCAGGTGAGTGCCAGGAGCACTACGGCGGCTGCCCCGGACAGCCACTGCCACCCGCCCGCAGCCGTCGCGGCCAGGATGCCGAGGCCGACGACCGCCGCGGTCAGCGCCTGGACGGCCAGTTCCAGCAGGGAGCCGATGAGCGACGCGCCGTAGCTCACACCGTGCACCTGCTGCAGCCATTGGCTGCGGCTGAGGTAGCCCCACACGCTGCCGGGGATGTAGCGCGGCAGAAACGAGAGCTGAAAACCCTCGAAGATCTCCGGGAGGCCGAGGTCGACGTCGAGGTAGCGGAGGGTCAGCTGCCAGGCAAGCATCTGTGCGGCGTACACGAGCAGGCTGCAGGCGAAGGCCAGCGCCACCGCGCTCGGTTGCGCGAAGATCCGCCAGCCCAGGCTACGGGCGTCCAGGAAGCTCTGCGCAAACTGCCATGCAAACAAGAACACGCCGGCAGCCAGGCCGGCGGTCATCAGGGGCTTGCGCCACCGCCCGAACAGCTTCATGCAGAGGCTGCCCGGGAGCGGTCGCCCGAGACGATGGATCGGTAGAGGGTCACGAACTGCCGGGCGACGTGATCCCAGTCGTAGTGTTCGACCGCGCGCACGCGCGCGGCGCGGCTGAACTCGCGCCAGTGCTCGGGCGACGCAAGCACCTGCAGCACCCCTGCGCCGAGTTGTTCCGGATCGCTAGGGGGCGCCAGGACGCCGACATCGTCGGTGACGACATCGACGATGCCGTCCACGCGGCTCGCCACGATCGGCGTGCCGCAGGCCAGCGCCTCCAGCAGCACCACCCCCAGTCCCTCCTCCAGCGAAGGCAGGATGAAGACCCTGGCGCGCTGCATGGCCGCGCGCACCTCCTCCTGCGGCAGGAAGCCGCGAAACTCGATTTGCTCGGCGAACCCGGAGCGCGCCGCCATCTCCCTGAGTTCGGCCTCCTGGGGGCCATCGCCGATGAGGACGAGGCGATATCCCGGCAGCCGCTGCAACAGGTCGGGCGCGGCCCGGAGGAGATGCCGCACCCCCTTGCGCTCGATGAATGAGCCCACGAACAGCAGCTCGTTCGCGCGTTCGCCGTCCGGCGGCGGCGTCCACTGGTCCGTGGCCACGCCGTTCGGGATGATGCGGATCCGTCCGGCAGGAATGCCGGCTGCCTGGGTTGCCTGCGCCAGCGCAGTGCTCAGGACCGTCAGCCCTTCGCAGCGCCCGATCGCATACCGCGTGAAGCGCGCGCCCAGGGGAGATCGCGCGGCCTGAAAGATATCGCTGCCCTGGAGGGTAGCGACGATGGGCCGGCGGTGCATCGGGCGTCCCAGCCGTGCTGCCGCGGCGGACAGGGTCCACTGGGCGTGGACGAGATCGCAGTCCCGGGCGTGGCGCGCGATGGCTGCGGTGTGGACGAGCCCGAAGGGCAGGAAGAGCGCACGCGCCCACGGGTATTTTCGCCAGATGATGGGCAGGCCGCCGCCCTCGCGGCGCAGGATCTCCCAGCGCTCCGGCCGGAGATAGCGCGGGCGAAACACCTCGACGTCTTCCATCATCTCGTGCGTGGCCGCGCCCGGCACGTGCATTGCCACGACCCTCACGGCAACGCCCTGCCGCGCGATTGCGCGGGCGGCTTCCCAAATGAAGCTGCCCTGCGCATCGCCGTGCCAGCGCGGGAAGGCGGTCGTTGCAATGCAGACTTTCATAAGCTCTCTCCGGGCCTCTGCAGGCAGTCCCTACCGAGTTGCCTCATAGATCCACACACCGTCCGCCGTGTACACAGGGCGGAAGTGCGTCCCGTCCGCGTCGAAGAAGTCGGATTTCAGGTACGTTGGGCGGTTCCCGATGTAGACGTGCGTGAGCTGGTTCTCGCGCATCGTCTGCCAGACCTGTTGCGTCGTCGATGCGCCGGCCAGGTCGCGGAGCAGCTTGTTCGTCGACGCGATGTACGCCGCGGAGCCATCGTTCGAATACACCTCCGGCGGCATCATCGTCTGGCGCCCCGCCAGGTACGGGATCCAGTAGCCGGCGTCGAGCCCGTGCGCCACCATGGGCGTCCAGAACTGGTTCGCCACATAGAACCGGGCATCCTCGGCGGTGTTCCCGCGGATCCAGGCCATGGCCTTGAGGTCCGCCGGGCGCACGAAGCCGTTGTCCGGCTCGATCACGCGCGCGGTGTAGACCATGCCGTACAGGCCGGCGGCGACGAACAGGACCGCGAGCCCGGCCGCTGCGACCTTCCTGGCGCGGCCGGCAGGGAGTGACTCGGATCGCATGATGGCGCCCGCAAGCTGGTCCGCGCCGTGGCCCACCAGGACCGCGACCGGAAGATAGAGGTAGATCGCGACGATCAGGGTGGAGAAGAACGGTGGCACGCCGACGAGGTGCAGGTTCGCCGCTGCCAGCAGGATCAACACCCAGCCCACCAGGAGCCAGACGCCGGCCTTGCGCCTGAAGAGGCCCCAGGCCGCGCTCAGCCCGCCGAGGACCAGCCAGACCGGGTGCATCCCCGCGTGGAACAACTGATCGGTGGTGAAGGTAAAGTACGTGCCCGCGGTTTCGGGCCGATAGCCCGCCACCGTCTGCTGCGCCACCGACGCGCCGAACCCGCTGAAGAAGCGCATCAACCACGGCGCATCGATCAGCAGCGCGAGGACCAGCATGAGCACGCCGCTCAGGAAAAGCCGCCCGACCTGGTCCCGCCGGCGCCGCTCCCGGACTGCGTACAACACGAACAGCAGGCCTGCGAACGCCATGTAGAACAGGGTCATCCGGTTGTGCACGAGGAACAGCCCGGCCGCCACCGCGGCGACCAGGAAGCTCTTGCTCAGGGAAACCTTGCGCGACTCGAATGCGTCGATGGTCAGGACGACCAGGACCGGCAGCAGGACCTGGCCCGCCAGTTGTGGGTAACGGCCCCAGTTGACGAACCGCGTCGGCATAGTCGACAGCAGCCCGACGATCAGCGCGGCCACCAGCGCGGCCCTGCGGCTCTTCATCAGTCGCCAGCCGAACAGGTAGGTCGTCGGAACAACCAGCGCGTTGATGACCTGTCCCACCACGACCACTGCCCGCGGGACGGATGCACCGCTCAACCAATGGAACCAGGCCGCCAGCGCATGGAAGCTGAAGTGATACGTGAACTCGGTGACCGGCGCATACGGCTCATACGAGGCCGGCACTGCGCCCTGGCTGGCGATCAGGTCCGCGATCAAGGTGTGATGATACGAATCGGTCCACAGCGGAAACTCGATGCCCCTCACCATCCAAATCCGTGCGATCAGGGTCATCGCGAAGACGAGAGCCAGCCCGATGTGGTAGGGGCTGGTCTCAGCTGACCAGCGGGGCCGCCACCCTTTCGAGCGCCGCAGTATGTCTGCGACGGTGACGATGCCCAGGAGGGCCATCACGGCCGCCGCGACCGCCGGCGTGACGGGCCATCCCAGGATCGTGAAGGCGCCCAGGAGCAGCGGCACGACCGCGATCGAGACACCGGCGGCCGCGCACAGGACCTCGACCAGGTCGCGCTGCCGGAAGTGCCTGAACGCGGCGAGCAGCGCGTAGCCGGGGAACAGGAAGACGGCCAGCGCAGACAGCGCCCCTTGCGCTAACTCCATCTATCGGTCCTCATGCAAGCTGTAGCTTCCCCTGTGCTGCGCCCGATCGATTGTCTCACGGTTCGAACCTCATGCAAGTCGTTGGCTGCGGCGAGCGGTCGCAGCAGCTGCGATGCCGGACGCGGTGAAGAGCGGCAGCAGCCAGGGCAGCACCGCCCGAATCGATGCCGGCTTATGGCTGATCAACTGTGCCACGAGCATGCGGCCGCGCTCCGGTAACGCGACCGTTCCGGCCATCGGGAGCTCGCCCCGCGCCGCGAGCGGGCTCCAGTAATAATGATAGGGCAGCAGGTTGCCGAACAGGGAAAGGAGGCTCAGCGCGGCCAGCAGGGCGATCGACCCCTTGACCAGCCGGTCCCCCTGCCACACGTGCGCAAGACCCCAACAGAACAGGATCACCGCCGGGACCACGACGGGCAGAAAGTAGCGGCCCTGGATGACCGGCACGAGCACCGGCACGAGTACGCGGTTCCCGAAGAGCGGGAAGTTGCTGCCGAAGTACCCCAGCACGATAACGAGCCCGTAGGCCGCCACGGCAGCGGCGAAGATGAGCAGCACCTGTCGTCGCGGCGCAGCGTCGTCCGAGATCGGACGACGCATGCCGCGGCCCCACAGGCTGCGATACAGCCCGGCGACGCTCACCACGACCAGCAGCGTCAGCAGCGCCTGTGCCGCGAGGGTCACCGCGTTTCCCGACGCGACGGCGCCCTTCCACCACACGAACCAGAAGTGGCGGAACAGGTCCCAGATCGCGCCGAGGAGGCCCTGCCAGGAGAACGCGGGCAACTGCAGGGGCGAAATCCTGGCGAAGCCGCTCGACCCCGTCAGGTCACCGTAGACGCGCAGGTTGCGCGCCATCCAGGGAACGACCGGCGCGGCCGCTGCAACGCCGGCCAGCATCACGTGGCCCCCGAGCCGCGGCGTGCCGCGAGCCATCCACAGCGCGCCCGCGACGGGGACGATGAGCAGGGCGCCCGATATCTTGGCCAGCATCGTCAGCCCGAAGAGCAGGCCGAGCAGCAGGCTCCGCCGCCACGTCAGGCCCCTGAGCGCGATAAGCGTGCAGACCCACACGAGTGCAGCCGCGGCAACCTCCAGGGCGACGTCGTTGTTGACGCGGCTGATGGCGGCCGTGCGCTCCGGGATGACGGCCATGAGCAGCGCGGCCAGGTATGGCAGCGCGACGGCGCCGCCCGCCAGCAGTCGGCTGACGCGGAAGACGATGAACACGGAGAGGAGGGAAAGCGCCACCGTGGCCCAGCGCAGCGCGTAGAGCTTGTCCAGCACCGTGCCGGGCAGGAGGCGATACAGCGGCGCCATCACCGCGTAGTAGAGCGGCGGCTGGTACCCCTCGTAGCTGTGACCCTCCAGGCCCATGGCGAGCGGATCACGCGAAGGGGGCGCGGGCCATCCGAAGTGCGCCCAGCGCTCCGTGTCGAAGGCGCTGTCGATGATCTCCGCCGAGAGCATGGTCGTGCCGACCGTGGGAATCGCGCGTTCTTCGACCAGGTGCTGCACGTAGTGGAGGTGCTGTTCCTCGTCTAACAGGCCCCACGGCGGCATGAGGCTGGCATACAGGATGCCGTGGAGCAGCGCCAGGGCCAGGATGGACGCGAGCAGCCATCTGCCTTGTTTCTCTGCCATCAAGACCGGTCCCGTGTCGTACCTTGCGGCGGATCGCCGCGCACGTCGGACTGGTCGGGCGGCACAACGCCCAGTGGCGCTGGCTGCGCCCCGAGATCGGCGGACGGCGAGTGCTCCATCTGGCGGGTGTGGTACAGCACTTCTTCCTGCAGCTTGCGATTCATGCTCACGGAATCCGCGATCAGTCCAATGAGGCCGATCTGGAAGCCAACGATGGTGAGCACGGCCGCGAGGATCAGCGATTGCACCTTGCCCGCGCCGTTGCCCTGCACGAAGAACCAGAGGAAGCGCAGCCCCAGCAGCACCCCGCCTGCGATCAGCAACGCGCCCGCGCGCATGAACACCCTCAGCGGGCGGTACATGGTGTAGAAGCGCAGGATGGTCACCGCCTGCAGCATCAGGAACGAGGGGATGCTGCGGATCAGGCGCGACTGCCGCGTCTGCGGATTGGTCCGGACGGGCACATACTGCACCTTCATCCGCCGCGCGCCGGCCTGGATCAGCATCTCCAGCGTGTAGGTGTACTCGCTCAATACGGTCAACCGCAGCGCAGCCTCACGGCTGAACGCGCGGAAGCCGCTGGTGGCATCCGGGATGGGAAAGCCCGCCGCACGCTGCACCACCCAGCTCCCGAGCCGCTGCAACGCGCGCTTGAGCGGCGAGAACGCCGCGAGCGCGGCAACGCCCCGGTCGCCCACCACGATGTCGGCTTCCCCGGCCAGGATCGGCGCGACCAGCCGCCCGATGTCCTGACCTGCGTACTGGTTGTCGCCGTCGGTGTTGACGATGATGTCCGCGCCCGCGGCGAGCGCGGCTTCGATGCCGGTCTGGAACGCGGCCGCCAGCCCGCGGTTGTGCCGGTGCTGCACGATGTGCTGCACGCCCAGCTGCCGCGCGACCTCGACCGTGCGGTCGCTGCTGCCGTCGTCCACGATCAGTGTCTCGATCACGTCGATCCCGGGCAGCGCCGCAGGCAGATCCGCCACGGTAAGCGGCAGGGTCTGTTCCTCGTTGTAGCAGGGGATCTGGATGATCAGCTTCACGCGTCTATCCCGGCAGAATTGGCGGAGGCGCAGCGGGCGAACGCACAGGGCCGCATCCCCGGCGCAAGCGCGCGGTTCGTCGGTTGATCGCCGTGGCTGTCGTCACAGGGCGATTATAGCACAGGCAGAAGGGGCAGGTGAACTTACGTCTTTTGGCTGATCGGCAGCTCCACTGCAATCGGCTCGGGCGCGCGGTTGGCGAAGGTCAGCTTCGGCTGCCCGTCCTCGTCCTCGCCCACGCTGACCAGGACCGTGTCGCCGTCCTTGAATTCGCCGGCCAGCAGCCGTTTGGCCAGTGGATTCTCCACGTGGCGCTCCAGCGTGCGCCGCACCGGCCGGGCGCCGAACTGCGGGTCGTATCCCTCCCGCGCCAGCCAGTCCCGCGCGGCGTCGGTCAGCTCGATCTCCAGGCCGTGCTCGGCCAGGCGCCCGCTGATTTCGGTCATCTGCAGGTCGACGATGGCCCTCACGTGCTCCTGCGTCAGGCTGTGGAAGATGATCAGCTCGTCGATCCGGTTCAGGAACTCGGGCCTGAACGTCTTCTTCAGGTCGCGCTCGATATTCTCGCGCAGTTGGCGCTCCTGCGCGCTCAGCGATTCCTGCTTGAGGAAGCCCAGCGTGCCGCCCGAGTGCACGAAGGCCGTGCCGATGTTCGAGGTCATGATGATGACCGTGTTGCGGAAGTCGACCACGTGGCCCTGCCCGTCCGTCAGCCGGCCATCCTCCAGGATCTGCAGCAGCGCATTCCATACCTCGGGATTGGCCTTCTCGATCTCATCGAACAGGATGACCCGGTAGGGGCGCCGCCGCACCGCCTCGGTCAGCTGGCCGCCCTCATCGTAACCGACGTAGCCGGGCGGTGCGCCGAAGAGCCGGCTGACGGTGTGGCGCTCCTGGTACTCGCTCATGTCGATGCGCACCAGGGCATTCTCGTCGTCGAACAGGTACTCGGCCAGCGCCTTCGCCAGCTCGGTCTTGCCCACGCCGCTCGAGCCCAGGAAGATGAAGCTGCCGATGGGCCGCCTCGGATTTTTGAGGCCGCTGCGCGTCCGGCGCAGCGCGTCCGAGACGGCCTGGATCGCCTCTTCCTGGCCGACCACGCGCTTGTGCAGCTCCTCCTCCATGCGCAGCAGTTTGGCGTTTTCGCCTTCCAGCATCGTATTGATCGGGATGCCAGTCCAGCGCGCGACCACCTGGGCGATGTCCGACGCCTCGACGACCTCGTCCAGGCCGGTGGACGCCTGCCAGCCGGTGTACTCGGTCTCATACTGCGAGGCCAGCTTCAGGCGCTCGCTCTTCAGCTCGGCCGCCAGTGCGAAGTCGTTGGAGGCATAGGCCGCGTCCTCCTCGGCCTTCATCGCGGCCAGCTTCTTCTTCGTGGCCTTGAGCGGCAGCGGCATGGTGAAGAGCGACACGCGCAGCCCCGCGCCAGCCTCGTCCATCAGGTCGATCGCCTTGTCCGGCAGCCGGCGGTCGGTGACGTAGCGATGTGACAGCTTCGTCGCCGTGATCAGCGCTTCGTCCGTGTAGGTCACCTGGTGATGCTTCTCGTACCGGTCGCGCACCCCGCGCAGGATCTCGATCGCGTCCTCCACCGAGGGCTCATCCACGTAGATCGGGGCAAACCGTCGCTCCAGAGCGCTGTCCTTCTCGATGTGCTGCCGGTATTCGTCCAGCGTGGTCGCGCCGATGCAGCGCAGTTCGCCGCGCGCCAGCGCGGGCTTGAGCATGTTGCTGGCATCCACTGCACCCTGGGCTGCGCCGGCCCCGACCACGGTGTGAAGCTCGTCGATGAAGAGGATGATCTCGCCCTCCGCGCGCTGAACGTCCTCGATCGTGGTCTTGAGGCGCTCCTCGAATTCGCCGCGGAAGCGCGTGCCCGCGATCATCGCGCCGAGGTCCAGGCTCATCAGGCGCTTGCCCACCAGGCTTTCGGGCACGTCCTCTGTCACGATCTTCTGTGCGAGCCCCTCGACGATGGCCGTCTTGCCCACGCCGGCCTCTCCGATCAGCACGGGGTTGTTCTTCGTGCGCCGGCTCAAAACCTGGATGACGCGCAGGACCTCCGCATCGCGGCCTATCACCGGGTCCAGCTTGCCCTCACGGGCAGCAGCCGTGAGGTCGCGCGCGTACTTCTCGAGCGTCCGGTAATGGCTTTCGGCCTGGGGCGTGTTCGACTTCTGGCCGCCCCGGCCCTCCTGGATGGCCTGGAGCACGCTATCGCGCGTGATGCGTGCCTCTCGCAGCAGGCCGGCCGAGAATCCGCCGCGCTCGCTCAGCGTGCCGAGGAGCAGGTGCTCGGTCGAGATATACTCGTCCTGAAGCAGCCGCGCCTCTTCGGTGGCCTGCTCGATGACGCGCTTCATCCGCGGGGTGATGAAGACCTGCGCCACGCTCTGGGGAAACATAGCCGGGCCCGCAGTGCGCGGCGTGCGCTGCAGGTTCTCGACCAGCTTTTCCTTCATGAGGTCGATGGGCGCGCCGCTGCGCTCCAGTATGTCGCACACCAGTCCCTTCGGCTGCTCCAGCAACGCCAGGAACAGGTGCTCGACATCGACCTGGCTGTGGCCGTATCGTTGCATCATCTCGTATGCGCGCATCGCCGCGTCCTGCGCGCGCTCGGTAAATCGATCGAATCGCATCTGTGTTCCTCACCGGTGGCTGCAGCGCTGACACAGAAAAAGACAACCCGTAGCGCCGAAAGACGCCGTCAGCAGCGGCGTAGGTCGTTACGGGTTGTCACTATGCGCCCTGCTGCCTCTATTTTTGTCTGCCAGGCAGCATATCATATGCGTGTTAACGGCAGCGTATCAACCTCTCCCAAATGGCGAAATTCTAATGAAACACAAACATTAGTAGCGCAGCACCGCCGCGATGCGCCCGACCTCCTCCAGTCGTGCATTCGGCTCCAGCGCGGAGACCTTGATCCCGGCGTCGATCGCGTGGTGAACGGCCAGATTGATGATGTCACTGGACGCGACCAGCTTGCCGCCGCAGTAAGGACACGTCTCTCCGTGTTCGACCACCAGCGCATGGCAATGCGAGCACTGCTGCCCCGGCTGTTGCAGCGCGGGGTCGAGCAGCAGTTGATGGACCCTGCCCTGCTGGAGTGCGAGGAGCGTGTCCGTGAGGCCGATGGATCCTGCGCCGCCCTTGTGCGCCAGGGTGATCACCTCCTCCAACAGCTCCGCCTCCTGGCGCTTGTGCGTCTGCTGCGCCACGTCGTACGCACGTTCCCAAGCCTCCGCGGGGGACGTGTTGACATTCAGGTTGACCTGGCCGACCACCTTGTCGGCCAGCGGGCGCGGCATCAGGGACCGAAACTCGGCCAGGTTTTCCTCCGTGCCCGATAGGACGGCCTGCTGGACCTTGTGCTGCGCCAGATAATCGACCGCCCATTCCGCCGCGTCCTTCAGGTTGTGGCGCGCTTCCTGATCCTCCGAGCGCTGCAGTTTCTGGGACGACCAACCACCCTGCTTGTGACGTTTCACCTCCGTGCCGAGCGTGCCAGCCGTGTCCACCAGCGCGCCCAGGCGATAGGTAAGGATGCGCGCGCCTTCGCGGTCGACCATGACCACGGCAAACGACGCATAGTTGTCCCAGAGATCGCTCAGCGGCTTGACATAGGGCCGGCGGCCCACGAAAACGGCATCGGTCACGGGCGCCAGGAGGGGGTAGGCGCGCCAGAACTTCACGGCCTGGCAGCTGAAGCAGGCGACGGACTGTCCCTGGCGGTCAAACTCGTGTTCGAAGAAGCGTTCGATTCGCTCGATGTCGGGCGTGGCTGCACCGTGTTCGGCAGCCTGTGCCAGCAACTGCCGCAGCGCGAGCTTGTGCTCGTCGGTCGTTCGGGCATGCCGGTCGAGGCTCAGGTAAAGGCTCAGGACCGGTGCATCCTCACTCACCAATTCTGCCAGTTCCTGGAGATCGTGCTCTTGCATCATGATTCACGCTCCTCTGCGTGCTGCGATATGGTGCCGGCGCCGCTCACCGGGGACAGTGGCGCGGCGTCGGGTCAAGCGGAGCGGCCGCGGAGGTCCGCATCGGGGGGGCGGACCTCCGCGGCCCTCCTACGATTGGCGCAACTCGGCCCACTTCTGCACGAGCTCCTGCTCGTGCTCGTTGAGTTGCTCGGGGATCATCACGCGTACTTTCGCATACAGGTCTCCGCGCTCGTTGCTGCGGAGCTTGGGCATCCCCTGTCCCGCCAGCCGTATCGATCGGCCGGACTGGGTGCCGGGCTTGATCTTGAGTACGACCGCACCGGCCAGGGTTGGCACGCGGACCTCGCCGCCCAGCAGCGCGGCGAACAGGTCGATGGGGACCTCCGTGTAGAGGTCATCGCCCCGGCGCTCGAAACGCGGATCGGGCTTGACTTTGATGAGGAGATAGATGTCGCCGCGGTTGCCGCCGCGTGCCCCTGCCGGCGCTTCGCCGGCCACGCGCACGCGCGACCCCGTCTTGACACCCGGTGGGATCTTGACCTCAAGCCGCCGGCCATCGACGTCAAGCAGCCGTTGGCTGCCGTGAAAAGCCTCTTCCAGGGTGATCTCGACCTCGTGTTCGAAGTCCTGGGGGGGCGCGCTTGGAGCCGCGCGACGGGCGCCGCCGCGCGGCGCGCCGGAGGTCGGGGCGCCACCCGCCATGCCGCCGAAGATGGCCTGGAAGAAATCCGAGAAGCCCTGTTCGCCCCCGAACAGATCGTTCAGGTCACCGATGTTGCCGTATTCGACGCGCACGCCGCCCGGTCCGCCGCGCGGCATGCTGCCGGCCGCGTACTGCGTCCAATCGAATCCGCCCGGTTGGCCGCCGTTCTGCTGCCAGCGCTGGTAGTTCTGGCCCAGCTCGTCGTATTTGCGCCGTTTCTCCGGATCGCTCAGGACCTCGTGCGCCTCGTTAATCTCCTTAAAACGAGATTCGGCGGCCTTGTCGCCAGGGTTCATATCAGGGTGAAACTGGCGCGCTAGCCGCCGATAGGCTTTCTTGATTTCCTTTGCGTCCGCCGACTTCTCAACACCAAGGATCTGATAGTAGTCTCGATACTCCATGCCTGACTCCCGGGAGCCGTTGCGGCTGAGGGTCGTAGCACGGCCAGTATAGCCTCGCGCCATAGACCTGTCAAGCGTTTTTCGCCCCAGGGCGTTGACGCCCCAGGCGTTATCGCCCTGCCACAGCGCGCCGGCGCTCCCAACAGACACGGCTGAGTCCCCGATCCGACCTGTATGGCGCTTTGCCGGACGGAAGACTCAGCCGCGTATCATTTCGAAACGACGCGCCGTGTTGCTTATGGGATCACGAGCGTCTGGCCGGGGAAGATGCGATCCGGATTGCTGATGTTGTTGGCGTCCTGCAGCTGCTTCACGGTCAGGCCGAAGCGCCGCGCGATGGACAGCAGCGTATCGCCTCGCTGGATCAAATAGGTCTTGCCCTGCCCCGCCGTGGGGACAGCCACTGCACCGCCGCTGCCCGACGGCACGATCAGCTTCTGCCCGACGCTGATCGCGTCCGGGTTGGACAGATTGTTCAGCCGGACCAGCTCCTGGACCGTCGTATCGTAGCGCAGCGCAATGCGGCCGAGCGTGTCGCCCTGCTGCACGGTGTAGGTGTTGGCGCCGCCGGTCGTGGTCGTGCCCCCAGTCGAGCCCCCAGTCGTGCTGCCGGTCGTCCCGCTGGTCCCGCCACTCGTGCCCGCCGCCGCGCCGCCGGCCGGGATCTGCAGCTTCTGCCCGAGCATCAGAGCATTCGGGTCTGCCAGGCTATTGAGCTGCGCAATAGCCTCGGCCGTGGTGCCGAACCGGGCCGCGATGCTGTTCAGCGTGTCGCCGGCAACCACCGTGTACGATGTTGCCTGGCCCGAACCCGCCGCAGCGGGCGCAGCGGGGCTCACGACAACCTGCTGGGGTGAGGGCGCGACCGGCGTGGCAACTGCGCCTCCCAGTGGGGTGGGCGCGGCGATCTGCGTGACGGCCGGCCCTGCGGTGGGCGCCGAGACCGTGCTGCGCGCGGGCGTGCCGGTCGTGTTGGCCGGCGCCGGGCGTTCACGATTGCACGCGACCAGGGACAGGCTGAGCAGAATCAATATGCCGAGGATTAGCAGTAATCTGAGACGGTTGCTCATGTAGCTCCTCCGTTGCGGACCGGGCTGATGGACGATGGCGTTACCAATCCGATCATACCACAGGCTATACGTAGCGTCAATATGGTATTTACTGGTTGACTAGATCACGCCCAGCGCTTGTCCAACCTTGCGGAAGGCTTCGAGACCCTGGTCGAGATCGTCCCGGCTGTGAGCGGCCGTGTTCATCACGCGGATGCGAGCCAGCCCTCGCGGCACCGTCGGAAAGCCGAGTGCCACAGCGAACACGCCCGCGTCGAACAATTCGCGGCTGAACTGCTTGGCGAGCCCCGCATCGCCCAACATGACGGGGACGATTGGGGTTTCGCTGTGGCCCGTATCGAACCCCAACCGCTTCATCTCTTCCTTGAAATAGGCCGCGTTCTCCCACAGCCGGGTGACCAGCTCATCGGACTCCTCCAGGATGTCCACCGCGGCCAGGCATGCCGCCGTATCGGCTGGGGTGACCGCGCTGGAGAAGAGGAATGGCCGGGCTTTCTGCCGGACGTAGTCCACGATCGCTTTCTTGCCCGCGATGACGCCGCCGACCACGCCGAACGCCTTGCTCAGCGTGCCGATTTCCACATCGAAGGCGCCCTGCAGCCCGAAGTGATCGACGACCCCGCGGCCGCCCCTGCCCAACACCCCCTCGCCGTGCGCATCGTCCACCATCGTCAGGACGCCGTAGCGATCCGCCACCTCCGTCAGCCGGTCCAACGGCGCCACGTCGCCGTCCATGCTGAACACGCCGTCCGTCACCAGCAGGCCGCGCCGGTAGTCCGGCAGGTTTTCTTTGATCTTTGCTTCGGCATCCTCGGGGTCGCAGTGTTCGTACACGATGATCTTGGCGCCGGTCAGGCGGGCGCCGTCGATGATGGAGGCATGGTTCAGCCGGTCGGAGAAGATGACGTCCCCCTTGCCGACGAGCGGGGGTAGTGCGGCCTGGTTGGCGAGGAATCCGCTCTGCACGTACAGGGCATCCTCGACGCCCTTGAACCCGGCCAGCCGGCGCTCCAGCTCGAGGTGCAGCGCCTGGGTGCCCGCGATGCTGCGCACTGCGGCAGGCCCGACGCCCCAGCGGTCGATCGCCGCCTTGGCGGCCTCCCGCATGCGCGGATGATTCGCGAGCCCGAGGTAGTTGTTGGTGCAGAAGTTCAGCACGCGGCGGCCGTCGACGACCATCCAGGCGTCGGCGGCAGAGTCCATGGTGCGAATGTTGATCAGGAGGTTGTTCTCGCGCAGCTGATCGATCTCCGCGCGAATGAAGTCCAACTTGTGCGGCATGGCTTCGTCGACTGTCATACTTGCCTCTCCGTTGAAGTGCATAGTCTAGGCGGGACGGCATCGGCCCACGTGGCCAGTATAACACCGAGGCGCGCGCGCCGCAACGGGCGGATGGAGGGCCGGGGGCAAACTCTAAGTGCAGATATCTTTCAGTCGCAGAGAACACGGAGCGCCCAGAGAGAAGGGAGGAATCGCAGCCTCTGAGCACCGCTCTGTGACCTCTGGGACCTCTGCGGCAAGCACACCAGCAGCACACAAAAAAGCCGGGGGCCCCGCAGGAGGCCCCCGGCCGTATCCACCGTTCGCGAGGCGTTACGCCTCGATGTCGTACTGGGCGGGCCGCTTGCTGAGTCTGATGGCCCAGACGACGATGGCCAGCAGCACCATCATGGCGATGGCCGTCGGCAGATTGACCGTGTCGGTCGAAACGACGATCGGGGCGATGATCAGGGAGATCAGGTTGATGACCTTGATCAGCGGGTTGAGCGCAGGACCGGCCGTGTCCTTGAGCGGATCGCCGACCGTGTCGCCGACGATGCTCGCCTTGTGCGCATCCGAGCCCTTGCCGCCGTAGTGGCCTTCCTCGACCAGCTTCTTCGCGTTATCCCACGCGCCGCCCGCGTTGGACATGAACACCGCCAGCAACTGGCCGGACAGGATGACGCCGGCCAGGAAGCCGCCCAGCGCCTCAGCCTTCAGCAGGAAGCCGACGATGATGGGGATCAGCACGACCAGGATGCCCACGGGCAGCAGCTCGCGCTGCGCGGCCAGGGTCGAGATGCCGACGGCCTTGCGGTAATCAGGCATGACCTTGCCCTCGCGCACGCCCGGCACGTCGAATTCCTTACGGACCACGGCCACCATGCCGTTCGCCGCACGTGAAACGGCTTTGATCAGGAGGGCGCCGAACAGGATCGGGACGCCGCCGCCGATCAGGAATCCGACGAAGACGCGCGGGTCCGCGATGTTGATGAACTTCACCAGCGCACTCTCGGAGATCTTGCCGGCTGCCAGCAGGTCGTTCTGGACCAGGCTGATGTCGGTGATGAACGAGCCGAACAGCGCCACGGCTGCGATGACGGCAGAGCCGATCGCCACGCCCTTGGTGATGGCCTTGGTGGTGTTGCCAACTGCGTCCAGGTCGGTCATGATCTTGCGCGCGCCGGGCGGCATTTGGGCCATTTCGCCGATGCCGTTCGCGTTGTCAGAGATCGGGCCGAAGGAATCCATGGACACCAGGTTGCCCGCGTGGGTCAGCCAGCCGATGCCGATGAGCGCCACACCGTAGATGATGTACTCCGGGCCGAGCGAGCTGTAAACCAGGACCGATACCATGATCGCGGCTGCGATGGTCAGGACAGACCAGGTGCTCGACTCATAGCCTTCCGCCAGGCCGCTGAGGATCGTGGTGGCGGGGCCGTAGCGCGTGCTCTTGGCGATTTCCTGGACCGGCGGCTTGTCCGTGGCGGTGAAGTACGCGGTCAGGCGGTTCACGATCACGTTGAAGATGACGCCGGCGGAAACCATGGCCGGCGCTTGCCACCAGTTGACGGCATCCGCGGCGCGGATGTAGGTCAGGCCCAGCACGAAGGAGAAGAAGATGGTGATGACGGAGGAGACTTCGTAGGCAATCTCCATCGCGTGCCAGGCGTTGCCCTTCGCGACGGTCCGCTCCCACACCGGCACCGAGAAGGTGCCGACGATCGAGCTGATGACGCCGATGGCGCGGACGAGCAGCGGGAAGACGATCCAGTAGACGTCGCCGGTCATGCGCATGAGCGCAAGGCCGAGGATCAAGGCGGAGACGATGGTGACTTCGTACGACTCGAAGATGTCGGCGGCCATACCGGCGCAGTCACCGACGTTGTCGCCCACCTGGTCCGCGATGACGGCTGCATTCCGTGGGTCATCCTCTTCCAGGCCCTCTTCGACCTTGCCGACGAGGTCCGCGCCGACATCGGCTGCCTTGGTGTAGATGCCGCCGCCCACGCGCATGAAGAGCGCCAGCAGCGTGCCGCCGAAGCCGAACCCCAGCAGCGCATCCGGAGCCGCCGCACCGAAGACGATGAAGATGGTCGTGCCGCCCAACAGGCCAAGGCCGTCGGTCAGCATACCGGTGACCGTACCGGAGCGGTAGGCGATGCGGAGAGCATCGCCGAAGTTGCGCATCGAGGCCGCAGCAACGCGAATATTGCCTTGCACCGCCATGCGCATGCCTAGCTGACCGACCGTCAGCGAGAAGAGAGCGCCGAGCACGAAGGCAACGGCCCGCCCGATCGCAATCACGATGCGGGCGTTGTCACCGAACATCTCCCTTGCCTCAGGGGTCGGCTGCGCAATCCAGACGCTGGCAAAGAGTGCAAAGACGAGGACGCCGACGAACGGCAGAATCGTCTTGAGCTGCTGCCCGAGATACGCGTCTGCGCCGTCCTTGACCGCGGTCCAGACCTGGATCATACGCGCAGTGCCCTTGTCCTCCGCCATGACATTGCGGTAGAGCAAGTACGCGTAGACCAGGCTGAGCGCCGCAATGACCAGGACCGCGTAGATAGCAGATGTCTCAAACGAGGTGAGTGCTAGTTTGCCCATGATTCCTTCCCAGAACCTCCTCCGATATGATTGATCGGTCGCCCTCAACGGGCGGCTGGGCCCGTCTACGGTTGGATGAGGGATCCGCTAACGGGACGGTATTGTGTCGTTCAAACGTGGCACAACGCTGCAATTCTAAGTATTTGCCATGTCTTTGTCAAGAAGCTTACAATTGACGAACGTTTGATGTGAATGCTCGTAATGACAATTGTTTGACAGTCTGTCTGCTTGGGCAGATAATGTCCTGTGCGCTCCTGACAGAACGCGTTCTGCCGTTGCCATCACGATCAGGGGTGTCGTCTGCGATATGCCAATGGAAAAAGCCCAAATCACTGTCACCGCCCGTCAACTGCCGCCGCCCATCCTGGTCGATACACCGGCAGGGTTCGATGCGATGCTGGATCACCTGGCGGTCCAGCCGGTGCTCGCGCTCGATACCGAGTCGAACAGCCTGTACCGCTATCACTACCGGGTGTGCCTGATTCAGATCAGCAGCGCCAGCCGCGACTATCTGCTCGACCCCATCCGCCTGCCCCGCATCGAGCCCTTCGGGAGCATCCTGGCGGACCCGGCCATCGAGAAGGTGTTCCACGCGGCCGAGAACGATATCCTGACGCTGAAGCGCGATTTTGGTTTTACTTTCGCGTCCATCTTCGACACCATGCTGGCCGCACGCATCCTGGGCTGGCCGCAGGTGGGCCTGGCCGCAGTGCTGGAGCGTCATTTCAGCGTCAAGCTGGACAAGCGCGCCCAGCTGACCGACTGGGGCCAGCGTCCGCTCACCGCTGCACAGCTGAGCTATGGCCGGCTGGACAGCCACTACCTGTTGCCGTTGCGCGACCTGTTGCTGGAGGAGCTGCGGAATCGCAAGCGAACGCGGGAGGCGCAGGAGGCGTTCGAGGCCCTGCCGCACATCTCCTACGTCGAGAAGCCGTTCGATCCCGATGGCTTCTGGCGCATCAAAGGCGCACGCGACCTCGAGCCGGGCGAGTTAGCCGTCCTGCGCGAGCTTTATCTGTGGCGCGACGACGAGGCGCGGCTCCTGGATCGCCCGCCCTTCAAGGTCCTGGGCGATAGGACGCTCGTGCTGCTCAGCCAGGTCCAGCCGCAGCAGCCGTACGATCTGCCGCTGAGCCCGCGCCAGATCGATCTCTACGGCAGCAGCATCCTGGCGGCCGTTGCGCGCGGCCGCTCCATGCCCCCACCCTCGCCGCCTGCCCGCGTTCACAACGGGAACGGCCGCCCCGATCCCCGGGTGCAGGCCCGTTTCGACCGCCTGCGCAACTGGCGCGGCCAGCGCGCGGCCGAGCGGGAGGTAGACCCCGACATCGTCATGAACAACGACTCGCTGATGGCCATCGCACGCGCGGCGCCCGGCGATCTGGAGGCGCTGGCCAGCCTCGGCGTCCTGGGCGCCTGGAAGCTGCAGGAATATGGCGCGGACCTGGTCCGCGTGGTGAATGAGGCCTGATCAGCCGATGCTCACCACCTATTCGGAGATTCGTCTTGGCGACCGGGTACGCATGCGCAAGGCCCACCCCTGTGGCAGCGCGGAGTGGGAAGTCGTGCGACTGGGCGCCGACATCGGCATTCGCTGCGCGGGTTGCGGCCGCCGCGTGCTGCTCCCGCGTTCACAGTTCTTGCGCCAGGTGAAAAGCCTGCTCGCGCAAGGCCCGGCCGCCGAGCCCCCAGCATGACACAATCGACCGACCAGGGTTTCAAGGCAGTCCTGGCCAACCGCAATTTCCGCGCGCTCTGGCTTGCGCAGCTCATGGCGCAGACGGCTCAGCACGCAATCCACTTCATCCAGCTGGTGTTGGTGGAGAAGCTGACCGGTTCGGCCGTCCAGCTCGGCATCACCATCCTGGCGTTCACCGTGCCCGGCATTCTCTTCAGCCCCATCGCCGGCGTGATGGCCGACCGGCTGCCGCGGAAGTGGATTTTGGTCGGGTCGAACGTGGTGCGGGTTGTGTTTGCGCTGACCTACATCGTCATCCTGGGCCAGCTGGACGGCGCGTGGCGGCTGATTGCCATCTATGTGTTGACCTTCCTGACCGCGACCCTGGCCCAGTTCTTCGCGCCAGCCGAAGGCGCGTCCATTCCGATGCTGGTCGGCGAAAATCACCTGTTGCAGGCCAACTCGTTGTTCACCCTCACCATGGCGGCCGCGCAGGTGCTCGGCCTCATGGTGCTGGGGCCGCTCTCCATCAGCCTGCTGCGCGTGGAGGGTGGTTTCGCGCTGCTAGCCGGGTTATACCTGGTTGCCGCGATCTCGGTGGCCACCCTGCCGACGGATCGGCCCGCCCCGCGCGGTGGCTCAGCCACCTCAGGGTGGCGCCGCGTATGGACCGAGATGGCCGAGAGCCTGCTGTTCGTGCGTGGCCAACGCCGCATCCAGACCGCGATCGTCCAGCTGGTGACCATCGCCACCATGATCATGCTGATGGCCATGCTTGCACCCGGGTATGCCGCGCGCGTGCTGGGCATGTCCGCGGAGAATGCGGTCATCGTCTTTGCCCCGGCCGGACTCGGCATGCTCCTCGCGATCGGTCTGACCGGACGTTGGGGCCACCTGCTGCGCCGGTACGGTTTCGGCTACCTGGGCCTGATCTTCAGCGGCCTCGCGTTTGCAGGCATGGGCTGGATCGCCCTGAGCTACGACCGCCTGATGCAGCCCATCCTGCAGTTCTATCCCCACGCCGCGTTCAGCCTCACCACTGCCACCATGACGCTGGGCTTCATCCTGGGCCTGTGCCTCGCGAGCGTGAATATCCTCGGCCAGACCACCGTACAGCGGGACTCGCCGGCCTACATCCGGGGCCGGGTCCTGGCACTGCAGTTCATGCTCAGCAACCTGGTCGGCATTCCGCCCATGTTGGCCCTGGGCGGCCTGGCCGACGTGATCGGCATCCCGCGCGTGATGGAAGTCGCCGGGCTTGCAGCCATCGGCATGGCGCTCCTGAGCCTCCTTGTCGGTCGCATGCCCGACCGGAGTGACAAACCCACTGCCCAATGACCGGCCAACCGGTCGTGAATTTGACACCCAGGCACGCGCACAGGTATAATCCGTTAGGTTAAGCGGGTGAGACCTGCTATCTGTCTCGCCTGCTTTTTCTGTCTACGAGATGCCACGTTGCCGCTCCGGCGCGTTGCGACGTTTTGTTATTTGATGAGGAGTTGAGATTCATGTCTACCAAGCGGACCTATCAGCCGAAGAGCCGTCGTCGCCAGCGGGTGCACGGGTTCATCAGCCGAATGAGAACGCCCGGCGGTCGTCGCGTGTTGGCGATGCGCCGCGCTCGCGGTCGCAAGCGCCTGACGGTCTGAGCAGTAAGGCAGAAGCAGAGCTTTGGAACGCCGGTTTCGCGTTCGCGACCATGAACGTTTCCGGCAGGTCAGGCGTGAGGGCGCCAGCCAGGCGCATCCACTGATGGTCTTGAGCTATTTGCCGAACGAGATGGATGTCAGCCGCTGTGGCTTTACGGTCAGCAGGCGAATCGGAAAGGCTGTCGAGCGCAATCGGGCCCGGCGGCGCATGAATGAAGCAGTGCGTCATCTGTGGGACCTGGTTCATCCGGGGTGGGACCTCGTATGGATCGCACGGCCGGGCATCAACGACGCCAGCTTCCCGGACATACAAGATGCCTGTGCCCGCCTGTTACGGCGGGCACGCTTGCTGAAAGAATGAAGCGCGTTCTGTTGGCCCTGATACGGTTCTACCAGCGTGCCCTATCGCCGGCGTTGCCGGCGTCATGCCGGTTCTATCCGTCCTGTTCGGACTACACCTATCAGGCAGTCGAAAAGTATGGGGCCGTGCGCGGAGGGTGGCTGGGACTGCGCCGCATCTCCAGGTGTCATCCGTGGAACGCGGGTGGCTACGATCCCGTGCCTTAGGGCAGAGGAGTAAGACTGAGAGTGAGTAAGAAACAGCGCACTTTGCTGTTAGTGGCGGTATTGTTGCTGTCCGTTCTGGTTCTGTCGGGCTGCGCGTTGCCGACCGGTCAGATCGACCTTGATAGCCCGCCCGGCTGGTGGGAGGCCGTGATCGTCTACCCGCTGGCGAAGCTTCTGATCGTGCTTCACAACTTCATCAGTGGCCTCGGCATGAACAACAGCTGGGGCTGGGCCATCGTCATCTTCACCATCCTCGTCAAGGTCGTGACCTTGCCGCTGACGCTCAAGCAACTGCAATCCACCAAGGCACAGCAGGTGCTTCAGCCCAAGCTGAAGGAGCTTCAGGAGAAGTACGGCAAAGATCGGCAGAAGCTGTCTGAAGAGCAGATGAAGCTCTACAAGGAGTCTGGCGTCAATCCGATGGGCGGCTGTCTGCCCATTCTGGTTCAGATGCCGATCCTGTTCGGCCTGTACCAGGCCCTGTACGTCCTGGCCAATCCCAGCGTGGGACAGCTGCAGGAAGCACGCTTTTTCTGGATCCCGGATCTCTCCTTCCCCAGCCTCACGGTCGGCACGTCCTGGCTCAGCGCCGCGGTGCAGAGCAATGATTGGGCCAAGCTCGCCACCTACGCCAGCCTGCCGGTCCTGATGCTGGTCACGCAGATCGTGCTCCAGAAGATGTCCGCACCTCCGAAGGCAGCAGCCGGACAGCAGGATTCACAGGCGCGCATGATGACCCAGATGATGCTCTTCATGCCGCTCATGTTCGCCTGGATCACCCTGGGCCTGCCCTCAGGCCTGACGCTTTACTGGACCGTCTCGAACATCCTGGCCCTGGTTCAGCAGTACTTTGTCACCGGCTGGGGTGGGCTTTCGGACTGGTTGCCCTTCCTGAAGACAAAGCAGCTGGCCCTGGCCGGTGCAGGCAGTTCCACCAGGGCAGTGGTCAGCAGCAACCCCTCGAAGGCTGGCGCCAGCTCAGAGCCGGTTGCCCCGACTCGCATCGTGAGTGAAACACCCGATAAGCCGGTCAAGCGCCGCAAGCGCCGTCGCTAGTCCGGCCCCGGCTCACCATCGTTGAGGAATGAGACCTATGATAGGAGATAAGAGCGGAGAGTTCCGCGGTAAGACCGTAGAGGCCGCCATTGCGGCGGGGCTGGCTGCGTTGCGGCTGGCGCGAGAAGATGCAGAGGTCGAGATCATTCGACCGGGAAGCCGCGGTGTGCTGGGCATCGGTGCGGAAGACGCCGTCGTGCGTGTTTCCAAAGTGGCCCCTGTGGTGGTTCCCCCGCCAGCGCCGCGACCCGTCAAGGCGGTCGAGGTTCAGGCTGAGCCATCGGCGACACCCGCACCCACACCGGCGCCGCGCCCCGAGCCTAAGGCGACACCTGCGCCGCGACAGGAACCCAAGGCCGCACCGGTGGTGCAGCCTGCGGTGACGAAAGCGGAAGAGGGCAGTCACGAGGAGCGCGCGCTTGCTGCCGCTGAAAAGGGCCGCGAACTGCTGGCCGGGATGCTCGAGCACATGGGTGTGCGGGCCCGGGTCGAGATCGTGCCCCAGAGCGACGCAGAGGTCGACGAGGCCGGCGAGGATGACCGTGCGTTGGTCCTCAACATCGTCGGCGATGACCTGGGTGTCCTGATCGGGCGGCAGAACGAGACGCTTTCAGCCATCGAGTTCGTCACCCGCCTCATGGTGAACCAGCAGGTGCGCTCGCGGACGAGTTTCGTGGTCGACGTGAACGGGTATCGCGCGAAGCGCGCCGAGTCGCTGCGCAAGCTCGCCCTGCGCATGGCCGAGCAGGCCAGCGAATCGGGACGTACCGTTGCCCTGGAGCCCATGCCGCCCGCGGAGCGGCGCATTATTCACCTGGCGCTTCGCGAGCATGCCTCCGTCTCGACGCAGAGCATCGGCGAAGGCGACCGGCGCAAGGTCACGATCGTACCGAAACGGGATTGAATCCCGCCCCACAGCATGTGGATCAAGACTTCGCCTCCCCGCGCAGCAAACGCGCGATGGGGCGAAGTCTTTTCATATGATGCGGTGGCGCGCGGCCCGACTTCGTTGACCCTCCTTCGCGCCTATGTTAGAATTTCCACACCACACGGACTGGAGCTAGTCGTTGCAGATCGATTTCCTTGCCGTCGGGAACGTGACCCGCGATATTGCGCCCGAAGGGTTCCGCCTGGGCGGCACCGTCTCGTTTGCCGCCGTAACAGCACGACGTCTCGGCTGCCATCCGGGGATTCTGACCCGCGCGGCTCTCGATGGGCTTGTGCCGCCAGCCGAATCGATCGGTCCCGCGGGCCTTCAAACCAGCGGCCTCCCCGGAACGCCCCTGGCAGACATACCCATCCACGTCATGCCGTCGCCGGTGACGACGACCTTCGCCAATATCTATCGCGAGAGCGGCCGGGTGCAGGTGATCCAGGCCATCGCCGATCCCGTGACACCCGAGGGCCTGCCCCCCGAATGGGCAGACACGCCGGTCGTCCTGCTGGGCCCCATCGCGCGGGAGATCCCGGCCGTTTGGGCCGGCATGTTTCCGCGCGCGCTGCTGGGGATCACGCCCCAGGGCCTCATGCGTCGTTGGGATGAAGCCGGCCATGTCGCGCCGGGGCCGTGGGACGATGCAGAGGCATTCCTGGCGCGTGCTGACGCGGTGATCCTGAGCCGGGAGGATGTGGGCGGTGACGATGCGCGCATTGGCTGGCTGGCCGCCAGGGCGCGCCTGCTCGTCGTCACCGACGGCTGGCACGGCGCAACCGTGTACCAGGACGGAATCAGGATCCAGATTCCGCCCCGGCCCGCGGTCGAGGTCGACCCGACGGGCGCGGGCGACGTGTTTGCCACTGCCTTTCTCGTACGTTACGCGGAGACGTCCGATCCCCAGGTCGCGGCCCGCTTCGCGAATGTGGTGGCTTCGATGTCCGTGGAAGCGCCCGGCCAGGCAGGCATTCCCCTGCGCGCCACGGTCGAAGCCTGGCTGCAGGGCGACGAGGCGCTGGGAAAGACGAAGCTATGACCCGCATCTATGCCCTGGCAAACCAGAAGGGCGGCGTCGGAAAGACCACGACCACCGTGAATCTGGGCGCAAGCCTGGCGGAGGCAGGGTGCAACGTCCTCCTCGTCGATTGCGACCCGCAGGCCAATGCCACGAGCAGCCTGGGGGTCATGCCCCAGGATGTCGTCTCCTCGCTCTACGACGTGTTGATTCGCCGGCAGAGCGCGGTCGACCGCATCCTGCCCACGCCCCACGAACGGCTTTCCCTCCTTCCCAGCGCACCCGCGCTGGCGGGCGCAGAGGTTGAGATGGTGGCACTGCTCGCGCGGGAATACCTCCTGCGCCGCGCGCTCGAAACCGTGGCGAACGCCTATACCCACGTGCTGATCGACTGTCCCCCGAGCCTCGGCCTTCTCACGGTGAACGGGCTCACCGCGGCGGCGGACGGGGTCATCGTGCCCATCCAGTGCGAGTACCTGGCGCTCGAAGGGCTGGGCCGCCTGTGGCACACGGTGCAGATGGTCAGGGAGAGCCTCAACCCGAAGCTCTATATCAGCGGCATGGTGTTGACGATGTACGACGCGCGCACGAACCTGGCCGACCAGGTCGTCGCGGAGGTGCGCACTCACTTTCCTCAGCAGACATTTCGGACCGTCATCCCGCGCAGCGTGCGGCTGAGCGAGGCGCCGAGCTACGGCAGGAGCATCCTGCAGTATGCGCCGGTTTCGACCGGAGCGCATGCCTATCGCGCGCTCGCGCAGGAATTGCTCGAACGCGAGGGGGCGGAGTCTGGCCTTGCCGGGCTCGCCGCAACAGGAAGGAGCATGCCATGAGCGCACAGACGCGTGGCCTTGGCAAGGGCCTGGGGGCGTTGATTCCGTCTCCGGGCGCCACCGCCGGCGAGACGGAAGCACGTGCGAGCGGCCTGCTGCAGGTTGCCGTGTCAGATATCGTGCCCAATCCACGCCAGCCGCGGATGGTGATCGACGAGACTGCCCTGGCCGAGCTGGCCGCGTCGATCAAGGAACACGGCCTGATCCAGCCGCTCATCATCACGCGTGCCGCGCCGACCGCGCGCACACCCTATCAGCTCATCGCGGGAGAACGCCGCTGGCGCGCCGCGCAGCTGGCCGGCCTCTCGGTCGTGCCCGCGCTGCTCAAGGAGGCGACGCCCGAGCAATTGCTGGAGCTGGCGCTCGTCGAGAACATCCAGCGCGCGGATCTGAACCCGCTGGAAGAAGCGGAGGCCTACCAGGCCCTGATCACCGAGTTCGGCCTCAACCAGCAGTCTGTCGCGGATCGAGTCGGCAAGAGCCGGGTCGCGGTCGCCAACACGCTGCGCCTCCTGCGTCTTCCGGAGGGCGTCAAGGCGCTCCTCGGCGAGGGCGCCCTCTCCGAAGGACACGCGCGCGCGTTGCTCCCCCTGCCAGACGATGAGGCGATCCTCGACGCCGCGGCGCGGGTGGTTCGCCGCGGCCTGAGCGTGCGCCAGACCGAGGAATTCGTTCGCCGGCTTCTCGATCCCGCGACCCACGCTGCCGCCGAAGAGGACGAGGCGGGGGATGCTGATCCGGCCGGCACACGACGGCTGGAGGACGCTTTTCGCCAGGCCCTGGGCACCAGGGTGCGCCTGACGCGCGGCGCCCGGGGCGGCAAGGTCGTCATCAACTTCTACTCCGACGAGGAGCTCCAGACGATCTACGAACGGATCGTGGGCTTCGACGCATAGACGTGCTCACGAGGCACGCGAGGTTACGAATGCAGCTTCACGCAGACATGCTCTTTTTGGGTGGCCCGATCTACACAGCCGATCCCCACGGCCCGCGCTGGGTCCAGGCGGTCGCGGTGGGCGGGGGTCGCATCATGGCGATCGGCCGCGCCGAGGAACTGGTTGATTTGCGGGGGCCGCGCACCGAGGTAGTCGACCTGGCGGGCCGCCTGCTGCTGCCCGGCTTCACGGAGAGCCACATCCACTTCGTCGAGCTGGCGCTGCGCGCCGTCCAGATCGACGTGACGAGCGCGGCCTCGGCGGGCGAGGTGGCTGCCGCGGTGCGCGATCGGGTTGCGGCCGGCAGCGCTGCCGGCCACAGCGCGGAGCTGTGGATCCGCGGTGGCGGCTGGAACGCCAACACCTGGGTCGACGGCGTGGCGCCCCACCGCCGCGTGCTCGACGCGGTCGCACCCCAGTCGCCCGTGGTGCTGGACAGCAAGGAGCTGCATGGGGTGTGGGCCAACAGCGTGGCCCTGCGCCGGGCAGGCATCGATGCGTCCACGCCCGACGTGCCCGGCGGGGTGATCGAGCGCGACGAGGACGGCGAGCCGACGGGCATCCTGCGCGAGAATGCGGTGGAACTCGTGACCAGGGTCATGCCGCGGCCCGGCCTGGCCGAGACCACGGCTGCGGTGCGCCACGCGATCCCGTCCATGTGGCAGGCGGGCATCGTCGCGATCCACAACGCCAACGATTCGGGCGACGGGCTCTCCTTCCAGACGTACCAGGCATTGCAGCAGGCTGGCGACCTGCGCCTGCGCGTCCTGCAGCACATTCCGTCCGGCAATTTGCCCCATGCGAGGGCGCTGGGCCTGCGCAGCGGCTTCGGCGATGCGTGGCTGCGCATCGGCGGGGTCAAGATGTTCGCGGACGGTGCGCTGGGGAGCCGGACGGCCAACATGCTGCAACCATACGAGGGGGACCCGGGCAATTGGGGCGTGGCCGCGACGGATCCGGAGGAGATGCTGGAGCAGGCCATGCTGGCCAGCCAGGCCGGCCTCAGCCTGACGATTCATGCGATCGGCGATCGTGCCAACCGCGACGTCTTGAACATTCTGGCAGAGGTTCGGGCCGCGGAGGGGGACCGCCGGCTGCGGCATCGCATCGAGCACGTGCAGTGCATCCATGACGACGATCTGCCGCGGCTGGCCCAGTTGGGCATCATCGGCTCCGTGCAGCCGATCCACGCCACCTCGGACATCGAGATCGTGGATCGCTATTGGGGGGCCGCGCGCGCGCGGGGCGCTTATGCGTTCCGCCGCCTGCTCGATTCCGGCGCCCGGCTCGTCTTCGGTTCGGACGGCCCCATCGAGCCGCACGACCCGCGCATCGGCATCCACGCCGCGGTGACGCGCACGCGGGCCGGCGGATCGCCCGGGCCGGAGGGGTGGCAGCCCCAGGAACGGCTTACGGTGGCGGAGGCGGTGGACGCCTACACCTACTGGCCTGCGTATGCGGCGGGCGAGGAAGGTTACCGCGGGTGCATCCGCGCCGGCCACGTCGCGGACCTGGTCGTGCTCTCGGAGGACATCTTCTCGATCGAGCCGCAGCGCATCCTCGATACGGACATCGATCTCACGGTGCTGGACGGCGGGGTCGTCTGGCGGCGCTCGTAACCGCCCATATCGCCACCGCCGGTTGAAAACCGGCGTCTGAGATGCACGAAGTGCGCTGAAGCGCACTCGACCGGGGGATGCAACCTGCTTTCAGCAGGTTTGGGTTTTGCCAGCCTGCGGTTTCGAACCGCAGGCGCTTCGTGCTAGCGCAGCACCCGTTCATCCCCGACGCGGCGCGTGACCTTCAGCTCGTCGAGGCGCTCCATCAACGCGAGCGCGTACTTCCGGCTCGTGTTGAACTGATCGCGCACCTGGGCCACGGTCATGCTGCCGTGGGCCTTGATGTGCGCCACGATGCCCGCCACCATGGCCTCGTACGTCTCCCCCAGCAACAGGACATCTTCGCTGAGGCGCACCAGCACGCCCTGGTAGAGCAGCGCGCTGATGATCTCTGCGTCGGTCATCGCGATGCTGTCGGCCATGGAGGGTGGGGTGGCCGGCTGGCGGCGAAATGCTGAGAGCAGCGCGCCGACCCGGGCCTGTTGCGCAGGTGTGAACGTGATCCGGTGGTCCGGCCGCGCAACAAAGTCGCCCGCCTGGACCAGGCGCCCCTCGGCCTCGGCCCGCGTGATGAGCTCGTTGAAGAGCTTCGCCGGCCATTTCGCGCGGCCCTGGACCCGGCCCTTCAGCTGTTCACGAACCATGCCGGGCCGCAGCGGGAACTGTGCGTGATGGTCCGACAGCGTCTCGGCCATCCGTGCGGCCAGCGTGTGCCATCCGCCCAGGGAGATGACCGGGGTCAGGCTTCTCGCGAGGGGCGGCTGCAGCGCGCCCAGCGGGAGGATCTCCCCGCGTGCGACGAGCTCTGCGACCACCGCCTCGGCGTCGGCCGCCTGCAGGCCGGACACGCCGACGATATCTTTGAGCGGCGCAGGTTCCGACCGGGCCAGAGCGTGGAAGACCAGGTCTTCGGGGGTGCCGCGAGCCAGCGTCTCGAGTTGCTGCAGCACGTCCGCCTGGAAGCGCCGCCAGCGACGCGCCGGGTGTGCGTTAACCACGGCGCCGCCGCCGACGGTCATGCTGGGCGATGGCTGCCGCAGGATGAAGCGATCCCCCGGCTCGACGACGATGGGCGCTTCGAGCGCCAGCTGCGCCCAACCCGACGCTCCCGAACGGATCTCCTCGCCGTCCAACACCCGGACGCGCGCCGGCACTTCGGCCGCACCGCTGAAGAAGTCCACGCGCGCGCTGTGCTTGATCGCGGCATGCCAGTCATCGCTGCGCACCAGCCGCAGCCGCACATCGATGAGCGTGGTCGGGCGCAGCACGTTCGGCCGGGCCACGACCATCCCCCGCCGCAGGTCGTCCGGGTGGACGCCGGTCAGGTTGATCGCGACGCGGCTGCCCGGCAGGCTGACCTCGACCGCGCGCTTGTGGGTCTGCAGGCCGCGGATGCGCGCCTTGAGGCCATCGGGCAGGATCTCGACCTCATCGCCAACCGCGAGCTGGCCATCGCTGAGCGTGCCGGTCACGACGGTCCCGAAGCCGGCGATGGTGAACACGCGGTCGATCGGCAGCCGCGGCCGTCCCTTGTCGCGGCGCGGCGGCACGGCGGCCAGCGCGTCGGAGAGAGCCTGGCGCAGTTGTGGAAGGCCTGCGGCCGTGCGCGCCGAGACCGGAACGATCGGCGCATCGGCCAGGCAGGTGCCGTCCAGAGTGGTGCGCAGATCGGCCTCGACCAGGTCGATCCAGCCGTCTTCCGTCACAGCATCGGTCTTGGTGAGCGCCACCACGCCGGTGGGCACCTGGAGCAGATCGAGGATGGCCAGGTGTTCGCGCGTCTGGGGCATCACGCCTTCGTCCGCAGCCACGACGAAGAGCGCGGCATCGATGCCGCCAACACCCGCCAGCATGTTCTTGATGAAGTCGATGTGGCCCGGCACGTCGATGACGCCGACCGACTCGTCGGGTGCGTCTTCCCCGGCGTCACGTGGCGGTGGGAGGGTCAGCCACGCGAAGCCGAGGTCAATGGTCATCTCGCGCTCTTTTTCCTCGCGCAGACGATCCGGGTCGATGCCCGTCAGGGCATGGACCAGCGTAGATTTGCCATGATCGACGTGGCCTGCGGTGCCGATGACTCGCATGGGCGAACTCAGGCCTCTGGTTTAGGCCGGGCGCCGAGCGCAGCGCCCACGGCATCGAGCAAACGCTGCGTGTTCTGCGTCTGGGCGGAGCCCAGCGCTTCTTCCAGGCGCCACACTGCCTCAATGTCACGCTGGAGCAGGGCGAGCTGGCGCTCGATGCCGGGGAAGCGCTCTGCCAGCTTCTGGTTGATCTTCTCCTGTTCGCCGAGTGCATAGTTCCAGCCCAGCGACTCTTTTTTCCAGCGCTGTTCGTTCTCGGTCTGCCAGTCGGTGAGCTCCTTGCGCTGGCGCTCCTCGGCCAGCCGCTGCAGCTCCGAGACCTGTTTCTGCTCGCGTATGATCTGGGCCTGGAACTCCTCGAGTGCCTTCAGGGCCCGCCCGGCCTGTTCGTGCCTCACGTCAAACTCACGCATCCGCAACGCCTGCTGCTCGATGGCCGTCTTCTGGTCCGCGAACTCCTGCTCCCAGACGCCCATCTGGCGATTGCGCTCCACATCGGCCAGCTTCTGCGCCTCGATGAACGTTTGCTGTTCCTGCTGCAGCTGCTGGGGGATCGGCTGGATGCGCTGTAGCTCGCGGTCCAGTCGCTGTAAATGTTCTTCGAGCACGGGAAGCCGGGCGCTGACGGCTTCTGTGCGCTTCAGCAGCTCGGTGTTCTCTCCCTGCAGCTGGGCGATGCGCTTGTTGTCCTGCGCACGCTGTTCGACCATGTACGGTAACGTGCGGGTCCGCTCTTCCAGGTCCTTCGTCACATTGTTCAGGGAGACCCGGAGCGCGAGCAGCATCTCGCCGAGACGCTGGTCCTCCGCCCGCCGCGTGACGAGGTCTTCCTCGACGCGCCCGATCCGGCTCAGCTCCTTGCGCAGCTCCGCAATGCCGCGGCCGAGGCTGTCCCGGTCGCTGACGCGCGCGCGCTCGGCTTCGCGTTCCGCGGTCAGCCGGCTCTCCGTCTGCTTGTCCAGGAGCACCACGACCTCGGTCTTGAGCTGCTGCAGCGCCTGCTCGATCTGCGTGAAGCGGGTGAGTTGCGCGTGGGTGCTGGCCAGGCGACTCTCGAGGTCCTGGATCCGGCGTGACTGCTCTTGCTTCTCGATGGCCATGCTCTGCAGTCGCTGGTCCATCCGGGCGATTTCCTCGCGGTCGCGGCGATGTTCCTCGTCCAGCCACGCCACCATCTGATTCAGTTGCGTTAGGTCCATGGGAATGTTCCCTCAGTCATTGAGTTCGACGATCGTATTGGTTTGCAGGAAGACGACGCGCTCACCGATATTGGTGGTGCGATCTGCAAATCGTTCCAGGTTGTGCGCGACCCAGAGAAGATAGGTCGCGCGCGTGATCGTGCGTGGATCGGTGATCATGATCAGCAGCAGCTCACGGAAGACCTGGTCGTTCAACTGGTCGACCTCCGTGTCCCGTGCAGCCAGGTTGCGAGCCATCTCCACATCGCCGCGCATGAAGGCATCCACCTGTCCCATGAGCAATTCGCGCCCGATCTCTGCCATGCGGGGGACATCGATCAGCGGCTTGAGCAGGGGTTGGTCGGCCAGTCGCTGTGCCAGGACTGCAACGCCCTTGGCATGATCGGCCATGCGCTCGAGCTCCCAGCCGATCATCGAAATTGAGAAGATCAGCCGCAGATCGCGCGCCACGGGCTGCTGGCTGGCGATGAGCGTCAGGCAGGTTTCCTCGATCTCCCGTTGCGCCTGGTTGATCTGCTGATCGCTGGCGATCACATCCCTGGCCAGTTCTTCATCCCGGTCGGCCAATGCCTTGACGGACTGCTCCTGCAGCTTGTTGACCATCACAGCCAGGTTGACGAGTCTCTCTTTAACGTGCGCCAGTTGTAGGTCGAAATTCTGCCGGGTCACGTTTGTACTCCTTATAAGGGACGAACTGTGGCATGCGGCATTATAGCACCCTTTGGGTGCAGGGTGAAGTCATGCTAAGATACAGCGATCGTAACGCATTTCAAAGAAGGTCGGCCTTATGAAACCAACTCTGGCGGTGATTCACGTCGACATCGCAGCAGGCCAGGACGAACTTGCAAGAGAGCGTCTGCTGGAGAATCTCAGGAATTACTGCAATCCCTGCCTGACCGTGTTGTGGGTCAACTGGATCCGTGAGCGCGCGGATGTGCGCGTCGTCTGCCTGATTCATGACCTGGAGCATTTCGATGAATTCCTGATCGACAAGATCCGCTCGACGCCCGGCGTGCGCGGCACGTCGGCGCAACTCGCATTTGACGGCATGGTCCGCTGTGATGCGGCCATGGACATCTCGATGCTCAACAGCGGGTGGGATCGGCGAGCGGCTGCGACGGTGCAGGTGAAGCTGCAGCCGGGCCGCGACGACGAAGTCTATCAGGCATTGTGTCACCTGCCGCCCCACGAGCAGGTGGACCTCGTGTGGGTGGTGAAGGTGTTCCATTCGAGCGACGCGGACCTGCAGATCCTGCTGATCGGCGATCGCACCGCTGCGCTGACCGGATACGTGATGAGCTGGATTCGCACGGTGCCGGGCGTGCAGGACACCACGTTGACGAGCGTGCTCGATTGGCGCGTGCTGGCGGACGCAGAGGCGTTCGTTGCGCTGTGCCAGCGCTTTCCCGAAGCTACATAGTACTGGAAGACGGAGATTGTAATGCTAGCCATTAGCTGCGATAAGTGCCACCGGCGCTATACGGCGACGGACGAAGAACTGCAGACCTATTTTCAGCAGGCCGAAGGCAAACGCTACGTCCTGATGCTCTGCCCGCATTGCGGCAAGGGCAACAAGATTGCCATCGAGCGGATTCAGCAGGCGCTCCGGTTTGCCGCGCCGGAGAGCGGCGCCGAGGAATCGCCGGCTACGCCAGCGGCATGATCGCTGAGTCCGGCGGCCGCGCGCATCGCACCGTGCTGGTGCACGACTGGCTGAACCAGGCCGGAGGGGCCGAGAATGTCCTCGAATTGCTGGTGCGCATGTTTCCCCGTGCGCCCGTGTACACCAGCATGTACGATCCGGCGCGGATGCCGGCCGCGTACCGCACCTGGGACATCCGCACCACCTTCATGCAGCGGTTGCCCGCGGTCACGCGGCGCCACCAGTTATACATGCCGGTCTACCCGCTTGCGTTCGGGCGCCTGAAGGTCGAGCCGTGCGACCTGCTGATCAGCAACAAGAGCGGCTTCTGTCACGGGACGCCCGCGCCGGCCGGCGCAGTGCACATCTGCTACTGCCTGGCGCCGACGCGCTTCCTGTGGCAGTACGAGGCGTATCGCGCACGGGAGGCGCTGGGCACGGCGGCGGACCTGCTGCTCCGTCCGCTGCTGGGCCCGTTGCGGCGTTGGGATTACCGGGCTGCACAGGGCGTGCATCATTTCATCGCGATCTCGAACGAGATTCAGGAGCGTATCCGGCGCTTCTACGATCGCGAGAGCGTGGTCATCTATCCGCCGGTCGATGTCGCACGCTTCAGGCCCGAGCCGGGACCGCACGGAGATTACTTCCTGGCCGGCGGACGGTTGATCCCCTACAAGCGCGTCGACCTGGCCGTCCAGGCGTGCTCCGCGCTTGGGCTCAAGCTGTTGGTCTTCGGTGATGGCCGGGACCGGGCCGCGTTGGAACGCATGGCGGGCCCGACGATCACGTTTCTCGGGCGCATCCCGGCGGAAGCGCTGAGCCGCCTGTACGCAGGTGCGCGGGCGTTTCTATTCCCAGGGCTGGAGGACTTCGGCATCGCGCCGCTGGAGGCGCAGGCCGCGGGCCGGCCCGTCATCGCTTACGCGGGCGGCGGCGCGCTGGAGACGGTGGTTCGGGGCGTCACCGGTGAGTTCTTTGCGGAGCAGACGGTCGCTTCGCTGAGCGAGGTGCTGGCGCGCTTCGCCCCGGGCGCTTATGACCCGTCGGCATGCCGTGCCAACGCAGAACGCTTCCGCGAGGAGCGGTTCATCGATGAGATCGGGGCCTTCATCCGGAAGGTTTCATAGGACAGCAGCATGGAACTGAGAACATACTGGAAGATCATCATGCGGCGGTGGTGGCTGCCCGTGGGCCTGGCACTGCTGGTAGCGGTGCTGAGCCTGGCCGCCCAGAAACCGTGGCAGCCGCGGCCCGTCAGCTACAACGCGACCATGCGCTTCAATGTCGGGATCAAGCCCGAGCGCATCCCTGGCGTTTACACCTACGACCGCTATTACACGATGCTCACTTCCGAGTACCTGGTCGACGACCTGGGCGAGATCGTGCGCAGCCAGGCCTTCGCGTCCGCGGTCAGCCAGCGGCTGGCACAGCAGGGCATCACCATTCCCGCGGGCGCGATCGGGGCCAGTGCCCAGCCCGGCAAGCTGCACCGCATCCTGACGGTCAGCATCAACTGGCCGGCGGAGGACCAGGCTGTGGCCATCGCGGAGGCGGTGGCCGCGACGCTCACGGAGAGCTCGGCCGAGTTCTTCGGGCAGTTCAGTGCAGAAGAGGCCGACATCCGGCTGATCGACGCCCCGGTCGTCGCGCCGGTGGGCCGCCCGGCGCGCGAGCAGCTCGACATCCCGCTGCGCGTCCTCCTGGCGCTTGCCGCGGGCATCGGGCTCGTGTTCCTGCTGCACTACCTGGATCGATCGGTCCGGGAGCGGAGCGATCTCGAGGCGCTTGGTCTGACCGTCTTGGGGGAGATACCGCGCGGTTAGGCTGCGGGGCAGAGCCAAAAAGCATCCACAATTAGTGGTCAGAGTGCTGCCACTATATCTGGGCAACCCGACCGATCCCATCACCATATCCATGTGATGAAGGGTACTTTATCCACAGGAGCGGCCAGTTATCCACACGAAGGGGTAGAGTTATCCACAATTAAACCGCCAGCACGCAGCCTTGGGTGGGCTCCGTGCTGGCGGCTTTGTTTGGGCAGATAACGCTAGCGGATGAGGACTGGCTCGTAAAGCTGGGCTCTCAGTGCGCTGACCATCTCCGTCAACTGCGCATTTTCGCCCATATCATTCGTGACCCGTTGGATGCCGTACATGATCGTGGTGTGATCGCGTTCCAACGCGTGGCCGATCTGGGGCAGCGAGGCCCCGACTTCTTCGCGCATCACGTACATCACGATCTGTCGCGCGAGCGCGATCTTTGCATTCCTGCTCCGGCCGGTGAGATCCGTCACGGGCACGTCGAAGAAATCCGCCGCAATGCGCAGCACCGCGTCCAGCGTGAGCTTGCCCTGTGCCGGCACCATGTATGCCAGCGCGTCCTCGACCAGCGCGACATTGATCGGCCGGTTCAGCAGTTCCGCATGGGCGACCACTTTCGTCAGCGCACCCTCGAGATCCCGGATGTTGCGATGCGCGCGCTGGGCGATCCCTAACAGGACGTCGTCAGCGACGACCTTGCCCATCGAAGCCGCCCTGGCCTGCAGGATGGCCACGCGCGTCTCCAGGTTGGGCGGCTGGATATCCGCGATCATGCCCCACGCAAACCGGGAGCGCAGGCGGTCCTCCAGGGTGGTGATTGCCTGCGGCGCCCGGTCGCTCGTGAGCACGATCTGCCGGTTCGCCGAATGCAGGGCGTTGAACGTGTGGAAGAACTCTTCCTGCGTCTGCTCCTTGCCGGCGATGAAGTGCACATCGTCCAGCAGCAGCACGTCTGTGTTGCGATACTTGGCGCGAAAGGAGTCGGTGGCCCCCGTGCGGATCGCAGCGATCAGCTCGTTGGTGAAGACCTCCGAGGTCACATACAGGATCCGTTGGCCGTTGGCCTGGACGCTCCGGCCCACAGCCTGCAGCAGATGCGTCTTGCCGAGGCCGCTGCCGCCATAGATGAAGAGTGGGTTGTAGGCCGTCCCCGGCCGCTCGGCCACGGCCATCGCCGATGCGTGGGCCATCCGGTTGGAGGCGCCCACGATGAAGCGGTCGAAGCTGTAGCGCGGGTTCAGGTTGGCGCTGTCGGCCGCGGGTGCCGGTGTGGGCCGCGGCTCGGGCGGCGCCGCCTCCCGCACGGTTGCCGGCTCAAGAAGCGGCGCAGGCGTCGGATCCGGTCGATCCTGGGCCGGCGTCGTCTGGACGATGAAGGTGACGTCCACGGCGTGGCCTACGATGCTGACCAGGGTTTCCTTGATGAGCCTGCGCAGCCGGAGTTCCAGCCAATCCCGCGCGTAGGCGTTGTTGACCCCGATAACGAAGGCCCCATCCTCGTGGGCCAGGCATGCGGTATCCCGGACCCACGTATCATAGGTGCTGTGGGGCAATTGCAGACGCAGATGGCTGCGGGCGATCTCCCAGATCTCTCGGGGAGAGCGGCCGCCAGGGGCATCAAGCGCGTTCATATCACTCAACTCCACCAACACAACAGGCATCAACGACACCGTTACAACGCTACTGCACGCGGGCGCTACCCACATTGCACAAGGCGGGTCATGCGCTTGATCAGTAGACAAGCGCATACCGTGCTAAGAGAGCCGCGCACGTCAATCAAGCATGGGGCGGCGCTGGGCGCCGCCGGCGGAAGCAGGGGCCGACAAGCCTGGCGCGTGACATTCGGGGGGCAACCTCAGTAGTGCAGCGTTCCGCGCCTGGCTCAGTTGTGGATCGGATTCTAGCAGCGGGGAGCTTGTTTCGCAAGAGGCCACTTTGGCGGCAACTAAGCGGATAGACTCACAGCGTTTCGAACGTCCGGACAATCGTACGTTCGTGCTACGCGACTTCTAGTAGGTGATCTGCCCGTCACCACAGTCTGGGGCGTCCGATGTCCGCTAAGCATCGAGACCTTAAAGATATCGGACCTTCCATTCCGTTAAGGTTGGTTATCGTCAAGTCGGTCCGGATGGGTGTGGCGTCCGCGCAAACCAGGCGCCAGCTGGGCAATTCTGCGCCGGTCTGCCCCCTTCGCCGGATCGGCACACGGGTCCGGCGAAGGGGGGCCAACGCACCCTTCTTCCGCGCGATCAGAGATCGAAGTAGAGCTGGACCTCGTAAGGATGCGGTCGCTCGAGCACTGCGTGATGCTCCTTCGACTTGGCCTTGATCCAGTCCCGGATCGTCTCGTCGTCGAAGACATCGCCGGCCAGCAGGAACTCGTGATCCGCCTCCAGCGCCGCGCATGCGTCGCCCAACGATGTCGGGAGCGCCTTGATCTCCGCGCGCTTCTCCGGCGGCCAGTTGAAGATGTTGTCGTCGATCGGACCGAACCCGGCCGCGGTTGGGTCGATGCGCTTCACGATGCCGTCGATCCCTGCCATCAGCATGGCGGCCATGGCCACGTAGGGATTGCAGGTGGCGTCCGGCGGGCGGAACTCCATGCGGACCGCGTCGGGCTGGGTGGCGTATTTGGGCACCCGGATCGCGGCGGAGCGATTGCCGGTCGAGAAGAAGCAGTTGACCGGCGCCTCATAACCGGGGATCAGGCGCCGGTAGGAGTTCGTCGAAGGATTCGTGAGCGCCAGCAGGGCAGGGGCGTGCAGCAACAGCCCACCGATGTAGTGCAGCGCGGTCTCGCTGAGCAGGCCGTAGCCGTTCGGGTCATAAAACTGGTTCACGCCCTGCTTGAAGATGTGCTGGTGGAAGTGCATGCCGTTGCCCGCCTCGCCGTACAGGGGCTTCGGCATGAAGGTCACGGTCTGCCCGGCCTGCCGCGCCACCATCTTCGAGACGTACTTGATCAACTGCACCGCATCCGCTGCGCGGAGGAGGCCCATCAACGGCGTCTCGATCTCGCACTGGCCCGGGCCGCCCACTTCGTGGTGGTGATACTTGACTGGCACCCCCATCTCTTCCAGGGTCGTAACGATCCGGGCGCGCAGGCCGAAGAGTTGATCGCGCGGGGGGATCACGTGGTAGCCGCCGTGGAGCGGGACGTAGTGGCCGTGGCCGTTCTCAGCGCTGTTCCAGTCCGCCTCGGCCGAGTCCACCCGGTAGGTCGCAGTATTGACGCCGTTTTCGAACGAGACGCGGTCGAAAACGTAGAACTCGAACTCGGGGCCCCAACGACTTTCGTCGGCAATGCCCGTGCTGCGCAGGTAGGCCTCTGCCCGCTGTGCGATCACGCGCGGATCGCGAAAATAGCTGGCCTTGGTGTCGGCTTCGACCACGCCGCAGATGAAGCTCAGGGTCGGCGTGTCCCAGAAGAGGTCCACCACGCCGGTGGCCAGGTCGGGAATGAGTGCCATGTCGCCCGACTTGACGCTCCTGAGCCCCACGCTCGAGCCATCGAAGCCGACGCCTTCGGCCATCAACTGCGGCGTGAACTCGCTCGCAGAGAGGGTGACATGGCGCCAACGCCCCCAGAGGTCACTGAACTTCAGGTCGATCATGCGGATGCCCTGGTCCTGCACCCATGCGGCGGCTTCAGCGAAGTTTTCGAACACGGCCTTGTCTCCTTTGGCAGAGTGTATGCGCATCGTTGCGCATCGCTGTCGGTGTTCAAGTCATTGAGGTCGCGGGGCAGGCCTGACCGCCCGTTGAACCCCCTTGTCAGGACACGCCGCCCGACGCGGGCCGGCTCAGACGATGGTCTCGGCGACCGCGCGCGCGAGTTGCCCGCTCGCGACCAGCTCGTGCACTGCATTCATGTGCGGGTACATCACCTCGTCCTGCTCGATGAACGGGACGCGCTCGCGCACCAAAGCGTACGCGATCGCGGTGCCGCGTCCCAGCCTGGCGTCCGGCTGCACCCGGCGCCGGAAATCGATCCCCTGCGCGGCGGCCAACAGCTCGATCGATACGATGCGCCCGACGTTGCGGATGATCTCCCGCGCGCGGCGGCCGGCAATGGGCCCGTTTGAGACGTGGTCCTCCCAGTTGGCCGACGTGGGAATCGTGTCCGCGCTGGCAGGGTGGACGAGCATCTTGTTTTCGGAGGCCAGGGCGGCCGCGGTGTACTGCACCAGCATGAATCCGGAGTTGAGCCCGCCATTTTCCGTCAGGAAATCGGGCAGGGTCGTGCGGTTGCTGCAGCTGTCGGTCAGGCGGGAGAGGCGGCGTTCCGACATGTTGCCCAGGCCGGTGAGGCCGACCGCCAGGTAGTCGAAGGCGATGGCAAGCGGCTCCCCGTGGAAGTTGCCGCCGCTGATGGCGGTCGGCGTGCCGTCGTTCTCCCAGAAGATGAGGGGGTTATCGGTCGCGCTGTTCAGCTCGATCTCGATCACCCAGCGCGCGTACTTGATCGCGTCCTGGCAGGCGCCGTGCACCTGGGGAATGCAGCGCAGCGTATAGGCGTCCTGGACGTCCGGGTCATCCGGGGGACGTACGAAGGTCGATCCCTGCAACAACCGGCGCATGGTGGCCGCCGCGTCGACCTGCCTCGGGTGGGGGCGGACCGCGTGCAGGCGTTCATCCATGGCCCAGAGCGTGCCGTGAAGCGCCTCGAGGCTGAGTGCGCCGACCACGTCCGCGCAGCGTGATGCGTTCTCCGCCTCCACCACGGCCAGGCAGCCGAGCGCGGCCATCAGGGCCGTGCCGTTGGTCAATGCCAGGCCTTCCTTTGCCTCCAGCGTCACGGGCGCCAGCCCGGCGAGGCTCAGCGCCTCGGCGCCCGGCATGCGGCGCCCGCCGAACTCCGCCTCGCCCAGGCCGATCACGACAAGGGCGATGTGGGCGAGTGGCGCCAGGTCGCCCGACGCGCCCAGCGACCCCTGAACGGGCACGATGGGATGGACGCCGCGCATCAGCATGTCGATCAGGAGTTGCAGCGTCTGCATCCGGATGCCGGAATGCCCCTTCGTAAGCGTATTCGCCCGGATGAGCATCATGGCCCGCACGACCGCCGTGTCGAACGCCGGTCCTACGCCGACAGCATGACTCATCACGATGTTGCGTTGGAGCTCCCGCACATGGTCGGGGGGAATCACCCGGTCTTTGAACGCACCGAACCCGGTCGTGATGCCGTAGATGATGCGGCCTTCGGCCACGAACTGCTCGACCGCAGCGCGTGCCGCGCGTACCTTCTCTACGGCTTCCGGCGTCAATCCGAGCGACAGCTCGCCGGGATGGCCGTGGGCAACCGCAATGACATCCTCGATGGTGAGGTTCTCACCGTCTAGCATAAGTTGCTGCATCTGGATCTCCTGTCCCCACGTGCTACCCGGGCTCCCTCACGTGGCCGCGCGCAGCCCGCGTTCGATCATCTCACGGGTGGCGGGCAACAGCCCAAAATGGTCGAGTTCTTCGGGGGCCACCCAGCACAGGTCAGCGGCATCGTCCCCGATCACCAGCGTGCCCGAGTGGTAGTGCGCAAGGTAGTCCAGCACGACGTAATGGAAACGCACCCGGCCATCCGCATCCCGTTGGATGGGCTCGAAGACGCCCAGGAGCGGCCCCACGCCGACCTCGATGCCGCATTCCTCCCGCACCTCACGGATCACCGCATCCTCCAACCGCTCGCCCGCGTCGACGAGGCCCCCGGGAAGCGCCCAGCTGTACTGGGCCGGCGGTTGGCCGCGCCGCTCCAGCAGCACCAGGCCCTCGCGCACCACCACTGCACCGACCCCGACCATCGGGCGCCGCGGGTACTCCCGTTCGGAGCGATCTTCCATGGCCAGCGTCTTGCCCCCTCTTCGCAAAAAAGCCCCTGCACGGGCAGGGGCTTCTATTGGTCGCACTGCGACTCGTCAGCTCTTTGCGGAATAGCCGGGGCCGTCTCTGAAGAACGCGGCGTTGAGCTCGATGGAGCCGACATACTGCGGGAACTCAACCTTCAGATCGTCTTCCGGCCGGATCGCATCAACCGGGCATTCCGGAACGCACGCCCCGCAGTCGATGCAGGTGTCAGGGTCAATGTAGAACCACGGCCACTCGGCTTCGGGTTCGCCGGGGATGATGCATTCGACCGGGCAGACTTCTGCACAGGCGCCATCGCGAATGCACAGGTCAAAGATCACATGCGTCATGGTGCTCCTCCTGGACTGTGTTGTGTGAGTAGGATCACGCCATCAAAGATTGTGCCATTTGTGGCAGACTCAACCCATTCTAAAACGGTGCTGTTGGATTTGTCAAACGTCGTGCAGGTCAAGCGGGACCCTCAACTTTCCGCAACCTGGGCAAGCCTGGCCGGGTCGATGATCGTGATGCGCTTGCGGCCGATGTCGATCAGCCCCTGCGCCTTCAGATCGTTCAGCACCTGCGTTGCCGTCTCGCGGTAGGTGCCGATCGTCTCCGCGAGGTCCTGGTGGGTGAGGCCGATGATGTCGGGCGAGTTGCGTTCCCCGGACAGCCGCAGCAGGAGCGAGGCCAGCCGCGCGGGAATTCCCTTGAAGGCCATGTCCTCCAGCCGGGACTCGGCGTCGCTCAGCCGGCGCCCGGTGATCTCGAGCATGCGGACCCCGACGATCGGCTTGTTCAGGATCAGGCGCTCCAGGTCCGCGCGGCTCATCACCAGGATGAGGCAATCCTCCAGCGCCTCCGCAAAGGCGTTGTGCATCTGCTGTCCCAGCAGCGCCATCTCGCCGAAGAGCGTTCCGGGTCCCAGCGTCGCGATGACCAGTTTCTTGCCCTCCGGGGAAATCCGGTACAGCTGCACCTGGCCCTGCTTGATGAGGAACAGAACCTCGCCGAGGTCCTCCGGCTGATAGAACACCCGGCCGCGGGCAACGTTCGTGATCGTCGTCATGCGGTCCAGTTCCGCCATGTCGCGTTCGGACAGGTCGCGGAACAGATCCACGTCTGACAGATAGCCGAGCTTTTCTTCCATGCTGGCCCCCTCATCATGGCGCTGCAATTCACAATGGCCGCGGCATTATAAGGGCTGCAAGGGCAAATGACAAGGCTGCGCGGGCCGGCTGCGCAGGCAAGGGTGTCTACGACGCGCGACTACAGCCCAGAGGCCTGTGCGTGTATAATGACCCCATGACGTCTTCCGAACCTGCCTTGCACCCGCTCATGCGCCGGATCGACAGCCTCCTGCTGGCGGTCCTCGTGATTGCCCGCATTCGCATCGACACGCTGGCTGAGGCCGCGGTGTTGCCCCTGCGCCAGAACGACGTGGCCGGGCATCCTCTGCTGGGCCGGCTGCTTCCCCCCGATGCGATGGCGCTGCTGGCCCAGCAGCAGCTGGTGGATCCGCTTGCGCTGCTCCTCATCTTTGCGGCGCTCGGTTCTCTGTTGATCTACCTGCTGGTGGACGAGTTCGTGCGCGACGGGACGCAACGTCATCGGGCGAAGATGCTCCTGATCTCCCTGATCATTGCGCTGACGGTGTTTCTCCCGAGCCTGAAGCTGGTGCTGCTGCGCCAGGAGAGCGGCCTCGCCTCCTACAGCCACGACGGCGGCGTCATCCAGACGGAAGCGACCATCGACTATCTGCTCGCGGGCCGCAACCCCTACGTGGAAGACTACCTGTCCACCCCGATGGCAGAGTGGGGCATCGACGAGTTTCGCACGGCGCTTTACCACTATCCCTATCTGCCCTGGACGTTCATCTTCTCCGCGCCCTTCAAGCTCGCGTCGGAGGCTATCCTGGGGTGGTACGATCAGCGGCTGGTGTATCTTCTGCTGTTCGCCATGACCCTGGCTCTCCTCCCGGCGCTCGCGCGCGACCGCACGCGGGCCTTGCTGCTGCTCATGTTGACCGGCCTCAATCCGATCATGGGCTCGGACCTGATTTACGGGCAGAACGACAGCTTCGTGCTGGCCTGGATCGTCCTCAGCCTGTGGTTGTGGGTGCGCGGCGAGGGCCGCGGTCGCGCGTGGCGGCTGGCCTCGGCCGCGGCCTTCGGACTGGCGTGCGCCTCCAAGCCCACGGCCTGGTTCCTGGTGCCTTTCTACCTCGTGTGGATCGCCGGCCCCGGCCACAAGGACGCGCGTGCGTGGCTTGGCGACGCGGTGCGCGTGGCGTGGCCGGCCCTGGCCGCGGCGCTGTTGGTGATCGCGCCGTATTTCCTGTGGGATCCGGGCGCGCTGATTGACGACGTCTGGCGCTGGTCGGCCGGGACATCGGACACGGCGTATCAGATCTGGGGCTGGGGCGGATCTAACCTGGTCCTGGCCCTGGGGTGGGTGCGCAGCCGTTTCGACGTGTGGCCGTTCTGGCTGGCCGAGCTGCTGGTGGGCGCTCCGGTGATGGCGGGTTTGTTGTGGCGCCAGTGGCACGACAACGCCCTGGGGAGGGCGCTCTGGAGTTACGCCCTATTCCTCTTCAGCTTCTTTTTTGTCTCGCGCTTTCTGAACGAGAACTACCTGGGCTACATTCTGGCGTTTTTGGTCCTGGGCGCGCTGGTCGTTGGAGATTCCGGCGAACGTACAACGAGCCAAGGCTGATGCTCGGGGTGGGCATCAGCCTTGGCTGGAGAAGGGGCGATCCGCACAGTTACTCTTTGCGCGCTCTCGCGGTTCGCTGCTTGAGGGTCGTCTGCACATCGGCCAGCTGATCCCGCAGCGTATCAGAGTAGGTGCGGAGATAGGCATCGTTATGTGCGGTCCAGCGTGCACCCTGTTCGGCGTCTGAATTCGCGATCGCCTGTGACAGGGCGTGCAGGGCGCCGGCCGCTGCGGTCCAGGACGGCAGCAGCCCCACTGTGGTGACCGGCGTGTACAGCACATATTTGACGATAGCGGCGATCGGGTTCGATGCCGCGCCTGCGACCGCAATGGTCGTGGCGCCCGCATCGCGTGCCAGCTTCAACATCGCGGCCACGCCCGGGGTCATCGAGGTCGCACCGATGCCCACTACGACATCGTCAGCCTTCATGCCCATGGTCAGCGCGGCCTGGCTGGCAAGCTCAGAGGGCACTGCGTGTGCCGCACATCCGATGCTCACCAGTCGCTCCGCGAAGGCCTCGGCCAGATATGAGAGGCTGGCCTCGCCTGCGACGAAGATCCGCCGCGCACCCTTGAGTGCCGCGATGATCGACTCGACCGTCTCCTCATCAAAGTGCAACAGGGCATAGTCGAGATTGCTTCGATCCTGCATCAGGTTGCGGCGGAAGATCTGGATGGGCGAATCATCACCCTCGGGCGGCTCGTAGACCGCCTGCAGGTCACGTTTCACCTCTTCCTGCACTTCGTCGATCAGCTCAGGGAAACCGGGATACCCGAGGCGCTGTGCGAAACGCACGACCAGGGCAGTGTCAACCTCGACGAAGCGCGCGATCTCCGCGGCTGTCATGAAGGCAGCGTCCTGGTAGTGGTTGAGCAGGTAGTCGGCGATACGCCGATAGCCGGGGGAGAACTGACTGTATAGGGCGCGAATACCTTCTCTGAACACTGGTCTACTCCGATAATAAAGGGTTGGCTGTGTACCTGTGACTCTCGTCCTCAGTCACAGCCTGGAAGGCGCCGACACGTTGGCAGCCTTGCGTCATGCAAGAAGGCTGCCGCCCCGTCACGATAGTTCCGACAGGGCCTTGGCGATCTCGGCAGATCGCTTCGTCGCAGTTTGTGGCTGCAACTGAGCCAGGGTATGGGCGATCGAGTTGCACAGTGCGAACAGGCTCGTCAGGCTGGGGGGGGCGCCTTCCGACTCGCCTGGTGCGTACAACAGATGCTCCGACGATCTAGCGGCCTGGCTATTGAGGCTCGTCGTGCATGCAACCGTGATCGCACCGCCGGCGCGTGCGTACTTGAGCGCTCGTGACACACCCGATGGTCCTTCGACCGGTGTCATGCCGATAACGACTTCTTTCCGCACGAGGTGGCTGAGTGCTGCCGCCCGCTCGTAGACGTCGCCAGAAACATAGGTGGACGGCAAGCCCGCTTCGCGGAGCGCGCCGGCAAACGACTCGGCCAGCGGCGCTGCGTAGGACTCCCCGATCACCACGATGCGCGGTGCCACGCGCAGCTTATCCACCATGTTTTCCAGCGCATCCAGCGAGTTCTGTGTCAGCGCTTTCTCAAGATTCGAGCGGTCGGCGGCTACCTGCGCCCGGATCTTGCCGGCCACGCCGTCTTCCTCGACGGGCGTTTCATAGGTTTGGTTCAGTTCGAGCTTGACCTGTCCCTGTACGTCTTCGATCAGTTCGGGATAGCCAGGATAGCCCAGCCGTTGCGCGAAGCGAACCACCGTTGTCGTGTCTACCTGCACCGTATGCGCAAGTTCTGCCGCAGTCATGAAGGCTGCACTCCGGTAATCACTTAGAATGTAGTCAGCGACTCTGCGATAGCTTCGAGACAGATGGTCATAGTGTTTGCGGATCTGCTCTCGGAACATTTCTCACCTCAAGGTTTGCTGTGGGCACGCGCTGACGCATTCGCCCCAGCTCAAGGCCTCCAATCAATAGCCGCCCGCCGCTGCAAAGTGCCTGAATCAACGCTTAACCTGTGAGATTCTACATGATCCAATGCAATAAGTCAAATCCTTTTTATTCGATAGCCGAACTGGGTCTACGTGCAAGGACGCATGAATTCACGTGACAACTTGACGAATCACAATGTATCATCTGTCACACAGAGCGTTGGGTTTGGCGGCGTTAATTGACATGCCGCCGGCTGTCCGCTATTCTTAAGCCGATGTTGATGATGAGACGCCCGGCGCGACGTTACGGCTGGGCCTGGTCCGTCTGCCTTTTGCTGGTTGGCCTGTTGGCCGGCGGCTGCCTGCCCGCGCCCGATTCCCGGCCGGCCGGTTCGGCGAGCGCGATCGCCACACGCCTCCCTGCGGCCACGGTAGCCGCCACCGATTCGCCGGCGGTTGCAGCGGCCCCTGCAGCGACTGCGATCACTGCGCCTTCGCCCACGGCCACGGCCACGCCCACTGTCATGGCTACGGCCACCCCATCGCCCAGTCCGTCGCCGGCAGCGACCGTCACGGAGACGGCATCGCCCACTGCAACGGCGACACCGACGCTGGCGCCGACGCCTGGTCCGACGCCGGACGGCATCGCGCGGGAGGTCAGGGTTCCGATCCTGATGTACCATCACGTGTCACAGCCGCCGCCCGGTTCCGACATCTACCGGGTGGACCTGTCCGTGACACCGGCGCGGTTCGAGGAGCACCTGCGTTACCTCGCGGACGCGGGGTACACGACGGTGACGCTGGATGACCTGCTGTACGCGCTGGCGCAGGGCCGGCCGCTGCCCGACAGGCCGGTCATCCTCACCTTCGACGATGGCTACGAGGACAACTACCTTGCGGCCTTTCCGCTGCTGGCACAGCAAGGCATGGTGGGGCATTTCTTCATCATGACGGATGTCATCAACGCGGGGACGCCGGGCTACATGAGCTGGACGCAGATCGAGGAGATGTCGGCCGCGGGGCAGCGGTTCGGCTCACACGCGCGTTCCCACATTCCCGACCAGAAGGGGCGGTCGACCGACTACCTGGTGTGGCACGCGCTCGGAACGATGGAGGCGATCCAGGAGCACCTGGGCTATCACCCGCGCTGGATCTCTTATCCCGCGGGGAAGTACGACGCACAGACCATCGCCGTCTATCGCTCGGCGGGCTACTGGGGCGGGCTGGTCACCGCGCAGGGCGCCACCCATACATCCGGGGAGATCTTTGAGCTGCAGCGCATCCGCGTGCGCGGCTCCCACACGGCCGCGGACCTCGCCGCACTCCTCGCGCTCGATTGGTAGGGAGGGCCGCCGTGCGGCCGCCCAACCGTTGGGCGGCTACGATCGCTTCTCCGCGATGGCGATGATCGATGTGCCGAAGGGCAGGCTCACCCGCCGGAGCAGCGCCACCTCGACCTTGCCGACGACCGTCAGGAAGGCGTTCATCAGCGGCGGCGCCGGTTCCATCTCCACCTGGTAGGCTTCCTGGTCGAAATGGGGTGAGGCCAGCTCGGGCTCCGCGCGGCCGCGGCGCAGCAGGATCAGGAGCGCCGCGAGGGGGAACACGAAGAAGTTGTTGTAGGAGATCGCCAACACCCGGAAGCCGTGGCTCTCCAGCTTGGTGCGCAGCTCGCCCGCGGTGTAGCGCCGCTGGTGCATGTTGATGACGTCGTTGTGGCTCCACAGGAACATAAATGCCGGCACGGTGATCAGCAACCGGCCGCCCTCTCCCTTGCCCCCCGCTGGTCCGGCCAGCACGCGGCGGCACTCCTCCAGCACCTTCGCCTCGCCCGGCACGTGCTCGATCGTGTCGAGCAGCGCAATCAGGTCGAATTCACCATCCCCAAAGGGCAGGGCATCCGCGGTCCCCGTGCGCACGTCCAGGCCGCGCTCGGCGGCAATCTCGAGCGGCTTGGGATTGTTGTCCACGCCGATCACGGTGCCGTAGTGGCGCAGGTGATGGGCCATGTTCCCCGCGCCACAGCCCACATCCAGGATCCGCAGGCCGCGCGCAGGCCGGAGATGGCGATCCAGGTAGGCCAGGATGGCCCGCGTGCGGGAGGCAAACCACCAGTGCTTGTCTTCTTCGAGTACGGTCAGCATGGGCGTCGAGGTCATGATGGGCTCCTTCTGTCGCTGCCGGCCTCGTGGAGGAGGCGCAGCGCAGCGTCTATAACGGTGTCAGGTTTGATGGCTGCCATGCAGCCGTGATGGTGCAGCGCGGCAGGCGGCCAGTCCAGCACGTCACACGGCGCACAGGCAAACGGCGACTGCAGGACGATGTTGCGGTCGGCGTCGCCCCAGGGGCCGAACTTGGCCGCCGAGGCGGGGCCGAACAGGTGGATGGTGCGTGTGCCGGCCGCAACGGCCAGGTGCAGCGGGCCGGAATCGGACCCCAACACCAGGTCGCACTGCTCGTAGACGGCTGCGAGCTGGCCCAGGGTGGTCTTGCCCGCCAGGTTGTGCGCCGGACCGGGCATTGCGGCCGCAATGTCCGCGGCCAGCGCCTGCTCGCCGGGACCGCCGGTCAGGAGGATCGCGGCGCCGCGCGCGTCCGCCAGGCGAGCCGCCACTGCCGCCCAGTACTGCGCGGGCCACTGCTTGACGAGGGCCCCCGCGCCGCCGTGGACCGCGACCAGCGGCCGGGGCAGGTCGTCCGTGGCCTTGAGCGCCCACGAGCGATCCTCGGCGGTCACGAGGAATCGGAGCCGGCCCAGGTCGGGTGCAACGCCCGGCGCCAGCGCGGCGAGCAACGTCGCATTCTGGCGTACCTCATGCTCGCCGGCGCGATAGGTCAGCGCCTCAGTGAGGAAGGGCCTCGTCTCCGGCCACGCGTACCCGCAGCGGCGCGGGATGCCCGCAGCCGCGGCGAGCCAGGCTCCCCACCAATGATCGTAACGCAGCACGACCGCGGTGTCGAATCGGCCCCTCAGCCCGTCCGCGGCCGTTGCCAGCGCGCGGTATGGCGCCAGGAGGCTGGCCTTGGGCTTGCGCTCGAAGCCTGGGAACTCGCACGTCTCCAGCGCGTCGATGTCGCCATTGCCGGCCAGCACACCGGCACTCCACGGCCCGACCAGCGCGGTCAGCCGGGCGTGCGGCAGCGCGGCGCGCAGCGCGTGCAGTGCGGGCGTCAGGAGCAGGACGTCACCCAAGTGATCCGGCCGGATCAGGAGGATCGAACGGGGCTCGCCGTGCTGCCGGGGCCGGGCATAGCGTCGCCCCGCGGCTCGCAACAGGGCCAACCGTACGGCCTGCGCGGGCGTGCGATGGCCGGAGCCGGCGCCCGACTGCCTGGCCGCGGCGATGCGGGCGGGAGCCAGCGGGTCGGTGGTCACGGGTAGAGCGCCTCGACCACGGGCACGATCGCATCCCATCCATAATGCGCCTCGACGAAGGCGCGCGCCGCGCGGCCCAGTGCCTCCGCATGGCTGCTATCCCGCATCAGGGCGAGCACGCGACCTGCGAACTCGGCCGGCTCATCGGCGTATGCGACCTCGACGTTGTCCGTGAAGGGGAAGCCGTCGCAGCCGAGCCGCGTCGAGACGATCGCCTGGCCCATCGCCATGGCCTCGAGCACCTTCAGCCGCGTTCCGCCGCCGATGCGGAGGGGCACGACGTACACGGCCGCGCCCGCGATGTACGGCCGGGTATCGGGGACGCGGCCGGTGACGACGATGCCCGGCCGCTCACCCAGCGCGGCCACCCGCCCGTGCGGCTGCTGGCCGACGATGTAGAAGGTGACCTCGCCTGCGGCCTCGCGGATGAGGGGAAAGACCGCGTCCGCGAACCACGTCACCGCGTCGACATTGGGGCGATAATCCATCTTGCCCGTAAAGACGAGCGCCCCAGGCCCCATGCCGGGCAGCGCCGCGACCGCGTCCGGCCGGTAGAACGCCAGGTCGACGCCGTTGGGCGCAACCGTGATGTCGAGGCGGTCGTCCAGCCGCAACAGTGCGGCGCGATCCACCTCCGACACGGCGACGATGCGATCGGCCTGCCGGCAGACCCGGCGCTCGTACGCGACCAGCTTGCGCCACTGGACGAACGAATACGCGGCTGCGATCCAGCGCCGAGGGCGCCGGACATCGGTGAGAAACGAGCGCTGCTGCAGCACGTACTCCGCGTTGTGGTCGTCGAAGATGAAGCGGGCTGTCTCCGGCTGCCGTGGCCGCGCCTTCAGCGCCAGCATGTAGGGCGCCATCTCGATGCCCTCCACCTGGATGACGTCGTATGCCGGCGAGGCGCGGTGGACCAGGGCGTGGAGCTCGTCGGCCATGCGGGGCAGCGCCAGGCGGAGTGCCATGTCGGGGAGCGCGCTGATGAGCGTATCCCGGCCGCGCTGGGCAATGGTGCGTGCAGGCTGGGGCAGCGCCAGGATCTCCCTGCAGGTCGGCCGCAGCAGCTCGATCGCATCGGGAGGGCTGTCCGGCGGCACGAAGGTGGCCAGGTCGACGGTGTGCCGCCTGGCGAGGCCTGCGATCAGGTTGTAGTTGCGGATGGTCGTGCCCTGCACCGCGCCGGTCAGCGCCTGGGGCGGGATAGGTAGTTGCGGAGCAAGGATCAAGATGCGCGCCATTGAGTCATCTCTCTGGTTTCAGGATCGGTTGGGCGCCCGCGCGGACTTCCGTCAAACGCCTGCGACCCGGCGGTACACCGCCATCGTCTGGTGCGCGGCGCGTTCCCACGAGAACGAGGCCGCCCGCTGCAGCCCCTTCTCCCGCATGCTTGCGGCTAACGCATCGTCGGTCAGCACGCGCCATAACGCGACGGTGATCTCCTCGTCCTGCGCCGGATCGATGAGCAGCGCTGCGTCGCCGACGACCTCGGGCAGGCTGGAGACGTTCGAGACGATGACGGGCGTTCCGCACGCCATTGCTTCGAGCGGCGTCAGCCCGAAACCCTCATAGAAGGCTGGGTGCACCAGCGTCCGGGCTGCGTTGTAGAGATACGGCAGGTCGTGCGACTCGACGCGGCCCAGGAAGTGGGTGGAATCCGTGAGATCCAGTCTGGTCACCAGGTCGTAGACATCATCGCTGAGCCAGCCGCGCGAGCCGGCCAGCACGAGCGCGGGCGTCAGCTTGTAGTCGTCCCGCAGGCGGCGATAGGCGCGCAGCAGTGCGCCGATGTTCTTGCGCGGCTCGATGGTCGAGACGAACAGGACGAAATCATCCGGCACGTTGTAGAGGGCCTGCACGCGCTGCAGTGCTTCGTCGTGCGGCATCGGCCGCATGCGCGGATCGGCCGCCTCGTAGATCACAGTGATGTGATCCTCCGGGACGCCCAACATGCGCACGAGGTCATTCTTCGTGCTGTTCGACACCGCGATGATGTGGTCGGCATGGCGCACGGCGTGGTCGATCTGGCCGTAGTAGCGCGCGGCTTCTTTGGTCACGAACTGCGGATAGATCAGGAACGCCAGGTCGTGGATGGTGATGACGCTGTTCCCGCGGCGGTGCAGGGGCGGGATGAAATCAGGACTGTGGAATACGTCGCAGTTCAGCCTGCGCACCACCCAGGGCAGGAGAATCTGCTCCAGCCGGTGATGGCTCGGAACGCGGGACGGTGCGATGGTGACATTGTCCGCACGGACCAATCCGTTCGATTGGCGCCAGTCCTGGAGGAGGCAGAATTGGTCTTGCGGATAGGCTACAGCGAGCGCCTGGGTGAGACGGAGCGTGTATTCTCCGATGCCGGCGCGAGTGTGGTACACCAATCTCGCATCGATTCCTACATGCATGGTTGGGGCTGGCCTCCGGCGTTATCTCACTAAAAACAAGCCCTCCGCCCCGGCAAACCGAGAGGGAGGGCATCAATGACCCACACGCATGCACATGATAGCACGCGCAGCGCGCCTGCGTCAAATGATCTCGTCTGGTTGTTAACCGCCTGGCCGTGGTATAATTCGTTCATCTCACATTGGTACAGCGTCCATTCGAGATCGGATGGTGCTTCAATCACCCCCTGGGGAGGCAAACATGGGAGAAATTCTCAATTTCCTTTTCTCCGCCGGCGCCGTCATCCTGGCGATCGCCGTCGTGGCCAGCTCCGCGATCAAGGTCGTGCAGGAGTATGAGCGCGGCGTGATCTTTCGCCTCGGCCGCCTGGTCGGAGCCAAAGGTCCCGGCCTGTTCTTCATCATTCCCATCATCGACCGGATGGTCAAGGTGGACCTACGCGTCGTCACGCTCGACATCCCCGCGCAGGAGGCGATCACCAAGGATAACGTGACGGTGCGCGTCAACGCGGTGGCCTACTTCCGGGTGGTCGACCCGCAGGCAGCCATCGTCAAGGTCGAAGACTTCCGCCGCGCGACCTACCAGATCGCACAGACCAGCCTGCGCTCCGTCCTGGGCCAGTCAGACCTGGATGATCTGCTTGCGCATCGGGATGAGATCAACGCGCGCCTGCAGATGATCATCGACGAGCAGACCGAGCCGTGGGGCATCAAGGTCAGCATCGTCGAGGTGAAGGACGTCGAGCTGCCCGACACGATGAAGCGGGCCATGGCGCGCCAGGCCGAGGCCGAGCGCGAGAAGCGCGCGAAAATCATCCATGCCGAAGGCGAGTTCGTGGCATCGGAACAGCTTACCAACGCCGCGAAGATCATCGGCCGCGAGCCGGCGGCCATCCAGCTGCGCTATCTGCAAACGCTGACGGAAATCGCGGTCGAGAAGAACTCGACGATCCTCTTCCCGGTGCCGATCGAGTTCATGCGTGCGTTTGAGTCGATCATCAGGCCGGACCGCGAGGAGCCGGACGCCTAATCCCGCCGAACGAGGGACGCTATGAACAGCTCTGGTCGTGTGTCCTGGCGCGGTTACGTGGCCCTCAGCCTGTTCTGGCTGGCGGCGTTGGCCGGCGTGTTGCTGTTCGTGCGCCGGCCGTCGGCCCAGCCCATCGAAATCGTGCCGCCGCCATCCCCCATGCCGTCGCCGACACCCCTGCCGACCTCGACGCCGGGCCCGCTGCGCGTTGACGTCGCCGGCGCAGTGAGGCAGCCGCAGGTGGTCATGGTGGCCGCAGGCAGCATCGTCGCAGACGCCATCGCTGCCGCGGGTGGCCCGGCCGAGGACGCGGACCTGGACCGCATCAACAAGGCGATCGCGTTACAGGACGGGATGCAGGTCTACGTCCCGCACGTCGCGGAGACGGTGACGGCGCCGCTCCCAGTGGCCCCGCTCAGCGCGGCGACGCACACCGCGTTGGCGCCCGCCAGCCGGTCCGGCGCAGCCATCCCGGTGGGGGGATCGATCGACATCAATACGGCGACGCTCGCTGAGCTGGAAAGCCTGCCATCCATCGGACCCGTGATGGCCCAGTTGATCGTCGATGGTAGGCCCTACGGGGAGGTGGATGACCTGCTCAACGTCAAGGGGATCGGACCCGCCACGCTCGCGAAGATCAGGGATCTCGTGACGGTCCGCTGAGGGCGGCTATTTCTCTGATGATGGTGAGAGTAATCGTAAGCATCATCACTGGCTGCCGGGGCTGAGAGCGTTACTATAGTTACAGATTCTTCCTCCTCCTTTGCGCACGAAGGCCGGGGCCACCAGTCAACCCCGGCCTTCGTGTTTTAAGTTTTGCCCTTGTCCGCGCGGCTAGATGGTGCGCACGAGGTCATCCAGCGAGCGCCGCGAGGTAGGGCCGGGCGCCTCCGATCCGCGGCCGATCGGCAGGACCGCCACCGGCACCCAATCGGGCGGCGCTCCCACCGCCGCAGTCACCTTCGCGGGATCGAACGCGCCGACCCAAACGGTTGATAGCCCCAGATTCGTGGCCGCCAGCATCGCGTAGGTCGCCGCGATCGTGGCATCCTGGATCGCGTACAGATCCTTTCCGCGGGACCCATACTTCCGGGCCGAGCGTCCGGGATTGGCAAAGAACACCAGCACGTCAGGCGCTTCGGCCAGGTACGACTGGTCGGCTGCACGGGCCAGAGCCGCCCGGGCACGCGGAGCCGTCACATGGAAGATCTCGTAGGCCTGCAGATTGCCCGCAGAGGGGGCCAGGTTGGTCAGCTCGAGGATTTGCCTGATCTTGTCTCCTTCGACCGGTTTGCCGTCGAATGCACGCACCGAGCGACGGGCTTCTAACAACGCTGCGAGTTCCATTTGCACCTCCTTGTGTGTCTGCACGCTCCTTCGGCAAGGGCCGGCGCGACACGCTGTTTCATCTCTATCATAGCATATTTTGCCCCTGGCCGCGCCGCCACTTGGGGCTACGATCTGCCGATTTTGCGCATGAGCGCGTCCTGGACGGCCGCGCCGTAGCGCCACGCGAGCAGCAGCGCGACCGCGGCGAGCATGACGATCGCCGCCCACCCCGCCAGTGGGATGCGCTCCGCGTTCGCGCCGAGCAGGACCGACCCGGTGAGGCCGGGGATGCGGGCAAGCGCGGCCATGGGCAACAGCAGTCGCAGCGGCAGGGCGGTGAGCCCGGCCACAAACGCGAGCACGTCATCGGGCAGCCCTGGAATGAGAAAGACGAGGAAGAAGAAGCCCAGCCCCTTCTGTGCTGCGGCCCGGTCCATGCGGGCCAGCAGCGCAGGGCTGACCAGCCGCTCCACGGCCGGACGGCCTGCGAACCGTGCCAGCGCCATGGTGAACGCGGTGCCCAGCACCAACCCGATCCAGCTGTACGCGATCCCGGCCCAGGGGCCGTACAGGTATCCGGCGACGAAGTTGACCGCCTGGCCGGGGACCGGCGCTACGATCGTCTGCGCGACCGATAGCCCGATGACCACCAGCGGGCCCCACGCACCGGCACGGCGGATCTCTTCGACGATCTGTTCCCGGTTGGCGAACACGCGCGCCAGCTCGTCGCCCCACACCAGGAAGGGCGCGGCGAGGGCCGCGCCGGCCAGGACGACGACCATCAGCCGCAGCCAGAGGGGCCACGGCGCTGCGCTCCGGTCGCGGTTCATTTCTGCCTCGGGTTCTCCGCGCCTATAATGTCCACCATGTCACAGTCCATGCCGCGATCTTACCTCTACCTGCTGGTCGTGACTGCGGGCTTCACCACACTTGGGGTGGAACTCAGCGCGTCACGGCTGCTCGATCCATGGTTCGGCAACTCTCTCATCGTCTGGGCCAGCCTGATCGGCCTGATCCTCCTTTACCTGACGGTCGGGTATTGGCTGGGGGGTCGGGTGGCCGACCGGTGGCCCCACCCGCTCGTGCTGCTGCGCCTGACCGGCGCCGCCGCGGTGGGGGTCGGGCTGATTCCCGCCATCTCGCGGCCGGTGCTGCGCCTGGCCAGCCTCGGGCTGGACACGTTCGATGCAGGGGTCCTCGCCGGCAGCATGGGGGCCATCCTGGTCCTCTTTGCCGTGCCGGTCACCCTGCTGGGCTGTGTCAGCCCCTACGCGGTCCGGCTGGCCATCCGTGACGTCAGGGGCAGCGGCGAGGTGGCCGGCCGCATCTCAGCGCTCTCGACCGCGGGCAGCATTGCGGGCAGCTTCCTGCCCGTCCTCTGGCTCATCCCGTCCATCGGCACGCGGCGCACCTTCGCGGTGCTGTCGCTCGCGCTGCTGGTCGTGGTCATTCTCGGCCTGTTGGTCCAGCGCCGCCGCGTGGATGTCCTGGCGCTGGTGGCCGCGGCCGCGGTCGTGGCATGGCTCGGCTGGCGTCCGGCGGGCCCGCTCAAGGACGCGCAGGGGCTCGTCTATGAGACGGAATCTGCGTTCAATTATATCCAGGTGCTCGATCTGGGCGTCGAGCGGCAGCTGCGGCTCAACGAAGGCGAGGGGATCCACTCCGTCTATCGCCCGGCGGGGGGGCTGGCCGATGGCATCTGGGACTACTTCTTGCTGGCGCCCGCGTTCAACCCGGCGCCCTATGAGCCGGACCGGGTGCAGCGCGTCGCCATCGTGGGGCTGGCAGCGGGGACCATGGCGCAGCTCTTCACGGAGGGCTACGGCCCGATCGCGATCGAGGGCGCGGAGCTGGACCCGGCCATCCTGCGCACGGGCCGGGAATGGTTCGACATGAACCAACCCAACCTGGCCGCGTACGCAATGGACGGTCGCCGGTTTCTCTACCGGCCGCCCGACGGGGCTGCCGCGTCCTATGACGTGATCGCGGTCGACGCCTATCGCCCCCCCTACATTCCCTTTCACCTCATTACCGCCGAATTCTTCGCGCTGGCCCGGGATCGCCTGGCCGATACCGGCGTCGTCGCGGTCAACGTGGGCCGCACCCATACGGACTACAGCCTGGTGGATGCGGTGGCTGCGACGATGCGCCAGGTCTTTCCCTCCGTATTCGTGGTCGATGAGCCCGACAACGGCAGTCCTTTGGGCAACAGCCTCGTCGTGGCGACCAGGCAGCCATCCACCCTGGCCGATCTGCGGGCAAATCTGCCCGCGTTCGGGGATGGGCTGCTGGGCCAGGTGGCCCTGGTGATGGCTGGCGCACGGGTGGCCGCGCCGCCGGCAGGCGCGCCGATCTTCACCGACGACCGTGCGCCGGTCGAGCAGGTGGTCCACAAGCTCGTGCTGAGGCATGTGCTGGGTCCTGTGGAGTAGCGCGACTGCTATTGTGCGTCAGGGCTGGGCGCGAGGAAGCAGAGGATGCCGTCGACGACGCCTTGCGCGGCTCGCGCGGGTTCGTCCACGAGCAGGCCGCGGTCCGCGTTCATGAAGCCCAGCTCGATGATGGCCCCGGGCGTCTGCGCCGAGATCTCGCGGAACGCGTGGTAGCGGGTCATGTCCCGCGTGATGGTGCTGGGATGGCGCGCGAGCCCTGTCGCGGCCTCGTACGCGTCCCACAGGCAGGTTGCCAGGCGCTCGGACGCTTCGCTCCCGCCGGTCTCGCTCGCCACCTTGTAGCCGGTGAAATCGACCATACAGGAGTCGGAGTGGATGGAGACCAGCGCGGCGGCGCGATAGCCTCGCAGCCGGTCGTCGTACTCGTCCAGGATCTCGGCCCGGATCCCTTGCCTGGCCAGTCCCTCGCTGACCAGCCCGGCCACCCGCAGGTTGATCTCCGCCTCGGTCAGCCCGTCCGGGCATACCGCTCCCGAATCATTGCCCTTGTGTCCCGCGATCAGGCCGACGCGCAATCCGCCGGTCGGTTGCTCCGCGGCAAAGAGGAACTGCAGCCAGTTCGGTCCAAGGCCGCGCGTGGCCACCTGCTCCGTCAGCCAGATCCCGGCGAGGATCACGACGGCGAACACGATGAGCGGTGCGGTGCGCGAAGAACGCGCCTTTTTCTTGCGGCTTGGCATGGCGAAGGGATCATAGCGACAAGCCGGCATTTCTGCAACTGGGGAGTCGATTGCTTTGACTTTTCACCTTCCAGCGGGTATAGTGGTTCGGCCTATCAATAGGAATGGGGATCTACCTCTTATGAGCGAACTTGGGCGCCTGCTGACGGAGGCGCGGTCGGCCCGGGGCCTCAGCCTGGCCGACGTCGAATCCGTCACCCGCATCCGTCAGAAATATCTCGAGGCGTTGGAGCACGGGGACCACGGCAAATTGCCGCGCGGAACGGTTGCCCGGGGCTTCCTGCGCACCTACGCGGCCTACCTGGGCCTGGACGCTCCGGCGATGCTGGACCTTTACGGGGTCGAAAGCGGCGACGCGGGCGAGGACGTGGAGATCGCGGAGCCAGGCAAGCCGCGCGTGGTGGATTACCGGCCCCTCGAGGTGGAACTCATCGACGATTACCAGGACAAGGGTTGGGTCTACTGGCTCGTCGCTGCACTGCTCGTCGCGCTACTGGCCGCAGGGACCTGGTGGGTCCTGCGCGGCATGCCGGGCTGGAACCCGTTTCGGGCCCTGGCGCCCGCACCCGCGCCCACCGCGACGGCTACCCCCACGGCGACGCCCTGGGTGGTCACCGCCACCCCGCGCGCGACCGCGACCCTGCCAGAGCCGCCGACGGTGGAGGCACTGGTGACCTCCAGCATCCTGACGCTGCCCACGCCGACGGTGCCTGCGTCGCCCACGCCAACGCCGCGGCCGACCTCCACGCCCGAGATCGTCTCAAACATCTTCCTGGAGTTGGTTGCCAGCCAGCGGTCCTGGCTGCGCGTGGTCGTCGATGGCGAAGTGGTCGAGGAAGGTTTCGTCGCTGCAGAGGACACGCGTGCCTGGGAGGCAAACGAGTCGATCATCATCCGCACGGGCAACGCGGGGGGCCTTTCGCTGATCCTGAACGGCGAGGACCTGGGGCCGATGGGCAACGTCGGCCAGGTGGTGGAGCGTGGCTGGGTCGTCGGCGAGGACGGCGCGGTGGTTGACGAGGCGCCGCTGACTCCCGGCGCGGTGCCTACGACACCGCCCACCGCGACGCCTACGGCCACGCCTGCCGGCTGAGTCCGGCTGACTGCACGATCTGCAGGGTAGTGGATCGACCGGTCCGCTACCCTTTGTCGTTAATGGAGCTTTGTATCACGTGGCGCAGATGAAGTACTACCTCCTGACCCTGGGCTGTCCCAAGAACACGGTCGACAGCGAGGGCATGGCACGGCTGATGGTCGACGCGGGCTACGGCGGCGTGTCGACGCCGGACGATGCCGACGTGTTGATCGTGAATACCTGCGGCTTCCTGGCCGCGGCGGAGGACGAATCGCTGGCCACGCTGCGCGATCTGGCGCAGGCGAAACGGCCGGGCCAGCTCCTGGTCGCGGCCGGCTGCATGGCCCAGCGCAACGGTCAGCGGATCGTGCAAGACGTGCCCGGCGTGGATGGCCTGCTCGGTACGCGGCGCTGGATGGAGGTCGTGCCGTTCATCGCGGCCCTGCGCGCGGGCCCGGCCGGCCGATCATTCGGCCGCTATGCGCTGCTGGGCGATCCGGAGCAGCCGTTCGCCGGTGCGATGCCGCGGCCGCCGGTGGTCAACGGGAGCGCGTACCTGAAGATCAGCGACGGCTGCAACGCGCCCTGCGCATTCTGCTCCATCCCCACGATCAAGGGCAAGCTGCGCAGCCGGTTGCCGGAGGCGATCGTGGCCGAGGCGGCCGCGCTGGTCGCATCCGGCGCACAGGAGCTGATCCTGGTCGCGCAGGATACGACCGATTACGGCCGGGACGCGGGCCGGCCCGACGCGCTGCCCGACCTTATGCGTGCGATCCTGGGCGCCGCGCCCGACCTGCGCTGGCTGCGCCTGATGTACGCGTACCCGGGGCACGTGTCCGACCGCCTGATCGAGGTCATGGCGTCGGACGAGCGCATCTGTCACTACCTCGACATCCCGCTGCAGCACGGGCACCCCGACGTGCTGCGCCGCATGTTTCGCCCCTCCAACACGGAGAAGCTCCTGGCGACGTTTGCGGCCATGCGCGCGGCCATGCCCGACATGGCCTTCCGCAGCACCTTCATCACCGGCCTGCCGGGGGAGACCGAGGAGGAGTTTGCCGGCTTGGAGGCGTTCGTCGGGGAAATCCAGTTCGACAAGGTGGGCGTCTTCACCTTCAGTCCTGAGCCCGGCACGCCGGCCTACGACATGCCCGGCGCGGTGCCCGAGGGGGTCAGGCAGGAGCGCTACGACCGGCTGATGGCGCAGCAGCAGCGTATCTCGCTCGCGCGCAACCAGGTGCAGGTCGGGCGGACGTTGGACGTCCTGGTGGAAGGCCACGGCGAGGCTGAGGGTCTGGCGCCCGCCGGCCGTCGCGGTGGACCACGAAGGGGTCGCCGCGCGGCGCAGCCGGTGTCGATCGGCCGCAGCTACCGCGACGCGCCGGATGTCGACGGCCTGGTGATCGTCCCCGGCCTGCTTCCGATCGGGCGGATGGCCTCCGTGCGCATCACGGGCGCAATGGAGTACGACCTGGTAGGCGAGGCGCTGGGAACCTGACCCGGGGCCTGAGCGCGGAGCTTGGCCCGGCACGTCAGCGCGTCACCCGCGCGGCAGCGGCTTGCAGAAGGCGACGAGGCGCTCGACCTCGCTGAATCCGAGGGCCTGATGCGTTGCCTGGCTCTCGAGGTTGTCCAGCTGCGTGTCCGAAGCCAGCTCGCGGCATCCCTGCGCGGCCGACCATTCTTCGACGGCCCGGACGAGCGCGCTGCCGACCCCGCGGCGCCGATACTGCGGCGCAACATAGAGCCCCTCGAGATAGCCAACCGGGCTGGTGGTCGCACCGCTCACGTAGTCGGTGCGCAGCGAGGCCTCCGCGAAGCCGGCGGGCTCGCCCTCCTCGGTGTACGCGACGTACTGCGCGTAACGCTGCCCATCGCGCAGAAACGCGGCCATCTCCGCAAGATGTTCCCCGCGCGTTGTATCCGGCCACAGCGCCTCGCGCATGGCCAGCCACCCCGCCTGCTCTACGGAGATGCACGGCTCGATTTTCAGATCCAACATGACCCTCCCTTTTCCAGGGCGCCCGGCAGGTGCGCCGGTCAACAGGCAGCATGCCACACCGCGTCGCGCGGCGCAACTGCTCCAAAGCGGCGGATTGCCGGCGATCCGCAACGGCGCGACAATGGGGGCCGAGAAGTTCGCATTAGCGACAGGCCGGCGGCCTGTCAGGTCGGAGGAAAGAAACATGAAACGTCACTTCTTCACACTGGTGCTCTGCCTGTCCGCACTCTTCGTGCTGCTGATCGGCGCCGCGCCTGCGGCCGCCCAATCCGGGGTGCCTGCGGACTACGCTGCCCCGCGCCTCATCACGGTGACCGGCGAGGCCCAGGTCAAGGTGGCGCCGGACGAGGTCGTGCTCACGCTGGGCGTCGAGACCTCGGACCGGCAGCTGCGCCAGGCCAAAAGCCAGAACGACGAGAACGTCCGGAAGGTGATTGCCGCGGCGCGGGCGCTGGGCATCGAGGACAAGGCCATCCAGACCGACCACATCAGCATCGAGCCCCGATATCGCAGCAGCTACGAGCAGCGCGATTTCATCGGCTACTTCGTGCGCCAGACGATCGCGGTCACGCTGACGGACGTCTCTCAATTTGAGGATCTCCTGACCGGCGTCCTGGATGCGGGCGCGAACTACGTGCATGGCATCCAGTTTCGCACCACCGAGCTGCGCAAGTACCGCGACGAGGCGCGAGCCCTGGCGATCCGCGCTGCGCGGGAGAAGGCCGCGGCGCTGGCCGGGGAACTGGATCAGGCCATCGGGAAGCCCTGGTCGATCCGCGAGGAACAGAGCGGGTGGTCGTCCCCCTACAATGCCTGGTGGGGAGGCAGCGGCATGGCCATGACGCAGAACGTGGTCCAGGACATGGGGGGCGCAACCGCGTCTCCCGACGATTCGCTCGCCCTGGGCCAGATCAGCGTGACGGCCAGGGTCTCGGTCAGCTTCGAGCTGGAGTAGGGCCGGGACCGCAACCGCGGGGCCGGCGCCCCGGAGGCGATCACGCGGCCGGCGACACGTGCGTCCTGACCGCGTCGGCCAGCAGCGTCACCAACAGCTGCTGCTCGTAGGGGAACGCGTAGTGGATGGCGGCCTGCGGGTGGCGTCGGCCCGCTGCCTCGACCGCGTCGCGGATCTCCGACTCGGTGTGCTGGTTGCCGCGCAGCAGCATCGTGGGCGCCACCACGACCTCGCGCGCACCTTCGGCCACCGCGCGGTCGATCGCCTCGCCGATCGTCGGCAGGCAGAACTCGTTGTAGCCGGGAATTACGGGGTAGCCCGTCCGCTCGGACAGCGCCTCGGCCAGGCGCTCCACCGCGACCTTATAGGGGTCGTTGTCCACCGTGCGCGGCCAGGTGGCGATTTCGTCTGCCAGCTTCCCGCGCCACCGTTGCAGGAATCCCAGGCGCCGGATCGGCCCACCACCGAACTCCAGCATCATCAGCATGCCCACGCGCATGGGGGGATAGTCGGTCGCGGGCGCACCGTGTGCGGCGAGGACGACGGCGACGCGCTCTGCAGTCTGGTTCATTTCGGGTGACTCCTGGCGTGATGCAGATTCCGGGCGCCCGCAGTTGGCATCGCGAGCCCTCTCGTAGTGCCCATCAAGCATGCCACATCGCGCAGCAACGCGCAACACCGGCGCGCGGTATTGTGCCGTTAGTTGCCTCGTTTCGCCCGGCGTGCTATCCTGTCGGACTGCAGTTCGACAAGGGGAGACTTACATGGCAATTGCGCGTGATGTGGTGGCGAAGCAGGGCGTGGCACCGGCAGATGAAGATGTGACGCGGTTCGACGGTGGCCGGGTCGGCACCATCGCGGCCAGCCACGGGATCCACGACAGCTACACGGCCTTTCTGGCGCCGATGCTCATCGTGTTCAAGGAGACGATGGGCCTTTCGAACACGCAGGCCGGTCTGCTGTCGGTCTTCATGCAGGAGGCCTCGCTCCTTCAGCCGGTCATCGGCGGCGTGGCCGACCGTTTCGCGGCGCGCTACTTCGTCATCCTCGCGCCTGCCATCACGGCCATCGCCATGAGCCTCCTCGGCGTTGCGAACGGCTACGTGGCGCTCGCCGTGCTCCTCACCGTCGCCGGCCTCAGCTCGGCCTGTCTCCATGCGGTGGGGCCGGTCATGGCGGGCAATGTGTCGGGCAAGAAGCTGGGCCTGGGCATGAGTATCTGGATGGTGGGGGGCGAGGCGGGGCGCTTCATCGGTCCGCTGGTCATCGGCGCGTTCATCCCGTTCGCCGGCCGGGAGAACATGCCCTGGCTGATGCTGGGCGGCCTGCTGACCTCTGCCGTCCTGTTTTTCGCGCTGCCGGCCGACCGGCGCAGTGCGCAGGGCCTGGCGCGCCGGGGTACATCGCTGCGCGAAGAACTGCGCGGCAAGGAACAGATGCTGCTGCCGCTCATCGGCATCATGGTCGTCCACGTGATCGTGAGCGCGTCCCTGGTCACCTACTTGCCGGTATTGCTCTACGACGCGGGTGAGAGCTTCTGGTTGGCGAGCGTGTCGCTGTCGGTGCTGCAGCTGGCCGGGGTCGTGGGCGCGTTCTTCGGGGGCACCCTCAGCGACCGCCTGGGGCGGCGGCTGATGATCTTCATCGCCATCTTCCCTGCGTCCATCCTGATGTTCGTCTTCCTCGCGGTGACCGGCTGGATGCGCTTCCCGCTGCTCGTGCTGCTGGGGCTGACCTCGCTCTCGATCACGCCGGTCATCATGGCGCTGGTGCAGGAGAGTTTCCCCAACAATCGCACGCTGGCAAACGGCCTCTACATGGCGCTGAGTTTCGTGTTCCGGTCCATCGTGGTGGTGCTGGTGGGCTGGATGGGCGACACCTGGGGCCTGCGCACCGCGTTCACCGTGGCCGCGATCGTGCCGCTCCTGGCGCTGCCGCTGCTGAAGTGGCTGCCCGGCCGCAAGGCAGCCTGAGGCGGGCCGGGGAGAATGATCGCCCGCCGAGCCGGCCTCCTTCATCGCTGCTCGGTAAGTTCTCTGATGATGGGTAGGATGAACACCGGGCTGTCGCTCAGCTGGACGACCTGCTGCGCGACGCTGCCCATGAAGAGCAGGTCCAGCCCGCCGCGTCCCTGCGAGGCAATCATGATCAGATCCACGCCCTCGCGCTTGCCCACGTCGACGATCGTGCGTGCCGGATAAGAGCCGGTCACGACCGTGCGCACCGTCACATCATCGGCGCGCAGGCTCTCGGCAACCGACTCCAGGTACGTTCGCATCTTCACTTCTGCCTGCTTGCGGATGGCGTTGACGACGGCCGCCGGCGCGCGGTATTTCTCGCTTTCCGGCACCGCCGGCACACAGATCAACATCAACTCGCAGTCGAATTCCTGCGCGAGCAGGCGCGCGTAGGGGAGAAGCTGCTCGGCAAAGGCCGAGCCATCCAGGCCGACCAGGATCCGGCCGAGATGGGGCGCTTCGGCCGGGCCTGTCTCCCACACCTGCACGAGCAGGATGGGAATGTCCAGCAGGTGTACGAGCTTGCTTGACAACCCCTCCCGCAGCCAGTTCTTCTCTCCCGAGCGCCCGCGCGTCGTGAGGACGATCAGGTCGATGCCCTTTTCGAGCACGATCTCGTGGGTTGCCTCGGCCGGCGAATTCGTGCGCACGGCGCTGCTGACCCTGATGCCGGCTGCATGGAGTTTCTCCGCCACCCCGCTGAGGTACGCTTCGGCTTGTGCCTGTTCGTCGCTGCCCGCCTGGTAATTGCTGGAGGCCGAGAGCAGGGTCAGGTGTGCGCCTGTGGTCTCGCAGATGAACTGGGCCATGGGGATCGCCTGGGCCGCATAGGGTGAGCCATCCAGCAAAGTCAGGACGCGGCTGATCTTGGCGTGGCCTTTCAGCCGGGGATAGGTGCGGGCCGGCTCGGGCGCCCAACCGATCTTGAGCTGCACCTGTTCGCCGTTCTCAGCGTCCCCGCCCGCTGCCTGGCCGAAGCCGAAGCCGGCCAGCAGGCTGGCATTGATCTGGCCGAGGTAGTCCATCTCGGGCGAAGGCGCGCCGATGCGCTTGCGGAAGTAAGTGAACGCGAAGTAGAGGATGGGCACCAGGATGAAATAGGCCCAAGCGCCTTCCAGGAAGCGCTCTTCGAAGATGATCAGGGTGGCGGCCGTGGTCAACAGGGCTGCGATCACGGTGCCTGCGGTCAGGGCGGCCTGGTGAAGTGAGAACCGGCCGGACATCTCGCGCACCAGGCGTTGGGTGACGGCCCAGCCGGTCATGCTCAGAAGGATGAACACCCCGGCCGCGTACAGCGCCAGGTAGGTTCCCTCGTGCGTGCCGAAGAGCAGGAAGCACACGCCGACGATCCCCACCTCGAGCCAGACCGGCTTGTCCGCAACATCGTAGCGGTTCAGTGCGCCGAGGGCCGGGGGAATGTAGTGGCGCTCCTTGAGCCCCAGGGCCAGGTTTTGCAGGCCCTGCGCGCTGGCTGCACACGCCGACATCAGGACCAGGATGCCCACCAGAGAGCCCAGGTAGGGCAGAGGCGGGGGGAGCAGCCGGTCCATCGTCTGGGTGAAGACCGACACGTGGGGGTTCCCAGGATCGGACAGGGAGAAGATGGCCGGGCCAACGATCAGCATGGTCGCGGCCGTGGTGCTCATGATGATGAGCAGGCTGCGAAACGCCTTGCGGCTCTTCTGGCCCGGCGTGCCTTCGAACGCGGCCACCAGGTTCGCAAACACCTCGATGCCGGTCATCACCGCCAGGATGCGGACGTAGCCGCCGACGGTGAAGTGGAGGTTGGGCGGCCTGAATGCGTCGAGGGACAGCACCGGCAGGTGCAGGCCGGTCCTGAACAGCGTGGTCAGGATCATCGCCCATAGGAGGATCAGCACGCCCGCAGTGGCCGGGCCGAAGGTGCGGGCTGCCATCCTGGGCCCGCGGTTCACCAGCCAGCCGGTCAGGAGGCTGAGCCCGATGGCGACCACGGTGCGATAGGGCAAGACGAGAAGCTGGCCATTGAGGATCGGAAAGCGGTCGGCGATAAAGGTGACCATCGCGGCCATGCTGACGAGGAAGGTCAGGGTGTACTCGATGAACGTGATGGCCGCGTTGACTTTGACCGCCCACCCGCCGAACTCCTCCTCGCTCAGGCCGCTGCCGCCGGAGCCGTCGGTGACCCACTGCATGACCAGCCGGTACATGGCAGAGACGACGGCGATCGTCAGGACGGCCAGCCAGACTGAGCCGCCGAAGACGACCCGGGCCGCGCCGGACGCCATGATCAGCGTCAAGAAGGGCCCGAAGACGTACAGGGGCGAGGTGGCGGGATCGCCTCCGCCGGCCAACGCACCTTCAAGCGAGTTCCTGAGTTTGTGTGAAACGCGTGCCATAGATATCCGTTCCTGAGCGCGCGGGTGACAGCTTGTCCTGGCGGTATGCTTCAGCGGTGAAGAATGCCGGGGTCGGAGTCCTGATGTCAGGGTTCGAACGGGTGGCGCTGCGCGGGGCAGGGCGGTCGAGGGACCGGCGGCGAGCGCGACGACGGGTCAAGTATATCCTGCCTCCGGTCAGGGACAAAAACCAATTATTTGGGTGCCGATCAATCCTCCAGGTCATCTTTCCACGATCTGTGCTATAATGGGAAGGTAAGCGCCCGCTGGTCTTCAGCGATTGAGGCGAACCGGCATGAAGATCCGTGATGTGATCAAGATGATAGAAGCCAACCAGGCACACTCAGTAGCGTCCTGAAGCAGGCTCAGCTTGCTAAGGGACAGGCAGAATCAGGTGAGTGAACATGCATCGCTTCTTGATTGTGATCGAAAAAGCGGACGGAAATTACTCAGCGTATTCACCCGATTTGCCGGGTTGTGTCGCGACGGGCAAGACCCGTGATGAAGTGGCGCGTCATATGCACGAAGCCATTGAGATGCACGTACGGGGGTTGCTCGAAGACAAGCTACCGGTACCCCAGTCGCGGTCCTACGCGGAATACATAGCCATTCCCGCATGAGAAGGCGAGTTGCCGTCCCACGCCCCGCTGATCCGCCATCCGCGCTCCCGCGCGCCGTCCAGGATCTGATTCATCTCAGGTAGTCGAGATACCGGTTCACGACCCTGAAGCCGACCGATTCATACAGGGCACGGGCGGGCGCGTTGTTCACCCCCGTCGAGACGGATACGCGGTCCATGCCCGCGGCGCGCATGCGGTGCATGCACTCCAACAGCACCGCGCGGGTCAGGCCCTGGCGGCGATAAGCGGGCAGCGCGCCGACCGGGCCGAAATCGCCGATCCGGTTGAGCGGGTCGAGCCAGCCGTTCACGTACGCGGCCGTGACCCCATCGGGCGTGACTGCGATCACGTCGAGCTCCTGGCGGTAGCCCGGTAGCCGCATCAGCGCGGCATAATCGTCGCTGCTGACGTTGCCGACGGTCCACGGCTGCCAAACGACGTGCTGGGCGGCCGCGCGAGCAGCAATGTCACCCGGCTCGTCGCGCACGCTGCGCACCTGGCAGCCGGGGGGCGCAAGGGGGGCCGGAATCGGTTCGTCCAGCCCGCGCAGCATGTTGACCTCTGCGAACTCTCCGCTGTACCGGAAACCGTGCGCTTCCAGGAACCTGATGCGGCGGGCGTCGTCCTGCCGCGCGCCCGAGGCCAGGGGCCCGTCCCAACGTCCCGGCTCGCGTTGGCGGAGCACGGCGAGCCGCGCCTCCGTCCAGTCCAGCGCCTCGTCTTCGACGCCCGACCACGCGTGTTCCGGCGCTACCTGGCAATCGAAGGACGGATCTTCGCCCAGGATCGCGTAACCCACCAGCCGGCCGGACTCGTCGTGCCAGAGTCGGATCGCCTCCCGCGGATCCTGGTGGCACGCCACCATGAAGAACCACCACATCAGGTCGCCGACGTGCGGATAGCGCCAGTCATCTGTGGCCGCGCGGCCGGTCATCAACAGATCGAGCATCGCCAGCAGATCCTGCTCGGACTCGTAATTCCGGGATGTCCACATCGCTCGTCTAGCCGCCTTTCGTGTTGCCGCCGTCACGCCTGATCGGAGGAAGCGCGCGAGGGTCCACCGCCCGGCTAACGAAATTCAATACGGATTATGCGTCGCAAGCTCATCCAATGGCAACTGCGCCTGTCGTGGGGGCCGTTAGCAAGAGCGAAGAAGATGCGGCTTCGGGATGTCAAGTAGGCCCAGGCGGCCCGCCATTCGGCGAGCCCCTGGGCCCACTTGTCAGCTGGCACGCAGTCCGTGCGGATCAGGCCGTTCGTTCCGCAATGGCCAGGTAGCCGATGCCGAGCGGCTCGTACTCGAAGCGCAGCGCGTCCGCGCCGAACGGCGTCGCGGCGAAGAGGTCGCGGAGCTGAGCCTCCGACCGGCACGCGGGCTGATTCTCCACGAGCCAACCGAGCAGCGCACTGTCGCTTGCGGGGATCCGCGGGCTGAGCTGGCCCACGATCAGACGACCGCCCGGCGCCAGCAGGCCGTGGCCCTGTGCGATCAGCTGCGCGGCCTGGCTGGACGGCACGAGATCCAGCATCCATGTCGCGTAAATGATGTGATATCCCCCCGAGGACGCCTTGGGAAGGCGCCCGGGGCCCAGCAGTTCCGAGCGGACGTAACGCACCCGGCCATCCAGGGCCTTCCTGAGCCGCTTTCGGGCAGAGCGCAGTTCCTCCGATCTCATGTCTACGCAGGTGACTTGAGTCATCTGCAGGAAAATCGGATCATCGAGCAGTAAGAGCAACTCGCGCATCGGCCCGGCGCCCACGCTCATGATCTGGACCGGCAGATGGCACAGGTCCGCCCGCGCGTGGATTGCCTTCCCCAGCACGCCCGCCAGTTGCGCCGGGCGGTTGCGCAACGCGATCGTGATCAGCATGTTGAGATAGTAGTCGTCGAGGAGACGGGCGCGCACGTCGGCACCGGATGGCTGGCCATCGCAGATGATGTCGATGGTTTCGTAGTCGCCGGCATAGCCGTGCAGCTTGGCCAGCGCACGATCGAGCAGCCGGCCCGTGTGCGACCAGGAGCGAATTGGGCCTGTGATGCGTGCCTTGGCAGCCGCGACCTCGGCCTCGGTCGGTTGGCCCGCCATGAACCGGTCGATCCAGCCACCCAGCGTGTCCATGGCAGTCCGGATCGCCCTGCGGACCGCCGGGGGAGGTTCGGCGGGCGAGGGGCTGCCCGCGACATAGAAGGCCTCGCTCACCTGCAGCGTGCTTTCCAGGTGCGTGAGGAGGCTGTCGAGCGTCATCGAGGCTGCACCGTCGCCGGACAGCGGGCCAGACAGTAGAGGGGCAACGCTGCTTGATTCCTGTGGCATCGTGAGACTGCCCGCGGCGCGCTTCCAGACCGGCCGTGCGCCGCGGAGAGAAGGCAACTCGAGTGACTCCATGATCTCCCTATCCACCAGTGAAGGAGTGGTCGGAATTATACCACGTGACCGGGCCAATTCACGTTCAGTTTTGCCCGGCCATTGGCATTGTAGGTTCGACGCGTGTACAATTGCTCACGCGGCCGCCATTGCGAGTTTTCGATCAATGACCAAAGTTATCAAAGGCGAGCCCATAAGTCCATCATCCGAAGTATGATTTCTTCAGGCGAGCAGCGAAACACAGCACTCATACCTGGGAACGATCGCGCCAGGTGACACAGCAACGGCTATGGAGAACCGAATGGACGGCGTGACAGAGGAAACGGAGAGGCTCGGCCGGCTAACGCCGCGCGAGCGCGAGGTCCTGCAGTTGCGGTGCGAGGGCAAGACGCAGAAGGAGATCTCGCAGGCGCTCTCGATCGCCATCCCCACGGTCAAGACGCACTGCGCTGGCATCTACGCCAAGCTCGGCCTGGACGATCCGGGTCTGACCTCCGCACGGCGCAACATCGAGCTCCTGCGCTACGGCTCGTACCTTCCCCTCGAAGGTGCAGGTCCGGGCGCCATCGAATCCGGTGCATCGGACCTGGTCGATGCTGACGACCCGCTGCCCGTGCCCGCGCAGAGCGAGCAGAGCCTCCTCGCGGTGCTTGAGGACGAGATCGAACTCCTCGAAGAGCGGTCTCGCCTTCTCCCTGCCACCATTCCACCCGCCCAGGTGCTTCCGCCGCCCTCGGATCCCGGGCGCGGGCGCGGTCGTTGGACCGCGCTCATGCTGGGGCTGCTCGTGCTCATCGGGGTCGTGGGTGGGCTGATCGGCGCGGGCGCGACGTGGCTGGCCGTCAGACAAGGGCTGGCTGCTGCCCGCACGCCCGAACCAGCCGCGGTCGCGCCGGCCACAGCCGCGCCGGCCGCAATGGCGCCGACCACAGCCGCGCCCGGCGCGACCGCCCAGGCGGCACTGGTCGCAGCCGCGCCCGGGGCCACAACTGCGCCGCCCGTAGCCGCGCCCGCGGCGGCCACGGCGGGCCAGCCCCTCACCACGCCGGTATGCGGCGAGGCCGCGCGGATCAAGGTGCAGACGCCGCCGTTCGTGCGCTCGCAGGGCCTGACCGCCTTCTCGCCGGACAACACGGAGGGTGCTGTCATCAGCCCGTGGGCGCGCGCCATCGTCATCGACGAGCGGGGAGTGTTCAGCGGATACTTTCCCGGAGGGGAGAGCCCGCGTGGAGGCGTCATGCATTTCGACAAAGCCACGTGGGCCAACTGCAACCTGCCGGGCGAAGGGCCGGCGTTGAACGTCAACGCCCTCGCCATCGACGCGCGTGATCGGCTTTGGGCCGGCACGGAAGAGGGCGGCGTGAGCGTGTGGGAAGGCGACCGCTGGCGCACTTACACGACCGACGACGGATTGCCGAGCAACAAGATCTACGGGCTGACGGTCGACGCGGCAGGCAACGTTTGGGCGGCCACCTGGGAAGGCGTGGCCAAGTTCGACGGCGAGCGCTGGAGCGTGCCGTATACGGTCAGCAACAATACGATCTTCTCCAACCACGCCCACGCGATCGCGTTCGACAGCGCGGGCAGCATCTGGGTCGCGCACATCGACGACGGCGTGAGCCAATACCGGGAGGCGGACGGCCGGTGGGTCCATCACACGGCCGCGAGCGGTATGGGCGGCAACAAGGGCCGCAGCATCGTGATCCGGCCTGCGGCCAGCGGTGAGGCAGAGTCGGTCTGGGTCGCGACGGCCGACGGCGGCGTCTCCGTGTTCGAGCAAGGGCGATGGACCGCCTACCGGGAGGCCGACGGCCTGCCCAACGATGATGTGGGCGCGCTCGCCCTGGACAAGCACCGGCGCGTCTGGGCCGCGACGACGGGGGGCACGGCCTGGTTCGATGGCGAGAGGTGGGCCACCTACGACACGCTGTGGACCGTCAGCCTCGCGTTCGGGCCGGCCTGCGAGGGGTGCCCGTACACGGATGAACACGTCTGGACGGGCACGGCGGAGACGGGCCTGACGGTGTCACGGCTGCCCTATCCGGATCTCGCAATGGACGTGCTCGGCCTGAGATTCTTCGATCGGGAGGGCTCCGAGATTTCCCAGCCGGTCGTCGTAGCGCCCGGCGAGGCGTTCAGGCCGGAGATCACCGTTCAGCCACGCTCGCCCTACCAACTCCTGGAGAGCCGCGGTGACATGCTGGTGCACCTCGACGCGGACGATGCCCTCCGCTTCGGCGCGTACGAGCGCATCCCGGTGAAGGGGACGATCGAGCCGGGGCAGCCGTTCACCTTCACCGACTACGATAACTTCTACGTGGCCCCCCAGCTGGAGAAAGGCGAGGCGGAGCGCACCTTCACGAGCACCTGGCGCACGTGGGTGCACGGGCGCTACGCCGGGCCGCCCATCGGGGTCACCTTCACCGTGCGAAATCCCTAGCACGACACGGGCCGCGACCGCAGAACAGGCCGGAGCGCGCACGCCGCGTCATTACGCGCGCCCTCCATCCGCGTGATTTGTGAATTGCGGTGCCTGGACCGATGTGATATGATGCCGCCGAATTGCACCTGTATTCATCGGTGGCGTACTTCTGTGCGTGTCGTTGAAAGGAGGGTCGATCGCCAGCCACTGCCTGTCTCTGTAGATTCGCATGTCTCCGATATCGCGTCGTTCATCACCCAATGAAGGAGGATTCGAAGTGAAAAGGAAGACCACGCGTTTGTTCTCTCTCGTGTCGCTGTTGCTCCTGGCGTCGTTCCTGGTGTCGTGTGCGGCTCCGGCTGCACAGCCCGCGGCGCCCGCCGCACCCGCGGCGCAGGAACCTGCGGCTCAGGCCCCGAGCGAACCGGCAGCCAAGGAGTTCTCCGGCGAGCTCACCTTCTGGAGCGGCTACTCCGAGTTCAAGCCGTTCTACGACACCGTTGTGGCCGACTTCCAGGCCAAGTATCCCAAGGTCAAAGTGAACGTGCTCATCGCCGCCTCGTTGCGCGACCACGAGCAGAAGCTGGCGAGCGCCATCCCGACCGACACCGGCCCCGATGTCTACGAGGGGTCCCTGTACGCGAACGCCAAGTTCATCGACGCCAACCTCATGCCTGGCCTGCCGCAGTGGGTCGTGGACCGGACCCAGGGCTACTGGGACCAGTGGGTCACGGATTACTTCACCCTTAACGGCACCCGGTACGTCGTCCCGTTCTTCGAGGGCCGGGCAGCCATCTTCTACAACAAGGACTGCTTCAAGGAAGCCGGCATCCCTGAGCCCGCCAGCGACAAGCCGATGGAATGGGATGCCTTCATCGATGCTGTCAAGAAGATGACCAAGTACGATGCCAGCGGCAAGGTCGAGCGCGCCGGCTTCGGCCTGCGCCGGTCGGGCCAGGGCAGTGGCGTGGGCGAGAAGTGGTGGATCTTCGGCTATCCCCGCGGCCAGGACACGTGGACCGTCGACAGCAACGGCAAGTACATGATCAACATCAACAGCGAAGGCGCGCAGAAGAACCTGCAGACCTACATGGACATGCTGTACAACTGGAAGACCGACAGCATTGACCTCCCGCAGGATGCGCAGGCCTTCGAGCAGGGCGTCTCCTGCATGTTCCAGCGGGAGACGTGGGTCATCGGCGACATCGCCAAGAACGCGCCGGACCTCAACTACGGCACCATGCCGATGCCGAAGGACGTTCGCTGGGGCACGCTCCGCAATCCGATGGGCTTCTGGGTGACCAAGAGCGCCAAGGACCCGGATCTGGCCTATGAGTTCGCCCTGTTCATGGTCCAGCCTGAGTACCAGCAGCTATTGCTGGACACGGTCGGCTGGCTGCCGTCACGACAGGACGTCGATTACTCCGCGATCCTGGAGAAGAAGCCGGCCTTCAAGGCCTTCCTCGTCAACGATCCGGAGCTGGAGTTCTACAAGTATCCGCCGATCGGCGTGTTCGACGAGATCCAGACGAAGTACTCCGATCGCCTGGTCAATGCATACCTGGATGCGAGCCTGGCGACCAATCCGGACGCCATCAAGGCACTGCTCGATGAGGCGAATGCCGAGGGCAACGCCATCCTGAAGCGCGAGAAGCTCGGCGGCGAGTAACACCTGCACCGTCCTGAGGAGGTGCCACCGGCGGAGCAACTGCTCGATCATGCTTCGCCGGTGGCGTGTTGAACCCGGCAGATAGGGGGCGCCCGGCCTTCTTTGACGGGTTCGCCCGGGCAATCACCATCTGCAAATGCCACGACACGCGTGGCAGGGAGTGGGTATGGCCGGTCTCACTCAACCGACGAAAGCGCCGGCGGAGAGCAGCCGCAGCCTCTCCAGGCGCCTCTTCAACGTGCCCAAGTATGAATTCGATCGCTGGGTCTTTGCGTACATGGCCCTGTTCCCGGTCCTGCTCATTTATGTCGTCATCCGCATCATCCCGATCCTGCAGAGCTTCTGGTTGAGCATGACCGATCTCAAGATGCCGAATGTGCCCAGCAATTTCGTGGGCCTGACCAATTTCAAGGAACTGACGACCGATCCGAACTTCCTTGACGCGCTGGGCTACACCACGCAGTATGCCCTGGTCACGGTGGTCATCGGCGTGGCGATCGGCCTGGCGCTGGCAGTCGTTCTCTCGGGTGCGCTGCCGCGCGGCTCCGCGCTGTTCGAGCTGATCTATTTCATCCCCGTGATCACGCCCTGGGTACCTGCCTCGATTGCCTGGAAGTGGATCTACGATCCATCCGTGGGCCTGCTCAACTATATCATCTCGCTGTTCGGCGGCGCGCCGGTCGGTTGGCTGCTTCGCCCTGAGACCGCCAAGTGGGCGATCATCGTCCTCGGCATCTGGAAGGTGATCGGCTACAACATGGTCATCTTCCTGGTTGGCATCCGGGCGATCTCGATCGAATACTACGAGGCCGCGGCACTGGACGGCGCCGGCTTCCTCCAGTCGTTCCGCAAGATCACCTGGCCGCTCCTGATGCCGATCACCCTGTTCGTCCTGGTCATCTCGACCATCAATGCCTTCAACGTCTTCACGCCGGTCTACGTCATGACGCAGGCGCAGCAGGGGACCGGCGGCATTACCCTGCGCGTGCTGGTATCCGACATGTACCTGAACGCATTCAACTTCCAGCGCATCGGCTACGCGTCGGCAGAGGCCCTCGTATTGTTCCTGGTTATCCTCGTGCTGACGATCGCCCAGTTCCGGCTGGTCAAGAGCGACTGAGGGAGGACACGATGGATCAGGCACGCGTATTGCAGCTGGGACCTGTCGGGAGAATCGCTGTCTGGACACTGCTGATCGTCATCAGCGTGATCATGGTGTTCCCGTTCCTGTGGATGATCTCGACGTCCTTCAAGCCGGCGCCCGAGGTGATTGCCTGGCCGCCGAGGATTCTTCCCCTCGATCCGACGTGGGAGAACTACGCGAGACTGCGCACCGCCGCACCGTTCGCACGCTTCTTCTTCAACAGCCTTGTCATGTCGACGTTGTCGACGGCAGGCATCATCCTGACGTCGACCCTGGCCGGCTACGTGTTCGCCAAGTATCGTTTCCCGGGCCGCAACATCCTCTTCGCGATCATCCTGGTCACGGCGATGGTGCCGCTCGAGGTGTACATCCTGCCGCTGTTCATGACGATGGTGGACCTGAAGTGGCTCAACACCTACCAGGGCATGGTGGCGCCCTACCTGATCATGAGCTTCGGCATCTTCTTCATGCGCCAGAACATCACGCATGGCATCCCGGACGAGCTGCTCGAGTCTGCCCGCATCGACGGCGCGTCCGATTGGCGGACCTTTGCGACCATTGTGCTGCCGCTCGCAAAGTCTGCTATCGGCGCCCTGGCCATCTTCGCGTTCATGCAGGCCTGGGCCGCGTTCATCTGGCCCTTGCTGGTCACGCGGCGTACCGAGATGTACAACATGGAGCTGGGCCTGGGCTTTTTCCAGAACGCGTATACGATCGACTTCGGCCCGATCTCCGCAGCATCGGTCGTCAGCTTCATGCCCGTTCTGATCGTGTACTTCATCTTCCGCAAGCAGATCCAGCGGGGTGTCACCCTGGGCGCGGTGAAGGGATAGCGACCGCCGCAGTTCGACCGCGGCAGACCTCACGACGTTACGCCAATAGGGGAAGACGGTGCTGGCGCTTGACGGCAGCACCGTTTCTTTGTGCGGATTCAGGAGCAAATCAGGATCATACGTATGAACACACAGGAATTGTACGACTTCGCGCAACGCTTCATTCCCGGCGGCGTTTCCGCCTCCGCGCGCACCAACGCGGCGATCGGCCACCCCTTCTATGTGTCGCGCGGCGACGGCCCCTACGTCTACGACCAGGACGGTCGCGAGTACGTCGATCTGTGCACGTCGCACGGCGCGTCGCTGCTGGGCCACAACCATCCCGCGATCGTGGCCGCGGTAACGCGTGCGCTGCACCTGGGCATCATCTGCGCGTACGAGACGGAGCATCATTCCGCGCTGGCGCAGCAAGTGTGCGCGATGGTGCCGGCCGCGGAGATGGTCCGTTTCGCGGGCTCGGGCTCCGAGACGATGATGCACGCGCTGCGCCTCGCGCGCACCGTCACCGGCCGCGATGTGGTGCTGAAGTTCGAGGGCCACTTCCACGGCTACGTGGATTACCTGTACTACAGCTCGGCCCCGCCGCTGGACGGCGCAGGCCCCGCCAGCTCGCCGCGGCCCTACCGCCAGTCGGCCGGCATGCCCGCGGCCCTCGATCCGCTGGTCATCGTCGTGCCCTTCAACGACCCGGACGCGCTCGAGAGAGCGTTCGCTGAGCACGGCAGCGAGATCGCGACCCTGGTCATGGAGCCGATCAACTACGACTCCGGCTGCATCCTGCCCGAACCGGGCTTCGTGCAGCTGTGCCAGGATCTGTGCCGGCGCTACGGCGCGGTGCTCTTCTTCGACGAGGTGCTGACCGCGTTCCGCATGGCGCCCGGCGGCGCGCAGAGTTATCTCGGCGTCACCCCCGATCTGTGCGTGCTCGGCAAGGCGTTCGGCGCGGGCATGCCGATCAGCGCGATCGCGGGAAGCCGGGAAGTGATGCTCAACCTGCGCCCGGTGGGCCGGAGCGAGCACAGCGGCACGTACCTGGCGCACCTGACGACCGTGCTGGCCGCTCAGGCTGCGCTGGAGATCTACAACGAGCCCGGCTTCTACGAGCGGCTGGATGCGCTGGGCGCGGCCTTCTATCGGCCTTTCCAGGACATCATCGACCGGAGCGGCGTGCCGGTGCGCCTGCAGCACTGCGGCCCGCGCTTCGGCCTCTACTTCGGCGTGACGGACCCGGTGCGCAATTACCGGCAGGCCGCGCAGCAGGACGAGCGCATGCTGCTGACCTTCGTCGCCGGCTGCATCCGCCGCGGCGTCTACTTCCACGTGTCCGCGCACCATGGCTTCTCGGCCGCGCACACGGCGCAGGACATGCACCGCGCGCTGGAGGGCATCGAGGGGGCCATGGCGGACGTCCGCCGCCAACACGTAGGCTGAGGCCCAAGTAGAGGCTTCAGCCCCCATACATGAGGATCACAGACTATGGAAAACATCATGGATCTCGATATGCTGGCGGGAAGCTGGCCGATTCGACCGGCCGACATCTCCGTCCCCCGGCTGCTCGGGATGATGGAGCATCACGAAGTCGCAGAGGGCTGCGTCGCGTCTGCGCGCGGCATCTTCTACGATGACCTGGCCGGCAACAGCGAAACGTTGGCCTGGTGCGAGGCCGAGCCGAGGCTCGTGCCGGTGGGGACGATCGACCTGCGCCGCTTCACCGGCTACCGCGACGAGATCCGGCGGCTGACTGCGGCGGGCGTGAAGCTGTGGCGCCTCTTCCCGGAATACCAGGGCTGGTCGTTCGACCACGCGCCGTTCCGCCGCGTGCTGTCCGCGCTGGAGGATGCGGGCGCGGTGCTGTTCGTCTACGGCCAGCCCAGCGTGGTGGCTGCAGCTACCGCAGGCGCGCGCGTGCCGGTGATCGTCGGCACGCACTTCTACCAGATGGCCGATCTTCTGGCCCTGATGGAGGAAGGCACGCACTTCTACGTCTCAACGCGGCAGTTGCACGGGCCGGGGGTTCTCGAGACGCTGGTGTCCGAGTTCGGGCCGGAGCGCCTCATTTTTGGTTCGGGCGCGCCGCTGTCAGCCTTGGGCGCCGCACTGAAGGGGATCACCGCAGCCGATCTGGCGCCGGACGTCCGGCAGGCCATCCTGGGCGGCAATCTGCGCCGCTTGCTGGGGAGGGAGCCATGACCCACGATCGGTCGTTATCCATCGTCGACGCCCACGCCCACCTCGGCCGCTGGCCCTACCCGATCCGGCAGGGCACCGCGGCCGACCTCGCCGCTGAGATGCAGGCGCTGGGGGTCGTTGCGACCGTCACCTCGCACAGCCTGGCCATCTACTACGATGCGGTCGAGGGGAACGCCGCGCTGGCCGCGGAGATACGCGACTTCCCGCAGATCTGGGGCTATGTCTCCGTGAACCTGAACTACCCGGAGCAGGCCGAGGGCGAGTTGGAGCGCTACCTCGGAGGCGGGTCGCCCTTCCGGCATAAGTTCATCGGCGTCAAGGTGCACCAGAGCCTGTCGCGACGCCGGTTCGACACGCCCGAGGCGATGGCGATCGCGCGCGCTGTGGACCGCTACCGGGTGCCGGTGCTGGTCCACACCTTCGGGTCCGCGCTCGAGTCGCCCTGGAACGTGCTGCCGGCCGCGAAGGCCAACCCGGACGTACCCTTCATCCTGGGTCACATGGGCGGCGAAGCCTGGTCCGAGGGTGCGCGGGTGGGCCGGGAGGCGCCGAACCTGTACCTGGAGCTGTGTAGCAGCTGGACCGACCCCGAGAAGGTGCGCGCGGCCATCGATGCCGTCGGCCCGGAGAGGGTGCTCTTCGGCACGGATGCCAACCTGTTCACGCTCGCGCACATGGTGGGCGCGCTGGAGGATGCAGGCCTTTCCGGCGACGAGCTGCGCCTGGTGATGGGCGGGAACGCGCGGCGCCTGTTCCCCGACGTGGCGCGCACCTTGGGAGAGGAATGACCGTGATCGACACGAATCAAAACGACGGCGCGCTGTCGTGGTGGCGCGCCTTCTGGGCCGAGAACGACCGCTGCCTGTACGGAGACCTCGATCCGGCCCTCGGCGACGCCCGGCCCGTCCGTCCCGCGTTTTCCGCAGAGCGGTCGCGCGTCCCCGTCCTGGTGGAGTTGGGCGAAGATTGGATCATCTGGCGGACCGACAGCCGGTATGGTCGCTTCATCCAGGACTTCGCGTATCAGCAGGAAGTGCGCGACCGGTGCGCAACCCTCCTGATGGACGATATCGCGTTTCACCTGAAGGCCAAGGTCGATTCCTCCTCCTTGCTCCATGGCTCGGTGTACGGCATGACGATCGACTATCCGGAGGATTCGACCCCCTGGCTGAACCACCTGATCCACGGCCCGGAGGACATCAGGCGCCTGATCGCCACGATGGAGAAAGCCGACCTGTCGCAGGCCGGCCTGGTGCCGTGGTACGTCGCCTCCTATCGCGCGCTGAATCGGCCCTACCGTTGGCGCATCCTGCATGATTCGACCTCGGTGCACGGGCCCGGCACGATCCTGGGCTTTCTCTTCGGCATCAATGACATGATGCTGGCCATGCACGACGAGCCCGACCTCGTGCACGCGCTCCTCGACACGATCGGCGAGGTGACCGTGCGCTACTCGCGCACCGTGCGCGGCCTGACGGGCGCGCCGGCGACGGGCGTGGGCGTGTTCGACGATGTGGGCGGGCTCGTGTCGCCGAGGTACTTCGAGCGCTTCTTCATGCCGGTCTACGAGAAGATCTACGGCGAGCTCGCGCCGGCCGCGGACGACGACCGGTTCCTGCACAACGACGCGCGGGTGGCGCACCTGCTGGACTTCTTCCGCGCGTTGGGGGTCAACGGCATCAACCCCGATCCCGAGACCGACCCCGCGCTCATCCGGCGCAAGCTGCCCGACGCCATCATCTACGGCTGCGTGCCGCCGCTCCTGTTGAAGGACGGCACGCCGGGGCAGATCATCGAAGCGGCCCGGCAGAGCATCGAGGCGGTGGGCGAGGGCGGCGGCCTCGTGCTGACGACTGCGGGCAGCATCAACACCGGCACGCCCTACAGCAATCTCAGGGCGCTGGGCGAGGCGGCAGAGAGGTACGGCCGATACGAGCGCGGCGGCCTTGTGCGCGTCGATTAGGCGCAGAAGGAGTGGAATCGAGTGAGTCCGAAGAATCCGGGCGCGCGCTTGGCCGTCGACGGCGGCGAGCCGGTGCGCCGCAAGGCCTTCCCGAGGTGGCCGGTCTATGACGAACGGGAGGAACGCCAGCTGATGGAGGTGCTCCACTCCGGCGAGTGGGGTGCGCTCAAGGGAAGCAAGACGGCCGAGTTCCAGGCGCGGTTTGCGGCGTACCAGGGCGCTCGTTTCGGGATCTGCGTCCCCAACGGCACCCTGGCCCTGGAGGTGGCGCTCTCCGCGGCCGGGGTCGGGCCGGGCGACGAGGTCGTCACCACGCCCTACACATTCGTCGCGACTGCGAACTCGGCGATCTCGGTGGGCGCAGTGCCGGTCTTCGCGGACATCGACCTCGACAGCTACAACATCGACCCCGCCGAGGTGGAGAAGGCGATCACCCCGCGCACGAAGGCCATCATGCCCGTGCACATGGGCGGCCGGCCGGCCGACCTGGATGCGCTCCGCGAGATCGCGGCACGCCGCGGTGTCCGCCTCGTGGAGGACGCGTGCCAGGCGTGGGGGTCGGAGTGGCAGGGCCGCCGCGTGGGCGCGATCGGCGAAATCGGTGCGTTCAGCTTTCAGTCCAGCAAGAACATCACCGCGGGCGAGGGCGGCATCATCGTCACGAACGACGAGACGCTGGCCGAGGCGGCGTGGTCGCTCCACAACGTCGGCCGCGTGCGCGGGGGCCTGTGGTACTATCATGAGATCGTCGGCCGCAACCTGCGCATCACCGAGTGGCAGTCGGCCGTGCTTCTGGCTCAGCTGGAACGGCTCGACGAGCAGACGGAGCGCCGCGAGGCCAACGCGGCCTGCCTGTCGGAGTGTCTGTCGCAGATCCCGGGGCTGCGGCCGCTCGGGCATGATCCGCGCGTGACGCGGCAGTCGCGGCACGTGACCATCGTGCGCTACGATGCCGCCGCGTTCGGTGGCCGCCCGCGCGACGAGTTCCTCGCGGCGCTGGTCGCGGAGGGGATCGAGCCGGTCGCGCCGGGCTACGTCCCGCTGAACCGGGTGCCTGCGATCCGCCGCGCGCTGGCGGCCAGCGGGGAGGCGGATGCCCGCGGCTTTGGCCGCGCCGTGGACGGCCTGCCTGCGCTGCCGGCCTGCCCGCGCGCGGAATGGGCATCGGGCAACACGATCTGGCTCTTCCAGTATGCGCTGCTGGGGGACCGGTCGGACATGGACGACATCGCGGAGGCGTGCGCTAAGATCCAGCGTGCCTGGGCATGAGCGCGCCGCATCGACGAGGAGGGCACAAGTGAAGACGTTGAACTTCGCCATCATCGGTATCGGCAACATCGCGCCGGTGCACGCGGCCGCGATCGCGGCGACCCCGGGCGCACGGCTCACGGCCGTGGCCACCCGAAACCCTGAGCGCGGCCAGGCCTTCGCGCAGGAGCATCACGCGGACTGGCACGCAGACTACCGCGAGCTGCTGGCCCGGCCGGACGTCGACGTGGTGGCCATCGCCTCGCCCCACAACCTCCATCTGCCCATGACGGAGGACGCGGCGGCCGCGGGCAAGCACGTGCTGTGCGAGAAGCCCATGGCGTGCACGGTGGCCGAGTGCGACGCGATGATCGCCGCGTGCGAACGCGCGGGCGTGCTGCTCGGCGTGACGTTCCAGGGCCGCTTCGAGCCGCTGGCAGCCGAGCTCAAGGCGCTGCTCGACGGCGGCCGGCTGGGCCGGCTGCTGTGGGCCAGCTCGAACACCGTCTGGTATCGGGACGACGCCTACTACCGCTCCAAGCCCTGGCGCGGCACCTGGGCGGAGGAGGGCGGCGGCGTCCTCATCAACCAGGCCATCCACGCGATCGACCTGTTCGTCTGGGCCGCGGGCATGCCGCAGCAGATCACCGCGCAGGCGCGCACCCTGAACCATCAGAT
>JAXGQB010000016.1:0-179766 GCA_040766655.1 Anaerolineae bacterium
AGCGCGCCATGAGCAGCGCATCGCGGCCATCGCGTCGCAGATCGCCGCGGACCGCGATCGCATCCGGCTCGTGTTGATCGCAGGCCCATCCTCTTCGGGCAAGACCACCTTCTCCAAGCGCCTCGCGGTTCAGCTGCTGGCTAACGGCATCCGGCCCATCGCGCTCGAGATGGACAACTACTTCGTGGACCGCGACCTGACGCCCAGGGACAGCGAAGGCAACTTTGATTTCGAGCGTCTCGAGGCGCTCGACCTGGCGCGTTTCAACGACGACCTGGTGCGGCTGATGGCAGGGGAGCAGGTGCAGCTGCCGAAGTTCGACTTCCTGGCCGGCAGGAGCGGGCCCGGCGAGGTCATTCGGCTGGGCGCGGATGAGGTCCTGCTGATCGAGGGCATCCACGGGCTGAACCCGCGGCTGGCGCCCGATGCACTGCGCGACCGGGTGTTCCGCATCTACATCAGCGCGCTGACCCAGCTGAACATCGATCGACATAATCGCGTGCCCACGACTGATAACCGGCTGATCCGGCGCATCACGCGCGACGCGCGGACGCGCGGCTACAGCGCGGCTGAGACGATCTGCCGGTGGGAGAGCGTGCACCGGGGGGAGCGGCTGAACATCTTCCCGTACCAGGAAAACGCGGACGTCATGTTTAACTCGGCCCTGGTGTACGAGCTGTCAGCCCTGAAGCCGTATGCGGAGCCGTTGTTGTTGCAGGTGGAGCCGGGCAAGCCAGGCTACATCGAGGCCAAGCGCCTGTTGACGTTCCTCAAGTGGTTCGAGCCCGTGCCGAGCGACGCGGTGCCGGACAACTCCATCCTGCGCGAGTTCGTGGGCGGCAGTATCTTGGAGACGTTCGCGCCCTGGCATCGGAAGTGAGGCCGCGTACCACGGTGGCGTAGTAGCGCGCAACGAAACGCAACACCTCGGAGGTTTCGTAAACCTCCGAGGTGTCGGACCTTCACCGTATCCCGCTGCGCGTCACGCGGGCGAGTGCGCCGAGGAGGCGCATGCGGTGGCCCAGGGGCGCGTGGCCGCGGGCTTCACGGGTCTGGCGCACTAGCCCCTACGACACGTCACGTGGGGGTGGATGCGCGGCGAGCCGTTACAGCTTCGTCAGCACCGCGTCGATGTGCTCGAGCGCCCAGTCGACCTCGTCCTTCTTGACGATGAGCGGCGGCGCGAAGCGGATGACGTGCTGGTGCGTCTCCTTGGCCAGTAGGCCGCGATCCATCAACGCCTCGCAGAAGCGCCGCGCGCCGCCGGCCTCGGGGTGAAGCTCGAGGCCGATGAGCAGCCCCTTGCCTCGCACTTCCTTGATGTACGGGCTCTCGATGCGGCGCAACTGCCCCATCATGTAGTCGCCCAGGGCCGCCGCGTTCTCGATCATGCCCTCCTCGACCAGCACCTTGAGCGCCATGCGCGCAACTGCGCACGCGAGCGGGTTGCCGCCGAACGTGCTGCCGTGGTCGCCGGGCTTGAACACGCCGAGGAGGTCGGTGTTCGCCAGCACGGCCGACACCGGGTAGAGGCCGCCGGAGAGGGCCTTGCCGATCATGGTGAGGTCGGCCTCGATGCCGTCGTGTTCCTCGGCCAGCAGCTTGCCGGTCCGTCCCAGGCCGGTCTGGATCTCGTCCGTCAGGAGCGCGATGCCGTGCTCGGTGCAGATGCGCCGCACTTCGCGCAGGTAGCCCGCGGGCGGCACGATGATGCCTGCCTCGCCCTGGATCGGTTCCACCATGAACGCGACCGTGTTGGGCGTGATCGCATCTTCGAGCGCCTGCGCGTCGCCGAACGGGATGACCTTGAAGCCGGGCGTGAAGGGTCCGAACCCGTCGCGATACTGCTCCTCCGTGCTGAAGCCGACGATGGTCACGGTGCGGCCGTGGAAGTTGTTGGCGCAGACGATGATCTCCGCCTGGCCCTCGGGCACGCCCTTGACCTTGTAGCCCCACTTGCGCACGGCCTTGATGCACGTCTCGACGGCCTCCGCGCCGCTGTTCATCGGCAGTGCGATGTGGGAGTTGGTCAGCTCGCACAGTTCCTTGTAGAAGAGTCCCAGCTGATCGTTGCGAAACGCACGCGAGGTGAGGGTGAGTTTCGCAGCCTGTTCCTGCATGACCCGGACGATCTTCGGATGGCAGTGGCCCTGGTTGATCGCGGAGTAGGCGGACAGGCAGTCCATGTAGCGCTTGCCCTCCACGTCCCACACCCAGATGCCCTCCCCGCGCGCCAGCACGACGTCGAGCGGTTTGTAGTTGGTGGCGCCATAACGGCTTTCCAGTTCGATGTAATCCTGCGTGTTCACGACGGTTGACCCCCTTGTCTCGTGTTGCGTTGAGTGTAGCATAGCGGGCGCGTCGCGACAAGGCAGGAACTCCTGCGGACGCGAAAACGCCCGGCGGTTGCCTTCAGGAGGGCCGCCGGGCGCCTGCAAATCCTCTTCGGTCGACTCAGATCAGTGACCGTGCTTCTCCTGCAGGATGGGCAGGTACTTCACGGCCAGGTACCAGGCCAGGGCCACACCGGACAGCACGCCGATCGAGGACACCCACTCCAGCGATGAGGCGGTGTAGCTGTAGCCGCTCGGCGCCATCTGCGCAAAGAGGGTCGAATTGATGCGGTTGAACAGCACGCCGGCGGCGAACAGCCCTGCGCCAAGCAGCACGATCCTGCGATTGCGACGCAGCTGGGGAGTCAGCAGGAGTACGATCGGGAGGACGACGCCGAGCAGCACTTCTGCCTTCCAGAGATTCGCCATGGGCGTGTTCGCCATGATGGCGGCGAGCTCACCGGAGGCGATCACGTCGCCAACCTTGAGGACGAGGTAGACCACGCCGCTCCAGGCCGCGCCGAGCGCCAGTCCGTTTACCACCTTCTTGTCCACCGCCGCGCTGCGAATCTTCGACGCAAGCACGTACATGAGCAGCGCCACGCTGAGTCCCACCATGATGGACGAGGTGAAGAACTGCAGCGGCAGCAGGGGCGTGTACCAGAACGGATGCAGGCGGTGCGGCATGGCCAGGTACAACGTGCCCAGGGTGCTCTGGTGCAGGCTGGACAGGGTCACGCCGATGATCACGATCGGCATGATGGCCTTGTGCATGGCATGAGCCAACTTGTGCTTGCCGATGCCTGCGAGCACCTGCGGCAGGTTCTCGAACACGAGCACCATCGAGTAGAGCAGCACGCAGAAGCAGATTTCGAACAGTGGCGAGTGGATGTTCCAGTTGATGATGAACGAGTAGAACCGGTCCCACCGGCCCAGGTCCAGCACCAACAGCACCAGCACGCCAACGTAACCGAGCAGGCCGGTCAACACGCCCACCCGCATCGCGGCGTGAAAGCGCTTCAGCCCCAACACGTGCCCGACGAACGCCATGGTGAACCCGGCGCCCGAGAAGGCGATCATGGTGAAGTCGAGGCCGATCCAAAGGCCCCAGGCGTAGCCGTTGTTCAGGTTCGTGGATGCACCGAGACCGGTGAAGAGCCGCCACACCCCTGCGAAGACGCCGGCCGACATGAGCAGGAAGAGCACGACCATGACGCCGTCGATTTCCAGGAGGGCCGTCCGGGCGGCTGATCGCGAGCGCTGTCCGATCGTTGTGCTTGTCATGATTGGTGCTCCTCGACGTCGATCGTGTGCTTCTCGTTCTTGCGTCCGAACAGCGTGTACACTGCGGTCGCGATCCCGGCGACGCCTGCGGCAATGACCGGCGTCTTGGACATGACCACGTGCGTCTTGTGCGGCACGGAATCGTGCGGCAGGTCACGCAGGCCCAGCATGCTCATGGGCACGTCGGAGATGTAGAGCCGGCGGGTGCCGCCCACCTCGAACTCGCCGTACACGTGGTCGACGTAGTGCCTTGGGTTCGCGGCAATGCGGTTGTGCGCCATCTTCAGCATCTCGGCGCGGGTCCCGAAATGCAGGGCCCCGGCAGGGCATGCGGCGACGCAGGCCACGGTCTCGCCCGCGCGCTGCCTCTCGAGGCAGAAATCGCACTTGTGAATGAGGCCGAACGGATCCGTCCAGTCATAGGCCGGGACGGAGAACGGGCAGGCATACTGGCAGTAGCGGCAGCCGAAGCACTTGTCCTTGTCGATGGTGATGACGCCTTCGGGCGTCACGTGCAGCGCGCCCACGGTGCACGCGGCCACGCAGGCCGGCTCCAGGCAGTGCATGCACTGCTTCTGCACCCAGCGGGGCCGGCTCTCCAGCGGCACTTCGGCGATGTACGTGTAACGGTTCGCGGTGAGTTTTCCGTCGTCTTCGGCGGTCGGATTCAGGTTGTGGGTTGCGACGCAGGCTTCCTCACAACTGCGGCAACCGGTACACCTGCTCGCGTCGAACAGCGTGGCGGGCAGTGCGTTGATGGCTGCCTCATCGGCAGCGCCGCTTTCGGCAAACGCAGGCAATGCGCTCGCCGGGCCTACGAACACCGCAGCCCCTGCGGCAGCCGCACTCAGTCGAAGGAAATCCCGCCGGGAGATATCCTTGCGTGTCAGCTGTGAACTCATTTTTGACCCCTTAGGACGAAATTGGCAGCAACGATACCGAGCATCAGGCCGAGGAATCCGCCGATGCCCAGTGCAAGTCCGGAGCCCAGGATGCCGGCAGTACGAGTGCTCTTGACTTGCGCGTTCAGGCTATTGACCTGTTGTTGCAGGACCGGCACTTGCTGAGCCAGGGCTGCAACGCCTTCCGGATCCTCCGCCTGGGCCTTCAGCGTCGGAAGGGTGTTGGCGGTGTGGATCGTCTCCTGGTGGCACTTCAGGCAGGTTTGGCTGCCTACCATGAAGGTGTGGAGCGCCAGGGTCTTACCCGTCTCTGCCGAACCGGCTGGATCGGGTATCATGGCGTCCATGTGGCAGGTGGTGCAGTCCAGGCCCTCGAGGCCGTGGGTGGCGTGCGCTAGGTCCATCTCTTCGCCATCGTGGCAAGAGGCGCAGAGCGTGTGTTCGCTCCCCGTGCGCAGGCCTTGCGTGTGTGATTGGTGGCAATCGAAGCAGTCGATGCCCTTGTCCGCGTGTGCGCTGTCATCCCACTGGGCGAACGCGGCCGTGTGGCATTCGCGGCAGGTCTCCGACTCCATCGGCAGAACCATGGTCTCGCCAGCCGGATGGCCTTCTTTGTACTCGCCGTGGCAAGACTCACACGTGCCCCCCGCATTCGCGTGGGTGCTGGTGAGCCAATCTGCGTGGGCTGCTTCGTGGCAGCTCCTGCATTCGGGAGTGGCGGTTTGTGCGGCCGGGCTCTGCCCCGGCGCGTTCCCGGCTGCGGTGGCCGGTGCTGCATTCGTCGTGCTGGTCAACGTCAGGACCAGTACAAGAATCAGGGCGGTCGGGAGCACGACCGCCCAGCTCCGCATCATGCGACGCATCATTGTGGTGAATCCTTCATGCTCAGGGGGTCCTTACATCTTAGGGTAGCGTTGGAAGACGTCACAGCTGACGCATTCTTCCGGGATGTGTCCTTCGGCCTTGAAGCGTGCCTGCCAGCACGCCTGGCTCTCCAGACCCGTCGCAGCATAGGCGGCGTTGACCGCCCCGCTGCAGGTCTTGCGCTCCCAGGCACTCTTGTTCGCGCTCGATTCCTGCAGGCCCATCTGGGCGTACATGCCCGGGCGCTGTTCCTTCTCCACCGCGGGCGGCGGGATGAACGGCAACGGCTGGGGGGTCGGCTGCTTCGCGGGCTTGCGGGCCGGTGCGACGGGCTGCGGCGCGGGCGCCTCAGGCTGAACTTCCGGCTGCTGGCTGGCCATCTGTGACTGGTGCTCGTGTGCTTCGGCTTCCCAGCGGAGATCCAGGCGCTTCAGTGCGTAGGCCAGCGCCATCACGACCAGTGCAGGCACACCGACGCGCAGGAGGATCATCCCAGCGACGACAGAAATATCAGTGAAAGTGATCATGTGTTCCTCCTCGTTTCCTTACCAACTATGCGCAGCTGCGCATTGCATCCCAACGTTGCAGACCGACGCTCAGAACGGCCATCAGGCCCAACGGAATCGCCAACCGGAGGATCATACCAATGGCAAAGGCTAAGGTTTCCATGAGTTTCTCCTTTTGTTCCGCTCTTTTATCGATCTGGCCTTAGCTTACCAGGTTGCGGGGAGGAAATAAATCGGGCGGTTCACCCATCTTTCGCGTGGGGTGGTTTTCCCACGCGGGCCGGTGGTCGTTGGCCGGCAATGGATCGGGAGGGAGCAGGCGGCCGGACGCGTGGGATCCGTGCTACTTGAGGTCGATGAGGCCCTTTTCGATGGCGTATCGGACTAGCTCGACGCGGCTGTGCAGGTTGAGCTTGGCCATGATGTTCTCGCGGTGGCGGTTGACCGTCTTGACGCTGATCACCAGGGCGTCGGCGATGTCCTGATTGCTGAGACCCTCGGCGATCAACGCCAAAACCTCGCGCTCGCGTTCCGTCAGGTCCTCGAACCCGCGTGGGACATCCTGCGTTTCGGGATGGTCGCGGCGCTGCAGATAGTCTGTGACCAGCGTGCGCGCCAGCGAGGGGAAGAGGAACATGCCCCCGCCGCGCACCGCATGGATGGCACTGATCAGATCGTTGGGCGCAGCGCGTTTGGGCACGTATCCCGATGCGCCGGCGGCCAGCATCTCGAAGAAGTATTGGTCGTCTTCGTGCATCGTCAGCGCGAGCACAGCGATCTCGGGGTGCTGCTCCTTGATGACCTTGGTCGCCTCGATGCCGTTCATGTCGGGCATGGAGATGTCCATCAGCACGACGTCGGGACGGAGCTCGTGAGCCAATCGGACGCCCTCGCGGCCGTTCTCGGCCTCGCCGATGATCTCGAGATCGAGGTCGGCCGCCAGCAGCATCTTCAGCCCGCCCCGCACGACGGCATGGTCATCAACCAACAGGATGCGTGTGTGTGCCACTATTGACTCCTGTCTGCGGTGCGCAGCGGCAGTTCCACCACGATGCGGGTGCCCTCGCCGGCAGCCGACTCGACCGTCAGCCGCCCGTTGACGAGGGCAACGCGCTCGCGCATGCCGGGCAGGCCCAGCCCTGACCCGACCGCGTGCCGGGGCGGTTGCTTCGTATCGAACCCGATGCCGTCGTCTGCGATCTCGAGCCGAACCAGGCCGTTCTCGTTCGTCAGTCTGATCGTGGCCTGGGATGCCCGGGCGTGCCGGCGGATGTTCGTCAGTGCCTCCTGCGCGATCCGGAACAGCACCGTCTCGTGCTCGGGCGGCAGCCGGCTGGGCAGCTTGTCAATGGTAAGTCGCACCTGGATGTCAGGATTGGCTGCCTGGTACTGGCCCACGTACCATCTGAGCGCGGGCGCGAGCCCCAGGTCGTCCAGCTGAGCCGGGCGGAGGTTGGCCATGATGTTGCGCAACTCGGTGATGGCCTGGTCGCTCACCTCACGCAGGTTGCGGAGAAGCAAAAGTGTGCGCTTCGGGTCGTTGCCGTTCAGGGTCAGCTCGAGTGCAGCCAGGCCCATGCCGAGGGCAGTCAGTTTCTGGCCGGTCTCGTCGTGCAACTCGCGGGCGATGCGCTGCCGCTCGTCTTCCTGGGCATGCACCAGCTTATGCACGAGGTCTTCGAGCTGCTCCTCGCGTTCCTGGAGCACCTGGTACAGCCGGACGTTGTCCACTGCGGTCGCAAACTGCTGGGTGAGGGCGGTGAAGAGGCGCGCTTCGTCCGCACCGAGAGGCTCCTCGTCCCGCACGGAAGAGAGGGCCAGCGAACCGAACGTCTGCTCGTTCGCACGCAACGGAAGACCGATGGAACGATAGTGCCTGTCGCCGGTAAAACTATCGGCCCCCAGCATGATGACCTCGCCATCAAGGCCAGCGGCCACCGCGACCGAAGTTTCCGCGGCACGAACGCTGATCTCGGTCACCGGCGGTGGATTGTCAGGCATCGGCGCCTGCGGCCGGCGGTAGGCGTTCAACAACTCGTAGCCGCCATCGGGCCGGCGCAGAAATGCTACCGCACAACACGCCCGTTCGAAGCTGTGAACTACCTGTTTGAGTGCGGTCCGGGCGAGCTCCCGCAGATCCACGGTCGACGACAGAATCCTGGACATGTCAACGAGCGCGGACAGTTCTCCGGCTGTTACCTGCAACTCCGCGTTCAGCGCCTCGACTTCGTCCGCGCGGCGTTGCTGGGCCTCGAGCGCGGCGGCCTGCGCTTCGATGCGCGCCTTGTTGGCACGGGCAAGACGGATGCGGCTCTCGGCTTCGAAGGCGCGCAGCGCCTTGCCCAGGTGGAGGGCAATGCCGATGCCCGCGAACGCGCGCAGCAACTGGACGGGGAACCCGAAGGTCCGCGTGAAGAAGGCCGTGTTGATGGTTTGGGACGGAAAGATGATGCTGGCCTTGACGAACACCTGGCCGATGATGCCGTAGATGACGAACGCGAGCGCAGCCCACAGCAGCGATTGCCCGTACTGGCTCATCCCGCGGGCATGGAAGTCGCGACGCTCGCGCAGCAGCGCCCACGCGGCGAGCAGTGCCCCGGGAATCGCCAGGCTGTAGCGCGCCAGCGCGTCGGCTGCGACCAGAAGCGCCTTGCGATCCAGCTGGTAGCGCCACCAGACAAAGGCGACACCGCCGGCCCACACACAGGCCATGGCCAGCACCTGCAGGTAGCTGAGACGGGGATGGTTCTCTGCTCCGGGCAGGAGCCGTGTGCCGAAGGTTAGGAGCAGGACAAATGAGCCAACCAGCGTCCCGAGGCGGAACAACTCCACCGCAAGGGTGGGAGTGACAGCGCGCTGCGTGGCCGCGAAGATCTGGAACATCTCGAACCACTCGTGAACTCCGTGGATCAGACCGAACCAGGCAAGCGGGCTCAAGGCGCGCGCAAACCGGAACTCAGAGGCCCGGCCCGATTCGAGCAACACGACCAGCCCGAGGCCGAAGAATGCCAGGCCATAGAAGAAGTAGACGTAGACCAGATTCTCGGTGAAGAACCTGACGATGGCTTCCATAGCGTGTATTATAGCACAATCGCGTGCGCCGCGGACGTTGCGCGCTCGGCCCCAACATGCTATCATCCGGGCATCGGTCTCAAGCGACGCCGTCTCATGTTCAGTCTCTAGCGGAGGGCCACAGCATGCCAGCACTGCCGTCAGCGCTCAATCGATCCATCTCAGTATCGCCCCTGCGCCGGCTGCCCGTTGCCATCGCCTTCGTGGTGGTCTTGCTGGCCCTTCTCCTCGCATCCGTTCTGGGCTATGTCTCGTGGCTGGGCCCGCAGCCGTCGCGCGCACCCGGGCTGTTCATCGGCGCAATGCTTGCAGCCACTGCACTCGCCGGGCCGGCCCTGGCGCTGATCTGGTGGCTCGACCGCCGCGAGCGGGAGACGCCCTGGGTCTTCTTCGGTGCGTTCCTGCTGGGCGCGGTGGTCAGCATGGGCCTGGCGCTACTGGTGACGGGTTCCTGGGGCAGCGGGCTGTTGCAGTCGCTGGGCCTGACCCCCGCGGACGCGCGCTCGTTCGACCCGCTCAGCCAGATCACGCTGCCGCTGGAGAAGATCGGCCAGGCCGAGGTGCTGAAGCTGGGCTTCGGCCGGGCCATCGTGCCTGCGTTGATCGAGGAGGCCGTCAAGCTCCTGGCCCTGCTGCTGATCGTCCTGTTCCTCAGTGCGGAGTTCGACTCGGTGCGCGATGGGATCGTCTACGGAGCGCTGATCGGCCTGGGCTTCACCGTCGCCGAGACGGCGTACTACATCACGGACGGCTTCCTGCGCTCGGTCTCGCTCTCGTTCGGTCAGCAGCTGGCCGCCCGCTTCTACTTCCTCGGCCTGAACGGGCACACCCTGTTCGGCGCGCTGATGGGCGCAGGGTTCGGCCTGGCGCGCCAGAACCGGCTGCGCTGGATGAAGATCCTCGCGCCCCTCGCGTTCTTCGTGCTGGCGCTGGCCGCCCACGTCGTTCAGAACACCCTGACGGTGGGCGTGGCCGGCATGGTCAGCCAGTTCTTCGGCCTCGTTGGCGTGCCATTGTCTAACATGCCCACGCCCGCGCTGTGGCTCAGCATGGCCACCGCGGCGCTGTTCACCCTGGGCCTGTTCTATGCGGCCGTGATCGAGCTGGTGCAGGAGAGTGGGCGCTGGGAGCGGGCAGTGCTCGCGGAGGAGTTGGCCGGCGAAGTGGGGGTGGCCATCACGCCGGACGAGTATGGCATGGTCGTCTCGGAGCGCGGCTTCAGCCTGCGTGCGATCCCAGGCTACGGCGACCGCGTGAGCCGGTCCATCGTCAGCGCGCAGAACGAGTTGGCGCTGCGCAAGTGGCGGGTGCGCCGCGCGGGCGGCGATCCGGAGACGGATGCCATCGTCCAGGCCTGGCGGCAGGACATTGTCGCGCTGCGGCGCACCGGTTGACGTGTCGCGGCGGGCCCGTTACCTGCCGCGCAGTTGACCGGCAAAGGCGGCGATCGCCCGAGCCACCTGGGCCAGCCGGTTCGGGTCCACCATCTCCACCGTGTCCTTCGGGGTGTGGGTGATGGTGGCGCAGATCTCCTCGAAGAACTCCGTCGTGATCGCGATCGCCGGGTGGCCAGCCATCGCGAAGATGGAGTGGTCACCCTGAACCCACTGGGGCCCTTCCACTAATCCGTGGGCCCCGAACGCCCTCCTTGCCTGCGCCGCAACTTGGTCATCGCAGTTGTAGAAGGAGAAGTGCGTCTCCCCGCGGATGAAGCCTGCGCCGTCGATGTTGATGTTCAGGTCGATGCCTGACAGGTCCCCGTTCTGATCGACGAACAACTTCTCGCCGGATGCGGCGTAGTAGTCCTCGCCATTGAACACCACCAGCTCGAGGGGCGTCTCCCGCTGATCGGCCAGCAGCTCGGCCAGCAGGAGCAGCACGACCGTGCCACCGCTGTTGTCGACCGCGCCCGGCGTGTTCTGCTTGGCATCGATGTGCGCGGTGACGACCACGCGAGGCGCATCGTGACCCCGGGCCTTGGTCGCCTCGACGTTGCAGCCCTCGGCCTGTGCCCGCGACGCACGCAGCTCCAGGTCCACGGTGCGGCCGGCGTACACAGCCAGCTTGAGGCCTTCTTCCGCAGTCATGTGTGCCGTCGGGATATCGAAATCGCCATCCTCGATGAGCGCGAACGGGTAGACCGCGCCGGCTGTCTCTGGGTTGCGCTCCGTGGCCGCCACGATGGCGACCGGCGCCGCGCGCTCCAGCGCCGCGATGATGCGCTGGTGCTCCTCCGGATTCCACCAGGGGAAGTTCTTCGGGGCCAGCTGCTCCCTGGCGATGTCCCCGCGTAGCAGGACCACCTTGCCCGCCAGGTCGGCCGCCTCCAACTCCGCGGCCGTGTTGATCACGAGCAGCGGCGCGCTCACCTGCACGGGCAGACTGTACGGGCTGACGAGGACCTCGAACGAGGCCGCGCCCGCACGGAGTTCCGCGCCGGATTCCGTCCAGTGCATGCATGAGAATGTGGGCGTCTTCACCGTCCACCCTGCGGCGCGACAGACGTCCGCGAAGTAGGCCGTGGCGTCCCGGTTGCCCTGGGACCCGACGACGCGGGCCGGTATGCGAACGCACAGGTGCTGCAGATGGGCGGCGGCTCGCTCTGCCAGGGGATCGATGGTCATGGTGGCCCTTTCAGGCGGTGGGGCACGTCAGCGATCCCTCGGATCGCTGACGTGCCCCATGCTGCGGCGCTGCCAGCGGCGCGCTGGAAGGCGCCTGCGCTACGATCAGGCGACGTCGAACCGGTCGAGGTTCATCACCTTATCCCAGGCCGCCACGAAGTCGTGGACGAACTTCTCCTGCGCGTCGTCGGACGCGTAGACTTCTGCCAGGGCACGCAACTGGGAGTGCGAGCCGAAGATCAGGTCGACGCGGGTGGCGGTCCACTTGAGCGCGCCCGTCGCACGATCGCGAAGCTCGAACACGCCGTCTTGCGGGCAGGGCTGCCACTGGTTGCGCATGTCCACCAGGTTCACGAAGAAGTCGTTGGTGAGCACGCCGGGCCGGTCCGTGAAGACGCCGTGCTGCGACTGGCCGTAGTTGGCGTTCAGCGCGCGCAGGCCGCCCACCAGCACCGTCATCTCCGGCGCGGTCAGCGTCAGCAACTGCGCGCGATCGACCAACATCTCCTCGGGCGTCTGCTGCTGCTTGCGCTTAAGGTAGTTGCGGAACCCGTCGGCCACCGGCTCGAGCACGTTGAACGCCAGGACGTCGGTCTGCTCCAGCGAGGCATCGGTGCGGCCCGGCGTGAAGGGCACGACCACGTCGTGGCCCGCATTCCTGGCAGCCTGCTCGACGGCCGCGCAGCCGCCCAGGACGATCAGGTCAGCGAGCGACACCTTCTTCCCACCGAACTGCGCGCTGTTGAACTCCCGCTGGATGCCTTCGAGGGTCTGCAGCACGTTGTGCAGTTGGGCCGGCTGGTTGACTTCCCAATCCTTCTGCGGCGTGAAGCGGATGCGCGCGCCATTGGCGCCGCCGCGCTTGTCGGAGCCGCGGAAGGTGGAGGCCGACGACCAGGCGGTGTAGACGAGCGACGGGATCGACAGCCCTGAGGCCAGGATCTTGGCCTTGAGCGCAGCGATGTCGGCCGCGTCGATCAGTTCGTGATCGACCGCAGGCACCGGGTCCTGCCAGACGAGCTCCTCCGCAGGAACCTCGGGGCCGAGGTAGCGCGAGCGGGGGCCCATATCGCGGTGGGTCAGCTTGAACCACGCCCGTGCGAAGGCATCCGCGAACTCCTCCGGGTGTTGGTGGAAGCGCCGAGAGATCTTCGCATACTCAGGATCCATCCGCATGGCCATGTCCGCGGTGGTCATGATGGTCGTCACGCGCTTCGAAGGATCGTGGGCCGCGGGCGCGAGATCCTTTTCGGACGGATTGACCGGCACCCACTGCCAGGCGCCGGCAGGGCTCTTCACCAGGTCCCAATCGTAGCCGAACAGCATGTCGAAGTAACCCATGTCCCACTTGATCGGGTTCGGCGTCCAGGCACCCTCGATGCCGCTGGTGATGGCGTCATCGCCCTTGCCGCTGCCGTAGGTGCTGAGCCAGCCGAGGCCCTGCGCCTCGATGGGCGCGGCTTCCGGCTCGGGCCCGACGTGCGACGCAGGGCCGGCGCCGTGGGTCTTGCCGAACGTGTGCCCGCCCGCGACGAGTGCGACGGTCTCTTCGTCGTTCATCGCCATGCGCGCGAAGGTTTCACGGACATCCCGGGCCGACCCCAGCGCGGTGGGCACACCGTTTGGGCCTTCCGGGTTCACGTAGATCAGGCCCATCTGCACGGCGGCGAGGGGATTTTCGAGGTCGCGCTCGCCGGAGTAACGCTCGTCAGCGAGCCATTCGCCTTCCTTGCCCCAGTAGATGTCCTGCTCGGGCTCCCAGATGTCTTCGCGTCCGCCTGCGAAGCCGAAGGTCTTGAAGCCCATCGACTCCAGCGCACAGTTGCCCGCGAGGACCATCAGATCCGCCCAGGAGATTTTCCTGCCATACTTCTTCTTGATCGGCCAGAGCAGGCGCCGCGCCTTGTCGAGGTTCGCGTTGTCGGGCCAGCTGTTGAGCGGCGCAAAGCGCTGGCTGCCGGAGCCTGCGCCCCCGCGGCCGTCGTTGATGCGGTAGGTGCCCGCGCTGTGCCACGCCATGCGGATGAAGAGCCCGCCGTAGTGGCCGTAATCGGCCGGCCACCAATCCTGCGACTCGTTCATCAGCGCGTAAAGGTCGTTCTTCACCGCCTGCAGATCGAGCGTCTTGAACTCCTCCGCGTAATCGAACGCCTCGCCCATCGGATCGGACAGGGCGGAATGCTGGTGAAGCACGCCGAGATCCAGCTGGTTCGGCCACCAGTCGCGGTTCATCGTGCCTCTGCGGCCTTCGGGCCTGGGGGCTTCTTCCGTCACCAGGGTGCTGCTGTCTTCTTTCACGTTTCTTGCTCCTTTCTCGAGTCAGATGTGTTATTTGGCGTTATTGTGGGTGATCGCTCTGCCGGCACTCAGGACACACGCCGTAGAAATCGAGGCGGTGGCTAATGACCTCGAACCCCGTCAGGTCGGCGACTTCCTGCGTCAGGTCGTTCACGAGGCTCACCTGCGGGTCCATGATCTTCCGGCAGCGCACACAGATCAGGTGTGGATGGGGATAGGGCCGGTTGCCGTCGTAGCGGTTGTCGTCGTGGCTGAAGCCGAGCTCCAGCACTTCGCCCAGCTCCTTCAGGAGGTTGAGCGTCTTGTAGACGGTCGCCGGGCTGGTGGTGGGGAACTGGGCATGGATCTGCTCGTACAGATGGGCGGCGCTGGGATGCCCTTCGCTCGAGGCGATGAGCCGCAGCAGAGCGATGCGTTGCGGCGTCAGGCGGAAGCTGCTCGCCTTAAGCCTGGCCTCCAGCTGCTGGAATCGGGTCTCGGGATCGGGCATCGTGAAGCTCTCCATCAAAAGTTACACTTTCTGGATAATGATTTTCCGTAGATAATCATAACCGAATTCGGCAGGTGTGTCAACTGGGGGATCAGCGCAAAAAAGCAGGCCCGCAGTCACACGACCACGGGCCTGCCGAACGGTGTCAGACCGCTAGATCCAATCGGCCATTGCCACGACCCGGGCCTCGTGCCTGGCCTGCTCGGCGGCAAAGACCATCAGGTGCGTCTCGAGCGATTCGGCGGGCCCGGACAGGATAAGGGAGGGATCGCCGCTGAGCAGCGCGCCCGCGAAATGGGTCATCAGCCCCAGGTCGCCGCCGCCATGCCCGCTCAGGATCGAGCCATCGCTGGCGGTCGCCAAGTCGATCCGCTCGGTCTGATCCGTCAGGAAGTCGTGGACCTCGATGAAGCGGCCCGCGCCGTACAGCTCCCCGTGCGTGCCGAAGATGCGCGTCTCCCGGTCGCGTTGGCGGGTGAAGGCGGTCATGGTGAAGGACGCGGTGGCGCCGCCCTCGAATTGCATGTTGACGACCTGGTGGTCCACCACGTCGTTGTCGCACGCGTAGACGCAGCGGCCGTAGGGTCCGTTCCGGAGCGCCTCGGTCACGCCCCACTCGGTCAGGTCGGGGGTGAGGACGTTTACCGGCCAGCCCGTCAGCCCGCGGCGGACCCGCCCCAGGTAGATCTTGACGGCCGAGTAGGGGCAGTCCGGCTCGAGTGCGCAGTCCAGGCAGCGATCCGCGGCGTCGGGCGGCCTGTTCTCCGGCCGGAGGTGCTTGAGGTTGCCGAAGGAAGAGACGTGCGTGCAGCGCCGGCCCAGGATGTGGCGGATCCAGTCCAGGTCGTGGCACGACTTGGCCAGCAGCATGGGCGAGGAGTCGCGTTCGTTGCGCCAGTTCCCGCGCACGTAGGAGTGCGCCTGGTGCCAATAGCCCACCGGCTCCAGGTGCTGCAAGCTGACGATGTCGCCCAGCCGGCCCGAGTCGACGATCTCCTTGACCCTCTTCGTGTACGTCGTGTAACGCATCACGTGGCAGACGCCGAACAGGATGCCGTTGGCCTGCGCGGCCGCTACGATCCGCCGGCAGTCCGCGGCGTTCGGCGCCATCGGCTTTTCCAGCAGGAGGTTGTAGCCCAACCCGGCAAGGGCTACGGCCGGCTCAGCGTGCAGCGCGTCGGGTGTGGCAATGATGGCCGCGTCGGCAAAGCGCGGGCGCGCCGCGACCTCCCGCCAGTCGGCGAAGACCCGGTCGGCAGGGAGCGCGTGCCGGGCGGCGAACGCGGCGCGCCAGTGGTCGCGCGGCTCGGCCACGCCGGCCACCCGCACCTGGTCGGGATGGTGGATGGCATACTCTGCGTAGGTGGTCCCGCGGCTGCCCGCGCCGATGACGATCACGGTGATGGGAGGCATGATGTTGGCATCCTTTGCTGAGAATGCCGTCACGATACCACAAGACGGGCGCATCTTCCAGATGGAGGCTCTCAGGTGGAGCGACCCGCTGGTACTAGCGGCGCAGGCCTTCCGGGAGCGCGGGCAGCAGCCCGACCGCGAGCGCGCCCCACAGCCCGATCAGGATCGCCTCGGCCGTGTCGTGCCGCAGCGCGGTGGGCCGGGGTGCGCCAGACCAGGCGATCACGCGGCGAGCCAGGTCGCCCGCGTACTTCTTCGCGTCCGGGCCGTTCTGCTGCTCGCGAACATAGAGCAGTTGCTTGCGCCACACCTGGGCGTCGATCTGCAGCACCGTGATCTGGCGGCGGTCGGCCTCGCGGCGCCAGATGTCGCCGTAGGAGCCGCCGCCCTCCATCACCACCCAACGCAGATCGGGCACGTCGTTGAGGATGGCGTAGACCGCACTGCGCAGCTGGGTGGCCGAGCCGAAGTGGCGCGACCGGTACCAGACCAGCCGGCCCGCCTCGCCGTACAGCGCCAGGCCGGTGGCCAGCCCCAGATCCACGCCGAGGAGTGTGTCCATATGGGTTTCAGTTGCCCCACGCGCGCCCGCAGTAGATGCAGGCGTCTCTGTGGACGCACTGCAGCCCGCCGCAAGTGGGGCATGCCCAGCGATCACGTTCCGCCTCGATGAAGGCATCGATCCCGGCTTCTTTGATGCGCGCGAGGTTCTCGAGCATGCTCATGCGGTACTTGCCGCGGTAGCGGGCATCGAGCCGCCGCAGCCGCGCACACGGGAATGCCTCGCACTCGAAGCAGAAGCCGGACGCGTTCTCATGCACCGTCCTGCAGTTGCGGATGATGCATGAGCGACACGACTTCGCCATGCCCTCATCGCCGGCCCTGCAGCCCTGACACGTGTTCTTCGCCCTGAGAAAGCCCATGCAGAGGCCGCAGTTCATTCCGCAGGGGGCGACCAGTGCCGGCGTGAGGTCCTGCGGCGAGCGTGGCCGGCCGGGCTTGATGTTGAGTGCCATCGTCTGTCCTCTTATCCTTTCTTGCTCCTGAGACGCGCATCAGCTCTCAGACTCGCACATTATACCACTCGCTGAGCCGTCTGCCGCGGCCCGTACTGGATCGCGGCCGAGCCTTGACACGGTTTAGCCAGATGCGCAAGCGTGGTTCGCTTGCCGCCGTTGCACACGCCGCATACGGAGGGAACGGGCGGTCGCGGACGGTCCTGCGCCCTCCGATGCGCGCGGACAAGTTGTCACTTTGCTGACTTGGGACTATCATGGGGCACGCCGGTTGATCGTCGCCAGGGAGCGCTGGGCGTTCCCCCCATCGCCAGGAGATCCTGCCGTGCTTGCCAAAGTCCACAGCTGTGCACTGATCGGTCTCGACGGCGCCATTGTCGAGGTGGAAGCAGACCTCAACACCCGCGCCCTCCCCGCCGTCACGCTCGTCGGGCTGCCCGACGCCGCGGTCAAGGAATCCACCGAACGGGTGCGCGCCGCGATCATCAACTCCAGTCTTACCTACCCGCGCGGCCGCGTCACGGTCAACCTGGCGCCAGCCGACCTGCGCAAGGAAGGCCCGGCCTACGACCTGCCCATCGCGGTGGCGCTGCTCATATTGGCCGAGCAGGTACCCCCGGACCTCGACGGCATGCTGTTCCTGGGCGAGCTGTCGCTGGACGGCTCGCTGCGCCACATCAACGGCGTGCTGCCCATGGCGCACCTGGCCAGGGAGCTCGGCTTCAACTCGCTCTTCGTGCCCCAGGTCGATGCGCCGGAAGCAGCGCTGGTCGAGGGGATTGATGTCTATCCCGTCGAAACGCTGGGCCGCGCGGCCGCACACTTGCGCGGCTATCACCCGATCGAGCCCTTTCACAGCTCATTCGCGCTGGACGCCGACCCGCCTCCTTATGCGTGCGACTTCCAGGACGTCAAGGGCCAGGAGCACGTGAAGCGCGCGCTGGAGGTGGCTGCGGCCGGGGGACACAACTGCATCCTCAGCGGACCGCCGGGATCGGGCAAAACGCTCCTCGCCCGCTCGGTACCGTCGATCCTGCCGCGGCTGACCCTCGACGAGGCGCTCGACGTGACCCGCATCTACTCGGTCGCCGACATGCTCCGCTCGAATGCGGGCGACGCGCCGATCGTCCGCCACCGGCCCTTCCGCGCGCCGCATCACACCATCTCGCATGCGGGCCTCGTCGGCGGCGGGCAGTGGCCGCGGCCGGGCGAGATCAGCCTGGCGCACCGCGGGGTGCTCTTCCTGGACGAAATTCCGGAGTTTGCGACACACACGTTGGAAGTCCTCCGGCAGCCTCTCGAGGACAAAGTGGTCACTATCAGCCGTGCGCAGGGGAGCCTGTCGTTTCCGGCCAATGTAATGCTGATCGCCGCCAGAAACCCCTGCCAATGCGGATTTTTCGGCGATCCGGACCGGGCGTGCACCTGTAGTCCGGCCATGGTCAGCAAGTATCAGAAGCGCCTTTCAGGGCCGCTCCTGGATCGCATCGATATTCACGTCGAAGTGCCGCGCGTCCCGTTCCAAAAGCTGTCCGACGACCGGCGGGGCGAACCATCGGCCGCGATCCGCGCACGCGTTGAGGCTGCCCGCGCGCGACAGGCCGCGCGGTTCGCCAAGGCGGGCGGCAAGAACGGGGACAAGGGTGAAGCACGGGGCTGGGACAGGGGCACGGGCGGGGGCCGGGGCGGGGTTACACCGCCCCTGCTGATCACCAACGCCGATATGGGGCCGGCGCAGGTCCGCGACTTCTGCCAGGTGGACGAGACCTGCCGCCAACTCCTGCAGGCCGCGATGCGCCAGATGAACCTCAGCGCGCGTGCCTATCATCGGATTCTTAAGTTGGCGCGTACGATCGCGGATCTGGCCGGCAGCGAGCGCATCATGCCCGCGCACCTGGCGGAGGCGATTCAGTATCGGCCTCGCAGCCAGGAGTAAGGCCCGATGTCCTCGGGTTACAAGGTGAAGACACTCCTCCGGCAGAACCTTGACAGTTAACAACGAAGGGGGCCGGCGGTCATGCAACCACCGGCCCCCTCGTCGTGCCGTACGTGCGGCGGCAGCGCGGGCGGCCGCCTGACCCCATCGTCGAGGCGACTGCCCGGCCCGCGCCTTACACGAAGAGCTGGTCAGCCATGCGCTTTAGCATGGCCGTGCCCCGCACCTCGGTCTCGTAGAGCGGCAGGAGCGCCCGCACCTGGCCGTCGAATTCCTTCCAGACCGTCTCCATGTGCTCGGCCTGCATCGCCACGCGGTTCTTGACAAAGTCCGGTGCGTCGGCGCCGACGCTCGACTTGTCGATCAACATGTTCACGATCACCCCACCGACTGGAATGCCAAACTCCTGGAACCAGTTGATGAAGCGCGTGATCACGGCGATGGGCAAGGCTTCCGGCAGCGCGACGAAGAAGAAGGAGGTCAGGCTGGCATCGGTCAGCAGTGTCTTGGCCTTTCCCATCCGCGTCCGCAGGTTGAGCAGGTAGTCCATCAGCGGGTCCTGCTGCTTCTTGCGTTTGCTGTAGGAGAGCAGGTCGCGCAGCGATGTGGCCTCCTCGCGGCTCTGCACCATCTTGTTGACCCACATCGAGTAGACGCTGGACATGCCCAACAATCGGCGGGCGTTGGCCGTCGGCGCGGTGTCGAAGACATAGGCCTCGTACTGGTCATCGAACATGAGATCGATCATGTTCTCGAACATGGCCGATTCCTCGAACGCCGGGTTCATGGTGGCCGACTCCACGAATTCGTCCGCTTTCGTCTTGACATCGGCAAACTTCAGGAACCACTCGATCTTCTCGCGAATCTCCTTTTTGGATTTTTCGATGGTGTCCTTGGTGTCGATCTCGAGAGCATAGAGGTTCGGCACGCCCGTGACCTGCGTCGCCTTGCCGAAGACGTTCTGGTCCAACATGCTGGACAGCGAGTGCACGGGATTGGTCGACGCCAGCAGCGTCTTCCTGCCCTGGCCGGCCATCCACAGGGCCGCGGTGCCCGCGAGCACCGTCTTGCCCACACCGCCCTTGCCACCGAAGAAGACGTACTTGAGGCGAGGATTGGCAGTCAGATACTGGCGCATCGTTTGTTCAATCATGGCTCACCTCCTCATACGCTCTCGCCGAACAGCGCGTCGGCTACGCGTTCGATCATCGGCAGGCCGGTGATGTCGCGCTCGAACTCCGGTACGCGGGTCAGCACATCCTTGCCGAAGACGTCGCCGATCTTGTCCAGATAATGGTGCTGCATCTCCAGGCGGTTGCGCAGGTACTCGGGAATCTCCTGCTGCGCCAGCTCCACAGGGATCACGCGATTGACGATGTAGCCCGCAAGTGGCACATCGAACTTGGCAAACAGCTCGGCGGCCTTCTTGGTGTCCAGGATGATCATCTCTTCAGGAATCAGTACGAAGAAGAACGCCGTCTTCAGCTTGTCTGTCAGGATGCCCGAAGAGGTGTTGATGCGGTGCTTGATGTATTGCAGTTCCGCAAGGATCTGGTCCTCCTCGGACTCCTTGTTGCGCTGCATGACAGCCGCAACCTGGGAATACTCCTCCATCTCAGTACGGAGCTTCGTGATCTTGTCGATCCACTGATCGTAGACCGATGCCATGCTGAGATAGTAGAGCGCGTGGCCGAGGGGCACCAGGTCATAGATGTAATAGTCGTACTCACCGCTGACCACGATATCGACGACCTCGTCGAAGATCGCGCTTTCTTCCATCGCGGGCTCGGCGGCCGCAGCCTGGATGTAGTTCTCGATCTCTTCGGGAACCTCGTCCAGCCCGTACATGTCCAGGATCTTCTTGCGGATTTCGTCCTGATACTCCCTGATCCGGCGATCCGCGTCGATCTCCTGGGCAAACAGGTTTGGCATGATTTCCACAGGACCCTTGCCGAAGATGTCCTGCTTGAAGATGTCGGACAGGCTGGCCTGCGGGTCAACCGAGAAGACCAGCACCTTGTAGCCTTGTTTGGCGAGCCAATACGCGGTGGCCGCGCTGAAGGTGGTCTTGCCGAGGCCGCCCTTGCCACCAAACATGATGTACCGGCGGTTCGGATTTTGTTCGAAGACTTGACGTAAGGACATAAGTCGCTCCATGCTGAATGCTGGACTGCCTGTTAGACCGGCGTGGATGACGGATATTGGCTGCTGGACACTGGATGTCAGGGGCTGGCTGATGAATGCCGGCCCCCTCAGCTTGCTTGTGCAGCGTGATGTGCTGCGGGACGTCGACCGCGCGGTCGAGCATCCAGCATCCTGCTACCAGTCGCCAGTTTCCGGCTACGCCAGGGCGTCTGTCAAATCCCTCTCGCGCAACATGCGGCGCTTCCAGGTTGAGATCTGCGGCACGACGTAGGGCAGCAACCGCAAGCTGTAGTAGGGCGGCAGGATGGGAATCCCCAGGAGATCTCCCATAGTGATCAGGATGAACAGGTGCTCCATGCTGCCGCGTGTCTTGAGCGCATAGCGCGCCATGTCATGGCCGGCCATGCCGTAGAGCATGCTCTTGAAACCACCCAGCAGATTCCGCTTTTTTTCTTCCTCTGACATCTTCTGCCTCTTTCACCCACGAGAAGCGGGAGTCGGTCGGCGCCCGCGACGGCTCATGGGCTACGTAATATCCTGATCGCACATGTCGGTCAGGTCTTTCTCGCGTGACAGGCTGTACCGCAAGCCGGCGATGTTTGGGACGATGTACGGTAGAAGCCTGAGCGTGTAGTAGGGCGGCATGATTGGCACGCCCAGCATGTCGCCGAAAACAACGAGTATGAAGAGATGTTCGAGATGGCTGCGCTCCTTGTGCAGGTCGCGCACCATCTCGTAAACCGTGGCCCCGTACAGCATGTCGAGCAATGCACGCCCGACGCTCTGCAGGTGGTCAAGACCGGGCAGGTCGATTTTCATGCTGACAAGCTATCTGCCAGGGCGCGGCCCAATGCGGCCTCGTCCCAGCCGGTGATCTTCGTGCGCCCCTGGACCAGGAAGGTGGGATACCGCCGCACCCGATGGCGCACGGCCTTCGCCATGCCCTGCAACGATCGCGGATCGTAGACCCGTATCAGGATACGGTCACCGTAGCGATCTGCCAGGTCGAAGATCAGGGCTGACAGCCGCTCGAAGTCCGCCTGCCAATCGGGCGGCAGGTCGTCTAGCCCGCGCATGGGCGGGGCCTGATCCAGGTCGGCGCGCGCCATCATCAGCTCGCACGCCTGGCACAGGCCCCAACCCTCGGGGACCGGTGCAATCACATCTACCTGTACGGGCGGCATGGCCGTTCCCACCTCATCTGGTCCCTCGGGCTACCTATGCCTTGGCGCCCGCCTTGGCCGGCATCTCGGCCCGATAGCGCTGCAGCGCCTTGATGCCGTCCCACGCCAGGAAACCAGCTGCCACGACCAGGATCAGGCAGACGCCCCCGATGAGCACCTGTGCGGCCGTGAACTCGCCGGGATTGGCCTGCGCAGCGGCCTTCGGCAGGTTGAGGAAGAACGCCTCGTAGGCCTTGTACAGCAGCGCCGCGATGGTCGTGACGAACATGAAGACGAAGGGGACCAGCGTCCACATGTACGCCTTGCCCTTCGACATCAGCCACGCGGTCACCAGCAGCAGGGCCAGCGAGGCCATGAGTTGGTTCGCCGCCCCGAACACCGCCCAGATCTGGAGGAACGGAACCAGCCAGATCAGCGCCAGGGTGAGTGCCAGCGCGATGATGGTCCCGACGTGCATGTTCTTGATGACCGGGATGCGGTCTCCCAGCGCCTCGGCGCTGGCCACGCGCATGAAGCGCACGACCAGGTACATGATCGTCAGCGCCATCAGGGTGAGGAAGACCGCGCCGTAGGCCGTGCCGAACTCCAGGGGCAACCCCCACTTATTCATGAAGGTGGCCAGGCCGATCGAGAACACCTTGGCCGCGGCTGCGCCGCCGCCCGCCTGGACGTAGCCGTCGTAGCTGCCGAAGGTCACGGTGGCGGTCAGGAACGCCACGCTGGCGAACACCATCTCGAGGAACATGGCGCCGCCGCCGACATACAGCGCGTCCGTCTCCTTCTCGAGCTGGCGTGCTGTGCCCGAAGAGGAGACCAGGCTGTGCCAGCCGGAGATCGCGCCACACGCGATGGTCACGAACAGCATGGGCCACAGCGGGCCGATGCCGATCGTGAACTGAGTGTAGGCCGGGAAGTTGCCCATGCCGGGGCGCCAGATCAGCAAGCCCACGATGCCGCCCAGGATGCCCAGGAAGACGATCCAGAACGAGACGTAGTTGATGGGCTGCGCCCAGCGCCAGATAGGGAGCACAGAGCCGAGGTAGCAGATGATGACGACCAGCAGGCTGCCCACGAACTTGGCCTGCGTCACCTGCAGGAACAGGATGGGGCTGGTGGCCCCGTTAGCGGTGCCGAGGATCGCCGCCATGATGTTTCTGGCAAACGGCAGGGTGCCGATCCAGATGCTTAGGAATGCCAACACTACCGTCACCACGGACGTGAGGATGATGTCCTGGCGCCACTTGTAGGTCATCTGGCCAGCCAGCAGGCCGACCAGGATCACCAGGAGCACGCCGATCGGAACGGCAGGGTTGGTGAACAGGCTGAAGCCAACCTGCACCCCAAATGCGCCCATGATGAGCCAGAGGTAGAAATAGATGAAGGTGATCAGGATCCCGCGCGATCTGGGTGAGATCAGGCGATAGCTGAGTGCGCCGAAGGACTGACCCTCTTCGCGCACGCCCAGGATGATGCTGCTGTAATCCTGCACCCAGCCGATAAATACCGTACCGAGGATGATCCACGCCAGGGCTGGCAGCCAGCCCCACTGCACTGCGACAATCGGGCCGAGAATCGGGCCCAGCGCTGCGATCGACTTAAACTGATAACCAAAGAGGACGTTGCGGTTTGCCGGTGTGAAGTCCACGCCATCCATGTACATCCTGGCGGGAGTTGCCTTCTTGTCGTCGGGCTGAATGACCGTGCGGTTGATGCTCCTGGCATAGAGCCAGTAGCCTGCGATCAGAGAAAGGACACTGATGAGGAGAACTCCAATTGCGTTCATGTTGCTGCTTCCTCCTGAGAGCCGGATCCGAGCTTCTCGGCGTCATTGAACACGTGCGACGACTATGACGACATGTAAGGCAATTCAGCAGGCTCTCCGCCTCCGTCGGCATCACCTCCTTTCCGTTGTTAAACGCAAAACGGGACCACGAATCGTGCGCGTGGCTTCCGTAGCCGATATTACAATTACAGATTAGCACCAAAGCGGCACGGAAGTCAAACTTCGAAATTGTCACAAAAGCCGCGCAACAGTTATACTTGGCACGATCTCGCAGTCATCGGAGGCACACGTGGCACCTCATCTCCTCGTCGCCCTGACCGGTCTCCTGTTCGTGCTCTTCTTCGGCCTCCTCGCCGTGCTCAGGCGCGAGGGCATCTCGCTCCGCTTTACCGCTGAAGCGCTGGCAGTCACCGCCATCGTCGCAGGGATCGCCGCGCTGACCGGCGCGGATGTGAACCCGGCTCTCTTCGTCGTCGCGCTGTGGCTGATCACGATGCGCGTGCGGCTTCTCGTGGACCTGGGCAACCTGTTGGCCGGTCGACGCGACCATGCGCGGGCCGCGCAGGTCTATCGCGTCGCGCAGCGCCTGTGGCCCGATGAATCCGGCCGGCTGCTCGTGATGCTCAACCAGGGCGTGCTGGCCCTGCACCAGAATCGGGTGGAGGAGGCGATCGCCACCCTCCGCCAGGTGCTGGGCCAGGCCGAGGGCGGCTATCTCGGCGTCCGGTCCCTTGCGGCAACGCACTACAACCTCGGGGTTGCGTACCAGCGCCACGGGGCCGACGCACAGGCCACGCTGGAGTTCAACGCGGTGTTGGATACGATGCCGGCTACGGAATACGCGCGCTACGCGCGCATCGCGCTGGATCGGCGCAAGCGGCAGGGTGCACCGCCGCCGGAATGAGATGTGGCCGGGTGATAGTGGATGCGGGGCAGTCAACCAGCAGCGAAGCGAGCAATGCTGCTGAGGAAATCCTGGGGAGTGCCGAAGTCGAACCGGGTGCCATCCCGGACCTCGAGCGCAAGATAGCCGTGGCGCTGCCTGAGCAGCTCCTGGGCATGCGTCAGTTGGAATTCCCCGCCCTGGCGGTCATCCTCGCGGATCATCTGGCCCAGTACGTCGAAGATCGCCGGCGAGAGAACGTGCATGCCGAACCAGCCGAGAAACTCATCCTCCTCCAGGCCGTCCACCCGTAGCGATTGCCTGGCTGCCTCAATCGTGGGTTTCTCGATGATGCGTGAGACGGCGATCAACTCCGTGTGCCCGGGCAGACGCCTGCCGGCGATCGTCCCATAGCCCTTCAGTTGGGCCGCGCTGATCCGATTCACGGCTGACACCGACGTCTCCCAACCGGTCGCGTACCGCTCATATGCCTCCAGCAGCAGGGTATGGCAGGAGCGGAGGCGGCCGCGAAAAAGGTGATCTCCCAGGCAGAGCAGGACCGGATCGCCACCGGCAAATGTCTTTGCCTGGTAGACTGCGTGGCCGTAGCCTTCCTGCGTCTCCTGCACTGCGAAGCAGATGCGGTCCAGCGCAGCCTGCATCTTCTCCGCTTCGGCTGCTAACGACGGGCATCTGTCGAGGTGTTTCCGATACGCTTCGCCGGGCCCGCTGAAGTAATCCACCACGAGCTTCTCTTCTCCCGGCTGGACGATGATGCAGATGCGCTCGATGCCGGCCGCAATCAGGTCATCCACCTGGTAATGAAGCAGCGCGCGGGCGATGCCATCCGGACCGACGATCGGAAAGAACTCCTTCTTGCAGGCATGCGAGGCCGGGAACAGGCGCGTTCCCAGGCCGGCGATGGGAACCACCGCCTTGCGGGGCGAGCACTGTCGCTGTCTCGCGGGCCGCGACTCTGCAGGGTGCGCCGTCATTTCGATCGAATCCAGCCCATCGGGCCAAAGGTATAGCGGTAGACCCCGAACTCGATGGCTCCCGGTGAACTGCCCTCGAAAAGATCGGCTTCCTGGCCGGTCAGCCGGTTGTATTCCCGCGTGATGGCAGGGATCTCCCGTTCGAGCGCGTCCTTCTCGCCGAAGACCGCGATGGTGCCCCCAGACCCGCCCCCGGTGATCTTCGCTCCGTAGAGTCCCTTTTGCGGGCCGCGACTGCAGACCGCCTCCACGATGAAATCCACCTCGGGGGTGGAGAGCAGGCAGTTATCGCGGTAGCTGGCGTGGGAGGCGACCATGCATTCGCCGGCGGCAACCAGGTCGTGCTTGTTACCATCCCCGGCTGCCACCAGGTGATCCATGAATTTGAGCGTCCGGTGGTTCTCGTACACCGGATGGATGGTTGGGCCGGCGACGCGATAGGTGGCATCCGGCTGAATCCGGGTCATCGGATCGTCGTGAGATTCGTACCTGGCCAGGAAATCCGATCCTAGAATGGTCTCGGGCAGTGCTGCGCGGTAGTCCCTCTCAAAAACGTCGACGGTGAGCTCGGTCAGATGCTCGATCGGCGCATCGCCGTTCTGAGCACGCGCTTGATTGACGATGCGCTTGCCCATGAAAGCGCCGATCCGGACATCGCCGTAGGCCGGGCCCCCGACCGAGTGCTTGACCATCGAGTTGATCCCGACGAACGCGGTGTGGGGCGGGATCTCCACCTCGCGCACGATGCTTCCCGGCCGGCAGAGGATGTGGGTCAGCCTGCCCTGCCGGCCGCTGGTGACCGTGATTTGGTCCATGATCCCGCAGGGAGCGCCCACCACCAGGTTCTCGGCCAGTTGACCCAACCCGGCCAGATCGGTTTCGGACAGGTCGAGTCTCAGGTAGTCCTGCAGGCAATAGAGAACCGCGATCTCGGTGGTGGCCGAGCTGCCGATGCCGACATTCATCGGGACGCCGCTGAGCAGAAACATGTTGAAGCCGAACGGCAGGTGGATGGACTGCTCCTTCAGCAGCGTGAAGATGCTGCCGCCGATATAGGCGACCCAGGCTGAGAGTGGGTTGGCGTTGCACAGGGCCCGCATCTGCTCGTAGGAGATGAACCCTTCTTCTATCTCGAAGTAGTCCAGCGGGATGCGCGTCTCGACCGCCAGGCCCATGGAGTCAGCCTGCATGGTGCGAATCCGCAGCGTGCGGTCGGTGCGCGGCTGCAGGGCAATCACCACACCCGCCCCCAGCACGCCTTCGCAGACGTTGGCTCCCGAGTAGTCCGAAATGCCTCCCATAACATCCAGCCGCGCCGGCACCCGCGTGACCGTAATCTCGCCGCTCGTGAAAAGGCCCGCCAGCCCGGTGGGGTCGCTGTTGGGCTTCTTCAGCAAGCACTCGAGCTGCACCACTTCGCGGGGCATCTTGCAGTCGGTTGTCATGACGAACGCCTCCGGCCCAGATTGACCACTACGATAACGCAGCTTCAGCAGGCGAACAAATCCCCCATTGATTCCGAGCCGGCTGCCCCGGCCTGACGCGAACCCCCCCGCGACCACTGCGCCGAAGACGGCGACTCGGGCATCTTTGCGAACACTGATTCTTAATGTACTATTCGGCCATGGAGCATCCTCAGCTTCTCGTCCCGATTCTCCTCACGTTGGGCGGTGCAGGGCTCGCAGCCCTCTACGGCCGGCCCGCGTTCAATCGCCGCCTGACCGTGACCCAGGCGGCCTGGGCGCTGGCGCTGCTTCCGTTCGCTTCATTTGTCTTTCTTCTCGGCAATCTGCCGGCCATCTCCGGCGGCGGCGCCCTGACCTTCACGATCGACTGGATGCCGTCGCTCGGCATGCGAGCCAGCCTCTACCTGGACCATCTCAGCGCCCTGTTTCTGCTGCTCGTCACCGGCATCGGCACGCTGGTGATCATCTACACCGGCTATTACTTCAAGGGCGACCACAGCGCCTGGCGTTTTCTAAGCTACCTGCTGCTCTTCATGACCATGATGATGGGCGTGCTCCTCGCGGGGGACGTCGTCACCCTCTTCGTCTTCTGGGAGGGAACCAGCCTCACCTCCTTTCTCCTGATCGCCTACAAGACCAAGGATGAGGCCGCGCGGCGCGGTGCATTCAAGTCGCTCTTCATCACGGGCGGCGGCGGCATCGCCCTGTTGGCCGGCCTGCTCTTCGTCAGCTCGGTTGCAGGCGACACGAGCTACGGCACGATCCTGGCCAGCGGCCCCGCGCTGCGTGCCAGCCCGCTCTACCCGGTCATGTTGGGTCTCGTGGCGTTCGGCGCATTCACCAAGAGCGCCCAGGTCCCCGCGCACATCTGGCTGCCCGACGCCATGAGCGCACCGACGCCGGCCAGCGCCTACCTGCACTCGGCCACCATGGTCAAGGCCGGCATCTACCTGCTGGCGCGCCTGAATCCCGCGCTTGGCCAGACCGAGACGTGGTTCTGGCTGCTGACCGGCTTCGGGCTCATCACCATGCTGGCCGGCGCCTACCTGGGGCTGAAGCAGAATGACCTGAAGGCGCTCCTGGCCTATTCCACCGTCAGCCAGCTCGGCGTGATGGTGATGCTCATCGGCGACGACACCTCCGCCGCGTTCAAGGCCCTGGTGGTGAGCGTGGTCGCGCACGCGCTGTACAAATCGGCACTCTTCCTCACCGTGGGCATCGTGGACCACGAGGCCGGCACGCGCGATCTGCGCCGGCTGGGCGGGCTACGCCGCGCCATGCCGCTGACCTTCGTCGTGGGCACGTTGGCCGCGCTCTCCATGGCCGGCCTGCCGCCCATGTTCGGATTCCTGGCCAAGGAGACGTTGCTCGCCTCGGTCACCCACCCCAGCATCCCCCTGGCAGGCACGGTCCTCCTGTCCGCGGCCGTGGTGCTTGCGGGTGCGCTGATCCTGGCGCAGGCCGGCACGTTGATCTGGGACACCTTCATCGGCCGGCCGCGCGATCCCGGCGTGCACGCGCACGAGGCTCCGCGCTGGATGATTGCGATGCCCTTCATCCCCGCGGTCCTCTCCCTCGCCCTGGGCCTGCTGCCCGAGCCGCAGAGCCTGGCCGCGTTCCTGGCCAACGCGGCGGCCGCGGCCTATGGGGATACCGTCAAGGTCTCGCTGGCCCTGTGGGCCGGCATCACCCCGCCGTTGATTCTCAGCATCGTGGCGGTGTCGATCGGCATGGGGTTGTGGCTGTTGCGTGACCGGGTGCGCGGCCTGCAGCAGCGCGTGCCCGAGAGCATCAGCTTCAATGCCCTCTACGACGGCGTGATGAAGCTGCTCGATCGCGGCGCCTACCTGGCCACCCGGACGCAGTCCGGCCAGCTCCGCCGCTACCTGGCAGTCATGTTGATCACCCTGGTCGTGATGATGCTGCTCTACGGGCGCATGCCGATGCCCACGGAAGCACCCACTTTTCGCCTGGATGAGCTGACCATCCTGCGTGTCTTCATCCTCATGCTGGCCGCCGCGGCTGCAGCATTGACGATCTTCCTGCGCCGCGACTTTTATGCCATCCTGGCCCTTGGCGCATCGGGCCTCAGTGTCGCGGTGATGATGCTGCTGGAGCCTGCACCCGACGTCGCGCTGGTGCAGATCGTGGTGGACATCCTCGCCACCGTGATCCTCGTGCTGGCGCTGTCAATCCTGCCGCGCGAGCAGCGTCGCCGCTCCTGGGAGCTGACCTTCAAGCAGAGCCGCTGGGGGCTGGTGCGGGACGGCATCATTGCGGCCGGCGGCGGCTTCGCCGTGATGGTCATGACGCTGGTTGCGCTGAATTCGCGGCCCCGGCCGAGCTTCGTCACGCCGTTCTATGAGGCCAACGCTAAGCTGCTGACCGGCGCAGCCGACATCGTCGGCGCAGTGGTGATCGATTTCCGCGGCTTCGACACGCTGATCGAGATCGCGGTCTTCGGGCTGGCCGGGCTGGGAGTCTACACGCTGCTGCGCTATGCCGCGCGGGCAGACTGGGGCAAGGCACAAGCGGGCGCCCCGCGCACCGCTTCCCAGTCCCCAGTCCCCGTTCCCCAATCCCCGGTCCCCGTTCCCCAATCCCCAGTCCCCGGTCCCCAGTCCCTAACCCCCGTTCCCCAGTCCCCGGACCCCGCCCCAGCCCATGAATACGGCCTGGGCGACGAGTCGCACGACCTGGGGATCATGGGCATCGGTGGGCTGCGGTCGTCGGCGTTCGTGCGGGCCCTGGCGCGAGTCCTGTTGCCCGTCTCACTGGTGCTGGGCGCGGTGCAGATGATGTACGGTCACGACCAGGCCGGCGACGGTTTCACTGCGGGCGTCATCATCAGCCTCGCCATTGCGTTCTGGTTCGTGGTGTATGGCTACGATGAGACGCGGCGGCGGCTGCCGTGGCTGCGGCCCTACAGCCTGATCGGCGCGGGATTGTTGATCGTCATCGTCGACGCGGCGATCGCGGCCGTGCTGACTGGCAGCTTCCTGGCGAACGTCGATTTCGGCAGGATGTTGTCGCTGCCCCTGCCGAAGGGCTTTGCCCTCAGCACATCATTCATCTACGAAGTCGCGATCTGCCTGACGGTGTTGGGCGCGGCATCCATGACGCTGGGCGCGCTGGGCCATCCCAAGGATGCGCCCGACGGTTGATGGGCCGCGCGCCCGGTCACGTGTGAACGAACGAGAGGCAAAATGGACCTGCTCAAGGCACTGGCGATAGGAACGATGTTTGGGATCGGCGTGTTCCAGATGTTGCGCCGCAACGTGATCCGGTCCACCATCGGGCTGATCGTCATCTCGAACGCGGTCAACCTGTTCCTGCTGTCCACGGGCGCGTATCAGGGCGTGGCCGCGGCCTACGTGAATGCGGCCGGCCAGCGCAGCGACGCGCTGCCCCAGGCGTTGGTGCTGACCGCAATCGTCATCAGCATGGCGGGCTTCTCGCTGGTGCTGGCCCTGCTGTACGTGATATCGACGCGATACCGCACCGCGGATTCGGACCAGATCTCGGAGTTGAAGCACTGACGTGAATTCGCACCTCGTCCTCCTGCCCATCATCATTCCGCTGACCGGCGCAGCCGTTGGGCTGATGGCCTGGCGCTGGCCGCGCGTGCAGCGCGCCTGGTCATTCGGCACGCTGCTGACGTCGTTTGCTGCCACCATCGCGCTGCTGGCCGCGGTCTGGGGCGACGGGCCGGTCGTGCTGCAGATGGGCGGCTGGGCCGCGCCATTCGGCATCTCGCTCGTGGCAGACCTGCTGGGCGCGACCATGGCCCTGATGGCGCAAGGCGTGCTGGTGACCGGCATGGTGTACGCCCTGGGCTGCCGGGACAAGTGCGTCTCGTTCCCCGCGTTCATGCCGGTCTTCCTGACGCTGACCACCGGGCTGACGGGCACGTTCCTCACGGGCGACATCTTCAACCTGTTCGTCTTTGCGGAGCTGCTGGTCTCATCGGGCGCGGTGCTCACCGCAATCTCAGATGACCGCAACGGCGCAGAGGCCGCGTACAAGTACTTCTTCATCAGTCTCTTTGCCGCCATCTTCCTGCTGAGCGCGATCGGCGGGCTGTACGTCTCCTACGGCACCTTGAACATGGCCGATCTGGGTCAGCGTATCCTGCAGCTGGCCCGGGACGGCGCGGCCATGCCGCCCTTGCACTACATGGCCATGGTGCTGATGTTCGTCTTCTTCATGGTGAAGAGCGCGGTCGTGCCGCTCCACTTCTGGCAGCCGGACTTTCACACGGCCGCGCCCACGCCGATCAGCGCGATGCTGTCGTCTGTGGTGGTGAAGGTCGGCGTCTACGGGTTCCTGCGCATGACGACGTTGCTCTTCGTGCCCCAGGCCGGGACGCTACGAGGCCTGCTCGTCGTCCTGGGCATGGCCGGGCTGATCTTCGGCGGCCTGACCGCATTGGGCACGCACAACGCCAAGCGCATGCTGGCCTATTCCACCCTGGCCCAGATCGGCTACATCCTGGTCGGGATCGGGTGGGGCACGCCGGCGGCCATCGCCGCAGCCATCGTTCTGGCGGTCAACCACAGCCTGATCAAGGCGGCCATGCTGATGCTCGCGGGTGCAGTGGCCAGCCGCGCGCCCATCAAGTCGGCCGCCTTCTCGAACATCACCGGCGTGGGCAAATCGCTGCCCGCGATGGGCGCGCTCTTCCTGCTGGGCGGCCTAGCCCTGGCGGGCATCCCGCCCACCAACGGTTTCATCGGCAAGCTCTCGCTGTTTCGCAGCGGCGTCCTCGCGGCCGACTACGCCGCGCTGGCCGTCGTCGGCTTTGCCAGCATCCTGACCCTCGTCTACGTCGTGCGCGCCTTCCAGTTGATCTGGTGGGTTCCGCCGGCTGAGGGCGTATACGCGAAGCCGTCCGGCGATCGCCTGCTGGCGCCCGCCCTCTTGGTCGGCCTGTGCCTGCTGCTGGGGCTATGGGCCGAGCCGCTGCTGCGTCTTGCCGGCGACATCAGCGCCTGGCTCGGAGACCCTGCGCTGTACATCGCAGCTGTGTTGGGAGGCTGATCGGCAACCATGCATTACGTTCGCACCATCCTGGTCCTGCTGGCCCTCTACCTGGCGCTGACCGGCAACCTGCAGTTCAGCAACATCGTCGTGGGCGTGTTGGTGGCTGGCCTGGTCAGCCTGTTGCTGCGACCCCAGCGCGGCCGCATGGCCGCGCGCCGGATTCCGGGGGCGCTCTGGGCGATGATTCGCTACATCGCCATCCTGGCCGCCGATGTGGTCAAGAGCGGCATCGAGGTGGCGCGGATCGTGCTTGACCCGGCGCTGCCGATCCGACCCGGCATCGTCGCCATCGAAGCCGGCTGTGAGAGCGAGCTGGCACAGGCGCTCAGCGCCCACGCGCTCTCCATCACGCCGGGAGAGCTGGTGATCGGCATCGACGAGGCGGGCACCATGTACACGCACTGCCTGGACGCGACCCACGCAGCCGAGTATGCCGCGGAGGCACAGCAGATGCGTCGCACCCTGTTGAGCAAGATCTTCTCATGAGCCAGATACTTTCGGTCGTACTGAACGGCGCCCTGGCGATCCACATCGCCCTGATTGCGGTCTGCGTCTGGCGGGTGTGGCGGGGCGAGAACGTCATCGATCGCCTGATCGGCTCCGACCTGGTGAGCACGCTGATCCTGGCCGTCCTGGTGCTGATCGCACTGATCCTGGTGGAGTCGACCTACATCGACGTGGCACTGGGGCTGGCCGCGCTGGGCTTCGTCGGCACGATCGCGTTCGCGAAGTACATTGCGGACCAGCAGATGTTCTGAGATGGGCGCCATGCAGACACTCTACGAGTTGATCGCCATCGTCGCAATCGTCGTCGGCACCGCCTTCTCGGTGCTCGGCGTGCTGGGCTTCATCCGCATGCCGGACGTCTACACGCGCCTGCACGCGACGGGCAAGGTCAGCGTGTTCGGCGTGGTGCTGCTGCTGTTGGCCACGGTGGTGTTGACGCCGCTCGACTTCGGGAAGGGGTTGGTCCTTATCGTGCTGCTGGTGATCGGCGGCCCCGTCACCTCGCACGCGATCGGCTCCGCGGCCCATCGCATCGGCATCCCGATGAAGGGGGCAATTCGGGACGACCTGGCTGCTCTGGAACAGCGGTCTGAGGAGAGCGATCGGGCATCTGAGGGATAGGGTGGGGCATGGATACACTGACACTGGTGCTGTTTGTCGTTGGCTTGATATTGCTGATCGGCGGCGCGGAGCTGTTGGTGCGCGGCGCGTCGCGGCTGGCCGTGGGCTTCGGGATCTCGCCGCTCGTCGTCGGTCTGACCGTGGTGGCCTTCGGCACCAGCTCGCCCGAGCTGGCGGTGAGCATCGGGTCCGCGCTGTCGGGCCAGGCCGACATCGCGCTCGGCAACGTCATCGGCAGCAACATCTTCAACGTGCTCTTCATCCTCGGTCTCTCGGCGGCGATCGGCGCGTTGGTGGTGAACCAGCATCTCATCCGCCTCGATGTGCCCCTGATGATCGGCGTCGCGGTCCTGATGTTGCTGCTGGGGCTGGACGGAAAGATCGGTCGCCTGGACGGCCTGCTGCTCTTCGCCGGCATCGTGGCGTACATCGTCTTTGCGATCCGGCAGAGCCGCAAGGAGAGCCGTGAGGTCGAGGCCGAGTACGACCAGGGATTCGGCGCGCGTGACGCTATGGCGCCGCGCCAGGTGGTGTTGAATGCCGGGATGGCGATCGCTGGCCTGCTGCTGCTGGTGCTCGGCGCGCGCTGGCTGGTGAACGGTGCGGTCACGATGGCGCAATCGTTGGGACTCAGCGAGCTGATCATTGGGCTGACCATCATCGCAGCGGGGACCTCGCTGCCCGAGGTGGCCACCTCGGTGATTGCCAGCGTTCACGGGGAGCGCGACATCGCCGTGGGCAACGTGGTCGGCAGCAACCTGTTCAATGTGATGGCCGTGCTCGGCCTGACCGCTGCGGTGGCGCCGAACGGCGTGAGCGTCCCGGCGTCCGCGCTCCGCTTTGACTTGCCCTTCATGATCGCCGTCTCGGTCGCCTGCCTGCCCATCTTCTTCACCGGCTATCGCATCGCGCGCTGGGAGGGCTGGCTCTTCCTGGGCTACTACGTTGCCTACACCGTCTACCTGCTCCTGGACGCGACGGGCCACGACGCGCTCGGACCGTTCAGCACGGTGCTGTTCGAGTTCGTCGTGCCGCTGACGGTCGTCACGCTGGTGGTCCTGGTCGTGCGGGCACACAGGGCCGGCCGGGCGAAACGAGCCTGACTCATCAGGATGCTCGGATCGCCATGTCCGGGCGGAGGGCCAGCGCAGAGTGCGGCCCTCCTTAGCGTCATCTTCCGGCCAGGTTCCTCAGGGCGCCAGGATGGCGGCGGCGGCCGAATTCGCGGCCGAAAGCATGCCCGCGCTCACCGGGAATGCGAGTTCTTCCCCCGCGCTCTCGAGCACCGTCTGCGTCGAGAGGAACGCCGCCATTGCCTGCTGGCCCGCTGCCAGCAGCGCGGCGCGCTCTTCGTCGGTCATGTCGAACTGGGTGGTGCCGTAGCCGCCCGCGGGCAGGCGCACGACGTTGTCTGCGAACACCGCCTTGGCCAGGTTGTCGTGTGCGCACGTGGCCGTGTTCAGCAGGCGCTGCAGCCGGCCGGCGGTCCTCGAGCCGCCCAGGGCGGCTGCCAGTCCGCCCGAACCCGACGCCGGCCGCTCCGGCCGGTTGGGCACCGGCAGCGTCTCATCGATCAGCAGGCCCAGGACGTTTTTCGTCTTCGGCGGGCCCATGACCGCGTTGACGTCGGGCCGGTCGGACATCAGCAGCGCGATCGGGAAGTTGGAGAGCAGGCCGCCGTCCACGATCTCCGCGCCGGCCATGGGCGCCGCTTTCAGGGCCCCGGTCTGCGCATCCCACGTGTGATAGTCGCCCCATCCCTCCTGCCAGATCACCTCTTCCCACAGGAGTGGCACGCTCATCGACATGCGCGTCGCGTAGACCACCGGCAGGTCGGGCGCGGTCCGGTGGTTGAGCAGGAGCATGCGCTGCGCGGTCGTGTCGGCCGCGACCAGCGTCAGCTCCTTGCCCGTGGCCGCATGGAACTCCGCCATTGTCATGCCGGAGAACGCGCGCGGTGCGCCGTTGAACTCGCCCGAATCGAGCATCCGCTCGAACCAGGCCACGAACTTGTCCGCGGCGTACCACCCGCCGCGCTCCACGAACGCGAACAGGTGCCGGCCGAAGGGGTGCGCGGCGATCCGGGCGGCAATCCAGTCGTCGGCCCGGCGCTCTGCAGCGTCGGGCACGAGCGGGATGTCGATGTCGTTCAGCAGGCGGCGGATGGCGCTGTTCCTGATGGCCACCTCATCGAAAGGCGCCGGCTCGCCCAGGAAGCCCACGAAGACGGGCTTATCGTTCGCGTCCCGCTCCTGGAGTGCCACCAGCATCTCCTGCGGGGTGTAGCCTGCCGCGAGCAGGGCCGCACTGATGGCGCCGGCGGATGTGCCCAGCAGGCGACCCGGCGTCAGTTGGCTGCGCCTCGCGAGCTCCAGCAGCGCGCCGGCAAAGACGATCCCCTTCGCGCCGCCACCTTCAAAGGCAAAATCGATCTCAGACATCGGACCTCCTTCATAAATCCTCGTGCGGAGCCTGCCTCCGCTTTGCAGGTCTCGGTCCGTTTCGTGTACGATGCTAGATTGGTGTGTGGCTGCCGAGCCTGGCACAATCATAGCACAAATTGGGGCCCGGCGCCAGACTACAATTATTAAACTTGTCAATTACAAATAGCCTGCAATTGGGGCGGCGCAGGCTGTGAGCCCGCATCGCGGGAGAGGGGACTTATGAGATCAGACAAACCGAGCCGCGAGCAACTGCTCGCGGCCGCCGGGCGCACGGTGCCCGACGTGATCGCCCCAGGGCTGACCGTGCTCTTCTGCGGGATCAACCCGGGGCTCTACTCGGGCTTCACGGGCCATCACTTCGCGCGGCCGGGGAACCGCTTCTGGCCGGCCTTGCATGCCGCGGGCTTCACCCCGCATGTCTTCAGGCCGGACGAGCAGTTCGAGCTGCTGCCCCTCGGTTACGGCATCACCAACCTGGTGGAGCGGGCAACCGCGGCCGCGGCCGAGCTGTCGTCCGGAGAGTTGATGGCCGGCGCGCAGGCACTCTCGCAGAAGGTGGCGCGCTATCGGCCCCTTGTGGTGGCGGTCCTGGGCATCGGCGCGCACCGCCAGGCGTTCGGCCGGCCGCGTGCAGCCAGCGGCCTCCAGCCCGAGCGCATCGGACCGGCGTCCCTGTGGGTGCTGCCCAACCCGAGCGGACTCGCCGCACACTACACGCCGGCGATGTTGGCGGAAATCTACCGGACATTTCGTGAGGCAGCGACAGAAGGGGATCGCGGGATCAGGTAACGGGCGCAGTGAGCTGCCGCCGCACCTGCTCGAAGAGATCGGCGTCTGCGAGCGCAAGGATTCGATCGCCCCGGCGGAGCACCATGCTGCCGGTGGGCATGAGCGACTGTCCCTCCCGGTACACCAGCACGACCAGAAATCCGGCCGGCAGGTTGAGCTCCACGATCGCGCGGTTGACCGCCCAGCTGCCTTGGGGGATGACCATCTCGCGCAGCTGGTCGGCCACCGCGAGCGCCTCTTCGGTCGGCCTATGCGGTTGGATGGTGTCGGGCGCCGTGACGCGCAGCAGCCGCGCGACCCACGCGGCGCTGGTCCCCTGCAGCAGGACGGATGCCAACACGACGAAGAAGACGATGTTGAAGATGATCTCCGAGTTCGGCAGGCCGGCGAGCGCGGGGTAGATGGCCAGGACGATGGGCGCTGCGCCGCGCAGCCCCGCCCACGAGACGAAGGCCTTGTCCCGCACGCCGATCCGCATCGGCAGCAGCGTCAGAAAGACGGCTGCGGGGCGGGCGACCAGGATGATGAATGCAGTGAAGAGCAGGGCCATGCCTGCGGTGGCAAGCAACCTGGTGGGGAAGACCAGCAGGCCCAGGATGAGGAACATTGTGATCTGCATGAGCCACGAGAGGCCATCGTGGAAGTGTGTGATGCTTCGCTTGTGGACGAAGCTGCAGTTGCTGAGCGTCAGGCCGGCCACGTAAACAGCCAGGAAGCCGTTGCCGCCGACGGCCTCAGTGCCGCCATAGATGATCAACACCACGGCCACGGTGAACACGGTGTACAATCCATCGAAGCCAAGGCGCAGCCGGTTCATGACGTTCCCCGTCAGCCGGCCCAGGCCGAACCCCAGCAACGCGCCCAGCCCCATCGAAATCACGAAGCGAAGCACGACCGTCTCCAGGCTCGCGGCGGGATTCATGACCAGTTCGAGCGCACCGACGGTCAGGGCGACGGCCATCGGGTCGTTGCTGCCCGATTCGAACTCGAGCAGGGAAGCCAGGCGACCGCGCAGCTTCAGCGTGCCCTTACGCATCAGGACGAGGACCGCCGCCGCATCGGTGGAAGACACGACCGCACCCACCACCATGCCTTCGAGCCAGGAGAAGCCCAACGCAAGGTGCGCAAAGAGTCCGGCCAGGAGCGCAGTGAGCAGGACGCCGATGGTCGCCAGCGCGACACCGGGCCAGAGGACCGGGCGGACGGCCCGCCAATCGGTGTCGAGCCCGCCCGCGAACAGGATGAAGACGAGGGCAATGATGCCGACCGCCTGCGCGGCCCGGTAATCATCGAAGTAGATGCCGCCGGGCCCCTCAGAGCCGGCCAGCATGCCGACCGCGAGGAAGAAGAGCAGCGAGGGGACTCCGAGCCGATCGGATAGCTTGCTGGCCAGGATGCTCAGAATGAGGAGCACCGCGATGACGACGAGGGTCTGGGGGAGGGTCAATGCCAACGAAGCCATCGTTAAGGTCCCCGAAGTCCGCGCGCCCGCGCGCTGGACGGCGCACCAGGGGGAACGCCACCCGCGTGGGCCGGAGCAGTCGTTCGCATATCTGGATGCATTGCCAGCGCGCTAGAGGATGGTTGCCAGGTCGTCGAGCAGCAGTTGGCGGTCCTCCTCGCTCTCCTCCTGCTGAGCGAGTTGGCGGGCCTGGGCGATGTGCTCCATGGCCATCCGGCGATCGCGGCCGACCGCGGCCGCGCGGGCCAGGGCCTCGTATGCGTAGCCCAGGTAGAACGGCGGCAGTTCCGCATCCTCGGTCACTACCAGGCAGCGCTCCGCGTAAGCGGTCGCCATCTCCGGCCGTCCGATGAGCGCGAAGATGCGCGAGATTTGCCAGTTGCCGAGCGAGAGCTCTTTCTTCGTACAATCCGGGCGTTGGGTCCAGTGCCACAGGGAGGCCATGCTGAGGTTCAGCATCTCGTCCTCTTCCTCGGGCGTCCGGTCTTCCTTGTCGATCAGGTCCCAGGCACGGTTGAAGCAGTCGACTGAGAAATGACGGTGGGCTGCAGCGATATCGACGATGGGGTCATCGGTCATGGGTATCTCCTCACGGGGCGGACAAGTTTAGGCTCTTGATTATACGCGAAAACGGGCGTATAGTGTAATCGTGCGAGAGATGTATGGTCGATGGCGAACAGCCAAGGAGGTTGCCCATGCGTGTCAAGTGGCTTCTCGCGCTTCTGTTCCTCGTGGCTGTCCTCGCGCTGCCCTCAGCGGCCGAGGCAGCGCCGCCGGCTTCCGGCGGCTTTTGGCACCTGGTGAAATACGGTGAGACGTTGGCGTCGATCAGCCGTCACTACGGCGTGCCGGTCGATTCCATCGCAGCGGTCAACGGGCTTGTCAACATCAACCGAATCTGGGCGGGAACCTACCTGTGGATTCCCGCCACGCACGTGCCCCCGACCTTCCCCCCCGGTCAGACGTGCCGCACCAAGTACACGGTGAAGCGCGGTGACACCCTCGCCAGGATCGCAGGGTGGTACGGCGTGACGGTTTGGCGATTGGCCTGGAACAACGGGATCAAGAACGTCAACCTGATCTATCCGGGACAGCGGCTCTGCATCCCGTGGCCGGGCGTCCCGAGATAATGTCGGTCTAGCGTCGACCATCGCTCCACAAGGAGAAAACCTGGCCGGAATTAGCCTCCGGCCAGGTTTTCTATTACATTAGGCACAGTGGAGCCGCTGCGATGGGGGAACCAATGCCATCCGGAGGCGTCATAAGAGCGGCTGCCTGCAGTCGTGGCAGCAAGACAATCGGAGGTAGATCATAACGTTAGCTGTATCGATTCTCTTCAGTGTCTTCCTGACGGTGGCACAACCGGTGACAGGCGAAGCGACGTACTACGCCGGGCCGCGGGAAGAAGGTGGCAGCAGTCTGATGAAACGGGTATGGAATTGGCGGGTGTGGAAGGGCCACGTGCCCGAGTGTCCGGAGTGTGTCGACGCCATCGCCTTGCTGGAGCCGCAGCACATCGGCAAGAAGGTGTGGCTGCAGCATCCGAAGGGCGAGGTCGTCGGCCCGTTGATGGTCGTAGACTGTGCGGAGGCGAAACACCGCCCGAACCTGAAGAAGCGCGGTTGGGTCGCCGATATCAGTTGGGAGCTGGCCCGCAAGTGGAAGATGGCGGGCCCCCTGGAAGGTGTGACGGTGCTCTTTGAGGAGCCGGTCAGAACCCTTGCCAGGTAGCGTATCCCGGTAAATCGGACGCCGGGTTTCAGAGATGGAACCCGGCGTCTCTTGTTAAGGCAGATGACCCTCGGCGGGCGCAGGTGCGGCGCATGTGCGCCCCTGCCTGCGTTGAGGCCTCAGCGGGCGGACAGCTTCATCAGGATCGGCTCGTCTGGCCGCGTGACGCCGACATAGCGGACCTTGCCGTCGTGTGGCCGGGCCAGGCGCAGGGCGAACCGCTGTGCCACCTCGCCCATGACGAGCGCCGCCTCCATCAGGGCGAAGTGCATGCCGATGCAGATGCGCGGGCCCGCGCCGAAGGGGAGATAGGCGTAGCGCGGCCGCGCGGCCACGGCGGCCTCGGCGAAATGCTCCGGGTAGAACTCCTCCGGCCGTTCCCAGAACTCCGGATGCCGGTGGGTGTTGTACAGCGCCAGCACCACGAGGCTGCCCTTCGGCAGGTCGTACCCGTTCAGCCGGTCGTCCTCCGTCAGGTCGCGGGCGAGGATCGGGATCGGCGAGTAGAGCCGCAGCGTCTCGTCGAACACCTGGCGCAGGTAGGGCAGGTTGGGGATGTCGTCCAGCCCCGGCGCGCGGCCGCCCAGGACCGTCGCCAGCTCGGCGTGCATCTTCTCCTCCACCGCAGGCCACTTGCTCAGCAGATACCACGTCCACGTCAGCAGGCTGGAGGTGGTGTCGTGACCGGCGAAGAAGATGATCAGCGCCTCATCGTGCAGCTGCTCGTCCGTCATCATCTCGCCCGTGTCCGCGTCGCGCGCGGTCATGAGCATCGAGAGCAGGTCGTTCTGCAGCCCTTCCGAGCGCCGCCGCTGGATGATGCCCATCAGGAACTCGCGCAGTTCCTGCTTCGCCTCTTTCAGGCGGCGGTTCTTCGCAGTCGGCACGAAGAGCGGCACGTCGATCATGCTGGTCGTCGCGGAGGCCGTGTAGTCGAGCAGGGCAACCAGCGCATCGCTGGCCCCGCTGAAGTCCCGGTCCATGTCGATGCCGAACATCGACCGCGAAATCACCCGCATGGTGATGCGCGTCATCTCCTGGTTGATGTCCACGACTGGGTCTGTCTCGAGCCGGCCCTGCCACCGGTCGACCAGCGCGTGCGCCTCGTCGGCCATGATGTCCGCGAACGGCTTGATGCCGCGCGGGGTGAACGTGGGTCCCATCAGCTTGCGCTGGCTGGTCCAGCTTTCGCCTTCCAGCGTCAGGATGCCGTGGCCGATGGCGACGCGGAGCTTGTCGTGGCTCAGGCCCTTGATGTACTTGCCCGGGTTCTTCACCAGGACGTGCTGCAGGTGGTCCGGGCGGGTCAGCATCACGAATTTCATGGGCCCGATGGCCGCGCTGGCGGTGTCGCCGTGCTTGCGCCACAGGTCATGGTAGAAGTCCAGCATGCCGGCGCGCTGCATGTCGAACAGATTGCCGACGAGTGGCAGGCCCCCGGGTCCGGGGGGCAGGGTCTTGGCTGCAGGTTGGGCCGTCATTGGCGCCTCTCATGGGTCAGGATTCGCGGCCGCGCCGCGTTTGTGATTGTCCTCACCATACTACGCGACGCGGGCGGCTTCTGCAAGCTGCGCCACCGAGTGTGCGGATGGGAGTCTGCGAGCGGAGGCATCCTGAGCGGCCGGCGGCAACCAAGAGAAGACCTCCCAAACACAGTCCAGGGTGAAACTTGCAGGCAAACCTTCGAGGTCTCCGAGACCTCGAAGGTTTAAGGATGCAGGTCTCCCCGATGCCCCTCGCGCTATCCCGCGGGAACCGCGGCCGAGGCGACGGGCACCCCGGCTGTGTGCGCGGCGAGCGTCACGCTGCCGGCGATCCACGCCGGCCCGTCAGGCGTCTGCACCTGCCACCAGCTGCCGTCATCGTTGCGGCCCACGATCGGCAGGCTCTCGCCGATGCGCAGCTGGCCCGCAACGGGGAAGTTCGTCCCCGGTCCCTGGCGCAGATTCACCCCATCCACCTTCGGATAAACAGTCGGGCCGGCGGCATCGAGCAGGTTAGCGGGCTGCTTCACCCAGCGGTCGAAGAACGCGACCGAGCTGGCCATGGCGCGGCCGAAGTTGCCCGAGATGTTGTGGTTGTCGCCCGGGTACGAGAACAGCTCGATCGGCATGCCGGCCGCCTGGCCCTGCTCGTAAAGCAGCTCGGACAGCTTCACGGGCACCGATGCATCGCCCTGCGCGTGGTGGAGCTGGATCGGGCCGTTCAGGTCAGTCAGGAAGTGATTGGGCGACAGGCTGCGCCAGAACGCCAGGTTGTCGTCCGGCTCCCCGTACTCCGCCACCAGGCTGGTGCGCCAGTTGCTGCGCGACGTGCTGGCAACGGGCGGCGCGCCGGGCAAGACGCCGGGCCGGTTCCGGCGCCAGTGCTCCAGCAGGTCCTCGTACGCGGCCACCACGCCGCCCCAGATCACGCCCGCCTTGATGTCGGGCGAGACCACCATGGCGCGCAGGGTGATCCAGCCGCCCATGGAGTGGCCCCACATCCCGATCCGGTCCGGGTCAGCCCCGGGGTAGCCCTTCATCGACGTCACGGCGTTCAGCACGTCGATGACGTAGCCGGGCGACCCGTACGCGCCCGTCGCCGCGCCCTCGGAGTTGCCGTGCCCCCGATAGTCGGGCCGGAACACGATGTAGCCCTGTGTGGCGAAGCCGTTCACGTAAGCGACATAACGCTCGGTCGTCCGGTACTCGCGAGGCGGAATGTAGCCGTGGTTGAAGATGATGACCGGCCAGCCGGTCGCGGGCGCCTGCCCCCGCGGCACGGTGAGCAGGGCGTAGATCTTCAGGCCCTCTGACAGATACGATGCGATGTAGCGATCGTGGTTCGAGCCTGCCGCCAGCTTCTGCTCGATCACGATCTCGCTGCCGGGGTATTCCTGCTGCCTCAGGTAATCGATCGACAGCCGGCTGACGGGCGTCGGCGTGGGCCTCGGCGTAGGCGGCACAGCAGTAGGCGGAATCGCAGTTGGCGCCGCCATAGTTGGCGCTGCCATAGTTGGCGCCGCCATAGTTGGCGCTACCATGGTTGGCGCTGCCACAGTTGGCGCAAGGGTTTCTGCTGCCTGCGCCGCGGCCGCGGCGGGCGCGGCCTGGTCCGGCACGCGCGTGGCTGCGGCCAGGGGCGCGGGTTCGCTGGCCGGTTGCGCAGCGGGAGGCGCCGTAACTTGAGCGGTCGCCTGGCTTCCGCTGCATCCGACCACGAGCAGGGCCAGGATGAGCAGTGCGCCCGCGACAGAGATGCGTGATGCGGTCATCTTAGTGTTCCTTTGTATATGCATTTATGTAACTTATAGCATACTCCTGTAAAGATTCAGTAAAGAAGATGGCCTTTCGGGGAAATCCGCATCGATCGCCCGGGTCGACAACCGCCGCTTTTTGCGGCATAATCGGCTGCTGGGCTGCCCGTGGGTTCGGGAACAGCCCATGCACAGCCGGGTCGGCAGCGCGCTGGCGACCATCAAGGGGGACTCATGGATTTGAACGCGCACATCACCGACTTCGTCCGCCGCGAGGTGGCTCAATCGCAGGGCGTCACTGGCTACCGTACGCCGCTGGTCGGCTTTGCGTCGGCCGCCGACCCTCGCTTCGCCGACCTGCGGCGCATCGTCGAGCCGACGCACTACCTGCCGGAGGAGATGCTGCCCGGCGCGCGCACGGTCATCTCCTTCTTTCTGCCCTTCGCCGAGTGGGTGGTGGTGGCCAATGCAGAGGACCGTTACCGGGTGGCCCCTGAGTGGCCGGTTGCCTACCTGGAGACCAACACGCTGATCGAGCGCCTGGCCGATCGCCTGATCGAGGACCTGGCCGGGCACGGCGTTCGGGCCGCGACCGCGCCCGCCACGCACAACTACGACCCTGAGGATCTCATCTGCCGGTGGTCGCACAAGAGCGTGGCGGTCATCGCGGGCCTGGGCAGCTTCGGCCTGCACCGCATGGTGATCACCGATTCGGGGTGCGCCGGCCGGTTCGGCAGCATCGTCACCGACGCCGATATCGAGTTCACCGCGCCGCCGCCCAAGGAGCGGTGCCTGTGGTTCCACGACGGCAGCTGCTGGGAATGCATCACGCGGTGTCCCGTCGATGCGTTGAGCCCCGAGGGCGCGATCGATAAGTTCCGCTGCAATCAGCGGCTGCTCGGCCTCGCGAAGCTGTTCGGCGGCGATGAGTTGGCGGACGCGTGCGGCAAGTGCGCGATCGGACCCTGCTCGTTCGAGTCGGCGGTGCGCTGAACGGGACGCCGCGCCTGCTGCCGTCTGTCAGTCGTACCGCGGCAGGAATCCGCTCCGCTGGTGTGCGTCGAGCAGGTCGTCGACCATGCGCCAGATTTGATCGAGGTCCAGCTCCGCGGCCGTGTGCGGGTCCAGCATCGCCGCGTGATAGACCGAGCGGCGATCCCGCGTCAGTGCGGCCTGCACGGTCAGCTCCTGCACGTTGACCTGGGTGCGGATCAGCGCAGCCAGATGCGCGGGCAGCGCGCCGATACGTGTGGGCTGGATGCCGTTGGCGTCCACCAGGCAGGGCACCTCCACCGCACACCCCTGCGGCAGGTTGTCGATCAGCCCCCGGTTCTGCACGTTGCCGTAGATGACGCGCGGGGTGCCGGTCTCCATGCTGTGAATGATGCCCGATCCGTACTCGTGGCTCCGCGCGGGATCGTCGAACTCCATCGCCTGCGCGACGGTCCAATCGATCACCTTGTCCCGCATGCCCTGGCCGCGGAGATACTGGACGAACGCCTGCACCTCCTGCTCGCCGATCGCAGCGGGATCGGTCATAGCCTTCCTGACCAGTTCCCACCCCTCGATCTGTACCTCGCAGCGGGTGATGTACTCGTCCAGCGGGATGTTGAACCGCTCGATGAGATCCGGCCGGTCCCGCTTGATGAACCATGGCACGTACTCCGCGAAGTGCTCGCTTGACTCCGTCACGAAGTAGCCCAGGCGCTCGAGCATCTCGTAGCGGACCCGGTTCCAGTCGGGCACCCGGCCCTCGGCCACCACCTGGTGCAGCCGGGGATACAGGTCTTCATCGTGACCCTCCGGCGTGCGGCGCCAGAATCGCAGGTAGAACGCCATGTGGTTGATGCCCGCGCAGACGTAGTGAATCTCGTCCAGCGGAATGCCGATGTCCTGGGCCAGCTTCTCGGCCGTGCTCTGCACGCTGTGGCACAGCCCGACGCTTTTCACCTTCGTCGCGGACGCCAGCGCCCAGGTGATGATCGCCATAGGGTTGACGTAGTTCAGCAGCCAGGCATCGGGGCACAGCTGCGCCATGTCGGCCGCGATATCGAGAAAGACGGGGATGGTGCGCAGTCCGCGCATGATGCCGCCGATGCCGAGCGTATCTGCGATGGTCTGGCGCAGCCCGTAACGCTTCGGGATCTCGAAATCGAGCACGGTGGACGGCCGATAGCCCCCCACCTGGAACATCGAGATGGCGTAGTCTGCGCCGTCCAGGGCCGCGCGGCGGTCCAGCTGCGCCTCGATGGTGGGATGCGCGCCGCGACTTTTCGCCAGGCGCTCCGCCACCACCCGCGTGGTATGCAGGCGCTGCTCGTCGATGTCGTGCAGCGTGATGGTCGACTCTGCCAATTCCGGGTAGGCCAGGATGTCACCGATCAGGTTCTTGGCGAACACTGTGCTGCCGGCGCCGATAAGCACGATCTTGGGCATGGGAACTTCCTTTGCTTCGTCTGTTTGGCGAGAATGTGGTAGAGTTGCGGCTGCTTAGTTTGGCACACTTGATTGGTGCTGTCAAAGACTCGATGGAGGTCTGGAACAGTGAAGGCAGTTCGACTCACCGAAGTTGGCAAACCACTTGAGATGCAGGAGACGCCTACGCCGGTGCCCGGCGCAGGCGAGGTGCTGGTCCGCATCACAGCTGCGGGCATCTGTCATTCCGATGCGCACTATCGGGCGGGGGTCTCGTACGCGGGACCGCTGCCCCTGACCCTCGGGCACGAGATCGCGGGGGTGGTCGAGGCGCTCGGCCCGGGCACCTCGCGCACGCACATCGGGGACCGGGTGTGCCTGCACTACCTGGTGACCTGCGGCCAGTGCCACCACTGCAACCGCGGCCAGGAGCAGTTCTGCGAGACGGGCAAGATGCTGGGCAAGCATCTCGACGGCGGCTACGCGGAGTACGTCGCGGTGCCCGAGCGCGGGATCGTCCCCCTGCCGGACGAGGTGGCCTTCGAGCAAGGCGCCATCATGATGTGCTCGTCGGCCACGTCGTTCCACGCCCTGCGCAAGGCACGGCTGCAGCCCGGCGAGCGGGTGGCCGTCTTCGGCGCGGGCGGCCTGGGCATGTCCGCGATCCAGCTGGCCCGTGGTCTGGGCGCATCCGAGGTTTACGCGGTGGACATCAACCGGGACAAGCTGGTGCTGGCGGCCAGGTTCGGCGCCATCCCGGTGCACGCGGGGGACGCGAACCCGGTCGAGTTGATTCGCCAGCTCACCAACGGCAAGGGCGTCGACGTGGCCGTCGAGCTCATCGGCCTGCCGGTGACGATGCGCCAGGCGGTGCAGGTGCTCGGCGTGCAGGGACGTGCGGCGCTTGCCGGCATCACGCGCACGCCGTTCGAGGTGGATTCCTACAACGAGATCATCGGCCGCGAGGCGGAGATCGTCGGCGTGTCGGATCACCTGCTGCAGGAGTTCCCGCTGCTGATGGATTTCGCGCGCCGTGGGGTGCTCGACCTGTCGCATGTCGTCACGCGCACCGTGCCCCTGGAGGCCGCGGCCATCAACGCGACCCTGGATGCGTTGGAGCGGTGGGGTGGTGAAGTCCGGACGGTGATCGTGCCATAGGCAGGCTCCGGGCCGGATGCCCGCCTTTGGCCTTTAAAAAAGCCCACCGGATCCGCGAGGATGCCGGTGGGCTTTTTCTGTCAGGTGACGACGGCGCTTACTCCTCGCCGGCTACGTGGCAGAACGTGCAGCTCTGTGCCGCCCAGTCGTAGCTGCTGTGGAATGCGGGCGCCCGGATGCCAAGGTACACGTCCGGTGCATGGCACAACTTGCAGTCGGAGTAGATCTCCATGGTCAGGCTGTGCGGCACAGGGTTCGGGGGGCCTACCGTGACGGCCGTCTCGTCCTGCGGTGCGGGATGGCAGCTCGTGCAGCTGTCCGCAGCGTAGCCTGCATGGTTTTCCGGATACGGGTTGGGTGCGTCCGCCGCGCCGTGACACTTGGCGCAGTCCACGAACGCCTCCAGGGTGACGCTGTGCGGCACCGCGGCCAGGCCGCCGGGCTCCGCCGCCGGCTCACCCCCTGCAGGTGCGGCGGCCTCAGCCGGCTGATGGCAGCCGGTGCACGTCTCAGGACCGAACGCCGTGTGGTTCTCCGGGAATGGCTTCATCTTGTCCAGCCCATGGCACGTTTCGCAGGTCTTGTACACGTCGCTGGTCAGGTCATGGTTGGCCGGGATCGCGCCGGGTCCGCCGGCCTCCGTCTCCGCGCCGGGTTCAGGCGTCGGCCCGGGCAGATGGCACACCGTGCACGATTCATTAGGCCGTCCCGCATGGTCGCGCGGGTACGGGCTCATGCCTTCCAGACCATGGCAGGTGTCGCACGCCTCCCGCCCCTCGATGGCATGCGGGACGAGCGATGCGGCCACCTGGGTCAGCTCGGTCGCCTCAGGCGTGGGCTGCAGGGGCGAGAAGACCGGCACCACGGTGGGCTGCACGGGAATCGTCGCGATCGCGGTCTCCTCGAACGTGGCAAACCACAACAGCCCTGCCGTCAGCAGAACACCCGCGGTGATCGCAACGGGCAGATAGATGCGCTCACGGCGGCGGATGCCGACCGGGTCCGCGATACGATGCGCGTGGCCTGCGAGGCGCTCCTCAAGCTCCTGCCCGTGTTCTTCCTCCATCTGGTGATGGGCCATCTTGCCCGTGAACATGCTCTTGTTGAGCATCTTGACGTGCACGTTGTAGAAGTGCCAGATGATGATGGCCAGCACGGCCAGGAGGGCTTCGGCCCCGTGAGCGGCCTTGGCGGCCGGAATGATGTTGCCGGGTAGGAACTTCGCGGTGGCGATGGGGTTCCAAAGCATGAAGCCGGTGATGCCCATGATGATGGTGCCCCAGACCATCGCCCAGTATTCAACCTTCTCCCCGAAGTTGTAGCGCGGCATCCGTGGGTGTTCGCGTGACAGCCCCAAGTTGTAGCGCACGACATCGATCGCGTCCGTGAGGTCCTTGAGGCCCGGCAGCATCGTCATGCGAATCCGGCGCACCCAGATCTTGTGGCCGATCACCAGCACATGATAGACGCTTTGCACGGCCAGGATGATGGCCGCGATGCGGTGGATGATGCGCACGATCTCGATGCCGCCCAGCAGCGCGATCAGCCCTTCGGCAAGGCCGTTGCCCACGAATTTCTGGGCCAGGCCCGTAACGCCCAGCGTCGTGAACGAGACGATCAGGACGATGTGCTCGATGCGCTGGGACAGCGTAAATCGCTCGTGATAGGTTCCGTGAGCGTGCTTTGCGGCCGGCTTTGGATCTGCCATTGCTCACGCCCCCTTTCGCCGTATGCGGCGCATGATGCGGCTGAACGCGTCCAGTCCCACGAACAGCAGCATGCTGCCGATGACTGCCGGGATGAGAATCTTGTAGAACAGGTTGATGTAGTAGACCAACGGCTGCGTGGTCGGGCTGGGTGCGAAGTGGCCGACCCAGCTGTCCGGGAAGTTCGCGGTTGCGTCCGGGTGGCAGCGCTGGCACGTGTGGAGCAGGTTCTCCTTCACCACCTGCGCGTTGGCGTTGGTGACTTCCAGGATGTTGTGAACCCCATGGCAGTCCGTGCAGACGGCCTTATTGGTGGGTTGATCCGGGTGCTGGCGTTCGAACAGCGTGACTGTCGTGCCGTGGAAGTCGGCCACGTAGGTGTTGAACACCTCCGTCGAGATGCCGTATTTCTGCATCAGGGCCGCATCCCCGTGGCAGTCGCCGCAGATGTTCGGCGACTTCAGGCGAAAAGCGGCCGTGTTGGGATCTTCCTGTGTGTGTGCGCCGTGGCAGTCAGTGCACGTGGGGACGTCCGGGTTGCTGCTCTCCAGCAAGGCGGCGCCGTGCACGCTGGTGGCGTACTGATCGTAGATGGCGCTGTGGCATGTCTCGCAGGTATGCGAGATCTTCTGTCTCGGCTCGCTGGCCCGCGTGACATTGTGAGCACCGTGACAGTCGGTGCAGATTGCGGCATTGCGATTTCCAGCCGCCAGGGCACGCGCATGGTTGCTATCGAGCGAATCCTGATACTGGTCCTGATGGCAGCTCTGGCATTGCTGGTAGCGTTCCAACTGGAACGAGCGGCGGTCGCCCGCAGTGATCTTGGGATGTGGATATCCCGAGATGTTGGTGTGGCACGCGGTGCAGTTCAGGCTGGCATGTACGCTGGCCTGGTACACCGAGGGATCCACGGTGAGCGGGAGAATCTCGCCGCTGGCGAGCTCGACGCTCAACCCGGCAGTGGAGTGGCAGCCGAGACAGGTTGCGTTGTCGTCGGATTGCGCGTTGGCGACGGCAGTCAAGCCGATTAAGAGCAGGCCAACAAGGCCAGCAACGACCAACAACCGCAGCTGCTGCCGACCTGGGCAAGCAACGGTCATATAGGTACTCCTCCGTATCGTGGGCGGTGATCCTGGGTCTGGCAAGGCACACGGATGACCAGACCAACATTATACCAGTGTGATTTTCTGCACTACATGACGTAGGTCATGATTGAGCGACGGACTTTTGATTAGGAATAGTTATCAGCTTCGCACGATCAGCCTATGATGATATCCGGGTCTCACCGGCGTCCGCTTTGGTGTCGCAGGGCCAGCACCAGCACGGCCACCGCTGCGCCCAGAAGCGCGAGGGCAAGGCCGATCAGAGGCAGACTGGCTTCGCATTTTTCTTCGAGGCCGCCGTCGATCCAACGCTGCCGTGACATGGAGGTCGTGGCGGATGGTTGTCCCGCGGCGTCCCGGGCGTCGGGACGCGCCCGAGAGAGCCTCGCGGGGGTCAGATGTGCCTCGGGGCCGACGGGTTGGCCGCCGATAGTGACGTAGTAGTTGCTCACGGGTCCTCCACGCCCAGCATAACATAAAGATCCCTGGCAACAAAGCACGGGCTCGGGTGCCAGGGATCGGCAGGCAGTCAAGAGAGATGGGAGCAATTAAGGTCAGGCGTACCGTGCGGCGGCTTCGATGAGGGTGCCATGCGCGATGCGACGTCGTTGGGTACGCCTGGCTTCGCTTGCATTATAGGGTACTTACGGCTGCAAGTCTATGACCTGCCTCATGTCGCCAGGCCCGCGATGCGCTCGCGCAGCCGGGCCGCTTTCGCCTCCAGCTCCACCAACTTGTCACGCTCGCGCTGCACGACCGCGGCTGGCGCACGGCCCGCGAACTGACCATCCAGCAGCGTGCGACCCCGTTCGATCTGCGCCTCGGTCTCGGCGAGCTCCTTGTTCAGCTTGCTGCGCTCAGCCTCGAAGTCGACCAGTTCCGCCAGCGGCAGGTACGCGACCACGCCGCCCGTCACCAGCGTCAGCGCCTGCGCCGGGGCCGGGTGGTCCTCCTCGATCACCAGGCGCCCTGCATCAAGTCGTGCCAGGCTGCAGAGGATGTCGGCGTGCCGGCGCAGGTCGGCCGCCCGGCTTCCCGCGGAGATGGCGGCCGCCAGCGGCTGGCCGGGCTTCACGCCGTACTCGGCGCGAGCGTTGCGAATGGCCCGCACCAGGTCCATGATGACCGCGATCTCGCTCTCCGCAGCCTCGTCGCGCAGGTCGGTCGCCGGCCAGGGTGCAACGATCAGCCCCGCAGGCCAGTCCGGACCGCCGGCCACCTCCTTCAGGTAGCCCCAGGTTTCCTCGGTGACGTAGGGGATGAACGGGTGCAGCATCCTGAGCGATTCGTCGAGCACCTTGATCAGGGTGGCCTGCGTGCGCGCCTTGGCCTCCGGCGTCCCGCGATACAGCGCGATCTTGCTGATCTCCAGGTACCAGTCGCAGAACTCGCTCCAGAAGAAGTCATAGATCTGCCGCCCCGCCTCGCCGAACTGGAAGGTGTCCATCAGCCGTGTCACGTCCGCGATCGTGGCCGACAGCCGGCTGAGGATCCAGCGCTCGGGCAAGGACTGGTGACTGGTGACCAGGGATTGGGCATCGGGTTCCTGCTCCCCGCTCCCCAGTCCCTGATCCCCGATTTGCGACAGCACGAACCGCGCCGCGTTCCAGATCTTATTCGTGAAGTTGCGGTTGCCCTCCACGCGTTGCAGGCTCAGGTTCATGTCGGTGCCCGGGGTGGTGCCCGTGAGCAGCGTGAAGCGGAGCGCGTCCGCGCCCATCGGCTGCAGCCCATCCGGGTACTGTGATCTGACATAATCTCCGAGCTCTTCTGGCTTCGCACCGTCGAGCAGCGCGATCGGATCGAGCACGTTGCCCGTGGTCTTCGACATCTTGCGTCCCTGGTCGTCACGGATGATGCCGTGCAGGTACACCGTCTCGAACGGGATGTCGTTGGTGTAGAGCAGGCCCTGCATGATCATGCGCGCCACCCAGAAGAAAAGGATGTCGTAGCCGGTCTCCATCACGGTGGTCGGGTAGAAGCGGCGCAGGTCCGGCGTGTCATCGGGCCACCCCAGCGTCGAGAAGGGCCACAGGCCCGAGCTGAACCAGGTGTCGAGCACGTCGGGGTCCTGCTCGATGCGGGTCGATCCGCAGTGCTCGCAGTGCGTCGGGTCGATCTTGGCCACCGTGATGCCGTGGCAGTCCGCGCAGTGCCAGGCCGGGATGCGATGGCCCCACCACAGCTGCCGGCTGATGCACCAGTCCCGGATGTTTTCGAGCCAGTTGTAGTACACCTTCGTCAGCCGTTCTGGGACGATCGTGATGCGGCCCGCGCGTACGGCCTGGAGTCCCATGTCAGCCATGGGCTTCATCTTCACGAACCACTGCGTGCTCACCATCGGCTCGACGATCTCGCCCCCGCGCTGCGACCTGGGCACCTGCGTCCGGTACTTCTCGGTCTTGATGGTCAGCCCTGCGGCTTCCATGTCGGCCCACAGCTTCTTGCGGCACTCGAAGCGGTCGAGGCCCTGGTAGTGCGGGCCGGCCTCCGCGCTCATCTTCACATCGCGATCCAGCACGTTGATGATCTGCAGTCCGTGGCGCTGGCCGATGACGAAGTCGTTCGGATCGTGGCCCGGGGTGATCTTCAGCGCGCCGGTGCCGAACTCCATCTCCACGTAGGTGTCCTGGATCACCGGGATGGTGCGCTTCAGGACCGGCACCAGGCACGTGGCGCCGATCAGGTGTTGATAGCGCTCGTCGTCCGGGTGCACGGCCACCGCAGTGTCGCCCAGGATGGTCTCGGGCCGCGTGGTCGCCACCGGGATGTAGCCCTTGCCCGGTCCATCGTCCAGATTTGCACCTGCGATCGGGTACTTGAAGTAGTAGAGGGTGGCGTCCTCTTCGGTGTACTCCACCTCCAGGTCGCTGACCGCGGTCTGCAGCCCGGGCGACCAGTTGATGAGGTACTCGCCCCGATAGATCAGGCCCATGCGGTAGAGGCGCACGAACGCCTCGCGCACCGCGCGGCTGAGTCCTTCGTCCATGGTGAAGCGCATGCGGTCCCAGTCACATGAGGCGCCCAAGCGGCGGAGCTGGCGCACGATGTGCCCGCCGTACTTCTCCTTCCACTCCCAGGTGCGGCGCAGGAACTCCTCCCGCCCGATGTCCTGACGGCGCACGCCCTCGCGGGACAGCATCTTCTCCACCTGGAGCTGGGTGGCGATGCCCGCGTGGTCATACCCCGGCACCCACAGCGCAGCATAGCCGCGCATGCGCTTGTAGCGGATCATGAGGTCTTCCAGCGAGACGAACATCGCGTGGCCCAGGTGCAGCTCGCCGGTGATGTTCGGCGGTGGGATGGAGATCACGAACGGTTCCGCGTCCGCCGGCGCGATTTCCGGCTTGAAGAAGCCGGACTGTTCCCACCAATCATAGATCCGGCGCTCGGACGCGCTCGGGTCGTAGGTCTTGGGCATCTCAAAGGCCATGGTTCTCTCTCCTTCTTCGGCAAACAAAAAGACCTTTCGTCTCAAGGACGGAAGGTCTCCGCGGTGCCACCTTGGTTGGCGGCAAGCAATCGAAAACGTGGTCTTAGATTGCGCCGCCCACTCTGAGCTGTAACGGGCTGACCCGTGACGCCCTATACCGGGCGCCGGCTTCGGCTCCCAGCTTTAAGCGTCCGACTCCCCGGCGACGTTCGGCCTCGCTCACATCGGAAGGGGGCTCTCACCCGGTGACCCCCTCTCTCTGGCGACGGCGTATGGCCTGTGCGAACAGGCGTGCCTGCTGCACTGGCCCGGCTTACTCCTCCGGTTCCGCGTCTTTCAAGGTCGATTATAGCCGATCCGCCGTGCCTGTCAACCTGCCGGCACGGAGCGTCGCAGGTCGGCGATCACCGCAGCAAGCTCGGCGCGCAATGCGGACCCCGCGGGCAGCTGCCCGATCATGGCCTCGGCCCGCTGCAGGCGCTTCCGCGCGTCCGCGAAGTCGATCAGCCCCTGGCCCACCTGCTGCCGGACGGGCAGCAGCCAGTCGATCGCCTGGTCGAAGGCATCACTTGCCGTCACCGTTGCCCCCTCGCCGGACGACCGGTGCACGGCCGCCACGGCCCGGTCGGCCTCGATGTCGAGCGGGCTGATGAGCCACTTGGCCGCCTCTGCTGCCATGGTGCGGTACGCCTCACCGGCCTCGCCCGCGTGCTCAAACGTCGTGCTGCGGTCGATGCGGTTGGTGCTCAGTTCCGTGCGTTGCACCGCCAGGCGGTGGACGCCCCCCGCACCCTCCACCAGGGCGCCGGTGATCTCGTATCCCCGCGCCTGCGGGATCAGCCACAGCCACAGCACCTTGATCCACCCCATCGCGCCCAGGTCCGGCCCCGTGTGGAGCTCGACCGGAATCTGCACCCGCTGCACCAGCTGGTTCCATTCGCTCAGCTTCCCGGCGATGACCAGGGGCACGACGCTCGCTGCGTCATCCGCCGCCTTGCCCGGCGCGCCGGTGAACTTGCCGAGGCGGAGGCCCGGGCGCACGGCCGGACGCTGCAGCGCGGGCAGCACGCGCAGGTACCATAGTTCGCGCAGCGCAGCGAGCGCCCACCGGATGAACGTGGCCAGGAGGTAGAGCAGGACGAGCGCCGCGAGCGCGGCGAGCACCACGGAGGCGAAGTCCAGCAGCCGCGAGCCTGTCACCTGCGCGACGGTGGGCGCGGGGACGGTCGGCGCAACGAACGGTTCGGCGGTCGGCAGGGGAGCGATCATGGTGGCCATCTGCGCGGCCTTGCCGTCGAGCGCAGCCTTGAGCCCGGTGACGGCCTCGACGTTGCCCCGGTCCTCCTCGGCGATCTCCGCAAACAGGTCCGCCGCGCTGTCATAGTCCTGCCCCGCCAGGTAGGTCTGTGCGAGGAGCAGGCGCGCCTGCAGTCCGGTCAGGGTCGGGGTCGGCGATGGCGTGATGGTCGGAGTAAAGGTCGGCGTCGGCGTGCCCGCCGGTGTCGGCGTTCCCTCCGGCGTCAGAGACCCGTCAGGGGCGGCTGCCGCGGTCGCAACGGGCTCCTGCGCTGAGACGTCCGTCACCCGGGCGCCCAGCACGGCAAGGGCCAGGGCGAGAGGAAGGATCACCGACCATGCGAGCAGGCGCGTCCATCGTGGGCTCATGGCAACCTCCGGGACGAGTTGTGAGGGTCAGCAGACTCAGACGATGACGTGACTGCCGAAGAGCGGGCAGCTTGGCCGGATTATAGCACGCTTCACGGGGCGTGGCAATTGGAGCGCCGTGGCCGGAATGCTATAATCGCGCCGCCAGTACAAGGAGACGCTGTATGTCGCATCCATTTCTGGAACGTCTTGCCACCGGCCCGATTCTGGGCGACGGCGCGATGGGCACCATGCTGCACGCCCAGGGCGCACGCCTCGATCAGTGCCTGGATCTGCTCAACCTGGAGCAGGGGGATTGGGTCCGCGAGATCCACCTCGCGTACATCCGCGCGGGCGCGGAGGTCGTCCAGACCAATACGTTCGCGGCCAACCCCCTGCGCCTGGCCGAGGAGGGCGTTCGGGACGCCCGCCAACAGCGGGAGATCAACTTTCGCGGCGTCAAGCTGGCGCGCGAGGCCCGCGAGATCAGCGGCCAGGCGGTGTGGATCGCGGGCTCCGTCGGCCCGCTCGGCCGCCGCGCGCGGCGCAGGTCCCAGCTGCTGCGCGAGACGGCGGCCAACGCTTTCGCGGAGCAGGTCGGCGTGCTCTGGGAGGCCGGCGCGGACCTGGTGATCCTCGAGACGTTCTCCGACCTGCGCGAGTTGCTGGTCGCGGTGGAGGTGGTTCGCCGGGTCAGCGATCTGCCCGTGGTCGCAGAGGTGACTTTCGGGCATGACGGCATCACGGCGGACGGTGCGCGGCCGGCCGAGGTCGCGGCCGCGCTCGCCTATGCGGGCGTCGACGTGGCCGGGGTCAACTGCTCCCTCGGGCCCGCGCGGCTGCTCGATTTCGTGGCCGAGATGCGCGCGACCCGGCCGGCCCTGCCCCTGTCCGCGATGCCCAACGCAGGGCTGCCTTACCGTGCGGGCGAGCGCATGATCTACCCGTCCGCGCCGCGTTACTTCGCCGAGCACGTGCCATCGTTCCTGGCGCAGGGCGTGACGCTGATCGGCGGATGCTGCGGGACGACGCCCGCGCACATCCAGGCCATGCGCGCAGAGATCGACCGGACCGCGGGCCGGCACGCCGCGGCCGAGCAGGCGACGCTCGCGCCCCTGCCCATGGTGCGCGTGAGCGCGGCCGTGATGGACGCGGCAGAGGAGACCGCGCCGGAGCCGACCGGCCTGCTGCAGAAGCTGGCTGCGGGCAAGTTCGTGGTGAGCGTCGAGGTGGATCCGCCGCGCGGCTTCAGCGCCGCGAAGATGCTGGAGGGCGCGGCCGTGGCCAGGGCCCAGGGTGCGGACGCGGTCAACGTGGCGGACAGCCCCATGGCGCGCGTGCGCATGGGTGCGCTGGCGTTGTGCGTCCTGATCCAGCAGCAGGTCGGCATCGAGACGATCCTCCACCTGACCACGCGTGATCGCTCGCTGATGGGACTGCAGGCCGACCTGATCGGCGCGCACGCGTTGGGCGTGCGCAACATCATCGCGCTGACGGGCGACCCGCCCAGCATCGGCGACACGGCCGAGAGCAGCGCGGTGTACGATGTCGATTCCATCGGCCTGGCGAGGATCATCAGCCAGTTCAATCAGGGCCTGGACCGGTCGGGCAAGCCGTTCGGCAGCCGCGCCGCGTTCACGGTCGCGGTGGCGTCCGACCCCACCCGCGCGGACCTGGTGCAGGAGGTGGACCGGTTTCACGCGAAGGCCGCGGCCGGGGTGCACCTCACCATGACCCAGCCGATCTTCGACGCGGAGGTGTGGCGGCGCTTCATGGCGCTCTACCAGAAGCGTCACGGCGAGTTTCCCGTGCCGGTCCTGATCGGCATCCTGCCCCTGCAGAGCTACCGGCACGCCTCCTTCCTGCACAACGAGGTGCCGGGCATCGTGATCCCGGAGTCAGCCCTGGCGCGCATGGAGGCCGCAGGCGCAGATGGCCGCCGGGAAGGTGTGCGGATGGCGCAGGAGTTGCTCCTGGAGTTGAAGGAATTGCCCAAGGTGCAGGGGGTCTACCTGATGCCCAGCTTCGGGCGTTACGAGGTGGCGTGCGAGGTGCTGGACGTGGTGAAGGATCGGAACGCATCGTGAGCGCACCTTCCTTCGTGCTCGCGTCCCGCTCGCCGCGGCGCCGGGAGCTTCTCGGCCGCCTCGGGCTCGACTTCACCGTGGATGTGGCGGACGTCGACGAGTCGTCCTTCCCGGGGGAACCGCCGGAGGCGCTGGTGTGCCGGCTGTGCCGCGCCAAGGCCGCGGCCGTGGCCGATCATCACGCCGGCGAGGTCGTGCTGGCGGCAGACACCATCGTCGTGCTGGACGGTGTCATCCTGGGCAAGCCGCGCGACCCCCTGGACGCAGTCGCCATACTGAGCGCGCTGCGGGACCGGGTGCACGTCGTCTACACGGCCGTCTGCGTCATCCACGACGGCCGCGCGGCAACGCGGCTCTCGGCCACCGACGTCACGATGCGCGCGTACACGGATGCCGAGATCGAAGCCTACGTCGAGACGGGCGATCCGCTGGACAAGGCCGGCGCGTACGGCATCCAGGACCCGCGGTTCGCGCCCGTGGCCGCGTGGGATGGGTGTTATTCGGCCGTGATGGGGCTGCCGCTGGGACTGGCGGCCGAACTGCTGGCTGAGGCGGGCGTCGTGGTGCCCCAAGAAGTCAGTGCCGCCTGCCGGTCGATCACGGGGGACCGCTGTTGCCTCGGTGACGAATAGAGCAGGCGCGATTCGGAGCAATCATGCATGAAGATATCATCGCGGGACTGAATCCCGCACAGCGGGAAGCGGTCACGGCCGTCAAGGGACCGGTGTTGGTGCTGGCTGGCCCCGGCTCGGGCAAGACCCGGGTGCTGGCCCATCGGGTGGCCTACCTGTTGCGGGCCGCGGGCATCCATCCGCGGTCCGTCATGGCGGTCACGTTCACCAACAAGGCCGCGGGCGAGATGCGCGACCGCATCCATCGCCTGGTCGGCGAATCGGTGCCGGTGAGCACCGGCTGGAAGGGGCTGACCATCGGCACCTTCCACGCCATCTGTGCGCGCATCCTCCGTGCCGAAGCCGAGCCAGCCGGGCTCAACCCCAACTACGTGATCTACGACGACGGGGAGCAACTGAGCGCGATCCGGACCGCGATGAAGGATCTCCGCATCGACGACAAGATGTACCGCCCCGAGGCGATGCGGTCGGCCATCTCGAAGGCGAAGAACGAGCTGGTCAGGCCGGAGCAGTTCGAGACGTCCACGTACTACCTCGAGATCGCACAGCGCGTCTACGCGCGCTACGAGGCGATCCTGAAGGCCAACGGCGCGCTGGACTTCGATGACCTCCTCTGCCGCACCACCTGGCTCTTCAAGGACCATCCCGAGGTGCTGCGCCGCTACCAGGAGCGCTACGAATACCTCCTGGTGGACGAGTTCCAGGATACCAACTCTGCGCAGTACGACATGGTGTGCAGCCTGGCCGCCAGTTCGCGCAACCTCTTCGTGGTGGGCGACGAGGACCAGAGCATCTATGCCTTCAGGGGCGCGGACTACCGCAACGTCCTGCGGTTCCGCGAGGATTTCCCCGAGGCAAAGGTCATCCTGCTCGAGCAGAACTACCGCTCCACCCAGAGCATCCTGGATGCGGCGAACGCGGTCATCTCGCGCAATCAGAGGCGCACGCCGAAGCGGCTCCGCACCGATCGCGGCCAGGGCGCACAGATCACCCTGCACGAGGCGTACGACGAGGCGGACGAGGCCCAGTTCGTGGTGAACACGGTCCAGCGGCTGGCCCATTCGGGCCAGCTCAAGCTGAGCGATTGCGCCGTGATGTACCGCACCAACGCACAGTCGCGCTCGCTGGAAGATGCCTTTGTCGCGCGCGGGCTGCCCTACCGCCTGGTCGGCGGCACGCGCTTCTATCAGCGCAGGGAGATCAAGGATGCGCTTGCCTACCTGCGCGTGGTCCATAACCCGGCGGACAACGTCGGCCTGATGCGCGTGATCAACGTCCCGCCGCGCGCGATCGGCGAGAAGACCGTGTCCGCGCTCTCCACCTGGAGCGCGGAGCTGGGCCTGCCCATGACCGGCGCGTTGGCGCTGCTGGCCGGCGACATGGGCAGCCCCCTGCTGAACGGCCTGTATCTCAGCACCGAGGACAAGCCGCCGCAGCACCCGTTCGGCACGGCCGCGCAGCGCGCGCTCACTGCGTTTTACCGTGTCTTCTCGCGCTGGTTGAGCGTGAAGGATGGCCTGACGGTCGCCGCGCTGCTCGAGAAGGTCTCCGAGGAGTCGGGCTACGCCACCTGGCTGCGCGACGGCACCGAGGAGGGCGAGGATCGTTGGGCGAACGTGCAGGAGCTGCGCTCGGTGGCCGCGCACTACGACGACTTCCCGCCCGAACTCCGCCTCACCGCGTTCCTGGAGGAGGTCGCGCTGGTCTCCGACCAGGACGAGCTGGCGAACCCGGAGGACCGCGTGACGCTGCTGACCGTCCACACCGCGAAGGGGCTGGAGTTCGACACGGTGTTCCTCGTCGGGCTGGAGGAGAACATCTTCCCCCACAGCCGGAGCATGGAGGACCCGGACCAGATGGAAGAGGAGCGCCGGCTGATGTACGTCGGCCTGACGCGCGCGAAGAACCGGCTGTACCTGCTACGCGCATTCCGCCGCATGCTCTACGGGCGCAGCGAGATCAACGAGCCGTCGCGGTTCCTGCGCGACGTGGCCCTCGCACAGGGCCTCTCCATCGGCTCCGGCCCCGTCCGGGGCGGCATGGCCGCACGGCGCGACGATGACGAAGACCGGTCGACCCGGTGGGAGTCCGGCCTGCCCGCGCATCGCCGTGCGTGGCCCGACGAGCCGGCCCCGCCGTTCGCCGGACGCAAGGGCGTGGGCAGCTCTTCGTCGTGGATGCCGGGGAAGCGACCGGGGCCTGCGACGCCACCTGCACGGCCGCCGCGCGATCTGCAATTCAAGCCGGGCGACCGCGTCGATCACGGGCTCTTCGGGCAGGGCATTGTGCTCAAGTCCGAGGCGACCGCGGACGACGAGGAGGTCACGGTGGCGTTTGCCGGGAAGGGCACGAAGACCCTGCTCGCCGGGTTCGCAAAGCTGCAGAAGATCGCCAGGTGACACACATGAACGCTGAGCCGGCGACGGGCGGCCCACCTGAGCAGTTGACCGATGAGGAGCGTACGCCCCTGACGGCCGGGCGGCGCGCCCGTCGCTTGGCCGCCATCGCGGCGCTCGCCGGGGTGATGCTCCTCGCACTGCTCGCCTACGTCTTGGGCCTTTCTGCCAGGACGGGCCAGCCCTTTCCAGGTCTCGGCGCGCGGATCCGGGCGATGACCGATCCCTGGGAGTGGGCGGCGCCGGGGTTCGCCGGCGGCGCGCCGGTCACGCTGACCCACGGCATCACGCACTACACCTACTACGCCTGGTCGCCCCAGTGCGACTTTCCCGACCGCCACCGCGTGCCCATGATCTGGGGCAGGGACGATTTCTACCGCGATGCGGACGACCTGCGGGCGCTGTTCGACGGCCGCTGCAACGACGGCCGGCCGCTTCTCTTCCTGAATGAGCCCGCCAAGGAGGAGCAGGCGAACATCACCCCCGCCGAGGCGGCGGCGATGTTTTACACGATGACGCGAGACGCGGCGTGGCCTTACGCACGCTGGCGTGGCCCCATCTACGCGGGCAACAACCTGGTGGAGGAGCGTGCCTGGGATGCGGAGTTCGTCAGGCAGTTCGCCGAGCGCTACAACGGGGGCAACACGGCCATCCCGGAGATCGCGGGGTGGGGGGTGCACCTGTATGGCAACTACCAGTACGGCCCGGGTGCAGGTGACCCCAACACAGTGTGGATCGAGGATGTGCCCGCCGCGGAGATCGGGGCTGTGGTCGACCGCAGCCTGGCGGAGCTGGCACGCTATCGGTCGGAGCGAGCGGCCGAAGGCAACTCGACGTCGGTGGCCGTGACCGAGTTCGGGCTGCTGCAGGCCTCGGCCTGGCACGACCCGCCCGCGTTCTTCTACGACACCACCGCCGATTTCATGTACCACTATGTGCAGAGGTTCGACCTCGTGCCCGAGGTGCAGGCGTGGTTCTGGTTCATCAGCGCGGGCTCCGCGGACGAGTTCCTCGACGTGAACCTGATGGTAAATCCCCGCACCGGCGCGCTGACGCCCAACGGAGAGATGTGGCGCGTCCTGGCGGCGGAGCGCCAGCCGCCGTCCAGGTGAGCCCCGCGCCCCTCACGCGGTGAGGTAGCGCAGCAGCAGCGCGAGCACCGCCTCGGCGGACTGCGCCTTATTGCCAAGTCGATCCCCTTCCCACACGTGGCACTCGCCCCACTCCGCATCCTCCGCGGAGAGGTGGATGTAGACCAGGCCGACCGGCTTGCCGGGCGTCGCGCCGGTGGGGCCCGCGATGCCGGTGACCGCCGCGCCGATGTCCGCGTCGAAGACGCGCCGCGCGCCCCGGGCCATCTCCGCGGCCGTCTCCGCGCTGACCGCGCCGTACACTGCCAGTGTCTCCCCCCGCACCCCGATCACCCCTTCCTTCGCGCTGTTGGCATACGTCACCGCACTGCCGAGGAAGTAGGCGGAGCTGCCCGAGAGGTCGGTAATCAGGTCCGCTACCAGGCCGCCGGTGCACGACTCGGCCAGGCCGAGGGTGAGGTTCCGTTCGATCAGGCGCCGGTGCACCTCGCGCGCCAGGGGATGCGGCCGCCGGCTGCGCCTGCGCGGCCCGGTGGGGCGGGTGTCATCGGCCATCATGTCTCGCTTGTCTCCTGGTCGTCGCGGTGCGCATCGGGCAGATAGAGCGTGAAGACGGAGCCGACGCCCACCTGGCTCTCCACCTCCAGCTGGCCGCCGTGCGCCTCGGCCACCCACCGCGCGATCGACAGTCCCAATCCCGCGCCACCCGGCCGCGCGCGGCTGCGATCCGAGCGGTAGAAGCGGTCGAAGATGTGTGGCAGGTCATCGGAGGGGATGCCCGCGCCGGTGTCCTCGACGCTCACCTGCACCCAGCCGGCCTGGCGCTTGAGGGTGAGCGTCACGTCGCCGCCCGAAGGCGTGTACTTGATCGCATTGTCCACCAGGTTGAGCAGCAACTGGCGCAGCCGGTCCGCGTCGCCGGGTACGACCGCCTGGTCCTCCGCGCCCAGCCGGACGCGCACGCCGGTTCCCTGGCTGAGCAGCTGGCCCTGGCGGTACACGTCGAGGATGAGGGTGTCCAGTTCGACCGGTTGGAGGTGCAGCTGCAGCCCGGCATCGGCCTGCGCCAGCAGCAGCAGGTCGCTGACCAGCCGGCGCATGCGCGCGGTCTCGTTCCCGATCGCCACCAGTGCCTCGCTGCGCATTGCCGGGTCATCCGCTGCGCCGCGGCGCAGGAGGTCCACGTTGCCCTGGATCGTGGTCAGGGGGGTGCGCAACTCGTGGCTGACGTCTGCAACGAGTTGTTGCTGCGTGTCGAAGGACGCTTCCAGCCGGCCGAGCATCTCGTTGATCGTCCCCGTGAGCCGGCCCACCTCATCGGTCGGCACGCCGGTCGGGATGCGCCGGCTGAGGTCACGCGTGGCCGCGATCTGCTGTGCGGTCTCCGTGATGCCCTTGATGGGCTGCAGCGCGGCCCGGGCCAGGATGCTGCCGCCGGCTGCGGCCAGCACCAGGGCCAGCGCGCTGACGGAGAGGAGCGTGCGGCGGATCACCGCCAGCGCGTCGTCGATGCTGGCCATCAGGCCGGCCACCTCCACCACGCCCACGAACTGGTTACCGATGGGGATCGGCAGGCTGGCCACGTGCAGCCGCGCACCGCTGGCTTGCAGCGTCACGAACCGGGCGCGGCCGGCCTCCAGGTCCTGGAGGAAGTGCGCGGGCACCGGCAGCCGTCTGCCCTGGAGGTTCTCGGAGAGCTGCACCGCACGTCCGTCGAGCTGGACGATCTGTACGTAGTACTGCGAGCCGAACGCGTCGATGGAGGGGAGCCGCGCGCGGCCGGAGAGCATCACGGCCAGGGGATCGTTTTCCTGCTGGATGAGCGTGATGACGCTGTTCGCCTGGGCCACCAGCCGTTCCTGGAGATTGGCGAGCAGGGTGCGGGCGACGACCGAGTAGATCAGGAAGGTCAGGAGCAGCAGGATGAGCGCCAGCAGGCCCGTGTACCACAGGGTCAGCCGGGTGCGAATCGACATGTCACTCTTCCCGCAGCGCGTAGCCGACTCCGCGCACCGTCTGGATGATGCGCGGCTCACCGCCGTCCTCCAGCTTCGAGCGCAGGTAGCGGATGTACACCTCGATGATGTTCGACTCGCCGCCGAAGTCGTAGCCCCAGATGCGATCGTACAGCGTGTCTCGGGTGAGGACCTGGCGCGGATGCTGCATGAAGAGGTGGAGCATCTCGAATTCGCGCGCGGTCAGGTCCACGCGGCGGCTGCCGCGATACACCTCGTGGGTCACCACGTTGAGGCTCAGGTCCGCGAAACGCAGCACCTCTTCCTGCGAGGCGGGCTGGCGCCGGCGAAGCAGGGCACGGATGCGCGCGAGCAACTCATCGAAGTTGAAGGGCTTGACGACATAATCATCCGCGCCGGCATCCAATCCCTTGACGCGATCCGGCACCGCATCCTTGGCAGTGAGGATCAGGATCGGCACGTCACTCGCCGCGCGCAGCCGCTGGCAAACCGTGAGGCCGTCCATCCCGGGCAGCATGAGGTCGAGGAGCACCAGGTCGGGTGCGCGATCGCGCGCGGCGGTCAGCCCATCAGGCCCATCGCCCGCGACCTTGACCGAGTAACCCTCGTAAATTAAGCCGCGACGCAGGAGATCCGCGATTTGCTGATCGTCCTCGATCACCAGGATGTGTTCTGCCATTCTGCTCGATCTTTGGTAAGAGAACTGACGCGTTGGCCAGGAATTCTACGCGATGATTCTACACGCCCTTGGTGCCCCGTGCAAGCGTGGTGCAGAGGGGGTTAGTCCCGCCTTTGTTTCGGGAGTATAATGGCCCCGTGCTTGAGCGCACCGTGCATCGTGCGCCGTGCGATGGCGACACGGACGGGCTCTGGATAGGAGTAAGCCTGACACATGGAACTAAATGAGATCATTGCATCCCTGACGGAGCGGGTCGTGGGGAACGTCGAACAGGTCATCATCGGCAAGCGCCGCGAGGTCGAGATGACGTTCATCGCGCTGCTCTGCGAAGGACACCTGCTGATCGAAGACGTGCCCGGCGTCGGCAAGACGATGCTGGCCCGCGCGATCGCCAAGTCGGTCGGCTGCACCTTCCGCCGCATCCAGTTCACCCCCGACATGTTGCCCAGCGATGTGACCGGCGTGTCGGTGTTCAATCAGAAGACGCGCGAGTTCGAGTATCGCCCCGGCCCGGTGATGGCGCAGATCGTCCTGGCGGACGAGATCAACCGTGCGACGCCGAAGACGCAATCCGCGCTCCTCGAGGCGATGGAAGAGCGACAGGTGACGGTCGACGGGACCACCTACCAGATGGAGCGCCCCTTCCTGGTACTGGCGACGCAGAACCCCATCGAGTATGAGGGCACCTTCCCCCTGCCGGAGGCGCAGATCGACCGCTTCATGATGCGCGTGAGCCTGGGCTACCCCTCGCCTGAGGACGAGATGCGGGTGCTTGAATCGCAGCGGGAGCGCCATCCGATCCAGGACATCGGGCAGGTGGTGTCGGCCGAAGAGCTGATGGCTGGCCAGGCCGCGGTGCGCCAGATCTATGCGGACGACCTGATCAAGGAGTACATCGTCGAACTGGCGAACGCAACGCGGCGGCATCCCGACATTTATCTCGGCGTGAGTCCGCGCGGCAGCCTCGCGCTCTTCCGGGCCTCGCGCGCGTACGCCGCACTGCAGGGGCGCACCTACGTCATCCCGGACGACGTCAAGGCCCTGCTCGAAGCGACCTTCGCGCATCGCCTGATCATCAGCCCGTCTGCACGCATCAAGAGCGTGGAAGCACGGGCCGTGGTGGAGCAGATTTCCCAGTCCGTGCCTGTTCCGGGGACGCGCATCCGCGCCCGATAGTCAGCAAGGGGGTCTTGTTTGCGACGTTCCTGGGCGGTGTTCGTGCTCTGGGCTGCATCGGCGATCTTCGCGTTTGCCTCCGGGCGTGAGCTGGCCTATAACCTTTTCTACTTCATCACCGGGGTGATCGTCATCGCGCTGCTCTGGGCCTGGCTCAATCAGCGGGGCCTGACGGTGCGCCGCGCGACCCGCACCCACCGCTCCCAGGTCGGCAAGTACTTCGAGGAAACGCTCGAGCTGCAGAATCGCTCCCAATGGCCGAAGTTGTGGGTCGAGGTGCACGATTTCTCCGACCTTCCGCAACACCAAGTGAGCCGGGTCGTGAACTCGCTGGGCCGCACCGCCACGTCGCGCTGGCAGGTGAGGACGCTGGCGCGGCGGCGGGGGCGCTACACGCTCGGCCCGATTACCCTGAGCAGCGGCGATCCCCTCGGCATCTTTCGCTTCACCCGGGAACTGCCCGAAACCAGTTCGCTCGTCATCACGCCGCTCGCCGTGGATCTGCCCGGCTTCAGCCCGCCCATCGGCTATCTGCCGGGCGGCGAATCGATCCACCGGCGCACGCCCTACGTCACATCGAGCGTCTCCGGCATCCGCGACTACTACCCCGGCGACAGCCTGAACCGCATCCACTGGGCCTCGACCGCGCGCACGGGTCGGCTCATCTCAAAGGAGTTCGAGCTTGACCCGCTCGCCGACGTCTGGATCTTCCTGGACATGTACGAGGACGCGCATGCCGAGACGCCCTTGCAGGAAGAGGACGAGGACATGGTCCTCCCGTGGCTGACGCAGCGCGTGCCCAAGGCAGAGCTGCCCCCGAGCACGGTCGAGTACTCGGTGTCGATCGCCGCGTCGCTGGCGCACCACTTCCTCCAGGCGGACCGGGAGGTCGGATTCCTGAGCTACGCCAGGACGCGCGAGGTGGTGCAACCAGATCGGGGCGAACGCCAACTGTCACGGCTGCAGGAGATCCTGGCCGTGATCCAGGCGCGCGGACGCCTGCCGATCGCGGAGGCGCTGGCGATCGATGGCGCGTCGCTCGCGAGGCACACGACCCTGATCGTCATCACCCCGTCCGTCGACCCGCGCTGGGTCACCGTGCTGCGCAGCCTGCGCGCGCGGGGCGTTCATGGGGTGGCCGTGCTGCTGGCAGCGCGCACCTTCGGTCCCGCGCCCGACTGGGCGCCGGTGCTCGCGGACGTGCAGGCGAGCGGTCTGCCCGCCTACGTGGTGCAGAACGGCGACGACCTGGCCGAGGCGCTCGGTCGATATGCCAGCGGTGTGGGTCCGCGGGCCAACATCATGCGCTGAGGGAGAGAACGTGAGGATGAATTTCGGCCGGCTTCTATCTGTCGTTGCCGCGGTTGCGATGGTCGCGACGCTGCTGGGCGCCTCCGGGCCCGCGGCGAGCGCCGCGCCCACCGGGGACTCCGCTAAGAGCCCGGTCGGGCTTTCGGTCGATCCGGCGCGATGGGATGCACCCCACGTGCCGGGCCAGCTGCTGGTGAGCGTCCCGCGGGGCGGCGAGGCCAGGCTGCAGGGAGCTGGCATGCGGTTGATCCGCGCCATTCCCGAGCTCGGGCTGGCGTTGGTTAGTGTTCCCGAGCGCAGCTCCCTGCCGCAGGCCGCAGCCCTGCTCGAGGCGCAGGGCGTGATCGAATGGGCCGAGCCTAACTACACCTTCGAGCCGGACTTCACGCCGAATGATCCGCACTATGCGCCGTACCAGGCAGCCTATCTCTCCCGCATAGAGGCGCCGGCCGCGTGGGACGTGACGACCGGCCGCAGCTCGATCGTCGTCGCGATCCTCGACACCGGCGTGAACCTCCTGCACGAGGACCTCGCACACGCGGCGTGGGTCAACCCAGGGGAGATTCCTGGCAACGGGGTGGACGACGACGCCAACGGATTCATCGACGACATCAACGGGTGGGATTTCGCCGCGGGCGACAACCAAATCACGGATGATCACGGCCACGGCACCCACGTGGCGGGCATCGTGGCCGCGCGTATCAACAACGGCAAGGGAATTGCCGGGCTGGCGGGCAACGTGAAGATCATGCCCGTGGACGTGTTCATGGGCGGCATCGGCGCGTACGAGGACCTGATCCGCGCGATCCTCTACGCCACGGACAACGGCGCGCGCGTCATCAACATGAGCCTGGGCGCGAGCAGCTACAGCCGGGGCGAGGAGATGGCGGTCAACTACGCGGTCGACCGCGGGGTCGTGGTCGTCGCAGCCTCGGGGAACACGGGCCTGGTCCAGACGCACTACCCGGCCGCGCACGAGGCGGTGATCGCGGTTGCCGCGACGACCGCGGACGACGCGCTGGCGTCCTACTCGACGCGCGGCAGCTGGGTCGACGTGGCCGCGCCCGGTTCCAGCATCTATTCCCTCTCGGCCGGCGGCGGCTATCGTTTCTCGAGCGGCACCAGCATGGCCACGCCACACGTCGCCGCGCTGGCCGCGCTGATCGTGTCGTACAACCCGCTGCTGCGTCCGCCCGAGGTGCGCCGGATGATCGAGGAGGGCGCGGATGACCTGGGGCCCCTGGGCCGCGACATCTACTACGGCGTCGGTCGCATCAATGCCGCGCGGTCGCTCGCGCTTGCGGGTGCGACCGTGCCCGGCCGCCCCCTGGACGTGGATCCGCCGCTCTGCAAGGAGCTCCTCGAGAATGGGGGCTTCGAGGCAGGCCTGGCGGGCTGGCAGGCGTCCGGAGACGTGGCGCTCGATAGGGAGTGGATCCACAGCGGTGAGGCCTCAGCGTATTTCCCGGGCGGGGTGGGGTCGCGGGGGACGCTGACGCAGACGGTGACGATTCCGGCGAATGCGGTGGGCGGCCTGCTCTGGTTCGCGTACCGGATCGATCCCGAGGATAGGGGTTACGGAACCACGCCGGAGGCGCCCTTCGATGACCTGTTCACCGTGTGGTGGCGCACGCCGGACGGGCAGCACCTGGAGGACCTGCTGCGCTCGGGCAACACGGCCGACACCGTCCAGGGCGGCCTCCAGTGGGACCGCTACATCTATCGCTTGCAGGCGGCCGACCTGCAGCCGCTGATCGACCACGGCGAGGTGGCGCTGGTGTTCGAGGCCCAGAACGATGACGACGAGCTGCCCACCGGCGTCTGGCTCGACAGCGTGCGCTTCTGCGCCGCGCCCGATCTGCCGTTCAAGCACTACTTGCCGCTGTTTTTGCAGTGAGGTTGTAGCAGGTCAGGTGCCCGGCACTGCGATCCTGCGGATCGCCAAAGTGCCGGGCACCAAGGGGCCGAAATCTTCAATCTTCAATCTGTAATCTTCAATCGCTCATCCACCCACTCCCGCAGAAACTCAGCGGTCGACTCGAACGCAAGGTCGTCCCAGGGCACCTCGTCGGGGCCGAACCAGCGGGCCTCGCTTGCATCGTCCGACGGCGCAAGGTGGCCCCCGTTCGCCTGGGCCCGGTAGAGCAGCAGGATCCCGCGACGCTCGGCCCACCCGGCGAGCGGCGCCACGGCCCACAGGCCGATCACCCGCGCCTCCAGGCCGGTTTCCTCGTATATCTCGCGCACCACGGCTTCTTCGGGCAGTTCGTCCGCGTCCATGTAGCCCGCGGGCAGCGCCCAGTAACCGATGCGCGGGATGGCGGCGCGGCGCACGAGGAGCACGCGTCCCCCGTCATACACCAGGCCGCCCACCGCCACCTTCGGCTCCGCGAAGTGGATGAAGCCGCAGTAGCGGCAGAAACGCCGCGTCCGGCCGAACTTCTCTCCCTCGCTCAACGGCGCGCTGCAATGGGGACAGAACAGGTAGGACCCGCGGCGCGGTGCGCTCATCGCACGATCTCCCCGACCGCCTGGCGGATCGCGCGCAGGTTGGAGAACGGCGCATTGACCGGCGCCACGCAACCGGAGGAGACGATCAGCCGCCGGCCGCCGGTATGTTCGACGGCCTCGTGGACGAGCCTTCGCAGGCCGTCCGGGTCGCCGCGCAGGATGTCGTCCCAATGCTCGAGCCCGCCGGACACCGCGCCCCCGAATCGCTGCACGCCCTCGGCCAGCGACGGCCCTGACTCGCGATCGTGCCAGTTGAGCGCGTGCACGCCGTACTGCGCGACCAGGTCGAACATCCCTGCGCGGCCGTGCAGGTGCACCATGTTGAACCAGCAGTCTGCGACTTCGGCGAGGATGCGGCGGTCGTACGGCTCGCCGAAGGCCCGGTACTCTGCCTCGCTCAGCTGGCCGAAGTTGGCCATCTGCACCGCGTAGTAGATGCCGGCGATGCCCGTGGCCTTGGCCGCCTCGATGAAGCGCAGCGTGCTCTGCGTGATGGTCTCCAGGCCGGCCCGCACCTGCTCCGGCGCCTGTCGCAAGTGTGCGATCAGCCGCTCGCTCCCGGCGAGGTTCTTGGCCTGCGCCAGGGGGCTGAAGATCGTCTGGATGAACGGCAGATCGTCGCCCGCGCCGTCATGGATGCGGCGGAGGCAGTCGAGCTGGCCGCCGAGCGCGCCCTGCGTGCAGTCGAGCGCAGGCAGGCGTTCCCATCCTGTCGGTTCCGTGATGACGCGGCGGACGTACTCCCGGTTGCCCTCGTCCCCGCCCACCCAGCGGTCCTGCACGCCCCAGTCGACCAGGCAGAAGCTGCTGGCGGGCGACACCTTGATGAAGTCCCAGTCCCATGTAGCCTGCCACAGCAAGGTGGCCCAGGCGAGATCGGCCGGCCGCTGGTCATCGCCGGGGAAATGGCGCCACAGCGCCACCGCGGGCCGGTCCACCGGCTCGCCGGCGAATGTCGCCAGGAGCCGTTCCCGGCGCGTCATTGCAGTCATTGCTTATCTCCCGATGATCAATCGCCACAGCCGAGGGCCGAAGAGCGCGATCCCGACGGCGACGGAGGCCAACGCGCTGAGCAGCACCGCGGCCGCGCCCGCGTCCTTGGCCAGCTTAGCCGTCGGGTGGAAGCGCTGCGTCAGCAGATCGACCACGAATTCGATGGCGGTGTTGAGCAGCTCCGCGGCCAGCACCATCCCGATGCAGACCGCGACGATCGCCCACTCGACCGCGGTGATGTGAAAGAGGATGCCCCCAGCGATCACGCACACGGCCACGAGGAGCTCCACGCGCATGTTGCGCTGCGTCCGCAGGCCCTGGGCGATGCCCTCGAACGCGTAGGTGAAGCTCTTAAGGAAGGCCCGCAAGGATGGCCTCTTGTCTGGCCCACATGATGGCCTCTTCCTCAGGCTCGCCGTGGTCGTAGCCCAGCAGATGCAGGGCGCCGTGGACTGCCAGAAGCCGCAGCTCATCGCGCAGGCTGCGCTGCAGTGCCGCGGCCTGGCGCTGGGTGAACGGGAACGCGATGATGATGTCGCCCAGGTACGCCGACATCTCGGGCGCGGTGACGAACCCCGGGGTCGGCTCCTGCGCGGCGAAGGAGAGCACGTCCGTGGGACCGGGCGTCCCGCGGTACTGCTCGTTCAGCGCGGCCACTTCTTCGTCCGTCGTCACCACGAGCGTGACCTCGCCGTCGACCTGTTCGGCGAGCAAGGTGGCGCGCACGGCCGCCGCGAGGTCGTTCGTGTCGACGTGGCGGCTGAATGCCTCGTCGACCTCGACGAGGACCGTCTCCCCGGCCGGGTCAGAAGGCTGATTGGGCTCCGTTGTCCGAGTCTGTGATGACATTGTTTGCTTCATCCTCGATGTCGTTCGGACCCGTGGCCGTGCCCGGGTCGGTCTGCACCACGATGGCCGGCGAGGGCGCGGGCGCATTGTCTGCCGGCTTCGGCTGGCCGGGATACGCCACGCGCGGATGATGCAGTCCGCGCAGCACGTCGATGAAAGCGCGGCGGATGGTGGCCAGGTCCGTCATGGTCAGGGGCGATTCGTCCAGCTGCCCGCTCAGCAGGCGCGACTGAATGCTCTCAGCGACGATCTGCTCCAGTTCCTCGATGGAGGTGGGCCGCCGCGCGCGCACGGTCGCCTCAGCGCTGTCGGCCAGCATGGTGATCGCGGTCTCCCGGCCCTGCGGTTTGGGACCCGGATATTGGAACAGCGTCTTGTCCACCTCGTCCGGCGACCCTGCCTGTTGCGTCGCCTGGTGATAGAAGTAGGAGACGAGCATGGTGCCCTGGTGCTCCGGGATGAAGTCGATGATGCGCTTCGGAAGCCGGTACTTGCGCGCCAGGTCCATGCCATCCTTGACGTGCGTCACGATGATCTGCGCGCTGGTGAACGGGTCCAGCCGGGCGTGCGGGTCCATTCCCTCCGTGCGGTTTTCGACGAAGAAATAGGGGCGGATCGTCTTGCCGACGTCGTGGTAGTATGCGCCGACGCGTGTGAGCAGGGCGTCGGCTCCGATGGCCTCGGCCGCACGTTCGGACATGTTGGCGACGATCAGCGTGTGGTGGTACGTGCCCGGCGCCTTCAACAGGAGCTGGCGCAGCAGCGGATGGGTCGGCCGCGAGAGTTCCTGGAGCTGCAGGGAGGTGACGATGCCGAACAGGGCGCTCAGCAGGTAGAGGCCGACGACGGTGATCATCACCGCGATCAGTGCGTTGCCGACCGCGGCACTGCTCAGCTCCAGCAGCCCGCGCCAGTCCCAGCGCCCGGACGCGACCCGGAACGCCAGCACCGATGCCAGGTTCGCCACCGCGATGGCCAGAACGCCCCACGCGAAACTGGACAGCCGCTCGCCGCGGCGCACCTGGAGCATGCCCATCACCGAACCGACGAAGGCATAGGTCATCAGCTCCACGCTGCCGCCCGTCAGGTAGCCGATCGCCAGCGTGAAGAGGGCCGTGGTCAGTAGTGCGATGCGCGGGTTGAGCGTGATGGAGAGCAGGATCGACAGCGCAGCATACGGAAACAGGTAGGGCAGAACGGTGCGCACCGGGATGGCGATCTTGGCGACGAGCAGGAAGGTGGCCAGCACCGAGACGAGCAGGAGCATCTCCTTGGTGTTCAGCCACAACTCCGGCTCCATACGCCACAGATAGAAGACGAAGATGGCCGTGAGGAGCAGGACGAAGGCCGCTGCCGTCCGGAAGTTCTGCCACGACCAGGTGCGCTGCTGCAGTCCCAATGCCTGGAGCGCCTCGACGTCAAGGTCGGTGACGATGTCGCCCGCGCGCAGGATCACCTCGTTTTGTTCGAATGCCTGTGTGACCGGCTCCACCGATTCGCGGGCGGCCTCGCGGCGCTGCTCCGTGCGCTCGGCGTTGTAGAAGCTGTTCGGCACGAGCAGGTCCTGGACGACTTCGCTGACGATGGTCGCATCTTCGTCCGCAAAATCGAGCCGGACGCGGGCCGGCACCTTGCGCCGTTCATCTGCCAGGTTGTTCTCCCGAATCTCCTCGCGCATGGCGCGTTCGAGGACAGATTGTATCTCCGTCGCAACGCGATCCCATGCCGGCCCGGGCAGCGCCACGATGCGCGTGATGACCCCGTCCGGCAGGTCAAGGCTGCTGATGGCCTTGATCGACGCAACCTTCGCCTCCGGTTCCGCGAAGCTGTCCGCCCGAACGGTGTTGATGTACTCGATGATCTGCGAGGTGAGCGTCAGTTGTTGGCGGCCGACGCGCGCCTGGGGCGGATCGTACACCTCGCCGACCGCCGAGGCCGCCATGGCGCGCCGCTGTGTGGACTGGATCTCGCTGACGTAGGTGACCTGGCGCGGGGCAACGACGTCGCTGGATGCGACGTCGCCCACGCCGAGCATGACCTGGCCGCTCAGCGGCAGGTGGGCGACGAAGATGACGGCCACGAACGCGGCCAGTCCGAGCCAGAGGCTCAGGACGCGCAGTCGGGCGCTCCAGGGAATGTCCTCACCCTGGAACGGGCGGCCAAGGCGCACCGAGGTCTGTGGATCGGACGTGATCTCTGCCATCGGGTGGTTCGCTTTCCTATTGCGCCAGCAGCTCGCGCACGATCCGGCTGACGACTGCGCCATCCGCGATGCCGTGCAGGTCCGCAGTGAGACGCTTCATGACAGGGCCCATGCCCTTGGGGCCGGACACATCCAGCTCCGCGATGACCGCCTCTGCGCGGTGGCGTATCTCCGCTTCATCGAGCTGGCGGGGCAGGTACTTCTCCAGGATGGCAATCTCGGCCTCTTCGTTGGCGATCAGGTCGGTCCGGCCGCCCTTGGCAAACTCAGCAATGCTGTCCCGGCGCTGTTTCACCTGCTTCAGGATGATATCCAGCACTTCGGCATCCGTCAGCGTCCTGTGTTCCGTGCCCGAGACCCTGGCCTCCGTCAGGGCGGTCTTGACGGCCCGGATGGTCAGCTTGGCCACGTTGTTGCCGCTGCGCATGGCGTCTTTCAGTTCAGCATCGAGGCGTTCTTCGAGTGTCATTCTGTTTCTCCTAGAGCGGATCAGTTTCACCAAGGATCGCATCCCCCTCGAGTGCCGTGAGGCGTGTCGGGATGATGCGGTTATGGAGGTCGGCGCGGGCGCCGGCCCGCGCCACAACGCGCAGGTAGTTGTCCGTCAGGCCCGACCACCAGGCGGCCTGCGATGGGTCCCGTCCGGCCACACGGCCCTCCCAAAGGACCGGCCGCGTGTCGCCGAGGAACGATCGGCGCACCTCAGTGCCGATCTCTGCGTCCAGCGCAACCAGGGTGTGTACGCGGCGCTTGCGCTCATCCTCGGGTACGCGTGCTTCGAAGTTCGCGGCAGCCGTGCCCTCGCGCGGCGAGTACGGGAAGACGTGCATGTGGGCGAACCGGACGCGGCGCGCGAACGCCAGCGTCTGCGCGAACTCGGCCTCCCCCTCGCCCGGAAAGCCCACGATCAGGTCGGTCGTGAGCACGAGCCCTGGTATATGCGCCCGCGCCGCGGCGACCAACGCTTCAAAATCGACCACCCGGTTGCGCCGCGCCATGCGCCGCAGGATCGCGTCGCTGCCCGACTGCGCGGGCAGGTGCAGGTGCGGCATCAGCCGGCCGTCCGATTGCCCCCACAGCGCGAAGAAATCGGGCTGCAGGTCGAACGGCTCGATCGACGAGAGCCGCAGCCGCGGCATGGCGGTGCGCTCGAGCAGCGCGACGACCAGCTGCGCCAGGTCCCCGCCGAGGTCCGAGCCGTATCCGCCCAGGTGCACGCCGGTGAGCACCGCCTCCTGGTAGCCCTCCGCGTGCAGCGCGGCCATCTCGGCCACCACCTCGTCGATCGTACGGCTGCGCTCGTCCCCGCGCGCCACGGTCACGATGCAGAAGGTGCACCGGTTGCGACAGCCGTCCTGCACCTTGATGAACGCGCGGGTGCGCCGTGCGTCGCCGCCTGCGCCTCGCTCCGGCGTCGTGGGAAGGGGCGCTGCGACGGACGTCGCCTCTGCGGACGTCGCCTCTGCGGACGTCGCCTCTGCACCAGGCTGCCCGGCCTCGATGAGGCTGGCCTCGATGAGGCTTAACAGTCCGTCCTTGGCGTCGTTTCCGACCACCAGGGTGACGTTCGGGAGCCTGGCGACGGCTTCCCCCTCCAGGGTCGCGTAGCAGCCCGTGACGATGAGCCGTGCCTGCGGGTTGGCGCGGGCCAGCTGGCGTGCGAGCTGGCGGCTCTGGCGCGCGGCCTCGCCCGTCACCGCACAGCTGTTCAGGATGCACAGGTCCGCCTCGGACACCGACGACGCCACTTCATGGCCCGCCCCGGTGAGTTGGCGGCCGAGCGCTGCCATCTCGGCGTAGTTCAGCCGGCAGCCCAGGGTTTGCAGAAAGACGCGCATGACAGCAGAAGTATAGCCCAAAGTGCCGCGCGGAGCAAGGATTTCTGAAACTAGCTGAGGTGGCCGGTCGCGCGCAGCCATAACTCCGTCCGCCGCATGCCCTCCTCGAAGCTCACGGTGGGCGCGTAGCCGAGGCGCTCGACCGCGTGCGCAATGCTGTACTGCGAGGGGTTGAAGCGAAAGTGCTGCGACCACCGGCCGGCAGCCCCCCGGCGGAGCGCGCGGCGCGCCCACCGAGCGGCGGGCAGGCGGGCCAGCCACGCCACCGGCTGCGGCACGGTGGGCAGGGTCGACTGGCCGAGCATCCCCGCGTAGGCCAGGTAGAACTGGCGGTAGGTCACCGCGCGATCGTCGCACAGGTTGAACGTCTCGCCGAGCGCGGCCGGCTCGGTCAGGGTCAGCCACAGCCCCCCGACGACATTGTCGATGTAGCCCGGGGTGACGAGCCCGTCGTCGCGGCCCAGCAGCACGAGCCGGCCGGCCCGGATCGTCCCGATGGGCCCCAGCGTCCACGCGTCGCCGCGCGGTCCGTAGGTCGACGCGGGCCGCACGATGACGTAGGGCAGCCCTGATTCGCGCACCAGCGCCTCGGCCACGATCTTGCTGTCCGGGTAGGCCTGGCCGACGCGCGGGGTCGATGCGCGCTCGTCGAGCAGCCTCGCCCGGTTCAGCCCGTAGACTGCGACGCTGCTGAGATAGACGATGCGCCCGACGCCGGCCGCCCGCGCCGCGGCCAGCACGTTGGCAGTCCCGTCCACGTTGACCGCGTAGCCTGCCTCGGGCGACACCTCGGGCCCGCCTGTCCACGCCGCGGCGTGCACGATCGCGCGGCACCCCTGCGCGGCTTCCGCAAGGCGGTCGCGATCCGCCAGGCTGGCCCGTACCACGTCGATGCCGTCCTCGTCCAGCCCCGCGGCAGCGTCCGGCCGGCGCACCGTGCCCCGCACGGCCACGCCCCGCGCGCGGAGGTGCTCCGCGAGATGGCGTGCGATGAAGCCGTTCACGCCCGTGATGAGCACCGGGCCCGCGTCGGACGTACTCACGCCGCTACACCCGGGGGCCGATCATGTTGATCGAGAACTCCGCGTAGCCCCAGTGCTCGGCCGCAGTCTCCTTGCCCGACGCCACCGCGATGATCTCCGCGAAGATGCGCGCGCCCACGTCCATGAGGGATTCCCCCTCCGAGATGACCGTGCCCGCATCCAGGTCGATGTCGTCCGCCATCCGCCGCGCGAGCGGCGTGTTGGTCGCCAGCTTGATGACCGGCGCGATGGGACAGCCGACGGGCGTGCCGCGTCCGGTGGTGAAGGCGACCACCTGCGCGCCGCCCGCCACCATGCCCGTCACCGATTCGGCGTCGTTGCCCGGCGTGTCCATGAGCACCAGCCCGCGCCGCGTGGGCCGGCACGCATAGTCGACCATCTCCTGCACCGGCGCGTGGCCGCCCTTGGTGATCGCGCCCAGCGACTTCTCCTCGATCGTGGTCAGCCCGCCCGCGATGTTGCCCGGCGATGGCTGCGCGCCGCGCATGTCCACCCCCATCCGCCGCGCAAGGTCCTCCCCTCGGGCGACTGCTTCCAGGATGCGCCTGGCCTGGTCCGGCGCCGCGCGCGCCGCGAGCAGGTGCTCCGCGCCGATGAACTCGGTCGTCTCCGACAGGATGACGCTGCCCCCTGCCGCGACCAGCAGGTCGCTGGCGGTACCCAGCGCGGGGTTCGCGGTGATGCCCGACCAGGCGTCCGACCCGCCGCACTCCAGGCCCACCATCAGCTCGCTGAGGGGGATCGGGGTGCGCTCCAGGCGCTGCGCTTCAACCAGCAACTCGGCCGCGATGGCCGCGCCGCGCTCGGCCGTCCTTGCCGCGCCGCCCTCGTCCTGGATGTTAAGCAGCCGGACGTTGACGGCATCCGCGGCCAGGCGCGCGGCCAGGCCCGCGGTGTCGAGCGACTCGCAGCCCAGGCCGACGAGCAGCACCGCGGCAACGTTCGGATGCGAGGCGAAGCCGGCCAGGGTGCGGGTCGTTTGCTCCAGGTCCGCGCCGAGCTGGCTGCACCCGTAGACGTGGGGCAGCGGGACCACGCCCGGCACGAGCTGGCCGATGCGCCGCACCGCGCCGTTCGCGCACTGCACCGAGGGGAGGACCAGCACGTGGTTACGCGTGCCTGCGCGGCCGTCGTGCCGCCGGTAGCCGAGGAAGGTTGCCATGCCCGCCGCCAGCCCTGCCTGGGGGTGGACGGGGGAGGGGGCGTTGTTTGCCCCCGCGCGGCCCCGCACCACCCGCAGGGGCACGGCAAGGTCCCCGCGTGCGCGCAGGCTTTCGACGTTGTGGACGTGCACGTGTTCGCCCGCGGCGATGGCTGCGGTTGCACGGCCGATGGGCTGCCCGTACTTCAGCACGATCTCGCCCGCGGCGAGGTCGCGCCGCGCCAGCTTGTGGCCGGAGGGAATCGGTGCGGTGATGACGACCGCTGCGCCGCCGGCGTGTGTCACGTGGCCGGCGGGCAGCTCGGCCACCGCAAGCAGGACGTTGTCGTCCCCATGCATGAGCAGCGCATCGGTGCGCGCGTCGATCGGTTGTGCGGGCATGCTTCTCCTCGGCAGGTTGGTTTGGGGTGCAGTATAGCCGCGCGTTCCGCACGGGGCAACCGCGCCAGGCGTTACGCGCGCCTGCGGTTGAAACCGCAGGCTGATATCGACGAAACCCGTTGAAACGGGTTGTGGCCGTGTGCGACGTCATCAGGCTCGATATTGCGACTGTCAGCCAGGTGATCTCCCATTTGCCCGCCAGTGTGCTTCAGCACACTTCGTCCTTTCAGCCACCGAATTAATTCGGTGGCGGCTCGTCGGCTCGTTGCAGCACCGAAGTTGACTTTGTGGGGCCCCTGGCGCAGAATCGGGCCGTGGTGCGCGGCGCCGCACACAACATCATCTCGCCAAACGAGGGATCATGAGCCAAATCGCTTCGCTGACGCCGGACGTGCAGGACGAGCTCGTCCGGTTCGCCCAGGACCTGGTTCGCATCAGGAGCCTCACGGGACAGGAAGAGGAGGTCGTTCGCTTCGTCGCGGCCACCATGGCACGTCTCGGCTACGATGAAGTGACCATCGACGGGATGGGCAACGTCGTCGGCCGGATCGGGGCGGGCGGCAAGAGCATCCTCTTTGACTCCCACGTCGACACGGTCGACGTGACGGATGCGGGCAGTTGGAGCTTTCCCCCGTTCAGCGGCGAGGTCATCGACGGTCACCTGTGCGGCAGGGGCTCGGTCGACATGAAGGCCGCGACCGCGGCCTCGGTCTACGCGGGCGCGCTGGCCGCGAGGTCGGGGCTCGCTGCGGGCAAGACGGTCTACGTCTCGTGCGGCGTGATGGAAGAGGACTGCGACGGGGAGAACCTCAAGCACCTGTTCGCTGAGCTGAGCCTCCGGCCGGACTACGTGGTCATCTGCGAGCCGTCCGACAACAGGATCGCGGTGGGCCATAAGGGGAAGCTGCAGGCGACCATCACCACGCATGGCGTCTCGGCCCACGGCGCCGCGCCCGAGAAAGGCGTCAACGCAATCTACGCCATGGCCGAGATCATCCAGCGCGTCGAGCGGCTGAACGCGGAGCTCATGCGCAGGGGTGATCCGCGCGGGACGCTGGTCATGTCGCGCATCTCGAGCGTCAGCGCGTCCCTCAACGCGGTGCCCTCCGAGTGCGAGGTGTACCTGGACCGGCGGATTGCCCCGGCAGAGACGGAGGCGGAGGTCAGGGCCGAGCTGGACCAGCTGATCCGGGGGAAGAACGCGACGTGGCGGGTGGGCACGATCCGGAGCAAGAGCTGGACGGGCATGGACGTGACGTACGAGCCGTTCCACCTGGGCTGGCGCATCGACGGGGACCACGAGCTGGCGCGGGCCAGCGTCGCCGCCTACGAGGCGTATTTCGGCAGCGAGCCGCCCCCGTTCGTGTTCTGGGACTTCAGCACGAATGCTGTCACCCCCGTGAGCATGGGGATTCCGACCATCGGCTTCGGCCCGGGCGACAGCAAGCTGGCCCACATGGTCGACGAGCGCTGCCCCGTGAGCCAGATCGTCGACGCGTGCGGGTTCTACCTGAGGTTGATCGAGAGGCTTTAGGCCGCCGGAGTGGTCTCCCGCCCGCCAGGCATGCGGGCGGGTGGTTAGATCAGCCCTCAGCTCACCGCTTTTTTTACGAGCGCGGCGATCTGCGCCTCTCCGGCCGGGGTCAACTCCTTCAACGCGAAGGAGGTCGGCCACATGGCGCCGTCGTCGAGGTTGGCCACGTCGTTGAAGCCGAAAGTTGCGTACCTCGCGCCGAACTTCTGTGCGCTCTGGAAGAAGCAGACGACCTTGCCATCCGCGTCGGCATACGCGGGCATCCCGTACCAGGTTTTTGGCAGGAGACTTGGCGCGCTCGCCTTGACAATCGCATGGAGCCGCTCGGCCATGGTGCGGTCCGATTCCGGCATCTCGGCGATCTTCGCGAGCAAGGCGTTTTCCCCGTCCGCCCTTTGAGCCTCCGCCTTCAGCTCCCGGGCGCGCTCCTTCATCGCAGCTCGTTCCTCAGCCGTGAATCCTTTGGACGTCCCGGCCGACTCCTGCGTCGCCTTCTTTGGGCTCATAGAAACCTCCTGTCCGTGAATCCCGTCGTAGTTACGGAACCAGCGTGATAGCGCGTAGAATTATGAGCTGTAAGGGCTGACGTGTGTGTAATTTGGCTTCCTGATGTACCTGGATCGTACGCCTATTGTACTGACTATGTGAGGAGATCTTGCCCCTTGTAGGTTATGGTGAGGCTAACGGGGGTTTCTCAGGACACGGCAGGTCGTGCGCCCAGCGGATCACCCCCGCGAGTGCGCGCGGGGCTGGGCCGGCCGGCCGCGGTGAACACGAGGGTGCTCCCCAGGAACAGCTCCTGCCCGCTGTAGCCCTTGACGGGCGTGCGTAGGTCGTGGCGTGAGCGGCTCAACTCGACCTGCGCCGCGCCAGCCTGCAGCGCCAGGTCGCGCAGGTGTGCGTGCATCACGGTCTCTGCGTACTGTACGGCCTTCTCCAACCCGCGAAAATCGATCACCCCGCCGGGCAGCCCGTGGACGCGCAGCGTGCCGTCGGCGTCCAGCACGCTGATGGTGACCTGCGCGCGCTGGATGATGCTACCCGACACCGCGCCGACCGCGTTCGCGACTTCGGCGTGGGGCGGGATGATGAGCTCGGTATTCAGGTGCGCGGCTGTCTGCGGCAGGTAGGCTGCAACCGGCGCGCCGATGGCGACCAGGGGCCGCTTGAGCGTGAGCGTGCAGCCCAGATCGGTGTCCTGCCCCGCGCCCGCGTGGTTGCCGCGGCCCAAGGCACGGCCCAGCAGCGCGGCGCCTGCCGGTTCCTCGGCCCAGTTGGGCCGGCCGACCTCGTCCTCCAGCACCTTGTTCACCACTTCGGTCGCCACCTGTTGCGCGAAGCGCTCGACCACCAGCCGGCAGAACGCCTCCACGTCCAGCCCCGCCTGCCCGGCCAGCATCGCGGCCGCCAGCCGCGATGCCTCCGCATCCCACCGTTCGAACACGCCCAGCACGTGCAGGGCGTCGGTCGGGGTGAAGGCCGCGCGGCGCAGCAGGCCGCGCACCTGGAGGTCGGCGAGCCTGCGCCGGACGAGCGCACCCGCGCGCGACCGGTCGGTGAAATCGTCGACGGGCGCAGGCCCGGCCGCGGCGCGCGCCACGATCTCCGCCTCGATCTCGTCGAGCCGGTCGCGCGTGCGGCGCCCGAGGGCCAGGAACTCCACGGACTCGTTGTCCCAGCGCGCGGGCGGGATGGCAGCCGCCTCCCGCAGCCTGGCAGTGACGTGGGGATGCTCGCTCGCCAGGAGGCACAGCGGGATGGCCCGCTTCGGGCCGATCGACAGCTGGCGGTCCTCGCCGACCCGTACGTGGCTGTCGCCGCCGAGGCCCGTGGTGTGTACATCCACCGCCTCGATCATGGTGCGCCAGCCGCCCACGCGCGCGCCGTTCACGTTGAGCACGGGCCAGCCGTCCCGGAGCTGCGCGATGTCCGTGGTCGTCCCGCCAACGTCGACGGTCCACACGTCGCGGCGGCCCGCCAGGTGCCACGCGCCCACCACGCTGGCGGCCGGTCCCGAGAGGATCGTCTCGATCGGCCGCCGCAGGGCGAACTCGGCGCGTACCAGCGATCCGTCCCCCTTCACCACCATCAACGGCGCGACGATCTCCATCCCAGCCAGGGTGGCCTCCACCGCCAGCAGCAGTTCCCGCAGTGGCGCGATCAGGTGCGCGTTGAGGGAGACGGTCGTGGCGCGGCGCACTGCGTTGAGCTGGCTGGTCAGCTCGTGGCCGCAGGTGACTGCGGCGCCGGTGAGCTCCTCCACCAGTGCCTGCACGCGCAGCTCGTGAGCGGGATTGCGCACGCTGAAGTAGCCGGAGACCGCGAATGCCTCCACCCGATCCTTGCGGGCCAGGATGGCCTCCCGAGCCGCGGCCTCGTCCAGCGGCGTCACCTCGTCGCCCACCACATCGTGGCCGCCCGCCAGGTACACGACGTCGTCGGTGGCCAGTTCCCTGTCGAACCGGTAGGCCTGCATCAGCGCGGGATCGTAGCCGATGAGCAGGAGGCAGACGCGGCCCCGCTGCCCCTCCGCAAGCGTGTTGGTCGCCAGGGTGGTCGACAACGAGACCAGGGTAATGTCGGACGGTTGGATCGGCTGGCCCTCGGCCGCTGCGGACTCGAACACCGCGCGGATCGCCGCTCCGATGCCCTGCGACAGGTCCTGCCGCGTGGTCAACGCCTTCGCACCCGCGATGACGCGTCCCTCGGGATAGGTGACGAACACCGCGTCCGTGTAAGTGCCGCCCGTATCGATGCCTAGCGCAATGCCCATGTTGCCCCCGGATGTGTGACGAATAAAATCGGCCGCACCGGGCGCTGGACGCCGGGCAGCCGCGAGATGCCCCCATTCTACGCAGCATGGGCCCTGCGTCAAAATGATCTGGCCCATATGGGCGCGTTTGGAGCGATCCCGGCCGTCTTTGGCGCAGCGTACGGTTGTGATAGACTCAGCCGCATGGAGAGCACCGCCGTGACTGAACCCACCTGGAAGAAATATCTGACGGACTACAACGAGGGCCTCGGCCTGGTGTACGAGCGCTTCGTTCTGAACGACTTCCTGCTGGCCCTGAAAGGCCGGTACGGCTTCGCCAACGTGCTGGAGGCGCCGCTCTTCGGCATGGCCGGCGTCAGCGGGATCAACAGCGTGGCCCTGGCGCGCATCCGGACGCCGGTCACCCTGGTCGACGACAACCAGGAACGGCTCGCGGGCGTGGCGCGCATCTGGGATGAGCTCGGGTTGCCCGTGGATCTCGTGCACGCGACTGACTGGTCCGCCCTGCCGTTCGCCGACAATACCTTCGAATTCGCGTGGAACTGGGCCGCGATCTGGCATCTGCCCGACCCCGCGGCGCTGCTCCGCGAGCTCGTGCGGGTGAGCAACAAGCTGGTCTTCGTGGCCGTGCCCAATCCCGTGCAGGTCGGCTACCAGGTGCGCAAGCACATCGTCGAGCCGGAGTTCGTCAAGGAGATCGACGAGCGGTGGACCGATATTCGCCGGATCAGGATTCATCTCGAAGCGCTGGATGTGAAGATCATCGAGCAGGGGGTGCTGGACACCCCGCCCTGGCCGGACACTGTCATGCCCGCCGCACAACTGCTTCAGAAGATCGGCATTCGCTCCAGGAAGCTGGACAGCAAGTTCACGGGCGAGGGGTGGCGCTGGTCCACCATGGACTACTACCTCGGCCGCGATCCGAGCCTTCATCCCCGCGTGATGAAGTACGCGTGGATCGAGCGGCTGCGCATCCCCTGGCGCGTCAAGCAGGTGTGGTCGCACCACCGCTGGGTGCTGGGCTGGAAGGGCCGGTAGCGGGCCGGCCGAGGGGGACTGGGCGGGCTACGGCAGCACGATGGTGTGCCAGGGAGCAGGTGCGCTGTCTGCCCGGTCGATCAGGCGCAGCCGCAGCTGGCCGGGCTGGCCAGGGCTCGCGCCCTCCAGCTCGTGCCACGTGATGAAGCGCCCGCCGGCCACCCACTCCGTCGGCCGCATCCCCTCGAAGGGCACGGTGATGCGCGGTGACCCGTCCCCCCCGACCGCCTCAATCTCCAGGTCGTAGGCCTGCCACCCCTCCCGATTCGGCCCGTCGGTCCGCCAACTCAGGTAGAGGATGCTGCGGCCATCGACCTCAGCCACGGTCGCTCCCGTAAGCTGCAGGCCATCGTCCACCGGGACCGGCGCCGGGAGGTTCTCCTCCGGCTGGCCCGTCGCTACGGCCGTGGCGCCCGCCGCCACCTCGGTGACGGTGAGGCTGGGCCGGCCGTCGGGCGCGCGCACCACGTCGACCTCCCGCCCCCACTGCGCCAGCCACGCCTGCGCCTCTGTGGTCAGGGGCGACGACGCGGCGATGAGATAGGTGCTTTTCTCTCCGGCCGCGGGCAGGGGCAGGGCAGATCGCGCATCGAACCAGCTCAGCGATTCGTTCGTGTGTTCCCAGTAGGTCTGCACCGTGGCTCGCTCGTGCAGCAGCATGAACGTCGGGTGGCGGTAGATGTCGGAGGAGAGATAGACGTGGCCCTCCGTGGGGTGCTCATCCAGCCACCGCCACGCCGCGGTCATGTCGCCCTCCAGCGCGTCGTAGGTCGTCGCGGACGGCCCCCAGGTCACGAAGTAGTCGCGGTAGGTGAGCGCGGCGTGCGAGCCGAGCGCGAGGACGATCAGCCCGGCCGCGAGGACGCGGGCGCCCCGCCACCGCCAGCGCAACAGCGCGGCCGCGACACCCAGCGCGCCGATGGCCGGGAAGAAATAGACCCCAGGAATGACCCCCAGCACCCGCGGCAGCGTCGGCCAGCGATCCGTGGCCAGGAAAGAAGGCAGCAGCAGCGCGGGGAACCACAGGGCGAGGAAGAGCGCCGGGCTGCGGCGCCAGCGCCACACCGTCAGCGCGAGGCCGGTCAGCGCCAGGGCGGCCGTGAGCGGGTCGAAGACCGCACGGCCGGGCAGGTTGTAGAACTGCTCCGCGTCCCCGCGGCCGGGCAGGAAGAACTGGAGCACGTTGGCCGCGGCCGCGCGGCCCATGCGCACCCACGCCCCCTCTCCGCCGAACGCGGCCACCTCCCCGGCCCGCTGCGCGAACGATCCCGGATGCTGCAGGAAGTAGACCCCGAGCGGCGCGAAGACCAGCGCCGCGACCGCGAAGAGGAGCACGATGCCCCCCAGGTGTTGCCGCAGGATGACCCGGTCGCGCCGGCCCGTCACGTGCGCCACGAGCCACTGCACGGCGAGGAAGCCGGCGAGGAAGAAGGGGAAGAAGCGGCTGGCCGTGTAGAAGTGGGTGGCGAGGCCCAGGAATGCGCCGCTCGCCGCGAACCAGACGAGCGATCTGCGGTTGACCGCGCGCCAGAAGGCCGCGAACGCGAGCGCGCCGAGCAGCGGCGTGAACACCCCGCGGATGCCGAACCGGGAAAAGTGCACGTGCCAGTAGGAGGTGGCCCCGTAGAGCGCCGCGACGAGGGGCAGGTACTCCCAGGGGCCGGCCGCCGCGGCGTCGCGGCCCGCGTCCCTCCGCCAGGCCGCGAGCAGTTCACGTCCGAGCCAGTACGCGGCCAGTGCGGTCGCGATGCCGGCCGCGGCCGATGGCAGGCGGAGCGCCAGCGGCGTGACGCCCAGCACGCGGAACATGCCGGCCACGATCCACATGTGCAGCCCCTCGCGGCCGAAGTTGGCCGGGAAGAAGACCGCGCCGAGGCCCGCGAGCACATCCAGCGCGTCCAGCCCGTCCGTGGCCTCGTCGCCGAACAGTCCCGGCGGGATGCTGTCGATCTGCCACAGGCGGAACAGGCCCGCGACGATGAGGATGAGCGCGAGGTGCAGCCAGGGTGCGGTGAACCAGGGTCGGGATGGTTTCATCATGGGTCAGCCGCGAGTTTACCACACTTCCTCAACTCGCGATTAATTGGCAAAGGCGGACAAGTGCGGTAGACTGGTTTGTCGGAGTGTCGCAATCTGTGAGTCGCCGTAACCCGCCGCGCAAGCGCCTGCGCGGCCTCCTTCAAGTGGCCATCAGCGCCATCCTGCTCGCAGTCGCCCTGCGCCAGGTGGGCTGGGGTGAGTTGACGGGGGCCCTGGCCCAAATCAGGCTGCCATGGCTGGCAGCCGCGTGGGGCCTTTTCCTGTTGGGCGTCGCCGTGCGGGCCTACCGGTGGCAGGTGTTGCTGCGTGGCCTGGGTGTGGAGCGGCCCCTGGCCGAGCTGACCCTGTGGTACTTCGTCGGCGGCTTCTTCAATGTGCTGCTGCCCACGGGGTTCGGCGGCGACGCAGTGCGCGTGGTCGAGCTGGCGCAGGACACGCAGCGGGTCGGGCCCGTGCTGAACAGCGTGGTGGTGGATCGCTACCTGGGGCTGATCAGCCTGCTGCTCATGGGCCTGGTCGCGGGCGTGCTGCGGCCGGACCTGGCGAGCCCAGCCCTGGTGGGGCTCCTGGCCGTGTTGGCCGTTGGCGGCATGCTGGTCGCCTGGCTGTTGACGCGGCCCTGGTGGCGCAACGCGGCGGGCGGCGACAGCCGGTGGGCGCGGTGGCTGCGCAGGACGAAGGCGGCGGACGTGGCTGCCGGCCTGACCAGCTACCGCCGCGGCGCGGTGGCGCAGGCCTTCCTCGTCTCCGTCGTCTTCAACCTGATGCAGATCGGCTGGAATGTGCTGATCGGCACCGGCCTGGGATTGCACCTGCCCATCATGTTCTATTTCGTGATCGTGCCGCTCACCTCGGCCGCGCTGCTGCTGCCGGCAGTCGGGGGTCTGGGGGTGCGGGAGATCTCCTACATCACGCTGCTGGGCAGCGCGGGCGTGCCGCAAGGGATCGCCATGGCGTTTTCCCTGAGCATCTACGCGATCACTGCCCTGACCGGGCTGGTGGGAGGTGTGATGTACCTGGTCCAGGGGCTGAATCGAACCCGACGAAGGACGTAACATGGAGCCATACCTCTCCGTGGTCATTCCCCTCTACAACGAGGAGGAGAATGTGCCGCCCCTCTACGATGAGCTGACTGCAGCGCTGTCCGACCTGGGGCGGCCGTACGAGGTCATCGTCGTGGACGACGGCAGCAGCGACGCCAGCTTCGCCCGCCTGGCAGAGGTACATGCCCGCGACCCCCGTTGGCGGATCATCCGCTTCCGGCGCAACTTCGGGCAGTCCGCCGGGTTTGCAGCCGGCTTCGCCGCGGCGCGCGGGGAGGTAGTCGTCACTTCGGACGCGGATCTGCAGAACGATCCCCGCGACATCGGCCGCCTGGTGGCGAAACTCGAGGAAGGCTACGACATCGTCAGCGGCTGGCGCACGGAGCGCAAGGAGCCGTTCCTCAGCCGGCGCCTGCCCTCCATGGTCGCGAACCGCATGATCTCCGGCGCCACGCATGTCGCCTTGCACGATTACGGCTGCTCTCTGAAGGCCTATCGCAGCGAGGTCGTCAAGAACATCCACCTGTACGGCGAGCTGCACCGTTTCATCCCCGCGCTGGCCAGTTGGATGGGCGTCACCGTGGCGGAGATGCCGGTCAACGACCGGAAGCGCCGCTTCGGAAAGACCAAGTACGGCATCAGCCGCACCTTTCGCGTGCTCCTGGACCTCATCACCGTGCGCTTCATGCTGAGCTACTCCGGCCGGCCGCTGCACGTCTTCGGCGGGCTGGGCCTCGTCTTCGCGGGCATCGGCGCCCTGATCGGAGTCTACCTGTCAGTTCTCAAGGTCATCTTCGGCCAGGACATCGGCACGCGGCCCCTGTTGCTGTTGGGCGTCCTGCTGGTGATCCTCGGCGTGCAGATGCTCAGCATGGGCCTGCTGGCGGAGATGATCACGCGCACCTATCACGAGGCGCAGGACAAGCCGATCTACGTGATCCGCGAGGAGCTCGACGCTTCGGCCGCCTCTGCGGCTCAACACAGGGGGGCGGAATGACTCAACAGCTCGTCGCCGGCCCGCGCCGCGTGCTCGTGACGGGCGCGGCAGGCTTCATCGGCTCACACCTCTGCGAGGCACTGCTCGCGTGCGGGCACGAGGTGTTCGGGGTCGACTGCTTCACCGACTACTATGGCCGCGCGGTCAAGGAGCGCAACCTGGCCGCGGCCCTGGCCCACCCCCTCTTCCGCCTCGTCGAGTCGGACCTCGTCACGGCAGACCTGGCGCGGCTTCTGGACGGCGTCGGGCTGATCTATCACCTGGCAGGGCAGCCCGGCGTCCGCGGCAGCTGGGGCAGCCAGTTCGACGCGTACACGCGCAACAATATCCTGGCAACGCAGCGCCTGCTCGAGGCGTGCCTGGCCGGGGGCAAGATCCCGCTCGTCTACGCGTCATCCTCTTCGGCCTACGGCGATCAGCCAGAGATGCCGCTGCGGGAGGCCATGGCGCCCGCGCCCATCAGCCCTTACGGCGTGACCAAGCTGGCGGCCGAACATCTCTGCCGCCTCTACAACGACGTCTATGCACTGCCGACGCTGTCCTTGCGCCTCTTCACGGTCTACGGCCCGCGCCAGCGGCCCGACATGGCGTTCCAACGCTTTCTGTCCGCGGCCGCAGGGGGGCAGGAGATCTCGCTCTTCGGGGACGGTACCCAGACCCGGGACTTCACCTTCGTGGCCGATGTGGTGCGCGCCTTCCTGCTGGCGGGTGAGGCCTGTGTGGCGCACTGCACTTCCGTCCAGGTGATCAACATCGCGGGCGGCGCGCGCACCTCTATGAGCGAGGTGATCAGGCACATTGCGGACCTGGCGGGCGGCCAGCTCAACCTGCGCCGCCAGCCCCCACAGCCCGGCGACGTGCGCGACACCTGGGCCGACACGGGGCTCGCGACGACCGTGCTCGGTTTTCAGCCCGAGGTGAGCCTGCATGAGGGGTTGCGCCGTCAATGGCAGGCCATCCAAGAGATGACATAATGACTATCAGGCGTCCTTCCCGCGCTGCCGTTGCCACGGGGGCCGCGCTGGCGCTCTTCGCGGTACTGGCCTTCGTGCAGACGTGGCCGGTCCTGGCGAACTTCGCGACCCGCATCCCCGGCACCGACACCTGGGCCTTCGATGAGTCCACCTTCGTGTGGAACATCTGGTACTTCAAGCACGCGTTGCTGGATCTGCACGTGAGCCCGCTGCACAGCGAGCTCATCTGGCTGCCTCTGGGCATCGACCTGATCCTCTTCACCTACAACTTCTTCAACGCGCTGATCGGCATGCCCCTGCTCCTGGCGTTCAATGCGCCGGTGGCGAGCAACGCGACCGTGATCCTCGCCTCGGTGCTGAGCGCCCTGGGCGCAAGCCTGCTGGTGCGCTACGTCCTCCGCCGCGCCCTGCCGCGGGCGAACGCCGATCATCTCCGGCTCGCGGGGCTGATCGGCGGGATCATTTACGCGTTCGCGTCGAACCGCGCGATCTACGCGGCGCTGGGCCATTACGATATGGTCACGACGCAGTGGCTGCCCTTCTACGCGCTCTACTTCCTCCGCACGCTGCACCGGCCGCGGCTGAAGGACGCGGCGATGGCCGGCCTCTTCTTCGCGCTGGCCGCGCTGGCCGAGATGATCTTCGCGTCGTTCCTCGCGCTGTTCTCGGCCGTGCTCCTGCTGGCGTCCTGGCGCGGGATGGCGCGGCGCCGCACCAGCCTGGTCATGATCGGCGTGAGCGTCCTGGTGGCCGTGGTGCTCTGGTCGCCCGTGCTCGTGCCCATCGCCCGCGAGTTCACGGGCGGCAACTACGCCCTGGAAGGGTGGGGCGAGAGCCTCAAGCTGAGCGCGGACGCGGTCGGGCTGGTCACGCCCACCGACCTGAATCCCATCCTCGGCAGCAACGAGGCGAGCGGCGTGAACTGGCGTGAGGCGCTGCGCGCGGTCGAGACGGGGGAGGGGCGCTTCGGCGACATCAACACGGTCTTCCTCGGCTGGGTCACGTTGGCGTTGGCACTGGGGGGCGCGCTGGCTGGCCGGCGCAGGCTCGCACCGTGGCTCTGGTCTGCCGCCGTGTTCGGCATCCTGGTCCTCGGTCCGCTCCTTCAGGTGAACGGGCGCTATCGCTTCAGCCTCGACAACCTGTTGCCCGAGGGCGTGACCTTCCCGCTGCCCTTCACCCTGCTGCACTTCATCCCGTTCGTCAGCGCGAACCGCGCGCCCAACCGCTACAGCGTGATCCTCATGCTGGCCCTCGCGGTGCTCGCCGCGTATGGTGTGGCGTGGCTCCTGGCGCGGATCGGGCGGGGGACCGGGCGGCAAATGCGGGCGTCTGCCTCCCCGGTGCTCTCGGTCTCCGTTGTTGCCGTCCTGGCCGCGCTCGTCGTGCTGGAACACCTGCCCGCGCCCATGCCGACCACGGACGCGCGCATCCCGGAGGTCTATCGCAACATCGCTGCGGACGGGGACGACTTTGCGATCATGCAGCTGCCGTTGGGCTGGCGCAACAGCTTCGGCGTGCTGGGCAGCGAGCAGACGAACCTGCAGTATTTCCAGACCGGGCACGGCAAGCCGATGCTGGGCGGCAACATCAGCCGCGCGCCCGATTTCAAGATGGCCTACTTCGCGCGCATCCCGCTCTTTCGCGCGATCACCGAGCTGGAGATGTACCGGGAGATCCCGCCGGAGGTCGATGCGGCCGCGCGCGAGCAGGCCGCGGACCTGATGGCGCTCTACAACGTGCGCTACCTGGTCACCACGCCGCCGATCGAGGGCCGCTACCCGTACCAGGACACGTGGCAGCGCACGGAGCAGTACGTGCTCGACGTGCTGCCTGTGGGTGAGGCGCCGGTGTGGGAGGCGGACGGATACCGGGTGTACCGCGTCGAGGCGCCGCCGGTGGCGCTGCCGCTCCGGCTCGACCTGGGCACCGGGGGCAATGAGCCCTACCTGGGCGAGGGCTGGGACGCGCGCACCGACGAGCAGCCCTATGGCGCGACGGCCAACTGGGTCACGGCGGACGCCGCAACCCTCATCCTGCCCATGCCGGCCGGCTTCGAGCCGGCGGCAGGCGGCGTCCATCCGCTCCGCCTGTCGGTGGCGCCGCTGGACTACGACGGCGCGGCGCAGCAGGCCGTGTCGCTCGCGGTGAACGGCCATCCCGTGGGCGGGCCGCTGCCGCTCGCGGCGGGCTGGCAGAGCGTCGTATTCGACGTGCCGGCCGAGGTGCTACGGCCCGGGTCCAACCGGGTGGCCCTGTCCTTCAGCTGGCGCCGAAGCCCCCGCGACGTCTTTCCCGATGGCGCGAGCCGCGCACTGATCGGGACGACGAACGTGCAGAGCCCCGTCAATCTCGAGGTGCACGGCTTCAGCGAGGCGTTCGTCACCGCGATCGACCGCAGCGGTGCGGCGGTGGATGCGTCCGCAGGGCGCCAGGGCTACAACGTCGCGGTGTTCGATGCGCGCAGCGGCGCGCTGCTCGACCGCCGGGGGTTCGACACGGCCGCGAACAGCTACGAGGCCGATGCGCTCGCTGCATATCTGCGCGGCGTGCCGGCCGGCCGTATCGTCGTCCTGGCCACCAAGGGCGCGGCGACGGATCACCTGACGCCTGCGGCCGTCGAGGCCATGCAGGCCCTGGGCTCCGGTGCGACGATCGACGCGCTGCGGGGCCAGGCGCACGCGCTGGCAGGCGTGCAGGGCGCCGCGCCGGGCACCGCGTCGGAGGTGATTGCACCCGACGCGTACCTGCGCGTGGCCGGCGACTTCCGGACCCTGGCCGCGGCCGTAGATTGGGTGGAGTGGGGCGAATGAGGCCGGGCCAGCGCGCCGCGGCGCTCGATGCAGCGGTCGCCGCGCTGGCCGGCGGGCTGGCCCTGGCCGTCTACGTCCGATCGCTTGCGCCCGGGCTGCTGTGGGGCGACAGCGCCGAGTTCCAGTTCGCGGCGTGGCTGGGCGGCTTCGCGCACCCGACCGGCTATCCTCTCTACCTGATGCTGGGCTGGCTCTGGTCGCACGTCGTCCCGCTGGGCGACCCCGCGTACCGGATGAACCTCTTCTCCGCGCTCTGGGGCGGCGTGGCCGTCGCGCTCCTTGCCCTGCTCGTCATGCGCCTGCTGCGCGCCTGGTCGCGCACGCCGGAGGCGATCCGGCCGTGGTCCAGGGCCGTCGCCCTCTGCGCCGGGCTCGTCTTCGCAGTCACGCCGACCTTCTGGTCCCAGGCGGTGATTGCCGAGGTGTACACCCTGCACGCCGCGCTGCTCTGCGCGATCCTGCTGGCGCTGGCGGCCTGGGCCGGGCGGGTGCGCGCGGAGGATGGGGCCGGCGCGTGGCGCATGGCGTTCCTCACCGCAGCCTTGTTCGGCCTGGGTTTGGCGCACCATCGCGCCACCCTCCTGCTCATCCCGCCTGCGCTCCTCTTCGGGTGGGTCGTTGTGGGGCCCCGCGCGGCGCACATGCTGCGTTCGCTGCGGCCGCGCCGGCCGATCGGGCTGGCTGTCTGCCTGCTCGCGCCGCTGCTGCTCTACCTCTACGTCCCGCTGCGCGCGCCACACGTGCCCTACTTCCGCCTCGACCTGGCGCCGGACCAGTCGCTACCGCTCTACGATGCGTCGCTGGGGGGCTTCATAGCGCACGTCACGGGCAGCGTCTTCCGCGGTGCCCTCGGGGTCCCGCCCGACGCGGGCGCGGCCCTGGCACGGCTGGTGAGCGGCTTCGTCGCAGAGGTGTCGCCCAACGGCATCCTTCTGGGCCTGCTCGGCCTGGTGTGGCTGTTGGCAGGCCGGGGCGAGGCGGGCCGCGCACGGCGGGCCTCGCTGGCGTTGACCGGGTCGTTCTTCGTCTTGCAGATCGGCTTCAACCTCCTTTACGCGATCGGCGACATCCACGTCTTCTACATCCCGGCGTACCTGGTGTGGGCCGTGTGGATGGCCGCCGGCGCGTGGGGCCTCGGCCGCACGCTGGCCACGCTGCTGGCACGGCTGGCCGCGGGCGGGTCGCGCTGGCCGCGCGCGCTGGGCGCGGCTGCGGCCGTGCTGCTGCTGGCGGCATCGGCCTACGGTTCGATGGTCACCCAGTGGCCCCGCGTGCAGCGTGCCACGGACGATTCTGCCGCGCGGGCGTGGGCCGGCCTGCTCGCCGCGCCGCTCCCCGACGGGGCGGTGCTCGTGAGCAACGACCGCGACGAGATGGCGCCGCTGTGGTACCTGAAGTACGTGGAGGGCACGCGACCCGACCTCGATGGGCTCTTCCCCCTTCTCCAAGGCGGCGAGGAGTGGCGCGACGTGGCCGGCGTGACGGAGCGCGGCCTGGCCTCGGGCCGGCCGGTCTACCTGGTCAAGCCGATGCCAGGCCTGGCGCTCGCGTTCGAGCTGGACGAGCCGGCGGCCGCCGCGCCCACCGGCCGGCTGGGACCGCCGGTGCACGTGCGCGGCGCAGTGGCGTCGACCACACCCGATCATCCGGCGGGAATCGTCTTCGGGGAGCGCCTGGAGTTGGTGGGCTACGACCTGGTGCCCGCCCGCGCTCGCCCCGGCGGCGCGCAGCAGGTCGTGCTCCACTGGCGGGCGCTGGGCGCGCTCGATCGCAACTACGTCATCTCCGTGCAGCTGATCGGCGCAGATAGCTCCAAGGCGGGGCAGAGCGACGAGCGGCCAGGCGGGGAGTTCCTGCCGATGACCGGGTGGCGCGCTGGTGCGGTGCTCCGGGACGCACGCACCATCGCCATCGCGCCGGAGGCTGCACCGGGCACGTATGCGCTGTTGGTGGCCATCTACGATGGGGCCGCGGACCCGCCCGTCTACCTGGGCGAGCCGCAGGCCGTGGGCAGCGTCGAGGTGGGTCCGTAGTGGCGTCGGTTTCTGGAGAGCTCCAAGTGTAGCTGAGACTTAGCGTCCTGAGCGGAGCGACCGAAGGGAGCGCAGTCGAAGGAGCGGCTCCGTTGACCCGCCCCGGCGTCCTTCGGCTGCGGGCTGGCGCCCTCCGCTCAGGATGCCTTCGCTGGCAATGACGCTGCTAATTCCTGTCTCTTCCTCACGAGCCTTGCGCGGCCTTTCGCGCGTATGCTATACTCATGGCACTTCGCATCGTAAAGATGCACCATGCAGTCGATTCGATCCTGGATGGAAGCCACTTACAGTGTCGATAAGGAGGCTACGGGATGAAGTTCATTGTTTGCGCCAAACTGACACCCGACAGCGAGCAGTTGTCCGACGTGAAGCCGGAGGACGTGCGGAGCGGCGATCTGGGTGTCACGATGGTTCTCAATCCGTGGGACGAGTTCGCGGTCGAGGAAGCGCTTCTGCTGCAGGAGCGTTTCGACGGCGAAGCGATCGTGCTCACCCTGGGCACGGATGAGTCCGCGGAAGCGCTGAAGCGCGCGGTTGCCATGGGGATCGAGGAACCCATCCTGCTGTCGGATGACGTGTTCCAGGGCAGCGATGCCTGGGCCACCGCTCACATCCTGGCACAGGCGATCAGGAAGATCGGCGACTACTCGCTCATCCTCGCCGGCAAGCAGTCGGTCGACGGCAACGGTGGCCTGGTCGGTCCCGGCATCGCGGTGCAGCTGGGCATCCCCTTCGTTTCCAACGTCAACAAGATCGTCGATCTCAACGAGGACGAGGCAGTTGTGCTGCGCAACCTCGATGAGGGCATCCAGACCGTCAAGGTCAAGCTGCCGGCCGTGCTGGCCCTCAGCACCGAGATCAACGAGCCGCGCTATCCCAACTTCATGGGCATCCGCAAGGCCTCCCGCATGCAGTACCCTGCGGTGGGCGCCGGCGAGCTGCCTGGGCTGAATCTGGCGCGGTTGGGTGAAGGGGCGGCGCTGCTGGTGTGGAGCGAGTTGACGAAGCCGCCCGCGGCGACGAGCAAGGTGGAATTCATCCAGGGCGGCTCGCCGGCAGAACAGGCCGCCGCGCTGGTCGACAAGCTGATCGCGGACAAGGCGATCTGAGGGCGAGGAGGAGAGCACATCATGGGCATTCTCGTTTACGTCGATCAGTACGAGGGCGTCGCAAAGCCGGTGTCATGGGAGATGCTGGGCAAGGCGCGCGATCTGGCCGGCCGGCTGGACGGACAGGTTGCCGCAGTGGTGATCGGGCAGGGAGTGGGCGAGGTGGCGCAGCAGGCCATCGCCTACGGCGCAGACAAGGTCTTCGTCGTGGACGGCCCCGAATTCGCACGCTACCGCAATGCCGCCTACGCCGCGGCCTTCAAGGCCGCCATCGATGCGGCGCAGCCGAGCATCATCTTCGCGCCCGCAGTGACGGGGGCGCGCGACGTTGCGGCCATGGCCGCGGCGATGGCCGATATCGGCATGGCGGCCGAGGTGGTATCGGTCGATCTGGACGCTGACGGCAACCTGGTGGCCGAGCGGCCCATCTTCGCGGGCGCCATCGTGGCAACCGTGACGTTCAAGGGCAAGGCGCAGATGGCAACGGTGCGCGTGCGCAGCTTCCCGACGCCCGGGCCCGATGCGAGCCGCACGGGCAAGATCACGCCCCTCGAGGTGGCCCTGACGGGCGCAGCCGTCGCGGAGGAGATCATCGGGTTCGAGAGCATGGAGACGGGCGAGCTCGACGTGCAGAACGCCGGCATCGTCGTGGCGGCGGGCCGTGGCGTGAAAGGTCCTGAAGGCTTCGATCCGATCCGCAGCCTGGCCAGGGTGCTGGGCGGTGCCGTTGGCGCGTCCCGCGCTGCGGTCGACGCAGGCTGGATCCCCTACGTGCACCAGATCGGCCAGACCGGCAAGACCGTGCGGCCCGATCTTTACATTGCGGCCGGGATCTCCGGCGCGATCCAGCACATGGCCGGGATGACCGGCTCCAAGACGATCGTGGCGATCAACAAGGACAAGGACGCGCCGATCTTCAGCGTGGCGCGTTACGGGATCGTCGGTGATCTCTTCGAGGTGGTGCCGGCGCTGGAGAAGGCATTCAGGGAGCGATTGGGCAAATAACGCCTGCAGCGCAAAACGTCCCTGCGGTGCGTTGACAGTTCGCAGCACCATCCTTTATAATGACATTTCGCCAGCGTTGCTGTTCGGACGGCGCGGGGTGTTGCCACTCGCGCCTTTCATCGCGATGGCCGCTGGGTCAATCACGAGGTTCGAAACCCGGCCGATGCGTGCGAGTGCGTTCGGCTCGCCGGTCGGGGGCTTTTTGTCGACTTGGGCAATGCGCCTGCACGTGGCGCGGTGACGCTCAAGATTTCGCAGATCCTATTTTCGTGTCTTTTGGAGGTTCCTTTTCATGTCAACATCTCTACCACCGACCAAGCCGCCGGCTGAAGTACATCCCATGCAGGCCCTGTTGGACCAGGGCGGGTACGATATGCCGCAGCGCGGCGACATCCGCGAGGGAACGATCATCTCGGTCAGCCCACAGGAAATCGTGATCGACCTGGGCCTGAAGCGGGAAGCCATCGTGCCGGCCAATGATCTGTCGCGCCTGGACAAGTCCACCCTCGCTGAGCTACAGGAAGGCACGACCTGGCCCGTTTACATCCTGCAGCCATCGGATCGGGAAGGGAACCTCATCGTTTCGGTTTCTCGTGCGCTTCAGGAGAAGGATTGGCTGATCGCGCAGGAGAAGATGGACAACAATGAGATGTTCGAGGCCACGGTCAGCGGCCACAATGCTGGCGGCCTTGAGGTCATCTTCGGCAAGCTGCGCGGCTTTGTGCCTGCGTCGCATCTCTCCTCGCTGCCGCGCGACATGTCGCCGGAAGAGCGCAAGGCCCAGCTGGCGACCTACGTCGGCAAGGAGATTCCCGTCAAGATCGTGGAGGTGGACCGCAAGCGCCGCCGGCTGATCATGTCGGAGCGCGCCGCGCGCCGCCGCTGGCAGCGCGAACATCGCAAGCAACTGCTCGACGACATCCAGGTTGGCGAGGTCCGTGAGGGCACTGTGCGCAGCCTCTCCGAGTTCGGCGCCTTCGTCGACCTCGGCGGTGCAGACGGCCTGGTCCACATCTCCGAGCTGGCATGGTTCCCCGTTGGCCACCCGAGTGAGGTGCTGAAGGTCGGCCAGGTGGTCGAGGTCAAGGTGCTCCGCATCGATAAGCAGCGCGAGCGCGTCGGCCTGAGCCTCAAGCGCGTGCAGCCCGATCCGTGGAGCCACATCGAGGAGCTCTACACCGCACAGCAACTGATCGAGGCAGTGGTGACGCGCGTGACCGACTTCGGCGCGTTCGTGCGCCTGCGCAGCGGCGTCGAAGGCCTGCTGCACGTCTCTGAGATGGCCGACATCCGGCCCGATCATCCGCAGAGCCTCGTGTCGCCGGGCGACCTGTTGCTCCTCCGCGTGCTTCGGATCGAGCCGGAGCGCCGCCGGATTGGCCTGAGCCTGCGCGCGGTCTCCGAGACAGAGTGGTCCGACTGGGCCGCGAGCTACCGCGAGAAGGCAGCCGCGCTGGCCGAGGAGCAGGGCGAGGACCTGGGCGAAGAAGTGGCGCCTGAGTTGGAGGCTGTGGCCGAAGACGCAGAGGGTGTGGTCGAGGCTGTGGCCGAGGACGCTGAGTCTGTGGTCGAGACCGTGGCCGAGGATGCTGAGTCTGCAGTTGAGGCAGTGTCCGAAGAGGTCGAGTCCGCGGCTGAGGCCGTCGCCGAGGACGTCGAGTCCGCAGTTGAGACTGCTGCTGAAGAGGTCGAGTCCGCGGCTGAGGCCGTCGCCGAAACCGTGGTCGAGGATGCGGAGTCTGCCGTGGAGACTGCTGTCGAAGAGGTCGAAGCCGTGGCCGAGGACGCTGAGGCTGTGGTCGAGACCGTGGCCGAGGATGCTGAGTCTGCCGTTGAGGCAGTGTCCGAAGAGGTCGAGGCTGTGGCCGAGGACGTTGCCGAGGGTGCGGCATCTGCAGTGGACACTGTGGCCGAGGACGCCGAGTCTGTGGTCGAGGCCGTTGCCGAAGACGTCGAGTCCGCGGCTGAGGCCGTCGCCGAGAAGGTGGAAGCTGCAGCAGGCTTCGTCGCCGGCAAGTTGGCGTCTGCCTGGTCCTTTGTTGCCGATAAGGCAGAGGACGCCCAGGAAGCGCTTGCAGACGTCTTCGATGGCGACGACGACGAGCCTGAAGCGATCGTCGAGAACGTGTCGGAAGTCGTCGATGACGCGGCGGACGCGGTTGAAGACGCAGTGGACGCGGTGGCCGATGGGGCGGAAGCTGCGGTTGAAGACGCAGCCGACGTTGTGGATGATGTCGTGTCGGGCGAGAAGGACCTGTCTCTCTAACTTGAGACCCTCTGGCCGGCGTTGATCGCGGCCGAAGGTGGGGAGGACGACGAGACGCCCGGCCGAGGACACTACTCCTGCGCGATGGCGCGCGAACGAGAAGATGACCAACAAGACTGACGAAGTCGCCGAAGCACGTGCCCGGCTTCAGGCTGAACGCGCAGAGGTGCTTGAGCAGCTCGAGCTGCTCAACACCCGCCTGGAAACTAAGGGCGACTACGAGCTGGGCGAGGGTGATCCCATGATCTATCAATGGGAGCTCAACCTTGCCCTGCGTGAGCGTGCGCAGCAGCATCTGGTCGAGATCGACGAGGCCCTGGTGCAGCTCGACATGGGCATCTATGGCCTCTGCGAGCAGTGTGGCAAGCCCATCGAGCCCGAGCGGCTCGCGGTGCTGAGCCATACGACCGTATGCAGCAAGTGCGCCCAGCGCCGGCGCTGATCGTTCGTCCGTAGACTGTATCTGACGCCCGGCCTCGCGCCGGGCGTTTGCTTATGACGGCTGAATGCCGGAAGCAGATCGACCATGGCACAACCTGATCCGCCCGTAACGGTGATCCTGACGCACGAGCACACTGACTTCGATGCGCTGGCCAGCTTGCTCGCGGCCTCACGCCTCTATCCCACCGCGACCCCGATCCTGCCGCGCCAGATGAACCGCAACCTTGAAGCATTCCTGGCCGAATATGCCGAGGTGCTTCCGTTCGTGAGGCTCGAGGAGTATCCGAGGCGCCGGATCGACAGCGTGGTGCTCGTCGACACGCAGACGGTGCAGCCGATTCGCGGCATGAGCCCGCAGACGGCGGTCCAGATATTCGATCACCATCCCAGGCTGCGCGATCTGCCCTCGAGCTGGTCCCTGGTCGAAGAAGAGCTCGGCGCCACGACCACCCTCCTCATAGAGCGCCTGGCTGAGGCCCGCATTGCGGTCACGCCGGTGGAGGCGACGCTGCTGGCCCTGGGGATCTATGAAGATACCGGCGCACTCACCTATCCCACGACCACGCCGCGCGATCTGCGGGCCGTCGCCTGGCTGCTGGAGCGCGGCGCCAACCTGCTGGTGGTGGACAAGTACCTCAATCACCCCCTGACCGACGAGCAGCGCGCGCTCTATCAGCACCTGGCCGATAACAGCCAGCCCTACCAGATCAACGACCATTCGATCATCATTGCCAGCGCGCAGGTCGAGACCCCGGTGGACGAGATTTCCACCCTGGCGCACAAGCTCCGCGACCTGTACGAACCTGACGCGCTCTTCATCCTGGTCCAGATGGGGGACTACATCCAGCTGGTGGCTCGCAGCAGCAGCGAGGCGGTGGACGTCGGCAAGATCGCGGGCGCATTCGGCGGGGGTGGCCACAGCCGGGCTGCTGCGGCCTTGATTCGTGACAACTCACTCCCCAGCGTGTTCGAGTCGCTGGTCTACCACCTCCAGAGCGCGATCAGGCCGGGCGTGACGGTCGGACAGATCATGTCCTACGGTGCACCCCAGACGCTGGCGCCGGACGATTCGATCGCAGCGGCTGCCGAACGCGTACGCCGTTATGGGTTCGAGGGATTTCCGGTCGTGGAGAGTGGACGGATCGTCGGCATGCTCACCCGCCGCGAGATCGACCGCGCAGTGCATCACGGGCTTGAGAAGCATCCGGTGAGCCGGTACATGCGCGCGGGCGAGGTGTTCGTGACGCCGGACGAGCCGGTCACTAACCTGCGCAAGATCATGACCGAGCGGGAGTGGGGACAGGTGCCGGTCCTCGACCCGGCGAGCGGCGCGCTGCTGGGCATCGTGACGCGCACGGACCTGATCAAGCAGTGGGCGACGGCGAGCATGCCCCGCGGGGAGTCGCTGGCCGCCCTGATGACGAACGCGCTGCCCGATGACCAGCTCGAACTGCTGCGCCGTGCGGGCGCGGTGGCGCATGAGCTCGGTTACCCGCTGTACGTCGTAGGCGGCTTCGTGCGCGATCTCCTGCTCTCTCAGCCCAATTTCGACATGGACCTGGTGGTCGAAGGAGATGCGATTCGCCTCACGCAGGAGCTCGTCGATCGCCTGGGCGGCCGCCTGCGGAGCCACCGCCGGTTCGGCACAGCCAAATGGATCCTTCCCCGCGACCCTGATGGGTCTGAGGCCGGGCTCCCCGACTCGCTCGACTTCGTCAGCGCGCGCACGGAGTTCTACGAGCATCCGACCGCGCTGCCCACGGTGGAGCGCAGCAGCATCAAGCAGGATCTGCATCGCCGAGACTTCACGATCAACACCCTTGCGGTTCGCCTGACCCCGGATCACTGGGGCGAGATGCTGGACTTTTACGGCGGGCGCAAGGATCTGGACGACGGCGTGATCCGCGTCCTGCACAGCCTGAGCTTCGTCGAGGACCCCACGCGCATCCTTCGGGCGGCGCGCTTCGAGCAGCGGTTCGCGTTCGAGATCGAGCCCCGCACCGCCGAGCTGATCTCCGATGCCCTCGACCTTCTCGACCGGATGAGTGCGGAGCGGGTGCGGCACGAGTTGGAGCTGATCCTGGCCGAGGCCGAGCCGGAGCGTGCGCTGTGCCGTCTTCAGGGGCTCGGCGTGCTCAGCAAGCTGCACGGCGCCCTGTACTGCGACGAATGGTTTGCCGCCAAGGCCGCGGAGCTCAGGCTGGCGCTTGGACAGGTGCGCAATCGCGGGGGTGTCACGCCGCCGCCGATGGCGATTGCGGGCGATGCTGCACCGCGGCTGCACCTTGCGCTGCTCACGTACAGATTGCCGGTCGGGACGGTCGCGGAGGTGATGGAAAGGCTGCACATGCGGCGGCCCTACCGCGAGCGCGCGCTCGAGGTCGCCCAGCTTGCGCCGCGCCTCGAGCGGCTCAGCGGCAACGAAGTATCTCCCAGCCAGATCGCCCTGGCGCTGGACGAGTCGAGCGCGGAGGCCAGGCTGGTCCTGCGCGTGGCTTCGGACGACTGGCTGGTGCGCCAACGGCTCGACCTCTACCAGAGACGCCTGCGCAACATCAGGACCACGATCGACGGCGATGACCTGCTCCGCCTGGGCATTCCCCAGGGCCGCATCTACCGGGAGATTCTCGAGCGGGTGCGGGTGGCCCGGCTGGACAACGCGATCCGGACGCGGGAGGAGGAGGAGGCACTGGCGCTACGGCTGTGGGCCGCACAGCGCGGGGATGAGGCTGCCTGACGCGCGAGGCCCGTCGTCATTAGGTGCCCGGCACCTGGACTGCGCGAGGTCCGCCGTCATTAGGTGCCGGGCACTTCGAAAGTGCCCGGCACCTGGATCACGCCAAGTGCCGTCGTAAAGTGCCCCGCACCTGGATTGCTTGGATAGAAAGGTACATCACTGATGCCGCCCCGCGAAGTCACCTTCGTCCAGGACCACTACTACCACATCTACAACCGCGGCGTGGCCCGGCAGAGCATCTTCCGGGAGACCGACAACTATCTGTTTTTCCTGCGTCGCCTGAAGAAATGTGCTCATGATCTGAACGTTTCAGTGATCGCCTACTGCTTGCTGCCGAACCACTACCATTTGCTGGTTCGGCAGGATGGCTTTGAGCCGGCGGGTCTATTGCCGCAACGGTGCTGCAACAGCTATGCCAAGGCGTTCAACAAGCGATACGGGCGCACGGGTGCTCTGTTTGAGGATCGCTATCAGGCCATCGAGGTAGATTCCGAGGCGTATCTGCTGCAGGTGTGCCGCTACATCCATGCCAATCCGGTGCGCCACGGCTTGGCTTCACAACTCGAGGAGTGGCCCTTCTCCAATTATCCCGAATGGCTTGGCTTGCGCAACGGCGAGCTTGTCGATCGGGCATTCATCCAGGCGCACTTTCAGACAGCTGCGCAGTACGGCCACTTCGTGTCGTCGTACGCTCTCGGACAAGACGATTTGCCGATTGAACTGACAGGGTATCTGCGATCGCTCGGCGGCTGAGGCGTGCATCCGGGCCGCGCAAGATCTTCCGTCTTTAGGTGCCGGGCACTTCCGAAGTGCCCGGCACCTGGATCGCGCGAGAGCTTCCGTCTTTAAGGTGCCCGGCACCTGGATCAGGCGAGGCTCATCGTCGTGAAGTGCCCGGCACCTGGGCCGCGCGAGAGCTTCCGTCTTTAAGGTGCCCGGCACCTGGATCGCGCGAGAGCTTCCGTCCTTAAGTGCCCGGCACCTCCAAGGTGCCGGGCACTTGGTCCGCGAGGACCGCGCGAGCGCTGGTTTGGCGGTTTTCTTTATGCTATACTTCGGCAGCATTCGGGATGCGGGCAGCAGCGGGCGAGATCGCACGCGTACACCTTGCTGCACTGCCAGGGAGGGACGCCTATGGGCCATCGAACCCTAACACTCGGCCTGGTTCTACGTGCTCTGTTTCTGGACAGCGAAGCCTTCGACGAGGTGCGGGATGACGATAACCCCTTCATCGAAGGACTGTTCCTGCTGGTCCTGCTCGGGCTGGCCACGGCCGCGCTGACGCTGGTTGGCCAGTTGATTGCCTGGGGCAGCGTGCCGCACATCGGCTCGATTCGCGATGTCGTGATGTCTGCGCTGCAGCAGCAGTCCTGGTGGTCGTCGTTGAACGCTGACCCGCAGGCCTCGGCCACCTTCCAGACCCTGTGGGACGGACTCTGGCGCGCGCTGCCGCCGCTGTTTGGCGCGCCCGATCCTGCCCTGTCGGCCCTCAATCTTCTGGTGTGGCCGGTCTGGCTGGTGGCGAGCTGGCTGATCTACGCGACCCTGGCGCACGGATTCGCGCGCTGGCTGGGCGGCACGGGGGCCTTCGGCGGCACGCTGGGCGCGACCGCACTCTCGTTCACCCCGATCCTGTTCCGCGGGCTGGGGATCGTTCCCTTCATCGCCCTCGGCGGGGTGCTCAACACGTGGCAGCTCATCCTGAGGTACAAGGCGGTACGCTCCGCGCACGGCTTGACCTGGGGCAGGGCGCTGGCCGCGACCCTGCTGCCGTACGCCTTGTACCTGGTCCTCTGGCTTCTGGCGGGCAGCGCCGCGCTGCTTCTGATTAGCCTGCTGGCAGGGAGGTGAGCGATGAAGGCCTGGTTGATTGACATTCGCGATGCGCTCCTGCTGCGCAGTACGGCCTTCGCACGCCTGCAGGAGCGGCCTGACGCGTTCTTCCGCGGCTTCATCGTCATCGTGGTGGTCGCGCTGCTGGTGGGGCTCCCGGCGTTCGTCATCGACGTCGTCCAGGGGTTTGGCCCGGCTGCCGTCGTCGAGCCGACCGAACTGCAGCCTGGCCTGCACTTCGACCGCGCTGCGCTGGCGCCGATGTTGCGCGCGGCCGGACTTACCGATGCGATGATCGAGGAGGCCCTGCAGCGGGCGGAGGAGAGCGCGCTGATGGCGGGCACGATCGCGACCGGGATCCAGAAGCTGCCCACCGCGTTGCCGCGGCCGGCCGGCCAGGCCGCGCAGGCCCTTGGACGCTGGCTGTCGCAGCCCTTCACCTCCGCGGGGATCCCCCTCACCGCAGCCGTGCTCGCCACCTGGCTGGGCTACGGCATCTGGGTGATGCTGGTGGCCAGGCTGCTGGGCGGCCGAGCCACCCTGCACGGCTTCTTCGGCGCCACCGCCTACTTCGCCGCGCCACACCTGTTGGCCGTGTTCGACCGCGTGCCCGTGGCGGGTCCCATCCTGTCGGTCGTCGGCGCCATCTGGGGTCTTGCGATCTATGTGGTGGCCACTGCAGTGAGCCAGCGGCTGACGCTCTCACGGGCGCTCCTGGCCGTCGTCCTGCCCCTCGTCGTGTTGTTTGTCGTGCTGTCGTTCACCATCCTTCCCATCGGCCTGATCGCCTTGCTGAGCGGGGGCAGCCGTTAGCGCCATGGCACAGTTTCTCAACCTGGTGACGGGCGAAGAGGCGTGGGCCATCTTTCTGGCCCAATTCAAGCCCGTCGTGTCGGGCGAACGCGTTCGCGTCGCCGATGCGCTGGGCCGCGTCCTGGCAGAGGACGCCACCGCGCCCCACGACCTGCCCACCTTCGTGCGCAGCACGGTCGACGGCTACGCGGTGCAGTCGGGCGACACGCACGGGGCATCCGCGGGCATGCCCGCATACCTGGACGTCGTCGCGGAGGCGCCGATGGGCCGGGCGGTGCACTTCCGGCTCGGCCCGGGCCAGGCCGCGCTCGTGCACACGGGCGGGATGGTGCCCGACGGCGCGGATGCCGTGGTGATGATCGAGCAGACCCACCACGCGGGTGGGCCGATGTTCGGCGGAACGGCGCTCCAGCCCGGGTTCGAGGCCCATGCGATCGAGGTGTACAAGCCGGTAGCCGCGGGCGAGAACTGCATCCACACCGGCGAGGACGTGCGGACGGGGGAGCTCGTCCTGGAGGCGGGCCATACGCTACGACCGCAGGATCTCGGCGGCCTGCTTGCGGTGGGCATCACGGAGGTGTCGGTTGCCCGGCAGCCGCGCCTGGGCATCGTGAGCCAGGGCGACGAGGTGGTGCCGCCGGAAGAGGAGCCCGGGCCTGGCCAGGTGCGCGACATCAACAGCTACACGCTGGCAGGGCTCGTTCGGGAGACGGGCGGCGTGCCGCTGAACTACCCGATCGCACCGGATACCGAGGAGGGGCTCGACGCCGTGGTGGGCAGGGCCTTCCGCGAGGCTGACATCGTGGTGGTCACCGCGGGCAGCTCGGTGAGCTATCGCGACCTGACCGCGTCCGCCATCGCGCGGCTGGGGCAACCCGGCATCCTCGTGCACGGGGTGGCGATTCGGCCGGGCAAGCCGACCATCCTGGCCCTGTGCGACGGCAAGCCTGTGTTCGGGCTGCCCGGCAATCCCGTTTCCTGCATCAACATCTTCAAGGTCTTCGTGGTTCCGACCATCCGGCTGATGTTGGGCGCCGCGCGCCCGCGCCAACACGTCATCTCCGCGCGGCTCGCGCGCAACATCCCTGCCGCAAGCGGCCGCGCGGATTTCGTTCGCGTGCGCCTGGAGGAACGGGACGGCGACGTGTGGGCCGTGCCGGTGTTCGGCAAGTCCAACCTGATCTTCACCCTCGTGCGCTCGGAGGGCGTCATCGAGGTGGCGCTGGACAGCAACGGGATCGCGGCGGGCGAGTTGGTACAGGTCATCCTGGACTGATCGGCGGGCCTGGCGCAGGGCGCGCAAAAGCCGGAGCTAATCGCCACCAGCTCCGGCTTTGTCGATTACAATGATGACAGGTGTGGCGGGCTACTGGCCCTTGCTCTTGCGATGGTGCGCGATCGTGCGCTGGATCAGATCCTCTTCCTCGTCATCCTCGAATTCCCACGTTCGGCCGCTCTTCTTCTTGCGATCGCGACGGCGCTCGGAGCCACCCTTGTTGGCCTCCTGAAGCGCAGCCTCGAAGGGCGAGACGAACTGCTCTTCTTCCAGGATTGAGAGGGGATCTTCACCCACCGGCATAGGTGCGTACGTCGCTGCGGGGGCAGCGTCGGGCGCTGGCGGCAGGAGTTCCTTGATGCTCAAGTCGATGCGGCCACGCCTGCGATCGAGTCCGACCACCTGCACGTCGATCTCATCGCCGATATTGACGACGTCTTCGGGCTTCTCGACGAAGCTGCGGCCCATCTCCTTGACATGGAGCATGCCATCGCGGCCCACGCCAATGTCAACGAATGCGCCGTAACGTTCGAGTCGGGTTACCCGGCCCCGCACGACTGCTCCTTCCTCGAGGTCGCGCAGCGTCATGGTGCCCGGTTCGATCATGCTGAGGCTGATCCGGTTCTTTTCCCGGTCCAGCTCCTTGATCCACACCCGCACCTGTTCGCCTTCTGTGACCACGTCGGAAGGTTTGGAGACCCGCCCTTGAGCCATCTCCGAGACATGGACGAGACCATCACGGCCCACGCCAATGTCGACGAACGCACCGAATTCGGTGACACGCTTCACGACTCCCTCAACTTCCTGGCCTACGGCAAGCGTCTTGACGACCTTACGAGGGGGAATGTTGAGGGCGCTTCCTTCCTGCCCCACGATGTCCTTGCTCCTTGGAGGATACAAACTTCGGCGGCCTGTCAGCCGACAAGTCCGCATTATACAGGGCTCTGCATGAGGTGTCAAAAGACATGGGCGTACTGTTTACGACAACGAACCTCGTTGATAAGCTTGCCTGCGTCAGCGGGCTCCGCTATAATCATGATTCAGGAGTGTGTGATGACACAGCAAGAGGCGTTGGACCTGATCAAGGAGTTGCTGCGGGCCGAGGACGACGAGCAGCTGATGCAACTGGTCAGCCTGCATCTGCCATCGGTGGATGGCACCTTCTTCAGCACCGCGGATGCAGCGGTGCGCCGGCTCGAGCACGACGGTAAGGCTGGACCAGCGAACGCGCTGCGCGGGCTGACGGATCGCATGTTGCGCATGAAGACGCTGATCTGAGATGAGCGAACAAGTCAAACTGCTGCTTTCCTACAACATTCGGGCCGGCCAGGAAAACGCGTACCGCCGCTTCGTCATGGAGGAGCTGCTACCCAAGGCGCAGGAGCTGGGCATGACGCCGACGGATGCGTGGCACACCTCGTACGGCAATTACCCGGCGCGCCTCCTCGGCTTCGTCGCGGACGACCTTGCATCGCTGCGCACTGCGACTGCGTCTGAGGAGTGGCGGGCCGCATTGGAGAAGCTGGAAACGTATACGGTCGGGCTCAGCGGCCGGGTCGTGCACTACACGGGGGGCTTCCAATGGTGAGGTGAGTCGCTTCGCGCGCGGAAGGCCCGTGGCCTGCCGCGCGGACGCTCATTGAAACAACACAAGCCCTCCCGGCGCACCATGCGCCGGGAGGGCTTGTTCGTCATATCGGCTGTTCGGTCAGCGCTGTTCGGTCAGCGCAGCGCGGCCACCAGTTCGCGCGCGAACTGCGCCGGGTCCGCGATGATGTTGTAGTCCGCGAAGGGCACGATCGGCGCCTGCGCGTCGGCCTGGGCCGATACCACGCAGAGCGCGTCGACCGTTCCCATCATGAAGTTCGTGTCGCCATCGACGCCCAACGCGATGCAGAGCGACGGTGCGATGGTGGCGCCGGTCAGGCCCACCACCTCGTCCTCCGTCACCCAGCCGGCGTCGAGCGCGCTCTCGTCGCCGGCCAGGAAGCCGCCCAGCGCATGGGCCAGCTCCCGGGCCGCGGCCACGCCCACCTCATCGGCCAGGCCCCACCCCGCAACCACCACTACCGGCGCGCTGTGCAGCGTGAGGCCCGGCTGTGCCAGCTTGACGGGCTCGTAGGCCGGCGGTTGGCCCCAGGCGACCTCCGCACTCGTGGTCTCGCCCTGTCGCCAGGGTTCCTGAAACGCAGAGGGCAGCAGGTCAGTGTCGACCGCGACGATTGCGGGCGAGTTCAGCAGGCTGAGCGTCATGCGCGCCGCGTCGTCGAGAATCGGTTGGTGTGCGATCAGGCGCTGATAGATCGGATCGACCGCCAGGTCTGCCGCACGATCGCACAGGCTGCCGTCGAGCAGCTGTGCCAGTGCCGGCGCGATGGCCCGGCCCAGGGGCGTGCGGGGCAGCAGCACCGCCTGTGGGCTGCGTTCGCGGAAGAAGTCTGCCAGGTCCGCGGCCGCCGGCACGCCGCTGGCCGTCACGATCTTGTCCGCGCCCGCGGGAATGGCGCCGCCTGCGTCGCCGTGGGCGCCCTCGCCCGCGACGAGGAGGGTCACGTAGCCGCCGAGCGCGTCCGCAACGACCCGCGCCTTGCCCACAAGACGGAGCAGCCCATCGTCTACGCGGCCGTCGGGCGACACGACCCACACGCCGCCGCTCTCGCTCGTCACCTCGTCGAAAGAGCCTCCCATCAAGGCCTGTAAGTCGGAGAGATCCATGCCCATATGCCTGCTCCTTAGATCAGCCGTTGGCCGCGAAAGCGGCCGCGCAGCTGGGCGACGAGCTCGCGCGCTGCATCCGGCGGGCTGCCGCTGATGGTCTGCCCGCGTTGTCGTTCGGCGCCGAGCACGAGGCCACCCATCTCCGTGTCAGGTGCGAGCACCTCCTCGCTGACGCCCAGTTCATCGGCCGTCCAGGTCTCGACGAGGCCCGGCTCCCAGGCAGTTGCGATGCGTGAAGGCAGCGGATAGCGCGGCCGCCCTGCGCTGGGGTGGATCTCGGCGACCGCGGGCAGGGCCACCGGCATTCGCAGCCCACCGCCGTCCCCGCGGGCAACGGCCGAAAGTCCGCCCGAATGGGCATCGAACCCAACCACGTCCATGAGAAGCGGCAGATCGAGCGCGGTGGCCAGCCTCGGCGCGATGCTGCCGATGCGGTCCATCTCGTCCGGTTGTCCCGCGATCAGAAGGTCCGCGCCCCCGAGGCGTTCGGCCGCGGCCGCGATGAGCGCAGCCATGCCCTTGCCGCCCAGGTTCGGCGGCGCCAGCACCAGAGCCGCCCTGTCCGCGCCGATGGCGATGGCCTCGCGCGCCGTGTCGTCGGCGGCTTCATCACCCACCACGAGCGCAATGACCTCGCCCGCGTCGCTACTTTCGCGCACTCTTAGCGCTGTTTCCAGTGCCACCTTGTCCGCAAAGCGCGTCTTGTGGACTGCCTCGCGCATGTCCAGCTCCTCGCGGCTCCGGGAGATCTTCACTGTCTTCGGGTCAAGGCCCTGTTTCATGCATACGATGATACGCATTTCACTCTCCTTACGTCCCGACCCGGACGCCATACGGGCGGAGTACCTGCCCGGCGATGACGATGCGCTGGATCTCGTTGGTGCCCTCGAAGATCTCGGCGATGCGCGCGTCGCGCCACATGCGCTCCACCGGGAAGGCTCGGTTGTAGCCCAACGCGCCGTGCACCTGGAGCATCTTATTGATCGCGCGCGAAGCCACCTCTGAGCCGTACAGCTTGCAGATGGCGGCCTCCTTGCTGTAGGGTTGATGCGTATCGACCATCCACGCGGTCCGGTAGACCAGCGAGCGGAGCGCCTCAACTTCGACGGCTGTATCTGCGATCATCCATTGGATGGCCTGTTTCTCGCCGATCGCCTTGCCGAACTGCCGGCGTCCCGCGGCGTAGCGGCACATCGAATCCAGCGCGCCCTGCGCACCGCCGAGACACGCGGCGCCCAGGCCAAGCCGCCCGGTGTCGAGGGTCGCCATGAAGGTGATGAAGCCCGCGCCCACCTGGCCGAGCACGTTGGCGTTCGGCACAACCACCTCATCGAAGACCATCTCGGACGTCGCACTTCCCCGGATGCCCATCTTGTGTTCGATCGTGCCGACCGAGACCCCATTCATCTCCTTCTCGACGATGAAGGCGGTGACGCCCCCGCGCACGCCGAGTGCGGGATCGGTCACTGCCAGGACGGTCATGACGTCGGCAATGGGGCCGTTGGTGATGTACATCTTCGTGCCGGTCAGGACCCAGTTGCTGCCATCTTTGATCGCACGCGTCTTGATGGCCGCAGCGTCGGAGCCTGCACCGGGTTCCGTGAGACAGAAGGCAGCCATCTTGCGCCCTGTGCACAGATCCGGCAGGTATTTGTCCTTCTGCTGATCGTTGCCGCCCAGGTAGAGCGACATCACGCCGATGCCGATGTGTGCGCCGATGGTGGTTGCAGTCGATGTGCAGACGCCGCCCATGACCTCCATGAGCAGGCAGTAGCCCAACTCGCCCAGGCCGCCGCCGCCGTACCTGAGCGGAAACGGCACGCCCAGCAGGCCGTTTTCGCCCAGCTTGCGAACGATCTCCATGTCCGGCACGCCTAGCACATCCACCTGTTTGGCCCTGGGTCGCACTTCCTGCTCGGCGAACTCACGCACCATCTCGCGGAAAAGTAGCAGGTTTTTCGGAATCGTAAAGTCCATGCGTGACCTCCTAAGGCCTCACCTTGACCCCTACGGGCGCGAGCAGGCCGCCGGCGATGACGATCTGCTGCATCTGGGATGTGCCTTCGACCAGTTCCACGGCGCGTGCATCGCGGTAGTAGCGCTCGATCGGATATTCTGCGCTGAAGCCTGCCCCGCCATGCACCTGGACCATCTTGTTCGTCACGCTGCCGGCCATGCGCCCCGCGAAGAGCTTGGCCATGGCGGCTGCCTGTGTGAAGGGTTGGCCCTGGTCGATCAGCCACGCGGCATGCCGGACCAGCCACTGGGCGGCCTGCACCTCTGTGGCCGAATCAGCCAGGAACATCTGGATGGCCTGTTTGTTCGCGATAGCCGTGCCGAACTGCACGCGCTCGGTCGAGTAGCGGGTGGCCAGATCGACGACCTTGCGGGCGACGCCCACAGCGGCCGCGGAGATGCCGACACGTCCGTAGTCGAGCGCTTCGAGCGCGATCCGGTAGCCCGCGCCCTCCGATCCGAGCAGGTGATCTGCCGGCACGCGCACATCTCTCAGGTACAGCCGCGTGATACTCGCGCCGCGCATGCCCAGCGTCTTCTCGCGCTGGCCGACGACCAAACCCTCCGCCTCGGCGGGCACCACGAACGCGCTGATGCCGCGTGCGCCCCCCGCCGGGTCGGTGGTCGCGAAGACCACGAAGACCCCTGCGATGCCACCGTTCGACACCCACGTCTTGCTGCCGTTGAGGATATAGGCGCCGTTCTCCCGGCGCGCCGTGGTGCGCATCTGCGTGGGATCGCTGCCCGCGTTGGCCTCGGTCATGGCGAACGCGCCGATGCGCTCGCCGGCAGCCATCTCGGGCAACACGCTCTCCTTGACGGCCTCCGTGCCGTGCTGCACGATGGTGCGCAGGCTGAGCCCGTTGTGCACGTGCAGGAGCAGGGCCGTGCTCGCACACTCTGCGGCCATCGCCTCGATGAGGAGCGTGTAGGTTGTGAAATCGAGCCCGGCGCCCCCGTAGGGCTCCTCGGGCGCCAGCGCGGCCAGGAATCCCTGGCCTGCTGCGCGCTTGATGAGCCTTGGCGGCACCTCTTCCTGCTTGTCCGTCTGATCCGCCACCTTGGCAACCTCTTTGGTCGCAAAGTCACGGAACAGCTGTTGGAACATCTGCTGTTCTTCGGTCAATGCGAAGTCCATGGCGGCTCCTTTCCCAAGGAACGACTGAATGCCTGGCGCCACGCCACCTGATGGGACGTGCGATCCTTCCCCTTAGCTGTCCGTGAACTTCGCCTGCCGCTTCTGGAGAAACGCCGAGACGCCTTCCGTCGTGTCGTGGCTGCCGATCAGCTTGGAGAACTGGTCGGCTTCCAGCGCCAGGCCGTCGATCAACGATCCCTTGAGTCCACCGATGACGGCCTTGACCGTGGCTTCGTTGGTCAGCTTGCTCTTGCTCGCGATCTTCTTCGCCAGTCCCTTTGCCTCGCTCAGCACCTGGCCTGCCGGCACGACCTTGTTTGCCAGCCCGAGGCGATACGCCTCCTGGGCGTTGATCATGTCGGCGGTCAGGATCAGCTCGATGGCCTTGGCAGGCCCGACCAGTCGGGCAAGGCGCTGGGTGCCGCCCCAGCCGGGGATGATGCCCAGGTTGCTCTCGGGCTGGCCGACGCGCGCGCGGTCCGCCATGATACGGATGTGGCAGGCCATGGCCAGCTCAAGTCCGCCGCCCAGCGCGACCGCGTTGATCGCTGCGATGACGGGCTTCGGGCAGTCCTCGATCTTGTTGAAGACGCCCTGGCCCAGCCGGATGAACGCCAGGGCCTCATCTGCGGTCTTCACCTGGTTGATCTCGTTGATGTCCGCGCCGGCGACGAAGGCGAACTCGCCCGCGCCGGTGATGATGATCACCTTCACCTGGTCATTGGCGGCCAGCTCGTCGATGGCCTGGCCCAACTCGGTCACAGTGGCGTGGTTGAAGGCATTCGCGGGCGGGTGATCGATGGTCAGGATGGCAACGCGATCCTCGATCGCAATGCGAACATTGGTATACTCAGCCATTTGTGAGACTCCTTTCGATGTTAAGGATACTGGCTGCCCCACTCCGCGTGCCAGCTGCCAGTATCCAGTATCCAGCTTCCAGTTACGCGTATTCGTGGAAACCGCGGCCCACCTTCGCACCGAGATGGCCGGCGCGCACCTTCGTGCGCAGCAGGCGCGCCGGGCGGAAGCGCTCGCCGTATTGTGCCTGGAACTTTTCGAGCGCCTCGAGCAGGACGTCCAGGCCGATCTCGTCCGAGATGGCCAGCGGCCCCTTGCGCTCGCCGCCGTAGGTCATGCCCATGCCCGCGATGGCGGCCATGTCGATGTCGTTGAGCGAAGAGATGTGCTCCTGCAGGCACAGGATCGCCTCGTTGAGCAGCGGATACATGACGCGCTCGACGGTGAAAACGCTGTTGGGATCGGGCTCGAAGGTCGCCAGGATCTGCTGCGTGCCCTCGTCGGTCTCATCGCCGTAGCCGTAGAAGCCCTTGCCAGCCTTCTCGCCCAGCCTGCCGGCCGCCACCATCTTCGTGAACAGGTTGCCTGCAGCCATGCGGGGTCCGTACTCATCGGCCATGTAGTCGCCCGTATACTTGCAGACATCGATGCCCAGCATGTCCATCAGGGTGAACGGACCCATGGGCATGCCCCACTCGACCACGGCCGCATCCATCTCGGTGGCCGATGCCGCCCGCTCCTCAAGGCAGAACGCGGCCTCGTTCAGGTACGCCATGAACAGGCGGTTGACCAGGAAGCCGGGGCACTCCTGCACGATGACTGGCAGCTTACGCAGTGATTCGGCGAACATGATGACGTCGTCGACGGTCTCCTGCGTCGTGTCCAGCCCGGGGATCACCTCGACCAGCTTCATGACGTGCGCCGGGTTGAAGAAGTGCATCCCGATCACCTTCGAGGGCCGTTTCGTCGCGGCGGCCATCTCGCTGATGGAGAGCGCCGACGTGTTGCTGGCGATGACGGCGGTCTCAGGCAGCACGGCATCCAGCTCGGCCAGTACGGCCTTCTTGATCTTCATCTTCTCCGGGACAGCCTCGATGACGATGTCCACGTCCGAGAAGCTGTCGTAGGTCAGGACCGGCTCGACCAGGCTGATCTTGCTTTCGGCCTCGCCGGCGCTCATCTTGCCCTTGTCCACCCGGCTCTGGTAGATGTGCCGGACGGTCTCCATGCCCTTGTCAAGCATCTTCTGGTCGACGTCCTTCATCACCACCGGCAGCCCGCTGAAGCTGATGACCTGGGCCAGGCCGCCGCCCATGGTGCCTGCGCCGACGACTGCGGCTTTGAAGATGTACATGGTTGCCTCCTTGGTTGCAGGTTGCAGGTGGAAGGTTGTTCGAGCTCAGCCTCGGCCCTCGACCCGAAACCGTGGGTTTTCGTTGACTAGATGCGTTCCACGATCAGCGCGGAGCCCTGGCCGCCGCCCACACATAGGGTGGCAGCGCCGTAGCGGCTGCCGCGGCGTTTCATCTCGAAGAGCAGCGTGGTCGTAATGCGCGCGCCCGATTGGCCGACCGGATGGCCGAGCGCGATCGCACCGCCGTTGACGTTCGTCTTCTCCCAGTCCCACCCGTGACCGTCCTGCGCCATCTTGATGCTCACAGCCAACGACTGCGCGGCGAACGCCTCGTTGAGCTCCACCAGGTCCAGTTGATCGTATTTCAGGCCGGCGCGAGCCAGTGCCTTGGGCAGCGCATAGGCCGGTCCGATGCCCATGATGGCCGGATCAACCGCACTGTAGGCATAAGAGACGATGCGAGCCATGGGCGTCAGGCCCAGCTTCTCTGCACGTTCGGCAGTGGTGACCAACATGGCTGCTGCGCCGTCGTTCATCGGGCAGGCGTTGGCCGGGGTCACGGAGCCGCCCTTCTTGAACACGGCGGGGTAGAGCGCAGCCTTCTGTACGCTGAGGCCGGGGTTGATGCTCTCGTCCTGGGTGATCGTCTCCTTGGCCACCTCCTGGCCGGCCGCTCGCTTTACCACGTCGACGGGGACGATCTCGTCCTTGAACTTGCCCATGCGGGTGGCCATGAACGCCTTCTTGTGGCTGCTGACCGCGAACTGGTCCTGTTCCTCACGTGAGATGTTGTACTGCTCGGCCAGGTTCTCGGCCGTCGCGCCCATGATCAGGTTGCAGGTGGGGTCGGTGAGGCCCTCCCACAGGCCGTCGGTGAACTCGGCGTGGCGCAGCTTCAGACCCCACCGCGCGCCCTTGACGACATAAGGGATCTGGCTCATGTTCTCGGTGCCGCCCACCAGGAATAACTCGCCATCTTCCGCCTGGATCGCGGCATAGGCGTTCGTGATGGCCTGCATCGCTGATGCACAGTTGCGCTGGGTCGTGTAGGCGGGCACGTGCAGCGGGATGCCGGCATAGATGGCCGAAACGCGCGCGATGTTGGCTGCCTCGGACGGCTGGCCGATGTTGCCGATGATGACATCGTCCAGCGTGCCGGCGTCGATGCCGGAATCGGCGATCACGCGTTGCATGACGGTCTTGGCGAGGTCATAGGCGGGCACGGTCTTGAATGCGCCGCCAAAGCTGCCGTTAGCGGTACGCAGCGGGTTGCAGATGACGACTTCTTTCATAGGAGCTTCTCCTTTGCGGGATCGTTCGGCGCCCCGTCAGGACAGCTGAGGCCTTTAAGCCACAGCTCCACGGTGGCATGGTAGAGGTCGTGCAGGTCGGTGGCGATCATCGCGCGGCGGATGGGGTGTGCCAGCAGCGCGAGCGTTCCGTTCAGTGCGGCCCACAGCACTGTTGCGGCATGGTGCGCGTTGCCCATGGGGAAGATGCCCAGGGCCATGCCATCGGCAACGGCCTGGGTGACCAGGTCCAGGGTGCGGTTGGATGCGGCCAGGATCAACTCTCCGCGCTCGGCGGAGATGTTGGCGGCAACCTGGCCGCCGTCGAATGCGGTCAGCAGGCGGTAGTAGTCGGGCGCGCGCTCCGTGAAGGCCAGGTACGCGTCGGCCATCGCGCGGAGCTTGTCATCAGGGTGGAGGAGTGGGCGTCCATCGCTGGCTGCAATGAGCTGCGCCTGTAGTTCCGCCAATGCTTCGAGGACGAGATCGGCGAGGATGGCTTCTTTGGTGTCGAAGTAGAGGTAGATCGTCCCCTTCGCCACCTCGGCGCGCCGGGCGATCTCTTCGACGGTGGCACGCCGGAAGCCGGCCTGGGCAAAGACGACGCGCGCTGCGCGCAGGATGTCCTGTCTGCGCCGTTCGCGATCCTGTTCGCGCCGCTCCCTGGTGGCCATGGTCTCCCCTCAACGTGCCGCTGCGAATGTCAAACAACATCGGTCGATGCGATTGCATCTCGTGCGTGCGTCGCGCACGCCCGCGTGCGATGCGCACGCCTGGTCGGAGGAGGTGTGTCAAGAAGGCCGCAGAGTAACTGACCGCCGGTCAGTTACTGACTGGTAGTAGTATAGGGCATCGCCGGGCCCGTGTCAAGCATTGTACAATATTCGTGCGAAACTCGTCAGATACTGGTCGATCGCCCGACAAGGGGCAGTTTGGCCGATTTGTAAGCTATCACGCAGAGCGCCAGGCGTGAAAGGGTCATTCTTAGCCGTGGATCGATGACTTATCGATCTAGATTATCGTAGGAGAGATGAGGATGGATTTCGAAGGATATTGCGTCAAGTGTCGTGAGAAGCGCCAGATTAAGAATGGCGAAGTGAAGGATACGCCGAACGGCCGCCGGATGGTGCAGGGCGTGTGCCCTGAGTGCAAGACCAAGGTCACCCGGTTCTTGTCGGCCAAGGCAAAATAGGCTTGGCAGGGGAGGGCAACCTCCCCATTTCGGCCCTTACTTCTCCGCCTCCCCTCTGTTTCCACGCGCCTGTGTTAGAATGTCTCCCATGCCGATCCGTGTCCTGGCACCCGAAGTCGCCAATCAAATCGCCGCCGGCGAGGTGGTCGAGCGGCCCGCGTCCGCTGTCAAGGAACTGATCGAGAACAGCCTGGATGCCGGCGCGTCCGATATCCGGGTGGAGGTGCGGGAGGGAGGGCGGCGCCTGATCCGGGTCCAGGATGACGGCTGCGGCATCCCGCCGGACGAGGTGCGCATGGCCTTCCTGCGCCACGCGACCTCCAAGCTCAGCACCACGGAGGATCTGGGGCACCTGACCACCCTTGGGTTCCGCGGGGAGGCCCTCGCAAGCATCGCCTCGGTGGCGCAGGTGGCACTGCTCACGCGAAGTCAGGGGAGCGACGCGGCCACACTCATCCGGGTGGCCGAAGGCCACGAGGTGGAGCACTCGCTTGTGGGCGCGCCGGGGGGCACCACAGTGACCGTGGAGCACCTGTTTGCCAACGTGCCCGCGCGGCTGAAGTTCCTCAAGCAGGCGGCGACCGAGGCCGCGCACATCCAGCAGGTCGTGACCCGCTACGCGCTGGCGTATCCCGAGCGCCGCTTCTCCCTGGTATCCGACGGCAAGCTGCTCTTCCAGGCGACCGGAACGGGCAAGTTGTTCGACGTGCTGGTCAAGGTCTACGGCCTGGAGTTCGCCCGCCAGATGATCGCCCTGAGCGCTGATGGCGATGCGGACGACGGACCGGCTGCGTCCCTGCATGACCGGGGCGGCCCCGCGGTGAGCGGCTATGTGGGCGCACCCGCCCTGCACCGCGCCAACCGGGGATACATCAGCCTGTTCGTCAACCGCCGCTGGTTCCAGGACAGCTCCATCGCGTACGCGGTCGTCCAGGCGTATCACACGCTGCTCCCCGTGGGGCGCTACCCGGTCGCGGTGGTGTTCCTCGAGATGGATCCCCAGGATCTCGACGTCAACGTCCACCCGACGAAGGCCGAGGTGCGGTTCCGGCAGCCCAACGCGGTGTTTGCCGCGGTGCAGCGCGCGGTGCGCCGCACGCTGGTGGACCAGGCGCCGATTCCCGCGGCTGGCGGCTCGGTCACGGCCGTGCCCCAGGCATGGCCGCAGGAGACGCCCGCGGTCCAGGTGGGCGGCGGCTGGGACGCGCGCCGGGACGCGCTGCTTGGCGCGGGGCATGGCAGGTCCGAGGTGCAACCGAGCTTCGCATTGCACGCGGCCGGTACGCCCGACGCGCCCCCGACCGCATCCACGGGCCACGACACGCCGCCCGAGCGCGCGCCGCTGCTCCCCATGCTGCGCGTAGTCGGCCAGCTGGCGGCCACGTACATCGTCGCGGAGGGGCCCGACGGCATGTACCTCATCGACCAGCATGCGGCGCACGAGCGGGTGCTCTACGAGCAGATGCTTGCGGATCACGCGCGTCGCGGCGTTGCGTCCCAGCCGCTGCTGGAGCCGCTGGTCCTCGACCTGACGGCCGATCAGGTGGCGGTCGCGGCGGAAGAGCTGGCGCTGCTGGGCGAAATGGGACTTGTCTTGGAGCCGTTCGGCGGCAGCTCGTACTTGCTGCGCAGCGTGCCGGCCATCCTGGCGGGCAGTGGGCAGCCCGAGCGTGCGGTCGTCGAGATCCTCGATGGCCTGGCCCAGCGCGATAACGTTGTGGACGCCTCGCACGAGGCACGCGCGATCACCGCAATCTGCAAGCGGGCCGCGGTCAAGGGTAACTCGCCCATGAGCCTGCCCGAGATGCAGGAGCTGGTGCGCCGCCTCGAGGCGTGCCGCTCACCGCGCACCTGCCCGCACGGCCGGCCGACGATGGTCTACATGAGCGCTGCGGAGTTGGCCAGGCAATTCGGCCGCATCTGACCCGCGCAGGAACGACTCAGCGTCAATTTCCCACTTCGCGCCGTTCGGCGTATAATGAAGGTGACGAGTAACGAGCAGAGCGCGAAACCACGAAACGGTTCGTTTGCGCGGGCCAACACGGTTTCGCTCCCTCCTGGTTACTCGTTTAGATGTTTGCGGAGGTATTCCTTTGGCTGAAGAATTGATCGTCACAACGTCTCAGCGCGACGACCATCAGCTCGATGTCACCATTGAGCTGGGGCCCGAGCGCACCGAGCAGGCACTCCAGCGCGCCATCAAGCTTGTCTCGAAGAAGGCGCGCATTCCTGGTTTTCGTCCGGGCAAGGCGCCCGCTGCGATGATCGTGCGCACTTACGGCAAGCCGGGGCTGCTGAGCGAGGTCGTCGATGACCTCAGCGAGGAAGTCTACCTGGAGGTGCTGAAGAGCCAGCAGTTCGAGATGTACGGCCAGGCAGCTCTGGAGGATATCCAGGTCGAGCCGACGATCCAGTTCAAGATGGTCGTTCCTCTGCGGCCGGAAGTAGACCTGGGTGATTACAGCGGCGTGCGGGTCGAGGCCCCTGTGGTCGAGGTCGGCGATGCGGACGTCGATGCGTTGCTCGAACAGGCGCAGGCGGGCCGGGCTACCCATGTGGCCGTCGATCGCGAGTCCCAAATCGACGACATCGTCAAGGTGGACATCGTCGGCACCGTGGAAGACACGACCATCATGGAGAACGAGGACTGGGAGCTGACCCTGCGCCGTGATGGCGGCTGGCTGCCCGGCTTCGACGAGGCCTTCGTCGGGCTCAAGGCGGGCGACGAGAAGGAATTCGACATCACCTATCCGGAGGACTCCTTCTCGAAGTTCAAGGGCAAGACCGCACACTTCAAGGCTGCGGTGAAAGAGGTCCGAGCGAAGGAGCTGCCCGCGCTGGACGACGAGTTCGCCAGGTCGTTGGGCGACTACGCCGACATGGCCGATTACCGGGCCAAGACGCTCGCGGAGCTGCGCGCACAGCGGGAGACCGAGGCGGAGAACCAGCTCAATCAGGACGCGATCGATGCGCTGGTGGCCCAGGCGAAGATGGCCTACCCACCGGCCGCGGTCCACGACACCGTCCACGAGATGCTGCACGATCTCGAGAACCGGATGCGCAACGTGGGCTACACGCTGGAGGACTCGCTCCGGCTGCAGGGCAAGACGGTTGCCCAGTACGAGCAGGAGCTCCGCCCGAGCGCCGAGCGCCGCGTGAAGTCCCGCCTGGTGATCGATGAGCTCGGCCGCCGCGAGAACCTTGCGGTGACCAGCGAAGAGGTGGACGCGGAGCTGGAGCGGATCGTCGGCCAGTCGGAGGAAGAGGAGACCCGTAAGGCGCTGCAGGAGGCCTTCGGTTCGGAGTCCGGCCGCGCCATGATCGAGCACGACCTGTTGACCACTAAGACGTTGGAGCGACTGCGCGCGTTGGTGACAGGGCAGGCGGCCACGGACGTGGCTGCTGCGGCCCCGGTCGCCGAAGTCACCGAGACCCCGTCAGTGGTCGCTGAGACGCCGGACGCGGCCCACGCGCCGGCAGAGGCCGGCGACGCCGAGACGCCCGAGACCAACTGAGCGATCTGTAAGCTTAGATTCTGTCACCTATACCTGGAACGCCGAGTCCGCGTCGCAGCGACCTCGGCGTTCTGTGTGGTTACCGCCCAATGGCAGCATCATCACTGAGCCCAAGCGGGACTTATGCTTTAATGTCTGTTGACGAATCATCCGCCCCAGCGGGCGCAACGAAGACGGAGACAACGATGGTATTCAACCCGACAGCCCCCCAGTCGCTCATTCCGATGGTCATCGAGACCAGCGGTCGCGGTGAGCGGGCCTACGATATCTACTCGCTGCTGCTGAAGGAACGCATCATCTTCCTCGGCACGCCCATCAACGACCAGGTCGCCAACGTGATCGTGGCCCAGTTGCTCTTCCTGGATCGTGAGGATCCGGAGAAGGACATCCAGCTGTACATCAATTCGCCGGGCGGCCAGGTGTACTCCGGCATGGCGATCTATGATACAATGCAACTGATCAAGGCGCCGGTGAGCACGATCGCGGTCGGCGTGACGGCATCCTTCGGCACGGTGCTGCTCGCGGCCGGCACGAAGGGCAAGCGCTACGCGCTGCCGCACGCGACGATCCACATGCACCAGCCGCTCGGCGGCGCGCAGGGGCAGGCCACCGAGATCGAGATTCAGGCGCGCGAGATTCTGCGCCTCAAGGAAGAGCTCAACCAGATCCTGGCGCGGCACACGGGCCAGGCGGTGGAGCGCATTGCGGAGGACACCGACCGCGATCGTTACATGACCGCGGACCAGGCGAAGGCCTACGGGCTACTGGACGAGGTGCTCCACTCGCAGGACCTCAAAGGGGTGAAGAAGTAGTGTCAGCCAAGGTAAAGGTCGACGTCGAACGTTGTTCCTTCTGCCATCGCGACCAGAGCCAGGTGCGCCGCTTGATCGCGGGCCCCGATGGGGTCTTCATCTGCGATGAGTGCGTGACCCTGTGCCAGGAGGTCCTGGAAGAGGACGGCGTCGAGGCGGCCATCACCGCGCCCGAGACGTCCTGGCGCCTGGCCTCTCCGCGGGAAATCATGACCCAGTTGGACGAGTACGTGGTGGGCCAGAACCGTGCCAAGAAGGTCCTTTCCGTGGCGGTCTACAACCACTACAAGCGGATCGCGCGCGGCGCGGCCCAGGACGACGTCGAACTGGAGAAGAGCAACATCCTGCTGATCGGTCCGACCGGCTGCGGCAAGACGCTCCTCGCGCGGACGCTGGCCAAGATCCTCGACGTGCCCTTCACGATCGCAGATGCGACCGGCCTCACCGAGGCAGGCTACGTGGGCGAGGACGTGGAGAACATCCTGGTGCAGCTGCTCCATGCGGCCGACTGGGACGTGGAGCGCGCGTCGGTGGGCATCGTCTACGTGGATGAGATCGACAAGATCGCGCGCAAGAGCGGCGACAACCCGTCGATCACGCGCGACGTGTCCGGCGAGGGCGTGCAGCAGGGCCTGCTGAAGATCATCGAGGGGACGATCGCCAACGTGCCGCCGCAGGGCGGGCGGAAGCATCCAAACCAGGAGTTCGTGCACCTCGACACGCGCAACATCCTCTTCATCTGCGGCGGGGCCTTCTCCAAGCTGGAGGACATCGTCGGCGAGCGCGTCGGGGTCAAGGGCCGCGTCGGCTTCCATACGAGCGGCGAAGCGTCGCTCAGCAAGGAAATGCAGACCACGGCGAATCTGCAGCACGTGACGGCCGATGACCTGCTCAAGTTTGGGATGATCCCCGAGTTCGTTGGCCGGTTGCCGGTGACGGTCAGCGTGGACCCGCTCGACGAGGACGCGCTGGTGGCCGTGCTGACCGAGCCGAAGAACGCGGTCGTCAAGCAGTTCGCCCGGCTCTTCGAGCTCGACAAGGTGGAGCTGATCTTCACGCCCGAGGCGCTGCGTGCTGCCGCGCGGGAGGCCATGAAGCTCAAGACCGGTGCGCGCGGGTTGCGGACCATCATCGAGGGCGTGCTGCTCGACGTGATGTACGAGATCCCCTCGCATCCCGAGGTGGAGAAGTGCGTGGTGAACGCGGAGTGCATCACGCGCAGCGCTCCGCCGTTGCTCCTGGCCGCGGACGGGCAGGCCATCGCGTGGGGTGACGCGCTTACCAAGAAGTCTGCCTGACCGGGCGGGGCCGCCGCCGCCCGCATGACGATCATGAGCCCGCGCAAGCGGGCTCTTTTTTTGCATCGCCACGCCGTCGCTCGTGCCCCTTTTCGACACTTGACAACCTCGTCCCTCCTCGTTATACTTACAGCATCTTTATAGTCTCTGTAATTTTATAGCGAGTGAAACGCCATGACACTCTCCCTACGCGACGTGAAACGATCCCTGACCGAACAGACCATCGTCGAAAAGGCGGTGGCCCTGTTTCAGCAGCACGGCTTCGCCCAGGTCTCGGTGCGCCAGATCGCCAAGGCCGCGGTCGTGAGCGAGAAGACGGTCTTCAACTACTTCCCCTATAAGGAGTTGATCGTCCTCGCCGGGGCCCAGCCCGCGCTCTCCGAGCTGATGGACGCCATCCAGGCGGAGATCGACAACATCGCCGAACCGCAGGAAACGCTGCGCCGGTTCGGGACCGACCTCGCCGAGTGGTGCGCGGCCAATCCTGAGGTCGCGTGCATCGTCATCGCAGAACTGCTCTCGCCCGACCAGGCGCGACTGGCCAACGCGCTGCGGGTCCTGCCCGATTTCTACAACCCGATCCGCACCGTCATCACCCTGGCGCGCGCACAGGGCAAGCTGCGGCCTGAGATCGGCGTGGAGTACGCGACCGACTTCTACCTCAGCAATGTGTTCAACGTCATCCGCTCGCACGTGGCTGTCGGGCGCCTGGACCGGTTGCGCGCCATGCTCGACACGACGCTCAACATCTTCCTGCACGGTGCGTTCTCGCCGTGAGCCGGACCGTCTCAGCCCGAGCGGGGCCGGAGTGCCAGCCCCTGGCTCCACCCTTCGCACAGGAGACACCGATGAAGGTTCTACTGATCTATCCCGAGTTCCCGGACACCTTCTGGAGCTTCAAGCACGCCCTGAACTTCGTTCGCAAGTCCGCGTCCACGCCGCCCCTGGGGCTCCTGACCGTGGCGGCCATGCTTCCCGAGGCCTGGGAACTGCGGCTCGTGGACATGAACGTGAGGGCACTACGCGACGCGGACCTGGCCTGGGCAGATTGCGCCTTCATCAGCGCGATGATCGTGCAGCGCCCATCAGTCGAGGTTGCGATCGCCCGGTGCAAGGCCGCCGGCCTGCCCGTGGTCGCGGGCGGTCCGCTCTTCACCGCGCAGCACGAGCAGTTCCCCAGCGTGGACCACTTCGTACTGAATGAAGGAGAGCTCACGCTGCCGCCTTTCCTTGCCGACTTCGTCGCAGGCCGCGCGCAGCGAGTCTATACCACCGATCAATTCGCGGACATGCACAACTCGCCCGTCCCCCGGTGGAACCTGGTGGATCGCAACCAGTACGCGACGCTGTCGATCCAGTTCTCGCGCGGCTGTCCCTTCGACTGCGAGTTCTGCAATATCACCGCGCTTTTTGGCCGCCGCCCGCGCGTCAAGTCGGTCGGGCAGGTGATCGCCGAACTGGACCTCCTCTACGAGTCCGGCTGGCGCAGCAACGTGTTCTTCGTGGACGACAACCTGATCGGCAACCGGCGCTACCTCAAGGAGGAGCTGCTTCCCGGCATCATCGCCTGGCGCAAGGACAAGAGCGGGATGCCGTTCAACACGGAGGCCTCGATCAACCTGGCGGACGATCCCGAACTGATGCGGCTGATGGCCGAGGCCGGCTTCGACTGCGTCTTCATCGGCATCGAGACGCCCGAAGAGGACAGCCTGGTCGAGTGCAACAAGAAGCAGAACCTGGGCCGCGACCTGGTGGCCGACGTCAAGCGGATCCAGCGCGCGGGCCTGCAGGTCCAGGGAGGGTTCATCCTGGGCTTCGACAGCGACACGCCCAGGACCTTCCAGCGCCAGGTGGAGTTCATCCAGGCGAGCGGCATCGTCACCGCCATGGTCGGGCTGTTGCAGGCGCTGCCCGCGACGCGGCTCTGGGAGCGGATGGCGCGCGAGGGCCGGCTGATGGGCGATGGGTCAGGCAACAACGTCGCGGCCATGACCAACATCCGGCCCGCCATGCCGCTCGAGGCGCTCTATGCCGGCTACCATGCGGTGCTTGGTCGCCTGTATGCGCCGGAGCAGTACTACGCGCGCGTGATCACCTTCCTGCGCGAGTTCAAGGCCCCCACCGTGACTGCGCCGCTCGATCGTGAGCAGCTGCGGGCGCTGTTCCGCTCCATCGGCCGGCTGGGCATTGCGGGCAAGGAACGCGCCCAATACTGGAAGCTGCTCCTTTGGACCCTGTTCCGCAGGCCCCGGCTTCTCCCGGTGGCGGTGACGCTCTCCATCTACGGCTACCACTTCAGGCGCCTCTGCGAGCTTCAGCAGGTGCCCGGCAGCGTATAAAGCAACGGGCGGCCGAGGCCCGCGTTAGCCTCGGCCGCCCGCCCCGATTTGACCCCGCGCGCGACTCCCGCTAGACTATCTGCCAGCACAGATCCTCCTGACTGAGGGCCGGAGCCGCGTGAACACGAACCTGTCGGGCCACGCTCCCTCCCGCCGCCGCGAGTTCCTGTCAGGGGTGCGCGATGAGGCGCCCATCCTGCTGGGCGTCGCGCCGTTCGGCGTGATCTTCGGCGCGCTCGCGATGGCCGCACACCTGCCGCCGGTGGTGGGGCAGGCCATGTCTTCCGTGATCTTCGCCGGATCCGCCCAGTTCATCGCCGCGCAGCTCTTCGCCGGCCCCGCCACGGGCTTCGTCATCGTCCTGGTCGTCTTCGTTGTCAACCTGCGCCACGCGCTGTACAGCGCCTCGGTCGCCCCTCACGTTGCACACCTGGGTCCCGCGTGGAAGGCCGTGCTGGCCTACCTCCTCACCGACGAGGCGTATGCGGTCGTCATCTCGAACTACGCCCGCGGGGGAGACGCCTCGCGCAAGCACTGGTATTACCTGGGGGCCGGCCTGACCCTCTGGGCCTGCTGGCAGCTCTGCACCGCGATGGGGATCCTGGTCGGCGCGCGCATCCCCGAGAACTGGCCGCTCAGCTTCATGCTCCCCCTGACGTTCATCGCCCTGGTCGTGCCCACCTTGCGGCAGCGCTCGGCGATCGTGGCCGCGCTCGCGGCGGGCCTGGCGGGCTACCTGACCATGGGCTTCCCACTCAAGACGGGCCTGCTGGTTGCGGCGATCGTGGGGATCGGCGCCGGCCTCTCCCTCGAAGGGCGGGATCGATGAGCGTCTGGCTGACGATCGGGCTGGCCGGCCTGCTGACCTTCCTCACCCGCCTGTCGTTCATCTACCTCCTGGGCCGCGTGCGCATGCCGGACTGGTTCATGGCCGCCCTGCGCTACGTGCCGGTCGCGGTCCTCTCCGCGATCATCGTGCCGGAGACCATCACGTGGCAGGGCGCGCCGAACCTGTCGTGGCGCAACCCGCAGATCTGGGCTGCGCTGGCGGCCATCCTCGTCGCGTTGCGCGTGAAGAGCGTGCTGCTCATCATCGGCGCGGGCATGGCGGTGCTGCTCCTCGCCCAGTGGCTGCTAGGCCTCGTGTGATTCGCGATCCGGTGCCCGGCGTGCGCGCTCAGGTTCCCGGCGTGCGCGCTCAGGTGCCCGGCATGCGCGCTCAGGTGCCCGGCATGTGCGCTCCGGTGCCCGGCATGCGCGCTCAGGTGCCCGGCACCTCGAAGGTGCCGGGCACCTTAAGGCCACGCGACGTGCGCCCTGGATCCGTGACATCGATGGCGCGCCACCGATGGCGTTGACGCCCTTCGGCCGGGGCGTTATACTGGCCCCAGTATGACAGCACAACCGAAACCGACCTCGCGCCCCGTCGCGGCGCGCCTGTTGGGCGACGTTCCGCTTCCCAACCGCAAGTTTCTGCGCGACCTTTTTTCCGGCTACCGCCGCCTGCTGCGCTTCGTGCGCCCTTATTGGCGGTTCCTGGCGCTCGCGGGCGTCATCCTGACGATCAACAGCCTGGCCGGCCTGGCCCTGCCGCTCATCGTGCGCCAGGTGGTGGACAGCGCGCTGGTCAGCCGCAGCTTCGTGCTGCTGGACCGCGTCACGCTGCTCCTCGTGGGCATCTTTCTCCTCCAGGCCGCGCTCGGGTTCGGGCAGGCCTACCTCGTGGGGTGGACCGGCGAGCGGGTGGTGACGAACCTGCGCCAGGCGCTCTACGGCCACCTGCAGGCGATGCCGCTGCGCTTTTTCGCCAACACGCGCATCGGCGAGCTGCTCTCGCGGCTCGGCAACGACGTCAGCACCATCCAGAACGCGGTCACCGACACGCTGTTGTCGCTGCTGTCGAACACGATCATGCTCATCGGCGGCATCGTCATCATCTTCGTGATGGCCTGGCGGCTGACCCTGATCATGCTGGCGGTCGTGCCGCTCGCGGTGATCGGAATGATCCTGCTGGGCCGCATCGTGCGCCGCCTCAGCAAGCAGGTGCAGGATGCGTTGGCCGAGGCCAGCGCGACGGCAGAGGAGGCGCTCTCGGGCGTGCGCATCGTCAAGTCGTTCGCACGGGAGCCCTACGAGGTGAGCCGCTACAACGACACGGTCGAGCGGCTCTTCCGCATCGCGGTGACGCGCGTGCGGCTGTACGCCACCCTCGGCCCGGTGATCGGGCTGATCGCCTACTCGTCTATCGCGCTGGTATTATGGTTCGGCAGCCGGGAGGTCATCGCGGGCGCCATGACCCCGGGCGAGCTGATCTCCTTCCTGCTCTACACGATGATGGTCGCGTCGCCGATCGCCAGCTTCACCGGCCTCTACAGCCAGTTCCAGCGTGCACTGGGCGCGAGCGAGCGAGTGTTCGAGCTGCTCGACACCGCGCCCGAGCTGCAGGACGATCCCGACGCGCTCGTGCTGCCGCCCATCCGGGGCGAGGTGTGCTTCGAGCACGTCAGCTTCGACTACGGCGACGCCGGCGCGGCGCGGGAAGTGCTCCGTGAGATCGACCTGGCGGTGGCGCCGGGCCAGGTGGTCGCGCTGGTCGGTCCCAGCGGCGCGGGCAAGACCACGCTGGTCAACCTGGTCCCGCGCTTCTACGATCCCACCGAGGGGTTCATCACAATCGACGGTCACGACATCCGCGGCGTCACCATCCGCTCCCTGCGCGAGCAGATCGGCATCGTGCCCCAGGAGACCGCACTCTTCAGCGGGTCGGTGCGCGACAACATCCGCTACGGCAAGCTCGATGCGACGCAGGCCGAGATCGAGGCCGCGGCAGAGGCGGCGAACGCGCACGATTTCATCGTGGACCTGCCCCTCGGGTACGATACGCTGGTCGGCGAGCGCGGGGTGAAGCTGAGCGGCGGCCAGCGCCAGCGCGTGGCCATCGCCCGAGCGCTGCTCAAGGATCCCCGCATCCTCATCCTCGACGAGGCGACGTCGTCGCTGGACAGCGAGTCGGAGCTGGCGGTGCAGGAGGCGCTCGAACGGCTGATGCGCGATCGCACCACGTTCGTGATCGCACATCGCCTGAGCACCATCACCAACGCGGACTGGATCGTCGTCATGGCGGACGGGCGCATCGTGGAGCAGGGCGCGCATGAGGCGCTGGTGGCGATCGAGGGCGGGCTCTATCGACGCATGCACGCGCTGCAGTTCCGCCTCGACGACGGCGAGGAAGGCTGAGCTATGTCCTGGGCATTGAAGGTCGCGACGGTGCGCGGCATCCCCATCCGGGTGCACGTGAGCTTCCTGCTCATCCTGCTCTGGGCGGGCTGGACCGGCATCGCCGGCGGCCAGGGCGACGGGTGGCTGGCGAACGCCGGGTTCATGATGCTCTTTGTGCTGCTCCTCTTCATCTGCGTCGTGCTGCATGAGCTGGGCCACAGCCTGGTGGCGCAGGCGTTCGGCGTCAAGGTGCACGACATTACGCTCTGGCCCATCGGCGGCGTCGCACGGCTCGCCAACATGCCCCAACGCCCCCTGCACGAGTTCCTGATCACCGCGGCCGGGCCGGCCGTCAACCTCGTGCTGGCGATCGTGCTCGCGCTGCTGGCCGCGTTGCTGATCGGGCCTGACAGGCTGCTGACCGCGTTTCTTACCGGCCGGGGCCTGACGCGCCTGATCACGGCGCAGACGGCCGAGAGCCTGGCGCTGCTCCTGGCGCTGCAGAACCTGCTGCTCGCGGTGTTCAACCTGATTCCCGCGTTTCCCATGGACGGCGGCCGCCTGCTCCGGTCGTTCATGGCCGGCTTTCTGCCCTTTCGCACGGCCACGCGCGCGGCCTCCTACGTCGGCCAGGGCATCGCGCTGGTCCTGATAGCGCTGTCGTTTCTGTCGCCGGGCAACTTCTTCCTGACCCTGATCGGCGTGTTTGTGTTCCTGGGCGCCTGGCAGGAGCGGACCCAGGTCACCCTGACGCAGTCGCTGGCGGGCCTGACTGTCGGCCGCGCCATGCAGCCCCTGGGCATGCAGCTTCCGGCGTCCGGCACGGTCGTCGAAGCCATCCAGCGCGCGGCCGCGTCGCCTCAGTCCGCGTACGCGGTCGTTGACAACGGCCGTCTCGTCGGGCTGCTGACCCGCCGTGCACTCCTGCGGATGGGCGGAAAGGTCAGGGGGGGCGTGCTTGCTGACGCAAGCCGAACGGTGGGCAGCCAGCCCCTGGGTCCGATTCTCCAGGTGCCGCCGGACAGGCCGCTGCTCGAGGCCTATGCGCAGATCGGGCAGGATCAGGCTGCGGTCGTGGTGGATGCGGAGCGCGGTGCGGCGATCGGGCTGATCTCCCGCGCCGACATCTCCAGGCTGGCGGAGGCCCTGGAGATCCTCCGGACCTCCTGAGGGCTTAGACCATGCGACGTGCCCTTCGGGAAACCTGGGAGCTCCTGCGCCTCCTCGTGGCATGGGTGCTCGGCCGGCCCTATCACCCCCGAGTCGAACCTGGCGACCATGGCCGTGTGCCCGCGCGGCCCCAGTTCATCATGATCCAGATCGACGGCCTTGCACACGAGTACCTGTTGCGCGCCATGGCCGCGGGCCACACGCCCAACATCCGCCGGCTCATCGCGCAGGGCCACCGGTTCCAGAGATGGCGCTGTGGCGTGCCCTCCTCCACTCCGGCCAGCCAATCGGGCATCATGTACGGCAACAACTGGAACGTGCCCGCGTTTCGCTGGTACGAGAAGGAGTCGGGCCTCGCGCCGCACTGCAAGTCGCCCGCCCATGCAGCACGCATCAAGGCCGCGGTGTCGGAGGGGCGGCCGGGCATCCTTGGGGGCGGCTCGAGCTACGGCAACCTCATCGACGGCGACGCGCGGCTGGCCCTCTTCACACTGTCCGCCATGGGCCGGCAGCGCTTCTACGAGCACATGCGCGGGCTGGGCTGGGCCCTGCTCTTCGCGCTCATCCCCTGGCGCATCGTCCGTATCGTCGCACTCATCATCTGGGAACTGGTGCGCGACATCGTGCGCACCGTGGTGGTGTGGATCCGCAGCGGCTTCCGGCGCCGGCTCACGCTCATCAAGCCCGTGCTGCAGGTCCTCACGAACGTCTTCCTTCCCGAGATCCAGACGTTCGGCGTTCTGCTCGACGTGTATCGCGGCATGCCGTCCGTGTACGTTAACTACTACGGGTACGACGAGGTGGCGCATGGGGACGGAGCGCTGGGCCCGGAGGCGGTGCGCGCGTTGCGCCGTATCGACGGGCACGTCGGCCAGATCGAGCGCCTGCGCCGCGTCTACCGGCCCGACGCGCACCTCTACATACTGTCGGATCACGGGATGAGCCCTGCGATCCCCATCGACCGGGTCGATCCCAAGCAGCCGCTGGGCAAGTTCGTGGCGGGCGCCCTGGCGGCCTCCGTGGCGTTCGACGAGGCGCTGGCCCAACCGCCGCCCTTCGCCGGTGATCAGGCTGGACCATCGCCGGGTTCTGCGCCGGGCTCCCGCCCATCCGAGGTAAGCACGATCGACGACAGCTACCGTTGGCTGGTCGACGAGCTGGACGGCGTGGAGATGAGGCTTTCCCCGCGCGGCCGGCGGCTGGCAAAGGCCCTGCGCAAGCGGCTCATCGACCGGCTGCCGCCCGACCCCGACTCGGAGTATGACCTGGCGCGGGGCGCGGACGTCGTCGTGCGCGTGTCGGGCAACGTGGCGCACCTCTACTTCAACGTGACGCGCGGCAAGATGGACGTCAGCGAGATCGCGCTGCTCTACGGCGATCTGCTCGACGCGCTGAACCACCATCCCGGGGTCGGCCTGGTCCTGGCGGTGGAGGATGGCCGGCCGGTGATCATCACTTCGAGCGGCACGGTCGGCCTCACGGCCGGGCGCCTGCCGCCCGGGTTGGCCGAGCCGCAGCAGAGCGCGGCCGACCTGGCCCGGCTCCTCACCTTCCCGCACTCGGGCGACCTGGTCGTCATCGGCGCGTGGAACCTGCGCGGCCGCGTCGTGACCTTCGAAAACCAGAATGCCACGCACGGCGGCATCGGGGGGCCGCAGGAGTACCCCTTCTTCCTCACGCCGCCCGGGTCGGCCTTGGACGTGACGCACGTGACGAACGCCAGCCAGATCTACGACTTCTTCATCCGGGAGTATCCGCCGCGGCCGGCTGCCGCAACCGGGGCCGCCGAGGAGGATGCGGGGGCTGAGGATGTGGTCGCCGCCGAAGCGGTTACCGCGGAAGGACCGGCTTCCCAAGGGACGGCCTCGGATGCACCCGCGTCGGGCGAGGCGGTCACCGCGTCGAGCGACGCGCCAGCCACGCCGCCGCAGTGAGCAGGAGCAGGCCCGCCGCGTCGAAGGCGATGAACCGGGCCATGCTGCCGCGCGCCAGCGCGTGCTCGGGGGACAGGCTGAGGTAGATCAGGCTCTCGCCCAGCAGCCCGATGGCCTGCATGGCCAGCGCCTCGTACAAGGAGATGCGGTGGCGCAGCGGATGCCACAGCGCGACGGCATAGGGCACGTTCCACATCAGGAAGAGCACCCCCATCCCGCGCACCATGCCCTCGCCGGGCACACCCGATAGCTCGAAGCCGGCCGCATAGCCCGCGGGCGCGCTGAGGAACGCCACCGCGCATTGCACGTTCCAGGCGAACACGGGTGCGATCAGGCCGCGCAGGGTCCAGGTGTTCATCGTCATCGTGGCATTATGGCACAGCGGTGCGCATGGCACAAAGGATGGCGCTTTCCCTATCCAGATGGGACACAGCAGCGCCCGACTATCGGCTGCACGCTGCGGGTGCTAGCGGACGAGTCTGGCAAGTGCAGCGAAATCCTCGTCGTTGCTGAGTAGGATGGCATGATCGCGCGCATATGCTGTGGCGTCGGGCGTGAAGCCGGCCTGCGAGACACACCATACGCGGGCGTCAAGGCCCTCGGCGATCGACAAGATCTGCTCCAGTTCTTTGCGACCTACGCGCTTCAATCGCCATTTGACTTCGACCACCCACTTCTCTTCGTTCTCCGCCAGCGCATCGATCTCGACTTGCCCGTCCCGCGACCGATATGGCTCTACGTGGGCAAAGCATGGCACCACAACGGAATTCTCCTGCCCGAAGTGGGAGCCTGGAACGGTGCGACCAGCCAGCTTGCGCAGGAGTTCCCGCACCTCGCTCTCCTTGGCGCGTCCAAGTTGCGTCGAGGTCCGTGCAAACCTCTCGCTGAGATCATTGACCAGGCGCTGTAGATCCTCTGCGGCTGGGAAACCGTCAGATTCGATGCCTCTGGAGACGTAAGCAACCCAGTAGCGCAAGACCGTGTCACGATAGAAGTAGCGCTGGTCTTTGAATACCAGCAGATCGACATCGATCAGCCAGCGCAAGTAGTCCTGAACGCTGGATGGGCGACGGTGCACCCGTCGCGCAGCTTCGGTCAGCGTTAAGCCGTCTTCTTCCGCCAGAACCTGGAGTAACGCCTTCAGGGAGGCGTACCCGCGTGCTTTTTGTAGCGAGATGTCATACAAATACCGGCAGTAGCTGTAAATCTGGCCGCGTGCGCCGAGCGTCTCAAGGACGAAGGCCTGCGCCACCTGATTAGCAGTAATCAGGTTGGGCTCGTCGGATGACAGTTCGCGGAGCCGTTCGGCCAGCGCGGTCACGTAAAAGGGGTGACCGTTCGTATAGGTGTAGACTCCGGCCTGCGCCGCGGAGCTTAGCGATTGTCCAATGATTTTCGTCGTTAGGGTCTGCGTGTCCTCGGCTGTGAGCGGCGGTAACTCGACGGCACGTAACTGCAGAAACAGTGGCGACTCATGGTCGCGTACCATCTGCTCCATGGCTGTGATGGCGGAGCCCGTCACCACGTAGCCGACGTGAGAATGCTGCTGAATAACTGAGCGAAAAATCTTGTACGGATTGCCGACCTGCGGGAATCGAGATAGAGACGATAGTTCGGTGAACTCATCCAGAAAGCACATGATGGGCTGGCCCAAGGCGGCTGCCAGGCGGTCAGGCAAGTCGAAAGCGAGATGGAGAAGCGCGCCGGGATCGCTGGCTTCACGCCCCAATGAATCGACCATGAAGCGGATTGCTTCCAGCGCCACGGTGATGCCGGCAGCCGGCGTCTGCAGCAGATCGATGGCCCGCATGTAGGGCTCGACACTGCCCTCACCGCGCGCAATGGCCCAAAAACAGGTCAGCCCGACGTAGCGCTGGACGAATAACTCCGGTGAGGCGCCGATCCCTTCCAGATTCATGTAGACCGGTAGCACGCGACCCTGGACCGACAGCTGTCGCATGTGCTCCTGGCAGAGCAGCGTTTTGCCAATGCGCCGCAAGCCAAACAGCGCAATGTGGTGCGGCCGGCCGCGTTCAAGGTCTGCGGATGCCTGAGTGAGGATGCTCAACTCATGCACGCGATCGGTAAAGACCTCAAGAGAAGGATTGGCTCGCCAACTGCTCATGCGCTTGCTCCTTTGGCTGATTCGCCCATCGGTTAATTGACCGATCGGTCAATTGACCGAATTATGGCACAACCTGCAAATGCTGGCAAGCTCAGCCTAAATCTGCGGCGCGGTAATCGGAAATGGTGCTTCACGGGGCAAAAGCACGCGGTTAATGGGCGGTGGCATCACTTCGCGAGATCGTAATGAGACGACAAAATACCACTTGACAATAACATGCAAGCCTGATATTCTGTCGATCAGTAGGACTATACGAAGGTGGGCGACCTGCCTGTCACGTGGGAGGCGAACATGTCCGTGGAACAGCCCTCTCTGTTCGACCCGATCCTGATCGACCAACTGGCGGAGGAGCAGGCGGCGCTGGCGGGCGCGACGCAGGGGGAAGTCGCGGTGCGGGATCTCGAAGCGGCCGAGGCCGCGCCCGGCTCGGCGCCTGAAGCAGACGCCGTCGCGGCGCCTGAAGTGGAGCCCGTCACGCCGCCTGAAGCGGAGCCCGTCGCGCCGCCTGAAGCGGAGCCCGACTCAGCGCCCGATACGGTGTCTGGAGCGGAGCCTGGCGCGGTACGCGTGTTCCAGGCGACCGCAGCGGTGCACGAGGCGCAGCCCGACTTGACGCCCGATGCGGCCCCTGAACCCGCGCGGCTGCCTGCCATTCCCGCCGCGCCGCCAGGCCTCACTGCAACGTCCTCCCTGCTCGAAGCGTCCCGCGCGTTCGAGGACCACATGCTGCGCCAGGGATTCTCGGAGAACACCATCAAGGCGTTCGCCGCGGACCTGCGCCTCTTCGCAAAGCACGCCGGCGCCAACCGGCCGGTGGGGCAGGTGGGCCAGGCCGATCTCGAGGCGTTCATGACCTGGTTGAGCACGGAGCGCGATGTCCCGTGCAGCCCCAAGTCGTACGCGCGGCGCCTGACCACGCTGAAGGTGTTCTTTGGCTGGCTGGCAGCGGCCGAGGTGCTTCCGAAGGACCCGGCCGCGCCCCTCGTCCACATCCATCCCACGACCCCGATGCCCGAGATCCTGTACGACAGCCAGATCAGCGACCTGCTGCGCGTGACGCGGGACCTGCTGTGGGCGCCCAAGCCCGACGCCAGGCCCTTCGTCCTGGTCACCCTGCTGCTGCAGACGGGCATCAAGAAGGGCGAGTGCATGGAGATCAAGCTGGAGCACATCGACCTCTCGAACCCCCAGGCGCCGGTGCTCTATATCCGCTATCCCGATCCGCGCAAGGCGCTGAAGGAGCGGCGGCTGGCGCTGGGCCCGAACTTCACGCCCGCGTTTCGCCAGTACGTGCGCGAGTATCAGCCGAAGGCGTACCTGTTCGAATGCACCGCACGCAACCTGGAGTACGTGCTGGGGGATGCGGCCGCGCTGGCCGAGATTCCGGGGGGGTGTTCGTTCGAGCAGCTGCGCTGGACGTGCGCAGTGCGCGACTATCGCAACGGGATGACGGCGGATCAGTTGCGCCAGAAGCTCGGCCTATCGATGATCACGTGGCGCGAGACGCTGCCGAAGATTCAGAAGCTGGCGCGGCCGGCGTTGTGACGATTGAAGATTGAAGATGGAAGAAGGAAGATGTTGGGCAGGGGTTGCAGGTTGCAGGTTGCAGGTTGAGGGTTACAGGTTGTTTGAGCTTCGCTGGCTCAGGGTTGCAGGTCCGTCCACGCAGGTGGACGGCCGGCCGAAGGCCCCTTAGCCGCGACCTCGGTCGCCGGGACAGGGGCGTGGATTGCCGATTGCGTGGCGATCAGCCGGTGCCGGTGAAGGGGATGAGTTGCTGGATGAGCGCGAGGTATTGCTCGTTCACGTCGAGATAGGTGCCGCTCCAGCCGCCCACCGCGTAGATCTTGTTGTTGAGGGGCGCGGCCGCCAGGTTGCGCCACTGCCCGGCCATCGGCGTGCCCAGCCGTGACCACGCGTCGAGCCGCGTGTCATACTGCTCGTTGAACGACGCATCCGCGTTCCAGCTCCCGCCCAGCGCAAAGACGTGCACGCCAACGCCCACCGCGGCCAGGCCCGCGCGCGGCTGCTGCAGCGGGGTCTTCACGGCCAGGGTGGGCCGGCCCTCGTCTGCCGCACGCGGGTCGTACGCCAGCACGTCGCGCAGTGCGACCCGGCCATCGTAGCCCCCGATCACGTAGATGATGCCCTTGTGCGAGGCCGCGGCCGCAAGCGCGCGAGAGCCCGGCAGGGCCGCGCCTTCGCGCCACCCCTCGCCCGATCCCGGCTGGAGGATCCACGTCTCGGCCCGATACTGCGTGCCGTCCCAGCCGCCGAACAGGTAGAGCGCGCCGTCCCATGCCGCCAGGGCATAGCCGGACAGGGGCGCGGGCAGGGCCGTGCCTGCGGTCCAGGTGTCCGCGGCGACGTCGTACACCTCCATCACCTGGGTGACGCCGCCGTCCGCAGTGGATCCGCCGGGCACGTAGATGCGGCCGTCGATGTACGCCGCGGCGATGTTGGCCGCGGGCGTCGGCTTGTTCGCAAGGGGCAGCCAGCCGTTGGTGACCGGATCGTACACCAGCAGGTCGTCCGTCACGCCATCCTGTGTCTCGCCGCCGATGGCGTAGAGGCGCAGGCCATCGGTGGCTACGGCGAGGCGGCTGCGCGGCTGGGGCAGCAGCGCACCCGCGCTCCAGCGCTGCGCGTCCACGCGTGCCGGCGCGGCCACGGGGGAACGGCCGGCATCGCTGAACGGCGAGAGCCCGCCTGCCTCGCTGCGGCCGCGCCACCACGTAGGCAGCAGCACGAGCGCCGTGGTCACGAGGAGTGCGAGGACGAGGTAGGCGTGCTGCCAGCGGGCCACGGGCGTCCGCGCGGGCGCCTGGGGCATCAGCTCGAGCAGCGAGATGGGCTGCGCGGCAGCCGAGGGGGCTGCGTCCGTGCCCGCTGCGGCCACCACGGCGTTCTCCCCCACGGCCACCCAGCCGCGGCGGACCGCCTCCATCGTCGCCTCGGTGCGTGATTGCACCCCCAGCTTCTCGAAGACGTTGCGCAGGTGCACCTTGACGGTGTTGGGGCTGATGACGAGCGCGCGCGCGATCTGCTGGTTGGTCGCACCGGTCGCCACCAGCTTCAGCACCTCGAGCTCACGCTCGCTCAGAACACCCAGCTCTTCCGTCACCATCTCCGCGGCCGGCATCTCCGCCCGGCGGTCCCCCGGCTACGCCCAGGTCATCAGGTGCAGCGCGAACGGGTTCGGCAGATCGGGATGGCCCGGCCGCACGCGCACGCCGTACGCAAACCGCCCGCTGTCCGGCACATCGAACGTCGCCTCGTAGCGATGCTCCCCCCCGCTGTGGCCGGCCGGCCGCATGGGCACCGCGATGGCCTCGGCCGCGCGGCCGGCCTCCTCGCGCACGCACACGAGCTCGACTGCCAGATCCTCCGGGTTCAGGCCGCCGGGGCGCACGGTGGCCTGAACGCTGAGCGGCTGGCCCATGGTCATCTCGCCGTCCGCAGGACCGGTGGCGCTGACTGAGACGCTGCCCCACTCGCGGCGCACACGCGCCTCCCACTCGGCCAGACCGCGCGCACCCGCGCGGTCCGGCGCCCGGTAGACGCGGCGGCCCAACGCATCCGCGACGCTGTAGAACTTTCGCACGTAGTCCTTCAGCATCCGGTCGAAGCTGAAGTCGGGTCCCACCGTCATGATGGACGCGCGCATGATCTCCAGCCAGTCCTCTGAGATGCCCTCGTCGTTGCGGTGGTAGAAGGCGGGGATGATCTGGTTTTCGAGGATGGCATAGAGCGAGAGCGCATCGGCCTCGTCCTGCACCGCCTCGTTCGGGTACTCGCGCTCCGCGCCGATGGCCCAGCCGTTCGTCCCGTCGTACGATTCCCGCCACCAGCCGTCGAGGACGCTGAAGTTCGGCGCGCCGTTCAGCCCGGCCTTCTCGCCGCTCGTGCCGCTGGCCTCCAGCGGACGCCGCGGGTTGTTGAGCCACACGTCGACGCCCGAGACGAGGTGGCGGCCGATGTTCGCGTCGTAATCTTCCACGAAGACGATCTTGCCCGCGAAGCCCGGCTGCCGGCTGAACTGGTAGACGGCCTGGATGAACGACTTGCCCGGCTCGTCCGCGGGATGCGCCTTGCCGGCGAAGATGATCTGCACCGGCCGCTGCGGGTCGTTGAGTATCTGCTTAAGTCGCTCCGGGTTGCGGAAGAGCAGGGTGGCGCGCTTGTAGGTGGCGAAGCGCCGCGCGAAGCCGATGGTCAGCGCGTGCGGGTCGAGCCCGGTCGCAGCCGCGTTCACGTCCGCGGGCGCCGCGCCGGTGCGCTGCAGCTGGGCCGCGGTGCGCTCGCGCACCAGGGCCAGCATCTCCCGCTTCGCGGCCAGGTGTTGGGCCCAGAGATCGCTGTCCGGGATGTCGCGGACCCCGAGCCAGGTGGCGCGCTCGTCGATCGCGTCACGCCAGTGCGCATCGAGGTGCTGGTCGAGCAGCCGCGCGAGCCCGGGATAGATCCACGTGTCGGTGTGGACGCCGTTGGTCACGTGGTCGATTGGCACCTCCGCCTCGGGCAGGTCGGGCCACAGCGACTGCCACATGCGCCGCGAGACCTGGCCGTGCAGCTCGCTGACGCCGTTGGCGAGGCCCGCGGTGCGCAGCGCGAGCACGGTCATGCTGAACTGGGGGCCCCACGCGTAATCGTGGCGGCCGAGCGCGAGGAACTGCTCGCGGTCCAGCCCCAGCCGGCCCCAGTAGTGGCCGAAGTACCGGTCCATCAGGTCGAAGCCGAACGCGTCGTTGCCCGCGGGCACGGGGGTGTGGGTGGTGAAGAGTGCGTTGGCCCGCGCGGCCCACAACGCGGCATCGAACGGCAGGCCCTCGTCCTGCACCAGCTCGCGCATGCGCTCCAGCTGCAGGAAGGCCGCGTGCCCCTCGTTCAGGTGCCAGACGGTCGGCCGGTAGCCCAGCGAACGCAGCGCGCGCACCCCGCCGATGCCGAGGACGACCTCCTGCGAGATCCGGATCTGTACGTCGCCGCCGTAGAGCCGCGCGGACAGCTCCCGGTCCTCGGGCGCGTTCTCCTCGACGTCGGTGTCCATCAGGAAGATGGGCACGCGGCCGACCTGGATGCGCCAGACCTTCGCGTACACCCGGCGGCCCGGCAGGTCGACATGGACGAGGACCTCTTCCCCCGCCGGATCGAGCGCAGGTTGTGCGGGCACCTCTGCGAAGTCAAGCTTCTCGTAGATCGCCTGCTGCCGGCCGTCCGCGTCGATGCGCTGCTGGAAGTAGCCCTGCGGGTAGAGGAACCCAACGCCCACGAAGGGCAGGTCGAGGTCGCTGGCCGTCTTGCAGTGATCGCCGGCCAGGATGCCCAGGCCGCCCGAGTAGATCGGCAGGCTCTCGTGCAGTCCGAACTCGGCGGAGAAGTAGGCGATGCACTGGCCAGCGGGTTCGGGGTAGTGTTTTGCGTGCCACGTCATGCCCGGCTCGGGGTTCATGTACGCATCGAAGGCGCGCATGACCTCGCCGTAACGGCGGAGAAAGAACTCGTCCGAGGCAGCCCAGTCGAGCCTGCGCTGGCTGACCCGTCGGAGGAACTTGACCGGGTTGTGGTTGACCTGCTTCCACAGGAGGGGATCGAGATCCTCGTATAGCGACTGGGCGGCCGGATTCCAGCTCCACCACAGGTTATAGGCCAGCTCGCCGAGGCGAGCGATCTGCGGACTCGGGGTCGAATAGACAGCAACATGCCCTATCGTCTTCACTAACAACTCCTCTGACACTGGCGCACCGACCTGGCGCGCCCGGCAATTTGGGTATCGTATCGGTTCATTTTAGGAGAGAACGCCCCCTGTGTCCAATCACGTCCGCGAAGACCTCCCGCAGCGGCATAACGCAGCGCGCGAATCCGTGACAAGTCGTGGTAGAATCAACGTGCATACGAATCGACCGAATGGAGAAGATGATGTCCCCACACGAGGCGCCCAGCCAGCGCAGGCAGTGGTATCCGGAACAGCCGCAGCGGCCGCGGCGGTACCTGTTGGCCAATAAGCCCTACGACGTGCTGTCCGAGTTTCACGATCCCGAGGGCCGGCCCACGCTGGCTGGCTTCGTGTCCGTGCCCGGGCTGGAGCCCGCGGGCCGGCTCGACCAGGACAGCGAGGGTCTGCTTCTGCTGACCGACGACGGCGACCTGGCGCACCAGTTGACGCACCCCGACTACCACCTGCCGAAGACCTACCTGGTCCAGGTGGAGGGCGTGCCCCAGGCAGGCGCGCTGCAGAAGCTGCGCCAGGGGGTCAGCGTGAAGGGCGAGACGACGGACGCGGCCGAGGTGGAGTTGCTCGAACGTGTGCCCGACCTGCCGCCGCGAGACCGGCCCGTGCGTGACGACATCGAGACGAGCTGGCTGCGCATGATCATCCGTGAGGGCAAGAAGCGGCAGATCCGTCACATGACCGCGGCCGTCGGGCACCCGACGCTGCGCCTGGTGCGGGTGGCCATCGGCCCGATCACCCTGCGCGGCCTGGCGCCGGGCGAATGGCGCGACATGGAAGACTCCGAGCTGGCACGGCTGCGCCGCATCCTGCGCGACGTGCAGGCCCAGCAGCCCGCGCCCCGCAAGTCCCAACCTGCGGCCAGGCCTTTCCGTGCATTTCGCGGCATCGGCCGCAGTAAATCGGGCAGATAAGGCGTAGCAGATGGAAGAATACACCATCGCAGAACTGCAGCAGCTGATGGCCAGCGGGGAGATGACCGCGCGGGGGATCGTCCAGGCATACCTGGACCGCATCGACGCGCTCGACCGCGGGGGCCCGCGGCTCAACGCGGTGATCGAGTTGAACCCCGATGCGCCCGGCATCGCGGCCGCGCTGGACGCGGAGCGCGCGGCGCAGGGCCCGCGCGGCCCACTGCACGGCATCCCCATCCTGCTCAAGGACAACATCGACACCGCGGACCGCACCATGACCACGGCCGGATCGTTGGCCCTGGTGGGCAACTACGCGCGCTGCGACTCGACGGTCGCGGCCAGGCTGCGCGCGGCGGGCGCGGTGATCCTGGGCAAGACCAACCTGAGCGAGTGGGCCAACTTCCGCTCCACCCATTCCGTCAGCGGATGGAGCAGCCGGGGCGGCCAGACGCGCAACCCCTACGCGCTGGACCGCAACCCGTGCGGTTCGTCGTCCGGATCGGCCGTGGCGGTGGCCGCGAACCTGTGCGCGGCCGCGGTGGGCACGGAGACGGACGGCTCGATCATCTGTCCCAGCCAGACGTGCGGCATCGTGGGCATCAAGCCCACCCTCGGCCTCCTCAGCCGCGCGGGCATCATCCCCATCGCGCACAGCCAGGACACCGCGGGACCGATGGCGCGCACGGTGGCGGATGCCGCGCTGCTGCTCGCGGCGCTGGCCGGGCCTGACGACCGCGACGCGGCGACCGGGGCCGCGCGCGACCTGCCGCCCCTCCGCCCCGACGAATTGCTGCGGCGGGACGGCCTGACCGGCGCGCGCATCGGCGTCGTGCGCAGCTCTTTCGGCTTCAATCCGCGCGTGGACATGCTGATGGAGAGTGCCATCGCGGCCATGCGCGGGCTCGGCGCGGCGATCGTCGACCCCGTCGAGATCCCGCACGCGAAGGAGTTGGGCGACACGGAATACGAGGTGCTGCTCTACGAGTTTCATGCGGACCTGGACGCGTACCTTTCTGAAGCGGGTGACGGCGTCGCCGTCCGTTCGTTGGCCGATGTCATCGTGTTCAACCACGCGCACGCAGACGCGGTCATGCCCCTGTTCGGGCAGGAGCTGATGCTGCAGGCCCAGGCAAAGGGGCCGCTGAGCGAGGAGCCGTATCTGCGGGCGCTGGCGACGAACCACCGCCTCTCGCGCGAGGAGGGCATCGACGCGGCGCTGGCATTGCATCAACTCGATGCGCTGGTGCTGCCGGCGGGCGGGCCGGCCTGGATCACCGATCCCGTCAACGGCGACCACTACGTCGGCGGCAGCTCCACGCCGGCTGCGGTCGCGGGCTATCCTTCCATCACCGTGCCCGCGGGCGAGGTGTGGGGGCTGCCGGTGGGCATCTCCTTTGTGGGAGCCGCGTGGAGCGAGCCGCAGCTCATCCGGTTCGCTTACGCCTTCGAGCAGGCAACGCGCCGCAGGCGGCCGCCGCGCTTCGCGGCCACCGTTACTTTCGAACCATAGGCGCATCGAATCGTCGCTGCCAGGGCGCCTGTGCAGGTTGTCAGGTCGTATCAGCCTCCTCCGGGGGCAGCAGTGAGGTAGCACGATGAACAACGATAACCCATCCCTGGAAGTCGGATTTCTGAGGCAGCCCCAGGCCACCTTGCGGGGCCTGGAATCGATGGAGGCCGAGGCGCCGTCCCAGCCGGCGTTTCGTGATCTGGGCCGGATGGAGGCGATGCAGCGCGCGGAAGACCTGGTCGCTGCCGGCGTCGCCCCGCGCGGGCTGCTCGAGGGCGGCGCTCCGGTCGACGATCGCGCCCTCGAGGTCATCATCGGCGAGGCCAACTTCCTGCCCGCCTGGTTCCTCCAGGTGGGCGCGCAGGCCGCGTCCGCGGTGTGCAAGATCGAGGCGTCGGGGGTCAATTACCAGGGCGCGCGGGGCTCATGGTGCGGGACCGGCTTCCTGGTTACCCCCAGCATCTTGCTGACCAACAACCACGTGGTGAACTCGGCCGACGTGGCGCGCGGCGCGGTGTGCATCTTCAACTACCAGTACGAGCGCGATGGGATGCTGGGCTCGACCCGGGGCTATCGCCTCGATCCGGACCGGCTCTTCATCACCAGTCCGGCCATCGGCGGGCTGGACTTCACCTTCGTGTGGGTGCAGGACGAGCCCGGGAGCGAGTTTGGCTTCGTCGGGCTGGACCGCAACGCGTTCGCCATCCGCGATCGGGAGTACGTGAACGTCATCCAGCATCCCGCGGGCCGGCCCAAGAGCGTCGTGCTGCAGGACAACCGGGTGCGCCGCCAGGACGAGTCGCTGGTGCACTACACCTCGGACACGGAGCCGGGCAGCTCGGGCAGCTGCGTCTTCAACAACCTCTGGACGCCCGTCGCGCTGCACCATGCCTCGCGGCCGGCGGGGCCCGAGGACGAGCAGGCGGGGTTCGCCTACCTCAACGAGGGCATCAAGTTCACCGCGATCGCCACGCATCTGGAGCAGGTGATGCAGCAGGGCGGCGCGGATCGCCGGGCGGCGGAAGAGGTCCTGGCCGCGTTCGACGGCAGCGATGCGCTCCTCGGCTTCTTCGGCTCGCTCGGTCGCACGGCCGCAGGCTCGGCCGACCCGTTGGAGACCGTCGTGACGAGCTATCAGGGGGAGTTGCAGGACGTCGACGTGGCCTTCTGGAACATCGAATGGTTCAACCGCCGGCCCGAGAAGATGCCCGACGTGGCCCAGGTGATCAAGAACATGAACCTGGACGTCTGGGCCTTCGAGGAGAGCGCACCCGGGGTGACGCAGCAGCTCGTCGACCACCTGCGCGACCAGTACGGCATGGACTTCGGCATGGCCGCCGCGGACCCGCATGCATCCGAAGGGGTCCAAAGTACCACGGTGATCTGGAACAAGGGGACGGTGCGGGGCGCGGTCGAGACATGGCCGGAGGAGATCGACAAGTGGTTCGATGTGCACAGCACGCAGTTCGACCAGCTGGGCCTCGAGGCGGTGGAGGGCAAGGTGTTCCCGCGCAAGCCGGGCCTGTTCCACTTCACCGCGATTACCGAGCCGGGCGCGCCGGCCTTCGATTTCTACCTGGTGCCGCTGCACCTGAAGGCAATGGATGAGGGGAGCAAGCGCCGGCGCATGGCAGCCGCCATCCTGGGCGCGGCCGTGCAGCGCATGATCTCGGCGCATGGCAAGGACGCGGACTGGGTGCTGGGCGGCGACTTCAACGCGCAGCTCGCGTCGCAGGATTTCGCCAGCCTGCTGGGCAAGGAGATGGTGGCGATCAGCGCACAGGACGAGGCGGAGGGCGCATTCTCCTACCTTAAGCGGCCGAAGTCGCTCATCGACCACATCTTCCTGTCGGCCAACCTGGCGCAGACCTACGGCGAGGGCGACTTCTTCGTCGTGGCCGCGGACAAGACACTGCCGAAATACGTGAAGCGGCTCAGCGACCACCGGCCGGTGCTGGTGCGGCTGAGCCTGAAGCAGGCGGAGCCTGCGGCGGCCGCGGAGGCGGGCGAAGAGCTGCCTCCCGAGCTGGCGACCCTGCTGGCGCGCATATAACACCCTGCGGCGCACGATGGCGCTGACCTATCGTGCGCCCATTTCATCAAATGGAGTCGTGAGACCATGGCTGACAACTTCAAGACCCGTCTCCGCAACGAGACAGTGATCGGTCCGATCATCTCGCTGCCCTGCGCCGACGTGGCCGACCTGCTCTCGCGGGCCGGCTTCGACTACCTGTGGATCGACCTGGAGCATTCGCCCATGTCCGTGACCGACGCCCAGCTGCTGCTGCAGGCCGCGGGCGGGCGCTGTCCCTGCGTCATTCGCGTGCCCGAGGTCAGCGAGGCCTGGATCAAGAAGGCGCTCGACACGGGGTGCGACGGCATCGTGATCCCGCAGATCCGCTCGGCCGCGGAGGCGCGGGCCGCGGTGGCGTGGTGCCTCTATCCGCCCCTGGGCCGGCGCGGCGCGGCGGCCACCCGGGCGCACGCGTTTGGCATGAACTTCGCAGGCTACGTCGCGCGGGCGAACGAGGAGGTGGCCGTCATCCTCCAGGTCGAGCACATCGACGCGGTGAACGAAATCGAGGCCATCCTGCAGACGCCCGGCGTCGCGGCGCTCTTCGTGGGGCCGTTCGACCTGTCGGGCAGCATGGGTCTGTTGGGACAGATCGGCCACCCCGAGGTGCAGGCGGCGATCGACCGCGTGATCGCCGCGGGCCGGGCGCACGGCATGCCGCTCGGGCTCTACGTGGTCGACGGCCCCTCGGCCGCGGACGCCCGCGCGCGTGGGTTCAATATGATCGCGCTCGGCACGGACTCGTCGTACCTGGTGGCCGCGGCCCGCGCCGCGCTGGCCGCGGCGAAAGGCACGTAAGCCATGGCAAGGCTGCGCGTCTTCGTCACCCGCATCATCCCTGACAGGGGGGCGTGCGATCGGCCGGCCGATGGCGCCGGCCCGCAAGGCGATGTGATACCGCAGCGCCGCTGATCCACCGCGCAAAAAAGGCGCCCGGCACATGTGTTTGTGCCGGGCGCCTCTTCATTTTGGGCGAGCGGAGCTTCAGTCTACAGCACCGCTGCGATCGCCTCGCATACGAGGGGCAGGTTCGTCCGCGTCAGCCCCGCCACATTCATGCGGCCCGAGTCGACCATGTAGATGGAGCGTTCGTCGCGCAGGCGGTGCACCTGCTCCTTCGTCAGCCCCGTGAACGAGAACATGCCGTTCTGCGCGGTGATGAAGGAGAAATCGCGGCCTTTGTCGCCCGCGTGCAGCCCCGCGACGAACAGCCGGCGCATCTCCTGGATGCGGGAGCGCACTGCGGTGAGCTCCGCGTCCCACGCGGCGTGCAGCTCGGGCGATCCCAGGATCGTCGTGACGATCTTCGCGCCGTGCGCGGGCGGGCTGGAATAGATCGCGCGGATCGTGGTCTTCACCTGGCTCAGCGCGGCCTGCGCGACCGCCGCGTCGCGGCTGATGACGGTCAGTGCGCCCACCCGCTCGTTGTACAGGCCGAAGTTCTTCGAGTATGAGCTGGCGATGAGCACCTCGGGCAGCTGCTCTGCCAGCAGGCGCACGCCCTGCGCGTCCTCGTCCAGCCCTCGGCCGAATCCCTGGTACGCGAAGTCGATCAGCGGCACCGCGCCGCGCTGCTCGAGCAGCGCAGCGACTTCCTGCCATTGCCCGATCGCCAGGTCCGCGCCGGTCGGATTGTGACAGCAGCCGTGCAGCAGCACGATGTCGTTCGGCTTGACCTCGCGCAGCCGCGCCATCATCGCATCGAAGTCGACGCGGTTGCCGGCCGCATCGAAGTAGGGATACGTCTGCACGGCCAGGCCCACGGCCTTCATCATGGACGGATGATTGGGCCAGGTGGGCTGGCTTATCCAGACGGTCGCGTGCTCGTTGGCCTTCCGGACGAAGTCCGCGGCCACGCGCAGCGCGCCCGTGCCGCCCGGCGCGTGCGCCGTGATCGCCCGGCCCGCGGCGAGAACGGGGCTGCCGGGGCCGAAGATCAGGCCCTGCACCGCGGCCGTGAAATCGGGCGCACCGGTGATGCCCAGGTAGCTCTTCGTGATTTCGCTTTCGAGGATCTCGGCCTCAGCCTGCTTCACCGCTCGGAAGATCGGGGTGTTGCCGGTCTCGTCGCGATAGACGCCGGCGGTCAGGTTAATCTTGGCCGGGTTCGGATCGTTCTTGAAGGCCTCCTCGAGGCCCAGGATGGGATCGGGCGGCGCGATGGCCAGGTCGTCGAACATGCAGCTGTTTCCTCCCGGATAGTGTTGCGCCGCCCGCAGGGGGTCCCTGCGCGCTCGCGTGCCACCGGCCCTCGGTGGCCGCGTGGCTCAGCGGCGTGGGCTCGAAAAGGCATTATAGCCGAGAGCGGGGCAAACAAAGAAGCCCGGGACCAGCGTGCGGCCCCGGGCTCTGCTATCGTGATACGGCGACTTCCGCCAGATCAGATGAAGATGATCTGCGCGCCTTCCGTCATGTCCAGAAAGTCGCTGGCCGTGACGATGTCGAGGACGCCGTCGACGAAGTCTTCCTTCTTCAGGTCCATCATGTCGACGCTCATCTTGCATGCATAGAGCTTCGCGCCGCCGTCCACCAGCATCTGCAGGTACTCACCCACCGGCGGTGCGCCGACTGCGGCCATCTTCTTCTTCATGAACCACGTGGTGAACGCAGTCATGCCGGGGATGATGCCGAGCAGGTTCGGGATGCCCAGGTTGCCCGTCGGCAGCCCCATCATCTTCATCTTCATGCTGGTGTTGCCGACCGGCGCCAGCTCGAGCCGGTCCTGCCGCGACTTCGTGATCATGTCCATGCCCCAGAACGTGAAGAAGATCGTCACGTCGATGCCGTTGCCCAGCGCGGCCCACCCCATTACCAGGGCAGGATAGGCCATGTCCAGGTCGCCCTTCGAGCAGATGAATGCAATTTTGCGTTCTTCGTCAGCCACGTTGTTACTCCTTACGAGTTGCACAGCTGGATGCTGGATACTGGATGCTGGATGCTGGCGCCCAGTCCCCAGTCCCCGGTATCCGCCGCCCAGTCCCCAGTCCCCGGTCCCCAGTCCCCAGTCCCCAGTATCCAGTATCCAGTCCCCGCCCTACACACACCCCTCGGGCTTGCCGAGGCCGGCGATACGCGCCACCTTCTTCGCGGGGCCCTTCGGGAACAGCCCGAACAGCTCCTTGGTCTGCACGCCGGTGCCGGTCGTGATCTGGCGCAGCGTGGGCGACTTGCCGCCGAGGCCCTTCGATGCCTCGCGGCAGAAGTCGATGACCTTCCAATGCGCGGCGCTCAGCTCAGCCACGCCCTCGTCCTTGGCGATCTCGGCAGCAATCTCGCGCGTCCACTCGTTCGGGTCGCTCAGGAAACCTTCATCGTTGACCTGGACGGTCACACCAGCGATCTCACGTGTAGCCATATCTGTTTTGCTCCTTAGTAATGATAAAGTCCGATGTCTCGATCGGGATGTCCGTACATTCCTATTTTTCGGATGCCTGCGCACCCACGACGCTCAGCATGCGCATGGTCAGCGCCAGCCCCTTGCGCACGTTCGGATCGCGCATCTGGCCCAGGAGTGCCGGGACAGATGTCTTGACCGGCCTGGCGACCTCGGCCTCGGTCTGCGCCATGATGGTGCGCACCAGGCCCATGATCTCCGGCTGGGTCATGTCCTTGACGGTGTTGAGAATCAGCACGACGTTGTCGCCGAGCTTCTTCACGTCGTCCTCCGAGAAGGAGGTGACGACGTTGTCCGCGATCTGCAGCCCGCCCCGGGCAAAGGCGAAGTAGCCCTTGTGCTCGGCCTCCTGCAGGACGTCGACGACCTTCTCGAACGCGTGGTCCGTCAGCGGGCCGACGGTCTGCACCAGGTCCATGACGCTCTCGAGTTGATCGAGCAGCTTCTCGAACGTGGGCCCGTTGCGCAGGACGCGCTTCAGGAACCGCAGCAGGTCGCCCAGGTCCGCGTACTCCTGGACCTCTTCGAGCTGCTCGACGGAGATGCGGAACGCATCGTTGACGATCGGCATGACGTCGTGCATCAACTCCGCGCGCTCCTGCCGCTGCCGCTCCGCGACCTGGGCCTGCTCCGTAAGGAACTGCACTTGCGTGGCGAGCAGGTCGATCTTCCGGTTCAGCTCCACGAGGGAGGGTTGAGCCTCAGCTGTGACGGCGAGTGAATCCATGACAACCTCCCTGCGACTAGCGCCACTTGCCCGACATGCTCATGCGGGCCGGCAGCGGCAGCTCCTGGCCCTTCAGGAGGATGTTCCAGTACATCCAGCGGAACATCATCTTGCCCCAGTGGTTCATCTCCGATTCTTGGAGCAGGGTGAACGGGCCTACGCCGGGCAGCGGGTAGCGCCCGGGCAGCGGCTCGACGTCGTAGTTGAAGTCGATCAGCAGGCCCTTGCCGAAGCCCGACTCGATGAAGCAGTTGGCGTGGCCGTCGAACGTAGGCAACATCTCCAGGCCGTCGATGTGGCGCAGGAAGTTCTCCGCGAAGCAGTCGACCGCAAAGTGAGCCACCGAGCCGGCCTTGGACGTGGGGATGCCCGCGGCATCGCCCAGGACGAAGACGTTGCTGTACTTGGGCGAGAGGAAGGTGTGCTTGTCCACAGGAATGTAGTTCAGCTCGTCGCCCATGCCCGAGCGCTGGACGACTTCGTCGCCCATGTTGATCGGGACGGTGATCAGCAGATCGTAGTCCACCTCGCGCTCGTCGTAGGAGATCAGCTTCTTGGTGTCCGGGTTGACCTCCATGGCCATGAAGTCCGGCTCGACCTTGATGCCCTTCTCCTCCAGGATGTCGCCGAGATGCTTGGCCGCGATAGGCTTGGTGAATGCGCCCGGCAGCGGCGTGACATAAGTGATGTCGACGCGATCGCGGATGCCCTGCTCATGGAAGAACCAATCGGCCAGCATGAGGAATTCGAGCGGTGCGACCGGGCACTTGATCGGGTTTTCGACCACGTTCACGACCATGCGGCCGCCGCTCCAGTTGCGCAGCTGGCGCGCCAGCGCCACCGCGCCCTCGATGGTGTAGAAGTCATAGATCGACTTGTACCATTCGTGCTCCATCAGCCCCGGCGTCTGCTCCGGATGCGTGCGCGCGCCGGTGGCGATGACCAGGAAGTCGTAATTCAGGTAGCGGCCGTCCTTCGCGAGCTTGACCCGGTTCTGATCGGGCTCGATCACCTCGATGGGCGACATGATGAACTCGACGCCCGCGGGCACGAAGTCGCGCTTCGGCTTGACGACGTCGCTCTTGCTGTACATCCCGAAGGGGATAAACAGAAAGCCCGGCTGGTAGTAATGCGTTTCGTGTTCGTCGACGAGCGTGATCTTCCACTCGTCCGCATCCAGCATCCGGTGGAGCCTATTGACCACCATCGTTCCGGCCGTGCCGGCGCCCAGAACCAACAACTTCTTCATTGAGACACACCCTCCGCTTGTTTCATACGGTCAGTCGTAACACCGTGCCTATGCCATGAGCCCTTGTCGGGCTCCTCTGCTTCAACGCCGGCTCATCCCGGATGGCCGGAGGCCATCTCCTGCCGGTCCCGGATCATCTGCGCGAAGATATCTGCGATACGCTGCACGAAGCGCAGCGCGTGCTCCTGGCTCTTGCGGTCCAGTCTGAAGACCGCATCGCTGTTCGCCACGATGGCTGCCGGTTCGATGCCGAAAAGCTCCGCCAGCTTCCCGGCCTGTTCGGCCGTGGGCGGCCACTGCTCCGGCGCGATCCCGCCGATCACGACCATCCCCTTCAGCGTGGCGCCGACCCGGATGAGACCCCTCGCGCAGAGGAGGCCCATCTCGCTGGGCGCGAACCTGGGCTCGAGCACGACGTTGCCGGCCATCAGCTGCCAGGTCCGGATGCAGTGCTGCAGGCCGTCCTGGCGCCCGTTCAGGAGCACCTCGAAGAAGCCACATGGGTTGCTGATACGGGTGACCGGGCAGCCCTCCATGTCGGTGAGGACCATCGTCACGCCGAGGAGCTCGGCGAACGCGTCCTGGATCGACTGTGCGCAGGCGCCGGGCAGCAGCGCAGGCAGTTCGCCTTCCGCGTCTGGCCTTTCCGGCGAATCCAGCAGCCTGGCGCCCGGTCCACGGGCCTGCATCGAGGCCTCGACCGCCGCGCCCGCATGGCGATGATGCGCGGCCAGCCAGCGCTCCACCTCTGTGCGCGCGAAGCGCCACTGCTTGCCCACGCGAACCGCGGGCAGCTGGCCGCCCTCCACCATGCGGTAGATGGTGGTGCGGTCCACCTGGAGCAGTGACTGCACTTGTCTGGTTGTCAGGAGGTCGGTCATGGTCGATCGGGTCCGTTCGTGAATTCTACAACAGGATGCATCAAATATGACTATTTGTCACTGATATAGATCATATTTCGCGTGCCATCTTGCACTAAGTGGAGGCACAATGCATCATATGCATCAAATGCACTCTTGCGCTGATGCACGGGAACGAACTTCGCGCCCGGGCCGTCGAAGAGTTGGCTATTTATCACCGTCGATGCGACTGTGTTATACTGCGCTGGCTTATCGTCGCATGACGGCGGTGGGCCAACGTCCTTGCCGTGCTGTCGCTCCCGCCCACGCGGGAGACTCTGAAGAAGGATTCGAGCCGATGCACAAGCGCACCCTCGCGGTGCTCTTGGGGGCTATGCTGTTGCTGGTGCTGGTTGCGGCCGGGTGCTCCCTCACCGGGTTCGTCGCCCGCCAGCCAGGTGTTACCGTCACCCCAACCCGTACGCCGCGCCCGACCTGGACGCGCGGCCCTGATGCCTTCCTGGTCGCTACGCCGACGATCGATGCCACGCGCTATCCGGGCGCTGCACTGACCGTCGAGGCTGAGGCCACGCCCCAGGTGCTCGTGCCCGGGTCGACCGGCCCGATCTTCGTGCCGGTGCCGCAGGGCGGGGGAGCGGGGGTCCAGACGGTGGTGGTGGTGATCGTCACGGCCACACCGCAGCCGGCGCCCTCCGCGACGCCCGGCCCGCCGACGCAGCCGCCGCCGCCCACTGCGACGCCCGGCCCGCCCACCGCTACGCCGACCAGCACGGGAACGCCGCTGCCGCCCGTCGTGGTGAGCGTGAAGGTCGACAAGGCCAACGTCCGCCAGGGCCCCGGTCTGCTCTACCCGGTCATCACGCGGCTCGACGCAGGCACGGAGATCACGGCGGTCGGCCGCAACCGGAACGGCGACTGGTGGAAGGTCTGCTGCGTCAACGGCCAGGACGTCTGGATCGCAGACTCGGTGGTGGAGGTGACAGGTCCCATCTGGACCGTGGCGGAGATCGGCAATGTTCCGCCGCCACCGCCGACGCGGCCGCCACCGCCGACCCCGCTGCCCACACCGACGTTTGCGTGGCCGTTCCGCATCGAGGGCTCGGTGCTGCAGTATCCCAACGAGGGCAACAGTTTCTTTCGCATCGACGGAATCATCTATAACGGCGCGACGCCGCTGTACGGCTACAAGCTGCGCATTCGGAAGACGTCGACCGGCCAGGAGTGGCTGAGCGACGGTTCGCAGACGTCATGGTACTGGTACGTCCTGCAGTATCCCGACGACGGCAAGCCGGTGAACGTCCCGATCGACTGCCCGAGACCGCGCGCTGGCTTGCTCTGCCTGCGCAGCAACGTCAAGTGGGACAGCAACAGCGTGCAGGTGCCGATGGGCGACGACGTGTGGGAGGTGACCGCCACCGACGGCGGCGGCAAGCCGCTGTCGACGCCTGTTCGCATCACGACGAGCACTGCCAACCCGATGTGGTACTCGATCACGTTTACGAGCCGGCCATGAGCGCCACGTCGACCGCACCCCGTATGCGAGCTCGGGCGGTTGCCCGGCTGCTGCTGCTCGCGCTGTTCGTCGGGGCCATCACCGCCGCGTGCTCCGCCGGCGGGCTGTCGGGCAACCAGGGCGGCGGAGGGGCCACGCCGACCCGAACGCCGCGGCCGACCTTCACGCCCCTGCCCGGCGCGCTTGCGCCCCTGCCGGGCGTGCCCGTGATCCGCGGTACGCTGCCGCCGGGGGTGACCTCCGGCGCGTCGCCTGCGATCGATGCCCCCGGCGCACCCGGCGAGGCTGTGTTGGCCCTGGGAGGCGACACCAGCCTGGTGTTGTTTGCCACCTACACGCCGACTGCTACGGCCACGCCCACGCAGGGTGCGCCGACGCGCACGCCGAGCGCCCGCACCGCGACGCCCGCGCCGCGGGCGACGCCGTTCGTGGTGATCGAGGCGGACGCGCTGTACGGACGACGCGGGCCGGGGACGAACTACGAGCGCATCGGCCAGGCCAAGGCGGGCGACTCCCTCTTTGTGCTGGGGCGCACGGCGGACAACGACTGGCTGCAGGTATGCTGCATGGCCAACCAACCGGTTTGGGTGGCCGCGGACCAGGTCGATGCGCGCGGCGCGGTGGCGTCTGCGCCCGTGCTGACCCCGCCGCCGCTCCCGACCGCGACGCGGCCGCCCGTCGTCGCAGCGCCCCGCGTGGGCCAGAGCCCGATCGCGACGCCGCGGCCCGCGGGCCCGTCGCTGCCGCCCTTCGACATCGCGCGCGGTCCCGAGTTTCCGATCCGCCGCGACAATGGGCTGCTGACGATCTGGGTCAAGGTCTATGAGGGTCCGGCCGACAACCAACGGCCGCTGGGGGGCTTCACCTTGAAGGTGTTCCGGGACGGCGTCGACGTGAGCGACAACGTCCTGTCGTTCGACGACCGGCCCTTCGACAAGACGACGCCGAACCAGGGCGCGTACGAATATAACCTGAAGTACGAGATGTACGGCGCTGCCGAGGCCGACTGGGAGATCTACCTGACCCGGCCCGGCGCAGACCGCATGTCGCCCGTCACGAAGTTCACGACCAAGGGCGACTCTTACCGCAACCTGGTGGTCTACATCGCTTACCTCCTGGCACGGTGAGGCTTAACGCCCATTCTGTGGCGCCGCCGTAGTGGCGTCACAGAACGGGTGCCATGCCACCGGGCCATCAAGCATGGACCACACTCTGAGGAGGAAGATAATGCGTATCCGTTACTGGACGCTGCTCGCCGCAGCCGTTCTCCTGGCAGTCGTCGCAGGCTGTGCGGGCAACCGGGTGGCGAGAGAACCGGCCAATACGCCGGTGCCCACCAAGACCCTGCGGCCTACCTTCACGGCGACGGTCCCGGAGCCGACCCTGACCCCGACGCCGACCGAAGTGCCGCCGACGGCCACGCCTGAGGAGCCGACCGCCACCCCCGTGCCGCCGACGCCCGAGCCGACCGCCACGCCTGAGGCCGCGGTGCTGACCGTCACGAGCGCGAGCCTGAACGTGCGCAGCGGGCCCGGCACGAACTACGGGGTCATCGGCCGCCTGACCAGGGGCCAGAATGCCACGGTCACGGGCAAGAACCCGGCCGGCACCTGGTGGGAGTTCGACTATGACGGCAGGACCGGCTGGGTCATCGGGACGAACGTCACGGTGCGCAACGGCGAGGTCGTTCAGGTCGCGCAGAACATCCCTGCCGCGCCGACCGCGGCCCCGCGGCCGACCGCTCGGCCGGTGGCAGCCCAGCCTGCGCCCGCACCTGCGCCGGCCGCGCCGCAAGTCACCTCGAAATACGGCATCACCAAGAGCGAGCTGCGGCCCAACACGAACCCGATCGTCTCCGTTTGGTGCTTCGTGTTCAATCAGAGTGCAAACGGCCTGGTAGCGGGCACGATTCGAGTGGTTCAGGGCGGAGCCACGGTGAAAGAACAAGCTTTCAACGCGGTCCTGGCACGCGGGGATTCGGGTTACTCCTCGGAATACCTGTATAACGATGGCTGCAAAGTGGAGTTGCCCGCGTCGGATGGCGCCTATGGCGCCTACCTGATTGAAGGCGGCAACCAGGTATCCGATATCTTCAACTTCACGGTGTCAGGAAGCACAAACCGAACTGCGATCATCGAATGGAAGCAACGGTAGGCAGGGCCGCCGGTGGCGACCCCCGAGTCTCCGGACAATCAAGCACCCATCCGGCTCGCCGTTCTGGTGAAATCGGGTTTCTGACGTTTGTTGTGTTGCTGGGCCTCGCACTTCGCGGGGCCCGGCTCGGCTTCCAGCCCCTCTGGTGGGACGAAGGCTACTCCGCCTGGTTCGCCACGCACTCCCTGGCCCGGATGGCCGCGCTCACCGCGGAGGACATCCACCCGCCGCTCTACTATGCGCTGCTGCATCTCTGGACGCGCGTCGCGGGCGCAGGACCGCTCAGCCTCCGCCTCCTGTCGGTCATGGCCGGTGTTGCGGCCATTCCGCTCATGTTCGCTGCCGCGCGGCGCGTTCTCGGCAGCCGCCGCGCCGCGCTGATCGCCGCGGGCCTCCTCGCGGTCAATCCCCTGCACGTCTTCTACAGCCAGGAAGTCCGGATGTACGGCCTGGTGGCGTTGCTCAGCACCGGCGTGCTGTGGGCCGCGTGGGAGGTGCTGCACGGGGCCGGGTCCCGCCGCGCGGCCCTGTCCTATGTCGCGCTCGCAGTCGCGGCGCTCTATACGCAATACTACGCGGTCTTTCTGCCCATCGGCCTCACCCTCTATGCGGCGTGGCGCTGGCGCGGCCAGTGGCGCCGCCTCGCGGCCTGGCTCGGGCTGCAGGCGCTCGTCGCCGTCCTGTACCTGCCGTGGGTGCTCTATGCAGGCCCGCGCCTCGTCCTCTACGTGAGCCACAAGGTCGTGGCGGACGCGGACCGGCCGCTCGGCCTCCTGGCCTACCTCGCCCGCCACCTGGCCGCGTTCGCGGGCGGACACGGGGAAGGACCGCTGGCGGGGTGGTGGCCGCTGGCACTGCTGCTGTTGATCCCGGTGCTCGGCGGCCTGGCCGTGGCATGGCGCCGCGGCCGGCCCGTGGGGGAGGCCGACCGGCCTACCACGCGGCCGGCGATCGGCATGCTCGCCACCGTCCTCCTCGTCTCGCTGCTCCTGGGTTGGGCGGTCGGCCTGCGCTACCCGTTCTTCCCCGAGCGCGGGGAGCGCCTGCTGCTCCTCGCGCTGCCGGCGTTCGTGATGCTGGCCGCGGCCGGCCTGCATGCGTGGCTGCCCTCAGGCCAACCGAAGGTCGTGCCAACCGGAGGTCGACCAACGACCTCCGAGGCAGCCTCGGAGGTCTCGCGTCGGTCGGAAACCCCGGAGGTCTCACGCCGCGGGTGGGTCTTCCCCGCCGCGTGCGCCGCGTTCGCGCTCGTCTCGGCCGCGAGCCTGGCCGCGTTCTACACCGTCCCGCGCTACGCGGACGACGACTACCGCCCCCTCATCGCGCGCATCGTCGAGCAAGGGCTGCCGGAGGACACGGTCTTCTGCGTCTATCCCTGGCAGGTGGGCTACTGGCGCAGTTACGCGCCGGCGGCCGGCGGGGCCTCTGGCCCCCATGCGGTCCTCAGTCCCGCGCCGGAGTGGGGCGCGGCGGTCGAGGATGCGCTCGCCGGTGCGCTCGAGCGGGGCCGCGTGTGGTTCCCCGCACACCTGGCGCTGGGCGCGATCCTGGAGACGCAGGTCGAGGCCGCGCTGGGCGGGCAGGCGGTCGCTTTCGCCAACACGTGGTACGGGCCTGGCACCCGGCTGAGCGCGTGGCGCCGCGCCGCGCTCCCGGACCCCGCGCCGCCGCCGGGGGCCCAGACGCCGGGGGCCCAGACGCCGGGGGCCCAGGCGCTGGCCCGCTTCGAGGTGCCGGCCGCGGGGGCCCTGTCGCTGCTCGGCGTGACCGCAGAGGATGCGCCCGCGCCCGCGGCCAACGCGGTCACCGCGTTGAGCCTGGCGTGGCAGGCGGCGCAGCGGCCCCCGGACCTGGCCGTCAGCGTCCGGCTTGTGGATGACCTGGGGCAGATCTGGGGCCAGAACGACTACGAGCCGCTCGGGTCGCTGGGGCGTGCCCAGGCCGGAGACACGGCCGGCTCGTGGCAGGCGACGGATCGGCTCGGCCTCCTTGTGCCGGCCGGCACCCCGCCCGGCCGCTACCGGGTCGAGCTGGTGGTGCGGCCCGCGGACGCCGCGCGGCCGCTGCAGGTCCAGGCAGGCGACGGTCTGCCTGCGACCGGCACCACCCTGTATCATCTCCAGGTTCAGCCTGCCGGCAGGCCGCTCGGCCCCGAGTCGCTGCCCATCGCGGCGCGCCGGCCGATCGACCTGGGGGACGGCATCCGCTTCCTCGGCTATACCGTCGATGGCGGGCCGGTCACGCCCGGGGCCGCACGCCGCGTGAACCTCTTCTGGCAGGCCACGGCCGCGCCCACGGCGGATTACACCGCGTTCGTCCAGCTGCTCGGCGCGGATGGCGCGCCCGCGGCCCTGTGGGAGGCCCCGCCCGGCGCGGCCTACGCCACCTCGGGGTGGGCGAGCGGCACGCTGATCCGCACCCAGGCGACGCTGCGCGTGCCCGCGACGGTGGCGGACGGGAAGTATCGGGTGATCGGGGGCCTCTTCCGCGCTGCGGACGGCGAGCGGCTGCGCACCGCGGGAGGCGACGACTTTGTGTCGCTGGGCTCGCTGGGCGTGGTGGGTCGCGGCCACGTGACCGCACTGCCGCAGGTTGAATACGCGGCCGATGCCCGCTTCGGCGATGCCGCGCGCCTGGTGGGGTACGATCTCTCCGTCACACACGTCGCGCCGGACGCCTCGCTTGACGTAACGCTGCACTGGGAGGCGCTGGCCGCAACGGATCGCCCGTACACGGTCTTCGTGCAGCTGCTGGATGAAGCGGGGCGGGCGTGGGGCTTCGGCGACGCTGAGCCGGGGGCCGGCGCGTTCCCGACGACGGGCTGGCTGGCGGGCGAGTACCTGGCCGACGCACACTCGGTGCTTGTCATGGGCGATGCGCCGCCGGGCGCGTATCGGCTGGCGGTGGGCCTGTACGATGCGGAGACGGGGAAGCGGCTCGGCACGGCCGAGGGCGGGGACCAGGTGACGCTATCGCCGCCTATCGTGGTCCCGTAGGGCGTTCGCCTTAGTGCTTCGTCACGCGGCGGCGCAGCTGGCCGCAGCCCGCGTCGATGTCGATGCCGCGGCGCAGCCGGACCGTGGCCGGGATGCCGTTGCGCTCCAGGATGCGCTGGAACACGGCCGCGTTGGCCTCGGTCGACGGCTGGTAGGGCGACTCGGCCACGGGGTTGAGCGGGATCAGGTTGACGTGACACAGCACCCCGCCGGTCGGGCTTCGCAACGGCCGCAGCAGCGCGGCCAGCGCAACGGCCAGCTCCGGCAGGTCGTTGATGCCGTCCATCAGCGCATATTCGATCGTGATGCGCCGGTGGGTGCGCAGGATGTACTCCTGCAGCGCGGCCATCACCTCACCGATGGGGTAGCGGTGGTTGATCGGCAGCAGCCGGCTGCGCAGTTCGTCGTTCGGCGCGTGCAGGCTGACCGCCAGGTTGATCTGCAGCGGCTCGCCGGCCATCCGGCGGATGCCCTGGGGCAGGCCGACGGTCGAGACGGTGATGTGCCGCGCACCCAGGTTGAAGCCCTCTTTGTCGGTGATCGTCCCCAGCGCCTGCCACACGTTCTCGTAGTTCGCGAACGGCTCGCCCATGCCCATGACGACGATGTTGGTCAGCCGGGAGGGGGCAAGGTGGCCGCGGCGCGTCTCGCCCGGAAACTCCGGCGATGCGCTGCCCAGTGAGCCGACCGATCCGAACCCGCTGAGCGGCGCGTGCGGACCCTTGCGCACGGGCGGGCCGTCGTCCGGCGCGGCCAGCGCCTGCGCGGCCGCCGTCACCTGGGCCACGATCTCCCCCGCAGTGAGGTTGCGCGCCAACCCGCCCTGGCCCGTGGCGCAGAAGACGCAGCCCATCGCACACCCTGCCTGCGAGCTGATGCAGACCGTCCGCCGCTCGTCGTACAGCATCAGCACGGTCTCGATCGTCTGACCGTCGCCGAGGCGGAAGAGCCACTTGATCGTGTGCTGGTCAGTCGATCGCTGCTCGAAAACCCGCTCGAGCGGCTCGATGCGCGTCTCCGCGACCAGCCGGTTGCGCAGCGCTGCGGGCAGATTGGTCATCTGGGCCGGATGCGTGGCCAGCTTCCGGTACAGCCAATCCCACACCTGCTTGGCGCGGTAGGTCGGCTCTCCCCAGCCGGCCAACAGCTCGGTGAGCTCGCCTTTGCTCAGGTCGTACAGCGAGACGCCTCTCATGGCTGAAGGATAGCACACGAGAGGCGCCCCGGTCAATGGATCGTTGCGGGCGGATGCGGGTCTTCTGCCGGCGTGTTATGCCGGTTACCGCTCGTTGGTCTTGCTGAAGAAAACCTTGTCCACCTCGGTCCGCCGGCCCACGATCTCCAGCTGCGCACGAAGCGGCAGGTTCCGGGATGAGTTGCCGATCAGCAGCTCCACCATGCCCGGATGCACGGCGTAGCGCATCGTGACGTCGTAGTAGCCGAGCTGGTGGGTGTGCAGGCTGAAGGTCACGGTCCTGCGCTCGCCCGGGCGCAGATGGATGCGCCGGAAGCCCTTGAGCTCCAACATGGGGCGAGGCACAACCGCGTCCGGATGGCGGACATACAACTGAACCACTTCGTCGCCTGCGCACGTGCCTGTGTTGGTCACATCGAGGCTGAGGCTCACCTCGTCTCCGATCTGTGCCTGCGAGCGTTCCGGCCGCAGGTTGCCCAACTCGAATGTCGTGTAGCTCAGCCCATGGCCGAAGGGGAAGAGGGGTTGGCCGCGGAAGAAGCGGTACGTGCGTCCCTCCATCCGGTAATCATCAAAGGGCGGCAGGTCATCCACCGAGGCATACCAGGTGACGGGCAGCCGGCCGCCGGGGCAGTAGTCGCCGAAGAGCACATCGGCGAGAGCCTCGCCGCCGGCCTCACCGGGATACCAGGCCTCCACGATGGCCGGGATCTCCGAGGCAGCCCACCGGACAGCCACTGCGCTCCCGTTGAGCAACACCAACACGACCGGCTTGCCCAGGGCGTGCAGCTGCTCGAGCAGCCGTTGCTGGGCCGCGGGCAGCGCGATGTCTGTTCGATCACCCCCGGTGAAGCCCTCGATGTGGACGGGCATCTCTTCGCCCTCGAAGCGCGGCGACAGCCCCATGACCGCGATGATGGCATCGGCCCTGGCGGCGATCTCGAGCGCCTGCGCCGCCGCGTGCGTGTCCGGTGGCCCCCACAGGAGTTGCACCTGCGGATCGAGCCCCAGGCTGGCGAACTCCAGGCGGAGCCGGTAGAAGCGGCCGGCCTCCAGGTCGACCTCGACCGTCTTGAGGATCGGGTGGTGGATATCCTCTGACTCGACCAGCAGCCGGCCGTCCAGGTAGAGCCGGTAGCGGGTGTGGCCGTTCACGCCGAGGTGGTGGACTCCGCTTGCCTTCGGGACCAGGTAACCCGTCCAGCGCACGGAGAAGCGGTCGCCCCATTGCCCCGTCAATGGGCTGACGCCCTGCCAGATCCAATCCACCGTCGGATCGATGCGGGAGAGAGAGGGCTCCCCCGCCAGGTCCGCATTGTCGTAGTAGTCGCCCTTCAGCCCGGCCCTCGTCCAACCTTGTTCGCCGCATCGCAGGCAGTCTGGGGGAATGGCGATCATGGGCGCGGCCACGTCAACCCAACCGGCGCCCGGCGCGTGATAGAGCCGGGCTGAAGGCGCCAGCTTGCGGCGAATCCCTTCCAGCGGCGTCACGGGTTCGACGAGCGTACCGGCGTAATTGCCGAGCAGCGCGGTCAGGTCATCGGCATTCGGACCGATGACGGCGACTGCCTCCAGGCTTTTGGGCAGGGGCAGCAGGTTGCCGTCGTTCTTGAGCAGCACGATCGATTCGCGGGCTGCGCGGAGGGCAAGCGCCCGGTGTTCGGGCGAGTTGACGATCGAGTAGGGGATCGCGGCATAGGGCACCTGCTCTGGCGGATCGAACATGCCGAGCCGGAAGCGCGCGGCAAACAGGCGCTCGACCGCACGGTCGATGGCCTCCTCCGGCAGCAACCCCTGCGCCACGGCATCGGGCAGGGCGTGGTAGACGCTGCCACACTCGAGGTCGCACCCGGCTCTGACGGCCAGCGCCGCGGCCTCGGCGGCGGATGCGACCACCTTGTGATGGGCGTAGACGTCGAAGATTGCGCCGCAATCGGAGGTGACGTAGCCGTCGAAGCCCCAGGACTCGCGCACGATGTCCCGGAGCAGCGCCGGGCTGGCACAACACGGCTCGCCGTTGAGACGGTTGTATGCGCCCATGACCGACGCGGCCTTGCCTTCCCGAAGACAGGCCTCGAACGCTGGCAGGTAGGTCTCGAGGAGGTCGCGATCGGTGGGACGCGCGTCGAACTCATGCCGGGTCGCTTCCGGCCCGCTGTGGGCGGCCAGGTGTTTGGGCGTGGCAGCCGTCTTCAGGCAGCTGGGATCATCTCCCTGGAGCCCTTTGACGAAGGCGACCCCCAGGCTGGCGGTGAGATAGGGATCCTCCCCGTACGTCTCCTGGCCGCGGCCCCAGCGGGGATCGCGAAAGATGTTGACGTTCGGTGACCAGGGGGTCAGGCCGCTGTAGATCTGGCGGATGTCGCGGCGGAGCGCCTCGTGGTGCTTGGCCCGGGCCTCGTCGGAGATGGCGATCGCGATGCGCTCCAACAACTCCGGATTCCAGGTGGCGGCGAGGCCGATGGCCTGTGGAAAGACGGTCGCGGCCCCTGCGCGGCCCACCCCGTGCAGGCATTCGTTCCACCAGTTGTAGGCGGGGATGCCCAGCCGGGGGATGGCCGGCGCATCGAACACCATCTGCGAGACCTTCTCCGCCAGGGTCATCCGGGAGACCAGGTCTGCCGCGCGCTCTGCTACGGATGCCTCGATGCGGCTGCTGCTGACAGCAGGACTGCTGTTCATCGATCAGCCCTCCTCTGCGTGATCCGGGGAAGGGACAGGGGATGCGCCGGCATCGCCCATGTATTTGTGGCACTTCACCAGCACGTCGTCGATCCATATCTCGGCCGGTACGACCGTGCGGCAGACGTCCATCACCAGCGGACACCTGCCGGCAAAGCGGCAGCCCTGCTTGAGATACTCCTCCGCGTCCGCATCGGAGAGCTTGACCGTTCCCTCCCATCGCCGTTGGGGATCCGGTTCGGGGATCGATTCCCTGAGGAGCCGCGTGTAGGGGTGCTTCGGATCGACCAGAACCGTTTCCACCGGCCCCATTTCCACGATGTTCCCCCGGAACATGATCGCGATACGATCGCTCACGTAATAGGCGGTTGCCAGGTCGTGCGTGATGTACAGCACGCTCACGCCGAGCTTGTCCTTGAGCTCCTTGAAGAGGTTGACGATCGACATGCGCAGGGAGGCGTCCACCATCGAAACCGGCTCATCCGCGATCAGGAGGTCGGGGTCGGTGAGCAGGGCCCTGGCGATGGAGATCCGCTGCAGCTGACCCCCGGAGAATTCGCTGGGATACCTGCCGGCGAACTCCTCGTAAGAAAGTCCCACCGCGGCCAACTTGTCGTCGATCAGCCGGATGGCTTCAGCCTTCGTCTTGGCGAGTCCGTAGTTGTCGAGCGTCTCGAAGAAGTAGCTGTCGACCGTCCGCAGGGGATTGAACGTCTTGAACGGATCCTGGAAGATCGCCTGGATGCCTTCCGTGAGCCACACCTTCCGGCTCACGCCCTGCTCGGCCTTGCCCTTGTGGATCACAGACCCCGAGGTGGCCTCCTCGAAGCCCAGGATGATCTTGGCAGTCGTGCTCTTTCCGCAGCCGCTCTCGCCGGCCAGCGCGAAGATCTCGGCCGGCTTAATGTAGAACGAGACGTTGTCGACTGCCGTGATCCGCACCCTGGAGAAGATGCTCCCCATGGTGAAAACCTTGGTGAGACGGTCGATCTCGATGAGTTTCTCCATCCTCAGCTCACTTCTTTCGCCAGCCAGCAGGCAACTCGGTGGTCGGGGGCCATGGCAAAGAACGGCGGCATTTCGCTGGTGCAGATGTCGATTGCGACGGGGCATCTCGGATGGAAGGGGCACCCTCCGGGCAGGTTGGCCAGCGAAGGCGGACTGCCGGGAACGCTCTCCCGCGTTGCCTTGTCGCCAAACCTCGGCAGGGACTCGATCAGGTAGCGCGTGTAGGGATGCACCGGCCTGCCGAAGATCGTCTCCGTCGGTGCCTCTTCGACGATCTTGCCCGCGTACATGATGCCCACCCGGTCGGCCAGGTTGGCCTGGACGCCCATGTCGTGCGTCACCAGGATGATCGTGTTGGCCAGCCGCGCCTGGATGGCCTTCAGGAGTTGTACGACGCCGCGCTGCACGACGACGTCCAGCGCGGTGGTGGGCTCATCCGCGATGATGATGCTGGGCTTGAGGAGCGCGGCCAGCGCGATCGTGACCCGCTGCCGCATGCCGCCGGACAGCTGGTGAGGATAGGCGTCCAGGATCTCCAGCGGCAGCCCCAGCTCCACGATGTGTTCTTTGGCGATCTCGAGGGCCTGGTCTCTCGTCTTGACGCTCACATGGCTGGAGACGAAGTCCCGGTAGGTCTCCTTAAGCTTGAGAACGGGATTGAAGACGCTCATCGCGCCCTGCGGCACGTAAGAGATGTACTCCCAGCGCAGCCTGCGCTTCTCCTCCGTGCTGAGGGCGTACACATCCAGGTCGCCGTTCGGCGTACGGTAGATGACCGATCCGCCCATCAGCCGCAGTGGCGGCTCGATGGCGCCATAGAGCGCCTTCAGCAGGGTCGTCTTGCCGCATCCGCTCTCACCGGCAATCCCGTAGACCTCATTCTCGCGGATGTCCAGGTCGACGCCGTTGACCGCCTGCACCACCTTCTGTGTCCCCTGCATGTCGAGCACGTAGAAGGCCTTGAGATCCTGCGTCCTGAGTATTATATCCATGGCGCCTTCCTTATGCTCCCACGCGCTGGACGCGCGTCCGCGGATCCAGGTACTCGCTGATGCTGGTCGACAGCCAGTACAGGGCAACGAACAGCAGAACCGCCAGGACGATGGGGGTCAGGAGCCATGACCAGTAACCGAGCAGCATCGCCTGGTAGGTGATCGCCCATTGCAGCATCGTGCCCAACGTCGGGATATCCATGTTCACGAGGCCGAGGATGGCCAGGGTGATCTCCATCCCGATCGCCCAGGCCATGTTGTTGATCAGGGTCGAGAACACCAGCGGCGTCGCGAACGGGAGGTACTCCTTCAGCACGAGGCGCAGCGTGCCCGTCCCCGAAAGCACAGCCGTCTGGGTGAACTCCCGTTCGCGCAGGCTCAATATCTGCGACCGGATGACGCGTGCATCCCAGGCCCACCCGAAGAAGGCCAGCAGAAGCCCCAGGTTCACCAGGTTCATCCTGTCGCGCACCAGCATCGCCAGCATGACGATGATGAGGAAGAGCGGGATGACCAGCAGGCTGTCGCAGAAGAACATCAGGACCCGGTCGGTCATCCCGCCCTTGTAGCCCGCGATCATGCCGATCAGGACCGCGATGATACGCGACACCACGCCTGCGATCACCGAGATGATGAGCGAGTTGCGCACCGCGAAGCTCGCCTGCCACAGGATGTCCTGCCCCTTGGAGTTGGTGCCCAGGGGGTACGCGCGCGATGGCTTCAGGTCCCTGGGCACCGTCCCCCAGAGGGTCGGATCGTCGGGCGCGAAGATCGACGCCAGGGCCAGGATGAGCAGCGCACACAGCACCAGGAAGCTCAGCGCAAATCGGTAATCTCTGAAGAGATCTCTGATGGCTTTCACGGTACCTGAGCTCCTTAGGTGTACCTGACCCGCGGGTCCAGGAGCGGATAGAGCAGATCGATGATCAGTATGGCGGTCGTGATGGCCACGATCGACAGGAGCGTGATGCCCATGATCAGGTTGTAGTCCCCGGTGGTGATCGCGTTATAAAGCAGCGTCCCCAGCCCCGGGTACGAGAAGACGATCTCCGTGATCAGGGCGCCGCTGAAGATCTGGCCGAGCGCCAGTGCGAGGCTCGTCACCTGGGGCAGCATCGCATTCCGGATCACGTACCTCGGCACGATCCGGTTCTCCCGGATGCCGCCCAGCTTGGCATATTGCACGAAGTCTTCGGAATTCACGTTCTGCACGATCAGCTTCATCGTCTGGAACCAGACCGCGCCACCCAGGAGGGTGAGCGAGAAGGCCGGCAGGAACGCGTGCCTGAGGACGTCCCGGATGTAGTCCCACGACAGAGAGGGGGTCCGGCCGATGGAGACGCCGCCTGAGACGGGAAACCACCGGACCACGTAGGCCAGCAACACCAGGAGGGCAAAGGAGAAAATGTAATAAGGCAGCGGCCGGATCACCATCGCGACCGCATCGAGGATCTTGGACCAGCGCGTCCGGGAGTAGTAACCCGCCAGCCCGCCGACGAGGTTGCCGACGACCCAGGAAATCAGCGTCGTCGTGATCAGCATGGTCGCGGTCCAGGGGAGCGCCACCTTGATCAGCTGGAGCACCGGGGTGGGGAACTGGAAGAAGGACACGCCGAAGTCGCCGCGGAACAGGCGCGCCCAGAACGCACCGTACTGCTCAATCATCGATCCCTCGAGTCCGTACATCTCGGTCAGGTCCGCGACCATCCGGTCGACGGACGCGGGATCCAGGTACGAACCCATGGACCTGAGTTGGGCAATGGTGCGCTGCACCGGATCGGACGGCGACAGGCGCGGAATGAAGAACACGGCCGTGATGCCGACGAAGATGACCAGGAAGTACTGGATGAGCCTGGGAATGAGGTACCGCCTAATGAACGCCATCTTGGGTTCTCCATCTGGTTGGGCATCCGCCGGCCGGCGCTCCTGGGCGGGCGCCTAAACGCCCGCCCAGGAGACTGGTTCGCCCTGTGAGCGACGGGTCTAGTTACCCGTCGGCTCCAGGAAGGGGGTCATGTACTTGAAGGAGCCCCAATGCGAGTAAGGCGCATTGTAGGGGTTCTCCGACCCTGGCCAATTGGTCCAGTAGTACTGGTCCCAGGCGACGAAGCCGATGTAGCCGAAGGTCGGGATGCTCGGCAGTTCCTCGATGGCCACTTTCAGGCCCTCGATGCCGATTGCCTTGACCGCTTCGGCGTCAGCCGGATCGGTCTCGCGCAGCCGCTTGATCACGTCGTCCATCCTCGGCGAGGACCAGCGGGACGTGTGGGCCTTGGTTAGCGACCCGATCGGCTCGACGTATGCGGAGTTGTAGTAGTCCAGAACCCGGTAGAGGTCCACGCCCGCGCCCCACGGCTCCTGGGCAGGCCACTGGCCGGAGGCATCGTACTCGCCGTTCTGGGTGATCGTCGAGCTCTGATCCGTCGGGATCTGTACTGCATCGATGCCGAACTTCTTCCACTGCTGCACGACTGCAGCCGCGTTCTTGTACTCCAGGTGGGACATGTCTGAGCGGCTGATCACATCGATGTGCCACGGCGAGCCATCGGGCAGCAGCCACTTGCCGTCCGCGTTCTTGGTGAAGCCGTTCTTCTCGAGCAGCTTGGTGGCCGCCTCAGGCGCGAACTTGTACCAGCCAAGGCCGAAGGTCTGGGCCACATCGGCCGGATCCTCCGAGACGACGTAGCCGCGATCCTTCACGTAGGCGAGCAGCCGCTGCGGGGCCTCCGCATCGTACGGCTTGAAGGTCTCGCCGTTGCCGAGATCCAGCGTGAACTCCTTGAGCCAGTCCTGCATCGGTTCGATGTAGTCCTTGGGGTAGGAGCCGAGAGACGGGATGTGAACCGGACTCAGTGTCCCGGTCCCGTCGACGGCCTGGCCCGAGTACTCCACGATGTCGATGGCCAGCAGGAGCGCCCAGCGGACATCCACGTTGTCATACGGGGCCTTCGCCACGTTGAAGGTGATGCCGGTCAACGCGGGGTCATTGTTCACAACCCACGGGAAGGTAGGCTGGTAGGCCCGGATGGTGTCACCCTGCGCGAGGGCCGCCTTCAGGCCCTCTGCCGACAGATCGACCGCATCGAGCTGATGGGTCAGCTGGGCCAGGATCTTGGCGCCCTCATTGGCGAATGCCTGGAAGACGATGTACTGCGGCTTGGGCTCGCCGTAGAGGATGCCCGTGGGGCTCTTGTCCCAGTCAGCTCGTTTTTCCCAGATGGTCCAGTACCCGTTCGGATCGAAGCTGTGCAGTTTGTAGGGCCCGGTGCCGACGAAGGGATTGAACTCGAACGTCACGGGGTCGGCCTGCTTCTCGAAGATGTGCTTCGGCATGATCCAGGTGCAGCCCCAGCGATCCAGGAACTGGGTGTGGAATCGCGAGTTTGCTTGCTTGAGCTTGAAGACGACCGTGTTATCGTCGGGAGCCGTCACGGATGTGACATTGTCGACGAAGTAGTTGGAGTTATTGAACTCCTTGTGCGCCATCAGCGTTTCGATGGTGAAGACCACATCGGCCGAGCTGAAGGGTTGGCCATCGTCCCACGCCACGCCCTGGCGCAGTGGGATGGTCACCTCGGTGAAGTCATCGTTGTAGATCGGATCGCCCGCGGCCAACGCATTGACGATCTCGCCGGTGGCGAAATCGACCGACCAGAGCGGCTCATTGGCCAGGTTCTGCATGCCGCGGTCCCGCGACTTCCAGCCGACCCATTCGTTGAAGTTGCCGGGTGTGCCGAGGTGCCCGGTGAGGATGCCGGCAATGAACGTCTCACTTCTTGGCAGGGCGCCCAGCACTGCGGGCGCTTCCTTCTTGACGACCGGTTCCGGTGTGGCCGTTACGACGACCTCCTTGGTAACCTGCTCTTGCACGACGCGTGTGACTTCGATCGGTTTGCCTTCGACGACTTGGGTCTCGACGACCACCCGCGTGACCTCCACCACCTGGGGGGCGATGGGGGCACAGGAGGTCAACAACATCAGGACGGCCAGCAATGCGAATAGCTTCTTCATTTTCCTCTCCTTTTGTGAAGCGTATCTTGACCGGTTGGGACATTCGGCGAGACTGACAGAGTCCTGTTTCCTCCTATCTGTCCGGCATGGCTGCCTTTTCGGTATCATTACCGGCAACGATACCGGAACGTGCAAAAAAGAGACCGGCAGTGGCTAGGCGTGCCATTGCCGGCACGATGCGCGCTCGATCAATTGCGTCGGCATCTCATACAGCGCGCCAGGGGTCGACTGCCCCTGGATCAGGCCGATCAGCAGTTGTGTGGCCACGTAACCCATCCGCTCGATGAACTGGTCGATGGTGGTGAGCGGCGGGGTGCAGTAGCCGGATTCGCTGATGTTGTCGAATCCAACGACCGAGAGGTCGTCCGGCACGCGCCGGCCCATTTCGATGGCCGCGTCGATCGCACCGAAGGCCGACTGATCGTTGGCGGCAAAGATCGCGGTGGGCGGGTCGGCCAGCGAGAGGAGCTGCTGAGCGCAGTCCCGGCCCGACGCGCGTGTGAAGTCGCCGGTTGTGATCAACGCGGGATCGACGGCGATTCCGGCGCCGGCGAGTGCGGCGCGATAGCCCTCGAGGCGCTGCTGGGCGCAGCGCAGGTCGAGCCTGCCCCCGATGAATCCGATGCGCCGGTGGCCCAGGCCCATGAGGTAGCCCATGGCTTCTGCCGCGCCCGTGACGTTGGTGGCGATCACCGTGGTGCAATCAGGGCATTCGTTGTTCGGATCGATGGCCACGAGAGGGGCCGAGGTGGAGAAGCTCGTGGCGGCCGGCGTGACGACGATGGCGCCGTCGGTGATGCTGCCGTTGAGGAGGGAGACGTAGCGCTGCTCTCCCGCGGCCCGCGAGTTCTGCTTGATGCTGCCGCTGCTGTAGGCGATCAGGTCATACTCGAACGCGACGATGGCCTGGTGGACGCCCTTTACGACCTGGATACAGAAGGGGTCTTCGAGATCGGGCACGATCACGCCGATGACGCCGGTCTGCCGGCTACGCATGGAGCGGGCCGCGAGGCTTGAGGTGTAACCGAGATCCGCGATGATGCCGCGAACCTTGTCGACGGTGTCGGGCGCGACGTCGTCCTTGTCGTTCAGCACGCGCGAGACGGTGGAAACCGACACACCGGCGGCGCGGGCCACGTCGTGGATTGTGGTGGTCTTGTTGCCTCGTCTCATCGCGAATGCCTGCTGCGGGGTGTCGACACTGTCTGAAAACGATACCGGCATCGTTACCGGCGGCTTGTTCACAAGATATCACGACAAATCGGTCGTGTCAAGACCCAATTTGGACGGATAGCACCCGAAGTCCTGGGGCATCGTGCCGTCACTTTCTTCCTGGCGGCGCACGGTGCTATAATCCCGTCGTTAACTCGCGTACGGAGCATACCCTTGGCAAACATCCGACCTTATCCCTTCACCGCCATCGTGGGCCAGGAAAAGATGAAGCGGGCCCTGATCCTGAACGCCATCTCGAGCCAGATCGGCGGCGTGCTCATCCGCGGCGAACGCGGCACGGCCAAGTCCACGGCCGCGCGCGCGCTGGCCGCACTGCTGCCCGAGATCGAGGTCGTGTCCGACTGCCCGTTCGGCTGCGATCCCAGCGGGCTCGACAGCCTGTGCGACAACTGCCGCGACCGACTGGCGCGGGGCGAGACCCTGCCCACTTCGATGCGCCGCACCCGGTTCGTCGATCTGCCTGTCAGTGCGACGGAGGACCGGGTCGTCGGCACCCTCGACATCGAGAAGGCCATCCAGCAGGGCGAGCGCCACTTCGAGCCCGGCGTGCTTGCGGCCGCGAACCGCGGCCTGCTCTACGTCGACGAGGTCAACCTGCTGGACGATCACGTGGTCGACCTGCTGCTCGACTCGGCCGCGATGGGCGTGAACGTGGTGGAGCGGGAGGGGATCAGCTTCAGCCACCCCGCACGCTTCATGCTGGTCGGCACGATGAACCCGGAGGAGGGCGACCTGCGCCCGCAGCTGCTCGACCGCTTCGCACTGTGCGTGGACATGCACGGCATCGCGGACCCGCGGCAGCGCGTGGCCATCGTGGAGCGCCGCGTGGCGTACGAGAGCGATCCGGAGGGCTTCTACCTGGAGTGGCTGCCGCGCGAGGAGCAGCTGTCGCACGACATCGCGGAGGCGCGCAGCCGGCTGCCGGGGGTGCACCACACCCAGCGCGACCTCTTCACCATCGCACAGCTGACCACGTCGTTCCGCGTCGACGGCCACCGGGCCGACATCGTGATCCTCAAGACCGCCCGCGCACACGCCGCGTGGCAGGGCCGCCTGGCCGTCGTGGAGCAGGACATCCTGCTCGCCGCGGAGCTGGCGCTGCCCCACCGCCTGAAGCGCCAGCCCTTCGAGGAAGCGTCGATGGACGCGGGCCAGCTCGAAGAGCGGCTGAAGAAGGCGCGCGCGGATGCGCCGCCCGACCAGAGCCAGATGTCCAAGTCGGACGAGGGCGAGACGGCGCCCAGCTTAAAAAAAGCACTGAGCCGCTAGCCGAACAGGCCAACGCGTCAGCTAGCGGCGACCCCATCGACGACGGTGCGCAGGCCCAGGCCTCCAGCCAGGGACCCTCCGCACAGCGCCCGGTCAAGATCGGCGACAGCTTCCAGGCCAAGCGTCTCGACACGCCCCTGGACAAGCTCACGCGTTCCTCGGCCGGCAAGCGCAGCGTCACCCTGACCGACCGCAAGCGCGGGCGCTACATCAAGGCGCGGCCGATGCACGGCCGGCCCGAGGACCTGGCGTTCGATGCGACCATCCGGTCGGCCGCACCGTTCCAGCGCCGCCGGACGGAGGAGCGCGCGGCGCGCAAGGTGGCCTTCGTCGTCAAGCGATCCGATTTGCAGCGCAAGGTGCGCGTGCGCCGCGCGGCCAACCTGGTGTTGTTCGTCGTGGATGCCTCGTGGAGCATGGCCGCGGCCGAGCGGATCGAGGCGACCAAGGGCGCGGTGTTGTCCCTGCTGCACGACGCGTACCAGCGCCGCGACCAGGTGGGGCTGATCGTCTTCCAGCGGGAGGAGGCGCGCATCGTGCTGCCGCCCACCTCCAGCGTCGAGCTGGCGCAGGCCGCGCTGCGCAACGTGCCGGTGGGCGGCAAGACGCCCCTGTCGGCCGGCCTGCTGGCCGCCTATCGCGTCTGCATGGCCGCCACGCGGCGCAATCCCGAGATCATGCCCCTGATCATCATCCTGACCGACGGCGCGGGGAACGTGTCGGTCACCGGCATGCCGCCGCAGGAAGAGGCGCGGCGCATGGCCGAGATGATCCGCGACGCGCACTTCCGCACCGTGGTGATCAACATGGAGCACCCCGCGTTCGACCGGGGCATGGCGCAGGAGCTGGCCACCGACGTGGGCGGCCCGTGCTACACCCTGCCAGAGCTCAAGGCGGAGGCGCTGCTGAGCACCGTGCGCCAGGAGCTCAGCCTGAAGCCGGGCGAGCGCGCGGTCGGGGCGATCGGCGGCGAGCCCGCCACGGGGCTGCCCGATGTGCCCGGCTCGGTCGCGGGCGGGCCGCGGCGCTGACGTGGAGCAGGGCGGGGACACACCTGTGGCGGTCGCGCCGCTTCTTCCTGCTGCCCGGCAGGCGGAAGGCCGCGTGCGCCGGCAACTGATCGCGGACGCGGGCCTGCTCCTGGTGACCGTAATATGGGGCGCGACCTTCGTCATGGTGAAGGATGCGGTCAGTGCGTTCCCCGTCTTCAGCTTCCTGGCCCTGCGCTTCGCCCTGGCCGCGCTCGCGCTCGCGCCATTCGCGGTTCGCTACTCGCTCCGTGCGGCCCGTTCGCCGGCCGCCGAGGCTCCCCGGAATACACGCGGCCTGGCGGCCGCGTCGGTGCTCGTGGGGCTGGCGCTGTTCGCGGGCTATGGGCTGCAGACCGCGGGGCTGATCCTCACCACCCCTGCCAAGGCCGGGTTCATCACGGGTCTCTCCGTCGTCTTCGTGCCCATCGGCGCGGCCGTGATCCTGCGCCAGCCGCCGTCGCGCAATGCCTCCCTGGGCGTCCTGTTTGCCACGATCGGTCTGGCGCTGCTCTCCGTCACGAAGGGCTGGACGATGGAGGCGGGCGACCTGCTCGTGCTCGGGTGCGCGTTCTCCTTCGCGGCCCACATCCTCCTGTTGGGACGCTTCGCACCCCACTTCCACCCGCTACTCCTCACGATGGGGCAGGTGACCGTGGTGGGGCTTCTGAGCGCCGCGGCCGCGCTGCTGTTCGACGAGCCTGTCCCCATCTCGCGCGCGGTGCTCCTCGCCGCCGCGTTTACTGGGGTGCTTGCGACCGCGCTTGCGTTCGGCATCCAGACGATCGCGCAGCGCTTCACCACCAGCACGCACACCGCGCTCATCTTCGCGGCCGAGCCGGTGTTCGCGGGCCTCGCCAGCTTCCTCCTCATCGGCGAGCTGCTCGGCCCGCGGCAGATCGCCGGTTCCGCGCTGATCCTGTTGGGAATGGTGGTTGCCGAACTGAAGATGGGCGCCCGGCGCTGAGCGCAGAGTCGCTCTGAACGATCAAGGTCAACGAATCATCCGGTCAGTTCCGGTGCCTCCGCCGCAACGCCGCCACTGGTTAGAAACCAGTGGCTGACGAGCGAAAGTGCGCCGAGGCGCACTGAACGGACGACGACAAAGCCTCTGTGAACCTGCCTCGGCAGGTTTACCATGTTGCAGCCTGCGGGTTTCAACCGCAGGCGTCGTGGCGGCGGGTTGCCCTGCCGGCTATCCGGCCATTTCGTACGCGTTCGTCACTCCGCGGCGGTCGTCTCCGCGGTGTCCAGCCACAGGGTGACGGGGCCGTCGTTGACGAGCGCCACCTGCATCTCGGCGCGGAAGCGGCCCGTTTCCACGTGGAGGCACGCCGCGCGCAGCTGGGCGACGAATCGATCGACCAGGGGTTCGGCCTGCTCGGGCCGCGCGGCCTGCATGAAGTCGGGCCGGCGGCCCTTGCGCGCGTCGCCGTACAGGGTGAACTGCGACACGACCAGCACCGCGCCGCCCACGTCCGCCAGCCCCAGGTTCATCTTTCCCGCGGCATCCTCGAACACGCGCAGGGTCGCGATCTTGCGCGCCAGCCAGTCCGCCTGGGCCGCGGCGTCGCTGTGCGTGACGCCCAGCAGCACCAGGAAGCCACGGCCGATCTGCCCGACGACTTCGCCGTCGACCGTGACCGATGCTGACGTAACGCGTTGGATCAGGGCGCGCATGCGGCCGGCCTACAGCAGGCCCGCGTCGCGCGCGGTCTGCTTGAGGACCTCGGCCGACCGTAGCAGGGCCGCCAGCTCCGCTTCGTTGAGTTGCGGCATGATCACGCCCTCGACCCCGCCATGGTCCACGATGGACGGCAGGCTGAGGCAGATGTCCGAGATGCCGAACTGGCCGGTCATCAGGGTGGACACGGTGAGCACCGTGTTCTGGTCGCGCAGCATGGCCTCGATGACGTGGCGCACGCCCAGCCCGATGGCGTAGTAGGTCGCGCCCTTGCGCTCGATGATCTCGTAGGCTGCGTGGCACACCTGCTCCGCGATCTGCGCGGCCATGTCCGCATCGCACTCGGTCTGGCGCTGGCTGCAGAAGTCGGCCACCGGCATGCCCGCGACGGTCGTGCGGCTCCAGGCGACGACCTCCGAGTCGCCGTGCTCCCCGATCACGTAGCCATGCACGCTGCGGGGATCGATGTTGAGGCGCTGGCCGACCAGCGCGCGCAGCCGCGCGGTGTCGAGCACCGTGCCCGAGCCGACCACCCGGCCGGGCGGGAACCCGGAGAACTTGAGCGCGGCCAGCGTCAGGATGTCGACCGGGTTGGCCACGATCAGCAGGATCGCATGGGGCGCGGCCTGCGCGATCTCCGGGATCATGCTCTGAAAGATGCCCGTGTTCTTCTTCACCAGGTCGAGCCGGGTCTCGCCCGGCTTCTGCGCCGCGCCCGCGGTGACGACAACGATCTGGCAGTCCGCGCAGTCCGCGAACGTGCCCGACCGGACGACGACCGGGCGGACGAAGGGCGCGCCCTGCGCCAGGTCCATCGCCTCGCCCTCCGCGCGGCGCTCGTTCACGTCGACCAGCACGATCTCGCTGGCCAGGCCGCTGATCATCAGCGCATAGGCCGTGCTGGCGCCCACTGCGCCCGCGCCGCCCACGATGGCGATCTTGGTGGGGATCTTGCCGTTCATGCTTGCTCCTTCATGCCGGCACGGCTAGATGTGCGACTCGGGCCCTTCGACCCAGCTGGCGCCGTCCGGCCCGACTTCCTTCTTCCAGATGGGTGCGATCTGCTTGATGCGGTCGATCACGTAGTGGCAGGCGTCGAACAGCTCCCCGCGGTGGGCCGCGGCCACCGCGATGACGATCGACACGTCGCCGACCTCCAGCCGGCCGACGCGGTGGACCACCGCGATCGCGTCGATGCCCGGCCAGCGCGCCCGCGCCTCCGCCGCGATGTCGGCGAAGGAGGCCTCCGCCATCTCAGGATAGGCCTCGTACTCGAGATAATCGGTCTGCTGCTCGCCCGTGACCCCGCGCACCGTGCCTGCGAAGACGGTCACGCCGCCCAGCTCGGGCGCGATGACCCGCTGCGCCACCTCGTCGAGGGAGATGGGTCCCGAGACGATCTCGAACAGCTTGTGCGCGCCGCCGCTGACGGGCGGGATTAGTGCCACCTCGTCCCCATGGGCCAGGGGCTGCTCCGGCGGCGAGTACTTCCGGTTGACTGCGACCGTGAAGCGCAGCGTCTTAAGGTTCACCTCCGGCCGGCCGGCTTCGATGGCTGCGAGCAGGTCGGCCACCGTCGCGCCCTCGGGCAGGCTCAGCACGGTCTCAGTGATGCCCAGCCGCTCGCGCAGCGAGGCGAACGCGCGCACGCGCACTTCGATCATTTCGTTACTCCTCATCGGTGGCCGCGTGCCAGTGGCCGCTCTTGCCCCCGCGCTTTTCCAACAGGCGGATGCCCTCGATGACCATGCCGCGCTCGACCGCCTTCGCCATGTCGTAGATCGTGAGTGCGGCCACGCTGGCCGCGGTGAGGGCCTCCATCTCCACCCCGGTCTGGCCCTTGCAGCGCACCGTGGCCGTGATCGCCACGCACGAGCCGGCCTCGTCCGGCGCCAGGTCGACCGCGACGTGGGTCAGGAGCAGGGGGTGGCACATGGGGACCAGCTCCGCCGTGCGCTTGGCCGCCATGATGCCCGCGATGCGCGCCGCGGCCAGCACGTCGCCCTTCGGCAGGTTGCCCTCGATGATCAGGCGCAGCGTCTCGGCCTGCATGCGCACGCGGCCGGCCGCCACCGCCTCGCGCGCCGTCTCCGCCTTCGCGCCGACGTCGACCATGTGCGCCGCGCCCTCGTCGTCGATGTGTGTGAGTTGTGACATGGCTGGATTGTACCCGATGCCCGCGCCGCGCGCAATGAGTTGGGGGGCGAGGCAGCTCCAGATGCGCGAGCGAGTGCAGGCATTCTGAGCGGAGGCCGCCGCCAGCGGCGGACGCAGTCGAAGAACGCCTGCACGGCCGCCATCCTTCGACTACGGCCCTGCGGGCCTCCGCTCAGGATGCCTGGAAAGCTTCAGGTAGTACTCCTGGCATGGGGCAGGTGCCGGGCACCTCAAGCGCGTGTCCAGGTGCCCGGCACTTCCGGAGTGCCGGGCACATCAACCGCGTGTCCAGGTGCCGGGCACCTCAACCGCGTGCGGGCGCTACTCGTCCAGGTGCCGGGCACCTCCGAGGTGCCCGGCACCTAAAGACAGTCGACTCGCGCGGTCACCCGCCCGCGACGAGGTCGTAGCGGAAGGCGGCCACGCGGTTCGACGCGGGCGCGACCGCGCACCACTTTGCGGCCTGCACGACCCACGCGGTGAGGCCCGCAACCGTAGGCCAAGGCGCGTCGGCGGTCGGAACGGTCACCGCGCGGCAGTTCGCCGCGGCGAAGCAGTCCGCGCCGGGCTCGAAGTAGGGCGCATCGTCCCACCACAGATGATACGCGCTGGCGCCGTCGGCCGGGGTCCACGCCAGCTGCACCCCCTGCGTGGCGAGGGGTGCGATCGCAAGGTCCCCGACCGTGGCCGGCGCGGCGCACGGCGCGATGGCCGCCTCGTAGGCCGCCCACGCGTCGACCCGGCCCCAGCCGAACACGTTGTTCGGCACGCTGGACGCCGTGTCGCCCCCACAGACCAGCGTGGTCGTCAGGTGCAGGGCCGACTGCCCGATGAGATCCTCGATCACATCCACCTCGCCGCGCAGGCGGGGGTTCGCGTCGATCAGAAGCGCCACCAGGCCGGCCACGTGCGGACCCGCCATGCTGGTGCCCGACATGTTCGCGTAGCTCGTGTCGTTCGATGCGTAGCTTGAGCGGACGCCATCGCCGGGCGCGGACACGTCCGGTTTCATGCGCCCGCTACCGTCCACGGTGACCGGGCCGCGGCTGCTGAAGTAGGCGATGGCGTCGGTGCTGTTTGTCGCGCCGACCGTGAAGCTGGCGTCGTAGATGGCCGCCGGCGTGTTGATCGAGCTGCACGCAGCGCCGGCGTTGCCCGCCGAGTGCACGGTGACGATGCCCGCCGCGCGCACGTTTTCCACCACGGCTAGCAGGACGGTGGGATCGGTGCACCCTTCGCTGGCCGGGCAGCCCCAGGAGTTGTTGATCACGTCGGGCGCGCGGCCGGGATCGGGATCGCTGCCGTCCACCCGTGCCGGCGCGATGAACCACTCGTAGCACTCCGCGTAGGTGGCGGGCGTGCCGTCACCCTCCAGCATGTTACGGCAGCCGATCCACGTCGCGCCCGGCGCCACGCCGACCTGGTTCGTCCCGCCGTCGTCGCCCACCATGGTGCCCATCGTGTGCGTGCCGTGCCCGCTGTCGTCGCATGGGACGAGAGAATCCACGCCGCAGTCGGAGGTGCCCTCGTGGATGGCGTCGTGCCAGTTGTAGTCGTGAGCGGCCGTGGTCCCGTCCCACCCGCGATAGTGCGCCTTCAGCGCCTCGTGCGTCCAGCGATAGCCCGTGTCCTGGCCGCCCACGACCACGCCCGCGCCGTTGATGCCCGCGCCCCAGACCGCGGGCGCGCCGATCTTGCTGACGCCCCACTCGATCGCCTCGAGGCTCAGGATGCTGGCATCCTGAGCGGCGTTCCGCCCGGAAGTCCGGGCGGAACGGAGTCGAAGGACGCCCGCGCCGGGTGCTTCCGCAATCGCGGCGTCCAGCCTGACGTGCGGGTTGGCGTAGAGGTGCGCCACGTCCGCACGCGCGGCGAGCGCGGCCAGCGCCGCGGCATCCCCCCGCACCCAGATCATGTTCGCCACCCAGAAGGGCTGCCACGCCACGCCCATGCGGTCCAGCGTGCGGCGGAGGGGTGCTTGCGTGCGCGCCGCGTGCTCGGAGAGGGTGCGATAGACGTACTCGCCCTTCTCCCTCTTGCTGCCCAGCGCGGCCGCGGCGCTGACATCGGCCTGGTCCGCGAGGAAGACGAGGAACTCGGTCTCCCCGGCCGCGGCCGCGTTGAGCACCCAGGGATCGACCTTGGCGCGCCAGGGTTCGGGCGGGTCCGAGCGCACGGTGAGGGGCGCAGCGGAGGCGACGACCGCAACGGCAATGGCGAGGATGGCGATCGATGATGCAATGCGGGACATGCGGCCTCCGTTGGGGCCAGAATCGGAGGTGATTGTACCACACTGCGGGGGACTACGTTCGTGGAGAGGGGTGACGCGGCGGGGGGCGCGAGGCGCGAGGCGCGGGTTGCATTTGACATGGCCGTCCGTAGTGTCTATGATTGTGGGAGCACCAGAACAATATTCTCCAGCTCTCCTCAATGTGATGTCCGAGGAAGGGTCAGATGCGACCAGCTAGCAGTGGATCGGTTTCGTCGTTGATCGTTCTTGGCTGCCTTGTCACATTGCTTGCGGGCTGTGCGGCCGGCTCATTCCGGCTGCGCCCGAGTCCCGAAACCACGCTGCTTGCTGCTGCTGATAGACTCGGATACGAACCGCTATCCAAGATCGCGCAGGTGGAGCGCTGTTGGGATATCTTCGCCCATTGTGGTCACCAGCTATCTTACGCGACCGACCTCACTCAGGTCGAGCTGGCGGATAAACTAGACGGACTCGGTTGGAACCTCACCAACCATATGCCCATCGACGGCTACGAGATCTTCACTAAGCTGAATCTTGGCACACGCGCCCGTATCACCATTGCAGGCAGCGAGGGACTGGACGAGCGCGACCGGCTACCAAGGTTCAAGGGCTACAGATGGCGCTTGACTGATCCCGAAGGGCGACTGTGGACAGTGGATCATTATCCGCTGGCAGATCAAATCGGGCCATTCGCCATCGACGGGCGTCCGTTTGCGGACAACATCGTGCAAATCATGCTTCAGACCCGTTAGCAGCCTTCGCAGAAGGGAGAACCAGAATGGCAACCTCTCGGCGTCTCTTCGTCCTCTATTGCTTGCTGATTGCGTTGATGATCGGCACTGCATCACAATCGGGTGCATTCGCGGCTCCCCGCTTTCAACCCCTCGACGAGGGTGGAGGGGATGCGGATAGCCGTCAGGCTGAGGCTGAGGCTCTGGCCGGCTTATTGGGATCACCAATCCAGGAGGACGACTCGCACTTCATCGCCGATACCGGTGGGGACTTGGATCAGTACCTGTTCCGAACAAACCTTCCCGATGGGAGGCTGAAATACACCATCCCCATCAAGCGCTATTACTTCAACGCGGCCGATGCTAACATCCGCTTTGACAGCAATGGCTTCCTGACGCCCTCTGCAGCAAGCTATGCAATTAACAAAAAGATCCTTCCGGCAACCGTACAACTGCGCATGCGTGTCTTTGACGTGGATGAAGGCGCCGCCTGGTGTCCCGAGGTGGACCTTGTCTTCGTTAACGGCAACGAGCTTCTCAAGGGGGGTCAGCACGTCCGGCTTTCAGGTGCGGATGACGTCTGGAGCGTGGTGAGCTACGATGTCCCGATCAGGCTGCTCAGGTTTCCGCAGGCCAGAGGCAACTACACACGCCCGACGCCGGCAGCCAACGAGATAGCGATCCGGGTCGACGCGAGTAATTGCACTACCAGCGGCGGGGATCCGGCCTGGGCCGTGACTGTAGATTACGGCATCCTGGAAATCCCCAGTCCGGTGCGGCCTGTCGTTTTTGCTCATGGTTGGACCGGGACCACCGAGTCGTTTAAGACCATCGACGATCGTTTGAAGGAGGATGGCATCCCCTCCGGCGGGCCTGCCGACCTGCGGCTGGGACTTTACCCGATTCCAGAGACAGCGAGCTGGCTGAACAGCCACATCAGGCAGACCGCGCTGGAGTTCGGGGTCGACAAGGTCAATCTCTTCGCGCACAGCAAGGGCGGACTGGTATCTCGTCGGTCTCTGTATGATGACGGCGTGCCCGACCTGATCGAAACCCTCATCACTTTCGATACGCCTCACCACGGGACCGAATGGGCCGACAACCAGGTCCTGATGGAGGCTCTCTGTAAGTATCACAAATACCCTCTGGACGGGGAAAAGGCCAAGCTATGTTGGGAGGCGACGAAGGAGTTCTCCACCGTAAGCGTGCGCAAGACCTTCAACTACTCGGGCTGCACCTACAACCTCTTCACTGGCTGGCACAACTGCGTGCCGAACTACGTACAGCAACCCGGGGTGAACTATCGCACCTTCGCCGTCATCGGCGAAGGGATTTTTAACGTGGTCAGCCCGGATCAGAGTACCCAATATCCTTGGGACGACAATCAGGCGCCGATGCCGAGTTGGCCCGACGGCAAGTGGCGAAACGTCGACGGTGCGTGGACGGCCGACCACAGCAGCATCCTGGAACTTCCGGAATCGTATCGCTGCGCCGTCCACCTCATGGATGGCTCGCGGTACAGTTGTCCCACTCCGCCGGCCCTGGCCTCCGCAGTACAGGCCCCCTCAGAGCTAGGTGCGGCGGAGATGGCAACCCAGTTGATCATGACGCGCTTTGGCAGCCTGCCCGGATCCGGCGTGTACTCCTCCAGCGCGACGGTGGATAGCTGGTCCGGCCAACTCCTGCTGGAGGCCTACGGGAGCACGAGTCTCGACCTCACCCTGGTGGAGCCGGGGGGACGCCTGATCACCCCGGGCCTTGCCGCGTCTGATCCATCGATCGACTACGTCGTCGATCGAGTGTTTGAGACGTACCACTATCAATATCGGATCGCCAATCCGGCCAGCGGTGCGTGGACAGCGCGTGTACAGACCGGGGGTGAGGCAGCCTTCGCGATCGTTGGGGCGGTTGCCTCGCCAGTCGTGCTGTCGGTCTCGGTCGACGCGGCGTCCTACTTCCCCGGAGACACCATCACGGCCCAGGCTGGCCTGATCCAGTCCGGCACGGCCCTGCAGGGTGGCACGATGGCCGGGCAACTCGAACAACCGAGCGGCTCCTTCTCCTCGGTGAGCTTCTACGACAACGGAACGAATGGTGACCCACTCGCAGATGACGGTGTCTTCACTGCCCGAATGACTGCGCCCGGTGCCCAGGGGCAGCTATCGCTCCGGGTGGCGGCAGATCGCTCGATGACGCACCGGGAGACGTCAATCCTTGTCCCTGTGTCGACACAGACCGGCGAAATCGGCAGTGTCACGAATGAATGGACCGTGGATGACGATGGGGATGGCCTGATCGATCGGGTGATGATTCAGCTGAATCTACAGGTCCTGCAAGCCGGTCACTTCGACCTGCGAGGCACGTTGGTCGACAGCCACGGCGACTTCGTTGAGTCTGCTGAGTTCAGCACAAGAAGCCTGAGCACGGACCCGCTCAGCCAGGGGACATACGGTGCAGTCCTGGCTTTCGACGGCCAGCAGATCTGGCAGACCGGCAAGGATGGCAGGTTCACGCTCACAAGCCTCGAGCTAAGTGACTCAACCCGGCAGGTCCTCCGGGTGGATTCGGTAGATTTGCTCTACACCACTCGCACCTATGCACGGAGTCAGTTCGAGCGCCCCGTCCTGGGGTACGAGACCGGGTTCGAGACCGCCATCGACCAGAACGGCAACGGTCGCTATGACCTCCTGACCTTCCAGCTCCGCTTCGACGTCTTGCCCACAGGCAGCTACGTCGTCAATGGCCGCCTGGTCGACCGGAACGGAGACGAGATTGCCTGGAGTTCGACCACGTTCAGTGTGCCGGTCAGCGGCGTGTATCCGGTCTCCCTATCCTTTGACGGCGCCGTTATCGGCGAGCATGGGGTTGACGGCCCCTACACCTTGAAGGATGTTAGCGTCTACGATCAGGCGGGCGCTGCCTCCGCTTACTTCGCTTCACTCGTCACGACGCGCCCCTACACGCATTTTCAATTCGAGAACGGTGAGGCTGGCATTTACCTGCCGATGGTCCTGGTGCACGCCCTGCTTTGGCCGCCATCCACCGCCACGCCTACCCCGTCGCCAACACCGACAGTCAGTCCAACGCCGACCACGTCGCCCACGCCAACGCCCACACCGTCGCCGACGCCCTCCGGACCAGAGGCGCAGCTCTGGAGCGCCGTCAACTTCGGCGGCGCCAAGGTGTGGGGTGGCGCGCCCGGGTTCTCCACCGCCCCGGCTGCGGATTCGTTTTCGCTGAAGCTCCCGGCGGGGTGGTCGGCGAAGACGTGGCGGGGAGACGGTCGTACGGGCGAGGAACACTGTTGGTCCACTTCTGTGGGAAACCTGCAGGCCTTCGGCTGGCACCAGACGATCCAGTCGATCGAGGTTTTCGATTTCGATGCATGTCCGTCGCCCGCAAGCAGTCTTGCGCCTGCCGTCCACTTGGTCGGTGCGCCTGCGATCGATGGTGCGCTAACCGACTGGGCGGGCGTACCTGGCGTGTGGTTGGATGCCGCTCGAGCCGAGACACACGGCGGCCCTCAGCCGCTGCCCGCCGCCAGCGACGCGGCGGTCAAGCTCTTCGCTGGGTGGACTCAAAGCCACCTGTACCTGGCCAGCTACATTGTGGACGATGTGGTGATCGGCAACGAGAGCACCAGGGTGTGGGAGGATGACGACTTGGAGGTGGGCATCCAGATAGGCGGGCACGTGCGCCAGTTCGTCTTTGGCTTCGACAGGGCGCCTCTCGAACTGATCGACGGGGGAGGGCTCTTCACGCCTGCCATCACGGTGGTCACGGCACGCGTCTCTGGGGGCTGGGTAGTGGAAGCCGCCATCCCTGTTGTCGAGCTGGGCGTGCCGTCTCTGGCATCAGGCGAGACCTTCCCATTCACCTTCGGATACTGGGACGATGACGATGGCGGCGCAGGCGATTCGCACCTGATCTTGTGGGGCGAGAGCACAAATAGCGGTCCGACGCTGTGGAAGACGATTAATTTGAACTAGAGCGAGTTCTTGCAGTACAGTCGGCAAGCGCACGCGCCCGTTCAGGGGCGCACGATCTGCCCGGTCTGCTCGTAATGCTCGAACACGGGCACGTGGCGCTCGATCATGTTCGCCAGCCATTGCCCCTGGTTCCGCGCGACCCAGTTGATCTTCCAGAGCAGGCGGCCGGCCTGGAACGGCTCGATGGGGTCGGCCGGCCACCCCATGTGCGCCTCGTAGCCGCGGCGGAACGCGCTCAGCAGCGCGGCGTAGCGCGTCTCGTCCGTCGCCTCGAGCAGGTCGAGCATCGCCATGGCGATGTCGTGGCTGCGGAATCCCCGGACCGTGTCCTCGAAGTCGAACGGGTGCAGGACGCCGTCGTGGAGCTTGATGTTGTCGTGCCACAGGTCGCAATGGATGACGCGGAGGTCGGCCCGGTCGATCGCGGCGTAGGCCGCTTGGACGTGCCGGTGCATGCGCTCCAGCACCGCCCGCGAGCGCGCGGGAAGCGCGAGCACCTGTTCGTGCAAGGTGGCGCCCGGCGCAACGCCCTCGCCTTCCGTGATCAGGCTCGGCTCGCCCCGTGACAGCCAGTGTTCGAAGCGGCGGCTGCTGAACCCTGCCGGCGGCGCCCACGACGCGGCGTGCGCGTGGAGCGCGGCGAACAACGCGCCCATCTTGGCGAGGTTGTGGTCCGTGAGGTAGTGACCCAGCAGCCGGCCCGGCACCCAGCTCATCAGCGTCGCGTGCCAGGTCCCGGAGGCGCCGGGCAGATCAAGCGGCAGCACGGCCTCGCCGGAACGGGCGACAATGATGCGGGGCGCCTGAATGCCGGTGTCTCGGGCGAGGGCCTGGAGCCACATCGCCTCGGAGCGCAGGTCCTCGGGCGACCGCCATCCGGGGACGGCCAGCCGCAGCATGAAGCGCTCCCCCCGTGCCGTGGTTACCCGGTAGAGCAGGTTGGTCTCGAACGCGTGAGAGGTGAGCTCCGGTGCGTCGAGATCGTAGCCGGCCAGCGCGGCGGTCGCCAGCTCGTGCAGCCGGCGCAGCTTGCCGGCACGGGTCAGCGTGCCGTAGGGTTTCATGGTCATGGTGGTGATTCCGGGATGCGCCGCGCACCGCGCGGCCCGTACGGGATGCTTGCTGGCCAACATGATAACTCATTGCACTGCGGTCTGACAACCTCACGGGGACGGGCGTAGCGACTCTGAACTCGGTCGAAAGAGCACCGAAGTGCCCGGCACCTAATGATCGGCTTCCCCCGTCAACTCGGCGCGCCACGGCACGCGCATCGGGTGTATACTGCGGCGCAGGAGGTGACCATGCCGGAGTATCCCGAGATTGCGGCGCGGGCGATCGAGATGAACGAGCTGCTGCCGGGCAAGACGATCGCCGGCATCGAGGTGCTGCAGCCGAAGTGCCTCAACGTGCTGCCCGAGCACTTCGTGCAGTCGCTGACGGGCGCGACGCTCTGCACCACGGTGCAGCGCGGCAAGTGGCTGGCCACGGACACCTCGCAGGGCTGGCTCCTGTTCAACCTGGGCATGGGCGGCGAGCTGCTCCTGGTCGACCGCGCCAGCCTGCCCGGGAAGCGCCGCCTGGTGTTCGACTTCACCGATGACACGGCGCTGGCGGTCAACTTCTGGTGGTTCGGCTTCGCCCACTACCTGCCCCTGGGCCCGCTGGAGGCGCACGAGCAGCTGGCGAAACTCGGCCCGAACGTGCTCGACGTCAGCCGGGAAGATCTGCATCGTCTGCTGACGGGGCAGCGGGGCGGGGTGAAGGCGCTCCTGCTGGACCAGACGCGGCTCGCGGGCATCGGCAATGCCTACATCCACGATATCCTGTGGCTCGCGGGGATCCACCCGCTGCGCAAGGCGAACACGCTCGCCAGGGGGGAGATCGACCGGCTGTGGCAGGGGATCCAGGACGGCCTACGCCCCAGCATGGAGAAGGGGGGCGCGTTCTACGAGGTGG
>JAXGQB010000017.1:0-110405 GCA_040766655.1 Anaerolineae bacterium
CGCCCACCGCAGCTGGGCGGCGCAGCACCATCTCGCCGCTGACAAGGCGTCCCGGCGGCTCGACGATGCGCAGCAGCGCCTTCATCGTGACGCTCTTGCCGCAGCCACTTTCGCCGACGATGCCGAAGACCTGTCCCGGATAGACGTCCAGCGAGATGCCGTCGACCGCCTTGACCACCCCTTCATCCATGAAGAAGTGGACCTTGAGATCCCGGATTGAAAGCAAGGGTTCGGCTTGTGGGTTCATATGCATCGACATACTGCCGCCTCAGTGGCTGTAAGGATCGGCGGCGTCACGCAGGCCATCGCCGACGAGGTTGAATGCCAGCACGGCGATGATCACCATGAGGCCCGGAATGAGCAGCCAGGAAGCCTGCGCCACCGTCTGGATATTCTGGGCTTCCTGCAGCAGCACGCCCCAGCTGATGGCGGGCGGCCGAATGCCGAGGCCCAGGAAGCTCAGCGACGTCTCGTTGATGATCATCACCGGAATGGCCAGGGTGCTCGTGGCAATGATGTGGCTCATGAAGGCCGGCACCATGTGGCGGGTGATGATCCGGAACCGGCTCGCGCCCGACAGCTCGGCGGCCAGCACGAAGTCCTCCTCGCGCAGCGAGAGGAAGCGGCCGCGCACCTCGCGTCCCAGCGTGGTCCAACCGATGAACGCCAGGATGATGGTGATCGCGAAGAAGACCTTAGTCGGCGGCCATGTCCGCGGCAGCGCGGCCGTCATGGCCAGCCAGATGGGGATGGTCGGCAGCGACTGCAGGATCTCGATCACCCGTTGGATGATCATGTCCGCGATGCCCCCAAAGTAGCCGGACACGCCGCCCAGCAGCACGCCCAGAACCACGCTCAGGATCACGGCGATCAGGCCGACCGTCATCGACGTGCGGGTGCCGTACATCAGGCGCGACCACACATCACGGCCCAACCGATCGGTGCCCAGCAGGTAGAAACGATTGGTCTGCTCGGGATCGGATGGTCCGAAAAGGTGGACGTCCGTCTTGAACAGGCCCAGCACGTTATACTCGAAGCCCTTCGCAAACGGGCGGACGCCGATACGGTGTGTCGGATCGACCGTCCACTCCATGCGCAGCGTCACCGCGTTGCGCTTGCCCTCGAGCGCAGGCACGGACATGAAGTAACCATCGCGGAAGAAGGCGATCCCCTGGGGCGGGATGAACGAAAGCCGGGCCGTGGTCTCTTCCGGATCCTGCGTGGCGAAGAAGCCGGGAACGAGCACGATCACATAGAAAAAGATGAGCAGGATGCCGCTGATGACCGCCAGCTTGTTCTTGCGGAAGCGCCACCAGACCAGCTTCCAGTTCGGCGCCACCGAGACGCGGTCCTCGGCCTTCGAAGTCACTTCCACTGTTGAGGCGGTTGGGAGAGCTTCGGCCATGCTAGTTCCCTCCCTCCATGCGAATACGTGGGTCGGCCACCGCCAACAACACATCCGAGATGAGCGTGCCGATGATCGTCAGGAGACAGTAGATGAGCAGGATGCTGCCCGCCAGGTACATATCCTGCTGCTGCAAAGCCCGCAGCAGCAGCGGGCCGATGTTCGGAATGTTCATGACCGTGGCGACGATCAGGCTGCCGGAGAAGAGCTGCGGCAGATACCAGCCGATCGTGCTGATGAGTGGGTTGAACGCCAGGCGGACCGGGTACTTCATCACCAGCCGCCATTCGGACAGTCCCTTCGCACGAGCGGTGATGACGTACTGCTTGTTCAGCTCGTCCAGCAAGTTCGCGCGCATCACGCGGGTCAGACGGGCCGTGCCCGCGACCCCGAGCACGATGGCGGGCACCCAGATATGTTTCAACAGGTCCACGACGCGGGCCCAGCTCCATGGCGCCTGGACGAACTCCGGCGAGAAAAGGCCCGTGATGCTGATGCCGAGCCTGTCGAAAGCAAACCACATCAGGACCAGGGCCAAAAGGAAGTTGGGTATGGCGACGCCGACGTAGTTGAGCACGGTGAAGAAGTAATCCAGGAGTGAGTTCGGGTGGGTCGCCGAATAAATGCCTGCGGGAATGGCGATGATCCAGGTGATCACGAAGGCGAACAGGGCCAGCGCGATCGTGAGCAACAGGCGCTCGCCGATCAGGTCCGCGTTAGACCGCTGGTATTCGAGGGAGCGCCCCAGGTCGCCGCGCAACAGACCGCTCATCCAGCGTCCGTACTGGACCATGAAGGGTTGATCCACCCCGAACTGCACCCTGAGGGCCTCCACGGTGGCGTCGTCCATCGACGAGCCCGAGGCAGCCAGCGTCGAAATGTAGCTGGTCAGGAAGTCGCCCGGCGGCGCCTGCACGAGGCCGAACACGATGATCGAGAAGAGCAGGATCAGCACCGGCAGCAGCAACAAGCGTTGGATGATATATCTGAACATCGCTACGATCCCTTCTCCACAGGGGGGAAGAGGGTGATCGCAGGAGCAGGATGCCTGCTCCTGCGACTAATTCAGGCCGTCGTAATGTCCCTCCGGTGGAGGGTCCACCGCGCGACACGGCTTCCCAAGGCGGGAAGCAGGCGCCGGGCCTGTGTGAAGCACCCGGCGCCACCAGTTCGTTACTTGGCGTAGAACCACATCTCGGGCTTGCCGTTGCCCGGAGTGCGCAGCGCCCAGTCCTTGGTCAGGTTCTCGGGCACGTTGCGCAGGTTAGCATTGACGACGGCCACGCCCTGATCCGTGGCGGTCAGGCCGACGGTGCCGATGTCATAGAGATTGTCGACCCAGATCGTGAAGATTTCCTTCGCGATCTCGGCCTGGCGTTCGGGAGTGGCCGCCTTCGCCTCGTCCTGCAGCTCGACGATGCGCTTCCAGCCATCCGGCGGCTCGACGCCTTCCTTGCCATCGGTGTCGTACCATGTCTTGAAGAGCGGGCCGTAGGTCAGGTTGCCGTAGATGCCCGGCCGGACGTCGAACTTGGTCGAGCCGCTGAACATCGTGCCCGCAGAGTCCTGGTTCCAGACCTCGGCCTGCAGCTCGTTCGCCTGGCGCATCTGGAAGTGCAGGTCACGCTCGCGAATCTGGAGATCGACCCAGATGCCGACCTTCTTCAGGTCAGCGACGACCAGCTCGGCCACTGCGGTGTACGCGCCGATGGCCGGCACTGCGGAGAGCTCGAAGCCCGCGCGCTTGCCGCTCGGCAGCAGGCGGAAGCCTTCGGAGTCGCGCTCCGTGTAGCCCAGCCCATCCAGCAGGGCGTTCGCCTGGTCCGGGTCGTACTCGGTGTACTTGTAGGCAATCTCATCGCCGGGGTACCAGGGATGGCCGCTCTTGATGATGCCGTGGCGCGGCTCGCCCGTGCCCAGGAAGATCGATTCCTGGATCTCCGGCCGGTTGATCGCGTGGGAGACTGCCTTGCGGTAGTCCAGCTGCGACCACATTTCGGTCAGCTCAGGATCGCCCTGATAGGTCAGGTTGAAGGTGACGCCGGCCTCTTCACCGCCGGTGCTGGACCAGAGGTAGATGTTGTACTTCCCGGACTTCTGCTCTTCTTCCTTGAGGACCGGGTAGTTGGCCAGCTGAATGTGGCGTTCTTGCTCGTCGAGCTCACCCGCGATGGCTGCCAGGTTCAGGGCGGCAACATCTGCGAAGAACTTCACCTGGACTTCGTCGATGTAGGGAAGCTGATTGCCCGCCTGGTCAACGCCGAAGTAGTACGGGTTCCGCTCCATGATGAAGATCTGCTCGCTGTAGCGATTCTTCGCCACCCATGCCGTCAGCACGGGGCGCTCAGGATTGTCGAACTGATCCTGCTTGAGGTAGAACAGCTCGCCCCAGGTCTTCACGCCGGCGTCCGCGACCAGCTTGTCGAGGTCCGCCTGCTGGACGTATTCCGCATGGAACTGCTTGAGGTAGTGCGCGGGCAGGAACATCGGGTACTTCTTGTCGCCGGCATCCTGCTGGGCGATTTCCGGAAGGAAGAGGGTCTGCGGCGAGTTGAAGGTGTACTTGACCGCGTACTGGTCGACCTTCTCCACCTTGACCGGCGAACCGTCGCTGTTCAGCAGCCAGGACGGGGTGGACGGGGTGAGGTCCTTGTTGTTCACCACGTCCTCGAAGTAGAACATGAGGTCGTCCGCGGTGAACGGCTGGCCATCGGACCACTTGCCGCCCTCGCGGAGGTAGATCGTCCACTCGGTGAAGTCAGCGTTCGGCTCGACTGCCTTCGCGTACTTCATCTCGACGGTGCCACCGTCGATCGAGAAGCGCACCAGGCTGTCGTTCACGACGCGGATCAGGCCGTTGCGGTCGGACGGGCCGACGAAGCCGCGGCGCCACACGCCACCGTAGTTGCCGACTTCCGGCGCCTCGATCAGGTACGGTTCCTCGGGCAGGCGCTCGTCCACGGGCGGCAGCTTACCGTCCTTGACGAGGTCCGCCAGCATCGGAGCTTCGTTGTACTTGCTGGTGGGCTCGGGAACTGCGGTAGGTTCGGGCGCAGCCGGGACCGCAGTAGGTTCGGGTGCAGCCGGAGCCGCGGTGGGCTCGGGCGCCTTGGTCGGCTCAGCAGCGGCCGGCGCAGCCGGGGCTGCAGTCGGGGCAGCCGGCGCCGGTGCAGGCGTCGAGCAGCCCGAAAGCGCAAACGACAGGATCAACACGATGCTCAACACGGTGAGCAAGCCCTTACGGCTAGTGCGAGATGACATACCTTTCCTCCCTGAAAGTGATTCTTGGTGAGCAGTGAATACTTCGATAGCTCGTTGGCAACATCTTCGTAATCGCAGTACTCCTCCTTTCGGCCGCCGTCACGGTGCATCACCTGCGGCGGCGCAATGAACGCAGCGATTTCACTGGTGTGATGATATACACAAACACGATTCTGCGCAACCGACCCGCTACTTGATGAGCGGCTCCGCGGCGCGGATCCACACGTGCGCCGGATCGTCGCTCCAGGCGCCATAGATGCGGTTGACGCCGCACAGGGCCCAGATGTAGACCAGTTGGTAGCCGGCCGCAGCCACCAACGGATGATAGCCGCGCGGAATGGCCACGGCATCCCCATCTTCGACGACGTACACCTCGTTGAGACGATCGGGGTCGTCGCCCGCCTCGTAGACGCGCTGGAAGCCATAGCCGCCCGCGGGCTTGAAGAGGTAGAAGTAGACCTCCTCGTAGATCGATTCGTTGGGCGGATTCTCCACGTCGTGCTTGTGCGGCGGGTAGGAGGTCCAGTTGCCCGCGCCCACCAGCGTCTCGGCCATCATCAGGCGGCGGGTGGCCGGCGCCACGCTGGTGCCGGGGCGGATGGTGCGCGACCAGTTGGCCGCGCCCGCGCGCTGTTCGGGAAGGTCGTCGGGACCGATGATGGCCACCGGCAACCCGGGCTCGGCCGGCGTCATCGACACCGCCATGTCCACCGTAGGTGTGAGCGCGGTCAGGCGATAACCGGTGCCCGGCGGCAGGCAGATGAGGGTCGGCCCCGCAACAAACGCGTCGCGGCGCCCGCCCACCTTATCGAAGGTCTCGCCTCCGGCGATCTCCAGGCGGCAGACGCCGGAGATGATGTCGAGAACCGCCTCGCGGTCGCCGGTATGGTCCTCGTATGGGCGGCCATCGACCACGCCCAGCCGCCCGAACTCCAACATCCGAAGCAGGCCATTGGACGGGCCCGCGATCGTCACGTAGCCCTCGTGGAATCCAACGCCCTTGACGAGCAAATTCATTCCTGGCTCCTGGTAGCGCTAGGCAACCCGCAATGACAACGGTCCGCGGGTTGCTCAGGGTGCACTGGCACGCACGATGAGTTCCGGCGTGCACATCGTTGCCTGGCATTGGGCCGGCATGCCGTTCAGATGCTCGAACAGCATCTGCGCGGCCAGCATGCCCAACGCATGCCGGTCGCTCCGCACCGTCGTCAGTGCGGGCGTGATCAGGCTGGCGAGCAGGATGTCGTCCGCGCCCGCGACGGCCACGTCATCGGGCACCCGGCGGCTGAGCTCGGCACACGCGCGGAGCACGCCCGCGGCCACCAGGTCGTTGTGGCAGACGATGGCATCGACATCAGGTCGCTGGCTGAGAAGTGTGAGTGCCGCGTGGTAGCCGCCCTCGATATCGTGCGGAACGCTCCGCACGACCGGGTGCGAGCCGGGATTCTCGCCGGCCGCCACTAACGCCTCGACGAAGCCTCGCACGCGCTCGCTGCTGCTGTAGGAGGCCGGCGAGCCTGCCAGGCAGGCGATGGTGCGCCGTCCCCGGGAAAGCAGATGCCGCACCAGCAGGCCCGCGCCCACCGCATCATCGACGCACACCGAGCAGCTGTCCGGCGCACAGCGGTTGATGAGCACTGCGGCCGGATGGCGCCGCGTGAGGTCGATCAGCTGATCCTCCGGCAGCCGCGAGCTGCAGACGAGGACGCCGTCGACGCTGCGCTGCTCCAGCGTGCGCAGCAGCTCGACCTCGCGCTCCGGGTCTTCGACGGAGTTGCAGAGCAGCAGGCTGAAGCCCGCCTCATGGACCGCGTCATCGGCCCCGCGGCTGATATCGGCAAAGAAGGGATTGGCGATGTCCGGAACGATCAGGCCGATCGTCAGGGTGCGGCGGGTGGCCAGCCCGCGCGCCAGGGTGCTGGGTCGATAGCCGAGGCGGTCGATGACTTCACGGACCCGGAGGTAGGTCTCCTCCCGAATCTCACCCTTGTTGTTGAGCACGCGCGACACGGTCTGGCGTGAGACGCCGGCCTCGCGCGCAACATCAGCAATGGTGACGTGAAACGACATCCTCGTGCCTCACACCGCAAAATGGGGGACGGAGCAGCGCCAATATCGCTCACGGCACCGCTCACATTCATTATAAGGGGGCGCGAGGCCGTTTGTCAAGCGGCGATTTTCGCCGGTTTGACGTGTCTGCACGCACGGTTTATAATCCCTCCATCATCAATGTGCACGCTGCCGTGAGCGATAACGGAATCACGCTGGACCAGGAGGAGTGCCCGACAATGACCAGACGGGTAACCATTGCGGACGTCGCACGTGAGGCGGGAGTCTCCCTCCAGACCGTGTCGCGCGTGCTCAACAACAAGGGCGAGATCCGTCCGGAGACCCGCAGCCACATCCTTGCCATCATCGAACGGCTTGGCTATCGCCCCAACGCCCTGGCGCGCGGCCTGGCCACGCATAAGACGTTCGCCCTGGGCCTGGTCATGCCCGACATCGCCAATCCGTTCTTCTCCGCCATTGCGCGCGGCGCCGAGGAGGCTGCACGCCAGGCGGGCTACAGCCTGCTGCTCTTCAATACCATAGAAGACCCGGCCCGGGAAGTGGAGGCGCTGGGGACGCTGGCGGCTCAGCGCGTCGATGGGCTGTTGCTCTGCAGCTCGCGCCTGCCCGACGATGAGCTGCGCCGGCGCCTGAGCGAGTTGCCGGCCACTGTTCTGGTGAACCGGGAACTGACGGAACCTGCCTTGAGCGTCATCAGGGTCGACAACGAGGCGGAGGCACGGTGCGCCGTGGAATTCCTGCTCTCCCGCGCGCGCCGCACGATCGCCTTCCTGGCCGGCCCGGTGGCTTCCCACGGCGGATCGCTCCGCGCGTTGGGCTATCGCCGCGCCCTGGAAGCCGCGGGCATTGCCTGCGATCCCACCCTCGTACGGCCCTGCATTCCCCACCTGGACGGCGGACGTTCAGCCGCCCACGCGCTCCTGTCCGCGCGGCCGGACGTCGATGCCGTGCTGTGCTATAACGACCTGGTGGCCGTCGGCGCGCTGCAGGCATGCTCCGAGATGGGCCGCCGCGTGCCCGAAGACGTCGCAGTCGTCGGCTGCGACGATATCATGCTGGCGGCGCTGGTCACGCCGCCTCTGACCACCATGCGCAGCGATCAGCGCCGCATGGGCGACGAGGGCATCGGCATGCTGCTCCGCGCGATCAATCAACCTGAGGCCGGCCCCGAGAAGATCATCCTTCAACCGGAGCTCGTCGTGCGTGCGAGCGCCTGACGCAGTTGCGGTCTCCAAGCCAATGATGATGGGATGTGCAAAATGACGATGACACCTGGCGAGCTATGGTCCGTGAACCTGCCGATCTATCCGAACTCCGTCGTGAGGGCGGGCGATGCCACCTTCTTCCTGGCCAGGATGGGCCTGAAAAAACGGCTGGGCATCCTGGCGCCGGCCGCAAACGCGGCCCTGCGCGCGTTCGAGGGCGAAGCCAGCGAGCGGGGCGCCGAGACCCTGCTGCTCTCTCCCCTGACGCATGCGAACGCGGCCGCGCTGCGGCGTGCACTCACCTGGCTCCAGCCGCAGCCGCTGGGCCTGGACACCTCCGCAGGGTGCGGCGATCGCCTGGGCCTGGCCACGCCCGGCCACGTGGCCGCGGCCCGGGCCGTGGGGGGCGACATCAGGATGATCTTTGCCCAGCAATCGATCCGGGAGATGGTCCGCACGGGCCGGAGCCCCGATGATGTGCTGGACGACGCCACCTGGGGCCTCTTGCAGGAGGGCTGGCGCAGCCCGGTCGGTGCGGACGCGGATCACCTGAAGACGACGGACGACATCGATCGCTGCGCGGCCGCGGGCTTCACCTTCTATACCATCGATCCCGGCGACCACGTCGACCCAGCTGCGGACAGCGACGACGAGGCGGCCCTGCGCGCCAAGTTCGATGCGCTGCCGTGGCCCGCGCTGGCCACCACCGCGCACGATCTGCGCACCGCGTACGTGGGCAAGCGGCTCGAGGTCGAGGATCTGGTGTTTGCGCTGGATGAGGAGGCGCTGGTGCGCGCGGCGGTGAAGTACGGCCGCGCGGTCGCGCACGTCGCGACCATGTACCGCCACCTGGCATCGGTGCGCGCGCCGGGCACCTTCGAGCTGGAGGTCTCGGTCGACGAGACGGATACCCCCACCAGCCACGCCGAGCACATCTTCATCGCACGCGAGCTGCGGCGGCTGGGGGTGCGCTGGGTGAGCCTGGCGCCCCGCTACGTGGGGCGCTTCGAGAAGGGCGTCGACTACATTGCGCCGGGAGGCGATCGGCCCGGCGACCTCCCGATCGACGCGTTCGCCCAGGACTTCGCGGGTCATGCCGCAATCGCCCGCGCGTTGGGGCCCTACAAGCTCAGCCTGCACTCCGGCTCCGACAAGTTCAGCATCTACGCGTGCGCGGCCGAACACGCACGCGGGCTCGTGCACCTGAAGACGGCCGGCACCAGCTACCTGGAAGCCCTGCGCGCGGCCGGCACGTTCGACCCGGCGCTGTTCCGCGACATCCTGGCGTTCGCCATCGCCCGCTACGACACCGACAAGGCGAGCTACCACATCTCGGCCAGGATGGCGCTGGTGCCCGCGCCGGACACCCTCGCCGATGCCGAGCTGCCCGACCTGCTCGAGCAATTCGACGCGCGCCAGGTGCTGCACGTCACCTTCGGGTCGGTGCTGAGAGATCCCGACCTGGGGCCGCGGCTGATGGACGGCCTCACCCATAACGAAGAAGCCTACTACCGCGTGCTCGAACGCCACTTCATCCGCCACCTGAGCCCACTGAGAGGAAACCAATGAGATACGTCTTTCCCACCGACAACCCGACCCGCTATCGCTTTCCCACGCACGTGAACGACCTCGTGCTGGATCGGTCCGAGGCCACCGCGACCGAGGTGTTCATCGTCGTCCTCGAGCCGGGCGAGGCGCCGCCGCTGCACAGGCACCCCGACACCGAGCAGATCTTCTACGTCCTGGAGGGCGAGGGCGAGCTGCGCATCGGCCCCGAGGCGGCGGAGCACTACCGGATCAAGCCGGGCGACATCGTGCGCATCCCGCCCGACACGCTCCACATGATCAGCAACGACGGCAGCACGCCGGTGCGCTACGTGAGCATCGACGCGTTTCCGGGCGGCCGGCCGACCGCCGAACCGACGTGGGACGACCACGCGCGGGCCAACTGCCTCGCGAACGGCTGGGACTTCGCAGCAGTCAAGCAGAACAAGTGAGGCGCAACGCAATGACATCGACGGCTTTCGACTACACCTCCGAGGATGCGCAGGCCATGCCGGTGACCCCGATCGCGCCTGCCGATTTCGAGTTCTCACGCTTCGAAGCGCACGCGGCAGAGGCCGAGGCGCGCTATGCCGCGTTCATGGCCGCGCCGGAGGGCCTCATCGTCTGGCAGCGCGTTCGCGTGGCGGACGTCTTCCGTGACGGCTGCCGCGACATGCACGCATCGCTGCGGTGGCAGCTCGGCGGGCTTATGCGCTCCATGGACTATCTCACCGACGCGCCCACCTATCTCGAACCGTGGTACGGCATCGGCGTCACCGCGGCCGCGTTCGGTGGCGAGTACGTCTGGCCCGAGGGCCAATCGCCCGCGGTGCAGCCGCTCTACCGCACCGTCGGCGAGGTGCCGCAGCTCGTGGCCCGGCCCTGGCAGGAGGCCCAGATCACGCGGCACGTCATGGCGATGATCGACATGTTCCTCGAAGAGACCGGCGGCCGCCTGCCCATGTCGTGGTCCGACCTGCAGAACCCGCTCAACGTGGCGACGGAGCTGGTGGAGACCTCCGCCTTCTTCACGGCCTTCATCGAGGAGCCGGAGAAGGTGCGCGCCATCCTGGCGGCCCTGACGGATGAGGTAATCCGGTTCACGCAGGAGCAGTCCGTGCGCATCGGCGATCGCCTGGTCCGTCCCGGCCATGGCTTCGCCAGCGCGCGCGCGGGCACCGGCCTCGGGCTCAGCTCGGACAACCTGGTGATGATCTCGCCGCGGGCCTACCGGCAGTTCTGCGTGGACAACGATGCCCGCATCGGGGCCGCGTTCGGCGGGACGGCCATTCATTCGTGCGGCAACTGGGCGCGCTGGGTCGATGCGGTCAAGGCGAACCCGGCGTTGACCACGGTCGATGCCGCGTTCACCCAGGCCACCGATCCGGCGTTCAACTCGGCCGCGGCGTTCCGCGACGCGTTCGCCGGCACCGGCATCATCGTCCATGCGCGCATGGTGGGCGAGCCGGAGGAGGTGGTGGCGCGCGCGCGGGAACTGTGGGCGCCGGGAATGCGGTTGATCGTCACGACCTACGAGAAGGACCCGGCCGCGCAGCACCGGCTCTACCGGGACCTGCACGCCCTGGCTGCATGAGAGGTGCTGGCGTGAAGAAGGTCGTGGTACTGGGTGCCGGTATGGTCGGCAGCGCAATCGCGGCCGACCTGTGCCGCGAGGTCGAAGTGACCTCGATCGACGCGAGCGAGGCGCAACTGGCGCGGCTCGCCGCCGGTCACCCCGTGGCAACGCGGGTTGCGGATCTTCGCGATCCCCGCGCGGTGCAGGCCGCGGCCGCCGGGGCTGACCTCGTGATCGGCGCGGTGCCCGGCCACATGGGCTTCGCCACGTTGCAGGCGGTGATCGCCGCGGGGGTCAACGCGGTCGACATCTCCTTCTTTCCCGAGGATCCGTTTGGGCTCGATGCTGCGGCGCAGGCCGCGGGTGTGACGGCCGTCACCGACGCAGGCGTCGCGCCCGGCCTCAGCAACCTGGTGCTCGGCTACGAGGCGAGCCGCATGGCGGTCGACTCGTTCCGCTGCCTGGTGGGCGGGCTGCCGGTCCGGCGGGACTGGCCCTGGCAATATAAGGCGCCTTTCTCCCCCGTCGACGTGCTGGAGGAATACACGCGTCCCGCCCGCCTGATGGAAGGCGGCGCGGTGGTGGTGAAGCCCGCGCTCTCCGACCCCGAGCTGGTCGAGATCGACCCGGTCGGCACCCTGGAGGCATTCAATACCGATGGGCTGCGCACGCTGCTGTCCACGATGCGCGTGCCCCACATGGCAGAAAAGACGCTGCGCTATCCCGGCCACACCGAGTACGTGCGGGTGCTGCGGGAGGCCGGCTTCCTCGGCAGCGAACCGGTGCAGGTGGGCGACGTCGCGGTCCGGCCGATCGACCTGGCGGCCGCGCTGCTCTTCCCGCGCTGGCGCCTCCAAGAGGGCGAGCCCGAATTCACGGCCATGGAGCTCACGGTCCGCGGCCGGCTCGGCGACGAGCCGCGCACGGTCGTCTATCGCCTCTTCGATCGCACCGACGAACATGGCGTGTCCTCGATGGCGCGCACGACCGGCTACACGTGCACCGCGATCGCGCGGCTGGTGCTCTCGGGGGCGTTCAGGCGCCCGGGCATCTGCCCGCCGGAGATCGTGGGCGCAGCGCCGGGCTGTTTCGATGAGATCCTGGCCCACCTCGCAGCGCGCGGGGTCGTGGTGCGCAAGGAGGTCACACATGGGAACGCAAACTGACACGGCCTCGCGGCCGGCCCGCCTCGCGGTGACGAACGGCCGCCTCGTGCTGCCCGACCGCATCGTGGAGGGACTGGCACTCGTCGTCGAGGACGATCGCATTGCCGGCATCACTTCGACGGGCGACGTGGGATCGGACACCACCATGATCGACGCGGGCGGGCGCCTCGTCATCCCCGGCCTGGTCGACATCCACACGCACGGTGGCCGTGGCGTCACCTTCAACGAACCGACCGCAGACGCGTTCGGCAGCATCCTGGAGATGAACGCGGAGGCCGGCGTCACCTCGGTCCTGGGCACGCTGGGCGGCGTCACCATCGCGGAGACGGTCGCCTGCCTCGACTTCGGCAGAGGGTGGCAGCGATCTGCCCCACCCGGCAGCGCCCGGCTCATCGGCATGCACCTCGAGAGCCCCTACATCGAGCCGGCCCAGGCCGGGGCCCTGGATCCGGCGGGTATCCGCCGCGCGGACGATGGAAGCGCCGAGCCCCTGTTCGAACACACCGGCATCCTGCGCATCCTCATGCTGGCGCCGGAACTGCCCGGAGCGCTTGACCTGGTCGAGCGGATGGCCGAGCGGGGCGTCGTGGTCGCCGCAGGGCACACCAGGGCCAAGGAAGAACAGGTCGTCGCGGCGATCGAGCGCGGGCTCAGCCACGTCACCCACATCTGGAGCGCGATGACGATGACCGTGCGCGAGGGCGCCTGGCGCAAGCCGGGCCTCGTCGAGACGGCACTGGTGGACGGCCGGCTCACGGTCGAGATGATCGCGGACAACCGCCACCTGCCGCCCACGTTGATGAAGCTCGCGACGAAGTGCATCGAGCCCGAGCGGCTGTGCGTCGTCTCCGACGCGGCCACGGGTGCGGGCCTGCCGGAGGGCTCGCGGCTCAAGCTGGGCCCGGTCGACTTCGAGGTGCGCGACGGCGTGGGCATGCTGCTCGACGGCAGCGCGTTCGCGGGCAGCACCACGCTGCTGGGCCAGATGCTCCCCGTCCTGCGGGATGCGGTCGGCCTGCCCCTCGTCGATGCGGTGCGCATGTGCACCCTCACCCCGGCGAGCGTCGCGGGCTGGGACGACCGCGTCGGCAGCCTGGCCCCGGGCAAGCTGGCGGACATCGTAGTATTGGACGAACACCTGGCGCCGGCGCGCGTGATGATCGGCGGCCAGTGGATCAAATAAAGGAGAAACAGGAACATGACGCTTGAAGCACCGTATCACGAGACGGTCGTAGATCAACTGCCCGTGTCGGTCTTTCGGACCAACGAGGCGATGGGGGCCGCGGCCGCCGCGGAGGCAGCCGGGATCCTGCGCGCGGCGGTGGCCGAACGCGGGGTGGCGAACGTCATCGTCGCCACGGGCAACTCCCAGCTAACCTTCCTGGCCGCGCTGCGCGCCACCCCGGACGTGCCGTGGGACCGCATCAACGTGTTCCACATGGACGAATACGTCGACCTGCCCGCGGGCCACAGTGCCAGCTTTCCGGCATTCCTGCACCGCCACCTCGTCGATGAGGTGCAGCCCCGCGCGTTCTACCCGGTGCCCGCGAGCGGCGACGTCGAAGCAGGCTGCCGCGAGTACGAGCGGCTGCTGCGCGAACACCCGGCCGACCTGTGCGTCATGGGCATCGGCGAGAACGGCCACATCGCATTCAACGATCCGCCCTACGCGGACTTCGATGACCCCGTCTGGGTCAAGGTTGTCCGGCTGGATGACCGGTCGCGGCGCCAACAGGTCGGCGAGGGCCACTTCGCAAGCCTGGACGAAGTGCCGACCCACGCGGTCACGCTGACGATCCCGGCCCTGCTGGCGGCCACGCGCGTGCTCGTGCTCGTGCCCGAGCAACGCAAGGCGTGGGCCGTGGAGCGCTCGCTGCGCGGCCCGGTGACCGAAGATTGCCCCGGCTCCATCCTGCGGAGCACCGCGCACGCGCACCTGTACCTGGATGCCAACGCGGCGGCTGACTGGGAGCAGGCAGTCCGCAAGGACGCGGCCGCGTAGCAGTTGTTTGCGGCAGGCCGCGCGGCGGCCTGCCGCAAACGCGAGGTGAAAGGGGGGCGCGATATGAATGCCACGCGTGAGGAGTTCGGCCGGCTCATTCGTTGGGGCATCATCGGCGCGGGGAATGTCGCCGAATTCAAGAGCGGTCCCGCCCTGATGCGGGCGCCCGGCTCGACGCTGGTCGCCGTCATGCGCCGCGACGTGGAAAAGGCGCGTGATTTTGCCATGCGTCACGGCGTGCCCCGGTGGTACGGTGACGTGGAGGCCCTGCTGGCCGACCCGGAGGTGGATGCGGTCTACATCGCATCGCCCCACCATCTGCACCTCGAACATGTCACCCGCGCCGCACGTGCCGGCAAGGCGATCCTGTGTGAGAAGCCGGTCGGCATCAGCGCCGCCGAGTCACGGGCGGTCGCGGACGTCTGCCGCAGCGCTTCAGTGCCGCTGTCGGTGGCCTACTACCGCCGATACTGGCCCGTCGTCCAGGAACTGCAACGGCTGCTGGCGGAGGGCGCCATCGGTGACGTGGTGCAGGCGCGGGTCCAACTCGTCGACCAATACGTGCCCGACCCGGACCGGGCCTGGCTGACCGAGCCGGAGCAGGCCGGCGGCGGCGCACTGGCCAACGCGGGCAGCCACTGGATCGACCTCATCCGGTACCTGCTCGGCGAGGTCGACGAGGTGACCGCGGTGTCGGCCGCGCGCTTCGGCGGATTCAAGACCGAGGACGCCATCGGGGTGCAGATGCGCATGGCGACCCACGCACTGGTCTCGCTCAACGTGACGCTGAGCTCCCCGGTGGCCGTAAACGAGTTCGACATCGCCGGCACGCGCGGCCGCTTATGCGCCGGCCCGCTGACGGAAGGCCGTCTCGTGCTGCACAGAGGCGGGCACGAGCCTGAGACATTCAACTGCGCGCGGTCGGGACCGGCCCACATGGAACTGGTGACAGAGGTGGTCCGGCGCCTGCTCGCAGGCGATGCCTCCCCGCTCCCCGGCGAGGAAGCCGTGGCGGCATGGGATGTCATGGAGGCCGCGTATCGCGCATGTTCCGAGGGACGACACGTGCGAATTCCACACGAGCGACCCGCCCGGCAAGGCTGATGGTTGCACACACCCATATCGAGAGGGCAGGATGAACGGTAGAGAACGGATACTGACCACGCTGGCCCACCGCGAGCCGGATCGCGTGCCCTTCGACCTGGGCAGCACCCAGGTGACCGGCATTCACGAGGTGGCCTACCGCCGCCTGCGCGCCGCGCTGGGGCTGCCCCCCGTCACGCCGGTGCTCTGCGACGTGGTCCAGGGGCTGGCCCTGCCCGACGATGACCTGATGGACCGGATGGGCATCGACGTGCGCGGCCTCTTCCCCCTCAACAGCCACAACGACAATGTCCTCGGCCGTGTGCGCCGCGAGGCAGTGGGCGACGGCGAAGAGGTGGAGGCGTTCGTCGACGAATGGGGCATCACGCAGCACCGGCCCTATCCAGACGGGCTCTACTTCACCGCGGTGCGCCATCCGCTCGATGGGCAGATCACGACCGCGGACGTGGCCCGCCATCCCTGGCCCGACACCGGCGATCCCCGCCGGATCGCGGGCCTGCACGAGCTGGCGCGGGGCTACCAGGTGGAGGGCCGCGCGGTGATGATCAAGGGCGTGCTGGCAGGCGTCTTCGAGATGGCCCAGCGCGTGCGAGGCATGGCCGCGCTCATGATGGACATGGCCTCCGATGAGGCGTTGGCCAACGCCCTGTTCGAGAAGATGGTGGAGCTCAAGGTCCGGTTCTGGGAGATGGCCCTGCCCCAGCTCGGCGACGTCGTGGACGTCATCTCCGAGGCCGACGACTACGGCACGCAGGTATCGCAGCTCATCTCCCCGCGCATGTTCCGCCGGCTGATGAAGCCTCACCTTTCCGCCCTGTTTGCCCGGATCCACGAGCTCGCCCCCGATGCGAAGCTCCTCTTCCACTCCTGCGGCAACGTGCGGCCGCTCCTGCCCGACTTCATCGAGATGGGCGTGGACATCCTCAACCCGGTCCACGTGCGCGCGACCGGCATGGACCCGTTCGAACTCAAGGCCGACTTCGGGAAGGACATCGTCTTCTGGGGCGGCGGGGTGGACACGCAGGACGTCCTGCCCTATGCCACGCCGGACGAGGTGCGCGATCACGTGCGGCGCAACATCGAAGCGCTGGCGCCGGGCGGCGGCTTCGTCTTCAACACCGTCCACAACATCCAGGCCGACGTGCCGCCCGAGAACCTCGTCGCCATGTGGGAGACGCTGCAGACCTACGGAGTGTACCGATGACCCGATCCTTCCTGCCCTTCGAAGTCGTGTTCAATCCCAACTGGTGGCACCACACGGCCGGCATCTCATTCGAGAAGCCCTTCTACTTCGACGCGGCGACACGCATCGCGGCCGACGTCACCATGCGCCGCGTGCTGCACGAGCGCTACGGCGACCTGGGCTTCGGCGAACCTGCTCCTCAGCCCAGGCCCGTGATCGGCTCGCTGCACGTCGCAGGCGGCTTCATCGTGCCCGCGCTCCTGGGCGCGGCCATCCGCTTCGAGCCCGACGCAGCGCCCCAGCCGCTGCCCCACACCCTCACCGTCGAGCAGATCGACGCGTTCGAGCCACCCGACTTCCGCACGACCTCGCCGATGGCGGAGCTGATTGCGGACTGGGACGCGGTGGAGAAAGAGTGGGGCTACCTCGTCGGCGACCTGAACACGGACGGCCTGCTCAACGCCGCGTATCACTTCTACGGGCAGGACCTCTTCTCCGATTTCTACGAGGCGCCCGACCGCGTCAGGCGCTACCTGGGCCAAATTGCGGAGCTGATCGGCGACGTGGCCAGCTACGTGCGCGGGCGGACGGGCAGCTGCTCGATCGCGGTCAACCGGCAGGTGGAGCGCGTCGACCGCGCCATCTTCCTGCACGCCAACTGCTCGGTGCAGATGATCTCCCCCCGCAGCTATCAGCAGATGCAGCTGCCGGTGGAGAAGGTGCTGGCCGACCGGCTGCGCCCGTACGGCATCCACCACTGCGGCGACAACATGCACCGCATCGCTGCCGCCTACGCCGAGCTGGAGCCCGCGTTCTGCGATGTGGGCTGGGGTTCCGACGTGGCGGCCTGCCGCCGCACGCTGCCGGACACGTTCCTGAACCTGAGGCTAAGCCCCATCCGCATGCTGCAGTGCACGCCGAAGGAGATGGCCGCGGACGCCGAGTCCCTGCTCCTGGCCGCGGGCCCGCTGGACAATGTGGGCCTCTGCTGCATCAACATGGACTACGGCACGCCGGACGACAACCTGTTCGCGGTGGGCGAGGTGGTGGCGCGCTATCGCAACTACGGCGCATAGAACCCGCCGGCAGGTTATCGCTCGCCGCTCAACCATAGTATAATGCTGCCGAACAAACGTATCGGTGGAAAGCAGGCTATGTCAGATCGGGCCATCTCGCCGCAGGGGCGGCCGGAAGAAGTCGTGGTGGACGCCGCGCTGCGGCCGCACTCGCTCGACGAAATGTTGGGTCAGGACCGGCTGCGCGAGAACCTGCGCATCCTCATCGACGCGGCACGCGCGCGCGGCGAGGCGCTGGATCACGTCCTGCTCTACGGCCCGCCCGGCCTGGGCAAGACGTCGCTCGCCTGGGTGCTCAGCCACGAGATGGGCGTGGGCATGAAGGTGACCGCGGGGCCGGCCATCGAACGCGCGGGCGACCTGGCCGCGATCCTGACCAACCTGCGCCAGGGCGACATCCTCTTCATCGACGAGGTGCACCGTCTCGGCCGTGCGGTGGAAGAAGTGCTCTATCCCGCGATGGAGGACTTCGCGCTCGACATCGTGGTGGGCAAGGGGCCGAGTGCGCGCAACATCCGCCTGAAGCTGCCCCGATTCACCCTGGTCGGCGCGACGACGCGGCTGGCGCTGATGACCGCGCCGCTGCGCGCCCGGTTCGGTGCAGTCTACCGCTTCGACTTCTACGACCAGGACGCGATGGAAGCGATCGTCAAGCGCGCGGCCGGGCTGCTGCAGGTCAGCGCCACCCCCGAGGGCATTCGCGAGATCGCGTGCCGCGGCCGCGGCACGCCGCGCGTCGGCCTGCGCCTGCTGCGCCGCGCGCGCGACTTCGCGCAGGTGCGCTCCGAGGGCGTGATCACCGAGGATACGGCGCGCGAAGCGCTGGCCCTGATGGACATCGATGACCTGGGGCTGGACGCGCTCGATCGCGGCGTGTTGGGCCGCATCATCCGCGACTTTCGCGGCGGACCGGTGGGGCTGGAGACGATCGCCGCGTCCCTCAGCGAGGAATCCGACACCATCATGGATGTGGTCGAGCCCTATCTGCTCCAGCTCGGCTTCCTCGAACGCACGCCCCGCGGCCGGGTGGCCACCCGCAAGGCCTACGAACACCTCGGCGAACCGTACCCGGAGCACGCCGAGCAGCCGGGCCTGTTCAACGAACAGGGTGGGCATTGACCGATCCCAACCGCACCATGAAGACGAGCGATTTCGACTACGCCCTTCCACCGGAGCTGATTGCACAGACGCCGATCGAGCCGCGCGACGCGTCGCGGCTCCTGGTGCTCGACCGCGGCTCGGGCGACCTCGCGCACCGGCGCTTCTCCAATGTGCTCGACTACCTGCGCCCCGGTGATCTGCTGGTGGGCAACAACAGCCGGGTCATTCCCGCGCGGCTGCACGGCGTCAAGGAGACGGGCGGCGCGGTCGAGATCTTCCTGCTGCGGCCGCACGAGGCCGGCGCATGGGAATGTCTCGTCGGCGGCAAGGGTTTGCGGCCCGGCGTGCGCGTGCACCTGCAGCGTCCTTCGACTTCGCCCGCACTGCCCGCAGTCGAAGGAGCGGAGCAGTCGGAAGACCACGCCATCACCGCGACCATCCTCGCGGAGACCCCGACAGGCGGCCGCATCATCCGCTTCGACCCGCCGGTGGACGAGTGGCTTTGGGACCTCGGCGAGACGCCGCTGCCGCCCTACATCCACGAGCCGCTGGCAGACGCGGAGCGCTACCAGACCGTCTACAGCCGCATCGAGGGGTCCGTGGCGTCGTCGACCGCGGGGCTGCACTTTACCCCGGAGATGCTGATGGGGCTGCGCGAGCGCGGCGTGCGCTTCGCCGCAGTGACGCTCCACATCGGGCTCGACACCTTCAAGCCGGTCCAGGCGGAGAACATCGAAGAGCACCGGATCCACCGCGAATGGGCCGAGTTGCCGCCGGACACGGCCAGGGCCGTCAACGAGACGCGGCTCGGCGGCGGCCGGATCATCGCCATCGGCACGACGGTCGTGCGCACGCTGGAGAGCGCCGCAAAGATCGCCCTGGGATTCAAGCCGTGCGACGAGGTGCCCGAGGGGAGCGTGTGCGGCTGGCAGACGGTCGCGGCCTTCTCGGGCGAGACCGACCTCTTCATCCGCCCCGGCCACCACTTCCGTGCGGTGGACGCGATGATCACCAACTTCCACCTCCCCCGCTCCACCCTGCTGATGCTGGTCAGCGCGTTTGCCGGCAAGAACCTGATCGACCGCGCCTATGCCGAGGCGATCCGCGAGCGCTACCGCTTCTACAGCTTCGGCGACGCGATGGCGATATTCTGAGCCCTCCGTATCGTGGTCGTGTCGGCGGAACTTCATCCGGCCAGAACCTGACGCGCATCATGTACAGGGTGCGTCTCCGCGGGTATCTTATATGCAGATATTGCTATATACTGAAGAGTGCATATGGATGATTATCACCGTCAAGCCGCGATGCTCAAGGCGATCGGCCACCCCATACGGCTGCGCATCGTGGACCTGCTGCGCTGCGAGCCGGAGTGCGTCTGCCACCTCTCCGCGGCGCTCGACAAGTCCCAGCCGTACGTCTCGCAGCAGCTGGCCATCCTGCGCAACGCAGGCGTGATCGTCGACGAACGCGAGGGAACGAACATCTTCTACCGGCTGGCCGACGAGAACGTCGTGCGCCAGGTGGAGGCCGCGTGTGGCGCACGCGCGTGTGCGCCCCAGGAAGACGCGGCCACAGCCCGGCAGGCACTGCACGGCTGCAACTGCCCCAAATGCTCCGGCACGCTGACCGGTCGAGGCTAGACGATGCAGATCGCTGAATATCTGCTGAGCCTGCTGCAAAGCGGCCTCGGCAACCTGGCGGCCTATCTCGCCGCCCACGTCCTCCTGTGCCTGGTCCCGGCGTTCTTCATGGCCGGCGCGCTCTCTGCGCTCGTGCCGAAGGAATCGGTCACCCGCTTCCTCGGCCGCACCGCGCCCAAGTACATCTCGTATCCTGCCGCGGCTGCGGGCGGCTTCGTGCTCGCGGTCTGCTCGTGCACCGTGATGCCCCTCTTCTCGGGCATCTACCGCAAGGGCGCGGGCCTGGGCCCGGCCGTCACCTTCCTGTTCGTCGGCCCCGCCATCAACATCCTGGCGCTCACCTATTCCGGCGTCGCGCTCGGCGCGGACATCGCCATCGCGCGGCTGCTGCTCTCCATGATCTTCGGCATCGGCATCGGCCTGATCATGGCGCTCATCTTCAGCCGCTCGGACGCAGCGCACGAGCAGGCTGCCGCAGATCCGTTCGCCGGCCGCGCGAGCGTCGGGGGGCGGGTGTGGCTCTTCATGGGCCTGCTGCTCGCGCTCCTGCTGGCCGGCACGCTGCAGGTAGGCCTGCTGACCGATCCGTTCGTGCAGCTCCAGCTGCCGCTGGCCGGCGTCGAGCGCTTCCAGGCCCTGCTCAACCAGTGGGTGCCGTTCGATGCCACGCGGGGAGAAGAAGGCGTCACCGTCCAGGGCGTGGTCCTGATCGCGTTGCTTGCATCGATCGGCCTGACCGCGACGCGCGGGCTGGGCAAGGTCGACGAGGGGTACAATCGCTGGACGCCGGTCGCGCTCGGGCTGACGGCGCTGACCCTGATCGTGGCGTCACTGCGCATGCCGGTGACGGCGGGCGGGGCCGAGCTGCAGATAGGAGGCCGGACCGTCGCGGTGGCGCTGATCCTGGGGGGCCTGGTCCTCGCCGCGCGGCGGTTCGAGGCGTACGAGTTGCAGGAGTGGCTGTTCGAAACCTGGCGCTTCGTCAAGCAGATCTTTCCGCTGCTGGTCGCCGGCGTCTTCGCCATCGGCGCGCTGCGCCCGCTCATCCGGCCCGAATGGATCGAGTCGCTGGCGGGGCAAAACACGGTGGTGGCGAACTTCGTCGCGGTGCTCTTCGGCGTGGTGATGTACTTCCCCACGCTCGTCGAGGTGCCCATCGCGCGGCTCTTCCTCGACCTGGGCATGCACCGCGGCCCGCTGCTTGCCTACCTGATGGCCGACCCCGAGCTGAGCCTGCAGAGCGTGCTGATCACCTCGAAGATCATCGGCCGGACGAAGGCCCTGGTCTACGTCGCCTGGGTGGCGCTGTTCAGCACGCTGGCCGGCCTGCTCTTCGGCGCCTGGGTCGACGGCGCCAACGGGTGGCTGATCATCGGCGGCGCAATCCTCGGACTGGCACTGCTGGCGCTGGTCCTGCACCGGCTGGCCGCGTTCCGCGCCGCGCCGGCAGTGATCAGCGGCAAGACCTCACACGTCTAGGCGGCTGTCCATATGAACACGCACGAATCTTCAATTTTCAATCTTCAATTCCAACACGGAGGAACACCATGACCCTGCACATCAAGATACTCGGCGGCGGATGCGCCAACTGCGACCGGCTGGAAAAGCACGCCAAGGCGGCCGTCGAACAACTCGGCGTAGACGCGACCTTCGAGAAGACGGGCGACTACGCGGAATACGAGCGCTACGGACTGCTGGCCACGCCCGGCCTGGTCGTCAACGACAAGCTCGTCGCCGCCGGCCGCGTGCCAGCGCCGAGCCAGATCGTCACGCTCCTGGCAAACGCCCTGACGGCGGAGGACCAGTAACCGTGTCTGGAAGCCCCACGATGCGACGTGCCGACCCGCGGCGATACGTGTATGCCGTGCTGGTGGCGATCCTGATCGTCGTGGCGCCCGGCCCCGCCGCCGCACAGGAGTGCGAGGATTGCGATATCATCAAGCGGGGCCTGCCCGATGCCGCCGCGACCGTTGAGGATGCCAGCCCTGCGCTGCCGGTCGTGCACGTCGTGCTGTACTGGACGGAAGGATGCGGCTATTGCCACGAAATCATGGAGGAGTTGCTGCCCGCGCTCCAGCAGGAGCACGGTGCACAGCTGCAGGTCCGCCTGGTCGAGGTCGTCAGCCTGGAGGACATCACCGCGTTCTTCGACGTCGCCGAGACCTACGGATACGCGCGCGGCAAGGCCGCAGCGCCGTTTCTGCTGGTGGGCGACCGGGTGCTGATGGGTCGCGAACAGATCACGGGAGAACTGCCGGGCCTCATCGACGCGCTCTTGCTTGCCGGCGGCGCCGGTTGGCCGTCCATGACGCCGGACGCGACGGGCGAAACCGCTGCGCCAGCGCGCGACGTGTGCGGCGTGAACACGCCCTGTGCTGACGGGCCAGCCGTCAGCCAGGGCGACATGGACAGCAGCGCAACAGCCGCCGCCACTCCATCATGGCTCGTGCCGGCGGCCGCACTGGCCCTGGCCGTGCTGGGCCTGGCCGCGGCCGGCCGCGCATACCGACACAGGAGATATCATGCTGATCGAACACTATGACCTGGACATCTTCACGCCGCCCTGCGACCCCGGCGCAGAACGCTTCGCGGCCAAGGCGCTGCTGACGGTTGACATCTCTGAGGTGCTGCCGTATCTCAATGCCACCCTGCGCGGGGCGATCTACACGCAGGGCGCCGATGCACTGATCTGGAAGAAGGCAGGGCACGCCGTTGCTTTTCACTCGTACGAGATCGGTGTCAGCAACGTGGAAGACCGGGATGCCGCGATCCAGGAGCTCAAGGGCCTGGTAGACCTGGTGAACCGCACCTGGGAGAGGCGCGACGAGATCACGCCAGACCACCAGATGCGGCAGCGCCCGACCGTCATGGGCGTGTTCAAGCTCCTGCCGGGCACCAACTGCCGGCGGTGCGGCCAGCCGAACTGCTGGGGCTTCGCGCTGCGGCTGGTGGCAGGCCAGGCTGAGTTGGCCGCGTGCACCCCGCTGTACGAGCCGGCCAACGCGGACAACCTGGCGGCACTCGAAGCGGCGATCGGATCAATGCCGGCCATCGGGCCGCAGGAATAACACCACGGAGCAAAGATGAAACGCAAAGTCCTCTTCCTGTGCACCGGCAACTCGTGCCGCAGCCAGATGGCCGAGGCCATCGTCAACGCGCGCCTGGGCGACGCCTGGGAAGCGTACAGTGCGGGCACGCAGCCGGCCGGCTACGTCCACCCGCTCGCGGTGGCCGCGCTGGCCGAGATCGGCATCGCGCACGACGGCCGCTCGAAGAACGCGGGCGAGTATCGAACCGTACCATTCGATCTCGTCGTGACCGTGTGCGACGACGCGGCGGAGAACTGCCCGGTGTGGCTGGGCAAGGGGCGGCGCGTGCACCTGGGCTTCCCCGATCCCGCGAAGGCAAGAGGGACGGAAGCTGAGGTGATGGAGGTCTTTCGCACGGTACGCGATGACATTGCGCTGAAGGTGCCGGCGCTGCTCGCGCTGCAGGGTTGAGACGAGCAGGAACGAGACATTTGCCATGAAACCTGAAATCACAGAGGGCAAGCAAGTCGCCCACCACGCGACCAACTCGGCGGAAGATCTGCTGGAACTGGTTCTTGCCAGGGTCGGCCCCTGCCTGCGGCCAGAGATGACCGTCGCGGTCATCGGCAGCGACGCAGAGGCGATCGCGGCGGAACTCGCGCCTCTCCTGGAACAAGCGCCCGCGACAGTCACGCGCACACAGTCGCTTGGAGACATAGGGCTCGATGTGGCCATCGCAACCATCTCGCTGCGCGATGCGCAGCAGCAACAGGCCGCCATCGCCGAACTGGTGCGTGTGCTGAAACCGGGCGGGCGCCTCGTGCTCGTCGATGTCCAGGCGGGGCCAGAACCAGATCGACAGCAAGCCAGCGCCCTGAGAGCCATGCTGCGGGCCGAAGGACTGGTCAACGTCATCGTCGACACATCATCCCAGGCCGCGCATCCATCCGGCGATACGAAGATCGGCGCACTCTGGGCAACGGGCAGCCGGCGGGTCAGCGGTGCGTCTGCGGCAGTGCAGTCCAACTACGGCGCGCTGGCGATCGAGGGAGGATGCTGCAGCTCAGCTGGACAGCCCAGCTGCTGTGCGCCGTCGAACGCGATGGAGTTCATCGACGCGGGCCAGCCGCAGATCGTCCTGTTCGACGCGGGCTACACGCCGGAGCAACTCAATGCGCTGCCGGCAGAGGCGGCGAATCTCTCCCTTGGATGCGGCAATCCGACGGCAATCGCCGGCCTGCGTCCGGGCGAGACGGTGCTGGACATCGGCAGCGGCGCGGGCATCGATGCCTTCGAGGCTGCCCGCCGCGTGGGCGCCGGGGGCCGGGTCATCGGGCTCGACATGACCCCCGCGATGATCGAACGCGCAAACCGCTCGGCCAAAGCCGCGGGGCTGGCGCAGGTCGAGTTCCGCCTGGGCCAGGCCGAGGACATGCCGGTCGAGGACGCATCGGTCGATGTGATCCTCTCCAACTGCGTGATCAACCTGGCGGAGGACAAGGGCAAGGTCTTCGAAGAGGCCTACCGCGTGCTGAAGCCGGGCGGCCGGTTGAGCATCAGCGACATGGTGACCTCTGCGCCCCTGCCGATGGACCTGCGCAGCGACCCGCGGATGTGGGCGGACTGCATCCACGGCGCCTTGCCGGAGCAGGAGTACCTTGACCTGGTGCGCCAGGCCGGCTTCAGCGATGTAGAAGGCAAGCGCAGCCTGAGCTCAGGCGAGTTGTCCGGCGTGCAGATCTACAGCCTGTCGGTGTCGGCGCGAAAACGCCCCGATTGAACTCAGCGACGTCAGAACGGCAAAGGGTATCCGGGCTAACTAAAGACCTACGCGCAATCCTGGTACAATGCTTGTGCAACACTGACGTCGGACAGGATAATCCGCTACAACGCGGGGCAAGATGAGGTGCGACAGCATGGGTGACCCGAAGCTGGCGATGGATCGAATGCAGGCGTGCATCTGCCGCTGGGAAGAAGAAGGTGACGAACGGTCGATTTTCCTGCGCTGCTATGCCATGATGACGGCCAACATGCTCGCGGCGATCGAGGCCGGCGAATTTCACGACCGCGCCTGGGTCCGCCGCCTGCTCACCCATTTCGCTGACTACTATTTCATCGCGCTCGACGCATATGATGTGGGGGACGAAGGGGTGCCCGCGGTCTGGCGCCAGACCCACGATGCTGCCAGGCGCGCGGGCACGGTGGCGCTGCAGAACCTGTTGCTCGGCGTAAACGCGCACATCAACTATGACCTGGTGCTGGCAACCGCAGACCTGCTGGAGGAGGAGTGGCCCAGCCTGTCGTCCGAGGCCCGCCGGCAGCGACGGGACGACTACAACCACGTCAACGAGATCATCGAACGCACGGTCGACGCAGTGCAGGACGAGATTCTGGAGCAGCGCCAACCGATGCTGCAGGTCGTCGACACAGTGTTCGGCCCGGTGGATGAATGGCTGATCGGGCGCCAGATCACCCGCTGGCGCAACGACGTGTGGGCGGAGGCGGTACGACGCGTAGAGATGGCTGATGCGGAGGAACGCGAGCACCACCGCCGGTCGGTCGAGACGGCCGTGCTCCGCTGGACGCAGCGGTTCGGGGGTTGATCAGCCCCGAGTGTCCTCGAGCCCTCGAGCCCCGATTAAAATCAGGCCTAAAGGGCCTCCGGCCGCGAGGTCGGCCTGCGCCGACCTGCGGAACCTCACGCTAACCCGATAACAGCGTCCACGCAGGTGGACGCAACGGCCGCAGGCCCATTAAGTGCGAATTCATTCGCCTTCAGCAATCGCCAGCAGGCGGTCGATCTCCGCGCGGCCGTCCGCGGCCAGCGGCTGCAGCGGCCTGCGCAACGCCCCGCCCCTGAACCCCGTCCGGTCCATCGCGTACTTCAGGCCAGCCACGCCATACTTGCCCGTCACTGCATTGTTGATGTCGGCCAGTGCAAGCTGCAGGCGCCTCGCCTCGTCCCAACGGCCCGCGTGGAACGCATCCCACAGCCTGCGCAGCGGCTCGGCGGCGAAATTCGCCAGCGCCATGATCCCGCCCACCGCGCCGATGCTCAGGAAGGGCAACAGCGCGCTCCCCGTGCCCGAGAACACCTGGAAGTCCGGCCGCGCCGCCAGCACGCTGGCGCATTTGACTACGTTGGCGCTGCTGTCCTTGCATCCCACGATGCGCTCGTGTTCGGCCATGGCCAGGAGCGTCGCGGGCGCGAAATCGATGTTGGTGAACGCGGGGACATTGTAGACCAGCAGCGGGATGGGCGATGCGTCTGCCACCGCCCGATAGTGTGCGATCAGCACCTCGGGCGTGAGCTGGGCACGATAGAACATGGGCGGCAGCACCAGCGCTGCATCAGCACCCAACGCCGCAGCCTCCACCGTCAGCGCGATCGTCTCCGCGGTGCTCTCCACGCCGGTGCCGGCGATCAAGCGCTTGCCCGTGCCGCGCAGCACATCCGCACACACGCGCCAGATCGCCACGCGCTCCTCGTGGCTCAGATATGCGGCCTCGCTGTTCGAGCCGGGCATGACGATCCCGTCGAGCGGCTGAGCCGCCCAGTGGCGGAGGTTCGCCTCCAGGTCGTCGTACGCCACCGCGCCATCTTCGCGGAAGCTGGTGATGATCGGCGGATAGATCCCTCCCAGGCTGCTCCTCACGCTCGCCCTCCTCTCGCAATCTTCAATCTTCAATTTTCAATCTTCAATCACGCCACGGCCAACGCCTCGCGCAGCCGCTCAGCCTGCCAGTCCACGATGATCGTCCCCTTGTAGTCGATCGTGGGGGTGGTCTCATGGCCACCGGCCCAGCGCCGCACGCGCTTTGCGGCCACCCGGTCCTTGGAGATGTCGATCTCCGCGTACGGGATGCCGTGCTCCTGAAGCCATGCGCGCGCCTGGCGGCAGTCGGCGCACCAGGGGGTGCAGTAGATGACCAGGTCCTCTGCCGGACGCGGCTGCCGCCACGCCTCCAGCTCCATCAGCCGGTCCTGCTCGGCCAATGCTGCGCCCGCTTCAGGTTCCAGCTCGGCCAATACGGCAAAGAGCGTGTCGTTTTCGGGCTGATGGTCGATGTCGTGCACGTCGACATAGCGAACGACGCCCTCCTTGTCGATCACAAAGATCGCACGCTCCGAATAGCCCTCGGCGCGCAGGACGCCGTAGCGCTGCGCAACCTGCCCGTGCGGGAAGAAGTCGCTCAACAGGGGATAGGTGATGCCGCCCAGGCTCTCCGCCCAGGCACGCAGGCAGTCCGTACTATCGACGCTGAGGCCCAAGACCTGGGCCTTCATCCCATCGAACAGGGCCAGATCGGCCTCGTAGGATGGGATCTGATCCGTTCAGACGGGCGTCCAGGCGAGCGGAAAGAACACCAGGACGACGTTGCGCCCCCGGTAGTCGCTGAGGCTCACCTCGTGGCCCAGGTGGCTCTTGAGCCGGAAATCGGGTGCGATCTGGCCAACCTGCACCGTCATAACAACCTCCTTATCGGGGCCATCCCCGATCTGCTAACCGGCATGGCTGAGCTTGTGTGCCAACCAGTCCCCCACGCCCGACAGGTCCTCGGTCGGCAGGTAGTGGCTGGCATGCGCGTCGAACAGCACCTGGACGCGGCCAGGGAACTCCTCGTCACCTTCCCACAGTTGCACGGCCATGGCCAGGCGCGGGAACGCCTGGAAACGATACGCCGCGTCGGGCGGCGCCAGCCCTCCGCCGGGGGCTGCCGTGAGGCGCTCCCCGCCCAACGACGCGGCCGCACGATGGAGGCCGGCCGCATCCGCGCCGAAGCGCTCGGCGAGCAGCCCTTCCGCATGGCCCGCGAAGGCCTGCGAGTAGAACAGGCCATCGGGCAGTTCGCGAAACGTCAGCCACCGGTCGGCCGGCAGCGTGCCATCCGCGGTCAGCAGGTAATGCCACAGCACGATTGCGATGGACGCGTGCGCGGGCTTGCCCGTCGCCAGGTTGACGACCTCACCCTCCCCATGGGGGACGAGGTGCGGCCGGCCGAAATAGGCGACCTGCACGCCGTCGGGCGTCAGCGGGCAGCCCGCCAGCGCAGCAGCCCGCGCGTGGTCGGCCGCAGCCCACGCTGCGCTGGTCTGATCATAAGCGATTTGAAAACGCCGATCCATCTGGGACAAAAGAACGAACTCTCCTTGAAACAAACCATGTAGAGACGTAGCACATGCTACGTCTCTACACAACGATCCCGCGAGATGTCTCTACAACAGGCGATCGACTTACTGCCGCGGGTTGGTGTACTCGTTGCCGATCAGCTCGCGGGCGATAATCATGCGCATGATGTTCATGCCGCCCTCCGCGCCGATGGAGTACGAGCGCACCCCGCGAATGCCCATCTCGATGGGGTACTCCTTGGTGTAGCCCATCGCGCCGAGCCAGTTCGCCACCTCGTTAAACGTCTCGAACGCCATGATGGGTGCGCGCAGCTTGGACATCGCGCCCCACAGGGCCACGTCCTTGTGCTTGCCCTTCCCGTGCTCGTACATCTGATCCGCCACCCACGCGGCCTTATAGGTGACGAGCTTCGCGGCCTCGATGTCGGTGAAGCGCTCCGCAGCGGGGAAGTTGATCCCCTGGTACGCGGCCAGCGGCTTGCCAAACGACTTGCGCTGCCGGATGTACTCCACCCCCATGCGCAGCGCGGTCTCGGCCGCGCCGCAGCACGTCGCGCCGATCAGCGCGCGCGCGTAGGTGTAGCCCTCCATGGCGTAGTAGAAGCCCTTGCCCTCCTCGCCGATGCGGTAATGGTCCGCCAGGGGCATGTCTTCCATGGTGAACCCGCCGGTCGAAATGCCGGTGCGGCCCCAGTTGTGGATCAGGGTGGTCGAGACCTTCGGGTTGTCCTTGATGTCGACCGCGAAGAAGGAAAAGCCCTTGTGGCCGGCCGCCGGATCGGTGCGCACGAGGGTCATGTAGGCCCCGCCCATGCGCTCCGATTCCTTGATGCCGCTGATGTAGAGCTTCTCGCCGTTGAGAACCCAGCTCCCATCCGCCTGCTTGGCGCCGGTGCAGCGGGTGACGCCCTCGATGTCGGAGCCACCGCCGGGCTCCGTGGACGCGATGCCCAGGAACTGCTTGCCTGCGGTCACCTGGGGCAGCAGTTCTGCCTTCAGCGCCTCGCTGGCATAGCGCTCGAAGACGAAGGCCCAGCTGGCTTGCACCAGGTACATCACCGGCAGCGCCAGGCTGATGTCGGCCCGGCCCAGCTCCTCCGCCGCGATCATGGCCATGGTGACGTTGAGGCCGCTGCCGCCGTATTTCTCCGAGACGGTCGGCGCCCACAGCCCCATGTCGGCCATCGCCTTGATGATGTCCTGGGGAATGTTGCTGGTGTCATCGATCTCACGGACGCGCGGCGCAATCTTCTTCTGCGCAAAATCATGCACGGCCTTGCGCCACATCGTCTCTTCTTCGGTCCACCCAAAATCCATGACTTCCTCCTTGAAGTTACTCGGTTTTGCGTTGAACGAGCGCCGCGACGAGGTCCGAGCTGGAGATTACACCTACCAGCTGGTGCTCCTCGATCACGATCGCATTCTGAATGCCAAAGCGGGAAAACAACTGCGCCACGAACGGAATCCGCAACGAAGGGTTGACGACGATCAACGGCTTGGCCATGATCTCGCCGACGCGCGTGCGGGTGGCTGGCAGCGACTTCGAGATGACGCGGTAGACCACTTCCTGGTAGGTCAGGATGCCGTACGCATCGTCTTCGTCTGCCCGGTCGATGATTGCCACCTGGCATTCGGCTTCCTGCATCTTGGTCAGCACGTCGTACACCGTGTCCAGGGGCGACACCAGGACGATCCGGCGCTTCATCACATCGCGCGCACGCAGGGAATAGATCTCATGAGGTTGCATCATCAGGCTCCTTTACCCGTGAAGCGGAGACGGTTCACTTGACGGTGCGATTGTAACAGAAATGCGGGCCTTCGTAAATGACAAGGCGCACATCAACGCGCGCCCCCGTCACTTCTACGTCGCCACGCGCGGCACGTGGTACTTGAACGGCATCGTGGTCGCGATCTTGACGAAGCCCCGCTTCTCCAGGATCGGGCGGCTCATGTCGCTCGCGTCGACCGTCAGGAAGCGGTGGCCCTTGGTGCGCGCCTCGGCCGCGCGCACGGCCAGCAGCGCGGTATAGAGCCCGCGCTGACGGAAGCCCGCCACCGTGGAGCCGCCCCAGAGGCTGGCGAAGTGCGTGCCGGGATGGAACCGGATCCATGCGGCGCTGACGGGCCTGCCATCGACATAGGCGCAGTAGATGCTGATCTCGTCGGGCGCATCGGCCATCTCCCGGCCGAGCTCGTCGACGACCCAGTCGTGCGCGTCATCGCCCCACGCGGCGTTTTCCACCGCCACTACATCTTGCAGGCCGGCGCGATCGCAGATGCGACGCACCGCGTCGACGGGCGCATCCCAGATGGCCTGGGGCGCCTCGTCCATGTCCAGCACCATCACTGACTCCGCCTCTTCCGGCTCGAACCCGTGCCGGATCAGCCGCGCGGATAGGTCCGGCGGCAGGTCGTGGCTGTACCACTTCCATTCGAAGCTGAAGTTGCGAGCGCTGTAGAACGCCACCTGCTCCGCGATGGCCGCATCCGCGTTCTCGGGCGTGAGCTGCGAGTAGACGATCCAGCCCCAGCGCGCGTCGGGCTGCAGCGGCACGTGCCGCACCACGTGTGACGTAACTTCGCGCAACGCGCCAGGCGACGTAACATCCCGCCGCTGTTCGCGATCGAAGATTGCCAGTAGCTCGGTCGATTCCATGTGTCTCCTTGGGTTTTGTCCGGCGAACCGGTGCACCAGTGCTATAATGGGCGCAACAGGCATCATCTGCCCGGCCGCGTCCGTCTGCGCCCGACCATCCCAGACGTGTGGCCCGGCTCCGTCTCACAGATTCAGGCAGCGAGGAGGCCCTCATGACCCCACTCTTCGGCGGCATCGAAGCTGGCGGCACCAAATTCGTCTGTGCTGTCGGCTCGGGTCCGGACGACATCCGGGCGGAAACCCGCTTTCCCACCACCACGCCCGAGGAAACCATCGGTCGGGTGATCGCGTTCTTCCGCGAACAAGGGACCGATCTGGCCGCCATCGGCATTGCGGCCTTCGGGCCGCTCGATCCGGATCCTGCGTCACCCACCTTCGGCTTCATCACCACGACTCCGAAGCCGGGCTGGGCGAACGCCGACCTGGCTGGTGCAGTGCGCCGTGCCCTCGGCACGCCCGTAGGCTTCGACACCGATGTCAACGGCGCTGCCCTGGGCGAGCAGCGCTGGGGCGCGGCACAGGGCCTCGACACGTTCATCTACCTCACCGTCGGCACGGGCGTCGGCGGCGGCGGGGTGGTGGGCGGCCGCCTGATGCACGGCCTGGTGCACCCCGAGATGGGCCACATCCGCATACCGCACGACTGGACGGCTGATCCCTTCGCCGGCACCTGCCCGTATCACGGCGACTGCCTCGAGGGCATGACGTGCGGCCCGGCCATGGGCAAACGATGGGGTCAACGCGCCGAGACGCTGCCGCCCGACCATCCGGCCTGGGCGCTCGAGGCACATTACCTGGCCCTGGGGCTTGCCAGCCTCATCTGCACGCTGTCGCCCCAGCGCATCATCCTGGGCGGCGGGGTCATGAACACGCCGCACCTCCTCCCGCTCGTGCGCGAAGGCGTGCTCCGGGCGCTCAACGGTTATGTCCAGTCGCCCGCGATCACCGAGCACATCGACCAGTATATCGTGCCGCCCGGTCTTGGCAACTCTGCCGGCGTCTTGGGCGCGATCGCACTGGGACAGGATGCGCTCTCGGCCGCGTAGCGCCCCCGTCACCGCGCGCCGAGCGCCTCGTTCAGCAGATCGGGCCGGTCCGACGTGATGAACGCGACGCCCCGCGCGGCAAATTCGCGCATGTCGCGCACGTCGTTGACCGTCCAGACGCCAACCTGCAGTCCGCGGCCGGCCAGCGCGGCCAGGAGCCGATCGCTCAGCAGCGAGGCCTTGACCCCGACGTACTCGACCCCGAGGCTGGCCAGCTCTTCGGCCACCGCCTCGGGATCCGAGCGGCCGGGCAATCGCAGATAGGCCGTGGAGATCAGGGCGCAGGCCTGCACCGCGGGCTCGATCCGCTTGATCTCCTGCAGGGTCGGAAAATCGAACGAGAGCACCACGACGTCGCCCAGCATGTCGTGGTTGCGCAGCGTCTCGACCAGCTTCGCCTCGATGCCTGGATAGCGGCTCCCGTCGACCGCGAGCTTGACCTCGATCTGCACGCCCGCGCGCCCCTTCGCCAGTTGGAGCACCTGGTCCAGCGTGGGCACGGGCTGCCGTTCTGCGGGCGCCTTGCCCCGATACTTCGCCGCCGCGTCCAACTGGGCCAGCTCGGCCGCCGTGTGATCTGCCACCGCGCCGCGGCCGTCGGTCGTCCGGTCCAGCGTGGGATCATGGATCACCACGAGCTCGCCGTCTCGGCTCAGGTGAATGTCCAACTCGATGGCGTCCGGCTCGAGCGACAGCCCGTTGCTGAAGGAGGCCAGCGTGTTCTCGGGCGCCAGGCCCGCGCCCCCGCGATGGGCCACCTTGAGGACTGTCACGCTTTGCGCCTGCTCTGCCGGTGGGACCGCAGGCGCCGATGGCGCCGCACAGCCCGGCAGCACGACGGTGGCGATGATCAGGCAGACCAACGCGCCACACGCGCCCCGGATGTAGCTAAGACTGAGCCTCCTTCGACTGCGCTCCCTGCGAGAGCTCCGCTCAGGATGCCTCTGCCCTAGACGCTTGATGCATATTGACGCACCCTTTCTGGCTCACACGACCAGGGTGGCGAAAGCCAGATCAGGGCGGTCGAAGTGCCGATTGACCAGGATGCCGACGTTGTAGGCGGCGATCTTGGCGCCGATACGAGTCAACAGCCCCCAGGTGCTGTGCGCACGTGGGAACTGGAGCCCGAAGCTGTCGACCAGAGCCGCGAAGGCGGTTTCGACGGCCTGGCGGACACTTGAAAACCAGACCCGGGCGCTGTGGCGTTCCCAAACGGGCGGTGTCAACACCTCCGCGGCGTAGTCCTGCCAGTGCTGCTGCCAATCGGCGCCGGCATAACCGAGATCGGCCAGCACGGGACTATTGCGCCAGCGGCCACAGCTCTGCACCGGTCCGATCCAGTCGGCCGGTGGGTTGAGGTGTGACATGCCGGCGGCGGTGTGCGGTCCCGTCAGTTGTGGTCGCCCGACCCGGCTGCTGAGTAACAGCTCAGCTAACCAGCGATCCTGAATGTTGCCGGCCGCGAGCGTCCAGCCCGTTGCGACGCCGCTCGCACTGACGACCAGCAACAGGTGCAGGCCGTAGAAGTAGCGGTCGTTGCCACCCTTGCCGATGCGGGCGATATCGGCCAACCAGCCGGGGTGGAAGGAGCGTGCACCCCGGGCAATCGGTATGGGTGCACAGTCCATGACTTCGCAATCCTGCGCACACCACAACTGGTCGGCCACGGCTTGCTGGATCAGGATGAAAGCGCCCCACAGCCGGCGCAGCCGCCGGTTGAAGGCACTTTGACTCGTCATCTGCGGGAAGTACGAGCGCAAGTGTTTCGATGCATAGCGCACGAAGCCGCGTTCGGTCTTCCAGGGTACGCCGGAGCGCCAGTGGGCCGCCAGCCCCAGGCACAGCACCTCCGAGTCGCTGAGCTTGGGTGCTGGCCCGCCCGTCGCGGGTAGCTTGGGCAGGACGCTCGTTACGTACAAATCGTCCGTGATCACGTACAATGTCGTCAGGAAGGTTTCGAGGTCGAGTTCCATGGCATTCACCTTGTCAGGGTTTTTGCCTACTCTTACTCGAACCTTCCCTTTCTTTCAATGATTAAGCGCTTGATCAATGAATATGCATCAAGCGTCTAGTGACTGTTGCGCGGCCCTGACAGACGATTCACTCATCTCACCTCATTGAAGAAAACAAAGCCCAGGTTCCCAAGGGGAAGCCCGGGCTTTTGTGTTGTTCGCGCGTACCTCGGCGTCCGCCAGCAAGCGCCAACCTGACTACGAGGCGACGGGCTCCGCCACAACGGCGGTCTCGATCACGGGCCGGGGGTACAGGCCCAGTTCCTTGACGATCTGTGGCACTGCCGCGGGCCAGTTGACGGCCATGACGTGCAGACCCTTGACGCCGTCGATCTCCGACACCTGGCGGGCGATCTCGAGACAGATGTCGAGGCCGGCCTTCTGCTGATCTTCCTTCGACAGCCCTTCCATCCGCTTCAGCACCCAGTCGGGCACGTCCATGCCGGCCACTTCGTTCTTCATGTACTCGGCGACCTTCAGCGATCGGGTCGGCCCGACGCCCGCAAAGATGGCGCACTGCTCGGCCAGCCCGAGGTCCACGACACGCGCCATGAACTCGCGGAAGCGGTCGACGTTGAAGATGAGCTGAGTCTGGAAGAACTGCGCGCCCGCGGTGATCTTCTTCGCCAGGCGCAGCGGGCGGAACTCGTAAGGCGGCGCGAAGGGATTCTCCACCGCACCGATGTAGAAGTCCGGCGCGATCTTCGGAATCTTCTTGCCGTTCTCGAACACCTGGTTGTTGCGCATCATGCGCACCATGCGGATGATGTTCAACGAATCGACGTCATAGACCGGCTTGCACTGCGGATGATCGCCCCAGATGGGATGATCGCCGGACAGGCACAGCACCGTGTTGATGCCGAACACCGCGCCGCCCAACAGGTCGCCCTGCAGGCCGAGGCGGTTGCGATCGCGCGCGGTGAACTGGATCACGGGCTCCATGCCGGCCTGCTTGAGCATGATGCTCACGGCCAGGCTGGACACGTGCACCATGGCCGACTGGTTGTCGGTCACGTTGTACGCATCGCCGTAACCCTTGAGGGTGTTGATCTCGCGCTGGATGGCCTCGACGTTCGGGCCGACTGGCGGCGACACCTCGACACAAACTCCGAAGTGGCCGGCATTGATGACCTTTGCCAGGTTGCTGCTCTCACCGCGCAGGCCGGTTTCGATGGGCGCAGGAGGCGCCACGGGCATGGTGGGCGCGTTCATTGGACCCCCTTCGGCAGAACCTCGTCCGCATAGCGGACCTCGACGTCCACACCGGTCGGGATCTTGTCGCGGCCCAGGGAGTACGTCACCCACGATGCCTGGCCCTTCAACCGCCAATCGACGGGCGGGTTGAGGCGCAGGATTTCGTGTTGGTAAGGGGTTTTCTTGGAACGCTCGACGCCCTTGACCCACACGCAGTCCATCTCGGGCTTGACCTCGCACTTGCCGTTGAGGCGCACGCCACCGCACGGCCCGTTGCGCAACTGCTTCGGGCAGTTCATCGGGCACGTCATGCCGGTATAATGCAGGACGCACTGTGCGCAGTCCTGGCAGTTGAAGAGCGTTTCCTTGATGAGCTCTTCTGGAATCTTCACGATCTTTGACGACGTCTCCATGCCCAGCTTCGCGAACACCGGTCGCAGCAGCCGCAGCATGAAGGCACTGGCCTCCCACGACCACACGAGTGGCGCGGGATGATCCTGGATGAAGCTACGCAATCCCATCTTTATGTCAGACCCTTCCTGAATATCGCTCATGCGCCGGCCGCCACTTTGCCGGTGGACCGGCCGGCACGATGCAGTCGTTGCCTGCTTACGCTGGCTTAAGCCATGTCGTGCTGCAGCCTGTACGCACGCACGGTGTTCTTGAGCAGCATGGCGATGGTCATCGGGCCCACGCCGCCCGGGACAGGAGTGATCCAGCCCGCGACCTCGCTCGCCTCGGCGAATGCGACGTCGCCGACCAGCCGCTGGCCGCTCTTCTTGGTCGCATCCGGCACCGCGTTGATGCCGACGTCGATGACTGCACAGCCCGGCTTGAGCCACTCAGCCTTGACGAACTCCGGCCGGCCGATCGCGGCCACGACGATGTCCGCCTGCCGAACCTTGGCCGGCAGATCCTTCGTGCGGCTGTGGCAGGTGGTCACGGTCGCATCGGCATTCTGCAGAAGGGCCGCGACCGGGACGCCGACGATATTGCTGCGGCCGACGACCACCGCGTCCTTGCCCGAGATCTCGATGCCGGAGCGGACCAGCAGCTCGATGCAGCCGGCGGGGGTGCACGGGATGAACTGTGGCTTGCGGCCCTTCATGACCAGCTCGCCGATGTTCATCGGGTGGAAGCCGTCGACGTCCTTGCTGATGCTGATCAGATCCAGAACCGACTTCTCATCCAGTCCCTTGGGCAGCGGCAGTTGCACGAGGATGCCGTTCACATCCGGGTCCGCGTTCAACGCCCGGACCAGTTCCTCGACCTCCTGCTGCGTGGCCGTAGCCGGCAAGCGCTTGGTGATGGAACCCATCCCGGCCTCGATGCAGGCCTTGCCCTTGGATGACACGTAGGTCTGCGATGCAGGGTTCTCCCCCACCAACACCACGGCCAGCGTGGGGACGACCCCGGTCTGGGCCTTGATCGCGGCCACCTCGTCGGCGACCTCCTGGCGTACGGCGGCAGCAATGGCTTTGCCATCAATCAACGTAGCAGACATCTGGTATCCTTTCGACTTGACTTAGTGATTTGTGCATTAGTATACAAGTTTATGCAGTTCTCATCAAATACTCGTACGCGGCCAGCGCGGCCTTGGCGCCCTCACCGATCGCGATGACGACCTGTTCGGCGGGCAGTTGGGTGACATCGCCCGCAGCGTACAGCCCGGGCACGGAGGTCTCCGCGCCGCAGTTGACCACCACGTGGCCCTGTTCGTCGACCGTGGCCAGGCCCGAGACCAGCTCGCTGTGCGGCAGCAGGCCCAACTCGACGAAGATCCCGTCCACCTCGAGCACCCGCTCCTCGCCGCCCGGCGAACGAACAACCAGCCGCCGTGCGTACTCGTCTCCTTCCACGGCCGCTACTTCCCAATTCTCCAGCAGCGTCACGTTCGGAGACGCGAGCACGCGCCGGCCGAGGGGCGTATCCAGGTCGCCATGGGTCGGTGCGACGAGCGTCACCTGGCCCGCGATCTGGGCCAGCTCGGCTGCGCCACGAATCGCCATGAAGCCGGAGCCGACCAGCGCGACGGACTTGTCGATGAACAGCGGTGCGTAGCTGACGGTCGAATAGGATACCCCGCGCAGGAAGTAGCGATCTGCGCCCGGCGCCTTGAGCCGCAGCGCGTCCGCACCCGTGGCCAGGATCACCGCACGCGCTTCCAACCGCTTGCCGCTATCCGTGGTCACGACAAACACGTCGTCCACCTTCTCCAGGCGCAGGGCCTTCTCGAGCAGCCGCGCAAAATCGAGGTACTCGATCTCATTCCGGAAGCGGCGCACCAACTCCCCGCCGTTGATGACGTTGAAGGTGTCAACTCCCTCGATCTGCATCCGGACGTTGGCCTTGCCGCCAAGGTCAGGGCTGATGAGGAGACAGTTGAGCCGCTTGCGAATCGCGTAGACTGCGGCGGTCAAGCCCGCCGGTCCGCCGCCGATGACGATCAGATCAACCATGACATCCTCCTCATTCTGCAGGGGGCGGCTCCGGAATCAAACCGGATTCCATCATGACTTGCGTGAGACGCCGCGAGCGCAGGATCATCTCAGCAGCATGCTTGAAAAGCGTCTCCTCGTCGATCGCCAGGCGGGCAATGCCCTGCTGTTGGGCCATCATGCCGACCGCCACCGCCTCGCGGGCGTACACCTCCCATTCGACCATGGTTGGCAGGATGCACTCCGGGTCCATGCCGCCATCCGGCGCGGCCCCGGCCAGCGCATGCGCGGCCGCAAGGCACATCTCATCGGTGATCGTCTTGGCACGCACGTCCAGCGCGCCGCGGAAGATGCCGGGGAAGCCGAGCGAGTTGTTGACCTGGTTGGGAAAATCGGAGCGACCGGTCGCCACGATCCTGGCGCCTGCGGCCCGGGCCTCCCAGGGCCAGATCTCGGGCACGGGATTGGCGCATGCGAAGACGATCGCATCATGGGCCATCGTGCTCACCCATTCGGGTTGGATCGTCCCCGGTCCGGGCTTACTCACCGCGATGCAGACATCCGCGCCGGCAAGCGCCTCGGCCATGCCGCCGGTGCGGCCTTCGGCATTCGTCATCTGGCACAGGCGCCACTTGTCGACGAATTCGGCGCGGCGCATGTACAGGTCCTGCCGCTTCTCGTGAAGGATGCCCTGGCTATCCACCACCCGGCACTTCGCGGGATCTACCCCGGCCTTGAAGCAGAGGCGGGTGATCGCCACGTTCGCGGCGCCCGAGCCGATAAAGACGACCTGCGCCTCGTCGATGGGCTTACCGACGATCTTCAGCGCATTGATGAGACCGGCCACGGTGACGCAGGCAGTGCCCTGCTGGTCGTCATGCCAGATAGGAATCTCGGCTTTCTCGCGCAGCGTGTCAAGGATGCGGAAGCATTTGGGCTGCGCCAGATCTTCCAGGTTGACCCCACCGAACGCCGGCTGCAGCAACAGGACCGTGTGGATGATTTCGTCGGGATCCTTTGTGTCCAACATGATGGGCACCGCATCGACGCCGCCCAACCACTTGAAAAGCAGCGCCTTGCCCTCCATGACCGGGAGCCCGGCCTTGGGGCCGATGTCGCCCAGGCCCAGGACGCGGGTACCGTCTGAGACGACGGCCACCGTGTTCCATTTGCTGGTGTACTCGTAGACCAGCTCCGGGTCCTTCTCGATCGCGCGGCACGGGGCCGCGACGCCTGGCGTGTACCAGATGGCGAAGTCGTCGATGGAGCGGATGCATCCCTTGGGAACGGTTTCGATCTTGCCCCGGTAGAACGGGTGCAGGCGCATCGCGTCAGCCGAGGGTTTCTGGGCCCTCGCCAGGAGCGCCGGAATGTCCGGAGGTTCGAACGGTTGGGCTTCTTTGACCTTCGTCACACTACCCTCCTTGAGACGACCATACCGGGTGCATTCCCGATCACACCCGCAGGTACGAATCGGCGTAGATGACCTTGTCCAGCAGGATCTGAACCGTCTTCCAGATAGCGACCTGGTTCGGATCGGAGAAATCGACCGCGTCCGCCGACAGTTCCTCGCCCGCGGCCACCGCGTCATGCAACGCCAGCAGCAGGCGGCCTTCTGCCGTGCTGTCGTCCCGCTGCTCGACGATGCGGATGAACTCGTTCTGGTCGGCATCCAGCGGGTCTGCGATCATCATGTCCAGTCCTGCGCCCATCAACATTACACAATAAACGCGATTCAGTAAGGGGCGCATCTCGTTCGGCACAGCATTGGACACGTTGCTGAGCCCCACCTGGACGTCTGCTCCCGTGACCTTCAGGGTACGTACGGCCTCGATGCACTCGGGCACGTATTGCTGGCAGCCGCTGACGGTCAGCACGAGGGGGTCGATGACCAGGTCTTCCAGCGGCATCCCCAGTTCCTCCCAGCGCGGAAGCAGTTCCTCCAGCGCGATGTTGACCCGCTCATCCGCGCTCACCGGGATGCCCTCCGAGCGCATGGTCAGTGCGATGAGCTTGGTGCCGTACTTCGCAGCGACCAGCGGCACGTTGGCCAGGCGTTCCGGCTCCGCCGAGGTGGAGTTGATGATCGGCTGACGGTTGACCACCTCGCACGCGGCTTCGATGGCGGCCAGGTTCGTCGTGTCCAGGCACAACGGCACGTCCACGACTTCCTGAACGGTCTGGACCAACCACGGCAGCAAGCGGACGCCATTCTTCTTCTGCGGTCCGATGTTAAGATCGACCGCCCATGCACCCGCCGCGACCTGGCGCAATGCTGCTTCCTGGAAGAACTGGCGGGCGCGTGCCAACAGTGCGTCCTGTTCTGCAGACGAAAGGCCCTCCTTGGTCCAGGCTTCCACCGCCCAGCCCACTGCTTCCTTGACCCTGGGCGACATGATGTGAATGTTCTCGCCGATGATTCGCATGAGACTTCCTCCTCAGAAATGCTACGGCTGGAATCGGTTCAAACGTACTGCAGCGCCTCGCGCGCCTCCTTGCGGACCACGTATGCACGGTCCCATTCATAATGCTCGTCTTCGCCCAGCAGACGCCGGCAGGTGGCGACCAGGTCCTCCCGTTGCTCTTGGGTCATGTGGCCGTAATGGCTCAGCTTGCCCAGGCTGCGAATCGCTTTCGCGCGGATCGCCGGACTAACATCCGACAGGTTCGCGCGCAACCGATCGATCATGATGTCGCGCACGTCCGGACTGAGGCTGCCCGACGGGATCGACTCGGCGAACTTGCCAAGGGATCGCGTGGCGCTGTCGCGCAGCTCCTGATCGGGCGCGGACACGGCCTCCAGTGCAATCGGCAGCGCCTCGATGACGCGCGGGGACCGGATCTTGCCGAGCGCATAGAGGACGAACGAGCGGCATCCAGGCTCGGGGCAAGCATTGTGATACTGTGCAATGAGCGGTTGGATGGCGTCTGCGTCCATCCGGCCCATCGCCACGCCGACCGCCATCTGCGACTTGACGTCGCCGCCCTCCAACTGCTGCATCAGGACCGGAATGGCCGGCGCGCCCACGCTGGCGACCAGTGAGATCGCATCCTCGACAACTTCCAGGTATTCGGGATGCTCGAGCGTGTCGATGTAAAACAGTGCGGCGGCCATCTCGACGTATCGCAGCCGTTCTTCCTCGCCTGCCCGCGGCAGCCGTGCGCGGGCCTTCTCGAGGCCCGTTTGAACGTCCTCCGGATTGGTGCTCGCCAGCAGCTTGCCGATGGCGCGTGTCAAATCGTCCATGATGGTATGACCTCCTGTGATGCTGTCAGCCGATCAGTTTTCCCGCCACCTCAGCCACACTCCGGCTCAACGCGGCATCCGCGGGCAATTCGATGAGTGCGCGACCCTGGCTGTCGAACTGAGCCACCAGCGGGTCATAGGGCAGCGCGGCTAACAGGGGAATACCCATGGCCGCTGCCTTGGCGGAAAGCTCGGGCGTCAGGTCGCCCTGCACCCGGTTGACGATCAGGTAGGTGTGGCGGACGTTGATTTCGAGCTCCCTACTGAGCGTGAGCATCGCCTCTGCCGCAACCATGCCGCGCATGCTGGCATCGCTGACCAACAGCAGGTGATCGACATCTTTGGTCGTGCGCCGGCTTAGATGCTCCATGCCGGCCTCGTTATCCATGATCACCCAGTCGTATCCCTGGTTGATGCCGTCGATGATGTTGCGCAACATGTGATTTGCCGCGCAGTAGCAGCCCTGTCCTTCCGGCCGGCCCATGGCCAACAGGTCGAAATCGTCGCCCTCCTCCACAGCCATCCGGACGGCATAGGTCAGCCAATCCTGGCGCGAGGTTCCGGGCGTCACCCCCTCGCGCGCCTCTTCCCGTATGTCTCCGACGGTCTGGCTCAGGCTGAGGTCCAGGACCAGGTGAAGGTTACTCGACGGGTCCGCATCGATGGCAAGAATCTTGCCGCCCTTGTTCTCGACAAGATAGCGCACCAGCAGTCCTGAAAGTGTTGTCTTGCCTGTGCCGCCCTTGCCGGCAACCGCGATCGTTGTGGTCATTCAGAATGTCTCTCCGGGTCGCTTAAGGTAATTCGCCAGCACGATCATGTCGATGGTCTCGCCCTCCGGCGTCATGAACAGGTCTCTCCACGCGAACTGGCGCTCAAAACCCAGGCGCTCGAAAGCATGGATCACCTGGGGTCGCGTTTCGACGACCTCGGCGATCACCTGGTGCAGGCCCAACTTGCGTGCGATCTCGAGCTGCGATCGGATCATCGCTGACCCGATGCCCCGGCGGCGGAACTCGCGCGCCAGGAAAATGCGCACTTCAGCCACATGGCGCGTGTATCCTGCGCCAAGGTGCAGCGTGCAGTTTCCGACGATTCGGTCAGAAACGACCGCAACAAGCGGGAAGATCCTGGTATAGTCAGGGTTCTCCGCCCAACTGGCCACCAACCCGGCCTGAGTGACCTTGCTCCGAAAGGACTGCGTTTCCTCGGCTGGCAGGCCGCTGAACAGGGCGACCAGCGCGTCGCGGTCCTTTGGAACCAACGGCCGCAGAAGCACACGTAATCCGTCCGGCAGCGTGACCAGGTGCCGGTAGTTCGCAAGCTGGTCGACAGATTCGACGATGACCATAGGAACCCTCCTCCGCTGTGCGGTAGCCCTAGCTTCGCTCCGCTAGCGCCATTTCGACGGTGGGAAACTGCGCCATGTCTGTATGGGGCAAGAACAGCGCCGATGTAAAGGCGTCGTAGAATGTGTTGTCTGCCGATAACTCCAGGTAGGTCATCATGCCGGCCACGCGGGCCAGCTGCTGCCGGACGTCCCGCCGCAGAAGCGCCATGTACGCGCCGCGGATCGAGGTGTTGCCCAGGAAGCGGAATCGATCCCAGGGCGAGGCTGCACCGGGCGGCGCGGGCAGGTCGGGCAGCAGGCCGATCTGGACGGCCTTCTCGACGTTGATGTACTGGCCGAACGACCCACCGATCAACATCTCGGACACGTCGGCCAGGTCCACACCCACGCTCTGGGCCATGACGGAGAAGCCCGCATAGATGGCCGCCTTGGCGCGCATCAGGTTGTCGATATCGACCTTGGTCAGCACGACATCCTTGCCATGCGCGGTCTCCGGGGCCCACGCCACGACATATTCGGGGCCGTGTTCGCCCTCGCGGATGCGCGGCGAGCGGCCAATCTGCAGGTTGGCCGCCTTGTCCACCACGCCGGTCACGAACATCTCGGCCAGCAGCGAAAGCAATCCCGAACCACAGATGCCCCGCGGCTTCTCGTCCCCGCGGCCGATGACACGGTAGGTGGGTTCGAGCGTGTCGCTGTTGATCCAGACTTCCTCGATCGCGCCCGTGGTCGCGCGCATGCCATGTTCGACGCCCGCGCCCTCGAAGGCCGGGCCTGCGGAGCACGCGCAGGTGATCAACCAGTCCGCGTTGCCCAGCACCGTCTCTCCGTTGGTCCCGATGTCGATGAAGAGCGTCAGTTCGGCCTGCTCGTGCATGCCCGTATTCAGCACGCCCGCGCTGATGTCTGCGCCCACGTAGCTCGCCACGCCGGGCAGACAATCGACCACGGCCTGGGGATGCACCCCCAGGCCGAGTTCAGCGGCGGAGAAGGACGGCGGATGATTGACCGCGGGGATGAACGGCGCCAGGCGGATCTGCTCGGGCGGGATGGAGAGGAACAGGTGCATGACCGTCGGGTTCCCGGCCACGGTGACCTTGAAGATCTCCTCCTTGCGCGCATGCACCTGATGGCACACTGCATCCAGGAGTCGATCGATCGTGCCGAGCACGAGGGACTGCAACTCGGCCAGCCGCTCCGGCTTCTTCGCGTAGATGATGCGGGAGATGACGTCTTCCCCGCGCGCGATCTGGCCGTTATAGTCGGCAGCCTGCGCCACCACCTCGCCGCTCTCGAGATCGACCAGCCAGACAGTGACCGTCGTGGTCCCGATATCGATCGCTGCGCCGAAGTTGCGATCGCTCTGGTCGCCCGGCAGCAACGCCAGCACCTCGGCTGGGCCGTTGGGCCGGTCCCACGTGTCGAGGGCCACCACCGCGGTCACCTCCCAGGGCGAGTAGGCGTGCCAGCCTTCACCCCGGAAACTCTCCGCCTGGCTGAATTCGGAGGCTCGGCCATCGGCATCGGATGCACCCGAGGGCTCATCGCCCTGGGGGAACTCAGCGCGTAGAACCGCGCCCATCTGCCTGAGAAGCGCGATGCTTGCACGCGTGTCCTTGACGCCCTGGCGTGCCAGTTCGCGCGTGACGCGCGACCAGTCATCCGTCTGATCCGAATAATCGGGCGGATCGAGCCGCAGGAAGTAACGTCGTATGGACTGGTGCCGGTCCGGGTTGTATTCGAAGGGAACTGCGACGCGTGCGACTGCCTTCTGGGTGACCAGGCGCCGCTCGATCGTTTCCTGCGGCGGCACCGTAACCCAACAATCGCCCTCGATGACGGTCTGGCATGCCAGCGCGTACCCGGCCGCCACGTCGTCCGCGGACAGCCGGATGGTGGAGCGGCGGCGGGCCGCGGAGCGCGCGTCATCGACGATCACCGCGCAGCGTCCGCAGCGCCCCTGGCCGCCGCACGGCTGGTTCAGATCGAATCCGGCACGGCGCGCGGCTTCTCCCACCGTCGTTCCGCTGGGCGCCTCAACGGCGATGTTGCCGGGCTCGAAGTGAACCGTGTAATTCGTCATAACCCCTGTACTCAGTTGAAGGTTGTCAATTGAAGATTGAAAATTGAAAATTAAGAATTACGGGTTGAAGGTTGCAGGTTCTATGCAATCTTCAATCTTCAATCTTCAATCTTCAATCTTCAATCCAGCTCCCACATCTCCGGATCGCTCAGGAACGTATGCATGTCGGCCGCGGCGCGCTTGCCCGCGCCCATGGCGCTGATCACGGTGGCGGCGCCGGTCACCACGTCGCCGCCTGCCCAGACGCCGGGCAGCTTGGTTCGCCCGGTTTCCGGATTGGCGATCACCGTGCCGTGCTTGCTGCGCTCGAGCCCGCGCGCCGAATTGAAGACGATCGGGTTCGGGCTGGTGCCCAGGGCGAAGATAACGGTGTCCACCGGCATCTCGAATTCGGAGCCATCGATCGGGATCGGTGAGCGCCGGCCGGACGCGTCCGGATCGCCCAGGGCCATGCGGATGCAGCGCATGCCGCGGACATTGCCCTTGTCGTCGCCCAGGATCTCCACCGGGTTGGTAAGGAAGTCGAAGAGGACGCCCTCCTCACCCGCATGATGGAACTCCTCCTCGCGCGCGGGCACCTCGGAACGCGAACGGCGGTAAACGATGTGCACCTCCCCACCGCTGGCCCCATCCCCAGTACTGGCAGCATAGAGCATCTGCAGGCGCTTCGCGCTGCGCGCCGCGTCCATGGCGACGTTGCCTGCACCCACCACGGCCACGTAGTGTCCCGTCTTGACGGGCGTATCGTAGTCCGGGAACTTGTATCCCTTCATCAGGTTGACGCGCGTCAGGAATTCGTTGGCCGACATCACGCCGTTCAGGTTGATGCCCGGGATGCGCATGAACGAGGGCAGGCCTGCGCCCGTGCCGAGGAAGATCGCATCATACTCCTGCAGCAGTTCGTCGATCGTATAGGTGTTGCCGATGACGTGATCTGTGAGCAGCTCGATGCCCAGGTATTCCACCGCGGTCTGGATCTCCGCGTTGATGATGCCCTTCGGGAGACGAAACTCGGGAATGCCGTAGATCAGCACGCCGCCCGGCAGGTGCAGCGATTCGAAGATGGTCACCTTGTGGCCCAGCTTGGCCAGATCGACCGCGCAGGTGAGGCCCGCAGGGCCTGAGCCAACCACCGCCACCTTGCGGCCAGTGGGCGGCGCGGCCACGGGCGGGCAGGCGTTCTCGCGCAGTGCGAAGTCGCCGACGAAGCGCTCCAGCCGGCCGATGGCCACAGGCTTGCCCTTCTTGCCCACGATGCAGTACGCCTCGCACTGCGATTCCTGCGGACAAACGCGGCCGCAGATCGCCGGCAGGTTATTCTTGACCTTCATCGCCTCGACCGAGGCTACAAGATCGCCCTCTCGCAGCGCCTTGATGAACTGGGGGATCTGCACGCCGACAGGACACCCCTCCACGCAGAGGGGCCTGACGCACTGAAGGCACCGTTCCGCCTCCTCCTGCGCCATCTGCCAGGTGTAACCGAGCGCCACTTCCTCGAAGTTGCCGCTGCGTACCACGGGATCCTGGGCCGGCATATCGTGCCGCGGGATCTGCATCCGCTCCCTGTTGCTGATTAACGCCATCATTCACCCCCCGCGGCGGCCTTTTCCCCAAGTTTGCGGACGGCCTTGTCGAGATTGCACTCATGCTGTCGCCAGTGCTCCACCGCCTCTTGCTCTTCGTCGCGATAGAACTGAACCCGGGAGATCAGGTTGTTCCAATCGACCAGGTGGCCGTCGAACTCCGGGCCGTCGACGCAGACGAACTTCGCCCCGTCCACCATCGCCACGCGGCACCCGCCACACATGCCGGTGCCGTCGATCATGATGGTGTTGAGGCTCACGATCGTGGGTACGTTGAAGGGCTGGGTGGTCAACGAGACGAACTTCATCATGATCGTAGGGCCAATCCCCCACACCTTGACGATCGGCTCGCCCTGCTCCAGCAATTCCTTCAGCGGCTGGGTGACCAGGGCCTTACGGCCGTACGAGCCGTCATCGGTGACCACGATCAACTCGTCGGAAACGGCGCGCATCTTCTCTTCCCAGAAGAGCAGGTCCTGGGTGCGCGCACCGATGATCGTAATCACGCGGTTGCCCGCGGCCTTGAGGTCCCGCGCGATGGGGTACATCGGCGCAATGCCGACGCCACCCGCAACGCAGGCCACGGTGCCGAAATTCTCGATCTCCGTGGGATGGCCCAGCGGCCCGGCCACCGAGTAGAACGCCTCGCCCACCTCCATCCGGCCCATCTCCATGGTGGACTTGCCAACTTCCTGGAAGATCAGGGTGATCGTGCCTGCTTCTACGTCGTGATCCGCGATGGTCAACGGGATGCGCTCGCCGTGCTCGGTCGCAATCACGATCACGAACTGGCCCGCCTTCGCCTTGCGCGCCACGTGAGGCGCCGCAACTACGACCAGCTTGGTCACGTCGCTGAGAACTTCCTTCTCAAGAATTTTATACATGTGTCAGTTTCCCTCTGCCAATACATGGCCTTGTCGATCACGTCCCCCCAGGCAGCGGCAGGACGTCGCGCTCTCAGCGTATCACGACGAACACTCCTGTTGAATGATCGGCATCAGGTCTGAGATAAAAGCACGAACACCCACATCATGGCGCAGGCGGCAGGTCACACCTGAGGTGTGACCTGCCGCCAACGCGCGCCGGCTACCACGCGGTCTTCAGATACCGGGGCAGATCGACCGCCTCGCGCGGACCTACCTTGATCTGCCAGTCAGGGAGCTCCTCTTCAAGCTCGCCCATCAACACGGCGACATGGCCCGGAATCACCACCTTGCGGTGGCTGACCTTGTCCGCGATACCCACGTTCTTGACCGACTTGCCGATCTTCTCGGCATCGAACTTGCCCGCGGCCCACGCGGTCAGCACGCTCATGCCCTCTGCATCGGCCACCAGCAGCCACGCCGGCATGCCACTCGACTCCATCTCGTTCGCCACCGCGAAATAGGTGATGGAGAAGTTCGTGGTCACGAGGACCGGAGAGTCCGCGGTCGGCTTGTTGATCTCGTAGATGCCGGGCTCGACCTGGATCGGCTTCTGAGGATCGGTGTAGATGTTCGCCCGCAGGACCAACAACGGGTAGACCTCGGCCGGGTCGAAGTGGCTCAGCACCACGAAGCCGGCATACTTGGCGACCTGCTGGCCCGCCAGCAGAAGCTCCATCTCCGGGTCAGCTGCGCCGAGGTACGGGAACGTCACGATCGGGTAGCCGAGCGGCTTGAAGTTCTTCTTCAACGCCAGGCGCCGGAGTTGCGTCACTGCGTCCAACGAGGGGCCGAACCCGCGCGCGGCAGGGTCGAGCACCAGGTCTTCCACGCCCGCGGCGACCAGTTTCCCGGTCAGTTCGGCCAGCCCGTCCAACGTCTCGGCGCGCACCACCAGGGGCGCCTTCGCGGCCTTCGCCAGCGCAGCCATGGCCTCCCAGTTGGCCTCGGTTGCCGCGCACAGCAGGGGCACGCTGCCTGCCATCTCGGCCAGGCCCGCTTCGATGACGGCCGGGTTCTCACTGACGAGCATCATCGGGATCGTTGCAGCCGCACGCGCAGCCGCGACCGCGGCCGCAAACGAGGCTGCGTCGCCCGCGACAGACTCGACTGCCACCCCATCCAACCGCAGCGCCATGCCGACGTAATCCACCTTGTACTCGGCCACCGTGCGAACCAACTCGGAGACATCGGCCGCGGGGAGGTTGTCGGGAACGCGCACGAAGATGCCGGTTGGGTTGAAGAATGTCTTCTCGTGGCGGAAGAGCACCGTCTCATTGCCTGCCTTGACCAGCCGGCCGTCGGCAGACAGGGTGATGAGCCGGATGGGCGGCGCAGCAGCCGCGGATAGCTTGGCCTGCGATTCTTCGCTCACATACTTGCACGCTGAAAGCTCAGCCTGCTTGGCCGCGAGCTTCATGGCGAACGCCAGGCAGGTGGGATAGCCGCACTCCTTGCAGTTCGCGTGCGCCTTCTCGGCGGGATCCTTGCTGCTACCGGGCAGCAGCTTATAAATTTCAAGACCACTGAGGGCCATGGTTCATCTCCTCCTACTGTGCAGCGGCCAGCGCGCCGATCATCGACTTGATCCGACGTACGGTCTCGGGGTGGCGAAGCACCACGACATCCGCGCCCGATTCGATCAGGGCGCCCGCTGTCATCGTCTCCCAATTGACCGCGCGCGTCGCCCAATCGCCCCACGCCACAGGCACGCCTTCCGCCGCACGCGCCTCCTTGGCGCGCCACGCCTCCTCACCCGGCGTCACCATCATGGGCTGTTGGGTCATCCCATCGCCCTGTAGGGCAGCCAGGCGCAGGCGCTCCATGACGCTGTACCCGTACTCAATGCCGTAGCCCAGTGCGCCCGTGGTCGGATCCGTGATGATGCGCTCCATGGGCATGCCCATGTCGTGGATCAGGATGTTGAGCTGTTTCGACAGGTTCACGTCCATCGGGGTCTTGGCCGTCACCAGGTGGTTGTTCGCCATGGCTGCCGCGACGATGGTGCGATAGTTCTTGTCCTCGCATGCGCCGAGCACGAGCTTCTCGCCTGCGCCTTCCTCCGCGCAGGCAACCAGGACCTCATTGTCCAGCTCCGCCTGTCCGGGGCCGAGCACGATGAGGGGCAGTGTGGTGGCGCGGAGGACGCTGCGCAACACGCCGCGCGCTTCCGCGGCGGTCAATTGCTCGCCGGACGCGGCGGTCGTGAAGAAGCGCAGGCAGATCAGGTCCGCGCCGGCCGCCTCGGCAGCCTGCGCCCAGTGACCGGGGTCGGCGAGCACGTCGCCCCAAGCCTGCACCAGGGCAGCGGACCACTCATCGCCTGGATTCCGGTTCCAGACCTCGACGGCCACCAGCGGCGGGTTCGGGCTCTGGCCTTCGAAGCCAAGGAAGGGCAGGGTCGACTGTCCGCCAACCACTGCGGTCCTGCCGCGCGTGCCGCCTTCGGCCGCGGTTGCGCCCAACGTGATGGGGCGAACTGTGCCAGCCCACTTCTCGACGGGAGTTTCGACCGTTACGGGCATGTTGTATAACCTCCTCAAACGTGTAGATACCAAAAGAAGAATCGGGCAGCGACGGCCGGTGGGCCGTCCCTACCAGTAGCGTTCGACGTGAATCTGGCCGGGCTCTTTCCTGGTATGCTCGCGGAACCCTTCGTCCCCGAGCATGGCCACGACCGTTTCGATCATCTGGGGGCTGCCGCAAAGGAAGACGTGGGTGTTATCAGGGCTTGGCCGGACGCCCCAGGCACGTTCGACCGACCCATCCGTCCATAAATCCTGTACGTAGCCGACCTTGCCTGGCCAGGGCGCCGGCTCAGCCTGCGGCCGGCTGATCACCGGATGATAGCTCAGATTCCTGCATAAGTGCTGCAGGGTCAGCAGTTCAGAACGATAGCCCAGATCCCACGAATGGCGCGCCCCGTGCAGCACGGCAAACCGCCGGCTGCTGCCGCAGATCAGGTGCGTGGTGAGCATGCTCATGTATGGCGCCAGCCCGGTGCCGGTGGCAATCATCAGCACGTGGCTGTCCTCCGGGGCCTGGTCGATCGTGAACATGCCGGTGATCTTGGGCGAGAGCCAGATGCGGTCGCCGATGCTGAGCGCAAACAGCCGCGGGGTCAGCGCACCCGTCGTCACCAGCGCGACGTAGAACTCCAGGTATTCGTTCGTGCGCGACGACGAGGCGATGGAGTAGGCCCGGCGAATCAGCTTGCCGGAGTCGGAGGGCGGATCTTCCGGCTCAGAGATGGCGCACCGCGGCGCAGAGCCGGGCAGACCAAGGACACCGAACTGACCAGGGGTGAATGCCGGCAATTGCCAGCCATCGGGCACCACGCGCAGGATAATCAACCAGGGCGAGATCTCGGTGCGCAATGCGACGACAGCGTTCAGTGTTGGCTCAGGCAAGACGATTCTCCTTCGTGGAAAAGCCGCTTTGCACTTGTTCGCGCAATTATACCCCCAGCCGGGCAAAGTGGGAATGCGCGGTTGTCTGCTACCTCTTCGGAAGACCGTAACGCTGGCGGAACAGATCCATCGGCGTGGGGCGCGCCGCATGCATGCCCTGGGTCTTGATGTAGTCCGGCCCCGCCAGCGCCTTCACCACGTCGCGCCGGTTCAGCACGGACGCGGGCCACGACTTGCCGCCGGCGTTGTGCATGAAGAAGAGATGGTCGACGCCCAGGTCGGCCATCAGCTGCACGGCGGCCCCCAGCGGAATGTCGGCGGGTGCGTCGGGCACATGCTCTTCCATGATGTCTTGCGCGGTCTGATCAGTGGCGGCCCGCACGTAGGCCGCGGCGAGCATGTGGTCGTTGATCCAGCCCCGCGCATCGCCGTCCTCGTCCATCACGACCAAAGCTGACCACCCCTGGTCGATCATCTGCTGGGCCAGCAGCTCGATGGGGTCCTCCGGCTTGCAGGTGGGCACGCCGATGCGCATGACATCACGGACGAGTAAGGTGTCGCTCATGTCCTCTTCGGGCTATTGATTCGTAGAGACGCAGCATGCTACGTCTCTACGAGCGAATGACACTTCGTCCTAGAACATCGGGTCCATCATCAACGCCGGATGTCCCGTGGATTCCAGGTGCGCCAGGAGGCCGTCTACATCGGTGCAGATGGTCTCGTCCGCGATCTTGGCGATCAGGTCAGGATCGCCCTCCCGTTCCGAGACGGCCTGGAATTCGGCCGCCATGGTCTGCTTGAGCACGCTGGACATCCACACGATGCGCTTGAACCCGCCGTCGGCCGAGATGAACTTCGGGCTGGTCAGGTAGTACTTGCCGACACCCATCACGCCGGGCGTCTGCAACCCGCCGCCGGCCATGCCGGCCAGGGTCGAGAAGGTCATGCCGGCCGGGGTCATGCTCGTGTCCTCGCGCGAGACCACCATCACGCCGTTGGCCTCGGGGATCAGCATCACGATGCACTCGAAGCAGCCGCACGCGGTCATCGGGCTGTTCATGATCGAGTACATGGCCACTTCCTGTACAGTGCCGTTGGACTTCTGCACCGCGATCTCGTTCAGGCCGCTGTAGATGCCCTGCACCTTGTCGATGGGCATGCCCTTGCGGATCGGCTGGTTCGGGCCGGTGGGGTTGATCTGGAACGACGCTGCGCAATCCAGGTAGTTGTATGCGCCGCACAGGCCCAGCCGCTGCGGGCTGACCAGGCACAGGTGGGTGGGCGCGAACGACTGGCACAGCGTGCAGGTGTAGAACTCGTCCACCGCCTCGTCGGTCATGTCGGCCAGGCGGTTGTTGCGGTAGTCGTACGCCTGGCGGGCCTTATGGAGCCACTCGGCATGCAGGGCCGGATCCGTGATGAGCTTGACCTGGACCTTATCGACGATGGCGCCGAAGTCGGCCATGAAGCGGGCATAAAGGATGTCGCCGAAATGCTTCAGCGTAAAGCCTTTGTCTGCGGCAGCAGTGCTGATGCGGATCCACGTGATGTCGCGCTGGCCGATGTGCTGGATGCCGCTCGCGCCGTTCACGAAGTAGTGAATCTGGCGCTCGAGCACCGGCTCGAAATCAGACTGCATCTTGCGGCCGGCCACCTCGACGAGGATGGCCAGATCGATGGACGAGCCCACGGGCAGGTCCTCGAAGCTCGGCCCGATCACCTCGATCTTGCCGTCCTCCACCTGGTCCATGTCGATCATGCGCAGGTATTCGAAGGCGCGGCTGCCCTTGCCGCCGAACTCCACGCGCATGTCCTTCTTGCGCACGACCTCGCCCTCGAACGCGGAGCCGTAGGGCACCGGGATCGGGACCTCGGTCATCTTGATCTTGACCCCGCGCGTCTCGACGCATTTCTGCACCAGCTTCTCCGCGCGCTCGAGGTCGTCCTTGCCCTCGATCTCATTGAAGGGCATGGAGATGACGTGCTCGTAGGTCGTCACGCCGGTCGGCAGGATCTGCGGGATGCGCGTGTCCGCGATGACCGGGAAGCCGTAATTGATCGCGCCCGCCGCCGCGGCGTACTTCAGGTCATCCACCTCGCCCAGCGCCAGCACGAACGCGAAGACGCGCTGCCGGTTGTAGAGCAGGATGTCCTTGGCCTGGCCGCCCTTCATGCCGCCGAAGGTCAGCGCGGAGCGGGTGGCGAAGCCGATGGGATAGATCGCGGACAGGGTGTCGAGGCCGAACGGCACGATGTAAGTGTCGTAGCCCATCTCAACGCCCTCTTCCTGCAGCTGGTGGATGACCGAGCGGCCGTTGACGTTGCCGCACAGGAAGATCAGGATGTTGCGCTTCTGCAGCTCACGCACGATCTTGACCGCGACCTCGTTGCTCTTCGCACAACCGACGATGGCCGCGAAGCCGGGCATGCGGCCGTCGACCAGCTGGATGCCCCAGGCGCGCAGCTGTACGTCATCGATCGGGCCGTTCAGGCGCCCGTTGCCGTTGCCGGCCGCGCCGTCGGGGCTGGTGAACGAGCCGCCGGCCATGTGGAAGCCCGGCATGACGGCCGGTTCCTCGCCGTAGACGAAGCGCACCGCCTCGATGATCTCCGCGGACAGCAACGTCGCCATGCCGGAGTCCAGCGTCTCGCCCAGGTAGGGGGTCCAGCACTGCGCCGTCGGCACCGGGTGCAACAGGTCCCTGGCGTGCTCGAGCACGGGAACCAGCTCCCCGAGCTTGGTGACCTCGCGGCCTGTCATGCCGTAAATCGTGGGCAGATAGTAGGCCGTATTTGGAAAGGCTACGGGTGTCTCGGGCCCTCGCTCCTGAGGGCCTTGTTCAGCAGTTCCTCAGCCTCTTGGGTGATCAGGTTCGCGCCCCGAATGGCGCGCGTGGCGATGTAACGTGACATGTAGATCCCTCGAACCATTGCAGATTGAAGATCGAAGATTGAAGATTGGGCCTTGATACGTCCAATCTTCAATCTGCTATCTGCAATCTTCTATCCGTAGAGTTCTGCCATCTGCTGTTCGACCGGCAGTTCTTCGAACGCCTTCATGGCGTCGTCGCCGGAAGCACCGAAGCGAGTCGGATCGTAGGCCGGCAGCTTCAGCGCTGCGCGCTTCTTGTCGATGTGCTCCAGCGTCCTGCGCACCGTCTCGTCGGCCTCGGCCACGAACTCCAGCTTGCCGCCGAAGCGCTCCTCCCACTCCTTCGACAGGATGTCGGTGACACCGTCGGAGAAATCCACGGGGTTGCGCACGCCCATGATGACATACGCCGGAGCCGACGCAGTACGCCGCGATGGCGAGCGCCTTCTCGCTCATCCACTCCGGCGCCAGGCCCACGGCCGGGATATCGCTGATGTCGTCGCCCAGGCCGCCCTCGGTCGCCATCTGCGAGAGGATGGTCAGGATGCGGCTGTTGTCCACGCAGGAGCCCAGGTGCAGCACGGGCGGGATGCCGAGCGTCTCACAGATCTCGCGCAGCCCGGGTCCGACCTTTTCGAGGTCCGCCTCGCCGCGCAGATAGCCGTACTTGCCGGCGGCAAGGGCGCCGCAGCCGGTGCTGACGACGAGCACGTCGTTCTTCAGCAGCTCGGTGATGACATCCATGTGCGCCTTATCCTGGGTGATGCCGGGGTTGTTGCAGCCGACGTCGGCCGCGACGCCGCGCAGGCGGCCCGTGGCAATGGCCTCGTTCAGCGGCCGGAATGACTGCCGGTACATGCCGCCCAGCATATAATTCAGATATTCGTGGCTGAAGCCCGGCACGACTGCCTGTGCGCTCGACTTGGGAATGCGCGTCTCGCCACGGTTGGCGTAGTTGTCGATGGCACGCGCGCACGATACCCTTGGCAATGTCCATGGCATGATGCTCATCGAACTCGATGTGCGTCGCGCCGTCATCTTGACCTTCGGGCTCGTCGTGATGACCTCGGTGTGGAAGTGCTTGGCTACATCGGTCAGCGACTGCATGATGCACTGCACGTCCACGACCATCGCCTCGATCGACCCCGTCAGGATCGCCAGTTCCTGGTTGAGGAAATTGCCCGCCGAGGGGATGCCCTGGCGCATCATCACCTCGTTCGGCCGTGCAGCAGATGCCGGCCAGGTTGATGCCGTCTTCAGCGCCTTGCTCTTCGCATACTCGATCAGGTCGGGTTCCTGCACCGCCGTGACGATCATCTCCGAGAGGGTCGGCTCATGGCCGTGCACGATGATGTTGACCTGCTTCTCCTCCAGGCAGCCGAGGTTGACCTCGCCGACCTTCGGGCTGGGCGTGCCGAAGAGGATGTCGGAGATATCGGTGGCCCACATGGAGCCGCCCCAGCCATCCGACAGCGCCGTGCGCATCGATGCCAGCATGATGTGGCTGGCGTCCTGGTCGTCGCCGATGTGCGTGCGATGGAGGATCTCCACGACCTCGCGGTCGATCCCGCGCGCACCACACCGTTCTCCTTCCAGATCGCCTGGCGCTTCGGCGGTGCGGACTTGATGTAGCTCAGCTGGCCGCGCTGCTGGCCGAACTCGCCGATGGCCTTGTTGGCCATCCAGCGCGATCTCCATCATGGCGGCCCTTCGTCTCGATGCCGTGCTTGGCCGCCACCGCGTACAGCTTCGCCTCGTCGCGGATCTCGTACCCTGTGCCTCGCCCAGCGCAACGCCTGGAGTGAACGCCAGATCGCGGCCATGGTCGGAGTGTGCGGCCGACCCGGCTGCAATGGCGCGCGCCAGGTTGCGGGCTGCGATCGTGTCCACGGTCGCGCCACAGATGCCCACCTGCCCATCCTTCGTCATGCGGCACGGCCCCATGTAGCAGTTCTTGCAGCAGATGCCCGACTGCCCATTGCCGATGGTGCACGGCTTGAAATCCGCCGCGCGACTGAACGAGGTCGGGATGCCCGCCAGTTCGCCCAGTCCAGGATTTCGCACGCTGCAGGATCGATGCTCGGAACCATGTTTACCTTTGCCATTGATGTTGCTCCTTATCGTTTCGTCTTCAGATCGGCTCATCGGTCTTGTACTGGCGCATACCGAAACGGTTCCACGCAGGGTCTTTTCGGCCATCTTGAACGGCAACCGGGTTGGGTCATCACGCCGAGCCCTCAGTGGCGACCGGATATCCGGCCTCTTCCAGCGTCGCCATGACTGCGCCCGGCGTTGTGAGCGCCGGGTCGTACGATACGGCAACTAAGCGGAAGGCGGGGCTTGCAATGACGTCCTGCACACCGGCTAGCTGTGACAGGACCTCCCGCACCTTCAGCGTGTGATGGTCGGCCCACAGGTCGGGCACGTTGAACTGAACTTTCTCCATGTTGAGCATCCTCCTTGAGGTGTGAGCAGCGCTTCCGGGGTGGATGCGACCGCGCTGATGCGTCGCGTTGAGTCCGGCCGGCAATCTCGCGCCGGTGTTCGATGTAGATTTCACAGAAATCACAGGTGATGTGGAGCGGTGCGCGCAGCAACATGGGCTGCCGGCGCATTGCTCCCAACACGCGCGGCCGTCAAGCGGAACAGAACATTCGGCGCAGGAGATGAGCCAGCCGAGGGCCGCCCATTACCATAGGCCCCGGCCTGCAATTCCCGTCGGATTTCCCAGCACGTTTTCACGTTGACGATCCGTCGCTTGGATTTGGAGGCCGGCGGGGACAAGCAGCGCCGGCCACATCGTGCATTTTTACACGAAGTTGGCGTCCTGGCTATGACGTGCGTCATCTCCAGCATAAAAAAAGCCTGATCCGCGCGCAATAGCGGACCAGGCATTCGTCACCTGAGATCGAACCGCAGGCCATCGTCAGCCTGCAGAAAGTCGACCTACAAAAGATACACTCAGAATCGGCGCCGAAATATGACATAGATCATATACAAACATAAGCATTTTTTCACAAGATCGCTGGCCCTGGTCAGTCCGACGCACGGACCGCGGAGCCCGCCAGCGCGTTGTATGCCCGCCACTGAGCCAGGTGGAAGCCGGGCCAGCCGCGCTGCGCGACGTCATCGCGCAACTCGGGCAGGGCGGCCTGCAGATGATTGTCCAGCTCCTCCCGCGGGGCGCCGGTCAGCCGGTCCACGCTCTGCGCCAGCGCAGGCATCGCGTCGGCCGACAGCGTGGTCAGGTAGGCCGCGTCGATCCCGGGCTGATACTCCCCACTCACCCGGTCGATGAACGCCGCCGGGCCCAACTGCTCGTAACGCTGCACGTTGCGCCGGACGATGAAATCATCGACGTTCATCAGGTTGAGCGTGGCCACGAAGCCGATGCACGCGACGAGCACGCCGATGCCGAAGCGGCCAGGCCGCACCCACAACGTTAGGAGGAACCAGCCGAGCAGGAGCGCGAGCCAGACCATGAACACGTGCGGGTAGATGCGCATCTCGGTGAAGCCGTACGCCATCTCGTAGAGCAGCAGCCGCTTGAAGGCGGATACGAGGATGACCACCGTCAGGCCAACGGTGACCGTGCTCGACAGGTTGAACAGGCGGGTCTGCCTGCCGGCCTCCCGCCGCGTCAGGACGCCCAGGAGCAGGAGCATCCCGAGCACCAGGATGGAGACCAGGACCAGCTCGCCGAAGCCCTGCCGCGCATACTCGGCGTAGGTGATCCGCCCCAGGTCGATGTTGAGCTGCCCGCCGAACAGGTAGGGCACCTGGATGACGACGAACGCGGCAAAGAGCAGGTTGACTGCGTTGAGCACCACTGCGGATTCGGTCAGCCCCAGCAGCGGCGCGACGGAGGGCAGGGTGCGGGTCAGGCTGCCCGCAGGCGAGCCGTCATCACCCCACACGGTGTACGCCAGGCCGCCCATGAGCATGAAGCCGGCGAAGAGGACGATGCCCCCGTGGCCGATGAAACGATTGAGAAACGCGACAAAGTCCTCCGGCAGGAGGCGCTTGAACACCTCCGCGAACATCAGGTCCGCAGAGGTGAGCAATAGCGCAAACACGACCACGACCGGGAGGGCCAGCAGGAGCCCTCGCAGGACGGGCCCCCACGTGCTCCGGCGTGAGCCCTGCCACGAGCCGGCGGCCTGGACCGCGGCGAGCCGGACCGTCTGCGCGCCGCGCACGGCCGACAGGATGCTGGCCAGGAAGGGGGACAGCGCGTAGCCGGGCACGCTGACTGCGGCCAATGGATCGCGCACCAGGAAGACCGCGATCAAGCCCAGGAGCAGCATCACGGCCGAGACGTTGAGGAACGTCACGAACTCGTTCGCCCGGATTGCCACCATGGCCGCGAAGAAGAGCAGCGGAGCGAACACCCACAGGTTCGCACGCAGCGGCCGCGCGGCCTCCCACTTCATCGTCAGGGCCAGCGCCAGCACCACCAAGGCGACGAACAAGGGGAACGAGATGCCCAACGGTTGGGTGACCACCAGGCGGTCGAAGACCAGGCCCAGAAGCAGGCCCGCCAGAACGATGCGAAGCGGATGGCGCATCGACACAAGACACCTCCATGCATTTTTCGCCAGCATCGCGCTCTTCGGCCGCACCGGCAACGGCCCACGACCGGCAGGCCGGGCGTCGCATAATAACGCGTGAGTGCGCTGTCGTCCGCGGTCACCCTGAGCGTGCTTGAGATGCGGCCTGACCGATTTGCGACGCGCAGGGGCCGCATAATGACGACAGACTACTGAGGGATGCATGAACGGAAATCAGATCGCCTTGCTCGTCGTCGAGGACAACGCGCCTGCGGCCCGCGCTGGTGGAGGGGTTCAACGCGCTGCCTGAGATACGCGTGGCCGGCGCGTACGACAGCGGCGAGGATGCGCTCGAGGCCTGCCTTCAGGACGCACCGCACGCGATCCTCATGGACGTCCAGCTGGCGGGCCGGCTGAACGGCATCGAGGCCGCGGTCGCGATACGCCGCGAATTCCCGCGCATGCCTATCGTCTTCTACTCCATCCAGGACGACGACGCGTATTACCGCGACTTCCTCCGGGCAGGCATCCTAACCCATTTCGCGTACGTGCCAAAATCGAACTATCTGCTGCCGGCCATGCTGTTGCCCCTGCTCCGCGATGCGATCGCGGGCCGCAGCTTCATCGATCCGCACATCGCCAGCCGGGTGCAGGAAGTGCGCCGCCGCGACCGCGACGACCCGATGGCCCTGCTCGAACCGAACGAGCAGGCCGTCGCGCGGCTGCTCGGCGAGGGGCTGACCAACGAGCAGATCGCGGCCAGGCTGGGCTTCCGGGACAAACGCACGATCAGCAGGGTGGCCGGCCAGATCTACGCCGCGGGGACCTGAACCGGACGGCCACGGACGAAAAGATCGCGCGCACGCGGGCGTCGATCATCGCACTGCGCGGGCGGCTGATGCGCTGGGACGACGACGGCGTGGCCTACGTGCTCGACGAGCGGGACGAGTGGGAGCCATGGACCCCGTAACGGCCGGCACGCTGCGCGACTGGGCCCTCGTCGCAGTCTCGCTGTTCAACACGGTGCTGCTGCTGTGGCTGGGGCTGAGCCTGTGGCTGCACGCGGACCGCCGCAACCTCAGCGCGGTGCTCTCGTCCGGCGGCTTTCTGCTCGGCAGCCTCTTCTTCATCAGCCACTCCGCGCTGCTGCTGAGCAAATCGTGGGAGTTCACGCGGAGCAACACGCTCTGGCTCTCCGTCGCCATGATCCCCGTGCTGGTCCTGCCCTTCGTCTGGTACGTCGTGCTGCTGCACCACGCGGTGGGGGACGGCAGGTGGTGCCGCGATCTGGCGGCGCCACCGGCCGTGGCTGCTGCTGGCATCATTGATCCTGGCCCTCGGGTTCGGCGGGCTCGTCCTCCTGGGCATCCCGCACATCCCTGGCATCAACCGGTTGACCGGCTTCATCTGGCCGCTGCGGCAGGCGATCAAGTTCCCCATCGCGGAATCCCGCTCGTCGCGATCGCGTACCCGCTCTACGTCCTGCTGTGCGTGACGCTCTCGGTCGACACGCTGCGCGCGCCGGATGCCGGCGCAGTGCGCAGAGGGACGCGGCGCCATGCGCGGCGAACTGCGCGACGAGATGCACGGAACGCTCCGCCGCTCCCGCCGGCACCTGTTTGCCGCGACGGTGGTCCTGCTGGCAATCGGCATCCTCGTTGCGACCGCGGTGGTGTGGACGATCACGAACACCCGCGAGGGCGGGTACTACGTGCTGCGCACCGACGACGTCAACGTGATCGCGGGGTTCGACCTGACGATTGCATTGCTGATCGGGCTGGTGGTCGTGCTGCTGGGCCAGGCCATGACCAAATACGACCTCTTCATGGGCAAGGCGCTGCCGCGGCGCGAGCTGGCGCGGCAGTGGCGGCGGGCAATCGCGCTGGCTGCGGGCTACGGCGTGCTGCTGGGCGGCGCGCTGGTGTGGGGGCTGGAGCCGGTCTACGCGGTCCTGCTGACCGCGGGGCTGATGACCGTGTTCTTCGTCCTCCTGGGCTGGCGCGCGTCGGTGGAGTGGCAGCAGGCCATGCGCCAGCTGCGACCGATGGTGACCAGCCAGGGGTGGTACAAGCAACTGACCGCGAGCCCGGCCGGGGAGAAGGCCGGTGCGCCGGGCGGCCCGGCGAACAACGCCAGGCGGCCCGGCGAACAACGCCGGCGGCCCGGCGAACAACGGCCGGGCGGCCCGGCGAACAACGCCCTATGATCCGGCCAGCCACGCTGATCCGCTGCTGCGCGGGCCGGCACACGACGCCGACCCGTGCGTTCGCCGCATTGTGCCGCGACGTGCTGGCGGCCCCGCTGGCCTACCTGGTGCCCGCCGGTCCGCTGGCCGCGTTCGTCGAGCCGGTCGCCCATCCCCGGGCCGTGCGCTGCCGTCTGCGGCCTGGACGCCGCCGGCCGGCGCGCCGCCCCACCGCCTGGCCTGGCCGGTCGATCCGCTGGCGCACGGCGGCGCGACGTGGGGCGTCCCGTTGTGGAGCGAGCGCGGGCTGGCCGGCGTCCTGCTGCTGGGCCCGCGGAGGACGACAGCCTGTACAGCGAGGAGGAGCTGGAGATCGGGCGGGCCGCGGGGAGCGCCTGATCGACACGGCCGCCGGCATGGCGCTCTCGCAGCGACTGATCGAGCTGCAGCGGGAGCAGATGACGGCCACGCAACTGCTGGACCAGCGCACGCGGCGGGTGCTGCACGACGAAGTGCTGCCGCTGATCCACACCGCCATGCTGTCGCTGCCGCCCGGCGCCGCATCGGAGACCGCGGTCACGCGGCTGTCCGAGGCGCACGGGCAGGTCTCCGCGCTGCTGCGCGACCTCCCGGTCTCCACGACGCCCGACGTGGCGCGGCTCGGGCCGATCGCCGTTGCGCCGGGCGGTCGAGGGCGAGTTCGGCGCCGCGTTCGGGACGGTCGACTGGGCGTGCGACGAGGCTGCGGAGCGTGCCGCGGCCGCGCTGCCCTCCGTGAAGGCAGAAGCGCTGTACTGGGCGCGCGCGAGCTGGTGCGCAATGCCGCGCGGCATGCGCAGCCTGCGGGCGGTGTGGCGCGGCATCTGCGGGTCCGCGCGACGTGTGAGGATGGACAGTTGGTCGTTGCCGTGCAGGACAACGGCGATGCGGCAGGGATCGCCGCGGCGCCGGGCCACGGGCTCGCGCTTGCACACCACGCTCATGGCCATCGCCGGCGGCGCGCTGACGGTGCAGACGCTCCCCACCGGCGGCACGCGGAGAGGTGTCGATCGGGTGCGCGAGGGGGTGCAGACCTTACGGATCGGCGTGATGATGATGACCTGTAACCCTGCTACTGCCGCTCCAGCCAGGTGGCAATCTCGGCCAGAATTTGGCCCAAGCTCGGCTGATCAGTGGGCGCGAGCCGATCCTCGTGGCCGACATGTTTGTGATGAGGATAGGTGATCATCTCGGGGTGATGCGGGGCATTGTCGTATCGAAAAACGCGCCGACTCTCACGAAGATAGGTGTAGGCGTAGCTGACACGAACAGGATAGCCAAGTTCTGTCGATACCACCTCGTAAAGGTCGAGAAAAGACTCGTCCCAAAAATGGACCCGGCCCCGGACAAGACCATTGTGGTCGTCCGAGGCCAGGCAGGTGAAGGTCTCGTCCAAATGGCTTACTAGCCGATTCTGGGTCAGGCCGCGCTCCAGAGAAGCGAAGTAATCATCGATGTTCATGCCGCAGCTGTTTCGTTCTGCATGAACTGGCGGACCGGCAGTGATGTCAGGTACAGGTGATAGAGACCGGCCCACATCATCAGGTCATCGTCATCGCCTAACTCGCCATCACGGTAGCGGCGATAGAACTGGATCGTCGAATAGCCATACTTCTGCTCGTAGGCGCGCAGACGCTCGCTCAATTCCTCAAAGCTGACTCGCTGAGACTTCAACATCGCTGCACTCCTTTCGCTCCGTACAGTCCGATCATAGCCGATTTTGACTCTTACAGCAAGGGCTCTCCTCCGACTGCGCTTTACACCAAGTCCCCAATCCCCGATCCCCGTTCACCGCCCCCTCAACAAGATTTGCACCTCCACCACCGGCCACTATATAATCGTCGTTACGGAAGGCGCCACCGGCAGAGCTGCCGGCGCCAGCCGCGATGGTCGGAATGGCGCAGAGGAGGGCCCGCATGGCGCGAATCTTTGGGGAGTTGCGTCCTAACGCCACCTACGGCGAACGCGCGCTCCTGCAGGCATTTTCCAGCCTCCCCGACAGCTACACCATATGGCCAGAACTGTCCATCCGGGACGAGCACGAGCACTCGAGCGACTTCGTCCTCTTCAGTCCCGACCTCGGCGTCTGCCTGCTCGAGGCCAAAGACTGGATCGATATCCTCGAGGGCGACCCAGACCGCTTGACCATTCGCATGCGCGACGGCCGCGAACGCACCGAGCGCAATCCGCTGAAGGGTGCACGGGAGAAGGCCCTCGCTCTCGCCCGGCGCCTGGAGCGCAAGCCGGCACTCATTCGCCGAAGCGGCATGAACCAGGGCAAGCTGGTCGTGCCCTGGGCCTACGCAGTCGCCTTCCCCAACCTCACGCGCCTCCTGACCTCCTGGCTCGATGATGTTCTGGGCGACCACTGGGTTATCTTCCAGGACGACCTCGGGGCCGGGCAGCTGGAACATCGCCTTAAATCGCTCGACTGGCGCCGCCAGGCACACCTCTCCGATGCGCAGGTAGACGCGGTGCTGGACGGCATCTACCCCCATCGCACCAAGCCTCTGGTGCACCTCACCCCTGAGGAAACCGACGCCGTGCGCAGCGCGGTGGACCCGGTGCTGATCGTGGAGGGACCGAAGGGCGCCGAGTTAGGCGTTCTGGATCCTGTCCAGGAGGGCACGGCCAAGGACGGCCTGTTTGAGGAGGCCGGCGAGCCGATCGACCTCCTGACGGACGAGGAGGCGACGGTTGCGCAGCGGCTGGTGGTGCGCCTGGTGCGGGGCGTCGCGGGCAGCGGCAAGACGCGCGTACTGATTGCGCGAGCCCAGTACCTGGCCAAGGCCCATCCCGACTGGCGGATCCTCGTCGTCACGTTCAATGAACCGCTCGCGCGGCGATTGCGGCAGGCGTTCCGCGGGCAGGAGGACCACATCCGCGCCACCCACTTCCACCAGGTGTGCCAGGAGCGGCTGGCCGCATGCGGCGTGTGGAGCGATCCGCTCACCGATCGCGAGGGGCGCCTGGCCTACCTGCTGAACAGCAGATTGAGTGACCTGAAAGATCACTTCGACGCCCGCTTTCTCGATGCCGAGATCGGATGGCTCAAGGACACCGGCTGCATCGACCTGGAGCGCTACCTTGCCGTGCCGCGACTCGGCCGGGCGCGCCGCCTGCTGCGCGAGGAGCGAGAGCAGGTGTGGCGCGTGTTCCAGGCATACCAGCAGAACCTCCAGTACCGAAGGCTCCTCGACTGGGAGGACGTTCCTCTGGTCACCCTCGCCTACCTGGTCGACGGCCGCCTGCCCGGAGATCAATACGACGCCATCCTGATTGACGAGGCCCAGGATTTCGCTCCCGTGTGGTTCGAGGTATTGAAGAAGTTCCTGAACCCGCATACCGGCGTCATCTTCCTCGCTGCGGACGCCACTCAGCGCATCTATCGCCGCTTCACCTGGCGATCGTTGGGATTGGAGGTAGTGGGCCGCTCACGGGTGCTGTCGAAGAGCTATCGCAACACCTATGAGATCCTGCGCACCGCGTTCGAGCTGATCCGTCACGACGAGTTGCTGCTGAAGCAGCTGGGCGACGAGGAAGAGGAGTTGGCGCCGCCCGATCTCGACCCCGCCGGCATGCGCCACGGGCCCTATCCTGAGCTCCGGCGGTTCGACGGCATCCCGGCAGAGCGGCTGTTCCTCATCGAGTGGGTGCGCGCTCAGATCGCAGCCGGCACGCCCCCGGGCGAGGTCGCCGTATTCCACCGCAAGCGAACAGGCGTGGAAAAGTATCTCGCGGCCCTGCGCTCCGCCGGCATCCCTGCTATCAATCTGAAGGAGGAGGGCGAGGGCACCCCCGACGACTCGGTCATCGTCAGCACCATCCATCTGGCCAAGGGGCTGGAGTATCGCGCCGTGTACTTGGGTCAGCTCCAGGAACTCTTCAAGCCCGACAAGTATCTCCCCGCGGGCGAGTACGCCCACTTCCGGGCGGACGAGCTGCGCCTCCTCTACGTCGGCCTGTCCCGCGCACGCGAGCAGGTGTGCCTGACGTACGAAGGCGCCCTGCCCGCCGACCTGGCCCACCTGGACGAGTTTCTACGCGCGGCCAGCGGAGAGGAATGTTCTCCGAGCGGTGATTGACCGGAAACATCGACGCAAGCCCGCGCTCAGTGAAGGGCAATGGCCTCTGATACCCGCTGCGCCAGCACCAGGACGTGCCCCCCATCACCTTCCGGCACGAACTCCCGCCACAGCACCGCGAAGCCAACCTCTCCCAGCCAGGCGAGGTAGGTTTCCTCATCCGTGTGGCTCCAGTACATCGGCGCGCCGTGCCAATCGTCCTCCGTGCCGGTCCACGCCGTGTGCCCCACCGTGACCATGAGATAGCCGCCCGGCCGCAACCAGTCGAAGAGCCGGCTGAAGAGGCCGCGCTGCTCTGCCAGCGGAACGTGGATCACCGAGTAGAAGGCCACGATGGCGGCGAAGGAACCCGCGGGGAAGTCGATCGCGGTCATGTCCGCGCACAGGAACGTGGCCCGGGGCACGAGGGTCCGCGCACGATCGATCTGGATCTCGGAGAAGTCGACGCCGGTGACACGGAACGACGTGGCCAGCACTTCGCTGGTCGGGATCCCGCACCCGCAGCCCAGGTCGAGGATCGGGTCGCCCGCCTGCAGGAGTGGGATCAGCCGGTCCAGCCACCGGAAGTAGCCGCGGTCGCGGCTCAGCGCGTCGCCCCGGTACGCGCGGGAGATGCGATCGTACCCCTCCCGCACCATCGCCTTGGGGTCCGGATCATTGGATGGGTTGGTCTGTGGGCCGTTGGCCATGGCCGATCACCCGAGAACCAGGGCGCACACGCCGGTGCGCCCCTACCACATTCGCATCGGCCCGGCGAACCAGGGCGCACACGCCGGTGCGCCCCTACCACATCCGCATCGGGCGCCGGCGTGGAGGCACGCGCAGGTGCGCCCGCACCGCTCAAAACATCTTATCCGCCAGGACGATGGCCTCGGCCACCTCGGCGAGCCTGCGGTTCGTGTCCTGGCTCTGCTTCTGCAGCCGCTTGAACGCGTCTTCCTCGCTGAGATCCAGCCGGCGCATGAGGATCCCCTTGGCCTTCTCGACCACCTTGCGCGCTTCCAGCGCATCGCGCAGGTCGGCCACCTCGCGGCGCAACGACTCGAACTCGCGAAAACGGGCTAGCGCCAGGGCGATGGCGGGATGGAGGTCCTCCTCCGCCACGGGCTTCATGAGGTAGGCCGAGATGTTGGCCCGCGTCGCCCGCTCGACCAGCTGTGTTTCGTTGTAGGCCGTGAGCAGGATGATCGGAATCGGCCGCGCGGCCGTGATCCGTTCCGCGGCCTCGATGCCGTCCATGACGGGCATCTTGATGTCGAGGATGGCCAGGTCAGGCCGGTGCTTCTCGGCCAGCAGCACGGCCTCGTCGCCCCGCGTCGCCTCGGCCACGACCTGGTGCCCCAGCCCGGCCAACTGCCCGCCCAGGCTGAGCAGGCGGATGCTCTCGTCATCCGCGATGAGCACGCGCAGCGATCGCATGGTCTGGCCCCCTACCGGTAGAAGACGACGGTCGCGGTCGATCCCCCGTCCGGCCCATTGCAGAGCTGGAGCGAACCTGACAGGTCCTTCTCGGCCAGGGTCCGTGCGATGCGCAGCCCCAGGCCGCTGCCGGTGCGGAGATCGAAATCGGGTGAGAGGCCCAGGCCGCTGTCGGTGATGGACAGGGTGACCTCAGGACCATCCTCGGCCAGGTCGATCGCCAGCCGGCAGGGATGATAACCGGGCGGGAACGCGTGCTCCAGCGCGTTGGAGACGAGCTCGTTGATGATCAGCGCCAGCGCGGTGGCCTGCTTGGAGGGCAGGAAGATCGGGGGGCCGGTCACCTCCGCGTCTATGCGCCGGTCCGGGCGGACGAAGTGCCGCAGTGAGATGTCGCATACCTGGCGCGCGAGCGCGGTGATATCGGTGAGCCGGAGCTGCTCGAGGGAGAGCAACTCGTGCACCGCCGCGATGCTCTTGATCCGGCCCACGCTGTCGCGCAGGCTCTTGCGCGCCAGCGGCGAGGGGCTGGCCGACATCTCGAGGCTCAACAGGTCGGCAACCGTCTGCAGGTTGTTCTTGATGCGATGATGCATCTCCTGCAGCAAGGCCGCCAGCGCGTCCGCACGGCGGGCTTCTTCCCGCAGCCGCATGTTCTCGAGCGCGAAGCCCATCTGCGCGCCGACGGATCGCAGGAGCGCGAGCTCGGGCTCGCCCAGCACATCGCGGCCCCTGCGGCTGCCCACATGAAGCACGCCCAGCGTCCTATCGCGCGCGAGCAGCGGCACCGCCGCGCATGCGCTCGGTCCCGGTTCGCGGAGACACCCCTCGCGGAGCACGTACGGCGCCACGGGAATCACGTCTCCCTCGTGGGAGAACGCCTCGAAGGCAACGAATCCGCAGCGGCACTCGCCCGGCGCCATGTGGCTGGCCGCGGGGTCCAACAGCGCTGCATCGCCCGAGGTTGCGACCAGCACGTACTCACCCACGAGCTCATCCAGCAGGTAGATGCGCCCGCTGTCCAGGGAGAGGACCTGCAGCACCTGGTCGAGCGCGCCGCGCAGCGCGTCCGCCTCGGTCAGCGCCTGGTTGATCGCAGCAGAAACGGCGAAGAGCGCGGTCAGCTCGCGCACGCGCTGGCGCCCTGCGCCGTCCGTATCGTTCAGGAAGGCAGGAGAGGATGGGGGGGCGTTCACGTCCACAGCGATCCTCCTGCGCCCGAGGGTGAGCTATTGCTCCTTCGGCTCGTCGACCGGCTCATCCGGCTTCTGCGTCTTCGTCTCATCGCGGGAGGCTTCGCGGAACTCGCGGATGCTCTTGCCGATCGCGCCGCCGATCTCGGGCAGGCGGCCCACGCCGAAGATGATCAGCACGATGACGAGCAAGATGGCCCACTCCCAACCACCGGGAAGAAAATTCATTGTGTCTCTCCTTGTCCTGATTTCGATTCCGCGCCGGCGGATCCAGCCGCGGCGAGGAAGCTGATTGCCTGGGGTGCGTTCGTCTCAAAGTAGAAGGCCAGCGCCGACGCGAGCCGCGCAGCCCTGTCGTCGCCCGCCACCGTGAGCCAGCGGCTCATCGCACGATAGCGCCGCGCGAGGCTCGCCATGGGCGGGGGCGCCGTCGCACCGGCCGGATGGACCGCAAACCAACCAAAAAAGAGCGGGTGCAACAGCAACCCGTTGAGATCACTCTGCGTGAACTCGCCATCGACAGGCGCAGCCTGCTCGACGACAGGCGCCGCCTCGCGGTCGGCCGCGAGCCAGATCAACGGAGAGAAGAGCCGGTAGCTCACTGGCACTGCGGTTCCACTCGCCCAGTTGAGCTGCAACGCCTCGCGCAGGGCCCGGTAGCCCATGGTGAGCGGCGCCTCCAACAACGTCAGTCCGGAGGCCTGGCCTTCACCCAGCAGCAGATGCACCATGCCCGCGGGCTTGTCCGGCGGCATGGCGGCGCCGCTGACGTCCAGCGCGCCCGACGCGTCGGTCAGGCCGTAGGGATCCTGCACCAGCACGGTGAAGACGACGACCCGTTGTCGCTCCTCCTGCTGGCCGATGAACCAGAGGGACTGCGCGCCCGATGCATCGACCGGCGACATGAGCAGCCGCCAGGCCAGGCCGGGCGCTACCCACGGTTCCAGTTTCGGATCAAGATCCGCGGCGTCGGAAACGCCGCTGAACCGCAGCTTGCGCACACCCCGCTCGGCCAGGGATGCCAACGCAGGCGGCAGGTTCGGCGCCAGGCTGGCCAGCGCGCGGCAGGCCGCAGGCGTCCGCATCCTGGACAACGCGTCGATCGCCCGCCGGGCCACCCGCTGATCCGGGAGCTGGGCCAGCATGCGCAGGAGCGTGGCGGGATGAGGACCGGGCGGGGCCGAGCCCGCGGCATCGAGGATCATGTCCATCACGTCGGCCGGCTGCTCGGCCAGTTGGTCCAGGTACTCGACGATGGCCAGCGGCTCGCCGTCCATCGCGGCGCCGAGTTCCGCGACCGATTGCTCCGCGGCCGCCTGGGGATCTCGCAATCCAGCGGCGAGGATATCGTCCACCGGCTCACCGAGGAAACGCTCGAGAAGGGTGGCCGCTGCGATCCGCGCCTGGTCGCTGCGCTCGGCTGCGCGTGCCGTGCCGCGCAGCGCCGCGACGACGTCCTCGCGCGGCAGGAGCCGCGCCACCTGGCCCAGCCCACCTCGCAGCTGCGGATCGTGGGTGTCGAGCAGGGACAGGAGCTGCGGGAGCGCGGCCAGGCCGTACGCGGCAATCTCCTGCGCGCGCAACGACTGGGCGCCCGGATCGGTGGTGCGGCCCAACTCGGCATACGCTTGCTCCAGCGCCCGGCGCTCGAGCAGGCCGGTCAGCACCTTAGCATCTCCGCTCATGGAGAGGATTATAGCATAAGCCGACAGCGCGGGAGCAAACGTGAAGCCGCCGCGCGCTCTCCGTCACTCCGTCTCTTTCGCGGTCGCCCTCGGCTTGCGGCGCACCCGGCGGCGCAACGCTGCCAGCGGGAGGAGGAGCAGCAGCGCGATGAACAGCAGGGGCAGGCACACCACCGCGGCCCAGATGGCAAAGTCGCCCAGCCCGCGCATCACGTACTGCAGGGAGATCTGTGCGCGGTCGAAGGTCTCCGCGGGGCGCCACACGATGGGCGTCGGTGTCGGCGTGATCGTCGGCGGGGGCGCGTCCTGCTCCAGGTACAGCGTGATGATGGAGTAGGCGGTGCGATCGCGCAGGTAATTCATGCGCCCGACGATCGTCTCGATCTCGCCCTCGATTCGGGTGAGTTCCGTGTTGACCAGGAGCGCTTCCTCGACCGTCGCGGCCTCATCCAGGAACTGCCGCAGCCGGGCCTGGGTCGCGCGCAGGTTGGTCAGCTGCGACTCGAGATCGACGTACTCCGCGGTGACATCCGTGCCCGACGACCGCTCCCAGCGCACGGACTGCGCCAGGCCGCGCAGTTGCTCCATGGCTGTTTCGAAGCTGTCGGACGGCACGCCCACCTTCACCGTGGCGGTCTTGGCCACTCCCTCGGCCGAGGACTCGGTGGAGAGGACATAGCCGCCCAGTTCAAGCGCGGTGGACGACGCGCGGCCGATCGCCTGCAGGAGATCCGCCACCACCAGGCGCATCTCGCCATTCTTGACGAGCTTGCGCTGGCCCGGCGGGACGGGCGTGCCGCTCGCATCGACCTCCGGCAGGGGGGTCGGCAGTTCTTCGTCCGCCGCGCCCCGCGCCTCGTCCGCTTCGCCCGGCCCCGGGGGCGGCGCGGCCGGCGCGACCCCGGCAAACGGCGCGCCGTCTGCGGACGGCTCGGTAGCGACCTGCTGAGACGAGCGGGCGCCACATGCGGCGACCAGCGCCAACACCAGCACCAGCATCACCCCGAGTGATATGCGTCGACGATAAGTGGACATGTGGCTCTCTCCTTCGGCACGACCGGACCGGAGCGATCAACAATTTAATGCTATTATGCTACAACTGCGCCCCTTGTCAAGGCCGCGCCTTTGCGCGGCGGGGTGGCGCGCGGTACAATCAGCGCATCTTCATGGAGACGGATGCAATGGCCATCGAACCCACGGCGCTGCCCGGCGTGCTGATCTTCACCCCGCGCGTGTTCACCGACGCGCGCGGCTTCTTCTTCGAAAGCTACAATCAGAACCTGTGGCGAGACGCCGGGATCGACACGGTGTTCGTACAGGATAACCATTCGAAGTCCGCGCGCGACACGGTGCGGGGCTTGCACTTCCAGATCCCGCCGGCCGCGCAGGTGAAGCTCGTGCGCGTCGTGCGCGGCGCGGTGTGGGATGTCGCGGTGGACATCCGCCGCGGCTCGCCCACCTTCGGTCAGTGGGCCGGCGTCGAGCTCAGCGCGGACAACTTCCGCCAGCTGTACATCCCAGAGGGCTTCGCGCACGGATTTTGCGTGCTGAGCGACGAGGCCGAGGTGCTGTACAAGACGAGCCACGTCTACAGCCCGAGGCACGAGCAGGGTATCGCCTGGGACGATCCGGAGATCGGCATCCCGTGGCCGGCCGCCGTGCCGCTGCTGTCGGACCGCGACCGCGCCGCGCCGTCACTGCAGGCCTACCTGGCGGGGACGCCGTTCGTGTACGAGGGGTAGGGCCCGGCCTGGGGGGTATGTCGTCCAGGTGCCGGGCGGGCCTGCACCGCGACAGGTAAGGTAACTCAGGTGCCGGGCGGGCCTGCACCGCGACAGATAAGGTGACTCAGGTGCCGGGCACCCTCGGAGGTGCCCGGCACCTAAAGACGCGCGAATCCCGTGCTGCCGCGTCTCCTTGACAAAGCCCGCGGCGCCCATTATGCTGTCACGCATCCAACATCCTACGGAGAGATGCATGGCGAACCCGATCATCGAGCTGGACCCCGTCACCCACATCACGGCAGGAGCCATCGGCAAGCCCGGCCAGCGCACCTTCTTCGTCCAGGCCGAGAAGGGTCTGGAGCAGATCACGCTGGTGTGCGAGAAGGAACTGGTGCAGGCGCTGGCCGACGCCATCGACGAGATGGTCCAGAACCTGGAGCAGGAGTTCGGCCTGCAACGCCACGAAGGACTCCAGTTCGACGAGGACCAGATGAGGGTGAAGGAGCCGGCCGAGCCGCTCTTCCGCGTCGGCGCGATGGGCATCGGCTACGACGCCAACCGCGACAAGATCCTCCTGGTCATGCAGGAAGCCCTGGACGAGGAAGAGGAGCGCGATCCGCGCGAGGTGCGCATCTTCGCCACGCGCGCCCAGATGCAGGTCGTCAGCCTGTATGCGCGCGACGTGGTCGGACGGGGCCGCAACCCGGACCAGGTGACGCTGGAGGCCGAGGTGCACTTCCGGCGCAACGGCCACGGTGACTGACCGAGCCGGCTGAAACACGCAAGATGGGGCCTCCTGTAAGGGAAGCCCCTTTTCTTTTGTGCGTTGGATGGTAGACTTCCCAGCGACGAGACTACGACGTTCCACGAGACGTCACGACCGAAGGGACCATCCATGGCCGACCACACGCACGACGCAAAGCCCAACCGGCTGATCCACGAGACCAGCCCCTACCTCCTGCAGCACGCCTACAACCCGGTGGACTGGCATCCGTGGGGGCCGGAGGCGCTGGCGCGCGCGGCCGCGGAGGACAGGCCGATCCTGCTCAGCGTGGGCTACTCGGCCTGCCACTGGTGCCACGTCATGGCGCACGAGTCATTCGAGGACCCGGAGATCGCCGCGCTGATGAACGAGATGTTCGTCAACATCAAGGTGGACCGGGAGGAGCGGCCCGACATCGATGCGATCTACATGGAGGCGGTGCAGGCCATGACCGGCGGCGGCGGGTGGCCGATGACGGTCTTCCTGACCCCGGACGGCAAGCCCTTCTATGGCGGGACCTACTTCCCGCCCGTGCCGCGGCACAACATGCCCGGCTTTCCCCAGCTGTTGATGGCCATCTCGGAGGCGTGGCAGAACCGGCGCAACGAGCTGCTCTCCGCAGGGGACCGGCTGGTCGATGCACTCAACCGCAGCGCACTGATCCAGGCGTCGGAGACGCCGCTCGACGCCGCGCTGCTGGACCGCGCGGCGGAGCGCATGCTGCGCAGCCTGGACCGCCACGAGGGCGGCTTCGGCGGCGCGCCCAAGTTCCCCCAGCCCATGAACCTGGACTTCCTCCTGGCGCGCTATGTGCAGGTCCTGCATGGCCACCCTCAGGATGACGATGTTGCGCAAGTCGCAGCTGACCGGAGCATCCTGAGTGGAACGGAGCCGGCCGGCATCCTGAGCGGAGGCCGCACGCAGTGCGGACGCAGTCGAAGGACGGCCGGCGCATCCCTGCTTCACGCGGTCACCTTCACCCTCACCAAGATGGCGCGGGGCGGCATCTACGACCAGCTCGGCGGCGGGTTCCACCGCTACAGCACCGACGACGAATGGCTCGTGCCCCACTTCGAGAAGATGCTGTACGACAACGCCCAACTCAGCCGCACCTACCTGCACGCATGGCAGGTGACGGGCGAGCCGCTGTTCCGCCGCATCGTGGAGGAGACGCTGGACTACGTCCTGCGCGAGTTGACCTCGCAGGAGGGCGCGTTCTACAGCACGCAGGACGCGGACAGCGAGGGGGTGGAGGGCAAGTTCTTCCTCTGGACGCCGGCCGAGGTCGCCGGGCTGCTGGGGGAGGAGGACGCCCGGCTCTTCAGCGGCTACTTCGGCGTGACGCAGCGCGGCAACTTCCGCGGGGGCGGACCGGGCAGCAACATCCTGCACATCCGCCGGGACGCGGCCGTGGTTGCGGCTGACCTGGGCGTATCCGAGCAGCTCCTGCAGGAAGCCATCGACCGCGGGCGCAAGGTGCTCTTCGAGGCCCGCGAGGGCCGCGTCCGCCCCGGCCTGGACGACAAGGTGCTGGCCGAGTGGAACGGGCTGATGCTGCACGCGTTCGCGGAGGCGGGCGCAGCCCTGGGCCGGTCAGACTACGTGGCGGCCGCGCAGCGCAACGCCGCCTTCCTGCTCGGGAAGATGACGCCGTCCTTAGACGAGGCGCCCGTAGACGGGGCGTCCGTTGACGGACGGATCGGCGACCCCGCGCGCCTCTTCCGCACGTACAAGGACGGCCGCGCGCACCTCAACGCGTACCTGGAGGATTACGCTGCGGTCGGGCTCGGCCTGCTCGCGCTCTACCAGGTCACGTTCGAGCCGCGCTGGCTGAGGGCGTCGATCGACATGGCCGAGACGCTGCGCCGCGATTTCAGTGACCCGGCGCACGGCGGCTTCTTCCAGACCGGCGCAGACCACGAGGCGCTCATCGCGCGGCGCAAGGACTTCGTGGACAGCGCGGTGCCTGCGGGCAACTCACTCGCTGCGGAGCTGCTGCTGCGCCTCGCGCTGCTGCTGGATCGCCCCGATTGGGCCGGGGAGGCGCGGGGGGTGCTGGGCCTGATGGCCGACGCGCTGGGCGAGCAGCCGCTCGCGTTCGGCCGGCTGCTGGGAGCGCTGGAACTCGCGGTCAACCCGGGGCACGAGATCGCAGTGATCGGGGATCCGGCGGACGAGGCCACTGCCGCGCTGCTCGCCGAGGTGCACCGCCGCTTCCTGCCCACCAGTGTGGTGGCCGCGGCCGCGCCCGGCGACCCGGTCGCAACCGGCGCCGAAGGCGCCCGCCAGGTGCCGCTGCTCGCGGGCCGCGAGCTGCGCGACGGCCGGCCGGCCGCGTACGTGTGCCGCAACTACGCGTGCCGCCTGCCCGTGACCGAACCCGCCGCGCTCGCCGCGCAGTTGGAAGGGTAGCAAACGTACACAACTCCCGAGGCAGTCATGGCGATGCTAGCGAGGACTGTGAGCCTATATGGAGAGGACCAAGTCACTCACTCCGGTCTGCGCTTGGGTCCGCACCGATTAACAGGAGATTTAGGCCCGAAAAAGGACATCTCAACTCGGCGTTTCCGGTTGCAACAACCGGAAACGTTCAACGAGCGGTCAGGTTCCGGGCGTTGTCCGTTCTTCTTGTCCGAAAGTCAGAGAGGGCCGAGTGATCTACAAGCTTATCCAATGTCATCGGAGTGAAGACCTTGCCTTTCGTATGCAGGATCAGTTGCCGCATGTCCTCCCGGCGGACTCCGAAGCCCCGGCCCGCCAGGCAAGCGATGACCTGGTATCCAGCCTTTCCCTCACGGAGCCTTTGCTCCGACATCTGGCACAGACGAATGATGCGCGTGACCTTGTCCCTAGCCGTGCCATCATCCTCAGTCACTTTCGCCTCGATGACAACATGAGGCAGAAACTCGTCGGGCACTATGAAATCCGGCGCCTGGTCAAATCCGGCCAACCGTTCAGCCCTCTTAGTTTTGCGGTAGGTCACGCCTGCCAGAACCAACTGCTCCTCAATAGCCGACTCCAGGCCATCGCCGACCAATTCGCTGACGGAGTCTCGATGACCAGCGAACGGTCTGCCGAGAAACCGCTCGTATAGCAAGAGCGCGTATGGGACACCGAGATCAGCCAGCTGACGAACGGAAGACAGCCCTTCCAAGCTGTCAGCTTTGCTGAGGCGGTGCAATTTGTCGGCGGACACAATTGGGCAGCCTTCTTCGATCAGGCTGCAAGCCGTTTCCACCAGGGCCTTGACTCGATTGAGGGTCGTTGGACCGCTTTTCAATGCGCCGCATGGATGAGCACGTATGTTCCGATCAATTGTCCGCGCTGCATTTTGAGGGATATCCAGTCCAGTCCGGGAAAGAGTGATATGGGCCCACTCAGACGGCGTGAATCCGAGGATCGACCTAAGCACGATCAGAGCGGTAGGACACTGAAGCACGGCGGATAGAATTGCCGAACGTTCGAGGCGTGTGAAGCCATCCGATGCCTTCTTGAGTACCTCATAGCCGACGGCGAAGGTAGAGTAGTCGAGAAAACCATCACCTTTGGGCATCACAAGGAACTCCGAAGCCAGACTCGCAAACACCGCATCGACATATCTCTCCGGAGCACTCACAACGTCGTCTGGTGCGGCTTCAAAAGGAAATCTCATCATCATACGTCCCTCCAGTCTCGCGCACTGTGCTTTCCGGCACCCACTCCTGTCGCATACGCGCCTCATGATAGGTTTCATCCAAGGCTTTTAGGACTGCCTCCGTTCCGCCAAACTCACGGTACCACGTCCGCACTCGGTCCATGCGTTCGGATATTGGGGCTGTTGCCCGCCAATCGTCACGGAGACTCCAAATCGCCAGGCGAGTCAGTTGCCCGAACAGAATGCAGCGGATATCTCCTTGCGTCGTTCGAAGCCCTCCCTCACCCAACGCCACGATCTCCTCTCGAATGAGGCAAGCAAGTTCCATTGGCGTGCTGACAATCCATCGACGCGGCACGCGCCCCGTCTGTCGGCATACAAAGACCGTGTCTATCACCGATGACGCTGTACCATTAATGTGGATCGAGGCGCCCATCTCGGCTGGGCACGGCAACGAAGCAGAACATGTTAACCCTGCATCAAGTATCGCCACTGCTAGCGGAACGTAGGCATCCAGCTTATTGTGGTGGTACGTGAAGGCTAGCGGACTCCCGCGCTTTAGCCGCTCTGTTGCTCTGCAGAACACGGCCGAAACGCCCTGTGCAAAATGCGCAAGGTCACGGCCCATGCTAATGTTGCCCGTTAATTCCCCTGTATTTCGTGTCGTTGGACTCGCAAATTCTGGATGTCGCTCACCCACCAACCTCCTTAGCCAGACATAGCAAAAGTCCATGAGTTCAGCATACTGCACGTTTCCGAAATATGGTGGATCGGTGAAGATTCCATCGAACATCTCCTGGCCTACGAGCGCTGTAGAATCGCCGCAGACCAGGTCCACACGGCGTCGTGCCAGTGAGTTCGGTCCCTTACGATCAGTCCCAATCCATTCACCCTTGATAGAAACCTCGAGTTTCTTGCTTCCTTCATGGCGGATTTCGAAGGGCCCGTGGCAGTACCGTTTCGCCTTTGTGAACTTTTGAGTGACGTTCAGCCACCCACCGCTGCCCACCGGTAATCCACGCGGCCCTTCGATCCCCAGGATGTTCGACTCACACTGGACTAACCCTACCGGGAATCCATGGACGGAAAAAATGTCAAGCGATTTCAGGGCCATCGTATCATATCGGCAAAGCATGTTCTGGTAGCGAAGGAGATCGGAGAGATTGGTTGCCAATGCCTCGCGAATACGCTCATTAGGGTGTTCGCTGATCCACCTGCAACTCAACTCGAGCCCAAGAAGCTGGCGCGCGTTGAACATTTCCCAATAGCGCTGGTAGCCCCAGCGATGAAGCCGTTCGGTCTCATCACCAGCCGGAATCGCGTCCACTGGGATGAATCGCGGGCGCATTGCGCGCAGAATCTCCTCTGCTTCGGCAAACTTCGCCAAATCTTCAGCGTCTGGGGCCTTGAAATGCCTGCCCTTTGACGCTCTAGTGATCTGTCTCTGCGGCAAGTAGTACTCAATGGCGAACATGCGGTGATCAGGAACAAGTCCGGTGGGGTAGACGATGGGCGCATCGCAATGGAGGCAACGCGAGCGGTTCCTCTGCGCAATGTACTTAGTCGACGGATACTTACCACAAGACGGACACGGTCCGGCGTGCTTCCGATCCTTTGACTCGAACACAGAACCACAGATCCCACAGGCAAAGACATTTGCCGTGTGCCGCACATCCTGGGCGATCAGGTAATCCGAGAAGAGGTCATGATGCATACCGCACGAGCTGCACTGCACCTGCTTCACCCATAGGAAGTACTTGGCCTCTGCCGTCAATCCCGAGATTGGGCACTTGGTGTGGAACAAACTGCCAATCTCATCTTGCAGATATGCTCTCAGCATAGACGCCGCTTCGGCGTACGCGCCCAAATCCAAGTCCTGAATCTGCTGCCGCACGATCCACCACGCCATCGGGTTGATATCAGCAGCCGTCACCGTGCACCCGAGACGATTAGCCTCGACAACGGTAGTCCCACCTCCCATAAATGGATCAAGGATGTGTTTGTCTGGAAAATCATGTCCGAGATAATACGTTTGATCGATGGGTAAACCACCGTACTCGGAAAGAAGCAGCGCTCGAAACAGGGTACCTGGACGCCGTGCAAACCACTTGTGCACTGCGATAAGCGGCCGATAGTTCTGCTGTATCTGCTTTTCTGCCAACGCGAGTCGCGTGACAAAAGGGATCTGAAAGTGATGCTCAATCATGCTGTCTCGTCGATCCACTGCGGGCAGGTACATGATGCGTTGCGTTGACTCATAACAGTAACTGCCTGATGGCGTCCACCGAACACCCACTGCGGAGCAGTGCAGAGTAAGACACGTTGCCAATGCCCTGATAGGAGCGACAGGCACTTTCCCACTAGTCCGACGTCATGCATTTGAAACGACCTTTCGCCCACTACCGGATCAGCTCGCGCAGCACGCGGAGGTTCTCCACGTCCTCGTGCATGTCGTCGCTCTTCTCGGTCTCGATGATCTTGGGCACGCGGGCGAGGCGCGGGTCGTTCAGGATGAACCCGAACGCATCGAGTCCGATCTGCCCAGTCCCGATGTGGTCGTGGCGGTCGACGCGCGACCCGAGCGGCTTCTTGGCGTCGTTGAAATGGAAGCACTGGAGGCGGTCGAGTCCGCACAGGCGGTCGAACTCGGCCAGCGTCTGTTCGTACGCCTCGATCGAGCGCAGGTCGTAGCCCGCGGCGAACATGTGGCACGTGTCCAGGCAGAAGCCCAGCCGCTCGGGTGCGACCAAGCCCTCGAGGATCGCCCCCAGGTGCTCGAAGCGCCAGCCGAGCGCAGTCCCCTGTCCCGCGGTGCCTTCGACTAGCGTGAGGGTCTTGTACCCCAGCGTCAGCTCGTGCGCGCGGTTGATGCCCGCGACGATGCGCGCCAGGCCGGCTTCCTCGCCGGTGCCCATATGCGCGCCGGGGTGAAACACCACGCCGAGCAGGCCGAGCTGCTCCGCGCGCGCCAACTCGTCCGCCAGCGCATCGACCGACTTTTCCCACAACGCCTCGTCGGGCGTTCCCAGGTTGAGCAGGTAGGCCGCATGGCTGACCACGGGCGCGATGCCGGTTTCGGCCTGCTTCGCAGCCCAGCGCTCGATCTCTTCCGGCGGGGTCGGCTTCTGCTGCCAGCGGTTCTGGTTCTTCGTAAAGATCTGCATCGTGTTCAGGCCGACCTTGGCCCCGCGGTCGAACGCAGTGCTCAGGCCGCCGGATGTAGACATGTGTGCGCCCAATAATGCCATCAGTTCCCTCCCAACTCAATCCCCGCGCGCCAGGGTGAAGTGATCGATGCCCGCGAAGGCGGGCGTCGCAGCGGTACCCCCTCAATCCCCGCGGGCCAGGGTGAAGTGATCCACGCCCGCTACGGCGGGCGTCTCTTCGGGCTCTGCTTAATCCCCGCGTGCCAGTGTGAAGTGATCGATACCCGCCGCCTTGTCCTCCACGCGGCCCAGCACGAAGAGCAGCGAGGAGAGACGATTCAGGTATTTCAACGGGGTGTCCTCCCGAAGCTCGCCCTCGTGGCTCATGCGCGCGACCAGACGCTCCGCGCGGCGCACCACCGTGCGGGCAATCTCCAGGCATGCGCCGATGGGGCTGTCGCCGGGCACGATGAACGCCTTCGGCATCTCCACCTGCGCGCCGAACGCGTCCGTCTGCTGCTCCAGCCACTCGAGCCGGGCCTCGCCCAACCAAGGCGAGCGCGTCGCGGTCTCGGGCAACGTGGCCAGGTCGGCCATCATCGTGTAGAGGTCACGCTGCACGGTCAACAGCGTGCGGCGCACCTCCTCGTTACGGGACTGGGCGCGCGCCATGCCGAGAAAGGCCGACGCTTCGTCCACCGTGCCGTACGCCTCGGGTCGCAGCGCATACTTGGGCACGCGCTCGCGGCCCAGCACGCCCGTGAACCCGTCGTCGCCCACCCCCGTATACCATTCAACTGAAGTCATCGGCTACCCCCTGTAACGGGTTGAAAGTGAGAAGGTTGCAGGTTGCGGCACACTGTAGTCGGTAACCTGTAACCTTCAACCTTGTGCCGGCTTCGCCGGCACAACCTTCAACCCGTCCGGCCATCTTCAATCTTCAATTCACCCCCACCCCGAGCTCATACACCAGCTTTCCCCCCAGCCAACCCTCGACCAGGACCAACAGGACGATGACGGCCAACAGGGCGACGTAGCCCCAGCGCGCGGGGCTGTCCCACAGGCGCTTGACGCGCAGCGGCCAGTAGATGGCCAGGCCCGCCGCGATCAGCAGCGCGATGCCCGCGGTGATGTGCTGGTCGATGACTGCGGTCACCGTCGCATTCTGGGGCGCAGCCGCCTGGTCGATCAGGCCCGTGACCACCGCGGCCAGCACGCCCAGCCAGCCCAGCAGCAGGCTAGTCCTGCCGTAACCGATCCACGCCTCGCGCCGGCGCAGCATGCCGAGCACGACGAAGAGGACGCCAACCAGTGACAGGGCGATGGGGAAGTGAACGAAACGCGGGTGAAGGGGGGTGAGTGCCTCGAGCATCGGTCGCGATCAGTCCAGACCGCTGTAGGTGGCGGTCATCAGGCGCTCGGCAAAATGCTTGCCGCGCGGCAGGCCCATGGTGCGCATCTCGTGCGCCACGATGGCCGTGCGATAGAGCACGCGGTGGTGTTCTGCGTGCCACGCGCCGTCGTCCCAGGTCAGGATGGCGTATGCTGCGCGTGGATCGCCGTCCATCGGCAGCCCGACGCTGGCGACATTGACCAGGAGCCGGCCGCGCCAGGTGCGCGTGTTGGGGACGTGGATGTGGCCGAACGCCAACGCGCGCCAGGACGGCTCGGCCCCCTCTTCGAGCAGCAGCCGGTCCAGCTCCGCGTCGGAGGCCCGTGGCATGAGCGCCTGCTCCAGGTTGCGCGGATTGGCGTGCACCACGAGCAGGTCGTTGCCCGGCGCGCCCGGCGCAGCGATGCGGTGGCTGAACGGCAGGTGGCGCAGGTAGGACTCGCGCTCCGCGCCCAGCTGCTCGCGCATCCAGCCGAGGTGAAGCTCGAAGCGGCCCGGATCCTTGCCCTCCGGCGTCTCATCGGATGAGGCGACAAAGTACGCGTCCGTGTTGCCCATGATCGCCACTGCGCCCAGCGCGCGCACGCGATCCACCACCTCGCGCGGCCTGGGTCCCGACCATGCCAGGTCACCCGCTACGATAATCTCCTGAAATGGGCCCCGGCCCGCGAGATCGGCCAGGACAGCGTCCAACGCCACTGCGTTGCCGTGGATGTCAGACAGGATGGCAATCCGCATCAGGGCATCTCCTCAACGCCGTTGTTGAATGGATCCACGTCTACCGGGCCCGAATGATCGCAGCTCCGACCGCGTTCGGTCCCGCGTGCGCGGCAAACGCGGGCCCAACCTCGACGGTCAGGACCTCTTCGTGCAGCCCGGCCAGCTCCGAAATGCGGGCGGCCAGGTCAGAGGCCACCGCACACCCGCGCGTGTAGGCCGCAGCGAGGCCCTGCACGGGCAGGCGCCCGCGCACCTCTTCCTCCAGCTGCCGGAGCGCGCTGCGCGTCGAGCGTGCGATCGAGACGAGCCGAAACTCGCCGTTGCACATCTCGAGAACGGGCTTGATCTTCAGGGTGCGGGCAACTTTATCGATGAGAGGGATGATGCGGTCCAGACGCCCGCCGCGTCGCACCCACTCCAGGGTGTCGAGCACGAAGATGATCGACGTACGTTCGCGCAGATTCTCCGCCGAGCGCTGGATGAACTCTGCGCTCTTGCCAGCGATGGCCTCCCGGGCTGCTATCAGCACCTGCAGGCCCATGCCGACCGAGAAGGAGCCGGTGTCGATGACACGCACCTTCTCGCCGAAATCCTGCGCGGCGAGCCAGGCGGCATTGAAGGTGCCACTATGCTTGCCCGGCAGCGTCATGCAGATGACGTCGTAGCCCGCGGACACCAGCTTCTGGAAGACTTTATAAAAGGTCCCGGGTGCGGGAGACGATGTACCGGGGCCGTTTGGGGAACGCTCGGCCCGGCGCCAAAACTCCTCGTTGGTCAGATTGTCGCTGGAGACCGTCTCCTCGCCGAATCGAACGAAGACGGGCACGATCGTGATCTCGTATTGTTCGACCAGGTCAGCAGGTAAATCACAGCCACTATCTGCAACGATGCGTACGTTGGGCATGCCGTCCCCCCCTTGAGCGTAACCTGTACTCTGCCCCATTATAACACCGTGTGCAGTAAGCGCAATGACTGATGAGACTGCGCGGCGCCTTGTGACGTGCTTTGGCTCTGTGTTACAATCGCTACAACTAGCGCTGGAGCGGGGGAGGCGCACATGCGACCCAAGATCGAGGACGCCTGGTTCGGAAGCATCACGGTTGATGGTAAGCGGTACGAGCACGATATCATCATCCGGCTCAGCGGCAAGGTACGGCGGCGCAACAAGCAGCTGTCCAAGGCGGTGTTCGGCACATCGCACATCATCAGCCTTGCCGAGATCAAGGAAATGTATCGCAAGCGCGCGGAAGGCATCATCATCGGCACGGGGCAAGGAGGCGAAGTGCGCCTGTCGCCCGAGGCCGAGAAGTTCCTGGCCGAGAAGAAGTGCCCCGCGCACCTGGCGCCCACCCCCATCGCGATCGAAGACTGGAACGAAGCAGAGGGCCGGATTCTCGGGCTCTTCCACGTCACCTGTTAGAAAGCTGCCTGACCATGCCGAAGGCGATCATTGTCCACGGCGGCGCGTGGGATATTCCCGCCGCGTTACATGAGGAACATCTGGCCGGCTGCCGCGCCGCAGCCGAACGGGGCTGGGCGATCCTCTCGGGCGGAGGCTCCGCGCTCGACGCGGTGGAAGCCGCCGTGCGCATCATGGAAGACCACCCGGTCTTCGACGCGGGCCGCGGCTCGCACCTCAACGCGGACGGCGTGGTCGAGCTGGACGCAGGCATGATGGATGGAGCCACCCTGTCTGCAGGCGCGGTCGCGGCCGTCCGGCGCATCGCCAACCCCATCTCCCTGGCGCGCCGCGTGCTTCACGACAGCCCCCACGTCTTCCTGGTGGGCAGCGGCGCCGAACGCTTCGCGGAGCAGGCCGGCATCCCTCTCTGCGACCCCGCGGACCAGATCGTTGCGCGCGAGCTGAGCCTGTGGGAGAACAAGCGAGCGGAGGCCGAGCCTCAGCCCACGGGCGCGGAGTTCCGGGAGGGAGCCGGCGCGGTCGGGGCCGCTGCGATCGGGGCCGATGCGATCGGGGCCGACACTGTCGGTGCGGTGGCGCTCGACGAGCACGGCAACCTCGCAGTGGGCAATTCCACCGGCGGCACCTTCTTCAAGCAGCCCGGCCGGGTGGGCGACACGCCCATCATCGGCTGCGGGCTATACGCCGACAACACGCTCGGCGCAGCGGCCTGCACGGGCTGGGGCGAGCAGATCATGAAGACGGTCCTCGCGAAGACGACGACAGACCATATCGCCCTGCTCGGCAGCGCACGCGATGCCGCGAACGTCGGCATCGCCTATTTTCGCCACCGGGTCGGCGGCCTGGGCGGCGTCATCTGCATCTCGCCCGACGGCCAGATCGGCTACGCGCACAGCACCCCGAACCTCGCCCACGCGTTCCGCGACGAGGGGATGGCGGACTTCGTGGTCGCACTGACCGCCAACGCACGCCGGTAAGGGATGATGAACGACAAGCGCGTGAGGGTCGTCATTCGCGGGGGCGTGCAGGGCGTGGGCTTTCGGGCCAGTTGCCAGCGCGAGGCGATCGCCGCGGGCGTCGCAGGCTGGGTGTGCAACCAGTGGGACGGGTCGGTCGAGGCGCTGTTAGCGGGCCCCGAGGAGGCGGTGGATCGGCTGATCCGCTGGTGCCACGTGGGTCCGCGCTGGGCCGACGTGGAGAGCGTGGAACTCTACCCCATCGCCAGCGGCGAGCAAGCTGCCGGCGACGAGCCGCTGGCCGGCTTCAGGATACGATAGTCGTGGCGTCAGAGCCTGCAGTCCTCATCGTCACGGACGGCGCGTGCAGCGGCAACCCCGGGCCGGGCGGCTGGGCTGCGATCCTGCGCTACGGGCCGCACGAGAAGGTGCTCCAGGGCGGCGCTTCACTCACCACCAATAACCGGATGGAGCTGCGCGCCGCGCTGGCTGCACTCCAGGCACTGAATCGCCCCTGCACGGTCGAGGTGCGCACCGACTCCGAGTACCTGCGCCGCGGCATCACGGAATGGTTGCCCAGGTGGCAGCGCAACGGCTGGCGCACGCAGGCCCGGGAGCCGGTGAAGAACCAGGACCTCTGGCGCGCGCTGGCCCGCGCACTGGCGTCACACGAGGTGACGTGGCGCTGGGTGAAGGGCCACGCGGGGGATGAGCTGAACGAACGCGCGGACCGGCTCGCGGTCAACGCGCTCAACACGGTCGGCGTCCGCGGCCAACCCGACATGGAGGGTCCCCCGCCCGCCGCGCTGCCTTAGCCCGCGGCGAGCACCTCATCCATGCGCGCGTAGGCGCGGCGCAGGTGCGGGATGACGATCGACCCGCCGACGATCAGCGCGACGGAGAACGCCTCCTCGAACTCGGGCACCGTCACCCCCTGCTTCGCGCACTGGATGACGTGGTACGTGATGCAGTCATCGCAGCGCAGGACCAGGGACGCCACCAGGCCCAGCAGATCCTTGGTTTTGGCGGATAGCGCGCCATCTTCGTAGGCCTCGCCATCGAGGCGAAAGAAGCGCTTGATCACCCGGTCATCCCCTGATAGAATGCGCTCGTTCGCCGCAAGGCGCTCGGCGTGGAATTCGGCCAGAGTCTTGGTCATGGGAATTCCTCCTGAAGGATGCGGCCCGGGGCACAGGAGCCGGGCATTATCGGAGTATAGCATGAGTCTGATCCTGGCCATCGAAACATCGTGCGACGAGACCGCGGCCGCGGTCATCGAAGACGGTCACATCATCCGCTCGAACGTGGTCGCATCGCAGATCGAGATCCACCGCGCGTACGGCGGCGTGTTTCCCGAGATCGCCTCGCGGCAGCACATGTACGACATCGTACCGGTCATCGAGTCTGCGCTCCGGGACGCCGGCGCCCATTGGGACGCGCTGGACGCGCTCGCGGTCACGCGCGGGCCCGGCCTGGCCGGGTCCTTGCTGGTGGGGGTGAACGCGGCCAAGGCGATCGCGTGGAGCCGCGGCCTGCCCATCGCCGGCGTCAATCACCTCGAGGGCCACCTCTACTCCAACTGGCTGGACCAGGGCGCGAAGATCGACCCGGCTGCGATCACCCGGCCCGCACTGGCTGAAATGGACGCGGCGGGCGCCGCGTTCCCCCTCCTCGTGCTGATCGTGTCGGGCGGGCACACGGAGCTGATCGTGATGCGGGGGCACGGCGTCTATGAGCGACTGGGCGCGACGCTGGACGACGCAGCGGGCGAGGCGTTCGACAAGGTCGCGCGCCTGATAGGCCTGGGCTATCCGGGCGGACCCGCGATCCAGGCCGCGGCCGAGGGCGGCGACGCAACGCGCTTCGCGTTTCCGCGGGCGCTGAGCAACTATGCCATCCAGCCCGAACACCGCCACAACTTCAGCTTCAGCGGCCTGAAGACCGCGGTGCTGCGCCAGGTGCGCGAATTTGGCGAGGGGCCGCTGCCCGTGGCCGACCTGGCCGCGAGCTTCCAGGCCGCGGTGGTCGACGTGCTGGTGAGCAAGACCGCTGCCGCCGCGGCCGCACTGGGCGCGCACCGCGTCTGCGTGTGCGGCGGGGTGGCGGCCAACAAGGCGCTGCGCGCCGCGGTCGCGGAGCGGCTGCCTGTGCCCGCGTCGATCCCGCCCTTCTTCCTTTGCACGGACAACGCGGCCATGATCGGCGCGGCTGCGCACCATCGCCTGGCTGTCCACGGTCCGGCCGCGCTCGACTTCGACGTCGAGCCAGACCTCGCGCTGGAGCTGCACGACGCCGCGTGAAGGCACTGCCCTCGCGCATCAATTGTGGAGACGCAGCATGCTGCGTCCCTGAAGGTTGGGGGCCGCGCCGCGTGGGTGCGGCCCCCAACACCGCTCATCCGCCCGGCGTCAAGGCGAAGTCGAACTCCCCGACCGTCGCGGAATCCACCCACTGCTCGCCGACGTAGCTCCGCAACACGTAGAAATGATGCTCCAGTGGATCGCCGACTACGCCCGTCCCCTCGTATTCCCACGGCTCCCCGGTGATCTCGGCCAGCCATGTTCCCGAGGTCACGTACGGGTCCGACCCACCCCACACTTCGTAGCGGGTAACCTGGTCATCGTGCGTCCAGGTGAGCAGCAGATCCGGGCCCATGGCACCGGACGCCGACGCGACCGGCTGGATGGCCTCCCACCAGAAAACGTTGATGGTGCGGTCGCCGTCCGGCTCGTAGTACGAGACCGCGACCGTCTCGTTCAGTCCCAGGTCCCACCCCACATCGTCGAAGTCGCAGGCGTACGCGCCGCCATCGCCGCTAACCTGCAGCCTGATAGGCTGCGGGCCGGGGCCTCCTTCAGGCCATACCTCGCACTGCACCGGCAGGTCAGTGTCAAAGGGTGTGTCGATCGTGCCTGCCACGACATTCTCCAGCAGGTCCAGCGCGCCGCTGATGGTTCCGACTGGGTCGATGCCCTGTGTGAACTCTGCATTCGAAACGACGATCGTGTCGCCCGGCTCGATGTCGGGCAGCGACGGAACCCAGTCCTGGGGTTGGGACCAGACCCAGCCGTCCTTGTTGGCCTGCACCTGGGCGGTCGCCTTGCCCGCGACGCTGATGTCGACGGTCGCAAACGGCTCGGTGCCCACGTTGACCCAGTCGTGCCCGTAGTTTGCCTCGATCCGCAGGCCCTCGAAGGAGATGCCCACATGGTTGCCGCCGGAATCGATGTACCAGGCCTCGCCCGACCAGCCGGCCTGCAGGTCGAGGCCCTGCGCGCTGAAGTCCGCGCTGGCCGCGCCCGCATCGTCGAACGCGACCGGCGCCTCCCACCAACTGATCCCCCAGGGATCGCGGACGCCGATGAGGCCAGGGCTGGGCAGGTTCGCCGCGGTGACCGTGGCCGCCACGCGGTCCTGGGCCACGTCGATATGCGCAGTGAGGGGCACGATCGTGAGGGTCTCCTCGAAACCGGAAGCGCTGATGTGCACCCGGTCGCCGGGCACTATGTCGCAGCCCACGCCGATGCCGTCCAGCCAGCCGTTTGCGCGGGTCACGCCGTCGATCTCGCACTTCAGGCTGTCGTCCGAGCCTGTCACCTGGACAGCCACGGCGCCCGGGCCGAACCAGCCGTCCACCCAGTCTTGCGAGACATTGGCGCGCGCGTACTGCGTCCGGAAGGAGGTCAGCACCTGGTCGCTGTCCGGCTCGAAATAACCGACCACGACCTGGTGGTACGGCTGCAGGTCGAAGCCCACATCGTCGAAATCGCAGGCATACGCGCCGCCGTCCGCATCCACCCACTGCTCGATCGAAGGCGGGCCGTTGGGGGCCCACACCTCGCAGCGCATCCGCATCTGCCCGCTGAAGGGTGCGGTGATCGTCCCGGAGACCGTGTTCTCGTCCGCGTCGACCGTGCCGGCGATCGTGCCCACCGGGTCGATCGACGCAGTGAGGCCGGCCGCGCCGGCGATCACGCGATCACCGGCCGCGAGATCGGGTCGTCCCGGGGTGCATGCCTCCGTGTCGATCCAGAAGTCGCCGTTCCCGTCGGCCTGAGCCGCGCAGGTGGCCTTGTCCACCACCCCAACACTCACCGCGATGTTGGGCAGCGTCCAGCCCCAGACCTGGTCGTCGCCGGTCTCAACCTGGATACGCAGGCCCGTGATGGCAGTACCGGACTGGTTCCAGTTGTCGTCATACACGTAGGCCTCGACCTGGTCGCCCGGCTGCAGGTCCCACTCTCCCGCGTCCATGACGTCGAGCGAGAAGTCGCCGTCCTCGTCGATCGCCACGTCCCCGCCCCAGCCGGTCCAACGCCCATCGCTGTTGAGATTGACGTTGCCCCGGCCGCTCGTCACGCCGGTAACGTGCCCGCTCACCACGTCGGTGGCCGGGTCCATGGTGATCGCGATCTCGCGCACCAGCACGTCGGCCGCGAAGCCCGCGTTGCTGGTCACTTGAACCGTATCGCCGGGGACGATATCGCAGTCGCATCCGATGCCGTCCAGCCAGCCGTCCTGCCGGGCCACACCGCTGCCGCCGCCCTTGCTCGCGCCCCCGCCGGCTGGCGTCACCGTATACGTGACCTCCACGCCGGGGCCGAACCAGCCGTCCAGATTGTTGTGGCGGTAGTTGACGCGGGCGCGCGGCGCCTCGAACGCGTTGATGACGCGGTCGCCATCCGCCTCGACGTAGGTGACACCCACCGTCTGGCCCGGCTGCAGGTCCCAGCCCACGTCTCCAAAGTCGCAGCTATAGGTGCGGTCGGACAGCGCCGCCGTGAAGTTGATCCCCGGCCCATCGGTCACCCACACCCCGCACCAGCCCTCCAGATCGCCCGTCTCCCACGCCGCCGTGATGGCGCCAGACACCGTGTCGCCCGAGATGTCCAACACGCCGGCGATCTCCCCGACGTGGACCCGGCTTTCCACCGAGCTGCCATCGAGCACCGCGTGGACGTAGTACCCCGGCACGATGTCGGGCCGTCCCGGATCCCACGTGCCCATGTCCGTGGCGTAGCCGGTCTGGCCGCCCCACCACGGCACAAGGCCGGTCGTTCCGGTGTTGGTCGCAACCACCGTCATCTCGGCGTTCAGCACCTGGATCGTGATGTCGTGGCCGGCCTCGTACGTCGTTTCGACCCAGTCGTGGCCGTAGTTGACGTCCAGGACCAGGTCGGGGGCTTGCCAGCGCCGGTGCAGGCCGACGGCCGCGGCATCGACCCACAGGTCGGTACGGATCTCGCCGCGCGCGCCGCGCGGCAGGTCGCCGAAGGTTGCGCTGAAGTTGCCCCCGCCGGAGGTCTCTACCGCTTGTTCGGGCTGGCCCTCGGGCGACACCCAGATCGTGCGGTCGGCCTCCGTGCCCACCTGGCCGGAGACCGTGTCAGTATCGGAGTCGGCCGCCGCGGTGAAGGGTGCGAGGATCCCGATCTCCACCGGCATGGTCTTTGCGCCCGCCTCTACCCTCACCGTGTCGCCGGGCTGGAACGCCGAATTCATCTGGACGTTGAACCTGCCGCCGTCCGTCTCATGCGTCTCGGTCCCGCAGGTGATGATGACCGGTCCCACCGGCGCGAAGCCGGAGATGTCGGGCGAACCGACCGTGATGTCCACGCGTTGGACCTCGACGGTGAAGACCTCCGCGCCCACCTGGTTGCCGTTCGGGTCGACGTACCACACCTCGACCCGGTCACCGGCCTGCAGGTCCCAGGAGCCGGTCACGTCGACTTCATACGTGCCCGAGCTATCCGTCTGAAAGGCCGCCTGCGTCCCCTGGCCCGTCTGCTCGCGGCGAATCTCGGCCAGACCCTGCGCCGGGTGCGTGCCGCCGGTCATCTGGCCCGCCAGGGTGTCTTCGGCCAGATCCGCACTACCGGTGATGTCGATGAGCGTTACGATCTCGCTGAAGCCTGCGTCGGAGGTGATGGCCACCGTATCGCCCGGCGCCATGTCGCAATCACAACCGATGCCGTCGAACCAGCCGTCCGGACGGGCCACACCGCTGCCCCCGCCCTTGGCACCGCCGTTCACCGTAAAAGAGACCTCGGCGTTGGAGCCAAACCAGCCGCTCACGAAGTCCCCCGTGAGGCTCACGCGGGCATAGGGCGCCTCGAAGGTGTTGATCACCGAGTCGCCGTCCGGCTCGAAATAGCGCAGCACGACCGTCTGGCCCGGCTGTAGGTCCCAGCCGGCACCGACAGTGTCGAAGTCGCAGGTGTATGAGCCACCAGCGGGGTCAACTGTGCCGTCGATGCCAGTCGGGCCGTTCTCGACCCACACCTCGCACTGGTAGTTAAGGAGGCCCGTCCAGGGGGACGCGGTGACCGTGCCGCTCAGCGTGTTGGCCGCATCATCGACGATGCCCGTGATCGAACCGACGGGGTCCACCGTGGCGACCGAGCCCGCCGCGCTGACCGTCACGCTCTGCCCGGGCTGCAGGTCCGGGTGGCTGGGCGTCCAGCATTCGGACCAGAAGGAGTAAAACTGGCCCCCGGCGTCCGCATCGGCCGTGCAGGTGTATTCACCGCCATTCACGCTCACTGTGACCTCGGCGGCCGGCTCCGTTACTGCACCGACCCAATCGTGGCCGTAGTTGACCTCCATGATCAGCGAATCTGCGGGCTGTGACGGACCGGCAGCCGCGCGGCCTGCGTCGCGCGGCGCTTCCGCCGCCACAGTGAATCCAATGCCAGGGACGATAATCAGGCTGACGATAAGACCGGTGTTGGACAGGAACCGGCGCGCGCGGAGAAAAAGACCCTTCACGTTCATGACACCCTTTCGAGGACGGGATGTGCTGCTGTGGGGACTGCGGAGGACACGACGGTGAAACGATCCGCCATCCGGACCGGCGCAATGCGTCCCCAGCCGTGGACGATGAGGGATGCCCGTCCTTCGTGAAAAGGATAGCACACTCCGGCCACGGGTCAAGTTCGAAGTCTATAAAATCGCCTGCTCATACGGAAATCAGCAGCATGCAATATTGATAGTCGTTTCCGGTCGCCCACACGAGCAGCGCCACACGCGTGAAGCGAGGTAGAGACGTAGCATGCCCAAGTCGATGGTCGCACCGTCAGCGTTCCGTCTTCACCCGCCACCGATCGCCGTCGGCCACCGCCTCGATGCGGCCGCGCTCGTCCGTGCGCAGCACCGTCACGCCGGCCAGGCGGTCGAGCAACTCGCCCGCGGGATGGCCGAAACGGTTGTCCGTGCCGACCGAGATGACGGCCAACTCCGGCGTGACGTGCGCCAGGAACCTGGCCGACGTGCCGCCCGCGCTGCCGTGATGGGCCACCTTCAGGATGTCGACGTCCAGCGGCAGCCCGGCCGCGATCATGGCCTGTTCCGCGGCCTCGCCCGCGTCGCCGGTCAGCAGGACGCTGGCCGGCCCGTGGTCCACGCGCAGCACCACGCTCCTGTCGTTGTCGTTTCCACCTGCCGCAACACCCGCGCCATCCCCCGGGTTCAACACCGTGAGGGTCACCGCCCCGACCTGTAGCCGCGCGCCGCGCACGGCCCGGCCCGGCGCGATTGCGTGCCTGGCAAGCAGGTCGAGCCAGGCCGCGGCCGCGGGATCCGCGGGATCGACGTTGTGGACCACGCCGCCGATGCGGTAGCGCCCGAACAGGGGCAGGAAGCCGGTGAGGTGGTCAGCATCAGGGTGGGTCAGCACGAGGAGGTCGAGCGAGCGGTCCCAGAACGGCAGCACCGCGCCCAGCTCGTCGCCCAGCGCTGCCGGGCTGGGCCCGCCATCCACCAGGATCTGGCGGCCATCGGGCGCCTGGATCAGGATCGCGTCGCCTTGGCCCACGTCGAGGAACCACACGTGCAGCCGGCCGTCCGGCAGCCCGCGCAGCGCGAGCCAGGCCAGCCCGGCCACGAGAGCCAGGGCCAGGAGGGTGCGGGTCCGCGTGAGCAGTGTCGGCATTGGAGCGCCCTTTCCCGTGTGCTATACTAGCCCCCACCAATCCGAGTGTCAAGGAGCCGAGATGGGACCGGAGAAGCCACTGATCGTCTACGGCACCCCATGGTGCCCCGACTGCCGGCGCAGCAAGCAATTCCTGGGCGAACACCGCATCGCTTACGACTACATCGACATCGACCAGGACCCCGCCGCGCAGGCGGAGGTCGAGCGGCTCAACCGCGGCAACCGCAGCGTGCCCACGATCGTCTTCCCCGACGGCAGCATCCTGGTCGAGCCGAGCAACGAGGTGCTGGCGCAGAAGCTGGGGCTGGTCTCGGCCGCGCGCTACAGCTTCTACGACCTGATCATCATCGGCGGCGGGCCTGCGGGCCTGACCACTGCTATCTACGCTGCGCGCGAAGGGATCAACACCCTGATCCTGGAACGCGGCGCGGCCGGCGGCCAGGTGGGCAACACGCAGCTGATGGAGAACTACCCTGGCTTCGACGAGGGCATCTCGGGACAGGAGTTCGCCCAACGCCTGGTTCGCCAGGCGAAGAAGTTCGGCGTCGAGATCGTGCAGGCCTCGGGGGTCCAGGGCCTGGCGCGCACCGGGCAGTACCTGGCCGTCCGCACCACCGCGGGCAAGGAGTACAGCGCCCGCGCGGTCCTAATTGCCACGGGCGCGCGCTATCGGCGCCTCATGGCGCCCGGCGAGCGCGAGCTGATCGGGTCCGCCATTCACTTCTGCGCCATGTGCGACGCGCCGTTCTACCGGGGCAAGGACGTCCTGGTGGTCGGCGGGGGCAACAGCGGCTTCCAGGAGAGCCTCTTCATCAAACAGTTCGCGCGCAGCGTGACCATCGTCGAGTTCCTGCCCGAGGTGCGGGCAGGCAAGCTGCTGCAGGAGGCGGTCTCCCGGGACCCCGACATGCACGTCGTCACCAACCACGCGATCCAGGCCTTCCGTGCCCAGCGGGGCCGGCTCCAGGGCGTCGAGGTGGTCGACCGTGAAACGGGCGAGACGAAGGTGTGGCAATTCGACGGCGCGTTCATCTTCATCGGCCAGAGCCCCAACACCGAGTGGCTGCCCGCGGAGATCGCGCGCGACAAGTACGGCTTCGTGACCACGAACCTCAACCTGGAGACCAGCCTGCCGGGCGTCTTCGCTGCGGGCGACTGCCGTTCGGGCAGCACCAGGCAGGCGGCCGCGGCCGCGGGCGAGGGCGCCACCGCCGCGCTGATGATCCGGGAGTACCTGCGGGAACACTAGCTTTGAAGCACCAAGTCATCTTCGGCGAGAATCTGCCCGCCCTGCAGGCGCTGACCGCAGGGTCGATCGACCTGATCTACATCGACCCGCCCTTCAACACCGGCCGGAAGCAGGCGCACACCCGCCTCAAGACGACTCGCAGCGAGGACGGCGACCGTGAGGGCTTCGCCGGGCGGCGCTATCACACGGTCAGGCTGGGGACGCGCGCGTACAGCGACGCGTTCGATGACTACCTGGCCTTCCTCGAGCCCCGGCTCGTCGAGGCCCATCGCCTGCTGGCCGATCACGGCTCACTCTACTTCCACATCGATTACCGGGAAGTCCATTACTGCAAGGTGCTGCTGGACGGCATCTTCGGCCGCCCCTGCTTTCTGAATGAGGTCATCTGGGCGTACGACTACGGCGCGCGGGCGACGCGGCGCTGGCCCGCGAAGCACGACAATATCCTGGTCTACGTGAAGGATCCTGAGCGCTATCTGTTCAACACGGACGAGGTCGAGCGCATTCCGTACATGGCGCCCGGGCTCGTGGGGCCGGAGAAGGCGGCGCGCGGCAAGCTGCCCACCGACACCTGGTGGCACACTATCGTGCCGACCAACGGCGCGGAGCGCCTGGGGTATCCGACCCAGAAGCCGTTGGGGATCCTCAAGCGCATCGTCGCGGCGTCGTCCCCGCCCGGCGGCCTGGTGCTTGACTTCTTCGCGGGCAGCGGCACGACCGGCGCAGCCTGCCTGGCCCTGGGCCGGCGCTTCATCCTGATCGACAACAACCCAGCCGCGCTGGAGACCATGGCGCGGCGTTTCGCGGGCGTGCCGGAGATCGAATGGACCGGCTACGATCCCGCGCCTTACCAGGGAGTGAGCGACTCATGAAGATCCTGATTTCGGCCGACATGGAAGGTATCACCGGCGTGGTGAACTTCGACCAGGTGAACCCTTCCCATGCGGAGTACGACCGGTTCCGCCGGCTGATGACTGCGGACGTGAACGCCGCGGTGCGCGGCGCGTTTGCCGCAGGCGCAGACGAAGTGATCGTTAGCGACAGCCATTGGAACGGGACCAACATCCTGATCGAGCAGCTCGATCCCCGCGCCCAGCTCAATTCGGGCCTGCTTCGACCCCTGCTGATGGTGGAAGGGATCGACCGCGGGGTCGACGGCGTGCTCTTCATCGGCTACCACGCGCGCGCCGGAACGCAAGACGCGGTCCTGGACCACACCTGGTCGAGCACGAAGGTGTCGGGCCTATGGCTGGCAGAGCCGGGCGACAAGCCGCAGGCCATGGGTGAGATCGGGCTCAACGCTGCGGTGTGCGGCCACTTCGGCGCTCCGATCCTCATGGTTTCTGGCGACCAGTCCGCGTGCGCGGAGACCGCAGCCATCTTCCCCGGCGTCGTGCAGGCGGTGGTGAAGCAGGCCATCGGACGGAACTCGGCCGCGTGCCTGCCGCCTCAGGACACCGCGGAACTTATCGAGCAGTGCGCGGCCCGGGGGGTGGACCACCTGCTCTCGGAGCCGCCGCCGCAGCCCTTCCGCCTCGCGCCGCCGCTCACGGTCACGGTGGAGTTCGTGAAGACCGAGATGGCAGACTCGGCCGCGCTCATGCCCGGCGCACACCGCGAAGACGGCCGCCGCGTGTCGTATGTGGCGCGCAACATGCCCGAGGCCTACCGCGCCTTCCGTTCGCTGGTCGAGCTGGGCTGATGCGTTGCGGCCTGTGAAATGAGGAGTTGATTTCTCGGCCGCTTGTTGTAATATTCGCTCTGAGGCAGCATGCGGCCTGCCCGCGAAGGAGGGTTGCCATGGGACTGTTTGATCCACCCAGCGTAGGGGAACCCGAGACCGGGCGCAGCGCGCCGGGAAGCACCCGAGAGCCGGCGCGCGAGGCCGCGAACAACTCGTCCCGGGCCCCGCGGCGCAGGCGCCCCCGCGATTTCGCAGAAGAGGTCGCCAGGATCGCCGTGGTCGGCGTCGGCGGCGCAGGATCGAACGTCGTCAACCGGATGGTTGACCAGGGCGTCCGGGGGATCAAGCTGATCGCCATTAACTCCGACGCCCAGGCCCTGACGTCTTCCAGGGCGCCCGATCGGCTGCAAATCGGCGAACGGCTGACCCAGGGCCGCAGCTCGGGCGGCGACCCGAAGACCGGCGAACAGGCGGCCGAGGATGCGAGCGATGCCATCCGCGCGCTGATCGGGGACGTCGACCTGGTGTTCGTGACCGGCGGCATGGGCGGCGGCATCGGCACCGGCGCGGCGCCGGTGATCGCCCGGCTGGCCCGGGAGGCGGGCATCCTGGCCGTCGGCGTCGTGACGACGCCGTTCGCCTTCGAGGGCACGCGGCGGCGCAAGGTGGCCGAGGCCGGCGTGGAGCGCCTGAGGGCGTGCGTCGACACCCTGATCGTCATCCCCAACGACCAGCTCCTGCACCTGATCGACGAGAGCACCAGCATCCAGCAGGCCTTCGCGCTGGCGGACGACGTGCTGCGCCAGGGCATCCAGGGCATCTCCGAGCTGATCACCATCCCGGGCCTGATCAACCTGGACTTCGCCGACGTGCGCGCGGTGATGGCAGACGGCGGCACGGGTCTGATGGCCGTCGGCCAGGCAAAGGGCAAAGGCCGCGCCCAGGCGGCCGCGGACCAGGCCACCCGCAGCGCGTTGCTGGACATCAGCATCGAGGACGCGCGCAGCCTCCTCTTCAACATCACCGGCGGCCCGGACCTGACCCTCCACGAGGTCAACCAGGCGGCCGAAATCATCAGCCGCACCGTCGACCCGGACGCCAACATCATCTTCGGCGCGGTGATCGAACCCGAGATGGAGGACGCCATTCGGATCACCCTCATCGCCACAGGGTTCGGCGCGGCGAGCGGCGCGGCGAAGGGCACGCCGGTCGCGGGGCACCCGGCGAGTCGTACGACTATGCGCTGACGTTCCCGCGCGCGGTGAGCAGGCGCATGCCGTTGAGGATGACGATGAGGGACGTGCCGACGTCCGCGAACACTGCCATCCACAGCGTTGCGGCACCGGAGAGCACCAGCGCCAGGAAAACGGCCTTCACGCCCAGGCTGAAGAGGACGTTCTGGCGCACCACGCTCACCGTGCGCCGGCTGAGCTGAATCGCGAAGGGCAGCTTGCGCAGGTCGTTGCCCATCAGGACAATGTCCGCGGTCTCCAGCGCCTGGTCCGTGCCCGCGGCGCCCATGGCGATGCCCACCGTGGCGCGCGCGAGCGCGGGGGCATCGTTCACCCCGTCTCCCACCATGGCCACCTGCCCGTGCTCGGCCAGCAGCCCGTCGACCGCGGCCACCTTGTCGACGGGCATGAGGTTGGCGCGCGCCTCGTCGACGCCTGCCTGCGCCGCGATGGCCGCGGCCGTGGTCGCGTTATCCCCCGTCAGCATGACCGTCCGGCGAATGCCCGCGGCCTTGAGCGCGTCCATCGCCGCCCGCGCGTCCGGCCGGATCGTATCCGCCACAGCCACCAGGCCCAGGAACTCAGTGGCGGGTCGGCCAGCCGTCCCCATAACGGCGCCCGGCCAGCCACCCTCGGATGTCTCTCCGGCCTCTGAGGTCTCTGAGAGCTCTGCGGCAGTACCGTCTTTCGTCCCCGCGGCCGGCCGCGCGCCGTGCACCAGCATGACCGTGTTCCCCTGCGCCTCCAGCCGTGCGCTGTGGCCCAGCACGGCCTCCGGGACGGGCAGCCCCGCATCTGCGAACATGGCTGCGCTGCCGACGCGCGCCACCTGGCCGTTCACCAGTGCTGCTGCGCCCCGGCCCGTCAGCGCGCGGAACTGATCGCCCGGCCGGAACGCGATCCCGCGTTCCGCCGCGTGGCGCACTACGGCCTGCGCCAGTGGATGCTCCGAGCGGGCCTCCACCGCGGCCGCGATGCGCAGCACCGCGTCGGGCCCGTAGCCGTTCAGGCTCACGACCGATGTGACCGACGGCTCACCGAGCGTCAGCGTGCCAGTCTTGTCGAACGCGATGGCCGCCAGGCTCCCCGCGCTCTCCAGGTGTGCCCCGCCCTTGATCAGGACGCCCGCGCGCGCTGCGCGGCTGATGCCGCTCACGATGCTCACCGGCGTCGAGATGACCAGCGCGCAGGGGCAAGCGGTGATCAGGAGCGCCAGCGCTCGATAGAGCCAGCCCCGCGCACCATCGCCGGCGTCCAGGAACGGCTGGCCGAAGAGGAGGGGCGGCACGACCGCCACCATGACCGCCAGGCCCACCACGGCGGGCGTGTAGACGCGCGCGAAGCGATCCACCCAGCGCTGCGCGGGCGCCTTCTGGGCCTGTGCCTGCTCCACCATGTGGATGATGCGGCTGATGGTGTTGTCCGCGGCCAGTCGCGTCACCTTCACCTCCAGCGCGGCGTTGCCGTTGATCGATCCGGCGAACACGTCGGTCCCCGGCCCCACCTCCACCGGGATGCTCTCGCCCGTGATGGGCGCCTGGTTCACCGCGGATTCGCCCGCCAACACCCGTCCGTCCATGGGGATGCGCTCGCCCGGCCTGACCACGATCCTGTCGCCGATGGCCAGCTCGGCCACGGGGAGCTGCGTCTCGTGAACGCACCAGGGGCAGGCGCCGCCCGTGTAGGGCTGCCCGCTCGCCATGGGCTGGCCGAGATGTTCCTCGCAGTCCAGGCAGTCCACCAGCACCGTGGCCTCTGCCGGCGCCAGCGCCATCAGTGACCGGATGGCGCGCCGCGCACGGTCCATCGTGTAGCTCTCCAGCGTCTCGCCCACGCCGAAAAGGAAGACCACGAGCGCGGCCTCGGCCCATTCCCCGATCGCGGCCGCGCCCACGGCCGCGATGGTCATCAGGAAGTTGATGTTCATCTGCCGCGTCAGCCACAGGTTCGTGAGGCCCTTGCGCGCGACGAATGACCCGGCGGAGAGCACCGAGAGCGCGTAGAGCGCGGTGACCGCGGGCCGGGGCAGGCCCGCCAGGTGCGCGGCGACGGCCGCGAGGAGCAGCACGCCCGCGAGGAGCGTCAGCACATCGCGCGGCCGGCTGCGGATGGCCCCGACCAGGCGTCCGCCGCGGCTGTCAGGTGCGGCGGCAGGTGCGGTGGCAGGCGTCCCGACCGTGGCCGCCGCGTAGCCCATGCGGCGCACGCGCTTCGTGACCGCCTCCGGCGCCAGCCGGCTTGCATCGTATTCCACGTGCATCGTGGCCGCGGCGAAGTTGACGCTGACGTGAAACGCGCCGTCCAGCCGGCCCACCGCCTGCTCCAGCTTGAGCGCGCAGTCCGCGCAGTCCATCCCCTCGACGTTCAGGTCCAGCCGGGCCCTATCCATGTGTCCGCCCATCGCCTGCGTGCTGCACGTGGGCCAGGCCTTCGCTGAAGAGATGGCGGACGTGATCGTCGTCCAGCCGGTAGTAGACGTACCGCCCCTCGCGGCGGGCGGCCAACAGCCGTTTCCCGCGCATGTCGGCCAGCTGGTGCGACACGGCGGACTGGGTCATCCCCAGCGCCTCGCTCAGGTCGTTAACGCACAGCTCACGCTCGGCGAGGATGGAGATGATGCGCAGCCGCGTCGGATCGCTCAGCGCCTTGAAGATGTCCGCCAGCTCGCTCGCTGCGAGGAGGTCCATCAATTGTCCTTGTGGCGCTGCAGCAGACGGGTCGTCCGCGCAGCAGTCCGGGACTTCAAATTCGTTCGGGTCTATCACGCGCCATCCTAATATATGAGAGATTGCTCATATGTTAGCACGCAAGACAGAGGACGTCAAATCAACTGAAGACTGTGAAAGGCCTGGCGCCCATTGCCGCACCGGCGACGCACGGAGCCATCATACAGGGGTGGAGGGGCAAATAGCCCCGCGGGTGTTATACTGGCAGCGCTCACCAAGCGGAGCGCCGCACGCCCGGCCGCAAGCCGCGCCCATCACGGAGGAAGCATGTCAACCGGTGGCACCCATCTCTTTTCCCCGCTCCAGCTCCGCAGCATCCGGCCGCGGAACCGGGTGTGGATCTCGCCCATGTGCCAGTACTCGGTTTTCGCCGAAGACGGCCTGCCGACGCATTGGCACCTGGTTCACCTCGCCAGCCGTGCCCTCGGCGGGGCGGGCCTGATCGTGACAGAGGCGACGGCAATTGAGCCGCGCGGCCGCATTACCCCGCGGGACCTGGGTCTCTGGAACGAAGCGCAGGCTGCCGCGCTGGCGCCCATTGTCGCAGTGATGCTCGAACACGGCGCGACGCCCGTCATCCAGCTCGCGCACGCCGGGCGCAAGGCACAAACACCGGAGGCCATTGCCCCCAGCGCGCTCGCCTTCGAGGAGATGCCCGTACCCCAGGCGATGGGCCCCCGGGAGCTCGCCGCCGTACGGACTGGTTTCGAGCGGTCCACCCGGCTGGCCCTGGCTGCCGGCTTCCAGGGGATCGAGCTCCACGCCGCGCACGGCTACCTGCTGCACGAGTTCCTCTCACCCCTCTCAAATCAACGCACCGACGAGTACGGAGGCAGCCTGGAGAACCGCAGCCGGCTGCTGGTGGAAGTGGTGCAGACCGTGCGCGCGGCCTGGCCCGAACATCTCCCTCTGTTCGTCCGCATCAGCGCGACCGACTGGATCGAAGGTGGGTGGGATATCGGGCAAAGTGTTGCCGTGATGCGCGTGCTGGCAGGGTTAGGAGTCGACCTCATCGACGTCTCGTCGGGCGGCCTTTCGCTGAGGCAGCAGGTGAAGCTCGGGCCGGGCTATCAGGCGCCCTTTGCCGAGCGCATCCGCCGCGAGGCCGGAATCGCGACCGCGGCGGTGGGGCTGATCACCGAACCGGCCCAGGCCGACGCGATCATCAGTGACGGGGTGGCCGACGCAGTGCTGATCGGCCGCGCATCGCTGCGCGACCCCTATTGGCCGATACGCGCCGCCCGCCAGCTTGGCCACGAGGTTGAGATCCCGTTCCAATATCGCCGCGGGTGGTAGGGCGCCGCAACGCCGGTAGCCTGTGCGCTAGGGCGCGGCAACCCACCGCTGGTCATCGAAGACGAGGCCGCTCTGCAGCAGCTGCTGCCGGATGGTCTCCGAGCTGACCTCCTCCACCACGCCCTGCTCGATCAGTTCCGTGCGCAGCCGCTGCAACGACCACGCATCGAACGCCAGTCCCAGCGCGCGGGGATCGGTCGCGGCCAGCCCTACGATGGCCTCACGCTGCTGCCGCGTGAACACCCGCGGCCGGCCGGGCGAGCGCCGCGGCAGGAGCCCCTTGATGCCGGCCCGGTTGTAGCGGTGAATCCACTTGCGGACGTTGATCGGATGCAGGCCGACGGTCTGGCTGATCTCGTGCACGCAGGTATGTTGCGCGGAGAGCAGGACGATCTGCGCGCGCCGCGCCAGCTCTTCGTCCGTGCCCCTGGCCAGCTCTTCCAGCCTGGGCTGCTCATCCGCCTTAAGGGTTCTGCAGTAGAGTGTCATGGTTCATCTCCCACACATGTAGTGTCATTTGACCGGATGGTTACGGTGCGCTGCACCGATGCAACTATGATGACGAAGGAGGGTTACAAAAAGATACGATATTATTCGTTGAAATACGACCAATTTACGAATAATGCATATTTTTAAGGTTGGGATTGGGGACTGGGGGGCGGGGATCGGGACTGGTAAGCGGCGCGATGTTGGTTCATGGGCACGTGCGCCGTCTCGGACGAAGGGCCCACCGAAGTGTGTCGTTTGGATGCGCCACGGTAGCATGCTAGAATCTGCGACAAACGGAGGCGACAATGCAACGATGGGAATATCTTGAAGTCTGGCCGGATCGCGTGCTCACGACATCAGCGGGGACCGAGCGCATCCGCACATACCTGGCGCGCTGCTTCCCGGACCTGGGACCTGACGACCTGAAGCTCAGCCGCCCCAATGCGGTCGCGTTCGTGCTCAACCGTCTGGACGTTGTGGTCGCGTTGGGTGCGGATGGTTGGGAGCCCATCGGCGCTAGCGCGGGGCTGGTTGCGATGCGGCGACAGGTGGTGTGATCTCGGCCAGAAAAGCCGGCTGCAGCGATCAAAAATGAAACGGGAAGGAGAGTTATCTCCTTCCCGTTTCGCTATGCCAGGCGCCGTTCACGCCTGGCCGTCTGCACCCCAGGCCGTTATGGGAAAGTCACGCCCTGGTACATCTGCGGCAGGAACACCCGCCTCAGGAAGTTGATGCGTCCCTCGATGACCGGGGTCACGGGGGAGAAGGTCTCGAAGTAGGCGATCACCGCCTCGTGCAGCCCAGGCCCGAAGTCGTACGGGTTGATGGCATTGTCGCGGAACCAGCTGTAGCCATCTCCGCCGTTGCGCGTGAAGTTGTTCGTCACGACCTTGTACACCGTGTCGGGCTGCAGCGCCGCCCACGTCGTGCCGTTCCACACCGTCGCACTGATGATGCGTGAGCCGGCCGGCTGCGCCGGGTCGAATGTGTAACGCATGCCCGACACCTGCAGGAACCCGCCGTTCTCGCCCGGGTATGACCGCACGCTGTGCTCCAGCGCCGCCAGCAGGTCCGAGCCCTTCAAGCCCATCGTCGCAATCGTGTTCCCGAACGGCAGCACGTTCATCACGCCGCCGTACGTCACGTCCCCAGCCAGCAGCGCCGCCCGCAGGCCGCCGCCGTTCGTCACCGCAATCTGGTAGTCACCCCCGCCCACTGTGTTCACCTGCCACAGCATCGCATCCGTGACCACGTTCCCCAGCAGGCACTCGCCCAACCGGCAGATCCGCTTCCCGTCCACGCTCAGCGGCGCATCGACCGTGATCTCGCCCACCTTCAGCGTCATCAGGTCGTTCACGTCCTCCCGGTACGGCGCAATCAACGCCTCGATCGGGTCCTTCGCCACCGTGTTGCTCACGTAGATCGGGTTGCCGTCGTACGCCGTCACGATCCCGTCGCCGCCGAAGCTCACGTCCAGCCGGCCCAGGAACTTGCCCCACTCAAACGCCGTCACCACCAAAACCGGCTCATCTGCAGGGCTCTCCACCACCGTCGGGTACGCCCCTACCGGCGTCAGGGACAGGTTCGGCGGGCTGAACGTCTGCGCCGTCGCCGGATCGTACAGGAACGTGTGGCTGTGACCACCCACGATCACGTCCACCCCGCTCACCGCCGCCGCCAGCGCCAGGTCCTCGGCATAGCCCAGGTGGCTCAACACCACCACCTTGTCCACGCCCTCGCCCGCCAACGCGGTCACCGTCGCCTGCACGCTGCTCACCGGGTCCTGCACCATCACGTTCGGCCCAGGACTCGAATGTCCGGCAGCTCCGTCGTCGTCACGCCCAGGATCCCTACCTTCTGACCCTTGCGCTCCACCACCGTGTACGGCGCCAGCTTCCCAACCAACGCCGGCTCCGCACTCACATCCAGGTTCGTGCTCACGATCGGGAAGGCCGCCGCAGTCGCCAACGCCGCCAGCTCCGCCGGCCCGTCGTCAAACTCGTGGTTGCCCACCGTCATCGCCTCGTAGCCCACCGCATTCATCATCGCCGCAACTACGTCCGACTTGAACAGGTTGTAGTACAGCGTTCCCTGGAACTGGTCGCCCGCATCCACCAGCAGCACGTTATCCGTGTCCGCCCGCACGCCGGCCACCAACGTCGCCAGCCGCGCATAACCACCGATGCAGTTGGCCGCATTCGTGCACGCCCCGCCGCCAACGTCGTACTCGTCGATCCGCGCATGAAAATCATTCGTGTGCAGGATCGTGAGGTCCAGCGGACCAGGCGGCGCAAGCGGCCGATGCGTCCCTCGATGACCGGAGTCACGGGGGAGAAGGTCTCGAAGTACGCGATCACCGCCTCGTGCAGCCCGGGCCCGAAGTCGTACGGGTGATGGCATTGTCGCGGAACCAGCTGTAGCCATCTCCGCCGTTGCGCGTGAAGTTGTTCGTCACGACCTTGTACACCGTGTCGGGCTGCAGCGCCTCCCACGTCGTGCCGTTCCACACCGTCGCACTGAAGATGCGCGAGCCCGCCGGCTGCGTCGGATCGAACGTGTAGCATGCCCGACACCTGCAGGAACCCGCCGTTCTCGCCCGGGTACGACCGCACGCTGTGCTCCAGCGCCGCCAGCAGGTCCGAGCCCTTCAAGCCCATCGTCGCAATCGTGTTCCCGAACGGCAGCACGTTCATCACGCCGCCGTACGTCACGTCCCCAGCCAGCAGCGCCGCCCGCAGGCCGCCGCCGTTCGTCACCGCAATCTGGTAGTCACCCCCGCCCACTGTGTTCACCTGCCACAGCATCGCATCCGTGACCACGTTCCCCAGCAGGCACTCGCCCAACCGGCAGATCCGCTTCCCGTCCACGCTCAGCGGCGCATCGACCGTGATCTCGCCCACCTTCAGCGTCATCAGGTCGTTCACGTCCTCCCGGTACGGCGCAATCAACGCCTCGATCGCCGGGTCCTTCGCCACCGTGTTGCTCACGTAGATCGGGTTGCCGTCGTACGCCGTCACGATCCCGTCGCCGCCGAAGCTCACGTCCAGCCGGCCCAGGAACTTGCCCCACTCAAACGCCGTCACCACCAAAACCGGCTCATCTGCAGGGCTCTCCACCACCGTCGGGTACGCCCCCACCGGCGTCAGGGACAGGTTCGGCGGGCTGAACGTCTGCGCCGTCGCCGGATCGTACAGGAACGTGTGGCTGTGACCACCCACGATCACGTCCACCCGCTCACCGCCGCCGCCAGCGCCAGGTCCTCGGCATAGCCCAGGTGGCTCAACACCACCACCTTGTCCACGCCCTCGCCCGCCAACGCGGTCACCGTCGCCTGCACGCTGCTCACCGGGTCCTGCACCACCACGTTCGGCCCAGGACTCGAAATGTCCGGCAGCTCCGTCGTCGTCACGCCCAGGATCCCTACCTTCTGACCCTCGCGCTCCACCACCGTGTACGGCGCCAGCTTCCCAACCAACGCCGGCTCCGCACTCACATCCAGGTTCGTGCTCACGATCGGGAAGGCCGCCGCAGTCGCCAACGCCGCCAGCTCCGCCGGCCCGTCGTCAAACTCGTGGTTGCCCACCGTCATCGCCTCGTAGCCCACCGCATTCATCATCGCCGCAACTACGTCCGACTTGAACAGGTTGTAGTACAGCGTTCCCTGGAACTGGTCGCCCGCATCCACCAGCAGCACGTTATCCGTGTCCGCCCGCACGCCGGCCACCAACGTCGCCAGCCGCGCATAACCACCGATGCAGTTGGCCGCATTCGTACACGCCCCGCCGCCAACATCGTACTCGTCGATCCGCGCATGAAAATCATTCGTGTGCAAAATGGTCAGATCTAATGGTGCTGCCGGCGCGGCAACTGCCGCAACGGGCTGTGCGGCCCAGGCCGCAGGCATCCCGCCCGACACCATCATCAGTATCACAACTGCTACCACGGCTCTTCTGTACATGTATGGATTCTCCTTCAGATGTACACAGTGCATGGAAACCGACTTCGCTTGGCAACTATGAGTAGGTAGACTGGCACCTCCTGTCGTCAATTGAACGATGGAAGCCGCGCAGATGCCACGGCGCCTCACCTTGCCATCCGCCCGTGCGAGCCGATAGCAGGTGAAGAAGAGCAATACTGTCGCCCAGTCTAGTTAAAAATCAGTGACAAGTCAAGGAAGCGGCCGAAAGGGGCTCTGCTGAGGTCTGGGGCCGGCCGCGCCCGGGCTGTGCTCCGGACCAGAGAGGGCTAATCCGGCACGACGACCTGGCCGAGCGCGAACAGCAGCCAGGCTCCGCCGATGATGGCGGCCAGCACGAACGCGATGATGTTGAGCCACGATCGCTCGCCCCGCCTCATGGCAATCACCCCCGTCGACAGCGCCGCAAGCGCAAGCGCAACCTCGATCACGCTGCCTGCCCGGCCGAGCGGGATGCGAATAGGAAGCCTGGGCCCCAACAGCGCGGGGAGCAATGGGAACACTCTTGCCCAGAGCCCCGTGGCGAAGCCCAGCCACAGCGCCCACCACCCAAGCCGTGACGATGGTTGAATCGGCCGGTTCACTCGCGGTCCTCCTCGTGCGGCCAGACTCTTCGTCTGGCAGACTCTTCACCCCGGCATCTGTTCACCGCGGAATCATACCACGCCAGGGGGAATTTTCCGATCGTCCTCTCCGGCGCGATAATCTCAATGCCCGGTTCCGTCCCAGCTTCACGACGCCGGCGCAGCAAGAGGAGGAGAACATGAACCATCTGTCGGTGGGCGACCTTGCCCCGGATTTCACCTTGCCCGATCACCAGGGTACGCCGTTCACCCTGTCGGAGATCTGTCGCTCGCACAACGTCCTGCTGGTCTTCAATCTCGGGTTCGTCTGAAGGCACTGTGTGAATCACATGGCGCAGTTGCGCCACGACCATTCCAGGTTCAAGGCACTGAACGCGGAGGTACTGGTGGTGGTCCCGAACGGACCCAAGATGATTGCCAGGCACGTGAGCGACAATGGCACCCCTTACCCGATCCTGAGCGACAAGGGCGCCGCGGTGGCGAAACTATACCAGATCGACGCCAGGCGTACGCTCCTGCCATCGGTCATGGTCTTCACGCCGACCGTGCTTCTGGTCGACCGGTCAGGCAGCATCCGCTACACCAACTACACGACCTCGTACATCAAGGAGCCCGATAACAACGAGCCCCTTGCCGAGTTGGCCCGGATGGTGGCCTGAACCAACCGCGGCATGTAATTCGGTCGCACCCCGGAGGAAGCCTCATGAACCTGAAGCACCTGCTGGGCAGCGGCGACAGGATCCTCCCCATCATCGTGCCGGTCCTGGTGATCGGCGCGGTGCTGAACGTCCTGCACCCGTCTCCGTTTCGCGTCGGCGGTCCACCGCCCTGGCTGAAGGTCCTCTCCATCGTCATCCTGATCCCCGGCCTCATCCTCTGGCTGTGGTCGATCGGCCTGGTCCTGACCCGCGTGCCCCGGGGCGAGTTGATCACGCACGGGCCCTACGCGCTCGTCAGGCATCCCCTGTACACCAGCGTCGCCCTGCTGGTGCTGCCGTGGGCCGGCTTCCTGCTCGACACATGGCTGGGTGCGCTGGTCGGCGCCGTCCTCTATGGCTCGGTGCGGCGCTTCGCACCCGAGGAAGAGCAGGTGCTCGCCAGGACGTTCGGCGCGGCATGGGATCGCCACTGTGCAGACGTGAAGTGGCCGTGGCTGTGACCGTAACATCGCGACGGGCGACCGCGAAAGGGAGCCAACTGACATGAATGCAAGACCAGGCGTGGGCGTTGCGGTGATCATCACACGGGGCGATGCGGTGCTGCTGCTCCACCGGCAGGGCGCGCACGGCGCAGGCACCTGGGCGCCGCCGGGCGGCCACCTCGAGTACGGCGAAACGCTGGAGGAATGCGCGATCCGCGAGACGAAGGAGGAGACGGGCATCGACATCGCCGATGTCCGCTTCCGCGCAATCACCAACGACGTCTTCGTGGCGGACGGCAAACACTACATCACGATCTGGATGGACGCGCGCCTGATCGACGGCGAGCCCATCGTCAACGCAGCGGATGAGGCGACGGAGGTGGGCTTGTTCCCCTGGGATGCGCTGCCCGAGCCCCGCTTCCTGGCGCTGCAGAACCTGCTGGACGGCGCCTGCTATCCCCGGACCTGACGGCGCTACCGCGGTCCCGCCGCGCTGTGGGTCGCGAGGGTGAACCCGTCCCCATCCGTGACCACCTCGACGCGCGCGGCCGGATCGACACGGATGGTGTGCGCGGCGGCCAGCGCATCGCGGACCTCGGGCGGATAGGTGGTCGTCAGCGGCCACACGACGGCCTGGGGCGCGGTGGCCCGGACCAGCGCGGCGGACGGCCACGCGCCGGTCCCGGGCCTGGCCGTCTTGAGCACCGTGACCCCTCCTGTCGCATCCCCCGCGACCAGCGCAGCCTGCGCCTCCTGCGACAGGGTCGAGGGCAGCAGCGTCCGAAAAGCGCCGTACTCGAGCGCCAGCACCCAATCCGCGCCCGCGTCGAGCCGCACCAGGCTGACGCCGGGCTCCAGCCGCACGGCCGCGCCGGGGTCCAGGCCTGCAGGATCGATGCAGGCCGCGCCGGGCCACGGCGGCGCGGCACACGGCCCCAGCACCACATCGGGCCGATCCCCGCGCCACGGCCCGCGCTGCGTCGCCCGAACCAGCGCCGCGCCGTCGCCCCGGCCATCCCACGCCCACGCGGTGCGCCCGCCCGGCGTCGTGAGCGCGACGGCCTCGCCGCCCCCCGCAGAGACGAACAGGACGTGCAGCCGGCCGTCCGGCAGGACGCGCCAGGCGTTCCAGAGCAGCAGTGTCGCGACCGCGGTTAGCGCACCGGCGAGGATGAGCCGCCTGTTTGACCGCGCGGCGAGGGCAAGCCGGCCTCTGGCAAGCAAGGCTGCCAGCACTGCGTAGTAGCCGATCACGAACAGCGGCCCGGCCCGCCCGACCGGCACCGAGGCAAACGGGATATCGGCGGCCAGGCGAATGACGGCCACGGTGTAGCCGAGCAGCGCCCAGGGCAGCGCGGCGACCACCTGGCCGAACGGCAGGAAGGCCAGCCCGGCCAGCAGCGCTGCGATGCCGCTGGCCAGGATCGCGGGCTGGACGGGCGCGACGAGCGCGTTGGTCAGCAGGGAGATGATCGACAGCTGGCCGAAGTAGGCCAGGAGCAGGGGCAGCACCGCGGCCTGCGCGGCCAGCGTCACGGTGAGCGTCGCATCGAGCACCGCGGCCACGCGCCGCGCAGCCTCGGCGGACAGGCGCCGGCCGAGCCACGCGGCCAGGGTCCGGCTGAGCGGCGGCTGGAACAGGATCAGCCCCAGGCTGGTCGCAAAGCTCAACTGAAAGCCGATGTCCCACAGGGCCAGCGGGTTGATCGCGGTCATCAGGAGCCCCGCCGCGCACAGCGAGACGTAGGCGGTCCCCCGCCGGCCGAAGTAGATGGCGCCCAGCCCCAGCAACCCCATCACGCCTGCGCGGAGCGCGGGCGGATCCGCGCCGACCAGCAGGACGTAGAGCAGCACGATGGGCGCGGCCACGAGCGCGGCGCGGCGGCGGGAGAGCACGCCGGCCAGCCCGGCCACCAGCGCGCCGGAGAGGAACGCGATGTTGCTGCCCGAGATGACGATCAGATGGGTCGTCCCGGTGGCCCGGAACGCGTCGCTCACCTCCTCCGAGATGCCGCCCTCGATGCCCAGCACCATGCCGTTGGCCAGTCCGGCCGCGGGCTCGGGCAGGATGCGGTTGAGCACCGCGCTGGCGCGCGTGCGCGTCGAGTACAGTGCGTGCCAGAACGGCGAACCGTGGCCATGGGAGAGCAAGGCGATCGTGGGCCGGCGGATGAGGGTGTGGATGTTGCGCGCAGCCAGGTAGCGGCGATAGTTGAAGTCGTCCAGCACGGGCGGGGTCAGCAGCAGGCCGGTGACCCGCACGCGATCGCCGTAGCTGAACGCGGGAACGCGCGGGGCGCGGACCAGCGCCCGGCCCTGCACGTCGTATGTCGCCGCGTCGATTGTGACCCGGATCACCTCGACCTGGTAGTGGATCTCGGCGTCGCGCACTTCGGGGTAGCCGATCACCGTCCCCTCGGACACGGCCCAGACACCGTCGGCGGCTTGGGCGTGATGGTGGGACAGGTCGGCTGGCGACACGCAGGGATCGAAGGGGGCGGCCTGGTAACGCCACGCACCGAGGATGAGGAAGAGCAGGAGTGCGCTGCCGAGACGCAGCCCCTTGAGCCGCCGCAGTGCGGCGAACCCGACCACGCACGCGCCGGCCGCGGCGCCGAACGCCCACAGAGGGGTGTTGCAGCTGAGGATGCCTGCAGCGCGGAGCACCTGCCCCAGCAGAATGCCGCACGTCCAGGCGATGGCAAGATAGACGAGCGTCATGGGCCGTCCCGCGGTGTCAACGGCGATGAACAGGGACGATCACGTCAGGGATGGAACCCCTGCCGAATGCTCATTCTACCACACGCACGCGGGAACACTCCCGCAGGAGCGTTACCGCACGCGGGCGAGCAGGCCTGCCGCGAAACCGATCAGCGCCATCACCGCGAGGCTGGCAAACGCAGCGGTCCAGCCCGCCGACTGGGCCAGCGCACCGACCACCACCGGTCCGATCAGCATGCCGGCGTTCTGGCCGACCTGGATAATGGCCATGGCAAGCCCGCCCTGCCGCGGGTCTCCCGCGGCCTCTACCGCGCCGGAAAAGATAGCGGTGGGGACGAGCCCCAGGGCCAGGCCGCCTGCGACGAGCACCGCTATCAGGGCGAAGCCGGACGCGATCACGTTCAACGGCAGCAGCAGCGCAGCAGCCGCAAAGCCGATGAGGTAGGGCTTCTTGCGGGACCCGATCCGGTCCGACAGGATGCCGCCGCCAGGCGCGGAGAAGATCGTGATGAGCGTGGGAATGGCCGCCAGCAGCGCTGCCTGCGCAAGCGGGATGCCGCGCTGTGTGGAGAGGAACGTGGGCAGATAGGTGCCGGAGGCAATGGCGGCTGCGTTAAACGCGGCGAACGCGACCGACAGCAGCCAGATATTGCGGTTGCGCAGGACATCCCGCGACGTGACCCTTGGCGCCTCGGCGGGCGCCTGAATGCCGTCTGCCCCCGCGACCTGCGGGGCCGGTCGGGCCACGACGAGGTAGAGCACCGTGACAACGAGTGCATAGATCACGCCCAGCCACCACACCGCGCGCCAGCCCGCGGCCTGGGCCAGCGGCGGCGCCACTATCAGCGTTGCGGCCGTGCCCAGGGGCACCCAGGCCGACCAGATGCCCATGGCCGTCCCGCGCTTCGATGCCGCGAACCACTGCGCGATCAGCGCTGGCGCCAGCACCGCCATGAAGCTCGTACCCGCGCCCTCGATCACGCGGCTGGCAAGGAGCGAGCCGGTGGACTGGCTGAGTGCACCCAGGATGCCGCCGAGCACGATCGACCCGCCCGCGATGAGGCCGGTGACCCGGAATCCCACGCGCTGCAGGATGAAGCCGGCCGGGAGGGCCAGGATCAGGCCCGTGACCGCGTAGACGGACATGAGCAGGCCCGCGCCCGAAACCGAGAGCCCCAGCGCGTCCATGAGGAGCGGCATGATGGGCGGCACCTTGAACTGGTTGAGCGGCGCGGCGATGCTAAAGAGCAGCAGGACGGCCAGGATGATCCAGGCGGCGGCCGAGGCCGCCCCCGTGCGCGATGATGCTGTGCGAGTGGTCATGGCGTATCCATTCATTTGGCAGAAATGGTGTCAAGATAAATACTATAGTACCCTAGGGAACCTGTCAAATGAGGCCGGTTTCGATGCTGGGGGCCGCAGTGTTGCCATCCCGTTGCAGGTTGGAGCAGGAAGCAAGAGACGATATACTGTCCATACGACCGTAAGCCATGGCAGAAAGGCGCACCATGCCCGACGAGACCGACTACATCCCGAAGGTACACCGCATTCACATGATGCTCGGCCAATACCCCATCCTGGGCGACGTCATGCGCGAGCGCATGCGGCAGGAGATGTTCCGGCGCGGCATTATCACCCGAGCCCGTTTCGAAGACGAGGTCCGCGAGCGCGCGGTCGCCTCGCAGCGCCGGGAGGGGGTGCTCAACCCGTACGAGGACGAGGCGGCCGACGTCTGGGAGCGCCGCCTGGCCCGGATCCGAGAGTACCTGACCGAGTTCCACTGGGCCTACAACATGGATCCCCAGTTGTTCGAAGGCATCGCGTTGCAGGTGCTGAACGAGCGGCCGACCGCGGAGCAGATGCTGACCTTCAACCCCGAGATGGCGTCCATGGAGATCCTGTTCCAGCAGTTGTCCAGCTACGCCAAGCTTCCCCCGGAAGACCAGGCGCTGGCCAAACACCACATGCAGGAGACCAAGGTCGTCGTCATCCGCGCGTTGATCAGCGACGAGCTGGACTTCGTCCGCGTGGCCAAGGAGTACATGAGCTACGATGACCTCGACTGGATCCGGAAGCACAGGGTCGGCCGGGGCAAGATCGGCGGCAAGGCCGCGGGCCTGGTGCTGGCGTGGAAGATCCTCGAGGTCACCCTCGAACGCTTCTGCGAGTCCTGCCAGCACATCAACATGGTCATGCCGGAAACCTACTTCGTCGGCGCGGATGTCAGCTACGAGTTTCTCCAGATCAACGACCTGGTCCGTTACCTGAACCAAAAGTACAAGAGCATGGAGGAGATCCAGGCGGATTACCCGGAAGTGCAGGCCGCGTATGCGCAGGGCACCTTCCCGGCTGACGTGGTCGAGCACCTGCACGAGTTGCTGGAGTACGTCGGGAAGAAGCCGCTCATCGTTCGCTCCTCCAGCCTGCTCGAGGACAACTTCGGGCTCTCCTTCGCCGGCATGTACGACAGCATCTTCTGTCCGAACCAGGGCACGGTGGAGGAAAACCTCGAGTTCCTCCTCGACGCGATCGCACGGGTCTACGCCAGCATCTACAACCCGGACGTGCTGCTCTATCGCAAGCAGCAGAAGGTGCTCGACTTCGACGAGCGCATGGCCATCCTGCTGCAGGTCGTCCAGGGTGAGCCGTACGGCGATGCCTACTTCCCCCTGGCGGCCGGTGTGGCCTACAGCCGCAACCCCTATATCTGGAGCCCCAAGCTGCGCCGCGAGGACGGCTTTGCGCGCATCGTCGTGGGGCTGGGCACGCGGGCCGTCGACCGGGTGGGCGAGGACTATCCGCGCATGGTCGCGCTCAGCCATCCCACACTGCGGCCCGAGAACAGCGCCCGCGACATCAAGTACTACTCACAGTACTTCATGGACACCATCAATCTGAAGGAAAACCGCCTCGAGACGGTCCCCGTCACCGACGTGCTGCGGGCCGACTATCCGGGGCTCCGGATGGTGGCGTCGGTCGACCGTGACGACTTCGTCAGCCCGATGGTGTTCGTGGACCATAGCCTCGATCCCCACTCGCTCGTCATCACCATGGACGCGCTGCTGGAACAGACCAACTTCGCCGCGGACCTGCGCACCATCCTGAAGGCGCTGGAGGTCAGCTATAGCCACCCCGTCGATGTGGAGTTCACCG
>JAXGQB010000018.1:0-101137 GCA_040766655.1 Anaerolineae bacterium
GGAACCCCGGGGGGAAGAAGGCTTCAGCGGCAAGTTCATGGTTCGTATGACCCGTTCGCTGCATCGGCAAGTGGTCGAACAGGCCGAGCGTGAAGGTGTAAGCCTGAACCAGTATATGAACACGACGCTGGCAACAGCCGTGGGAGTGGCACAATCCAAGCCTGTACCTGCTCCTGCACCGCAGCCGGCAGCCCCTGCCGATCCGCTGTGGCCGGGCCTCAATTCGGCCATGCATAGCCTCCTTACGTCAGCAGGCTACGGGGCGGACGCCGGCGCACTGGACGAACATCTCTTCGCCGAGTGGTATGACAAGATGCTGGCTCAGGTGGAGGTCGCGGTGGCCAACGACTACCGCCGCGACGCCCTCGACTACCTTGACTCCATACTCAACGTGCTGCGGAACGGAGCACGACGCAGCCAGGTCCTTGTTGGCTTGCACGCGGTGACCCTCATGCTGCGGCGCCAGCTTGAAGCGACCTACGCGCTTGAGCGCGGGGTCCTCGGTCAACTGCGCTCTGTTTCGAGCTACGCGCAATACACCAACAGCATCATGGTCCAGGGATTGGTGCAGGAAGAGCATGTACCTTTTCCCGTCGAGCCGACCGCGTTTGGACGATCTGCAACGAGCACGTGGTGAGGTACGGCAAATGACTTCCACGACAAGATCCCCTCACGAGCGGGCCGCCGCGTTGGTCGATGCGGCGCTGGCGCTGCAACAGGCGGGAGATCGCGACGCGGCGCTCGAAATCCTGACGCGCGCCCAGGCGATGGCGCCCGACTACGCCTCTACTCATATGCTCATCGGATTGATCTACCAGGAGCAGGCCCGGTGGGAAGAGGCGGAGGCGCGCTTCCGCCGCGTGCTTGAATTGGAGCCGGACAACCCTGACGCACTGCAGAGCCTCGGCCTCCTCCTGTTGAAGCAGGGACCAGCGGACGACGGCCTCGCAATGCTTAGAAGGCACCTGGCACTCAAACCCGCAGACCCTACAACGCTTAAGGCCATCGCAGGCCAGCTGCTGCGTAGGCAGCAGCACAACGAAGCCGTCCAGCTTTATGATCAGGCGTGGCAGCTTGCACGCCGCGCGGACATCGGTCTACCCTATGGGCGCCTACTGCTGCTCCTTGGCAGCACCGAGAAGACCGAAGAGATCCTGGGCGAGATTGCAGATACTGAACCAACAGCCGAGCACCTTACGGAGTATGCCATGATAGTGCTACTCCGTGGCCGGCCGGCAGACGCGGTCGTCATTCTTGCAAGAGCTCTCGCCGCGAAACCCGATTTCGCCCCTGCCTGGCGTGGGCTAAGTAGTGCACACCTTGCGGCGGGCCAGCCGCTCAAGGCGCTCGAAGCAGCAGAGCGTCTACTGGCGCTTGATGGCGAGGACTGCCGGAACTGGCTCACGAAGGCAAACGTGCTTTTAGCTCTACGCAGATACGAAGAGGTTCTAGAGGCGATCCACAGGGGCGCGGATTGTGTGTCGATGGACGAGCCCAAGGCGCAGCCGACTATTGAGCGTCTCAGGATCACGGAATCCAAAGCGCTTCAGGCGCTGAAGAAGGACATCGAAGCCCTCGACGTGCTCGAAGAGGCGCGCCAGCAGTTTCCCAAGAGCGAAGCCATAATATACTCAGAAATCCAGCTTCTTAACGCACTGGACCGACCCACCCGAGCGCTGCAGCTCATGGATGAGGCAGCAACCGCCGGGGTCTTCTGGACAGGAAGACTCGCTCCCGCACGCTTCGAGACGCTCCACCTGCTCGGTTCCCATGACGGAGCCTGGGACTTCATTGCGCCCCTGCTGGCAGAGCGGGGTGAGCAGCGTCTGCGTGTCTTGAGCGATATCGGAGTCTCGCTGTATACGCGGGGCAGGGTCGAAGCCGCCAAGGCAATCTTCTCGCAGTTGCACGAGTTCAGTCCGCAGACCGAGAGGTTCAGCATCAACCTGGGTTTCATTCTAACCGGGGACGGAGAGCTTCAAGAAGCCGAAAACTACCTTCTGCAAGGCCTGGCGACCGACCCTGAATCGGAAATGCGTCCCTTGACCTTGGCGGATCTTGGCTATCTGCACCTGATTCAGCGAGAACTGCCCCGAGCCAATGCCGCTTTCGAGGAGGCTCTGAGCCTGACCGAGCAAGAGAGCAAAGGTATCTTGCGTATCGCTTACTGGCGAAACGGCGATGTTCAACCCGATGACATCCGGCATCCGTCAGCCTTCATCCCGCTGCGCAGCGGCATCCTGGCTAATCAGGTGACCCTGAAACTGGCTCAGGGCGACAGCACAGGCGCAGCGGTGCTAGCTAAGCAGCTTGTAGCCGATTATCCCGAGCTTGCGGCCGCATACATGGTCTGTGGGTGGTTTGAGCACACCGTAGGTCAGAACGATGCTGCGCACCGAATGTGGGCAGAAGCCTTGGCGCGAAGCAACGATGAGCAGCAACAACAGGTAATTGCGGCCTGGTTGCATCAACTGGCCGGGTGACTTCTACCGCCCGATGCCACTGCTGCGCCTGCGGGACAGATCGATCGCGGGCGCACCCTGTCGCGGTGACCGGTGCGTCCATGAGAAGCTGATGACCATGACTCCCACCACCTTCTTCCGCCTCCTCCGCGTCCCCATCGACGCCAAAGGCGACGCCCTGGCCGAGCGCATCGTGGCGCTTAACGCGGTCGGCGCCGCAGAGGAGACCTACACCCTCGACCCGGCCGCCTTCGCCCAGATCCCCGGCTCGCCGTTCGCGTATTGGGTGAATGATTCCACCTTCCGCGTATTCCGAGAATGTCACCTTCTCGAAAAGGATGGCCGAACTGCAAAACGTGGACCGTCCAGCGGTGACGATTTCAGACGGATTCGGCTCTGGTGGGAAGTCGTACCAGAAACGATCGATCGGTACGTCCGGTGGGTTCCGTTTTCCAAAGGCGGAACATTCTCTCCCTATTATTGCGATCTCCACTTGGTAGTTGAATGGGATGAGCAGCGATACACTTTCCGTGACTTCTATGGACGCCCGGGTCGGGAGATCCCAAAACTGGAATCATCAGGATATTTCTTCCGCCCTGGTCTTACATGGCCTCGCCGAACCAACGGATTCAGCGTCAGAGCACTCCCCAAAGGAAGCATCTTTGCGGACAAAGGTCCAGTGGCCTTTGTCCCAGATGACACACCGAAGGAACTGCTAGCGCTGCTGACCGTGATGAACTCCGCAGCCTTCAATTACTTGGTGCGTGTGCAACTCGCTCGCACCGAGTTGGCGCAATCGTATGAAGTGGGGCTGATCCAGAACACCCCCGTCCCATCCCTCACAAACGACGAAACACGCACCTCGCTCGCGGAACTGGCGACTGAAGCCCACGATCTCCAACGGGACCGAGACCGTACCGACGAGACGACCCATGCCTTCTGCCTGCCTGGATTGGCGGCGCACAGGGATGCGCCCACGCTGCGCGTGGCGAGCGCCGCACTCGACGCCGAGGAAGCCGCGCGCCAGGCCCGCCAGGCAGCGATCCAGGCGCAGATCGACGACATCGTCTTTGACCTCTACGGGCTGAGCGAGACGGATCGCGCCCTTGTGCGCGCGGAAACCGCCGATACATTGCCGGACGACGTCACCGCGGATCCGCAGGACCAGGACGAAACCGGCGACGAAGAGATCGGAATCTTCAATCTTCAATCACCAATCTTCAATCGCGTCCAGGACCTCCTCATGTGGTGCGTCGGCGTCACGTTCGGCCGCTGGGACGTCCGCAAGGCGCTGGATCCATCCCTCCTCCCGCCGCTCGGCGGACCGTTTGATCCGCTGCCCCGCCACGCGCCGGGCGCGTTTATTGAAGAAGACAGACTACCGATTGCCGGCGCTCCGTTAGCGCCATCTTCAATCTTTAATCTTCAATCTTCAATTCCTCCCGACGGCATCCTCGTCGACGTCCCGGATCACCCCTCCGACATCGTACGCCGGGTGCGCGAGGTGCTCGCGCTGCTGTGGGGCGAGCGGGCAGAGGCGATCGAAGACGAGGCGTGCGGGATCCTGGGCGTCAAGACCTTGCGGGAGTACTTCCGCGACCCGCGGCGCTTCTTCGCCTATCACATCAAGCGTTACTCGAAGAGCCGGCGCAAGGCGCCCATCTACTGGCTGCTCCAGTCCGAGCGGCGGGGCTACGGCATCTGGCTCTACTACCATCGCATCACGGATATGACCCTCTACATCGCAGGCCGCGACTATGCCGACGGCAAGATCGCGCTGGAGCGCGGCCGGCTGGACGACTTGCGCGCTGGGTTGGAATCGCTGATCGGCACCGCGCGGCGCAAGGGCGAGCGGGAGATCGAGCGCCAGGAGAAGCTCGCCGCCGAGGTGGCCGCGTTCGGCAAGACGCTGGACCAGGTCGCGCTCGCCAACGTGCCGCCCTATCCCAATGACGGCGTGTTGATCAGCATCGCGCCGCTGCACTCGCTGGTGCCGTGGCCCGAAGCCCGGCGCATGTGGGAGGCGCTTGAATCGGGGCAGTACGGATGGAGTACAATGGCGAAGAAGATGGCAGAGGGTAGTAGGCAGAGGGCAGAGGACAGAAGGCAGTAGAAGCCAATCGTCAATCGTAAATCGGAAATGGAGTCTCCATGTCCTTAGTGACCAATACCCTGCTCGACCTGCTGCGCGAGCAGATCAAGGCGAACAGTACGGTCGTGTGGTACGACCCTGACCGAACCTATGCGGATCTGGCCGCCGCGCTGACGCCGGCGGACCTGGCCAGCGTAGCCATCCACCGCTATGAGCCTTTGCGCGGCTTCGCCTGGCTGCGCCGGCAGATCGAGCCGCTTTGGGGCCAAGCGAGCGCACCGCCATCGTTGCTCATCTACGTGCCGATGGCCCAAGCCGCCACCGCGCACGCGCTCGTGGAGTACGAAGTGAGCGGAGCGGTGCTGGCCCCGGGCCAACAGCCGCCGGAGCGAAACACCGCGCTCACGGCCGTGGCCCAGCGCGCCCTGGCCGGCATCCGGCCCCCGGCCGCGCTGGAGCAGATCGTCGCCGAGGTGGCGGCGGGCAAGTGGAGCCTGGCAGAGTTGGACAGGGAGGCCGAGCGCGGCATGGATGCGCAGGCCGGCGTGCTCAAGGTGGTGTTTGACACGGGCAATGCCGCCCAGATCGCCCTGCGTTTCCTGGCCGATCCAACGATCGACGCCCGTGTCGCAGAAAAAGACGCGCTGAGCAGCCTGGCCGTGGCATTGGGCGACTTGCTCGGTATGTCGCTGCCCTCAGACGACGGGATCGAGGGACTGCGCGCCCGCCTTGCGCGCCAGGTGCTGGTGACCGACTTCCTGGCAGCCTTCGACGACGACCCGCCCGTTGCGCTGCGCACCTTCCCCGTCGCCGACCGTCCCGTCGCCCGCCAGGCCGCCGTGGACCTGGCAGCGGCCTGGCGCAATCGCCGCGACGCAGCCCCTAGCTACGTGCGCTGGGCCGGCCAGGTCGAAGCCGAGATCAGCGCAGGATCCGTCGCAGATCGACCGGGGATCATACAGGCTCTCTCCCGCTCCGAAACCTTCGTCGCGGCCGAGTCCCGCCTGCAGCGTGAGGTCGAGCAGGCGCTCGTGAAGGGCGCGTCCCTCGAGCTGGTCACGCTGGCCGAGGCACGGCTGGGGAGCTTCTGGGCAAGCCAGCAGCCCCAGATCAAGGCGCGCTGGGACGTCATCGCCGATGCCGGCCGTGTGATCGTCGAGTCCGGCCGCGTCGCCGCATCGCTGAAAGGCAGGAAGCTTTCCGCAGCCGATCTCGTGTGGAGCTACGCCCTCGGTCCGGCCAGGGCCGCAAAGAGGAAAGACGCATCTGCTGAGAAGCCTGCGCTTTGGGAATCCGACGGCCCCTGGTGCATGGTGGATACAGCGCAGCGCCACCTCGAGCGCGATTTCCACCGCTTCGAGCTGGACATCGGGCAACATGTATCGCTGGTCTCGCTGGTAGCCCATGCGCGCAGCCGCTATGCCGCAGTTGCCGAAACGCTGGCTGAGCTCTTCGTCGACGCCTACGAGGGGCAGAGGTTCGACATCGTTGGGTCGATTGCAGGCGCCTCTGGCAGTCCGCCAGGCGGCGCCATCGTCCACCAGGCCGACACGTACGCCAGCATCGTCGGACCGGCCGCCCAGTCGGGCCGCGTGGCCTACCTGCTGGTGGATGCCTTGCGCTTCGAGATGGCGCGCGAGCTCACCACGCTGCTCGCCGGCGACTGGGAGGCCGACCTGGTGCCGGCGCTGGCCACGCCGCCCACCGTCACGGAGGTCGGCATGGCAGCTCTGCTGCCCGGCGCCGAGAGCGGGCTGGCCGTCGTCGCCGCGGAGAACGGCGGCCTGGCCGCCGCCATCGGAGGAAAGACCCTGAAGAACCGGCAGGAACGCCTGGAGCATTTCGAATCGGCCGTGGGGAGCGGTGCGCCGGCCGGAGGTGTGGTCACGGCGCGGGTGGATCAGCTTGCGCCGCTCTCCGACATCCACCTGCGTGATGCGATCCGAGCCGCCCGGATCGTCGTCGTCACGGCTACCGAAGACATCGATGGCCTCTGCGAAAACACGCCGAACCTGGCGCGAAGCATGCTCGACGATGTGCTGCTGCGCCTGCGCCGGGCCATCAAAGCCCTGTTCGGACTGGGGATCCGGGCCGTGGTCATCACGGCCGATCACGGCTACCTGTTCGGAGAGAGACTCACCAGCGGCCAGGGCATCGATCCGCCGGGCGGCAAGACTGTAGCCCTCAAGCGCAGGGTCTGGGTGGGCCAGGGCGGCGCCAACATCGAGGGCACGCTGCGCGCGCCTCTGTCCTCCTTCGGGTTGGGCGGAATGCTGGAGCTCGTCACCCCGCGCGGCCTCTCGGCCTTCAAGGTCCCGGGAGGCGGCACCGAGTACTTCCACGGCGGGCTCTCGCTCCAGGAAGTGGTCATTCCCGTGCTGACGGTCCGGCCCACCGTGCCCCAGGCCGCGGGCGCGGACGCCCAGGTCAGGTGGAAGCTCGGCCTCGGCAGCCCCAGGATCACCACCCGCTTCGTCTCGGTCACGGTCGAGGGCAGCTCGGAAGAACTGCTGCCGGTCGAGCCGCCGGCCGTGCGCGTCGAGGTGCGCGCGGAGGGAGCAACCATCTCCGTGCCGGTCTCGGCCAGCTACGGCTTCAGCGAAGCGACGCGCGACGTCAGGCTCGCCCTGGCCGCCGATTCGACGCAGCAGATCGCCCCCGTTACCATCACATTGATGATCACCGAAACCCCCCACGTCAGGGGGGTGACGGTGCACCTGCTGGACGCCAGCACCGGCGTCAGCCTCGCCCGGCTGGACGGCGTGCCGTTCAGTATCGCGTTTTGATCGGCAGTTCACGATTGCACACGCCTGAACCGTCAATCTGCCGTCTGCCATCTGCCGTCTGCCATCTCGGAGGAAACCATGCCCGAACTCGATCGCAAGGTCAACCAGGTCTTTGCCGGCCGGGTCGTTCGCAAGGACCTGGTACGCCAGGTCAAGGTGGGCGCCAACGTTCCGACCTACGTCCTGGAGTATCTGCTGGGCAAATACTGCGCCACCGACGATCCGGTTGCGGTGGAGGCCGGCCTGCGCCTGGTGAGCCATACCCTGTCCGATTCGATCATCCGCCCCGACGAGGCGATGAAGGCACAGTCGCGCGTCAAGGAGCGCGGTGGGCAGACGTTCATCGACAAAGTCCTGGTGCGCCTCGATGGCTCGAAGTACTGGGCGGAGCTGGTCAACTTCGGCTATCGTTTCGTTCACATCCCCGACACCTTCGTCCGCCAATACGAAAGGCTGCTGGAGGGCGGCGTCTGGGCGCAGGTGGACGTTGAGTTTCGCGCCGAGGAGATGGTGGGCGGCAAGGAGCGGCCCTTCTTCATCACCGATCTCAAGCCGATCCAGTTAGCATCCTTCGAACTGGCCGATTACTGCGCAGCCCGGCAGGAACTCACCACCGGGGAGTGGCTCGATCTGCTCATCCGCACCCTGGGCTTCGAACCCGCGGCCTTCAGCCGTCGCGTCAAGTTGCTGATGCTGATGCGCCTGGTGCCCATGGCCCAACGCAACTACAACCTGGTCGAGCTCGGCCCGCGCGGCACGGGCAAATCATACGTCTATCGTGACCTCTCGCCCTATTCCATCCTGATTTCGGGTGGCAAGACCACGGTGGCGAACCTGTTCTACAACATGAGCACGCGCCAGGTGGGCCTGGTGGGCATGTGGGACGTGGTGGCGTTCGACGAGGTGGCCGGCATTCAGTTCTCCGATACCACCGCAATCCAGATCCTCAAGGACTACATGGAGAGCGGCAGTTTCAGCCGCGGACGCGAGGAACTGGTCGCCGAGGCCTCCATGGTCTTCGCCGGCAACATCAACCAGCCGGTCGAGACGCTGGTGCGCACCAGCACCCTGTTCCAGCCGCTGCCGGTCGAGATGCAGGACATGGCGCTGATCGATCGCATCCACTTCTACCTCCCGGGCTGGGAAATGCCCAAGATGCGTAACGAGTTTTTCACCGGTCATTACGGCTTCGTGGTGGATTACCTGGCCGAGGCATTGCGCGCCCTGCGCCGGCAGAACTTCACGGAGGCCTTCGACCGGCACTTCAGCCTCGGCAACCACCTGAACACCCGCGACGCCAAGGCCGTGCGCCGCACCGTGTCGGGCCTGGTCAAGCTGCTCAACCCTGACGGCGCCCCAACCCGTGAGGAGGTGCAGGAGTACCTGGAGCTGGCGCTGGAGGGCCGTCGCCGGGTCAAGGAGCAACTGAAGAAGATGGGCGCGTTCGAGTACTACCAGACCTCCTTCTCCTACGTGGACACCGAGGTAATGCAGGAACACTACGTCGGCGTGCCGGAAGAAGGCGGACGGCAGTTGATCAGCGCCGATCCCATGCCGCCCGGCAGCGTCTACACCGCCGCGCTGACCGAGGGAGACGCCGTGGCATTGCACCGGATTGAGATCAGTCGGATGAGCGGAGCCGGCAAGCTGCGCATCACCGGGAATCCCGACCGCGCGATGAAGGAGTCCATCCTGACGGCGTTCGATTACATCAAGGCCAACAAGCTCCGCTTGGGGATCGAGCGCGACCTGGATAGTTACGACTACCATGTCCAGATCGTGGACCTGATGCAGAGCAAGGAAGGCTCACAGGGCGGGGTCGCGTTCTTCGTGGCGTTATACTCATTGCTGCGGGACAAGCCGGCCCAGGCCGGGCTTGTGGTCCTCGGCGAGATGACCATCCAGGGCAACATCCTGCCCGTGCGCTCGCTGGTCGAGCCGCTCCAGGTGATCATGGACAATGGCGCCAAGCGCGTCCTGATCCCCGTCAGCAACCGGCGCCAGTATCTCGAAGTGCCGCCCGACATCCTGGAGCGGGTGGACCCGATCTTCTATTCGGAGCCGCTGGCCGCCGCGCTGAAGGCGCTGGGGATGGGGTAAGTGGGGGAGCACAGACGGTCAGTTTTCCATCAGAATCATTGATAAGCCGATTGGCTTATAAGCCATTTGGCTTAACCGCGATGGTGCAGCATCTCAAGCTGAACGGCGCACGCAGCGCGCCGTCCGCAGTGAGCTGGAACAGTTGCGCACGCTGCGCGCCGTCCGCAGCGAGCTGGAGCACTTCCTAGCCCTTGCCGGCGGCATGGGCGCACGCGCCTGCAACCCCCCGCCGGCCGGCCTCACCCCCCGCCCCCAATTCCCATCTTCAATCTTCAATCTTCCATCTTCCATCGTCGTATCGTCTCACTGTCTCAAGAGTCTCAAGAGTCTCAACTGTCTCAGCCGGTGGGGGTGTCTTAAAACAGTGGACTCTTGAGACAGTTGAGACAGTCAGCCGCGAGTCTTCTCGTGTTGCGGTAGATCACTGCTTGAGATACACTAATGCCGAGCGCGGCTCAAGATCATCACGCTCACTGGGTGATAGCCCGTTACAAGATGGAAGACGAACTGCGGCCAGAATACGATCTGCGCGAACTGCTCAAAGGTGGCGTCCGGGGCAAGTACGTGACACGCTATCGCGCCGGCACCAATCTGGTGCTGCTCGATCCTGACGTAGCGAAAGCCTTCCCGGATCAGGAGGCAGTGAACGAGGCGCTCCGCCTGGTGATCCGTTTGGGTGAGATCCAGCACGGCCAGAAACACGCATCGGCCGGCGCCTGAAGCTGGCAGCGCCCGAACCCCTCGCTAGTATTCCGCGCGCCACCTGCGACTACCTTAGCCGTTGCAGCAGGTCACCGCCAGCCGCCCGCAATCTTCAATCTTCCATCTTCAATCTTCAATCGTGCGCCGCCACCTTCAACCTTCAACCTTCAACCTCGTGCGCCACCCGTAATCTTCCATCTTCCATCTTCCATCTTCCATCGTGGGCCGGCTCGCCGGCACGGCCGCCCCCAATCTTCCATCTTCCATCTTCAATCTTCAATCGCCAACGCCCATCCATTCCCCGGATGCCGCCGCCCCTTCGAGCTTACAATCTGCCCCCCCAGCGACTCGCGCGCGCGGTAGATCATCGCGCGGCTGAAGCCGGCCGCCTGCCCCGCGGTCACGATCTCCTTCGGCGCCACCGGTCCCCCCGCCGGGCCGCCGGCCTCCTCCAGGAACCCCACCAGCCACTCCGCCGCCTCGTCCCGCTCCGTCGGCGCCTCGTAGGCGCGCGGCGCCTCCGGATCGTACACCACCCGCACGTTCTCCCCGCCCGCCAGCGGCTCCAGCACCACCCCCAGCGCCTCCGGGTGCCGCGACAGGTTCGACTTGATCACCGCCAGCTTGCGCGGCCCGTTCGGGTCCGGCTTCGGCCCCACCTGCACGCCCGTGAGCCCCCACGCCACCCGGCTCATGGCCGTGATGTGGCCGCTGCCGCGCACCTGGTCCGGGTCCACCGCGTCGAGCAGCCCACCTTGCCCGTTGGACTTGCGCAGGTGGTGGATCAACAGCACCGCGCACGCCTCGTGCTGCGCCAGCCCCGCAAAGAACGCCAGCAGCGCGCGCACGTCCTCCACCGCATTCTCGCCTCTGCCCAGCACCGCGCCCAGCGAGTCGACGATCACCAGCGCCGGCCGCAGGCGATACACCATCTGGCTGAGGAGCTCCTGGTACTTCGCCGTGCTCAGGTCCAGCAGCATGTCCTCCTCGCTGGCCAGCAGCAGGAACAGCTTTTCACGGTCCAAGTCCCACGCCAGCGCGCGGTCATTGTGCACCTGGGGGATGCCCTCCCCGTCGACATAGATCACGTTCGCACCCGGCCGGCTCTGCGGCGAGCCGTCCGGCCAGGCCTCCCCCGCGATGATGCGCCGGCCCAGGTCCAGCGCCAGCAGCGACTTGCCCGTGCCCGGCTTCGCGGCCAGCAGCGTCAGCATGCCCAGCGGCAGCCACGGCTGCCACAGCCACGACACCGGCGTCAGGTCGCCCGCGATCTCCGCCAGCGACGGGAACGGCCAGTCCACCGTGTTCGGGATGATGCGCTGGATGCGCTCGTACAGCGCGCGCCCACCCGGATAGCCCGCCAGCGCCATCTGCAGCTCGGCCCAGCAGCGTTGAGCGTAGCCGGCCGGATCTCCCGTCCACGCCAGGTGGCGGATCGCCAGCCAGGCCGCGCGCGGCCCGCCCTCCGTGAAGTCGGTCGCCTCGGGCAGCGGCTCGAGCTCCAGCCCCGCGATGAAGTCGGCAATGTCCTGCAACTGCGCCTGCAACGTACGCATGGTTTCCCCCCCATCCTGCCACTCGCCGGCGCTCCCGCCGGCCGGTCCGCAAGCCCGCATCCTGTCCTTCTGCGCCGCGCGGCATTGACGGTCATTCTGAGCCGCACAGCGGCGAAGAATCTCGGCCCCATGGAACCGAGACCCTTCGCTGCGCTCAGGGTGACGGCAGCAGCCCCCACCGTCACAGCACGCCCTTCAGGAACGCCGCCGGGTTGCTCAGCGCATGCTCCACCAGCTGCGCGTACACCTGCGTCGGCGTGACGCTCGCGTGGCCCAGGCTGCCCGACACCGCCAGCAGGCTCGCGCCCGCAGCCAGGCTCTGGGCCGCATACGTGTGGCGCAGCGCATGGCACGACACGCCCTCCCGCTTCGAGCCCACCCGCAGCAGGTAGCGATCCACCACCCCGCGCAGCCCGCGCGTGCTGATCCGCTCCGCCGGCCCGCTCAGCGCGACGAACAGCGCAGCCGTCGGTGGGCGCAGCAGCCGGCGCACCGCCAGCCAGCGCTCGATGCACAGGCGCGTCTGGCGCGTCAGATACACCTTGCGCCGCTTGCCGCCCTTGCCCAGCACCCGCAGCTCCCCGGCCTCGCCCGCCTCGCCGGCCTCCCCGGCCGCCAGGTTCACGTCGTCCACGTCCAGCCGCGACACCTCGCACACCCGCAGGCCGTGGATGCTCATCAGCGCCAGGATCGCCTTGTCGCGCACCGCCGCCTCCGGGGCCCGGGCCGCGTCCGTGGCCGCCAGCAGCGCCTTCAGCGTGACCAGAGAGAGGTACTTCACGCGCCTGGCCTGCGCCCCACGGCTCGCCGGCGCCTTCAGCGCCTGGGCGGGATTGACCTTCAGCAGCCCGTGCGCGTGCGCCAATTGATAGAAGCGCCGCACGCTGGACACCTTGCGCCCCACCGTCGAGGCCTTGTACTGCCCCGCCAGGTGCGCGCGGTACTCCTCGAGCACCGCCGCCGTGACGCCCGCTGGCGTCAGCGCGCGCTCCGCCAGCCACTGCAGGTGTTGCTTCGTGTCGCTGCGATAGCTGGCCAGCGTCAGCGGCGAGGGCCGGCCGTGGCCGACGTCCTGCCGCATCCACCGCTCTAGCGCCCCCAGGATGCTCTCCGGATCCCAGGCGGCGGAACGGCCGCCAGCTCCGTCACTTGGCTGCATCAGAGCCTCCTCCCGGCAGCCGCCGCCGCCAATCCGTCACCACGAAGTCGAGTGCCACCCCGATCGTGGGCAGCCCGGTCTCGCGGCAGATCTGGTTCAGGGTGTTCAGGGTGTCCGCCGACACGGTCACGCTCAGGCGCGGCCGGCGGCGGACGATGGACTTGCGAGGCGTACGTTGTGGACTGCTGTGTGACATGGCCACCTCCTGCGGAGCACATATGTTCCATTTGGAAGCATGGCGCTATTGTACACCAGTGTCGCACATTGTCAAACCAGATGTCGCGAATTGGGGCTTTACTTTTCCGCGTGGCGTGGTATAATGGAACCCATGGGTTCCAGTTTCAGCGAATGGCTTAACCGGGAGATCCGGCAACAGGGGTGGTCGCTGCGCACGACGGCCAGCAAACTGGACATCGCGCACACGACCATCATTCGGATGGCCAACGGCAAGAACGTGCCCAGTCCGGAGTTAGCCAACCGGATGGCCGCGCTCTTTGGCGTGCCCGCGCGGGACGTCTTTGCCCTGGCCGGCATCATGCTGCCAGCAGAGCCGCCGCCCGATGAGACGAGTGAGTTGGTGGCGCGGCTGGACGCCCTGCCCGAGGACCTGCGCCAGGAGACGCTCGCCCTCTTCAATGCGCTGCTCAGCTATCGCCGGAGGATCGCCCCTTCCGTTGAGGACCGAGTGGCGGTGTTTCGTTCGGCGTTTGCCGCGCTGACCGAGGAGGAGCAGGAGGAGGCGCTGAAGGAGTTGAATCGCCGGGTGTTCGACGCGACAACAGGCGCGCAATCAGATCTGCAATAACGTTCGTCTGCTCGTCCGCGTCGAGCTGCTTGTAGAGCTCAACTGCTGCATCTAACTTGGATTTGTGCGCCATTGCCCCTCGCTGTGTAGAACAACAGTGCTATCCTACCAGAAAGGCGGCGCAAAAGCAAGGGCACTTATCGCACAGTATCCCAGAGATATCGCCGGATTTCGCGGCGACGGACCGCCACCAGGCGGCGGACGCAAGCACAGCAGATCATCAATCCCGACGACAGGCCGCCCCCGGGGCGGCAAGGCAGCGACACAGCGGATCATCGAAACTCGCGACCGACCGCCCCCAGGCGGCAGACTCAAGCACAGCAGATCATCGACACAGGCGACCGACCGCCCCTGGGCGGCGGACTCAAACACAGCGGATCATCGAAGCACGCGATCGACCGCCCCCGGGCGGCAGACTCAAGCACAGCGGATCATCAACGCACGCGACAGACCGCCCCTGGGCGGCGGACTCAAACACAGCGGATCATCGAAACTCACGATCGACCGCCTCCAGGCGGCAAGGCAGCGACACAGCGGATCATCGAAACTCGCGACCGACCGCCCCCGGGCGGCAAGGCCGGCGACCCGCCGGCCGGTGCGCTTCCCATAAGCGGCGCACTGGGTAGCACTTTACCAGCCCAAATCGACCATTCTCGAAGAATGAACTGTGCTCACGGGTCGCAATTTCCCCGTGCGAACACGGTTACCAGAAACGCCACACCGTGTAAACAGTTCCTCCCGTTTCCGTCACACGGTTCACATCCGTGAGGTCGTGGGTTCGAGTCCCTCCCCGCCCATACTGACCTCACGGATAAGCGGTTTTCATAGCCGTGAGGTCACGTAAACAGCCCCCATCTCACAAACTGCCCTCACGGATCGTTGTTGCGAGTTTACCTGTCGGGATAAAAAAACGCAGCCTCCCATACTGAGAAGTGAAAGCTTCGGTTATGGGAACCGTTTTCCCGAAAGGAGACCGCACGGATGCCCATCACGTTTTCCCAGGCCTGCGCCGGCTTCATCCACTACCAGACGGCAGCCGGCAAGTCACCCTACACCTTACGCAACTACCGGGTTTCGTTCGCCAAATTGACCGCCTACCTCGCCCAGCGCGCGGCGAGCGATCCCAGCGCGCAACCCATCCCCGACGCCGATGCGAAGCGCACACCGGCGCGTGCCAAGAAGTCCGCATCCCGGGCCCGAGTGAGCGCCAGCACCTATAACCCCGCAGATCCGCCGCTCGACAGCATCACCCGCGCGCAACTCGTCGATTTCCTGGCCTGGCTGCGCGAAGAGCACGTCATCGCGCCCGCCGGCATCGCGCCGCGCCCCGCCCGCCACCTGGCGCCCAAGACCATCATCAACATCCACGCGGACCTATCCGCCCTTTGGCGCTGGGCGACTGAAGAGGAGTTCGTGCCATCGAACCTCGTCCGCGCCATCGAGCCGCCTGAAGCCACGAGGACGGTCGTCGACCCGTTCACCCAGGCCGAGCTCGAAGCACTCCTGGCGCTCTGCGATCAGAAGAGGACCTGGAAGGGCGTTGGAATCGAGCAAATCTCCGCCGTTGCCGACCGCGACCGCTGCATCATCCTGCTTCTCGTCGACACCGGGATGCGCGCTTCCGAGCTGTGCGGCATCCGCATCCAAGACATCGATATGGCTCGCAACCGCATCGCCATCCATCACGGCAAGGGCGACAAGGATCGCTTCGTGCAGTTTGGCAAGCGCGCGGCCAAGGCGATCTGGCGCTATCTGACCCCACGCATGCCCGCCGACCCCGGCGATCCGTTCATCACGGTCGGCCCGGCAGATGACCTGCGGCCCATGAACCGGGGCCAGCTCCGTGTTCAGCTCGTCCGTATCGGGCAGCGCGCCGGCGTCGCGAACGTCTATCCCCACCGCTTTCGACACACCTTTGCGATCACATACCTGCGCAACGGCGGCGACCTGTTCACGCTCCAGGCTCTCCTGGGTCACTCCGATCTCGGAATGGTCCGCCGTTACGCCCGGGTCGCACAGACCGACTGCGCCAAGGCCCACGCCAAGGCCTCGCCCGCGGACAACTGGCGCCTGTAGCGCCGAGGAACGCAGAGGAGCACACCGCCAATGACGGACGACAGCCAGCCCAAACCCAAGATCATCGTCACAGACACTGCGCCGCCCGCGCGCTGCAGCCGGTGCGACAAGGAGATCGCCACCGTCATTGTCGCGTGCACGCCCGACAACATGCGGCCGCACCCGGTGAAGATCCCGACGGCCTACTACACCGACAGCCGGGGCCAGCCCGTGTGCTCCGATTGCTTCGCCGAATACCAACGCAGGGAGCGAGAATTCCAGGCCAGCATGCAGCGGCCACGCGCCGCCGACAGGGGCGAGGGGCCCCGGCTCGGTGCGCCACGCCGTGGCCAGCCCGCGCAGCGGTCGCGCGCACCTCGTCGCACGCGCAAGCCGCCGGAGCCGGAGCCCTCGCCGGCCGCCGTGTGAGTCACGCCGCCGGCTGCCCGTGGCCGACCGCCTACCCACCGTCCAGATCGGCCGTGCCCACCACGTCCCCCCTCGTCACCATCACAACCACGCGGGCGGGACCTGGCTCACCCGCGCCGGAACCGGCTTCACTGCCGGCCGCCTTGCCATCATCGTCACCCCCGGAGCGGATCAGCGTGGCGCGCGGTGCAACTCGTTACGAGCAGGAGGATGTATTCGATCCAGAGGACGCCGGGTCACTGCCCGCGGGGTGGACTAGCTGGAACCCGAACCGGAACTGCGCACGAGGTACCATCATCGGCTGAAGGCTCGCCTGTCGGGCCAATGGCGAGCACCACGCACACCCGCAGCTGTCATAGAACGATAGAAGTACGCTCAGAATGGCTCCCAACAATCAACCAAAGGCCCAGATCGTCATTGCATCCATCGTCCGGCCCGCGCGCCGCAGCCGGTGCCAGGGGCAGATCGCTACCCTGATCGTCGCCATCACGCCGCACAACTGGCGGCGTTGCGTCTGAGTGAGTATCTCATACTACCTGGATAACGAAGGCCAACCCCTCTGCTCGGACTGCTATCCCGAGTACGAACCGGGTTCGCACATGGGTTGGGAGCATGCGCAGTGCACGTATGTCGACAAAGAAGGCCATGCTATTCGGCCCGACTCGCCGCGACGCGACCTATCTACACGGCAGACGCACGCACCTCGCCGCGATCGCAGCCCGTCCGAGCCAGCGCAGATTGTGGCGATAATGTCTCATTACGTGATGCTGTTGGCGAAATCGGAACGTCGACCCCATGTCGTAGCGGTATTATAATTGGGCCTCCAACTGGAGGTGCGAGATGTCTTTGCAGCCAAGCGACGACTTTGCCATTCCCGAACAGACGGCGCAAATCGCGCACGCAGCTTTCCCAAACGGCAACTTATGCATGGCCACGCGCGATGTACTCGGCATCGTGTTCCGGGACGAACAGTTCGCGGGCCTCTATCCCCAGCGCGGCCAGCCCGCCGAAGCACCCTGGCGGCTGGCCTGGATCACGCTCATGCAGTTCGCTGAGAACCTGACGGATCGCCAAACCGCCGATGCCGTGCGCGGGCGCCTGGATTGGAAGTATGCCCTGGGTCTGGAACTGACCGACCCCGGTTTCCACTACTCCGTGCTGTGCGAGTTTCGTGAGCGCTTGATCGTTGGCCAAGCCGAGCACCTGTTGCTCGAAACGCTGCTCAAACGCTTCCAGACACAGGGCTGGCTCAAGGAGCGCAGCCGGCAAAGGACGGATTCGACGCACATCCTGGCGGCCGTGCGCAAGCTAAACCGGGTGGAGTTGGTCGGCGAGACGCTGTACCATGCCTTGGACGTGTTAGCGCAAGTCGCCCCGGATTGGCTCAAGGCCCAGGCCCAGCCTGAATGGTTCGCACGCTACAGCCAGCGCCCCACCGGCTTTCGTTTACCCCGCAGCGAAGCGGAGCAGTTGGCCCTGGCCGAACAACTGGGCCGCGACGGTTGTCAGTTACTGAGCCAAGTATGGTCGACCGCTGCGCCAGACTGTCTGCGGTGCGTCCCCGCTGTAGAAACGCTACGCCGTATTTGGGTACAGAACTTCTATCTGGCGGAGGATCGCCTCCATTGGCGGGATGAAACCAACTATCCACCCAGCAGCCAGGCCATACTGTCACCGTATGACGAGGAAGCCCGTTTCGCCAGTAAGCGCGACACCCGCTGGCACGGCTACAAAGTCCATCTGACGGAAACCTGCGAGCCGGATAGCCCGAACTTGATCACACACGTGGAGACCACGCCCGCCACCGAGCAAGATAACATGGTCGTGGAGCAGGTCCATGCAGCCCTCAAAGAGCAAGGGCTTTTGCCCAGTCAACACCTGGTCGATGCCGGTTACCCCTCGGCTGATCTATTGGTGAGTAGTCGCGACAAGTATGGTGTGGACCTCTTCGGCCCCACGCGGCCGGACGTAAGCTGGCAGAGCCAGGACCCGCAAGCCTTTGGCATTACCCAATTCCAGATTGACTGGGATGCCGAGGTCGTGACCTGCCCGATGGGCAAAACCAGCCGCTGCTGGTATCCCGACCAGGGGCCCCGCGGCAAGCCCACGATCCAGGTCCATTTTGGCAAGCAGGACTGCCTGGCCTGCGCCAGCCGAGCCCGCTGCACCAAGAGTGCGGTCACGCCCCGCGGCTTGACGTTGCAGCCCAAAGAACAACAACTGGCCCTCCAAGCCGCACGGCATAGACAGACCACACCCGAATTCAAAGAGACCTACGCGCTGCGAGCAGGTATCGAGGGCACCATCGGCCAAGCGGCCGACAAGCTCGCTATGCGGCGCAGCCGCTATCGTGGCCTGACCAAGACCCATTTCCAGCATGTGGCCACCGCGGCGGCCATCAACATCCAACGGGTGCTCGCCTGGTTGGCCGATGTCCCACGTTCAACCATCCGTGTCTCGCATTTCGCTGCGCTGGCACCCGCGTGAGCAATTCGCCAACAGCATCTTACGTGGTGTAAATCGATAGTTGACGAAAGAGGTCATCGTGTGCTTCCTGTAAGTTAGGACAACCCAAAGGAGGCACAGGATGACCGAGATCAGTATGAGCGTGCGCGAGTATTTGCGCAAAGCTGGGATCGACCTGGACGGTGACTTTCTGGCGCAAGCCGCGGCGCTGGTGGCGCAGGCGACGATGGAGTTGGAGGTCACGCAGCAGATCGGGGCGGCGAAACACGAACGGACGCCAGCGCGGCAGACGCAGCGCAATGGCTACCGCGAGCGCAACTGGGCGACACGCGTCGGGGACATTCCGTTGCGGATTCCGAAGCTGCGGCAGGGCAGCTACTTTCCGAGCCTGCTCGAGCCGCGGCGGCGGGCCGAACAGGCGCTGCTGGCGGTGGTGCAGCAGGCCTACATCGAAGGCGTCAGCACCCGCAAGCTGGACGATCTGTTGCAGGCGCTGGGCTTGACCGGGATCGACAAGAGCCAGGTCTCGCGCATCTGCAAGGAGCTGACGGAGGTGGTGGAAGCGTTTCGCAATCGACCGCTGGTGGGCCGCTATCCGTACGTCTGGTTGGACGCCTTGTACGTCAAGGTGCGCGTCAACCATCGCATCGTGTCGCAGGCGGTCGTGCTGGCCATCGGCGTGCAGGAGACGGGCGAGCGCGAGGTATTGGGGTTTGCCATCGGGGCCAGCGAAGATCGGGACTTCTGGTTGAGTTTCCTGCGGCACCTGGTCGAACGGGGCCTGCAGGGCGTGCAATTGGTGATCAGCGACAGCCATGCGGGGCTGCAGGCGGCGCTCAGCCAGGTGCTGACCGGCGCCACCTGGCAGCGCTGCCGGGTGCATTTCATGCGTAACGTCCTGGCCCATATCCCGCATGGTGACAAGTCGATGGTAGCCGCCGCCCTGCGCACCTTCTTTGCCCAGCCCAACCGGCAGGCCGCGGGCCAGCAGCTCCAGGAAGTCGTGCGGGCGATGGCGCCGCGCTGGCCCAAGGCCGCGCAACTGGTCGCGGAGGCCGAGGAGGACGTGCTGGCTTACATGGCGTTTCCGCCCGAGCATTGGACGCGCATCTATTCGACCAACCCGCTGGAACGCCTCAACCGGGAGATCAAACGCCGCACCAATGTGGTCGGCATTTTCCCCGATGCAGACGCAGCCAGCCGCCTCATCGGCGCCGTCTTGCTGGAGCAAGCCGACGAGTGGGAGGTCGATCGGCGGTACTTCAGTCATGAGTCGATGCGCCGCCTGCTCGAGCCGGAACTCCTGCTGTTGGCCGAAGCGGCGCCTTTTAGACTGGCGCCCATCCATTGACGTGATCATTCACGACCCATCCGGGCTGTGGACATGTGGACAGCCGCAACTGCCGGCTGCCCACATGCCCACAGCCACTACTACGACGACGACGTAATCCAGCAACCTTAACAATGCGGAAGCACATCATGACGAATTACACCACTTGACAAGACGCTATTATTGTGGCGGCCACGATCCGTACCGTATTCGTGCAGCCGGATGAGGCCAGCGCTGCGAAACCTGTCGCAAAGTCGCCGACAGCCTGCAGTGGCGTTTTTCTGCGGGCTGCAAACCGGCTGGGTGCGGCTGAGGCCGATGAACTTGCCTACCAGGCTTCTCCTGCTGAGCACTGGCGGCAAATGTGGTCAAATAATCCGTTGGAACGGCTGAATGAGAATGCGTCGGAACCACTCCTGAAGCAATCCAAGGATCAGTCTCGACTTGGGCTCTTACCCACGGATCGAGCGCAGAACGAAGCCGTTGACCAGGAGTGCGGCCAGAGTCGCCAGGACGTACGTCCACACTGCCGCCACGCTCGGCAACAGGGCGCCCACCACCAAAAAGAACACAGCAAACGCCCCCGAACCCAACACCATCCCTCGCAGCAACTGCCCCGCCGCCGCCCCACCCTGTGCTCTGTGCGTGAAGGCGCCCAGCACTGTGCCGAAGATCGGCAGAGTTGAGAGCAGGCCGCTGACCTGGGACCCGAGTGCGCCCGCGAACGTCGATAATGATGCCACGAAAACCGTGGCCACCGCCATACGCGCCGGCAAGTCCCAGGTCGGCAGGACCATGATGCCAGACGGTGCAGCTTGCCGTGGCATCAGGCGCGCCACGACGAGGATCACCATTAAGACCAGGACGAAGGTCGGCAGCAGGGCCACGGTGAACTGGGTCCAGACAAGCGTGCTGAGCAGAAAGGCCAGAATGCCCAGGCCGGCGCTGACTGGCCAGCACCAGCGCTTCGCGGCCAGGCTGTAGGTCAAACAAAAGAGGCACACCGATGCCTGACCGGCCAGGGTGCCGGCAGCGGATTGGCTCGCGAACAACGGCCCATACTGCAAGTACAACAGCACAGACACCGGCCCCGAGGTCACCGGGAAGCCCAACAACCAGCCGCTCACCCCAGGTCCCCAGCGCCGCCCTGCAATGGTAGCCGCGGCTATCACACAGGGTGCAAGGACCAGTTTCAGAACCAGGATCATAGACGAAGCCTCCAGCGCCAATACGATTTACCAGGGCTGCCGCATACCCTCCGCGCAATGTTCCCCCCGCCTTAAGGGTGGAGCCAACCAACTTGTGGTGGCTTCACGTCGGGCTTGCTCCGCGCTCGTGCAATTGTACCGCCGACGCCAATAACCGGCAACGCAATGCGACGCAAGGGTCACCCGGTCAGTCAAACCAAGCGACAACGAGCGGCCAACCGAGTTCGAGACCCTTCAGACGACATGCGACGGGCCCGAGCACTCTCTCGGCCCACTCATGGGTCACCCACGTCTAACTTCCTCTTTGCCGCTCTACGTTGCCCAGGCATCGCCGTCGCGCACGTCACGCCGGAGATTCAGCGTCCCACCGCCGCACGTTGTTCCCTGGCAGGCACACCATCCGCTGCCGTGTCTCGCCGCTCCGCGCGTTGAGCATCCCGCCAGTTGCGCCGCCAGCCGTCCGTGCCGCTCCGCTTCGCTACGCTGCGCTGCGCGGCACCGACAGCCGGAACCACCATCCCACCGCGACGGCGCCCGAACCGGCGGGAGCCTCCGGCTCGCCCGCTGCGCTCCCTGGCGGGGGCCGGGACTCCGCTACGCTCCGCCCCGTCCCCCGCACGCGGCCGGCCTTGCCACCCGCTCAGGGGCGCAGGCAAGGCTTCGCCTGCGGCACCCGCGTAACCAGCCAGTCGCGCTGCCCATGCACGCCTTGCCGCTGCGCGTGCCGGCGCCCGTGTGAGGCACGCCGCCCATGCACGTCTCGCCACCGCGCGTTGAGCATCCCGCCAGTCACGCGGCCGGCGGCCCGTGGCCAGCCGCTGCGGCGGCGACCACCGGCCGCCGGAACCCACGCCCGCCGCCGCGCCACGAAAACGGGCGCGTGCCTGGGGCCTCCGCTCGGACGGCTCCACCGACCTCGCTCCGCCCCTGCGGCACCCGCCCACGCCCGCCACGCACGTCACGCCTTTCACCGGCAGCGAACCCCACCGCGCGGTGACGACGCCGGCAGGCACGCCACCCAGGCCGCGCACGGGGACCTGTCCGCGCCGTGGCCGGCCGGCCTACGGCCGAGCCGGCCGCAGCGCTGGGGGACAGCCGCAGCTTCCAGCTCCCCTACTCGATGCGGCCCCCGCCACCACGACCCACCGGGCCGCGCTGGCGCAGCGTGTCCGCCTGGATCAGGCCCTTGACCGCCGCAGAAATGAAATCCGCGCGGTCAGGATTCGCGGCCAGGCTATCCTGAAGCAGGATGACGAGCCACGCGTAGTCGCCATCCCCAAGCGCGGGCAGCACGGCCGCGCCGCCCTCCGCAATATCGCGCAGCATCGCGCCCGCACCGCCGCGCCCCGCGAACGGACCGCGGCGACTGGCGTAACCCAGCTCCATGCCCAGCATGTTGAGCCGGTTGCGCACCTCATTGGCATCGGCAACCGTGCCGGCAACGCCCACGGTAAATGACGGCATACTGCTGACCTCCTATTGATCCCAAATGTAACCGCTACGCACTATATATCACCACGACGCGCCGCGTCAATGATAAGTCGCGCCCGGCGACGCGTTCGCGGATAGGGGAAAGGAGCGTGGCCGGCAGCGCGGGCTGCTGGAACGATGACAGGGGTTCCCAGGACCATCACACCCGCCAGTCAGGCTCGTGGGGCTCCTGCAGATTGGCCGCGCGGCACGCAAGGCGATGCTGCATGTCGCGCCGGGTGCCAACGTCACGGCGTAACACGACACGACGCACGCCGGCCGTTCGAGGCCGCTCCGCTGCGCTGCGCGACCTCCAGCGGCCGGGACCCACAACCGAGCGGCCCTCTCATCCGACGAAAGACGGGCGGCAGCCGGGGACTACGCTTCGCGGCTCCGCTGAGCCTCCGCTACGCTACGGCTGCGCTCCGTCCTTGTCGCTCCGTCCACCGGCACCCGCCACGGAGCCGTCAAGCACGACACGCCGACGATGAAACGCGCATCTCGTTGCGCGGCCAGTCCGATGTCACGCGCCGAGCCCCACCACTGCGCCGCAGCGCTCACGAAGCACGCCGGCCGTTCGTGGCTGCCTGGCTCACGCCAGGCGCCACCAGCGGCCGGGACCCCCTGCCGGGAAGAACGGCGGGAGCCTCGGGACTCGTCGGCTCGGGGCCGGACGAAACAGCGGCGCCCGTCGCCTCGCCTCCTCGCCCTCCGGCACCCGCACCGGCGCCGTCACGCACGCCGCGCGGGCAATGTGACTCGCGCCGCAACGTAAGCCGCACGCTCAGGAACTCGCGGCCCGCAACCCACCCCCACAGGTCGCGCCCCGCTGCGCAGTTGGCGCCGTCCGGGCGCTCGCCAACGACGGGACGGCTTCAACACGCAAACCACAATCACCAGGACAACACGCCGCTACCGCCGCTCGCTGTGCCTCTCGCCGATCCTGGCGAGGCTCGCCGCAACGAAACACGAAGAACCGCCCTAGGAATAGGGCGGGAGCCGACCGGCAGCCAGCCGGAAACCGAGCCGCCAGGCGATCGCGCGCCGAGCAGTTCCGAGACAGGATCTCGCCCCACCTCCCTTGCTTCAGCTTACACCCGTACCCCGCTGCATCAAGGCTAAACCCTGCGGGCGCCCTGCGGGCGGCCTTGACGCTGCGTGGACCCCCGGGTGTGCGCCTGCGCTGCGGGCGGTTGGGGCGCGGGGGTGCGTGGCTGGGGGGCTGCGGGGGGGGTGTGGTCGGCGTGGCGGACGACCGGCGGGACGGCGGGGCCGGTGGGTGTGTGGCTGCGGGGTCGTGGCGCCGCGCGCCGCGCTCCTCGTGGGGTCCTCGCCGCTCTGGGTGGCCGGCCCTCGGGCCCGGGTGGCGCGCTGCTTCCCGGCCGTCTCGCCGTGCTGGGCGCCGCTCAGCTGTGCCGCGCGGTGGCCCTCCCTGCAGGCCTCGTCGAACCGGCCGCCGCGTGGGCCTTGCGGGTCCTGGGGCGTCGGATCCCGCCCGCCGAGCTGGTGGCGCGCCTCGTCCGGCTCTCGCCGCGCCGGGTTGCGCGCCGAAGTCGCCTGCCCCGCGCAGATGACTATGCGCGCAAAGATTGGGATAAGTCGGGGAAACAACCTTGGGTTATATATGGTATCATTAGGGTGCTTGAGGTTATTTCGCCGCCCCCCTGGGGCTAGCTCTGGAGGTTGCCGCCGTGGTGCTCTCGCCCGCTCTCGCTCCCGCTCCCGCCGCCTACCCGTTGCCCGTCGAGGTCCTCGCCGCCGCCCGCCCGCTGGGCGCCTGCGCCGTGCGGGTGCGCCGCTCGTCTCACGCCCGCTCCGGCTGGGTGGCCGTGCCCGCGGTGCCGCCGGCCGCCTGGGCCTCGCTCGGCCCGTTCTGCGGTGGCTTCGCCCGCCGCCTGGGGCTGCCGGTCGTCGTGCGTCGCTCCGCCGGCTGGCTCCTGCCCTCCGTGCCCGTCGCGGTGGCCCGCCGGCCGCGCCTCGCGCGCCCCGCCCGCCGCGCCCCCGTCCCGCCGTGGGCTTGCTCCTGGTCGCGCGTGCCCGAGCCCGTCGCCGTGCCGCCCGCGCCCGCCGCGCCCCGCTTGGCCCGTGGCCGCGTGCCCGGGTGGCGCTGGTCTCGCCGAGCCTGGCTGCGCCGCGCGGGGGTCCGCTTCGCGCCGGCCGCCTGGCTGGGCCGGCCCGGTCTCTGGTCCGGCCGCCCGCGCCGCGCCCGCGCCGCGGGGGCTCAGCCGCTCGCCGGCCTGGTCCGCCTGGCCGTCGAGGACGCCCCCGTCATCGTCGCGCGCTGCCCCGGCTGTGGCTCGCCCGTGCGCTCGCGGCGCCTCGCCGGCTCGGTCTCCGACGAGTGGTCGTTCTGCGCGGTCTGCGGGCTCTCCCGCCTGCTCCCCTCGAAGGCCTGGCGCCTGGCCCGCGCCGAAGATATCGAAGCGCCGGCGCCGCCCGCGCTTCAACTCGAGCTCTTCTAACCCCGCCCGCCGCTCCACTCAAGGGCCCCAGCCTCCCCAGGCTGGGGCTTTTTTGTGTCCTGCGCCGGCCCGCCTGATGTCAGGATAATGTCAGCTAATTGTCAGATTAGTTAGTACTATTTGGTATAAAATATGGGTGTCTGGCCGAGGGAAACCGAGCAGGTCGCAGCGCCAGGAGCGAGGCCAAAGGCCACGGCCCAGCACCTGGACGAGGAGAACCGAGACGAAAGCCCCGCCGCAGACCGGTCTCATGATGTAGACCTCACTGTGAATCCTCTCGACCGTCATCGAGAGACTTGAACAAAGGCGGCGCCGGCACCGATATGCCGGCCGGGAAGCAGGACCCGCAAGACCCGCCGTTGCCGATCGTAACAGGCAGAGCCAGCCGGCCCCCTCCCCCGCCAGAACGACACCATAAGGCCTTGGGGAGGTGGGCAGGCAGGAGCGAGGAAAGGACACCCGCACCCATGGCCACCACCACCCGCATCGACTTTCACCGGGTCAACGTCGCCAAGGAGGGCCCCATCCAGTGGGGCTACCTGGTCCGCTTTTTCTGCGACGGCTGGACCTTCGGCACCGCCGCCTACCGCGTCGAGAACGATCCGCCGATCAAGCAGCCGGACGGCAGCGCCAGCCCCTTCGACCTCGAAACCGCGCTGGGCAAGCTGGAGGCTGCCGGCTGGACCGTGCGCCGCTGGGAGACGGGCGCCCGGGCCTGGCGCGGCCCCGCTACCCCGATCCGCACCCGGGAGCAGATCCTGCGCATGCGCCGGCGCCAGTCGGAGCACCTGTGGCTGACGGGCGGCCACCCTGACCCCGGCATGACGACGTTCATTGACTACGCCTTTGAAGGCTGAAAGGAGCCCACCGTGCCAACCACCGCCATTTTTCACCTGTCCGCCAACGACCCCGCGGCCGAACTCTTCCGCCAGGCCCTGGGGCTCGCCCCCACCAGCAGCCTCGTGGTGCTCGCCCAGCAACCCACGATCGCCCAGACGCTGCTCTTCGAGGTCTGGACCGCCACCCGGCCCGGCCGGCCGGAAAAGCGCTACCTCTACACCGAGCGGGGCGCCGGCCTGGAGCACGTGACCGCCTTCATGCCGCACAAGGCCGCCCAGCTCGCCAACCTGCTCGCCCATCCCGAGATCAAGGTCACCATCCTCGACGCCGCGGACGCGATCGAGATCTTCAACGACCTCGAAGCGCGCTTCCCGTCGCGCGAGACGCTCCGCAACGGCCAGCCGCGCCAGTACCTGCCGCCCGTGCTGGATTGACACCCGCCCGCCCCGGGGTCGCCCATGGCCCCGGGGCCGCCCGTCGAAAGGAGCTCACCATCATGACAAAGGTCACCCTGGCCATGGCCCTGGAGCCCGCCGCGCTGGACATCGCGCAGGAGCTCACACGCCGAGGCGCTGACGGCCAGCCGCCCCTGGACCTGATCGCCCAGGCCCTCGTGTACTGGGTCGAGGCCGAGGCCGCCCAGCTGCTCGCGCACGCCACCGAGTATCTCAACCACGACACCGCCCAGGCCGAGCGCCTGGTCCGGGCCCTCCACTACGCGGCCGGCTTCACCAACAGCCGCCCGCCCCTGCAGGACCTCCGCGAGCGCCGCAAGGCCGCGCGGATCCTCGCCAAGCGCCATCACCTGACCGTCGAACCCTGGATGCTGTGGGCCATCTGGGAGAACCAGGTCGGCTGCAACCTGTGCCAGGTCCTGGGCCCCGCGGCGCCGTGCTGGGGCCAGCGGGCCTGCCACGGCTACGAGAACGGCTGCGGCTGCCAGCACTGCAACACACGGGCCAGAATCCACCAGCTGTCACGAGAGGAGCGCCAGCCATGATCAGCGTCAAACAGCTCTACCCCTCGCCCTGGGTGAGCCCAGAGGACGTCACACAGCCCGTAACGGTCAAAATTGCGGCCGTCACGGTCGACACCTTCCGCCGCCCGAACGGCCAGGACGAGGATAAGATCGTGCTCCGGTTCGAGCGCGCCCGCAAGCGCCTGCCGCTCAACAAGACGCAGGCGAAGACCCTGGCCCAGCTCCTGGGCGACGACGCGGACACTTGGCCCGGCGCCACGATCATCCTCGCGCCCGCCACCGCGCCGAACCGCAAGGCGACGATCGCGGTCGGCACGCCCGGCACGAACGGCCGGCCGGCCGTCGACGAGGAGCACATCTGCGAGATCTGCGGCCTGGCGAACGGCCATCACCCCGACTGCCCCGAGGCCCAGTGACGCACGGCGGCCCGTACCGGCCTGCGGGCCGGAACGGGCCGCAACGCCCGGACCCGCCGAGCAAGCGACCCAACCCGCACCGCCCTGGCCGCCAGGCTCACGCCCGGCGGCCAGGGAACACGGGACCCAGCACCGAAAGGACGCACGCACATGGACGCCACGCTGTTTGACCTCGCCGAATACGCCGCACCGCCGGCGCCGGATCCCGCCCCCGTGTTCGCCGTCAACCTCCACGACCTGACCGCTCTGCGCGGCGACGGCCCGGTCAACTTCGTCGGCATGCTGCTGCACGACTTCGTCACCAGCCCACCCCTCCACGTCGACACGGACGGCGGCAAGCTGGACGGATATGCCATCATCCTCGACGGGCCGGCCGCCCAGGACGCGGAACGGACCGCCACCCTGATCGACTTCCTGCAGACCTCGCTCGGGCCGCGCAAGCTGCACCGCCGCGTGCGCTGCTACCGCCAGGGACCGCGCGGCGGCTGGCGCGAGATCCGGCCGTAACGGCCGTCACCCAATGCGCGGGCCGGCGCCATCCGCCCCGCGCGGACCACCCAGCCACAGGAGGAAACACCATGGCCACCCCATCCACCGCACTGCTGGACCTCGCGGAGAAGACCCTCGACCGGGCAGTGGTCCTGAAGGACCCCACCACCGCCGGCCTGCACACGCTGCGGGCGATCGGCTACGCCCTGGTCGCCATCGGCCGGGAGCTTCACGCCGGCGGCATCAGCGTGGAGCAGGTCGACGACGCGCCGCCGGCGTCCGAGCCGGGAGGCTGGCTCGATGGACCCTGACCTTGCCGCGCGCTACCGCGCGAGCCAGCGCGATCTGCGCGCTGTGTATGTGGCTGGTGACGCCAGACGATGGATCAGACAAAGGGTGCCGGGCGCACGCTGGATAACGCAGCCTCGCCAACACACCCCCTCTCGGCACGCCTTTGCCGTGCCAAGCCAAGTGACGATGATACCGAGCAGGCAATTGCTTTATGGGTTGCTGTTTGTTACAATGCGAACAATCAACTGCCCCGTGACCACTCGATCGACCAAGGAGGCTAGTATGCCGGAAATGAAGGAAGGCTGCGTCAAGCCTGCACGCGGGCCGATCCTGCCCGCGCCACAACTTGCGCCCGAGGGGGCCGCTACACCAACACAGGAGGTGCCAAAGATGCTCGCACGCGTTGGCAAGGAAGCGATTGACTTTGAGGCGACAGCGTTCGTGAAGGATGTTGGGTTCAAGCCCATCAAGCTTTCGGACTACAAGGGCAAGTGGATCGTCATTTGCTTCTACCCGGGTGATTTCACCTTCGTCTGACCGACGGAACTGGCGGCGGTCGCCGCCATGTACGATCAGTTCCAGGCGCTGGACGCCGAGTTCCTCGCGCTGAGCACCGACAGCCGCTTCGTCCACAAGATCTGGCAGGAGCAGGAGTTGAGCAAGATGGTGGACGGCGGCGTGCCGTTCCCGATGCTGTCCGATGGCGGCGGCAAGATCGGCACGATCTACGGCGTGTACGACGAGGACGCGGGCGTGGACATCCGCGGGCGCTTCATCATTGACCCGGACTTCGTGATCCGGGCGACGGAAGTGCTGACGCCTGAGGTCGGGCGCAACCCGGCCGAGTTGGTGCGGCAGATCAAGGCCTTCCAGCACGTCGTGGCCACCGGTGAGGTGATGCCGTCGGGTTGGGAGCCGGGTCAGGTGACCCTCAAGCCCGGCCCGGACCTGGTGGGCAAGGTCTGGACGGTCTGGAAACCCTAAGCGGCTAGAGTGGCGCGGTAGTTGAAAAGGGGGCGGGTGATGCGCATCGCCCGCCCCCTTCGTCGTAGATGGTCACACGACCGGGCGGTTTCGGCCTTTCGGACCGTAGCTGCAGGTGCCGGTGGAGGCCTTGCACCGCGCGGGCGATGAACCGGTCGGGCCGACGCGGCGACGCGGGACACGCGGCCGCGAGCGGACCATCAACTACGACTGACCGAGAAATCCGGAGATACTCCCCTCATGCCCCGATGGCGTCGGACGCTCTATACGGTGTGGGTCACCCAGTTCATCGGGGTGGCCGGCTTCTCGTTCGTGATTCCTTTCATGCCGTACTACATCCAGGAACTCGGGATTTCGGGCGTTCGGGACGTCGCGCTCTGGTCCGGCTTGGTGACCTCTGCGCATGCGATCTCGATGGCGATCATGGCGCCCATCTGGGGCGCGCTCTCCGATCGTTACGGCCGGAAGCTGATGGTGTTGCGTGCCTCTTTCGGCGGCGCGGTGGTGCTCACCCTGATGGGCTTCGTCACCAACGTCCAGCAATTGCTGTTCCTGCGCGCCATCCAGGGTATATTGTCGGGCACCGTGGCGGCCACGACGACCCTCGTTGCCAGCCAGGTTCCGAAGGAGCGCAGCGGCGTGGCGCTGGGCTCGTTGCAGACAGCGCTGTTCCTCGGCGTCTCGCTCGGCCCGCTCCTGGGCGGGCTGGTCGGCGATACGTTCGGTTACCGGCCGAGTTTCTGGGTCACCGGCCTGCTGCTCGCGCTGTCTGGCGTGCTCGTGATGGTGTTCGTCTATGAGGACTTCCATCCAGCGCACCAAATGGCACGTCGTACCCTGGCCGATTTCCGCCAGGCAGTGGCCATTGTGTTGGCGTCGAGCGCCCTGGTCGTCGCGCTGGCGAGCCGCATCCTGCTCCGCATCGGCACCCGCACGCTGGATCCGATCCTGCCGCTCCTGGTCCAGTCGCTGCTGCCCGCGGGCAGCCCGGTCGGGGTGACCACGGGCGTGGTTGCAGCCGCCTCCGCGCTGGGCTCTGCGGTTGGTTCGCCGTTGATCGGCGGCTGGGGCGACCGCTGGGGACACCGGCGGCTCCTGGTGATCTCAGCCGTGACCGCCGGGCTGCTCTACATCCCGCAGGCGTTTGTCCAGGACGCACGTTGGTTGATCTTCTGTCAGTTGCTGACCGGGTTCGCGGTGGGCGGCACGTTGTCCACCCTGACCGCGCTGCTCAGCCAGGCCTCGCCAAGAGGACGGGAAGGCATTGTCTTCGGGCTCGACGCGAGCGCGGTCTCCGGCGCCAATGCCATCGGGCCGGTGCTGGGCGCGGCTGCCACGGCGTGGTGGGGCCTGCGATCGCCCTTCTTCGTGGCCACGGCCATGTTCGCCATCGGGGTGTTGGCCGTGGTTGTCTTCATGCGTGACGTGCCGGCGGTCGAGGCATCCGCGACAAGTCGATGATCCGCATCCTGGGTGCCAGGGCGGGTTAGATCGCGCTCAAAGCGCTGACCGTCAGCAATCGACATCTAGCCAGCGACGGGATCTTTATGGCGATTATGCCCCACTTCGTGTTTGCCGAGGCTGAAGGCGGAGAACGGACCGCCATTGAGATGCCTATTCTCATCTGGCCGGCCGCGCCAGTCGCAGACAGTGAGGAGCCGGAAGCGGAATCAGTGCAGGTCGTGCCGCCGGGGCATCACGCTGTTGGACGCGCGCGGCGACATTGCCACCCAGGTGGGCACGCTCGACGAGGAAGAGGAGGAGGGACGGCAGTAGATCCGTTCAGCCGGCGGCTCCAACTCCGAGCCCTCGTTTTCGGAGGTGCCTGCGGTCAAAACAGCAACGCTGGTCCTGGCCCACAAAGAGGGACCAGGATCAGCGTTCAGTGACAAGATGTCAGGCAGGTCAGAGGTGCAGAACCTACCTCGTAACGGCGCCTCAGTGACCCTGGCGGTCGCCCAGCCACCGATCGACCATGAACAGGGCCGATCCCTGGGTCCCGACCATGCGCAGAGCATCGACGACCTCGGCCGCGCTCTTCTCTTCCTCGACCTGCTCGGTGATGAACCACTGCAGCATGACCTGGCTCGGGTAATCGTTCTCCTTGACCGCGATCTCGTACAGACGATTGATCAACGCGGTCACCTTCGCCTCGTGCTCCTTCACCTGCTCAAAGACGTCGAGCAGCGAAGTGAACTCAGCCGGGGGCTGGGGAATGGCCTGCAGGGTCACCTGACCGCCCCGATCATGGACGTACGCGTAGAACTTCAGCGCGTGCTCCTGCTCTTCCTGCGCCTGCAGCGCCAGCCATTTCGCCGCGCCCGGCATGTTGTGGGACTCGGCGTAGGCCGACATGGACAGGTAGAAGTAGGCCGAGTAGAGCTCGTGCTTGATCTGATCGTTCATGGCCGCTTCAAGAGTCTTGTTGAACATCGATAAACCTCCCATATATCTGGTGTTGATAGAACACGAATATTGTACTATGCCTTGAGGTAGCCGGCAACTTAGGACGCATCTGGAACTGCTCACCGATAGGGCAAAGGAGATCAGGGCGAGGCGACCTGTGCTGCCGGCGCGGGCTGTTGAAGTGTCTTTAGGCACTCAAGGACTACCAAGAGCACATCCTTGAGTGTGTGTGAGACGCATCCGGGAAGTGTATCGATACACTGCACTTCGAAGACCGCGCCGAACAATGTGAGGTGTCTCGCGAAGAGGTACTGGCGCTACAAAGAAATGGGCTTCTCGACCGTAGCGAGCGTGCCAAGGATGGGACGATCAAGTTCTGCCGCAGGCATCATACGAAGGCCGGGAGGTTGTTGGAAGGGATCGTTCAAACGGACGATCGTAACCTCTTGGGAATCACCGTCTACGAACTACCGCTACTGCGGCGTGCTGCTTGAGGCGTCACAATAGCCAATAGCAGAAACCCGGTCATGAGCCAAACACCGGAGAGCAGGGCCAGATGGTTCCTGACCCTGCTCTTTGAATTTCAGACGACATGCGCGGTCGGTCGCCCCAACAGCCCATCCAGCTTCCCCTCCACCATCTCCAGCCTTCTCTCAATCCCCCCCAGCCGCTTCTCGATCTTGCCGTACCCGTTCACCAGTCCCGGCAGCAGGAACGCCGCGCCCGCCATCGCCGGGAACTCCAGCGCCACCTGCGCCACCGCCACCCGGTGCGCCAGGGCCACCGTCCCGCCCGCGGCCACCGCGCGCAGGAACTCGACGTCATACACCACCGCCGCGCGATCCTCGACCCCGGCCCACATGCCGACGCACGTGATGCTCGACTGAGACAAGGTCTCTGCGATCGAATGCAGGGATTCATCGCGGACGCCCGAAAAGCACGCGGACAGCAGCACCACCCCCGGCGGAACCTGGCGCATCATGCAGGCCAGCCAGTCCGCACCCACCGGCCCATCCGCGGCCATGAGCCGGCCCGGCGCGCCGTGCCCGCTCCACAGCACCACATCCCACGCCTCGCCCAGCCGCGCGGCCACCGCCGCGCGCGTCGCGCGCGCCCCGCCGCACACCACCAGCTCGACGCCCTCCAGCTCCGCCACGGCCACCAGCTCATCGACCCAGCGCAGCTTCGGCAGCCCCGCCATCTCCGGCGCAATCAGCAACACCCGCATACGCCCTCCACGGATTGAAGATTGAAAATCACAGATTGAAAATTGCCCTCGCCGGCGCGCCAGGGTCGCGGCCGCCATCGCGCCCCGGGGGCCGGGAATCTTCAATTTTCAATCTTCAATCTTCAATCAGGCAACCGCCGTGATCTGCCCGTCCGCCACCGTCACCGTCCGGCCATCCCCCGTGGCGAACGACCCGGACCAGCCCGCCGACTGCAGCAGGTAGCGGCCGTCGCCCGTCCGCCGGTTGAGCGCATCCTCGTCCGCGGTCGCATCCGCCACGTTCACCACCCGATTGAACTGCGCGTTCACAATCCCGCTCCTGGAATAGATCGTCAGCGGACCCTCCGAGGAGATGGACAGCCCCACCGGATGCAGCGCCACGATCGACAGCCCCGTGAGGAACCCCAGATCGACGTCGGCCCCGATCGTGAACACCGGGTCGCCGGCCGCATCCACCCAGACCACCCCGCCGCCCTCGAACTTGCCCAGCAGCGCCTCCAGCGTCAGGTCCCCGCGCACCCGCAGCAGCTCGCCCGTCCACTTCAGAAACTGCGCCGCATCGCCGATGTTGAACCGGGCCACCCCATCCGCGTCCACGCCCAGCCACCAGCCGGCCGTCGCATCATCCGTGTACCGCGCCTTGCCCGCGCGCAGCACGCCGCCCGGCACGACCTCGAGGATGGTGTGGATCACCTGCCGCAGCCACCCCTGCGAGTCGCCCTCCGCCGCACCCTTGCTCCAACCCTTCGGACCCAGTTTGCCCCAGCCCATCGCCACCCCTTCTCCGGTTGAAGGTTGTGCCAACTTCGGTTGGCGTGCCAGCTTCGCTGGCCCTAGGTTGAAAGTTGCAGGTTACGGGTCAAACCTTCAACCTTCAACCTTCAACCCGTTCCGCAACCGTTCTCTTCCTTCTTCCTTCTTCCGTCTTCCATCACAGCCCGATGTCTCCCCAGTTGGGTTGCGGCACGTCGATCAACGTCCCGCCGCCGAGCCACACCAGCCGGTCCATCACGTCCTTGTAACGCTCCCACGCCCGCCGCGCCTCCTGGCCCAGCTGCGACAGTACCACCGTCGATGCATCCACGACTACCGCCTCGTCCGCCTGCAGCTCGTACTGCGCCGCGAACGCCACGTACGCCGTGAGCGCCTCGATGTGCTGGACGGGCACGGAGATCTCCGCCGCATCGACGCCCACCGCGGGCGCCAGGTGCGGCCCCAGGTACTCGACGACCGCGGTCTCGCCCGTCACGCCGGCCTGCGCGAAGACGATCTGCGCCGCGTCGTCCGACGTGTCGCCGGCCGCCATGCCGCGCAGCGCATACACGTCGTCGCCCGAGATGAACGCCCCATCGTACTCGCTCACGAAGCGCAGCAGCCGCGGCGGGTCCTCCCCCGCCGGGCACTCGACCGACAGCACCGCCTGGATGCCGAACCCGCCCGGCAGCGCGTAGGCGTAGGTGTCATCCGCCAGCTCGATCGTCGCGCGCCAGCGCCGCGGGAAGTGCGCGGAGTACAGGTGCACCGCCTGCGCGATCCATTGGTCCACCGTCGCGTTCGGCCACGCCGCCGTCGACGCCAGCGTCAGCCGCACCAGCGCCCGCAGTTCACCGAGATTCATCGCTCACCCCTCGCCCCTGCGGGGCGATGGAAGATTGAAGATTACAGATTGAAGACTCCGGGCAGCTGCTGGCAGAGATCGCCTGCGCCGCAGCGTGACCAATCTTCCATCTTCCATCTTCAATCTTCAATGGCCGAAGGCCGCCGTCCTTCATTCCCGATACGGCACGGGATCGACGAAGCCCTGGCTGCCGTTCTGCGTCTTCGTGCAGCGCAGCCCGAAGTGCAGATGCGGCCCCGTGCTGCGCCCCGTGTTGCCCGACAGCCCGATCACCGCCCCGCGCGCCACGCAGTCGCCGACGTGCACCCGCACCTCCGAGAGGTGGGCGTACACCGTCTGCCACGCCGCGCCGTGGCCCAGCACGACCCGCAGGCCGTAGAGGCCCCGGCTGTCGCCGGCCCGCAGCACGACGCCGTCCGCCGCGGCCAGGACCGGTGTGCCCACCGGCACCCCGTAATCCACGCCCTCGTGCCCCGCGAAGCCGTACGGCAGATACTGCGCCGCCCGCTCCCCGAACCACTGCGTCACCCGCCCCACGCCCTCCGGCAAGGGCCGCCCCAACGCGATTCCGGCCATCCCCATCACCCCCACCGCCCCTGCGGGGCGATTGACGATTGAAGATTGAAAATTGAAGATTGGTCACGCGGCATCGGCAGCAGGCTCTGCAATCCGAAACCCGTAATCTTCAATCTGTGATCTTCAATCTTCAATCGTCCGTCGTCACTTACACAGTTGTCCCGCCAGCGCCGCGGCCGCCTGCAGCTGCGGCTGCACCACGACCACGTGGTACCCGAACACGCTCAGCAGCGCCAGCAGCGCCGACAGCACCACCGACAGGATCCGCCCCACCGTTTCCTTGTCCCAGTTCATCCTTGGCCTCCAGTTGCACGCCGGCCGGCTCCGGCCGGCCCCCTTCCAACCGCTCCACGCGCTGCGCCAGCGCATCCAGCCGCGCGCTCACCTCGCTGAGCGCGGCAAAGTCGCCCGTCCCCGCCAGCGCGCGCAGGGCCTCCACCACATCGAACGTCGTTCCCAGCCGCATCACTCCCCGTCGCCCCTCCGGGCGATTGAAGATTGAAAATTGAAAATTGAAGATCGGCCACCCTGCATCGAAGGCACTTCTCCGCAATGCGAAGCCCGTAATCTTCAATCTTCCATCTTCAATCTTCAATGGTCACTCGCATCATGGAATCGCGTGCGCGGTCGCCGGGTCGAGCAGGCCCGACTCCGCGATCGTGTTGCTGGCCTTGGTTGTCGAACCACCACGCGGCCGCACCCACGCTGATCTCCGCATCCACCTTGTTGTACGCGAAGCGGTTGTCGTACGCCACGCCCGTGCCGTCACTCTTGTAGCGCAGGCAGTAGCCGGCCGCACCCGTGTCCCCGTTGATCACCACGTTGCGCCGCACCACCAGGTTCACCGACGCGCCGGCCAGGTGGTCGATCACGTCGTCCGCCGAGTCCACGAAGATGTAGCTGTCCTCGATGACGCAGTCCGCCGACGTGCCGGCGAACAGGATGCTGTTCGTCATGCTCCCGCCCACCAGCCCCACGAAGGAGCAGTTGGCGATGCGCAGGTCCGTCACCGTGGTCGCCACGCTGACGTGGACCAGGTACTCCTTCGTGGTGCCGTGTCCCGGCACTGCACCCCGTCCAGCGTGCAGCCGTCGCCCGCGGCCGCGATCGTGAGGGCCGCGGTCACGCCGTCGGTCGCATTCGCCACCAGGCGGATGTTGCGCAGCGTGACGTTGGCCGCCGCCACCGTGATCGAGCCGGCCAGCGCGGTCGCGCTGAACGTCGGCATCAGGTTGCCTTCGCCCAGCCCCACGATCGTCACGCCGGCCACGTCGCAGTTGACCGAGGTCGCCGACCGTCAGGTTCTCCGCGTGCCCCGGCAGCAGGTAGATCCGGTCGCCCTTGCTCGCCGTGCAGCACCCGATGGCGTAGTCCAGCGTGAGAAACGGTTTCCGGGGGCTCACGCCGTAGCCGTTGCCCACGCTGTCCATGCCGTCCGCGGCGTTGCTGTCCACCCAGTAGATCTTGCCCGTCAGCGGCTGCCCCAGCGGCGCGCCGCCCAGCTCATACACCCGATCCCCGAACGTGGTCACGTCAGCCCTCCAGGAACGTCAGGTAGACGATGTCCACGTCGCTCGCGCTCGCATGCGTGAAGGTCAGCAGCAGCACCGTGTCCTTCGCCAGGTGCGGGCACTCCGCCGTGTCCGGATTCAGCGCGCCGTCGAAGTCCCCGCGGTCCTTCGTCACGAACAGCGCGTTGGCCCCCGGCGTGAAGCTCTTGATGATCCCGTCGTCGTCGGACGTCGGCAGCAGCGTCCCGATCTTCAGCGCCGACGTCACGTTCGCCGTCCCGCACGTGTCCACCCGGATCAGCGTCCCGTCCTTCGGCATCTTGTAGCGGATGACCGCATCCGCCGCCAGCGTGCCATGCACATGCCACGGCACCTGCCACATCATCCCATCCATCGCTCTAGCCCCCTGTTAATTCCCTGTTTTACAGACCACCCCCACCGCCTGCGGCGATGGAAGAAGGAAGATTGAAGATGGAAGATAGCGACCTGCGGACTGCAGAGCGGACCACCGCCGGCTGCAGGCCGGCCAATCTTCCGTCTTCCTTCTTCAATCTTCCATCCGTCGTCACGACACATTCGCCTTGTACAGCCCGCGGTAGTCCATCGGTCCCGCCGCGAAGAACCAGCGCACCTTGACCGGCAGCACGTCGTTGGTGAACATCAGCCCGCTCGTCGGCGACGCGACGGAGAAGATCTCCGGCGTCTCGCCGTAGCGGAAGCCCAGCCCGATGGTCGGATACATGCGCGGATCCGCCACCGCGGCCCAGTTGTTCGTGTCGGTCCACAGGTCGACGACGATGATGCGCCGCCGCGCCGCGGCCAGCCGCGCGTCGTGCGTGTTGCCGGCCGCCTCCGGGTTCACGTCGTTGTCCGCCATGCCCGGCATGCCCTCGCTCGCCAGGATCGTCAGCGCCGTGTTCTCCAGGTCGGGCGGCACGAGCAGGTAGCGCGGGCTGGTCAGCCCGCCCAGGCGCTCGCCCGAGTTGACCTCGGCCTGCTTGCGCATGGCCAGCTTGGCCGTGTTCCAGGCCGCGCTCGACAGCGGCAGCGTCGGTCAGGTTGCCGTGGTCCGTGTGGAACAGCGCCTTGCTGTCCGCCAGCGTCGGCCCCACCCCCGCGGTCGTGAAGATGGCCGAGATCGTCTTGCCCAGCGTCAGCCAGGCCGCCTGGGCCAGCGCCCGCGGCGCATTGCGCAGCCGGCCCACGTCGTCCTTGTCCATCGCCTCCAGCGTGATGCCCAGGTAGCCGCCGCGCTTCTGCCAGCTCGCGCTCTCCGCCGCATCGTCCCACGTCAGCTCGGTGTAGGCCGCACCCTCCGACACGACCGGCAGCTCGCCCACCCCGCCCAGCGTGATCCACTTGATGGTCTGCAGCGTGCCGAAGTTGTCGGTCAGCACGATCGGCTGCCACCAGCGCGGGTACTGCTGGAACTCGTTCACCACCACCTTGTTCAGCACGTTGGCCACGATGTTGGCCATCGTGGTCGACGACACGTTCGCCAGCGTGACCCGCTCCGCGTGGAACAGGCCCGTCATCTCGTAGTCGCCCGAGAGGGCCAGGTAGGCCTCCCGGATCCCCGACAGCGGCCGCACCCCGCCCGCGGCGGCCGGCTCTCCAGCAGCGCGCTCAGCGCCTCCGTGATCTGGTCCTGCGAATCGAGCATGCCGCTCACCGTCGGCCGCACCCCCTGCACCGTGCGCGCGGCCTCTTCCTCCGCCCAGGCCGCCTTGATGCGCGCGATGGCCGCATCGAGCTCCTCGACCGACCACGTCTGCGGCAGGCCGGCCATCACCACCCGCCGCCAGCGTTCGGGCAGCCCCGACAGCGCCAGGCGGCCGTCGAGCAGTGTCTGCCGCAGCGCCGCCACCATCGGGTGCAGCGCCGCCGCCGTCGGCTGCAGCGCTGCCGCCGACGGCTGCTGGGCAGCCGCGTCCACTCCGCCCCCCGCCGCCGCTTGCGCGGCCGGCTGCCCAGCAGCTCCCGCGGCAGCCTCTCCCGGCCCGCTCCCCGCGGCCGTGACTGCGCCTGCAGCGACGCCGCAGCAACTCCTTCTCCAACCGCCGTGCCCGGTACTGCAGCTGCCGTTCCCAGGCCGATCTCCGTCTCCGCTTTCTCACCCATTGAATCCCCCTCGTTCAGACCTTCAACCTGCAACCTAGGGCCAGCCGAGGCTGGCACACCTTCAACCTGCAACCTTGAACCTGACTCGGCCGGCGTGCGAACTTCGTTCGCCCAACCTTCAACCCCGTTCGCGTTCAACACCTGGACAAACTCCCCGCCCGCGGCCGGCCGGTACACCGCATCCACCTGGTCAACCCGCACGATCTCCGTCACGTCGCGCAGCCCATCCGCGCCGGCCGGCCCAGGCGCACCCAGGGCACCGCGGACAGCCCGATCTCCGGCACCGGCCGGCCCGCCGCGCGCTCGACCAGCCAGCCGTCCACCAGGCGCCGAACCAGCGCGCGACGTCCGTGTCGGCCAGCCGGTAGTCCGCCACGATCGCCCCTTCCGGCCTCATCCCCTCTTCCCAGCGCGCGTGTTCCGTCACGCCCAGCAGCCGCTCCAGCCCCGGATAGCCGTGCTGGCCCGGCAGCGGCCCCGGCGGGTTCAGGAAGCTCGCCAGGCCGTCGAACTTCGCCGCTGCAGCCTGCAGCACCTCCGGCGCAGCGGATGCCCTTGCCCAGCCACTCGCCCGGCCGGATCAGCACCGCGCAGTACACCCGCCCCGGCGGCCCCCGCAGGGGCTCCTGCTGCCGCGCCCAGCTCCCCCTGCAGCGTCACCTGCTCGGGCAGACCTGCCGACGCATCCACCACCTCGCAGGCCTCCGCCCCATCCGCACCCGGAGGCTCCCGCTCCATCACCGTTTCATCCATTCCCCGCTCCCTCTTCCCCGGTCCCCGGTTCCCAGTCCCCAGTCCCCGATCCCCGTTACTCGTACGCCACCGTCACCGCCACGCTGCCCGCCACCGACATCACCGCACACCCCAGCGGCAGCGCCACCCGGTCCGCCCAGGCCGCCGAACCAGCGGCCGGCACCGAGATCTGCAGGTACACGACCGCGCCATCGTAATCCGTGATCACGGCCACCGCGCGTGCGCTGCCGGTCCGTTCGGCCACGCACACCGAGGTCAGCACCACCGGCCGCGTCTCAACCACCTCGAACCCGCCCGCTCCCAGAGAGACCACCTGCACCTGACTGACGCCCATCACGCCCCCCCTGCCATTGAAAATCACAGATTGAAGATTGAAGATTCCGGAGCCTGCTGCCGACGGCTGGCCCTGGCTATCCACAGTCCCAATCTTCAATCTTCAATTTTCAATCTTCAATCGCTCGCCGCCGCGGTCGGGTCGAACAACTGCAGCTGCACCGAGTCGCCCAGCGCCCAGGCCGGCGACGCGTCCCCCTGCTCCCGCGCCTGCCCGATGAGGCGGTGCAGTTCCGTGTTGTCCGGCAGCGTCAGGGGGTCCCGCCAGTACCAGCGCAACATGTCCCGTGTTTCCACGATGAGGACCGCCTCCACGCCGCAGACGCACCGATCCACGTCGCCCCCGCGCTGCCACGTCAGGTCCACCCACCGCCCGCACATCGGACAGCGCCCCTGGCACACCACGCCCTTGCGGTCAGCGCCGCTCTGCCGCGCCCCGGGTAAGGCGTTCCGCCGCCCCGCCGGGCCATCCACCGGCCTGCCATTCACCATCGCCACCCCCTCCGCCGCCGCCTTGCGGCGATTGAAGATTGAAGATCACAGATTGAAGATTCCGGAGCCTGCATTCAACGGCTGGCTCTGGCAATCAACAGCCCCGATCTTCCTTCTTCCGTCTTCCTTCTTCCATCGGCGATCCCAATCTTCAATTTTCAATCTTCAATTTTCAATCGTCCCGCCGGCGATCATCTCCGCGAGTTCTTCTTCGCCGACGCTCTCCCCCGCGAACTTGAGCACCGTGCGGACCACCAGCCGGCGCCAGGCCTCGCCGCCCACGCCCTGCCCCGCCACCGACTGCAGCGCGCTGGCGATCTGGGCCGCACCGCCGCCCAGGTCCGAGTTGTCCGAGGGCGAGATGTCCGGCAGGGAGAGGTGCACGTCCCCCAGCGTCGCCACGGCGCCCCGGATCTTGCCGAGCCGTACCGCCCGGTTGTAGGCCGTCAGGGCGATCTGCGCCAGCATGGCGCCGAAGTGCTGCTGCCGCGCCCGCATGAAGCGGGAGCGCTGCTCCGCCATGGCCCGCGCGGTGGCCAGGTTGGCCTCCTCGCCCTCGCCCATGTCCACCAGCCCCACGCCCGGCCCGCCGGCCACGATCATCCAGCGCAGCGCCCGCCCGTCCGCGGCCGCATCCGCCGCGTGCAGGTTCGGCGCCAGCGCCTCCCACTGCTCGTTGTCCCGGTCGATCACCAGCAGCGTGCCCGACTCCGGCGCGTGGCTCAGCTCCGCCCGCCGCCGCGGCAGCAGCGCGCCCGGCACCTTGACCAGCCACAGGAACGCGTGCACCCCCGCGCTCAGCCGCAGCCGGTCCTCCAGCCAGCGGCTGTAGCGCCGCAGCCACGGCAAGATGCTGGCCAGGTCGCTCTCCCCCCGCACGCACCCCACCGGCCGGTTCACCGCGAAATGCAGACACACCGGCTTTGGCCGGTCTGCCTGCGCGCCATCCTCTTCCGGCGCATCGACGTCCGGGTGGCCCGCCGCCAGCCACCGCCGGCCGCCGGGGTAGTCCGGGTCCGCCGGCCCCACCATCTCGTGGTAGGCCAGTTCGGTCTCGTAGTCGCCGGCCGCGCACTCGACGCGATCCACGCTCGACGCCGGCAGCGCGCGCACGTACGACATGCCGTCCGCCGGGTTCATGTGCAGGGTGACGAAGAGCTCGCCCGAGCGCGCAGCTCGTCGCACAGCTCGTACTGGCGCAGCGCCAGGTGGTTCTGCTCGTGGCTCCAGAAGGCGGTAAGGAACTCGGCCAGCTGGGCTCGTCCGCCGTCAGCGCGATCCCGTCCCCGCAGACGAACGACGTGACCAGCGACACCAGCCGCCGCGCCATCGGGTTGCGCCGCCACACCTCGCGGGCGTCGGAGAACTCCTGCGCCAGTTCATCCCACAGCTTGTCGAGTTCCGTGCCGCCGAGCCCAGCCGCGCCAGCCCGTCGCCCTCGCGCCCCGGGTCTACCGCCTCCACCCGCGCCAGCCGCAGCACCCACGCCGCCGCCCCCCTGGCCGCCCTCTGCCACCACCGCATCGCCACTACCTCCGCCGCTTCGCCGCCGAACCGGGAAAATTGAAGATTGAAAATTGAGAGTACCGCAGGGCGCGGCCAACCTTCAACCGGAGGCCGGCTCGTAATCTTCAATTCTTAATCTTCAATCTTCAATCGTCTCACCATCCACCGGTTTCGCGCGTGTCGATCCGAAACGCCGGCGGCGCCCAGCCGGCCGACTCCCCGGTCACCGCGCAGTAGCGCGGCCGCCACGGCCAGGCACCACGCCATGGCGCGGTCGTCGTGGTCGCCCGGCGGCGCGGAGAGCGTGCTGCCCGAGAGGGCCATCAGCTGCCGGTGGGTCTCCCGGTCCCGCACCTGGGGCGACCCGTCGCGCAGCAGGTCCGCGCCGGCCGCCACCGCCACCGGCTTCCCCTTCGCCGACGACAGCCACCCCGGCCGGCCGTCCAGCCCCGTCAGCACGCTGGCCGCGCCCCCCTCGCGCAGCGCCAGCAGCACGGCATGCCCGTGGTTGTTGCGCTCGACCAGGATGCCGGCGCTGTAGTACTCCCCCAGCTCCTGCAGGCCAGCGGCGAACACCGCCGGCTCGAAGCGGCCCGCCCACACCGCCGCCTGGTCGCCGGAGTACGCATCCAGCACGCACGCCGCGCTCTCGTCCGACTGCGGATTGCCCTCCGCCGGGTCCGCCCCGATCACATACGCCCGCCCCGGCCGCGGCCCCTCCCAGATCGCCAGCCCCCGCAGGCGCGGCGCGCTGGGGTGCGCGGCCGCCGGCGTCCCCGGCGAGGATTGCGCCGCCAGTTCCTCCACGAACGCGAAGCGCGGCGCCGGGTCGTCCGTCACGCCACCGGCCATGTCAGTCCCCCCCACGAGGCGAGCCACCCCGGTAGCATCAGCCCGATCCAGCCACTCAGCAGCAAAGCGAGCATCGGCGGCCAGAGGCGCCAGAGCTTCCACGTCCGAGGCCGGATATTCCGCATACAGCGAGTCCAGGTGCCCGGAGCGCGCCAGGATGTCGCGGCGCACGCCCCGTACCACGCCGCGTCGCGCTCCGGCCGCGCGGTCCAGGGCAGGAAGATGGGCCGGTAGTCGTTCTCGCCGGCCTTGGCGGCCTGGTAGATGCGCTTGAACGCGCTGCCCGGGCTCGCCTTGTCCACCGTGGAGAGCAGGACCAGCTGGCCGCCGGCGTCGATCGTCGGCTTGACGGCGTCAAGCAGCGGGGCGAGGTCGCAGTAGTCCGCCTCGTCGACCACAGCCAGCGTGCCCGTGTACGATCGTCCCCCCGTGGTGGGAAACGCCAGCGCCGCGGATCCATTCGTGAGTCGGAATTCATGCGCATTCTCCGCCAGCACCGCCTGCGCGGTCATCCACGGTGGCAGCCGGCCGTAGATGCCGCGCAGGCGGAAGCTGAGCAAATTGACCGCCTCGGCGTCGCGCTTGGAGAAGAACAGCACCGTCGCGGCCGGCTGAAACAGCATCAACCACAGGCCGTAGGCCACCGTGAGCCACGACATGCCCAGCTGCCGGGCCTTGAGCATGACGACCAGGCGCTCGCCCTGCAGCGCATCGGCCACCGCGAGCTGCGCCGGCCACAGCTGGAACCGCAGCCACGTCCGCGCCGACGCGTCGTAGACCTGCGCCCAGTGGTCGCACCAGTAGCCGAACGACACCGCACACGTCGCCCATTCACGCTGCTCCGGGGTCGTCGTCTGCTTCGTCACCCACGCTCTGCCCCTCGCCAAGCAGTCCTGCGAGACCGCCGGCCGCCCCCCTGGCCGCCAGGCGCCACTCGCCGACCCGCGCCACCGCGCCCCCCAGCAGCGCGGCCATGTCGTCCCCGCTCAGCGTGCGCACCCGCCCCTCGACCGACGCCTGGACCACCTCGACCGGCTTGCCGTCCATGTACTCGATCAGCAGCCGGGCCGCGGCCAGGTTGCCGTCCAGCGCCAGGGTGAAGAGGATGCGCACCAGCCGCTCCACCCGGCTGTACGTCGCCTGCTCGTCCCCGTCGTCGAACAGCACCCGCTCGCGCGCGATCGTCCGCGCCAGCTCCGCCACCGTCCGCCCGCGCCGCGGCCGGCCGTTGGGGTTGCCCGACTGGCCCGCCACCCACTTAGCCACCGGCGGGCCCTTTAACCTGTTGACCGACCGCGCAGCGGGAAGGGCAACAGGCATACACCCGCCGCAGCTCCTCCACCGTCACCACCCCGTGCGCGACGCACCAGCCCACCAGCGCGGCCTGCGACCGCGTGCCGTCGTGCGCAGCGTCCGGCTGATGCGGTGGCGCACCGCGCCCTCCGACAGGCCGAGGTCCTGCGCGATCTCGCCCACCCCGCGATCCAGCGCGATCATCTGCGCCAGCTCCCGCTGCTTCCTGCGCAACCTGGGACTCCCCTGCACGGCTCTCCCCCGGAAAACAAAAAGGGGCAACCGCACGCGCGCAAACGCGTACGGTTGCCCCGGGATCTCGCACCACGGACAGGCGCTACACTACGACCGCTTCCCCGACTCTCGCTACAGACCCAGCCCCGCGCTTATTCGGTTGTCGCTGCGCCCCACACCATGTCCGCCGCCGGCGGCAGATCGTCGTCCAGCCGCAGCTGCAGCCGCCGGATCTTGCCGCCGCGCACCACCACCAGCACGCAGCCGTCGCCCCCCTGGGCGAGGATCAACTCGATACTTCTGGCAAAGCGTTGGAGAAAGAATGAGGAGAACTGCAGCCTCGGCTTCCGCGTTGGACTCGTTTGCATGGCGCTCCGTATCCATCCTCATCGCCTGGCACCCTCACAAAAAGTATAGCACAGATGTCTCAAAGTGAACCGGCATATTTGACCCGGATCGCGCGGATGTTCTATAATGGGTACCGATTTATGGGCGAAATCGGAAGCCGTCGCACCCCGGGAGGATCGCCATGACCGCCGACACCGCACTCATTCCCCTGCCGTCAGAGCCCGAACGCGCGCTCGATCTGGCCGGCCGCGTGGCCAACGCGCACGCCGCGGCCGCACTGTTCGCCGACTACCGCAGCCGCCGCGCGCCCAACACCCTGCGCCGGCAGGACAACGCCCTGGCACTCTTCGCCGCCTACCTGGTCGCCGCCAGTATACCGCAGTCGCCTACGGCCGCCGCGCTGTCTGCGGACCCGGCCGCCTGGCGCGGGGCGACATGGGGTCTCGTCGCCGGCTTCACGCGCTGGCTGCTCGGGCAGGGCTACGCCATCGGCACGGTCAACGGCGCGCTCTCGACCGTCAAGGTCTACGCCCGCCTGGCCATGCAGGCCGGCAGCCTGGACCGGGCCGAGTACGTCGCCATCCGCGCGGTGCAGGGCTACGGCCGCACCGAGGGCAAGCGGGTGGACGAGGCGCGGCCGGCCGCGCGCGTCGGGACCAAGAAGGCCGAGCCGGTCCCGCTCACGTGGGAGCAGATCCACCGGCTCAAGACGCAGCCCAACACGCCCCAGGGCCGGCGCGACGCGCTGTTGCTCTGCCTGCTCCTGGATCACGGCCTGCGGGTGGGTGAGGTCAGCCGGCTGCAGGTGAGCGACCTGGACCTGGCGCTGGGCGAGCTGCGCTTCTACCGGCCCAAGGTAGACCGGACGCAGCTGCACCGCCTCACGGCCGACGCGCGCCGGGCGGCAAAGGCCTACGCGGCCGCGGGCGACATGCCGGTGGAGGGTCCGCTGCTGCGCGGGTCGCGGCGCGGGGGCCGGCTGACGGGCGCCGGCATGAGCGAGCGCGCGATCACCGCGCGCGTGCGCGAGCTGGGCGCGGCGGTCGGGGTGGCCGGCTTGAGCGCGCACGACCTGCGGCACGCGTGGGCGACGCGCGCCGCGCGCAACGGCACGCCGCTCGACCGGCTGCAGGATGCGGGGGGGTGGTCGAGTCCGGCGATGCCGCTGAGGTACGTGGAGGCCGCGCGGGTGGCGAATGAGGGGGTGAGGGTGTAGACGCAGTCATTGTTGGCCGACGCGGTCTGCATGGGCGAGGAACTGGAGCGCTCAACGCTCACCGGTCTCAGTGCCAGCGTCTCGTCATGATTGGGTCCGACCGCGCGACTGTGCTACACTCCGCCTGAGCACCTCACCTGCACTTCCCAGAACCGCGTGACCACTGTTGCTTCATCGCAAGGAGGACAAGGATGGACAAGCGTCACCCAGAGCAGCGAGCCGCCGACCTTCAGGCACATGCGCCCGTCTTCGACATGACCATGCCGATGCTGCAGCGCTCCGACCTGACCCTCTTCTGGAAGGCCCTGGAGAGGATGCGGGCGAGCGGGTATCGCTACGTCTCACTGACGATCGCCGCTGATCACACCGGCACAGGGGAGACGCTGCGCAATATCGTCTACCTCCGCGCGCTGCTGGCCCGGCGCCCGTGGCTTCGTCTGGCCCGCAGCGTCGCCGATATTCAGGGCGCAGCCGCTGAAGGCAAGTTGGCCGTCGGCCTGAACTTCCAGGGCACCGTGCCGATCGGCCGACGCCTGCAGCTGATCCCCATCTTCTACAAGCTGGGCATCCGTCACATGCTGATCGCCTACAACTCGCGGAACCGAGTGGGTTCCGGGTGTCACGACGCGGTGGACGAAGGGCTCACGCCGTTCGGCCGGGCGGTGATCCAGACCATGAATCGCGTGGGCATGCTGGTCGACGTCGCGCACACGGGCTATCGAACATCCCTGGAGACGATCGAGGCGTCCAGCGCGCCGGTCGTTGTCAGCCATGGCAATGTCTGGGCGCTTCACCAGCATCCGCGCTGTTACCGCGACGAGCAAATCAAGGCGGTAGCCGCGTCAGGAGGCGTTTTCGGCATCACTGGGTTCGGCCTCTTCCTGGGGCCAGGCGATGCCACAGTCGAGCAGTTCGTGCGGCACCTCGATCACGTCGTGCAACTGGTTGGCTCGCAGCACGTCGGCTACGGCTTCGACTACGTCTACGACATGCCCGCCTTTCAGACCTACGCCGCCGCTGAGGCGGCCAAGTTCCCCGAAGCAGGCGGCTATCACGGCGCTCGACTCACCCAGCTGGAAATCGAACAAACGCCGCAGATAACCGAGGCTCTTCTCAGGCGAGGTTATTCAGACGAGGACGTACAAGCTATCCTCGGGGGCAACTGGCTGCGAGTACTCGCTCAGGTCTGGCGCTGAGCGCAAGCTGCGCCGGCCAGCGGCACGTCTGGGCGACGCGCGCCGCGCGCAGCGGCACGGCGTTGGACCGGCAGCGGGATGCCGGCGGGTGGTCGAGTCCAAGCTCAACTGAGCGGCTCAGTTGAGCCCGATGCCGCTTAGGTACGTAGAGGCGGCGCGGGTGGCGCATGAAGGGGTGAGGGTGTAGACTACTCATTGAACTGAGTTCGGCTTGGCTTAACCTGGAAGGTGCGTCATGTTGGCACAAGTCAATCTCGGTCCCCGATGGGCTGCGCTGATCGTGTGGGGCGTGGTCAACTTAGTGAACGTACTGCAGGCGATTGGATTTCTCTCGCGGATTTCCTCTGGCAGTCGAGCCCTCAATCACACTCTCGGCTACGTGATTCTTGGGCTTGGCGTGCCGGCAGCATTGGCACTGGTCGCTTTTCTTCGTGCGCGCGCCCATTGGCTTCAATGGGCAGGTACTGTCGTCTTCCTGGGATTCCTGGCTCTGATGCTGTGGGTGGATTACATCCGGCCGGTCGAGTTCCGATCACCTGCGCAACCCACCGTTCTCGTACCGTACCTGATACTGTTCTTCGGCGCGATCCTCCTGATGGGTTTGCCGATGTTCGGTCTCAGCCGGCCGCTCTGGCTCGTCACAGTGGCGACGTCGGTGTTTCTCATGGTGTCAATGAGCATCGCGATGCGGGCTGGCGTCGGCTGAGGCGAGATCGGCCACGTCAGGTCACGCGCACGACCTGCGCCACACCTGGGCGACGCGCGCCGCGCGCAACGGCACGCCGCTCGACCGGCTGCAGGATGCCGGTGGGTGGTCGAGTCCAAGCTCAACTGAGCCGCACAGTTGAGCCCGATGCCGCTCAGGTACGTGGAGGCCGCGCGGGTGGCGAATGAGGGGGTGAGAGTGTGAGGGCACATCGAGCGATACGACTTTGCGGTCATTCAGACTTGTGATAACATTAACACTACTCAGACTTGATCATGCGACTGCCCGTACGAGAGGCCGACGAGAGCCTATCTCGACTCGGCGACCTCTGGTTTATTCACGCCGGCGCCTAATGCAGACACAAAGGCGAGCGAACGGCAGATTCTGAGCCGGATGGCTGACAACGGTTGGGATCACTGATGTTTCCTTACGGCACTACTTACCTGGCGCTAGCCCATCAGACCGAGCCGATCGATCCTGGCTTGGCACTCGTACTAGTTATTGGCGCGATAATCCTGTTCGCGATGCTGTTCGGCGGATCTGATAGCAGCACCCCCACGCAGGCCCACAACGCCTCCCCGAATGCAGCCGCGATGCCAGCCAATGACAGGCAAGCCGTGGAGTCGGTGATCCTGATTCTCGGTGAAAGCACATCCAGCAATCGTCTCAGCATGCTCCGTCACCTGTACTCTCAACTGCCTGCGCGCATACCAGAAGATCGGATCTGCGCTCTCCTGGATGGCATGACCAACAGTGTGAGGCTGGAGGCACTTCGGCTTCTCCGTCCCAAGTTCCCCCCCAATATTCCTGTGCCAACCGCACAGAGAATCGTGGAACCAATGACCACCCAGCAGCGTGAGACCGCAATTGCCCTGATCTACCCGCACCACTAGCTCATGGAAGAAGCTGAAACCAGAATCCTGGGCAGCGGACTATTAGCTGTTAAGGAGCGAGACTCGGGTGTGCCAGAACTCAGATTTCAACGGAGGCCTCGAACATCGATCGACTACTGTCCGTCGTCACATGGTGTGGCTAGGCCGCCGGCATCAGGGTGCGGCGAAGGAAGCCAAGCTGCGACGAGATGCGATCTGCAGCCGCCTCCGGGGTCAGATCGGACTGCTTGAGTCCGCGCTTGTCGCATTTGCACTGCGAGCAGTAGTCATTTGAAAGGGAGTTGTCAGTACCGCAACCGCAAACCCAACGCTGCTCCAACGACCTCGAGAAAACTCCCTTCTTCTCCGTGTGGCCAACACGTTCGGGGAATGCCGTTGCGAGTCGTGCAACGATTCCTTCCATGAGCTCCAGATCTGAGAGACCATAAGAAATGGCGGTTCCCCTCAGTAGCTGCAGCGCGGCACGCTTCAGCCGAAAGTCATCCGAATCCAGATGACGCAGAACCCAACCCAGGTCTACAGCATTCAGATCAACAATGAAGTGCGACGCTACCTCCTCCAACTCAGCGTCAGCCAGGGAGTCATGCAGACGCTGCTGGAGTTTCAGTACGGGCAGAGCCCGGAAGAAGTCCAGCGCACGGCGCTGTGCGTTTTCGACTTCGGCCGCATAACCTCGATCTTGGTGAAAGCAAACGTGCCGCAAAACCAAGGGAACAGCCTCATCAACGCCATTCTCGCCGATCGCCTCCCAGGAGACAGGACTCGAAAGGTCCAGTTGGTCAGCAGTCACTTTGTCCACCAGGTCACTGCGAAGAAGACCACCAACCAACTCAGCTGTTGATTACGTCTGAATTTTGACCCGGGTTTACGCCTGAAAACTGACCCACCCCGGAGAGGATACGGTTAAGAAAGACGAGACGGATTCGGTGGACCGAACCCCTCTCGCCTCCCTCTTGGGTGAGACAGAGTATACGGCCAACGGCGCGATCCTGTCAATCAACTGCTCCAGAAAGACGAACGGATCGGTTGGGCCGAATCCCTCTCGCCTCCCTCTTGGGTACGGTGCGGTACGGCGCATCTGGCGGGACGCGGCGAGCGCTAGGCGGTGTTCTCGCCGGAGCCGGCCTCCGCGTTATTGGGCGACAACTTGCCGCGCATGCGGTAACTGGGTCCTGGGATCAGGAATACATGGCTGAAATGCAGGAGCCGGTCGAGGATCGCCGCCGCGATCATCTCGTCGTCGCCGAACAGGCGGCCCCAGTTGTCGAAGGGCACATTGGTGGTCAAGACCAATGACACCCGGGTGTACAAATGGTTCACCATCTGGAAGAACAGATTGGCCCGGCGGGCGTCCATCGGCGTGTAGCCAAGCTCGTCGATCAGCAGCAGATCCAGGCGGCCCAGGGCTTGCGTCAGCTTGCCGAGCGTGTGCGTGGCGTCGGCCGCGACGAGCTGCTCCAACAAGGCTAATGCCTGGCAGCACAACACACGTTTGCGGGCCTGACAGCCGCGCAGCGCCAATGCGCTGGCCAGATGCGTTTTCCCGGTGCCCGGGCGGCCCACGAACACGATGTTCTCGGCGCGGGCCAGGAAACCCAGTTCCGCTAACTCGCGGATGCGGGCGGCGGGCAGCGCGGGCTGGAAGCTGAAGTCGAAGCCTTCAATGGTGCGGACCATGGGCAAACGGGCCTTGGCAATGCGGGCATTGATGGAGCGATCCACCTTGTTGGCCAGTTCTTCCTCGGTCAGGCGCGCGAGGTACGCAGTGTAGCTCATTTGGGTCTTGGCGGCCTTCTGAGCTTCTTCCTCGAAGACCTGGGCCATCGTGCGCAGGCCCAACCGTTTCAGCTGCGTGCGCAGCAGTTCCAGGTCGGTCATTGGGCCGCCTCCAGAATGTTCTGATAGACCCGCAGATCGGCCGTCAAGCGTGCGGCGTGCAGTGGCTGCGCCGGGCTCACGGCGACAGGCGCGCTGAGCGCTTCCGTGTAGCCTACCAGGCTGCGGATGAAGTGCTGCGAGTAGGTGTTGTATTCCTCGGCGCGGGCCAAGGCGCAGCGCAGCGCCGTTTCCGGGTAAATCTCGGCCAGCGCCAGGATGGCGCGCAGATGGCTCAGGGCGTTGTTGGGGTGCTGCGTGCGTAGACCGGTGAGAAAGCCGTCCAGGTCGGGAAAACGTTGGCGGAAGGCCTGCTCGGCCACCAGCCAGGTGCGTGGCGCATCCTGCCGCAGGCCCGCATAGTGCGCCGGATCGAGCACCGTCAGCCCGCGTTGGGCGGCGAAGCGATGGCGGGCGATCTCCACGCCTTGCAGGTTGCGAATGGCCAACTGGCTGCCTTGCGACGGACGGAGCCAGACTTTCTGGCGGGCATACTGCCAGGGTACGCTGTAACGGCTGCCGGCAAACGGCACCAGGCAATCGTAGCTGACCGTGCGCAGGATTTCGTGGCTGCCGACAAAGGGTTGTTCCGGCAGCGGCGTGAGCGCCGGCCGTTCGGCCGCAAAGAGGTCCAGGGGTCGCTGGCGCGTCGTGGCGTGCACGACCAGGTCGAGCTCGTCGGTCACGAACGCGGCCAACGCACGGCCGAAAGCGTCGAAGTCCAGCCAGGCGTGGCCCTTGATGAAGTGCTCTTCGAGGTAGAAGAAGGGCCGCTCGATCTTGCCCTTCGTCTGCGGCCGGCCCGGCTGGCACGCCACCGGCTCAATGCGGTAGTGACCGCACAATTCCAGAAAATGGTTGTTCCAGGTGAAGCGGGCGGGGTCGGCCGCGGTCACCAAGGACCGGTCGTTGTCGACCAGCAGACGCAGCGGCGCACCGCCGAAGTAGCGCAGGCCCGCCTCCAGCGCCTCGTAGATCGACGGCTGCGTGGCGTCCAGACTCGGCCAGTAGAACTTGCGGCGGCTGTAGCCCAGAATCAGCCCGAACACCACGACCTTGGTCGGCACGTCGCCCAGCATGACGGTGTAGAACGACCAGTCGAACTGAGCCTGCTCGCCGGGGCCGGTCTCGTAACGCTCGGTGACGCGCTTGTTCGCCGCCTGCTTGATGCCGCGCAAGTACGCGTAGACCGGCGTCGTGCCGCCGTCGTAGCCCAGCAGGCGCAACTCGCGGATGATGCGCGAACCGATGAAATGCTGCTCGATCGCCATGTTCTCGATCTGCTTGAGAAAGGGTGTCAGCTTAGGATTCGGCCGCGGCGGCCGCGTGTAGTGGGGCGGGGTTTCCGCATCGAGAGCCGCACGGACGGTGTTGCGCGACACCCCCAATTCCTTGGCAATGCCGCGAATGGATTTGCCTTGCGCGCTCAGGTAGCGAATGGTCGTCCAGGCTTCCACGGTGATCATCTCCTGCGGTCTCCTTGCTGCGGTCTCACAGCAAGGATGATGGTCTCCGTGGGGTGGGTCAACTTTCAGACGTAAAGTGGGTCAGTTTTCAGACGTAATCTACACAGCGGCACGAACAACTCTCCCGACGGGCGCAGAGCTAGCCGTCGAGGATTCACCACGCGCCACAACTGCGGTTCCCTGCGCCGACACCATGAACATCTGCATGCCCTTACCGGAGATCTCATCGAAGTCGAGTCGAACACCGAGAATCCAATTGGCGCCCAATCCCAGCGCCTGTTGTTTCAATTCATCAAGCACCTCCGACTGCAGCGCCACGAGTTGCTTTCGATAGGAGCCTGACCTGCCTCCAAATAGATCCGTCAAACCTGCCGCGAAATCGCTGAATAACCCCGTACCCGCAACGAGTGATGCTGTTACGAGGCCGCAATACTCCTCAATGACCCAACCGTCGACACTGGATGTGGTAGTCAATTGTACTCGTCCGAGCATGCTTCACCTCCCAGTTGATGCGCGCAGACGGAGCAGCAGGAAGCGGTCCCACCGGCGACAAGTCTCGTAACATCGCCCAACTTCCGTTATAGCCTAACCCGTCAGTTCCGCGCAAGACGGCATGATCACGGACATCGGCGCTAGAAATCCGCCAAGAGAAGGTGATCTGCCCCGTCCTGAGCGCCAGGCGCAACGGGACGCCGCTGGACCGACTGCAGGGTACCGGCGGGTGGGGCCCGCCCAAGCTTAACTGCGTTGAGCCTTCAGCGTCGCTGAGCCGCTGAGGTGAGCCCGTTGCCGCTACGGCGACTAAAGGCCGCGCGGGTCGCAAAGGAGAGGGTGAGGGCACGGGTAAACCGGTCTTCGGTCAACCCGGCTCGAATCTCAGACTCCTGATCCAGGGGACGAGAGTGCGAGCATCGTCCCCTGGACCCAAACCTCTGCCACGAGCGCCATACCGGTCTTGCCCGCATGGCCGCGGCAAATCCCGAACTGGCTGGCCATGCCGATGTTCATTCTGGCGTGGTCGGCCGCCTAGGTCCTCGGCAACTTCACACTGCCCCAAACTATCTTGTTTGGAGTGTACCTGACCTCTCACTGGCTGCGCGACGGCTTCGGTGCAGCGGATGGCAAGATCGCGGTTGGCCTCGCGGGGATCCTCGCTATCAACTTGCTCACAAGTACCGCTGGCCACGTCACCATGTCGCTTGTGTGCCGACTACGTGATCATCCGAGAATACATCTTCCAGGCGCAGAGTGGTTCCATGCCGGAACGACATCTGCAACACTGCTTCTCCTCGCACGGCAGTCACTCGCTATTGACATAAGCGTAATATATCAGCGCTGGCCGATAGGCTTACTTGCTTCTACTGGGCGGCCGACCCATTGTGTCTTCACCACCCGATGTCAGGTAATACAATTCAGCAGCATATGCCTGGGATGGCCCGAACGAGTCCTTGATGTTTTCCCAGAGATTGGGCAGGATTCTGCTGCGAACGAAGGCCTCATAGAACGGCCCAGCGATCTTCTCTGCTTCGCTCCAGAATCCTTGACACACCGCCTTGTCCCGCTCCAAAGAAAGCAGCGTCCCGTTCGCTAATCCCTCAATGATTGTCCAACTATAAGCAAACTCAAGAGAGACCAACTCCCTTGTCTCGGCAATGTCCATGCCATAACGCGGAAGGTCCTGTACTCCGGCAGGGGGTGCATCTGGGTTCTCGAAGTGCTGAGCCAGGATGCCGACACCCGGGATGAACGAGAAAACCTCGACCAAAAGGTTCCCGGTTGGGTCGACATACCTATTCGGGTTGTTGCCTGCATAGACGAAGTGATTCAGAGTTTGCGACAGGACGTCGATGCCCCCAATGGCGTCCTTACTCATGAATCTGCCTAGCGCCGGACCATAGTAGCGAGCACGCAGGAAGAACAGCGCGGATTCCTCATCCCATTGTTCACCCGCGAACATAAACGGCTGTGCCGCGCTTCCCGCATGGCTTCGCACCGCGCCGAAGACATCGAAAGTGTACCCATCCGTGCGCTGGCCCGCGGCATCCGACAGCGCGCGGGTGCTGCCCAGCCCGTCGGCATGGTAGTAGGCCGGATTTCCTGCGGGGTCGATCTGTGCCAGCAGGTCCATGCCATAGAGGTACGCGTTGCTCTGTCCGCCGGTGGTCTCGGTCAACACAACGGGGAGTGCCGACTGCAGATCCTGCAGGTAGGCGGTCGTCGTTCCGTCGGCAGTCTTGCTCAGGCGCACGCCGTCGCCGTTGTAGGTGAACTGCACGGTGGTCGCGCCGTCGACGACCTGCGTGAGCCGGTCGAGCGGGTCATAGGCGTAGGTGGCCGCACCCTTGCCTGTCATGCGGCCGTTGTCGTCCCAGGTGAATGCGGTGGCTCCGGCTGTGAGCAGCCGATCGCTAGCGTCGTAGGTGTAGGTGGTCGTCCCGTGCACCGTGCTGATCAGCGAGGTGCGGTTGCCCATCGGATCGTAGGCATAGCTAACCGTCTCGCCGTCCGGGTAAGTCACGCCGGTCAGGCGATAGAGGTTGTCGTAGTTGTAGGCCGTGGCGCCGTCGGGATCGGTCATGCTGAGCCGGTTGCCCACCGCATCGACCGTGTAGCTGGCCGAGGTGATGCTGCCATTTGTCGGGTGCGTGTGTGCTACGCTAAGCAGGCGGTCCGCATCGTCGTAGATGTAAACGGCCTGAACGCCGTTGGGATAGACGACGCCGTCCGGCCGGTTGGCGGCATCGTAGCTGTAGGTGGTCACGCGCGCGTCCCAGTCGGTGACCGTGGTGAGCCGGCCGGCGAGGTCGTAGTCGTAGGTGACGGCCTTGCTGCCGGGATAGGTCAGGGCGGTTCGGTTGTCGAAGAGATCGTAGCCGTAGCCGGCCGTGCCGTTGGGCGACGTGACCTGCATCAACCGATCCAGGTCATCGTAGGTGTAGGTCGTGACGCCGGAGGGGTCGGTCAGGGTCGTGCGGTTCCCGACCGCGTCATAGGCATAGGCGACCGAGCCGCCACCGTAGGTGATGGTGGCCAGGCGACCCAGCGCGTCGTAGGTGTAGGCCAGCGTCGTGCCGTCGGGCTTGACCTGGCTGATCCGGTTGCCGCCCGCGTCGTAGCCGTAGCCCGTGACGTGGCTCAGGGGGTCCGTCGTGCTCGTCAGCCGATTCAGCTCGTCGTAGGCGTAGCCCGTCGTGTGATTATTGGCGTTGGTCAGGCTGATACGGTTTCCCGCCTCGTCGTAGCCGTACTGCACCACGCCGTTGGCTGCATCGGTCACCTGAATCAACCGGTTCAGCTCGTCGTACGCGTACTGCGTGGTCTTGCTGTTGGCATCCGTCATGCTCGTCCGGTTGCCGTTCGCATCGTAGCCATAGCCCGTAGTGTGGCCCATGGCATCCGCCTGGCCGGTCCTGCGGTTGGCCGCATCGTAGGTCGTGGTCGTAACGTGGCCCAGCGCGTCGGTCACCGAGATCTGGTTGTCGACCGAATCGTAGCCGTAGCTCGTTGCGTGGCCGAGCGGGTCGGTGACCGCGATCAGGCGGTCCTTGGCGTCGTACGCGTACTGCGTCGTGCGGGTGCCGTTCTCGGTGATGGCGGTGCGATTGCCGGCCAGGTCGTAGGCGTAGGCGGTCGTCCTGCCGAGCGGCTCCGTCACTGACAGCAGGCGGTTGGCGAGATCGTAGGCATAGCTGCGCGTGCGGCCCTTCGCGTCGGTCTCGCTCGTCTTGCGGCCCCGGCTGTCGTAGACGAAGGTCGTCGTGTGATCCAGCGGGTCGGTGACCGTGGCCGGGTAGCCGTAGGCGTCGTAGGTGTAGCCGGTCGTGAAGTCACGCGCGTCTGTGGCTGTCTCCACCTGTCCAAAGGTCGTGTAGGTCCACGAGGCGACGTTGCCCAGCGCGTCGGTGCGCGTGAGCAGGTTCGAGTGGCTGTCGTAGGCATAGGTGGTGGTGTGGCCACGCGGGTCGGTCTCGGAGAGCAGGTTGTTGCGACCCGCGGTCGTATCGTAGGTAAAGCTGCGCGTGTGGTCGAGCGCATCGGTGATGCCTGTGATGTTGCCGCGGACGTCGTAAGCGAAATCGGTGGCGTTGCCCCGCTTGTCGGTGACCTGGATGCGGTTGTTATCCGCGTCGTAGGTGTATGAGGTAGTGTAGTTCAGGGCATCCTTCTCGCTGGTCAGCCGCCAGTCACCGTCGTACTGGTAGGTGGTGACATGGCCGCGCGGGTCCGTGACCAGGGTCTTGTGCGCCGGCTCGTCGTAGGCGAAGATCCACTTGTTATCGAGCGCGTCGTACTGCTCGAAGACCCGGCCATTTGCGTCGTAGACGTTGTGAACGAAGCGATGCGTGTTGGCGTCGGTGGCGGTGAGCATCCGGTGCGCCGCGTCGTAGGTGAAGGTGGTAGGCTGGCCCGTTACGTCGACAACGGTGACCAGGTCGGCGTTAGCGTCGTAAGTGTAGACCGCGCCCCGGCCGGAATGATCGGTGACGCTGGAGATGAGCGTGCTGGCGATGGGCGAGGCGTAGGCCAGGGTCAGGGTGCGACCGGCAGGCTCGGTGATCGTGATGAGACGGCCGCTGCTGTCATAGGTGAGCGTGGTGCGGCTCGCGTTCTTATCCTCAACCCAGGTGAGCAGGCTGACTTCGAAGTGGTACGTCGCCTGGTTCTTCTGGAGCAGGTCGAAAGTGCCGTCGCCGTTCTTGGTCAGCACGCCGTACACGCCCGGCCCGCCGTCGTACGCGGTGCCGGTCCAGGTCCAGCGTTCGCTATGGCCATCGGGGAACGAGATGGTCACACTGCCATCCGAGGCATCCACGGAGAGCCGCATGTTCCAGTCGTGGGTCCAGCCGTAGCCGAGCGGACCGGCCGCGGGATTCAGGGAGTTGTAGGCTCGACTGAAGTCCAGGGGCAGGCCGCGCGTGGCAATGGCGAGGTCGGTGTGTTGGTGGGAGTAGTTGCCGTTAGCGGTGTTGACCGGGTCGGCAATGAAGGCCTGTATGCTGGAGAGCGGGCCGGTGTTGCCCAGTTGTGTCCCCGTCGAGATCGTCTTGCCCAGCCACGGGTCCGCGTCGACGTAGTAATGACAGATGTAGTAGACCTTGTTGATATCGTCATAACACGAGCCATAGCTGATGCCGTTGCCGGTTCCGTAGGGCGCCGGGCCGGAATCGGACCCCCACCAGTTGTTCTCGGCCATCGCGACATAGCTGCCATAGTGCGCCAGGCCGAGACCACCATTGGCATAGATGTTACTTCCACTGACGCCCACGAACCCGATGCCGCTGCTCCCCGAGTAGATGGCCGTCCCGTTATGGCGGCGGAAGGTGGAGTTGCTGACGGTAAGGGTGCTGAGTTGGGTGCCATTGGCATCGTACAGGTAGAGACCGTAGCCGGCGCTGTCCTCCACGGTCGAGTTCGTAATACGAATACTGACGGCGTCGGCGGCTTCCGTCGCCTCGCCGCACAACAGGGCCTGGTCGGCCTCGCAGTAGCCAGCATAATATGGGGCGCCGCCATAGCGCACGACGACATGATCAAAGTTGAGCTGGCCCTGGTCATAGACCTCGATGCGTTCCCAATCACCGGCGGCGGGCGTGCTGGCGGAACCGTCGCCGTTGGTGTCGCCGCCATAGGTGTCATCGTAGCGGGAAGTGAAGACGATCGGATTCTCGGCCGTGCCCAATGCATTCAGCGTGCCCCCGATGCCGAGGACAGATACCAAAACAGCATCAAACTTGACAACGACGCCGGGCTGGACGGTCAGGGTCTGACCGCTGGGGATGGTCAGATGGCCAATGCCAAAGTAACGGATGCTGGTATCAAGGGTCAAGTCGTTCTGGACCGTGCCGGATAGCTGGAACAGACGTGGCGGGCCGCTGACCGTATTCCCGGAGAGGGTCAAGTTGCCGCTGACCACGACTCCGCCCACCCGGTCGGCGTAGTTGGTGAAGCTGTTGTTGGTGACCACCACATCTTCCCCCCGGATGTGGCAGCCGTCGCGGTTGTTCGCACAGATGTTGCCGCTGAAGGTAACCGCACCCTGGTTGCTGATTTCCACACCGCGGCCGGAGGGCGTGTCGCTGAAAGTGCTGTCGGTAATGCTGACAGCAGTCAGGTAGTTGCCACCGAGGACGGCGGCTTGGGCGTGTCGCTGGAAGGTGGAGTTGGTGATGGCGAGAGTGCTGAGTTGGGTGCCATTGGCATCGTACAGGTAGAGACCGTAGCTGGCGCTGTCCTCGACGGTCGAGTTCGTAATACGAATACTGACGGCGTCGGCGGCTTCCGTCGCCTCGCCGCACAACAGGGCTTGGTCAGCCTCGCAGTAGCCACCATAATATGGGGCGCCGCCATAGCGCATGACGACATGATCGAAGTTGAGCTGGCCCTGGTCATAGACCTCGATGCGTTCCCAATCACCGGCGGCGGGCGTGCTGGCGGAACCGTCGCCGTTGGTGTCGCCGCCATAGGTGTCATCGTAGCGGGAAGTGAAGACGATCGGATTCTCGGCCGTGCCCAATGCATTCAGCGTGCCCCCGATGCCGAGGACAGATACCAAAACAGCATCAAACTTGACAACGACGCCGGGCTGGACGGTCAGGGTCTGACCGCTGGGGATGGTCAGATGGCCAATGCCAAAGTAACGGATGCTGGTATCAAGGGTCAAGTCGTTCTGGACCGTGCCGGATAGCTGGAACAGACGTGGCGGGCCGCTGACCGTATTGCCGGAAAGGGTCAAGTTGCCGCTGACCACGACTCCGCCCACCCGGTCGGCGTAGTTGGTGAAGCTGTTGTTGGTGACCACCACATCATCCCCCCGGATGTGGCAGCCATCGCGGTTATTCGCACAGGTGTTGCCGCTGAAGGTAACCGCACCCTGGTTGCTGATTTCCGCTCCGCGGCCGGAGGGCGTGTCGCTGAAAATGCTGTCGGTAATGCTGACAGCAGTCAGGTAGCTGCCGGCAAGGACGGCGGCTTGGGCATGTCGCTGGAAGGTGGAGTTGCTGACGGTAAGGGTGCTGAGCTGGGTTTGATCGTTGTCGTTGAGGTACAGACCGTACCCGGCGCTGTCCTCCACGGTCGAGTTCGTGATACGAATATTGACGGCGTCGGCGGCTTCCGTCGCCTCGCCGCACAACAGGGCTTGGTCGGCCTGGCAGTAGCCAGCATAATATGGGGCGCCGCCATAGCGCACGACGACATGATCAAAGTTGAGCTGGCCCTGGTCGTAGACCTCGATGCGGCCCCAGTCGCCGGGAGCGGGCGTGCTGGTACTGCCGTCGCCGTTGGTGTCGCCGCCATAGGTGTCATCGTAGCGGGACGTGAAGACGATCGGATTCTCAGCCGTGCCTAACGCATTCAGCGTGCCCCCGATGCCGAGGACAGCCCCCGAGGCCTCAAACTTGACAACGACGCCAGGCTGGACGGTCAGGGTCTGACCGCTGGGGATTCTGAGACTGCCAATGCCGAAGTAACGGATGCTGGTATCAAGGGTCAAGCCGTTCTGAACCGTGCCGGATAGCTGGAACAGACGTGGCGGGCCGCTGACCGTATTGCCGGAAAGGGTCAAGTTGCCGCTGACCACGACTCCGCCCACCCGGTCGGCGTAGTTGGTGAAGCTGTTGTTGGTGACCACCACATCTTCCCCCCGGATGTGGCAGCCGTCGCGGTTGTTCGCACAGATGTTGCCGCTGAAGGTAACCGCACCCTGGTTGCTGATTTCCACACCGCGGCCGGAGGGCGTGTCGCTGAAAGTGCTGTCGGTAATGCTGACAGCAGTCAGGTAGTTGCCACCGAGGACGGCGGCTTGGGCGTGTCGCTGGAAGGTGGAGTTGGTGATGGCGAGAGTGCTGAGTTGGGTGCCATTGGCATCGTACAGGTAGAGACCGTAGCTGGCGCTGTCCTCGACGGTCGAGTTCGTAATACGAATACTGACGGCGTCGGCGGCTTCCGTCGCCTCGCCGCACAACAGGGCTTGGTCAGCCTCGCAGTAGCCACCATAATATGGGGCGCCGCCATAGCGCATGACGACATGATCGAAGTTGAGCTGGCCCTGGTCATAGACCTCGATGCGTTCCCAATCACCGGCGGCGGGCGTGCTGGCGGAACCGTCGCCGTTGGTGTCGCCGCCATAGGTGTCATCGTAGCGGGAAGTGAAGACGATCGGATTCTCGGCCGTGCCCAATGCATTCAGCGTGCCCCCGATGCCGAGGACAGATACCAAAACAGCATCAAACTTGACAACGACGCCGGGCTGGACGGTCAGGGTCTGACCGCTGGGGATGGTCAGATGGCCAATGCCAAAGTAACGGATGCTGGTATCAAGGGTCAAGTCGTTCTGGACCGTGCCGGATAGCTGGAACAGACGTGGCGGGCCGCTGACCGTATTGCCGGAAAGGGTCAAGTTGCCGCTGACCACGACTCCGCCCACCCGGTCGGCGTAGTTGGTGAAGCTGTTGTTGGTGACCACCACATCATCCCCCCGGATGTGGCAGCCATCGCGGTTATTCGCACAGGTGTTGCCGCTGAAGGTAACCGCACCCTGGTTGCTGATTTCCGCTCCGCGGCCGGAGGGCGTGTCGCTGAAAATGCTGTCGGTAATGCTGACAGCAGTCAGGTAGCTGCCGGCAAGGACGGCGGCTTGGGCATGTCGCTGGAAGGTGGAGTTGCTGACGGTAAGGGTGCTGAGCTGGGTTTGATCGTTGTCGTTGAGGTACAGACCGTACCCGGCGCTGTCCTCCACGGTCGAGTTCGTGATACGAATATTGACGGCGTCGGCGGCTTCCGTCGCCTCGCCGCACAACAGGGCTTGGTCGGCCTGGCAGTAGCCAGCATAATATGGGGCGCCGCCATAGCGCACGACGACATGATCAAAGTTGAGCTGGCCCTGGTCGTAGACCTCGATGCGGCCCCAGTCGCCGGGAGCGGGCGTGCTGGTACTGCCGTCGCCGTTGGTGTCGCCGCCATAGGTGTCATCGTAGCGGGACGTGAAGACGATCGGATTCTCAGCCGTGCCTAACGCATTCAGCGTGCCCCCGATGCCGAGGACAGCCCCCGAGGCCTCAAACTTGACAACGACGCCAGGCTGGACGGTCAGGGTCTGACCGCTGGGGATTCTGAGACTGCCAATGCCGAAGTAACGGATGCTGGTATCAAGGGTCAAGCCGTTCTGAACCGTGCCGGATAGCTGGAACAGACGTGGCGGGCCGCTGACCGTATTGCCGGAAAGGGTCAAGTTGCCGCTGACCACGACTCCGCCCACCCGGTCGGCATAATTGGTGAAGCTGTTGTCGGTGACCACCACATCATCCCCCCGGATGTGGCAGCCATCGCGGTTATTCGCACAGGTGTTGCCGCTGAAGGTAACCGCACCCTGGTTGCTGATGTCCGCTCCGCGGCCGGAGGGCGTGTCGCTGAAAATGCTGTCGGTAATGGTGACATCAGTCAGGTAGTTGCCGGCGAGGACGGCCGCTTGGGCGTGTCGCTGGAAGGTAGAGTTGCTGATGGCGAGAGTGCTGAGTTGGGTGCCATTGGCATCGTACAGGTAGAGACCGTAACCGGCGCTGTCCTCAACGGTCGAGTTCGTAATACGAATGCTGACGGCGTCGGCGGCTTCCGTCGCCTCGCCGCACAACAGGGCCTGGTCGGCCTCGCAGTAGCCAGCATAATATGGGGCGCCGCCATAGCGCACGACGACATGATCGAAGTTGAGCTGGCCCTGGTCGACGATGTCGATGCGGCCCCAGTCGCCGGGAGCGGGCGTGCTGGCGGAACCGTCACCGTTGGTGTCGCCGCCATAGGTGTCATCGTAGCGGGAAGTGAAGGCAATCGGATTCTCGGTCGTGCCCAACGCGTCTAGCGTGCCGTTGATCGTAAGACTCGCCGATGAATACGCGAATTTGACCACCGTCCCCGGCAGCACGAGCAGTCTGACGCCGGCAGCAACCGTCACATCGCAGGTCAGCCGATGCACGCTGTTCGGTCCCCAGGCTTGGTCCGCGCTGATCGTCCCGCAGTGATCCACGACCGGCATTGCAGCAGGCTGGGCGCCGTCCACGCTCACGCCGAAGTCAAACTCCCCCGCCCGGTTCGACAGTGCCCCTGCCTCACCACCCTCAGTCACCCCGCGCACCGCGTAGAAGCTGTTGACTGCGGCATTCCCCACGCCGCTCGCCGTGTCGATGTAGGTCAGCTCGCTTGGCGTCGCGATCGGCGTCACCGTCGCGATCTTTACCATGCCCGCGTCACCGACCGCCGCATAGGGGCTGTCGCTCCACCACACCTCGTAGTGGTCCGCAGTGGGGTCGTTGTGGGTCCAGGTGAGGATCACGCTGGTGACAGAACTCTGGGCGCGCAAATCGGCCACAGGTGCGGGACCTTCGGCAAGTGCGCGGTTGGCGAAGAAGAGCGTCAGGGCAAGCGTGAGCAGGGACGCGGCGAGGAAGTGTCGGCGCATGGTGTGGCTCCTGAAAACGTTGAGCAAGGTAAGCCAAGTGTGAGTGGTGCAAACCGGCCTGAAGACACCCAAACCAGATTGTCAATCAGCGGCTTGTGCAGGATAGTGCAGAACATGGCATTTGGCAAGGTTCGTTGCGAGGCTCCGTCCAGGCGTGACCGTGCGCGCGTATCTGCGCAGACTGCTTCACGCGAGATTAAGCGCGCGATTTGCCTGCGCGATGCGCTTCCGCCAGTATTCCGGTTCGCCCACGAGACTCATGCGCTCATGCGCGACGTCAATCCTATGGACGAACGGATGCCTCTCTAGTAGCTGACTGGTGGTTGGACAGTCGGCAAGAACCCACCGTCGCGGCGGCCCTGATTGAGGGAACTCCCGCAGAGCGTAGCTGTCGCCCTTGATGCTCAGATGCAGGAACGAAGCACGGTTGATGCTCGGTGCGTAGATCAATAGCTTCTGCTGCTTGCCAAAAGACGTTCTGCTCGACGAATCGCGTGGCAGGTCTGCACCTCGCCGTGCCGGCCCGGCTGCTTCATACTGCGGCCTGAAGGCATCTCCTCGAGCCCGGGCTAGTGTCCGACTGATCTGCCCCCGCCACTCGCCATCGAAGTTCACTTCGAATTGGACCAGTTGGGGGATCTCCAGGACACAGAAGGCGAACCAGATGGTGTGATGCGCTGTGTCGGCGTGCGATGCGACGCGCCGAAGAGCTTCCTCCATCTGGTTGGCGAGCGTTCGCCAGGTGTCCTCGGAAGCAGATTGAATCGTGTGAAACCAGAGGCCGGGGAGACCCTCGCGAAGTAGCTTCTCGAAGTCCTTCCTGAAGGACTCAAGCGATGCCGTGCCCGCCTTTAGTTCGATGTTCAGCGCGCGTCGCGCAGCATCCCGGCATTCGTAAGCCGTGATATCGATCCGGGCACTCAGCTGCGCTTGCCCCGACTGTTGATACCGTTCGGTCGTCGGTGTCTCAATCGAGTAGCAGACCCCATGCGATTCCAGCCATTGAGTGATCAGAATCTTCGATTCCTGCTCACTGATCCGCAGAAGGCCGTCTCTCTTCGAAGGCAGAATCAGGCGCGGCGCGTCAGGGCGGCCGTGATACAGCGCCCAAAGGCCCGCTGCAACATCGCGACACATCGTCTGGTAGTCGAACATAGCGCTCTCCTTTCGAGGTCCGAACGCGCTTTGGGATGGCCTGGAGTATGATCGGATCGTGGGGCGGCTGCTGAGCCATGTTGTCGGGTTTCCCTCTGTACTGAGGGTACTATGAGCCACAAATCCGATTTCGTCAATAATGTTGTGAAGGCAGCGCGCTGATCGCTGAGTGGCGCCCAGGGGGAGTGGCGCCATTCAAGCAGCGCCAGGCTGCGGTCCCGGCCCACCATGAGGGAGCGCTGGCCGCGTTGCGTAGCGAACCGGAGCCCATCGCCTCCGGCCCCGTGACCTGGGTGGCGCACGCCCCGGGCGCATCAAAACCTCGACAATTGCGCACAACTGTATAGGATTTGGTTCATGGCTCTGTCCACCGATGCCGACACGCACATCGAGCTGGCGCGCGAACAGGGCGTCATCTCTGCGTCTGATGCGGCCGCGCTAGGCATCTACCGGGGTTGGCTGCCACGCCTGGCCACGGCCGGACTACCCGCCGCTGCGCGTAGTGCATCTTTCCGAGCCATCCTTCTTCGCAGGCGTGGAGCATCACGTTATCGAAGGGCTCCAGTTACCGATCAGCTCTGTCGCCAAGACAGTCGCCGATTGCTTCAAGTTCCGCCACCAAATCGGACTGGATGTTGCCCTGGAAGCGCTGGCCGACGCCTGGCGACAACAAAGGCTCATACTGGCCGAACTCAACCACTTCGCCAGCATCAACCGCGTCCAACGCGTGATGCAACCGTACGTCGAGGGCTTGATCCATGGAAACGCCAAACGCAACGGTGAATTACTTAAGGGCTGGGCCTCGCTGATCAGGGCGATCAGCTGGTCGCTGCTAATTGTCTTCGTACTGCTCTACTGCTGCGCACTGGGCGCTATGACCTGATGATATCCGATATGGGCCGGCCACCTGACTTGTATGCCGACTACACTTGCTCTCCGGGGTTCGCGAGGAATTGAAGTTGAAGACGCCCTATCTCATCTATGCTGGCTCGAACGATCCAGCGCACGATGCAGAGGCGCAGAAGCGGGGCTCGAGCGGCTGCAGCGTACGATGCTCATGATCAGCACCTCCTCAACCGATGGCGGGAACAGCACCACCGGTCGAGTCGGTAGCCAGCCGGGAGAGTCGATAGAGGACCCCACTCTGCACCTCAAGTCACGATGTTAGGGCGGCTCAATGAGAAGCCAACCACCAAACCGAGTACCAGACCCAGTAGGAAGACGATGATCACGATGTCGATATCCATGTCCGTGCCCTCCTCCGTTATTTCGGGTCATCGCCATGCCATTGCTGGCCAGATCGTCGCGGTTCTCGCCATTCCTGCCGAAGCGAGGCTCTGATCCAGCTTACTTGTGGATTCCCTGATTGACAGGGAACATGGCGACTACCCGCCTCCACTATAGAGCGAGATCGCTGGTAGGTGCTGTAGATAACCGGCAGCTTCGTGGCAGTTGGAAGGCAGGTCAAAGGGACCCTGATGCAGGATGCACATGATGTGAGGTAGCAGGGGCAACTGATACAATTGGATCGGCCTCGTGAAACTGACGGGTTGGACCGTTTACCTCTGAAGAAACAGCGCGCGAGGGCGTTGTGGACAGGCGAAGCAATGCATGGCATACGGGAAGGGTAGCCGATGATACCCCAGACGACTTCGAAGGTGCATTAGGGTCTGGAGTGAGGTCGTGGACGGGACAGCGGTCTGGCCGATCAACAGATCAGACTGACCTTGGCGCCGTGGCTACGTCGGCGTGGCGCATTTCGTCGGTCCATGCACCACATGCGGGTTCTGTTCGTTCGTCGTTCCCACGCGATGCCCCGGGATCTGCCGCACAATGTGATGGCGCGATACTCGGAGACCAACCCTTCATCGCTGTTCCGGATGGCTTGCAGTAGCATCCATCTGAAGCGCTTCCAGGGGAACCGCTCCACAGAGGGCCACGGCAGCCAACGCTGAGTAGAAATGGTCGGCAGCGGCCAGCGAAGGCTCGATGAGATTCCTGACCAGGGCCGACGTCAGACTAGCCCCATCGACGTCGATACCAATTCGGAAGCCAAGAGTCCCGTCCGCATAATCCATTTCAAAGCAGCCGAGACTCAACTCGTAGTTCACGCGGGTGATGAACTCCGCGACCTTGGCCAGGTGCTGTGCGGGGGCGTGAAAGGGATACAACACACGGATCAGTAGCTGGGAAACATCATCCCGGCAGTCAAAGACCAGCATAACATCACCGCATTGCAGCTCGAATCCTGCGAGAAGGATCGAGGGCTGCGAGCCCTGCTTGTAGGAGATGCCAAGTCGGGCAAGGTAGTCGGCCAGAGCGTTACGAACGTCGCTCATGGGAATAGCCTCTCTCTTCTTTCTGAGCCTGATGCCGGCTCGATTTCTCTCCGACCGCGTTATGAGGTTCGTTAGGGCCACTGCGAATAAGTCCCAACCGGCCGGTGGTCAGTCTGTCTGCACCTCCTTAACACAGCGCCGCGCCCAGAAGCCACGCTGCTGTCTGCGAGCTTGGCCTCGCCGCGGCTCTACTCTATAATGGAGCCATCGATTCCCACGGCAGAAAAACGGCAAGATTTAGGCAGTTGAGCGGCATATGAATCAGACACCCGGACGCATTCTGCAGTTGCTGCGCGAGAGCAAAGGCTACAAGCGCGATCGAAGAAGGTTCGCCGAACTGACTGGTTGGAGCGTGGACATCTGTAGAAATCTGGAGACCGGTCGCACGCTGATCACCAACCAGATCCTGGATCAGTTGATCTACGCCAGATGGATTGACAAGGGGGACGATTGGTGGAATCGATTTGAGTCCGCCATCGCAGAAGCGGCCATTGGCGATGGCCTTCCCCGTCAGCATCAAACCCAGATTCAGTCGGGTGCGAGGAGGGCCGAAAGATGGGGCGCAACAGCCACCGGACCAGGGACCGGTTCAGGCGTAGGCAGTTGCGCGCAACCCACCAATCCCTTTCTGGACATCGGTCGGATCACTGATCCCGAAAGATTCTTCGATCGGGCCGAGGTACTTGACGAGATCATCGAGAACCTGCGACACGGATCCAGTGTTTCGCTGGTTGGGCCGTCAGAAATTGGCAAATCCTCGGTTCTCTCTATGGTCTGCGCGATCGGGCCGGTCCAACTCCAGCTGCCCGCAGCGTCGTTCGCGTTCTTGAATCTGGAATGGGTAGACTCAGAAGGGGAGTTCTACGACGCGCTATGCGATGTGTTGAGGATTGAAGCCTGCCGGGGCTATCAGCTGACGCGTTGCCTCCGGGGCAAACGGTTTGTACTCTGTCTCGATGAAGTTGAGAAGATGAGTTGGGACGGTTTCACCGTTCGGGTGCGCAGCCATCTTCGCGGTTTGGCCGACGGAAGCGATGCACCGCTTAAGCTCGTGATCGCCAGCCGATCGCCGCTGGGCGCGCTGTTTCGCGATTCACCCGAGCTCGATTCGCCACTGGGCAACATCTGCCGGCAGGTAAGCCTGGGCCCCTTCTCCTGCGAGAAAGCGCGCGAGTTCATCGCGCGTCGTCTCGCGCCGACAGGAGTGACGTACACGGAAGATGAGATAGACGCCTTGTTAGCGAGTAGTGCAGGGCACCCGGCGAAGCTCCAGTATGGCGCCGCCGCATTGTTCGAGCGCCACCTGAGGGCCAAGCGATGAGGGAGGTAGCTGCACGACGGGGGCGCTACAGGTACGTGATCAGCTTGCTCGACTCAAGAGTCAGGGGGTTGGGATCTGGGCCAAGGCTTGAGATCTACCTGCTTGGGGTAGTGGCGACCCTAATAGGACTGGGGGTGCTCATGGTGTTTAGCGCCAGCTACGCGACCGTTGGCACCAGGTTCTTTCTCGCCCAATTGAAATGGGCGGGCGTCGGCGCTTGCGCACTTATAATTATGGCCGCGATCCCCTATCAGTTCTGGCATCGAGTGGCGGTCCCCGTTATCGCCGTCACGATTCTTGCCCTGATCGCGGTGCTGCTCTCTAGCACCAGCACATTTGGCGCACAACGCACCCTTGCTGGCGGGCGAGTTCAGCCTAGTGAGCTCGCAAAACTCAGTGTGGTAATCTACTTCGCCTCCTGGGTGTCGGCACGCGCCAGGAATCTCACTGACTTCAAGCGAGGCTTCCTGCCCTTCGCGATCATGATCGAAACCATCAGCTGCCTGATACTGCTGGAGCCGAGCATGACCGTAGCCGTCATAGTGTTGGTCATCGGCCTGACCATATACTACGTTGGCGGCGCGAGCCGCAGGCAATTGCTGCTCCTAAGCGCGATCTCCGCCTTGGTCCTGAGCTTTGCCATGTGGCAGGCTGGCTACCCACTCGTTCGCGTTCTCGAATGGTTCCAACTGTGGTTCAATCCCACTCAAGCGCCTCAGGAACTTCTGGAGATCACCTCGCTGCTCCGCGCGCGCAACGGGATCGGAACGGATCCCACGATTTGGGCGGCCAAGGCCTCGGTCTTTGGCCTGTGGAGCGACTTTATTTTCGCCAATATTGGGAGCGACCTGGGCCCCATGGGGTTGCTCGGGACGGTCAGCCTGTTCATCGCCTTGTGCTACCTGGGGCTCCAGGTGGCGAAACAAGCCCCAGACCGCTTTGGCAGCCTGCTAGCCGTTGGCATTACGACTTGGATAATGTCCCAGGCGACTGTGCACATAGGTGCCAGCGTAGCTCTCATTCCTACAACCGGAGTACCGCTGCCATTTATCAGCTACGGCGGGTCCGCGCTGGTGACGGTGATGGCAGGTGTCGGCCTCCTGCTGAGCATTTCGCGTAAGGCTTATGCGACAACGCTGGCTCTGCGTGTGGACGAGCCGCACAGGAACGAGGACGACGGTTCTGCAGTCGAACTCAACCGAGACACCGTCGCTCCAGCCCGCATCACGCCGCAGGAACTCGACGATATTCTGGGACCGGTAGCCATACGCGCTCCTTGGATGACACGACCTAATACGGTGGCATCTCTGGCGAACCCTCAAGGCGCTTCGAACGAGGTCAGTGTCGCCAAGAACCCCTTCGGTGACCTGGGCAGAATCACCGATCCCGATCGCTTCTTTGGTCGGGACGCATTGATGCAACGGGTCTTCGAGGAACTGGCGGCGGGTGCTAATCTCTGGCTGACCGGAGCGCGGGGCACGGGTAAATCGTCGGTGCTGGCCATGATCTGCGCGTTGGGCCCAGACCGCTTGCACCGTCCTGCTACTGACTTTGCCTACCTGAGTCTCGCTTGTGTCGAGAACGAAGGCGATTTCTTCGGAGCACTGGCGAATGCCTTGGGATTGAAGGCAAAGGTACGCGGCTACGCTTTGAAAGCCGCCCTTGCCGGGAGAAGTGTCGTCGTCTGTCTTGACGATGTCGACACGACCAACGCGAGCCACCTCGGGGGAAGTGTGGGCAGCCAGCTTCGCGGGCTGGCCGACGGTAAGGATGCTCAGGTCAGGCTGGTCCTTGCCGGTCGCGCTCGATTCGACCATGACGATGCTGAAAGGCCCGTGGGAGGCGCCTCTCTGGCCGATATCTGCCGTTGGCTGCCCGTGGACCCATTTGCGCCCGACATAGCACGAGCGTTTCTGGTCGAACGCCTGGCGGAGACAACCGTGACCTTCACCGAAGCCCAGATCGCGGGTCTCATCATGGCGACCGGCGGGCTTCCTGGTGACCTGCAGCGAGCCGCTGCCGAACTATACCGTAGCCTGGACTAAACGGCGCGCAGGACCGATAAGGACCACAGCATGAGAGCTTCCGCTCACCCGGCGAATCAACTGAGCTATCTGCGTCTGGTCTATCACGTTTTCTTCTGTCTTTGGGATCGGTTTCCCTCGGTCGTCAGCTCGCGGGAACGAATCACTGTGCTGTGGCGATCTCTCTCGATGGCCGTCTTCGCCAGCAGCGCTGCCAGCATCGTCGCTCTTTTTATGACCTGGCAGGGAGACCTTCCACGGATTCTCCTGCACGCGCTGGTCGGCGCAGCGTTCGCAGCATTGATCGGAACCGTGGGGTCTGTGGTGTTTGGCCCGGCGAGCGGGACATCCAGCGCGGTGCTCTTTGGTCTCACGTCTGCCATTGGGTTGGTCATCGCTGCCCTCGATCGGGGGAGCGGCTTTCCGCTGGCATTCGCCTTCGTCGTCGCGGCCACCACCGGGTTTGGCTCCAGTCTTGCATCCGGAGCCCTCCTCGGCGCCGTAGGTGGGTTGGCATTTGCGGGCTCCTTCGGTGTGATGGTGTCTATGATGTCGACGGTCGATGTCAGTGATTGGCTCGCATGGCCGGGCATGCTGATAGCGGCCCCGCTGGTGATTTTTCTGAGCTTCTGGGCGATAGTAATCGTCGCGTACCTGCCTGGCTCATTCCTGCAACGACGGGTGCATCTGCACACTGCACACATGCACTGGTGGCTTAGCGTTGCTGCAGTCGCTGTTGCCGGAGCCATCGTCGCGTACACTTACACAGCCCTTCTGCCTGGCCTGTGGCCCGAGACCAGCCCCGCGTGGGCGATCGCTGTGGTGTTCCTCGCTTCATACTACCGTGCTCCCTTGTGGCCGCTGGAGGCTATATGGGCTGCAAGAGGCTTGGCAAGGATTCAGGAGACCAAAGAAGCTGAAGGGGCGCTTTATGCAATCCGGCGCGCTTACTTCGATCGAAGCATGCTTCTGCCACTCCCCGGTGAGGCCACGGCGTTGCGTCACCTGGCTGAGCTCGATTTTGATCTCGGAACTGATCAGGCCATTCATATTGTCTTGGAGTCGAACCACCTGCTCGCCGGCATCGCGGTCCTTCAGGACTGCGGCGCGGCTGATCCCTTGCGCGTCCACCAGCTCATTCGCGGGACTGATACTACGTCCGAGAAGATCGATCTCCTTCTCCGGTACGTCAAGTCTGACCTATCCCCGGCGGCTGACGCCGCTTGGCGGGCAATGGACGATGTCTTCAGGTTGGACGAGCAGCTCGCTGCACCGCCCAGCGCAGCATCCATGAAAAGCTCTCTCGACGTCCTGGGCAACACGGTTGCAGACCTGGGCACTGCTCTCGAATTGGATCCGCAGCTGCCTCACATCGGAACGGTTCTGGCGGTGTACAGCTCATTGCTTTCCGTAATAAAGTGCCGAAGCATCGATCAACTGGCGGGCTACCGGAAGCCGGTCTTGCCGCCTGGTCTCGTCGCGCATCTTCCGGATCACCTCGACTCCGTCCTGTTCGACCTTAGCGAGCTGGCCGCCACCATTCGGGCCCACATTGAAGCCTCATCTCCGATTACACGGCGCAACGCCCTGCTCAGGGCAAGCGAGAGACTCGAATCGATCACGGTGAATTCAGCTTCCGTGCCGGGTGCAATCGGGCATGTTCTGGCACTCGGGTCTATGCGCTGGCGGCAATTGCTTGCTAACGCGGGTGGGGCGTTGGTAGAGGAAGATGTGGGTAGGCCGTTTGTGAATCCTTATGTTGCGGGGAACCCTGTCTCTGGCGAGCTATTCGTGGGGCGAGAGGACATTCTGCGTCAGTTGGAGGCGCTCTGGGCTGATGAGGAGCATAGTTCATCTGTGATTCTCTACGGTCACCGCCGGATGGGCAAGACGTCTATCTTGCGGAACCTTGGTGCGCGTTTCGGCGGACACACAATCGTTGTGGACTTCAACCTGCAGCGGATCGGCCCAATGAACAGCACCGGCGAACTCCTGTACGTGCTTGCGCTCGCTCTGTACGATCGTTTGTGTGAGGATGGTATGGGGCCGTTGTCCGAGCCGGTGGAAGATCTGTTCCTCAAGCACAACCCGTACACGGCACTCAACCGATACCTGGACCACGTGAACCGTGGCCGGCGCGGCCGGCGCATCGTGATCGCAGTCGATGAATTCGAGCTTATCGAGATGGGCATCAAGGCCGGCACCCTGCAGGCGGGGTTGCTGGCCTACTGGCGCGGTCTCATTCAAACCCATACCTGGTTGGTCATCGCGTTTGCTGGTCTGCATACCTTGCGGGAAATGACCAAAGACTACTGGCATCCTCTTTTCAGCAGCGTGACTGCGATCCCGGTTAGCTACCTATCCGACGACGCGGCAAGGCGTTTGATCAGGCAACCAACCGCTGACTTCTCGGTCGACTACGATCCAAAAGCCGTGGAGATGATTCTCCATCTGACGAATGGTCAACCATATCTGGTCCAGCACCTTGGTCGCAGCTTGGTTGCCCGCCTCAACCAGCAGTTGTTCGAAGAAGGAATCGAACGTCCCCCGCGCCTGACATGCGCGGATGTCGCGGAGGTCATCGAGTCCCCCGAATTCTACCGTGACGCGAATGCCTACTTCACCGGTGTTTGGCAGCAGGCTGCCAGCACGCTACCGCAGGATCAGACGCGTCTTCTGACACTTCTGGCGGCGCACGACCGCGGAATGTCGACGGCGGAAGTTGCCCGGCGCACCGGGTTCTCATTGGCGCGTGCAGAGTCAGCCCTGCAGGCACTCAAGCGACACGACGTGGTTGAGCTACGCGGGGCGGAGTGGCACTTGAGCGTGGAACTGATGCGGTTCTGGCTCCTGCGTCAACAGGTCGTCGAATCATCGCCGGGCTTGAGGGGCGCAGCAGATCGCCACTTAGAAGGAGGGTGTGATTGATGGTACGCACCGAGTTCATGCAGAACGATCGGGACCCCGATGCGCCATCCTTATCGGTGCCGAGCGGTTGGATCCTCCTGGGCAGAGGTTTGCTTCCCCGACCCTTATTCGCTCTAGGACGATATCTTGCAGTACTCGTAGTCATCGCCGGTCTGGGAGCCCTGTATCTCTGGAAGGCGGACGACTTGAGCCGTCTGCATAATGCGACGCTGCAACTCGAATATGAGACATCGCGCCTCAACATGGACAACACGGAACTGGCCCTGCAATTGGCCCAATGGATTTCGCCCGCGTATATCGATGCAGCCGCCCAGCGATGATCAAGCAGGTTGACGTATGCAGATCTGGCCAAACGTCGTAGACCGATCGAGCCAAACACAGTGCCCCATGCACGTGAGCACAACCAGGCTGTTCGAGCGACCACAAGACTCGGTCGATCAGGCGCCGCGGATTGATCGGGCGTGGCACGTTATCCTGCTCATGACAGCCATCATGTTGATCTCACTGATCATCGGGTCTGTCCCCAGCAGGATCGTACCGCGCACGATCGTTCAAACGATCGACATGAGGCGGGGCAGGATCGTCGACCACGACGGGCTGCTGCTGGCAAGCGACGACTACGTGTGGGAGATCTACCTTGATCCCAGTCGTTATGAACCAGGGCGCTTCACGGAGGAGCAAATCGCGCTCGCTGCGCGCAAATTGCAGATTGAGCCGGCCGACATCATGCGGGCGCTCGGGTGGGGTGGCACCGTCGCACAGGTCGCCAACGGTGTGAGCCGTGAGCAATGCGAGACGGCCGACAACGACCCAGCTATTCCCATATGGTTATGGTGCGATTCGCGGCTCAAGCGCACCTACCCTCAGGGCACCCTGGGATCGCAGTTTATCGGGTTTGCGTATGGTGACCAATTGGGTGCCTACGGTGTGGAAGCCTTCTACGATGAATGGCTGCGCAGCAGCGGTGGTTGGACGCCTGCACTTGGCGAGCCCGCTCAGACGGTACCCACAGCGCTTACCTGGTTCCTTCCTTCGTCCAACGGCCGTGACCTTGCTCTCACGATGCATGCATCCCTGCAATACCGGGTGGAACGAGCCTTGGTGGACGTGTCGGCAGAAAGCCAGATCACGAGCGGCACGGTCATCATAATGGACCCAACAACCGGAGATCTGCTCGCGTTGGCAAATTGGCCGGCGTTCGATCCCAACGTCTACTGGGACGCCGACCCAGGCACCTGGGAGAATCGGGCAATCAGCCGCGCCTATGAGCCCGGCACGCTGTTCTCGCTGATAACCATTGGCAGTGCCCTCGATGCGGGTACGATCACGACGGAGACGAAGCTTGCCGGCCTGCAGGAGATAACCGTGGGTGGTCGCACATTCACCAGCTCGAATGCCGAGGCAGACGCCCCGCTGAACCTCACCCAGGTGCTGGCCAGCTCTGACACGGTTGCCCCGATACGCATCGCCCTCGATTTGGGCGCAGAAGAATTCTACCGTTACGTGGCCGAATTCGGTTTCGGCCGGCCCTCAGAAGTGGACTTGAGCTATGAGGTTGCAGGCATTGTGAAGGGACAGAATAGGACTGACTGGGCGATCTATGATCTGGCAGCCAACAGCTTTGGACAGGATATCTTCGTGACACCTCTACAGATGATAGGTGCGATTGCCGCCATTGCGAACGACGGCACGCGATTGCAGCCGCGAGCTGTGACCGCAATCGTGGTAGATGGCCAGATGTATGGCACAACTCCACGCGTGATGGGCCAGCCCATCAGACCGAGATTCGCCCAACGGCTTGTCGATCTCATGGTCCGGGCGACTGAGGACACGGAAGACGTCAACATTGGGCCTGGGTTCACGGTTGCTGGCCACATGGGCAAGTCAGAGATCGCAGCATCGGAGCCCGGCAGCACGGCCCAACAGACAGCCAGCTTCGTGGGTTTCTTCCCCGCTGAGGCCGCCAAGCTGATCATTCTGGTCAAGCTTGACGGTCCCGGCGAAACGCAGTCCCTGGAGTTGGCGGCAACGTCGCTGTTCAGCAAGGTGGGCCGTGAGGCGGTCGAAATCCTGGATATCGAGCCAAGTGGGATCGGGGAGTGACGGCGAGGCCCCAGAGCGGTGGAGTCGCCAGGAGGTTGACCTGCCCAACACTTCTGCCAATCGTTGCCAGCATCATCGAGACCAGCCAACACCAGGCAGTCCCCCAGGCGGTCTCAGCACCGCGCGGTTGGAGTTCCCGAGGCTCAGCCTGACTGAGCTCGATGCCGCGCAATGGCCCTCCCTCAATTCGAGACCTTGCGACCCCTCCCCACCTGTGCTATCATCTCCGCAGTCGGACAGCATCCCGCCCCGCACCTTACGTTGATGGCGAGGCGTCTCCGTCAAGGCGACGTTGCCGGCACACAGCACCCGATGTCCGGCCGCCTCACGGTCCCGCGCTGTCCGCAGAATCATCACAAGCCCGGAGCCAGCGCCTTGCCCCTTGAACCTGGCCGTCGAGCCTGCCGCGCCCTTGTCGCCCGTTGGCCCAACGCGGCGCGCAGCACAGGATGCAGCGATGGCACACATAGCTGAGGAGGACGCGTTTCTCGTTCTGAACCTGCGCCTCCTGATCGCACGCGCCGCAAACCGCGACAGCCTGGCGTGGTGGGACGACGACGCGCTGACTGCGCCGGCCGGCTTCCTGCTCGAGCGCCTGTTTCCGGTTGCCCCACTCCTGGCGGCCCGCAGCCTGGCGTTGCGCGCAGCATCTGCCCGCCATGAGGGCGCGTGCGCCAGGCTTGCCGGCGCCCTGCACCTGTTCCGGCTCGACGCCGACAACGCTGATGGCCTGGCCCTGCGCACGCTGTCACCGCTCAAGGTACCGTATCCCGAGGCGCCGGTCACAACCATGGAGATGCTGCGGGAGCACCTGGGCGCGCTGCTTGGCCGGCTGGCGCCGTACAAGACCGTGCACCGCACGGACAGCGGCGTGCTGCAGATAGCCGCCCCGCCCTGTCCCGCAGGCGTCTGGGCGCCGCTGCACCGGGCGAAAACGCTCGCCTGGGCCTATCTCGAAGGGGCGCCGGGCCAGCCCGTGTTTCCCTTCATCGTGGAGTGAACCCGTTTGACCGTGGACTCATCGCCTTACGTGGCTGATCCTCTGTACACCAGCCGCATCATCAAGGCCAGCGCCCTGATCGCAGACACCCGCCTCCTGCTGTCCGAGTGGAACCTGGCGCGGCCCCTGGCCGACAACCTGGACCGCCTGCGCCGGGAGAACATCTTCGGTAAGGCATCCCGCAGCCGGATCGAGGACATCCTGGTGATCTTTCGCCAGCGCTATTTCGATGACCCGGACGTGGGCGGGGCGCTGGTGACCCTGGTCCAGCGCGGCGCGCCCTACAGCTGGCTCGATCCGCTGCTCTACTTTTTCGCCGCGCAGAACGACCGCGTGCTGCGCGACATCGTCGTCGATCTGCTCTATCCCCGGCAGCAGGCCGGATTCAACGATCTGCCGATCGATGCGGTCGAACGCCAGGTCCGGGAGTGGGTCGCCGAAGGGAGGACCACCTCCCAGTGGGGTGATTCGACCGTCGTGCGGGTGGCCCAAGGCGTGATGGCCACGCTGCGCGACTTCAGCGTGCTGCAGGGCAAGATCCACAAGCGGATCACGCCGGTCTACCTGCCGGCGCCGGCCTTCGCCCTGATCGCCCACTCGCTGCACCGCCGCCAGGGGTCCGGCGACCGCACGTTACACAGCGACGACTGGAAGCTGTTCTTCCTTCCGGTCACGGGCGTCGAACGCCACTTCATCGAGGCCCACCAGGAGCATCTGCTCTCCTATCATGCGGCCGGCTCGGTGGTCCGCATTGACTTCCCGACAGCATCTCTGACGGAGTATGCCCATGCCCTCGTTACGCGAGCGGATCAGCGTCCTGGAGGCTGACCTCAGGGCCACGCCCATGCGGCACTACAACAACGCAGGCCTGCCGTTTGCTGTCTTCTGCTACCCGCCCGAACAGGAGTGGGCCATGCGGGCGGAGATTGGCCTGCTGCAGACGCGGCTGGAGAATGCCACCGAGCGCACGGTCCACACGATCTCCCTGGCCGACCTGCTCTGGCAGTCGGTGGATGAGAGCGAAGGAATGCAGGCCGTCACCGAGCTGGAGCAGCGTAGCGGTTTCGACGCGGTGCAGGAGCAGATCCAGACCTACCTCTCGGACGCCCTCTTCCGCCCTCTGCCCGAGCTGCTGGGCGAGAAGCTCACCCAGCTGGACCCGAGCCGTCATATCGCCTTCATCGTGCGCGCCGGCGCGCTGGCGCCCGGCTTCTATCGCGTCTCCGCGTTGCTGGACAAGATGCTGGGCCGGACGCGCGTGCCGTGCGTCCTGTTCATGCCCGCCACGGCCGAGGGCCGCAGCAGTCTGCGTTTCATGGGAATCGCCGAAAACGAGGGCCGGGGGAGTTACCACACCAAGGTCTACGTCGACTGAACACGCCGCCGAGGAACAACGATGTCCTTGCCACTCACCGATGCACAGCGCCGCCTGATCCACGACCTGGCCCTGGATGCCAGGGAGTTGCTCGCGCGTGAGGCGCGCGAGCTTCTGGAGGGGATCTACGGCCTCTACGCAGACGGCCGGCTCGATCCGCCCGAGAAGCTGCCCCAGTTAGCTGCTGACCCTGAGGCCGCCGCGACCTACCGGCGCCTGGCGCGATTCCTGGACGACGAGGTGCGCGCCGGCATGCCCCGTCCTGAAGCAGTCGAAAAGCTGGCCAGGGAAGTCGCTTTCACCCACCTGAACCGGCTGGTCGCCTTCAAGATGATGGAGGCCCGCCGGCTGATCCGCGGCACGGTGGACAAGGGCACGGACTCCAACGGCTTCAAGTTCTACCTGGCCGATCCCGAACACGCGGCCGCCCTGTCTCGTTACGAACAAGGCGAGGTCGATGAGGCCTACCGCCACTTCCTCCTGTGGCAGGCCGGCCAGGTGGCGCGCGAGTTGCGGGTGCTGTTCGACCCCGACAGCCTGCCCAGCCGCCTCTTTCCCCGGCCGCGGGCCCTGAACAAGCTGATCGGGATGCTCAACCGGCCCGAACTGGCGCTCCTCTGGCAGGCCGATGAGACCATCGGCTGGCTCTACCAGTTCTTCAACGAGCGCGAGAAGGCCGAGGTCTTCGACCGGCTCTACAACGCCAAGCAGAAGCTCCGCCGGCAGGACATCCCTGCAGCCACCCAGCTCTTCACCCCCAACTGGATCGTGCGTTTCCTGGTGCAGAACACGCTGGGCCGGCTGTGGGTCGAAATGCACCCGGATACGGGGCTCCTGGGTGCGCTCGTTCTGGATTACCTGGTCCCGCCTACCGATGACCCGGAAACAGATCCCGTAAGCCACAATCTGCCATCCGCCACCCGCCCTCTGCCCGCCATACGCCAGGTCAAAGACATCACGTTCCTCGATCCAGCCTGCGGCGGCATGCATTTTGGCCTGGTCGCGTTCGACCTCCTCGCGGCCATGTACCGCGAGGAACTCGAACGCGCAGGCGAGGAGGGTTGGTCGGCGGTGCCTTCCTTGGCGAGCGAAGCCGATATCCCCGCGGCGATCCTCGAGCACAACATCTTCGGCATCGACATCGACCTGCGCGCGGTGCAGCTCAGTGCCCTTGCGCTCTACCTGAAGGCCAAGTCACTGAACCCCAAGGCGCAAATCACGGCCAGCAACCTGGCCTGCGCGGACGTGTTGCCGCTGAACGGCGCGCGGCTCGGGGCCTTTCTGCGCGAGGCGCGCTTCACCCGACCCGTCTACGAACGGCTGATCCGCGGCTTGTGGGAACGGCTGCGCGACGTAAACCAGGTCGGCTCGTTGATGCGGCTGGAGCGGGAGATGGGCAGCCTGATCGCGGAGGAGCGGGCGCGCGTCACGGACACGCCGCTTTTCGCCGGGTTGCCGGACGAGTTCGAGCACGAGGCGGCCGAGGCCGAGTTCTGGGACCTGATCTCCGCGCAGATCGTCCAGGCGCTGGACGAGTTCGCGCGGCAGCAGGCCCGCACGGGCGCGGATCAGACCTTCTTCACCGGCGAGGCGGTCAAGGGGCTGCGGCTGGCCGAGCTGATGCTGCGCGACTACGACGTGGTGGCCACCAACCCGCCCTACTCCGGCAAGCGCAACCTGAACGACCTGTTGGGGGCCCACCTGGACAAGGAGTACCCCGATGCCAAGGGCGACCTCTACGCCGCGTTCATCCAGCGCTGCGGCGAGCTGGTCGCGCCGGGCGGCCGGCTGGGCATGATCACGCAGCAGTCGTTCATGTTCCTGTCGTCGTACGAGCGGCTGCGCGGCTGGCTGCGCGAGCGATTCGCTGTCGAGACCATGGCCCACGTGGGGCCGCGCGCGTTCGCAGAGATCAGCGGCGAGAAGGTAAACACGACCGTGTTCGCCCTGCGCGCCGAGGTGAATGCCAAGCATCGGGAAAACGCGGTGGGCGCCTACTTCCGATTGGTCAACGCAGGGGAAGGGGACGGGAAACGGCAAGCGTTCGAGCAGGGGTTGGCCGCGCTGCTCGAAGGGCAAGGAGGATCACCTTGACCGAACAAGAACTGCGCGCGCTAATCGCGGGCGGCGAGACGCTGACGGTCGAGTTCAAGAGCGACCAGGGGCCGCTGCCAGACAGCGACTTGATTGAGGTCGTCGCCTGCCTGGCCAACGGCCAGGGCGGAACGCTCCTGATCGGTGTCGAGGACGATGGCCGCATCACCGGACTGCACCCCCGTCACCAGACGCACCCGGCGCACCTGGCTGCCCTGGTGGCCGGCCGCACCGTGCCCCCGGTGGCGGCTGAGGCTGAGTTCGTGAGCCTGCCCGAGGGAAAGGTGGCCGTGCTGACCGTGCCTGCCGCGCATCAGCCCATTTCGACCAGCGATGGCCGGCTGCTGATCCGCTACTGGAACGTTCACGGCCGGCCCGGTTGCCGTCCCCTGTACGCATACGAGCTGACCAATTGGCTGGCGGAGCGCGGGCAGGCTGACGCGACCGCGCTGGTCCTGCCCGATGCTGTCTGGGACGACCTGGATCCGTTGGAGTTCGCCCGGCTGCGGCGCATGACGCAGGAGAACCTCGGCGACCGGGCGCTGCTCGAACTGTCGGATCGCCAGGTCGCTGCTGCGCTGGATCTGGCGCGCAGCGATGACGGCCAATTGACGCCGACGGTGGCCGGGCTGCTGCTGGTGGGAAAGGAACAGGCGCTGCGCCATCACTTGCCAGCCCATGAGGTGGCCTTCCAGGTGTTGCGCGGGCTGGATGTGGCGGTCAATGAGTTCCGCCGCTGGCCCCTGTTGCGAATCCAGGAGTGGCTGATGGAGGCCATCGGCGTGCGCAACGAGGAGCAGGAGTTGATGGTCGGCGGCGTGCGCATTGGCGTGCCGCGCTACGATCGGGCGGGCATCCGCGAGGCGATCAACAACGCGCTGATCCATCGCGACTACACCCAGTTGGGCGCCGTCCACGTCCAGTTGCGCGACGATCACGCACGGGTGGGCAACCCTGGCGGCTTTGTGCAAGGGGTCCGGCCTGACAACCTGTTGGTGGTCGAGCCCAAGCCGCGCAATCCGAGACTGGCCGACGCATTCAAGCGGATCGGCCTGGTCGAGCGCACGGGGCGTGGGGTGGAAACCGTCTACCGCGGCCAGTTGCGCAACGGCCGCCGACCCCCGAACTACAGCCATTCCAACGAGGGAGGCGTGTTGGTGGTGCTGGACGCCGGCCCGGCCGACCTGGACTTTGTGCACCTGGCAGTGCAAGCCGGCCGGCGGCTGGAGCGGCCGCTGGCCGCGGCCGACCTGCTGGCGCTATGGCTGGCGCGGCGGGAAGGTACCGCAAGTGCGGCTGCCCTGGCGCCCATGATCCAGGGTGCCGTAGCCCAGGCCAGCGACCTCCTGGTGTCCCTGGCCCAGGCCGGCATTTTGGAGGCAGTTGGCCGGGCCTATCGCTTCGCGGCGGATCTGTATCGGAGCGCCGAGGTGAGGCCGCAGCCCATCACCCCGGAGGCCGCGCTCCTGGCCTATGTGGAGGCGCATGGAAGCATCACCCGACGCGAGGCAATGTCATTATGCGGCATGACCGAGAAACAGGCCGAATACCAGCTCAAGAAGCTCGTGGATGCCGGCCAGCTCCGCTCGGTGGGCAAAGGACGCAACGCACATTACGAACCCGCTGAACCGGCGCACGAACTTGACTCGTGAAAGTCCGACTGAAAACGCCGATTCGGAGTTTATGTCGGAGTTTTCGCGGATTGGCGATTGACGATTGACGATTTACCCGGAGCACCGGCGATGAATGACCTACCTTCCAACGTGTATCGCGTGGCCCAGCGCCGCTTCGACGCGATCCCCGGCAGTCCATGGGTGTATTGGGTGAGCGATGGCGTTCGATCACTGTTTGAGCAACTGTCACCTCTGGCCGATTTGGATCCACCAAGAGAGGGCATCAATACCGGCGACAACGAGAGATTCGTCCGATTCTGGTGGGAGATTGGGCAGTGGCCATCTGCCGACCGGAGGCATGTACCCTTCGTAAAAGGAGCTCCGACTCGCGCTTACTTTGACCGACTCGACGAAGTTCTGAGAAATGACCCCGACCAGATCCGCTTGCTTCCAGGGGCGGCTTTACGAAATCAGTCATTCGCATTTCAGGAGGCAGTTGCCTTTCTGTCAAATGCGACCGGTGAATTCAGAGCTAGGCTCATCCCCCCAGGCAGCATGTTTTGCAGTACTGGCGGGCGAGCCTCGTTTCCCACGAACTTAGCCCCTGCTGGGCTTCTTGGTGTTCTAAACTCCTCACTGAGCAGGTACATCCTCGGTCTCGTTAACCCAACGGTGACGTTTACTGTGGGGGACATCGGCAAAATACCTATCGCCAACCTTGAGGCATCTGCGTCTGCGTTGTTGGCGGGAACCGCAGTCTGGTTGAGTTCCGCGGCAGTACGATGTGACGAGGCAGCACGGGACTTCATCGCCCCGTCGCGCTGGGACACCGGCATCGCCGACCAGGTCGCTGCCGCTGCGCGCCTGGCCGCCCTGGAAGCGCAGATCGACGACGAGGTCTACCGGCTCTACGGCATCAGCGACGCGGATCGCGCGGCTATCGAGGCGGAGCTGGCGGGGGGAAGCAGCCTGGACCGCGAAGACGGCGAAGGCGCCGGCCAAGCCGGCGTTGACGAAGCCGCGCAGCGCGAAGAGCCCGAAGAGGCGGCCGCCGAAGGAGCCATGACGCGTCAGGAGCTGGGCGTCCGCTGGATCTCCTATGCGGTCGGCGTCGTCCTCGGCCGCTTCCAGCCCGGCATCCGCGGTGCGCTCGGCTCCGCGATCTACCATCGCGACGACTTCGCCATCGGTTCGCTGCCCGCGCCCGACGAAGCCGAGTTCGACGAGCTCGTCGGCCCGCCCGAGCGCTTCGCCTACGTGGACGAGAAGGGCGGCCGCCACCTGTTCAGCCGCACGGTCGAGCAGGCGCTGGCTGACCTCGCCCTCACCGATGGCGTCGCCGTGCTGGACGAAGGCCATCCCCGCGACCTGCCGGCGCTGGTTACCCGTGCGCTGGCCCTAATGCTCGCTGGGCCAGGCGACACCGAAGCCGAATCTGCAATCTTCGATCTTCAATCTGTAATCGGCGGTGCCGCGAGCGACGGCGACCTCCGCGCGTTCCTCTCGAAGGACTTCTTCACGCGCTGGCATCTGCGCTGGTATCGGAAACGGCCGGTCTACTGGCCGCTGCAATCCGCGAAGCGCAGCTACGGGTTCGTCTTGTTCCACGAGCGGGTGGACCGCCTGACCCTCTACACCCTCCAGCGCGACTACCTGGACTACAAGCTCAACGCGGTCCGCCAGCAGGTCACGGATCTGAACCAGACGGCGGCCCTGCAGACCGGTGCATCGCGCCGCGCGACCGAACGAGATGCAGCCAAAGTCGCCGCGTTGCTCGACGAGCTGACCGAGTTCGCCAGGACGATGGAACGGATCGTGCGCGGCGGCTATGAGCCTGAAGCCAACTGGATCGACGACGGCGTGATCCTGCGCCTCGCGCCGCTGTGGGAGCTGATCCCACTTTGGAAGTCCGAGCCGAAGAAGTACTGGGAGCGCCTGGCGCGCGGCGACTTCGATTGGAGCCACATCGCGATGAAGTACTGGCCCGCCCGCGTGCGGGAGAAGTGCAGGACGAACAAGTCGTTCGCCATCGCGCACGGGCACGATGAGTGGTACGAGGGAGGCTGAACCGATGGCCAAGAGCTCATACGCAGATCAGTTCCGGGCAGGCATCCCCCTTCTCGAAGAAATCCAGGACAATCAGATCGGCAGGCTGAGGTCACTCGACGCGAGCTACCGCAAGTCAACGCTGCAAGACTGGAACGACTTGGCCCGAGCCGAGGCAGCAGTCAAGGAGCGCTACCAGGGCCGCTATCTGTTCGAGCTGCTGCAGAATGCCAACGATGCGATTGTGGATCAGGGCGACGCGTCTTCGGGCTCTGAACTCGACGCGCGCGTCCGCATACAGCTGACGCCGAGGTCGCTGCTCGTAGCCAACTGCGGTCAGCCGTTCGGCGGGGACAACGTGCGCGCGCTGTGCCGGCTACACAATACGACGAAGATCGCCAGCAAGCAGATAGGCCACAAGGGCATCGGCTTCAAGTCAGTATTGGAGATCACTGCCACGCCTGAGGTCTATTCAGACATCTACGCGTTTACATACAGCGGTGATCGGTTTCATCATGATGTCCAGCAGGTCATGGGTTCAGGTTGGCGGTCAGAAGGAACACTGCCCACGCTGAAAATGCCCTATCCCTGCTATCTGAACCAGGTCAACAGTGAGGAACGGGCTCGTATTGAGGCTCTCTTCGATGAGGGTTTCGTCACAGTCATTCGGTTGCCCTGGGAGGACGAGGCCACTGCCGAGCGAGTCGCTGCCAGGATCACCCAAGATCTTCAGCCATCATTGCTGCTGTTCTTGACAGCGATCCAGCGCATTGAAATCGTATTGCCTGATGGTACAGAGGAATGCCTGCGGCGGGAAGTACAAACGAGCGACGACGCCGGTCTGCGACAGGTGTTACTGTACCGCGAGAAGGCTCAAGGTCAGACCGAAGATTCGCGCTGGCTGACGCTTGGTCCGATTGAACGGCAGATCACCGATCGTTCACTGGTGACCGATCTGGGCGAGGCCTGGAAGGACGTACAGGCGGCCCGGTTTGTCATCGCGATTGAGCTGGATCGCCTCTCAAGTCTGCCCCTGCTGGAAGGTCCCTCGCGCCCGTTCTACGTCTACTTCCCCACCCAAGAACCATCGGGCTTGCGCTATATCGTCCACGGCGACTTCTACGTGGGCGATGACCGCAAGACGTTGCCCGCGCAGCGGTTCAACCTGTGGCTGACGGACGAAATCTGCAGCTTTCTCGCAGGGGATGGGATGGCGTTGCTCAAGAAGCCGTGGGGGTCCGGCACGCAGTTGGTCGAGCTCCTGGCGCCGGTCAACCGGCAGGAGCGCGAGTTCCCGAAAGCGTTCATGAACTGCTATCTCGCCTGGCTGCGCGAATCGGCCTTTGTCCGGATCGACGGAGGGCAGTACAAAGAACCCTGCAGCGTTCGATTTCCGCCGAAGTCGGCCAATCAGGTCCGGTTCCGTACGCTGCTGCCTGCCTCCCGGCTGCGTGGTTCAGAGAAGTGGGCGTATGCGGCCGCGGATCTGATTTCCGCCGAACGCGAACGCCAGACACCTTTCTTGCTCAGCCCCGAGCTTGGTGCGAGCGAGATCACAGCCCAGCAGGTTGTCGACTCGCTGTTGACCTCGGGCATGCCGCCCATCGAGCAATGCGGCGAGGTGATCGCACTGCTGGCCGAATGGTGGGAGTCACTGTCAGCATACACCGATCGGCCCGCGTTCGAGGCCCTGCTGAAGAAGCTGCCACCATTTCCCACGGGCCAGCGTTGGATGCGTGGGGATGAGGGAATCATCTTCCAGGCAAACCTGAGAGCGAACGTGCCCGACGTCGTCGCGCCGGAGGGCTTCGACTACGCCGTGATCAACCGGAGCGCTTACCCGGCCAGCGGGTCATTGAGCGCACAATATCGCTTCTTCGACAAACTCGGCGCGCGCGCTTATGCCGCGCGCGACCTGATTCGTGGCGCCATCCTGCCCGTCCTGATCTCACCCGACCGTCTGACAGCCCTCTTCGCCGCGCATTCCGAATCCCTGACTGCAGCCTATCGCATGTTGTTTCAGTATTACAGTGATGGCAGTCCCGACATGGCGGATCAGTTTGCCAGGGTCTTACTGCCTGCCTGGCACGCCTCATCCGGAGACCGGCCCATCTGGAAGCCGGCGAACGAGTGCTACCTCGGAGCAGGCTGGCCAGGTGGCACAGCGCTCGAACTGATCTATGCAGGCTTCGACGACTGCTACTTCGTCCGCGGGTTACCCGGCCTGGTGTTGCCCTTCGAACAGGAACAAAGAGAGTGGGGCGGCTTCCTGGAATGGCTGGGCGTCAATGTCCGGCCAAGACTCGTGCCAGGACCCCCGCCAATTGGCCTTGGGAGCTTGGATCCATTCGGCAACGCTCCGCTCTGGAAGGACTACGTCGGCGCACACCGCAAGGCCTTCACGTGTCGCACGGTGGTCAAGCACGGTGATTCGCGCACCCTTCACAAAGTGTACGCCCTGCACCACTTCGACGAGATCGCGGCGCAAGGCGATGTTGATCGGCTGAGCGCTCTTTACTCGCTTCTCGCAACACACTGGAATGGGTTTTATGGCCAACATAGCACTGCCATTGCGCAGTGCAATAGACAGGGTTGTTACACCGACCGTGTTGAGAACTACTTCCTTTTTGCGCTGCAGCGAATCGCGTGGCTTCCCGCGACCCTGGCCTCGCGCCCGACGTTCCTCGCTCCACATGACATTTGGAATCTGGGAGAGACCGAACCAGCAGATGTCCGCAGCCTGCTTCCGGTGCTGTCACCGGATCTGGCTCAGCCCGACTCGACTGAATTCCGCGCCGCGCTGCGTTTCATCTCTTCTAGCTCAGCCCAGATCGAGGACTACGTCCGCTTGCTGGGGTTCTTCGTCAAGCATTACCCAAGGTCAGCCTGGCCAGCGGAGTTGGAGGAACGGCGACGCAACCCTTTGACGACGACCTTCAACTGGGCCCTGGAGCGTATCCAGACCGGCCTGGTGGGTCGGAGCAAGCCACCCATCTGCCCTCCAGGGCTCAAGCTGCTGGCCGCGACCGACCACGGGCTTGACTACGTCGCGCGCGAAGATCCCCGCCTGGTATACGGCGACGACCCCTTCATGGAAGCACGCTGGCGGCCACATTGTGCATTTCTGCGGGTGAACGAGGACTGGCTTCGCCTGCGCCAATGGCTGGAGATACCGCCTATATCGACTGTCGTACGCGCGAGCTGGACTATCGGCAACGAGCGCGAGGAGGACTCACGGCGGCTCCGCGCCACCGTGAACCAGGTGCTGCCCTTCCTCGCAGCCCTCGTCGCCAGGCGCCAGCCGGCGAGCTACGAGGGCACCCTCCCCCGGCTCAAACGCCTCACTGTCCATGTCGCCGACTCACTCACGGTCACTGAGGCCATCGACCGCTTCGCTCCTCCAATCGAGATGTCAACCCTAGCAAACGTCTATCTTCGCCAGCAGGAGGAGACCCGCTTTCGAGCAGGCAGTCTGTTCTGCACTCCTGAAGTGCTCGAAAACCCGAGTCTCTTGGGCGACCACATCGCGGGCTACATTGAAATCGCCGGCCTCAGTGATGCCTTTGTGCTGCTGATGCACCTGGATCCACCCGGCCGCGAGCGTTACGTGGAAAGCAAAGGTGTCACTCTGGAAATGCTCCAGCGCGCCCGCATCGACCTGGGCGAGCCCGAGCCGCCGCCGATGACTGTATCCGGGATCGTCACGGGGGTCGTAACCCAGGCAATCAGAGAAGCCGCACCCTCTCAAACCACTGAGGCGAGTACTTCCGGCGGAAGCAATGGGACGAGCCCACAGACTGACCACGAACACGGGGCGACCAACATAGGCGGAGGAACGATCATCCGCGTAGCAAAAGACTATCCGCCGCTTGACACCGCCGCTGCTACACCTGCGGTGCCTGCCATCGAGCGCCCACCCAGCTCTGAGAACGCGGCCGCAGTGTATGGCGGCGGTGGAGGCGGAACCACGTTGACGCTGACGTCCGAGGACGCGAAGGAGCAGCTAGGCAAGCGCGGCGAGGAGTGGGTCTACGCTTCCGAAAAACGACGTCTCGCCGATCTGGGGTTCGATGTAGAGAATTCGGAGAACCACGAACTGCTCGAATGGGTGTCTGCAGGCAAGCCCGGATCGCCGTATGATATTCGCTCGGTGGATGATGACCTGGACACAGTCTACATCGAGGTGAAGTCGTCGTCAGACCGGAACCCGGTCATCCACCTCAGCACCACCGAGCTGGCCTTCGCACTGGAGAAAGGCGAGCGATACTGGCTCTACTGGGTCGGGAATGCAGGCGCTTCACAACCGGACGCACCAGAGTACTACCGAAATCTCGGCAGGTACATTGCCGAGAAGAGGATCACGCTGGACGTAGACTCACTGAAGATCACACTCCGCCCCCCGACGTAGAGGACCGAGGAGGTATCATGCTGAATCTATACTGGAAATCGAGCGGACAGACCCGCAGCCTGGTCGAACAGCCCTTTAGGTCCGAGTCAGAACTGGAGAAGTACATTTTCGATAACCAGGAACTCCTCGGCGGCGACATTTCGATCATCTATCGCCAGATCAGGACGGGCAGCAAACAGGGCATCCCGGATATGCTGGGTGTCGACCAGGATGACCGCATCTGCCTGATCGAGTTGAAGAACGTCGAAGCGAACGAAGATGTCCTGCCCCAGGCGCTGGGTTATGCCATCTGGGCAGAAACGAACCCTGATTCGATCAAGGCGATCTGGCTTGAGAGCAAGAACAAACCCGAGGACGCGCAGATTGACTGGGACAACCTCGACATCCGTGTGATTCTCATCGCGCCGTCCTTCAACGACGCGGTTCAACGGATGGCGGGGAAGATCGGCTATCAGGTGGATATGGTCCAGGTCCGGCGTTATGGCTTTGAGCACGAGGAGTTTGTGCTGATCGAAGTCACCCAGCCGAAGCCCATCAGCAGAGGAAAGACCACCAAGCCGGCAGGAACCTGGGACTGGGACTACTACGAATCCGAGCACGGCAAGGAAGCCACCGGCCAGTTCCGGCAGGCTGTGGAGGCGGTCACCGCGCTGGTCAAAAAGCAAGGCTGGGATCTCCAACTCAACCTGAACAAGTACTACGCCGGCTTCAAGTTGGGCAACAAGATAGTCTTCAACGTTGCATGGGGCGGGGCATACGCCTGGAAGGTGCGGTTCAAGCTACTATCCGAGGAGAAGGCCAAGGCTTTCAAGGGCGAGCACTGGGAGTTCCAGAACTACGATTCGACCTTCAAGGAGGCCACATTCCGGCCGCTGCATCCCAGCGCGCCCGATGTCAAGGAGTTGGAACCGCTTTTCGTATTGGCCTACAAACGGGTAGCAGGGGTGAAATAAACCCGGTACTCGCGACAAGGAGCAATCATGACCACCATCCGCACACTACTCTCCCGTGACCTCTCCCAGCCCATCGAAGAGGTCATCAAGCTCGAACAACAGGACGAGGCGACGGTCTATCGCGAGATCAGCGAGTACGTGGCCACCGACCGCATCAAGAAGCAATACGCCCAGGTGCTCAAGGCGATCGCGGACGCGCCGGGCGAGCCGACCGAGGGCGTGGGCGTCTGGGTGTCCGGCTTCTTCGGCTCCGGCAAGTCGTCCTTCGCCAAGAACCTGGGCTACATCCTGGCCAACCGTTCGCTGCTGGGCCGGCCGGCAAGCCAGCTGTTCGTCGACACGCTGCGCAGGCAGTCGACCGCAGGCGACGAGCAAGTGGCGAAGATCGCCGACCTGGCCGATTTCATCCAGGCGCGCTTCGCCAGCCACATCATCATGTTCGACGTGCAGCTCGACCGCGCGGTGCGCCGCGTCACCGAGCCCATCGCGGAGATCATGTACTCGGTGCTGCTGCGCGAGCTGGACTACGCCCAGGACTACGACATCGCCGAGCTGGAGATCGAGCTGGAGGGGGAGGGCCGGCTGGCTGATTTCGTCAGCGCAGTCGCAAGGCTGTCCCGCGAAGGGGGCGAGCCGGTCCGCCAGGCCGCTTCGGTGCCCATCACGCTGCCCGGCGTATCCGCAGATGATTACGGTGTCTGGCAGCGAGTGCGGATCGGCGCCCAGCGCCGCCCGCGTGCCAGCGCCGCGCTGCACGCCATCAACCCGGCCACCTATCCCTCGGCGGACACCTGGGCCGCGTCGCTGCGCGGCGACGGCGATATCACCATCCGCACCCTCGTCGATCGCACCTTCGAGCTGGCGGCCCGCCGCCGACCCAGGCACGCCGTCATCTTCATTGTGGACGAGGTCGGCGCTTACGTCGCGCGCAGCGCGGAGAAGATCGAGAACCTGCGCGCGGTGGTCGAGTTGTTCGGCAAGGAGAGCAAGAACCGGGTGCAAGCAGGGAAGGCGGTCGCGCCGGTCTGGGTGATCGTCACCTCGCAGGAGAAGCTGGACGAGGTAGTCGCGGCGATAGACGACAAGCGCGTCGAGCTGGCGAAGCTGCAGGACCGCTTCCGCATCCCGATCGACATGGCCCCGGCCGACATCCGCGAGGTGGCCACCAAGCGCGTGCTCAGCAAGACGGCCGCGGCTGAGCCGCTGCTGCGCAGCCGATACGATGCCGCCGCCGCACAACTCAGGACGCACACGAAGTTGGAGCGCACCGCGCGCAAATGGGAGGTGAGCCGGGACGAGTTCATCGCATTCTACCCCTACCTGCCCCACTTCGTGGACCTGTCCATCGATATCGTGTCCGGCATCCGGCTTCAGCCGGGCGCGTCGCGACACATCGGCGGTAGCAACCGCACCATCATCAAGCAGGCCTACGAGATGCTGGTCAGCGAGCGCACTGGCCTGGCCGATGCACCGGCCGGCGAGCTGGTGACCATGGATCGTATCTACGACCTGATCGAGGCCAGCCTGCCCAGCGAGAAACGCAAGGACATCGGCGACATCGCCGCCCGCTGGCCCGACGACCCGTGGCCGGCCCGAACGGCCAAGGCCATCGCGCTGCTGGAATACGTGCGTGACCTGCCGCGCAGCGAGACGAACGTGGCCGCGTTGCTCTACCGCCACCTGGGGCACGACTCGCCCCTGCCGCACGTCGAGCGGGCGATCGGCCTGCTGCGCGATGCCCAGTTTATCCGCCAGACCGAGTCGGGCTGGAAGCTGCAGACCGCCCAGGAAAAAAGCTGGACCGCGGAGCGCAACGCGTTCAACCCCACCCCGCGCGAGCGCAACGAGCTCCTGGAGGATGGGCTGCGCTCCGTCTTCGCCGAGCCCGCGCTCACCCGCTACCACTACCGCAACCTGCGCAACTTCCGCGTCGGCGTGAACTGGGAAGGCCGGTCGATCACCTCGGGCGATGCCCAGGTGCCGCTCAGCCTGCGCATGGCCGACGGGCCGGAGGTCTTCGACGCTGTGTGCGAGCGCGCACGCGAGGAGAGCCGGGGCAAGGCGCACGCGGATGACCTCTTCTGGGTCATGAGCCTGACCGACGACCTGGTCGAGGTCGCGGCCGAGCTCTACCGGTCGAAGAGCATGGTCGGCAAATACCTTCAGCTCAGCAGCCAGGGCAAGATGACGCAGTACGACCCGGCCAGCCTCGACGCCGAAAAAACCGACGTGCTGCGGCTGAGCGAGCGGCTCAAGGCGCTGCTGATGGCTGCGCTGGCGGGCGGCCGCGGCTTCTTCCGCGGGGTCGCCAGGGACGGCGCAACGCTGGGCAAGGCGTTGAGCGAGATCCTGAAAGGCTTCTTCGACCACGTCGTGCCCGACCTCTACCCGAAGCTGGAGATGGGCGCCCGTTCGCTCAAGGGCAGCGAGGCCGAGGAGATCCTGAAGGCGGCCAACCTCAACGGACTGCCGAAGGTCTTCTATGCCCCGCCTGACGGCCTCGACCTGGTAGTGCGCGAGGGGTCCAAGTACGTCGTCAACCTGGCTGCGCCGATCGCCAGGGAGGTGGCCGATTTCCTGGCCCGGGAGCACTCCTACGGCAACAAGGTCACCGGCCGGTCGCTGGAGGGGCGCTTCGGAGGGATCGGTTATGGTTGGGAGGCCGAAATGCTGTGGCTCGTGGCCGCCACCCTGCTGCGCGGAGGCGCCATCGAGGTCACCTACCAGGGCCGGCGCTATCGTAATCACCTGGATCCCCAGGCGCGTATCCCGTTCAGTGGGGCCAACGCGTTCCGGTCCGCCTCCTTCGCGCCGCGCAAGGCGCCCGATCTGTCCACCCTCGTCAAGGCAGCGCGGCGCTTCGAAGAGCTCGCCGGAGAGGAGGTCGACGTCGAGGAAAGCGCCATCGCTCAGGCCTTCCAGAAGCTGGCGCGCCAGGAGTTGGAGGCGCTCCTGCCGGTGGAGGCGACCGTGCGCGCCCACCGGATACCCATCGAAGCGGTGCTGGGCGAGTATCACACCACTCTGGAGACCGTGCTCAACAGCGCGTCCGACGACTGCGTCAACATGCTGGCCGGCGAGGGGGAGAGCTTCCGCGAACTGCGCAAGCACGCGGCGGCAATCGCCAAGGCCACCGACGAAAAGGGATTGGCACGCCTGCGCCGGCTGCGCGCGGCCAGCCAGCAGATCTGGCCTCAGCTGCAGGCTGAAGCCCGGGACGGGACATTGGCCGGGGCCGCAAGCTTGATCGTCGCGCGCCTGGCCGATGGCAGCTACTTCGAGACGGCGCGGGAGCTGGACGACGCCGCCCGTGGCCTGGAAACGGCCTATCGCGACCTGTATGCCGGCCGCCACGCACAGCGCATGGAGGCCTTCCGGCAGGCGATCGATGACGTCAAGGCGCAGCCCGCGTGGATGGCCGTGCCCGAGGCCATGCAGCCGGCCGTCCTCAAGCCGCTGGCCGATCGCGCCGGCCACGATCTCGACCTGCCGAAGGACGGCCTGGCGTGCGCCATCTGCGGCGCCAGCCTGGCCGAGATGGCCTCCGATCTGGCGGCCGTCGCCTGGCTGCGCTCGGACGTCCTGCTGCGCGTCCAGCAGTTGACCGAGCCCGAGCAGAAGGTCGAGCGGTTGCGGCTCAGCGACATCACCGGCGTCGGCAAAACACTCAGCACCGACGACGAAATCGACGAACTGGTCGAGCAACTGCGCGATCGCCTGCGCAAGCTGGTCGCCGCCGGCGTGATAGTTGTTCTGGATTGATGATTGCAGAGGGCATTGGGCGAGGGCAGCAGGCGGAGGATGAGAGCAGACAGATCAATGGCGCAAAGGCCAATCGCCAATTGCATATGGTGAACCGCAGATGGACAAACAACAGCGCACCCTCCTCTACAACGCGGTCGTCAAGTGCCGGCGGCTGCTCGAGGAGGACTTCGCCCTTCAACTGGAGGGGACCTACGGCATTCACGTGACCGGCGGGTCGGTCAGCCCGCTGTCCGGCCTGGTGCACCTGGACGCCGTGGGGCGCGCCGATCGCCGCGCCATCGAGGCCGCGCTGCGCCACTTCGCCGTGCCCGGGTCCGGGACGAAGCCCGCCGCCGCCGTGGAACGCTACGTGCGCGAGAGCGCCTTCACCTTCCTCAACCGCCTGGCCGCGCTCAAGCTGATGGAACACCCGAGTCGCAGCCTGATCCAGCCCTCGGTGGGTGCGGGCGAGCACTCCAGGGGATTCACCCAGTTCGCGCTGCTTTCGCCCGAGGCGCTGCGCGGCCAGCCCGACGGCGGCTATCGGCTCTACCTGGAGCTGCTCTTCGACGACCTGGCCCAGGTGTTGGGCGTCCTGTTCGATCGCACCGCGCCGACCTCGATCCTATTCCCCACGCAGACCTGCCTGCACGACGTGCTGGCGCTGTTGAATGACCCGGCCTTGGAGCCCGCCTGGCCCGAGGATGAGACCATCGGCTGGGTCTACCAGTACTTCACCCCGGCCGAGCTGCGCGACCAGGCCCGCAAGGCCTCCAGCGCGCCGCGCACCAGCCATGAGCTGGCCTTCCGCAACCAGTTCTACACCCCGCGCTACGTCGTCCGCTTCCTGGTCGACAACACGCTGGCGCGGCTGTGGTGGCAGATGCGCAACGGCAGGACCCGGCTTGCCGAGGCCTGCAAGTATCTGATTCGGCAGGATGCCCAGGAGTCCTCACCACCGCCAATCCGCGATCCCCGCACCTTGCGCATCCTCGATCCGGCGGTCGGCAGCGCACATTTCCTGCTCTATTGCTTCGACCTGCTGCTGATCATCTACGACGAGGCGTACGATGACCCCGATCTGAGACCCGCGCTGCAGCGGGAGTTCCCGGATCGTGACCTCTACCGCCGGCAGACGCCGCGCCTGATCCTGGAGCACAATCTGCACGGCATTGACATTGACCCGCGCGCGGTGCAGATCGCCACCCTCGCGCTGTGGTTGCGGGCGCAGCGCGCATGGGCCGAGATGGGCATCAAGATGCGGCAGCGACCGCAGGTCGGGCAGATTCACATCGTCTGCGCCGAGCCGATGCCGGGCGAATACGACCTCCTCGGCGAGTTCGTGCGTGACCTGCAGCCGGCCGTGCTGGGCAACCTGCTGCGCGACGTCTGGGAGAGGATGAAGCTGGCCGGTGAGGCCGGCAGCCTGCTCAAGATCGGGCAGGAGATCCGCGACTCGGTGCGCCGGACGCGGGAGACGCTTGCCAGCATGCCCGATGCGATCCAGCTGACCCTTTTCGGCGACGAGCCGGCACAACAACTCAAGCTGGGCCTGGATCCGGTCGACCTCAAGGATGAGGCCTTCTGGGCCGAGGCTGAAGCGAGGGTCGTGGACGCCTTGCGAGACTACGCCCGGCGGACCTCGGTCGAGCAGACCGCCTCCCGCCGCCTCTTCACGGACGACGCGCTGCAGGGGATCGCGTTCATCGCGCTGCTGCAAGAGCCGTTCGACGTGGTCCTTATGAACCCACCCTTCGGCGCGGCCAGCCTGGGCAGCAAGGCCTACATCGAGTGCGCCTACCCGCGCACCAAGAACGACCTCTACGCCGCGTTCGTCGAGCGCGGGCTCGAGCTGCTGCGTCACCCTGACCCTGCCACGGGTAGGGGCGGCGGCTACCTGGGCGCCATCACCAGCCGCACCGGCTTCTTCCTCACCAGCTTCCAGAAGTGGCGCGAGGAGATCCTGCTTAGGGAGGCCCGCCTCGTCGCCCTGGCCGACCTGGGCTACGGCGTGCTGGATACGGCGATGGTGGAGACCGCAGCGTATGTGTTGTCCAAAGGTGAATCAGGATGTGGCCAATGAGCGCAGTGCAGTTTGTAGCCCTGGGTGGAGGGTCATCGATTGGTGGGAGCTGCTATCTGATCAGTGGCGGCGATGCCGCGATCCTCGTGGACTGCGGCGTTCATCCGGAGAAAGACCCAACGGAAACCTACGTCATAATGAATGAACGCGCCCGCGCCAGCGGCTTGGTTTCGTCGCTTGCCGATATCTCCGCGTTTGTTTTGACACACGCGCACACGGACCACAGCGGACTGGTGCCAGCGCTCTATCGACACTGTCGTCGCGGAAACAGCGGGCACATGCCATATTTCTATATGACTCGTGCTACCAAGCATCTACTCCCGTATGTTGCTCGTAATGTCCTTCGCTTCACAGACAACCCGCCGTTCTGTGAGAGCGACTTGCACGAAATGCTCGATCAGGTGCGGGTTGTCGGAGCCGCTCCTACGGAACTCGACTGGCTCAGGCCAGAACTCGGCTTTGTTCGACTACATCCCAACTCGCATCTGCTTGGCTCGGCGATGGTTGAGCTGGATCTGGAAGGAACGACGGTGCTGCTGACTGGCGACATGAGACTGGGAGCAAGTCCAACGCTTGACGCCTCCGGTGTTCCCCCCTGCAGGCCACAGGTCGTTGTCGTCGACGGGACGTATGCGGGCAGCAACACGCGCTCGATTGGCAGTTGGGAAGATGTGCGTTCCCAAATGTGCGAGATGCTGGACCGACACCTCGACGCATCGGGGACGGTGCTGCTGCCGTGCTTTGCGATAGGGCGCGCCCAGGATGTTCTGGGCCTCGTGCTGGAGTATGGCGAGTCCCATCCCAATCTCCCGTTCTACGTCTACCTGGACGGACAGTCTCGCGACATCACCATGGAAATGCTCTCCTCCTTCGCAGGCCTCCTGCGGGCCGATTACAGCAGCTTGGTCGCCAGGAACCGCTGGCGGATAAGGCCGGTGGATCCTGATGTTCCCCTGGAGCATCTCCTCGAGACAGAGATCCTGGGTCATCCCTCGGTTGTGATAGCAAGCTCAGGCATGCTGCTGACCGGTTCAGCATCGCGGCGGTGGGCGGATCTTCTAGCCAGATCGCGCAACGCGTCGATTGGGATCACCGGGTATCTTGACGAAGAGATGCATGAAGAGCTATTCGCGCGAAAGGTGCTCGGCGAAGAACGGCTGGCGCTTCCTGTTACTGCTCTGCCCATTTCTGGGCATGCGCCGATCGAGGAAATGCTGCAACTGATAGCCGCGCTCCAGGCCCGATCCGTAGTGCTCGTACATTGTGGCGGCGGGGATCTTCTCGGTCCCGGTTCGCTCCTCCATCAGCTCCAGGCTTCAGGGGTGTCGGCTCAGATCGCTCGCGAGGGCGATGTGATCCCCTTTCCATCCTAAGAAACGGAGGCAGAATGGCTCCAGCTTTGGACCTATCGTTGGCAGACCGTGAAACACTCAAGGCAGTAATTGACGCAGTGGAAGATGCTCAGGGCGCGATCGAGAAGGCGCGCAACGCGCTTCGCGATGAAAGACGGCGCTCAGCCGCAAGCCCTGATGCCCCCCCAGGGCCGCATAGGCCAGCTGAGCAGCAGAGGGTGACTCCCGCTGCCGAGGCTGCCAGTCGCGCTGGTCCGTCGCAGGCCGAACTAGAAGTGGTGCAGCTCAGACAGCAAGTCCAGGCCATGAGACAACAACTCGATGAGGCACGAAAACGCGAACAGGACTTTGCCGGCCTTCGGGATCGCGTTGCGGCAAGTATCGTTCGCAGTTTGTCGGAGACCTTCCGACTCCTGGGCGCCGAGGACCCGTGGCTGGCAAGTGCGAGGCTCCGCACACAGGTGGAGGAGAGCCAGCGGGCATTAGCCGATCTTAGATCGCAGGTGGGGAGCCTGCGGGCAGAGCGCGACCGAAGCAGAGAAGAACTCAAGCGCACCGAAGGCAGCAGGGAGGCTCTGCGTTCTGAGCGCGATCAACTTCGGGCTAGATGCGATTTATTGCCGCAACAGGTAGAGGCGCGGGTTTTCGAGACACTGCTCAACCGGCTCGGACTCAGCCAGATGGCGCCTTTCCTGATGGAGAGTGGTGTCGATGAGAGTGTCAGCGGGCCGGCCGCTGCCCAACTCGTCACCCGTCTCGCAGACTACCTGCGAGACGAGGGCGTTTCCGTGATCGACGCTCCCGGACAGATCGTCCGTTTGGATGAAACGGTTGAGGGTCGATACGCCATTCCTGAGGGCGAATACTTCCGTCCCGGATCTGCACGAGTGTCGCAGCACGGGATCCAGCACCGAGATCAGGTGATCATCAAAGCGCGCGTGCGCTATGTGGAGGAGCTAGCCAATGAGCCCCAACGAACGGAACAGCCATTTGCCGCACCAGACGCCGGAGCCAGAGACGCCCATGCAGGAGCAGACGAACACCAAACCGGAGAGCCCGCAGATTCCTCATCCAGCGAGTAACGCGGCAACTGCTGCCCAGAATGTGCATCAGCAAGCAGCCGCCCGTCGGCGCCCCGACGAGGTTACTGGGCACCTCGATGAAGCCAGCCGGCGGCTGGAACGGGCTCTGCTCGATCTGAGAACTCTGGTAGGCAAAGACGATCAGCCGGCTCATCGAAGTCAATCGAGCTCTGGCGGGAAGCCGAGACGGCAGCGCTAGGGCTTGCTGTCGCTGGGTTTTGCGACTCCAAGCCCCCCCAATTACCTGGAGAGAAATGGCCATGCTTTTCGTGGGAATCTACGTCGATCCCAACGTGATTCGCGTGAGCCGGGTCCACCCGAACGCGAGAGACCCAAATGGAAGACTCGACGCGAGGCGCAGGGAGAACTACGGACTGGAACGGTGGTACAGCCGCTATCAGGGCTCGCTTCCCAACCTCATCAGCCATGATGGTACTGCGGTGGGTTATGATGCGCTGGAAGATGGCGGTGCAGCGTGTGGCCGTCTGGACGAGAGCTACTTCAAGTCGCTCCTCAACGGGGATGCGCGCTGCGGCGGTGCGGCGGCCTGGCAGGCTCTACTAAGAGAAGTCCGTCAGAATTATATCTGCGCGATGGAGCCAGTGTGTGCTGGAGTCCATCTGGACGGGGTGGATCTGACGGTGGGACCCAAACCTCTGTTACCATGGCGCGCCCAAGCGACCTGTAAAGCCGAGGTTGAGCAGGCGTTGGTCCGTGCGGGTGAACCGGTCGGATTCATGCAGACGATTGTGGTGGATGAAGCGCCGGCACTGCGAAGTTTGGTCCGGATGCATCCAACTCTTCGCCCCCAGGACCTCCTCGCGGAAATTGGCTATGAGCGCTTGGCGATTTGGCGGATCATCGATCCTGGTGCTGGTGCTCCGGAGCTTGTGGCAAAGGGCGCGGGGATTGGTGCTCTGATCCAGGATCGGTCAGGCGCCAGGATGCAGGGAGGAAATGACAGCAGGACTCAGTTGGCTGACCTGCTCGGTCAGCCGCTCATCCAGCCAGGCAATCTGCCTCAGTCAGTCATCAAATGGCGCACTGAGAACATCTTACGCCCTTGCCGAAATGCCATTGCTCAGCTGGGCGGGCGCAGTCAAGTTCCCCGTTTGCAGGTCGCGGGCGAGGGGGCAGGATTGTTCGATGAACGCTGGTCGGAGCAACTCGGGGTCGCGGTGTCTCGGGTCCCCGATGCCCAGTTCCTGAGCAGCTTCGCAGCTGCGGCGAAGTGCTGTGAGGCCTTTGCAGACGTAAGGGAGTAGCTACATGGCAAGTAGAACCCGAAAGAGCCTGTACCTCGGAATAGATCTGGGGACAACCAACTCCAAAGCTGCGGTGTTTGACTATCGGGATACACCAACGGGGCAGCTGCGCGCTCTCAGTCTACAGCAGCACGAGGACGTGGGACGTCAGGCAACCTGGCAGCACCTACCCTCAGTGGTTCGCTTCGATAGTGACGGCAAGCGGGTATTCGTGGGCGAGTACCCGCGTCGTAGCCTGGCGGCCTTCCCAGACAGGACCGTGCGAGCGATAAAGCGATTCATGGGAAAGAGCTGGCGCCGTTCTATCCCAGGTTGGCCCACCGTCTGGACGCCGGAGGGGATCTCGGGCTTGATCCTGAGGCACCTGCGAGGACAAGCGCTGGAACAGCTTCATGACACGCTAAACGAACTGGTTACGGTTTCCATCTCGGTTCCCGCGTCGTTCGGTAGCAAACAGCGCGAAGCTACGCGAGATGCTGCTCGATTGGCCGGCTTCGACGGCGAGGTGAATCTGATCGACGAGCCCAGCGCGGCCCTCATCCACTACTTGTACGACAGTTGGCAAAAGGGTCTCGAATTCAAGCCCAAGACGAATGTCATGGTATTTGACATGGGCGGAGGAACCCTCGACGTATCGCTCGCGCGCGTTCAAGCTGAAAAGGACCGTCTGCAAATCGATATCATCTCAAGGTCGCGTTACACCGAGTTGGCGGGGACCGAGTTTGACCTCCGGCTTGCAGCCTACATTGTCAGGCGCCTGAATGCCGCCGGGATTCTCACTCCGAAGACGGAGCAAGGCAAGGCGGCCTTGTACCGTGCAGCCTTGTACGACTACGCCGAGACATTCAAGGTCCGGATGAGTAACGAACTAGGCAAGTATTACCGTTGGGGGTTTGTCATCGACGGTATGCCTTTTGACGAAGCGATAGCGAGGATTAAGCTGAGAATTTCCCCACGCGTGCGTGATCTCGACCTTGGTCAGGACGGTCGCACGGTGTCGCTGCCTGACATCGAGGTCACGTTCGACCAATTCGAGCAGGTCCTGGCGCCATACTTCGAGCTGCCAACATCCGGCGGAATGGGAAGCGCCGGAACAGGTACACTTTATGGGCCGATCGTTACGGCACTCAGCGAGGCCAAACTCTCGCTGAACGACGTAGATGTTGCCTTGCTCCACGGGGGAATGACACGGCTGCCCCTGATCAAGGCCGCGCTGGCTCGATACTTCCCCCCCACGACTCAACTCGGGAGCACACCCGATCCAATGACAAGTGTCGCGCAAGGAGCGGCGATCTATCAGGCCAGCCGCGATGGCCGGCAGGGGGCGATCGTGCTCACCGAGCCAGAGCTGTTTGAGTCAGTTTTCCTCGAACAGGACAAGGGTTTCAAGCTGATCGTCAAGAAGGATTCGCGCGCCGGCGCGACTGACAAGTACGAGCTCACCTTCGACGGTGCTGTGCAGGACATCGTTCTCAGCTTCTACCACGGCTTCAGCGAAACTGACCCGCTGCTCACGCATGACCACACGGCGCAGATTTCCCTTTCGCAGCCGCTGCCCGACGGATCGCACCTGACCTTGAGGTGGAAAGTGCTGCCTGATCGCAGCGTCGTGTACGAGTGTCAGTCGCCTTCCGATCACACATGGCAACCATTGATCGCCGGGGGAGCAGGAGCCGGGTCAAAGACCGGAAGTGCGGGAAGCAACGAGCTCAAACGGGTCATCCAGTCAATAGAGACTTGTTGATTGTCCCCAACACAAGGAGTGGCAGTTCATGACTTTGAAGGATCAAGCCGTAGACAGGCTGGAAGACGCAACCGACCGGGATGGTCTTAGTGCGTTGGCGGCAGAACTCGCCGACGTGACGTCGGCCTTTGGTGAACTGGCTACCCTCGAGCGCCGAGTTGAAGACAAGCTGAGAGAGCAGGTTGCGCGGATACTGAACCGGTACGAGCAATGTCCGGATGAGATTCGGGACATCGAAGCGCGAATTATGGAGATCAACGATCCCTTGCTCCCGGTCGCGCTCCTCCAGCAGTACTACCTGGTTCGCAGTGAGGGCACGGAGCGCAGCATCGTCGCACAATTGGCAAGACTGGCCCAGACCAGCGACAGAAAAGCCGGTCAATTGGCTCTGGATGCGTTGCGTGAGGCTGCCCAAAGCGATATCTCTCGGCTCCGGAACCTCGGTTCCCGCGCGGTTTTCGCCTCCGAGAAGCTTGGCGAGGCCGATCTCCTCGCGTACGCCAGAGACGCAAAAGCCCCGCTGCCCCTTCGAATCCAGGCTGCTACTGCGCTGACCAAGGGCCGGTATCCAAAAGGTGCTGAGGGGTTCATAGCAATCCTGACCTCCTGGTGTGAGCTGTCCAATGACCGGCGGCCGACCTACAGCGACCAGTTGCAGGAGGTGGCGCGCTCCTTTAGGAACTACAAAGTCGAAGAACACAAGGCTGACGCAGTGGCGGGACGATTGTTCGCGGCATTCGACAACGGTGAATTGGCGAGGTTTGACAAGGAAACCACGAACGCGGCCAAACGGCACATTCAGGTCGCCCTCGCGAGTATTGAGGAAGCAACCCTCTCTCACGCTCGCTCCATCGCAGCCGACTCTGTAACGTATGACCACATCTTCACGCTCAGACGCATCGCGCACCGGTCGCCTGAGGCAACCCGGATTCTGGTCGCATGGATGAAAGAGACGCTCAACGCAGGCCACTACTCACCGCGGTCACCGCGAGGTGCTGCGAAGCAGATCGCCATCTCGCTGCGTCAGGCGCAGTGGGGTGGTCTGGATGCCCAGGGGACGGTTACAGAGTTGGAGCGACTACTGAGGGCGTCGACTCTCGACAACGAAGACGAAATCATAGAGCAGCTGAGTCCGATAGGAACTTCCCAGCCCTCTGGCCCGCCCAAGCTGCGAGAGATGTTGGCGGGGTTCGCCGAGGACTATGAAAGCTGGGGCCAGCTTGAGAAAGGCCAGGCGCTCAGCATCCGACATGCATTTGAGACGGGCAATAAGCACATTACGCTGCAGCAGTTGACCCCGGAGATGCGCCGCGTGCTGATGGCCGCGTTGAGCGAGACCGCCGAGACCAACCCGTGGCGCTCCAGCGCGCGTTGGTTCATGCAGAACTACCAGCATTGTCAAGGTCAGGACAGAATCACGATCCTGGAGGCTCTCGGGGAGGTAGCTAAGATCGAGCGGAGGGATGATGTCGAGACGGACGCATTTCGCTCATTGAGAACCTTCTTCACAGCGGTGACCGAAAAGGGCGGACCCTCCGAAGCCGTCGTTGCGCGGCAGTTGCTCGGGCGGGTGTCCATTGCTGCACGGCCTCAGGGCATCAAGAAGGCAGCGCGGCCATAGGAAACCAGCGTGTGCGATGAAAGGCCAGGGTGTGACGCAATGCATGTTCTTCCGCCTCCGTCGCGTCCCCATCGACGCCAAAGGGGATGCCCTGGCCGACCTGGGCTACGGCGTGCTGGATACGGCAATGGTGGAAACCGCGGCTTATGTGTTGGAGCGCGTCCCTCAATAGAGCGAAACGAACTCGAAAGGTAGGAACTCCTACTTGACAGTTAATACCACATTTGGTAACATGGCGGATACCTAGATGAGCCAGCGCGAAAAACTCCTTGCAAGGATCCGACAGAATCCTGGCGACGTAACATTCGCTGATCTGACATCGGCGTTGGAAGGACTCGGCTTCCCGCTTGTGCGTATCACAGGCAGTCATCACTTCTATCGAGTCGGAAATCGCACTATCACGGTACCCCGGCACGGAGCCAAAATCAAGGCATACGTCGTGAAGCAGGCTCTTGAAGCACTGGATGAATACTATGAACAGGGATGAGTCTCCGGATATCGGCGGCGTGCGCGTCGCTTCGGACGCGATGGCGAGCAAGACCGTCGATTACTATTTGGGATTGCCCTATACCATCGAGCTCTGGCGAGCGCTGGAGGGTGGCTGGGTGGTTCAGGTCAGGGAATTGCCTGGGTGCCTTAGCCAGGGTGAAACCGCCGAGGAAGCCCTGGAGATGATCCGGGACGCCATGGAGGGCTGGCTCGCGGTCGCGCTCGAGATGGGCGATCAGATTCC
>JAXGQB010000019.1:0-98036 GCA_040766655.1 Anaerolineae bacterium
CGCGGCGGGTGATAATGCGTGCTGGCAAGCTGAGTGGGAATGGAAAAATCGTTGGTATGAGGCGCACGGTTGGTTCTGGAAAAACGGACATTGGAGCAATCGTGATAACGCACGATTTGCGGATGAGGGTATACTTCGTGACACAATGGCCGAACTGGGCATCCAGTTCACTAAACTTGGTGCATCGTGGGCTTTTTCCGAGATGAGTTTGGTGGCTCAGGGAGTAGTAGCTTTAGCTAATAAGATCGGCAGTTTCGCTCAACTGAGCCGTCTCCTGCCTTCTGCGACGAACTTCATGCGGGCGCATCACGCGCTCTTTTACTACGCCGATCCGACCAGGGATCCCCCTGCTCACACCATCCCCGGTGGGAACTTCGTTGTGTTTGCCGACTCGCTATTCACGCAGGCCGACTACTTCATACGCGGCACAGCTGTGCATGAGGTAGCCCATCTGATCGACTACTTCAATCCGTTGCCAAATGGCATCTATATTCACCAGGTCGCACCGCGAGGTACGCATATCAGCGACTATGCCGTTCAGGACAACCTGCACCTGGAGTACTGGGCTGAGATGGTAGCCGTATGGGTCTACGGCAAGAGCTATACCGATACTGCTCTGGGCGGCAATTCTACGGCCTTGACGGTTGACCAACGTAATTGGGTTGCCCATGTGCTTAGCGGCTGGGGATGGTAAATATGCAGCATCGGCCACATCCCATGGGGTTGTTGTTAGGCGCATTATTGCTAACGTCGTGTGTTGAGGTGATGCCGAGGTCCGAGTCTACGCCTTCAGCAGTAGTAGAGACTCCTTGGAGCTGCACTGAAGTAGTGGATTTGCGGCTCGAAGCCTTCCCGTTTCGGGCTTCAGAGGAAGCAGTGTCCACCTGGGTGCAGCAGGAAATTGGAGTACAGTCAACGGCGATTCAAGGAGGGCCTTCCGCATTTGGCAACGGCTACGTTAAATACTGGCGGGTGGGGCAACGGTGGTACGAGGTGTCGCAGTGGAGCGATGGTCGAGACTCCGTGCTGGTCAAGACCGGCTGGGATGGTTCGGCGCCCTCTCTGGCGGAAGCTCTGCGTTGTTTCGGCCAACCATCCCTCTATCGCGCCTATCTAGCCATGACGCCTGGCGGATACTGGACCTGTCTGGACCTCTGGTATCCTGAGCGTGGTCTGCTAGTCTCGTCATGTGTTACACGCAAGGCGACCCGTATTACTCCCGAACAAGCAGTAGCAGATATTTCCTATGTTCAGCCTGGAACGCTTAGCGAACTCATCCCGCGGTTCACCGCTGGTATTTCGCCGGGGTCAGAGCGTTACACTCAGATTGAACGGAGTTTGAAGCCCTGGCCCGGCGATATCTCTCGGATAGCGATTGATGACAGGGGTTAGTCGTCGCATTTACGACAGTTTGAGTGGCAGCATTGCTTGGGTGGGGGCCAGGTGGTGATGCGCATCTTGACCAGCGGCGCGAATGGGGACAAGCAGGTTTACAGCTATGGGCGTGTCAAGACCGAGGACGCTAACGGCAACGTCCTGACGCGGGTCGAGAAGGGCACAACCCACACACACGTGTATGACGAAGAGAACTGGCAGAAGTCGGTGACGGTGGGCGGCACGACGACGAGGTACTACTACGCCGGTGGCGCGCGCGTGGCGATGCTCGACGGCGCGACGTTGAAGTACCTGCTGGGCGATCATCTGGGGTCAACGGCGATCACGACCAACAACACCGGCGCGCGGCAGACGGAGTTGCGCTACTTCGCCTATGGCAAGACGCGTTACGCTTTCGGCGCGCAGCCGACGAGCTTCAAGTACACGGGGCAACGCCAACAGGTGAACGCGAATGAAATGTACTTCTACGGCGCGCGCTGGTATGACGCTTATCTTAACCGGTGGATCCAGCCTGATCCGACTGTACCACGACCCGGTGATCCACAAAGTCTGAATCGCTACAGTTACGCGGCCAACAATCCTCTCCGTTTCGTCGATCCATCGGGCCTGGCTGAATGCGCTGCAGGGGATCAACAGTGCTGGACCAACGAGTGGAACTGGAAAAATCGTTGGTACAATGCACACGGGTATTCGTGGGGTGGTAGTCACTGGTCGGTTGTTGGCAATCCGACATTCGCTGATGAAGGCATCACCGATGACGTTATTAGCGAAGCCGGCATCTCTCTTGCATCAGCAGCATCACCGTCGCCGTGGAGTTGGGATAATAAGAAGAAAGTTGCGTATGGGGCGGCCTCCATCGGGCAGAGCCTTTCCACAGGAATGGCGGGCCTGAGGGCTTTGTTGGGAGGGCATGCCCAAGTCACGCTGGGATCGGTTCCATTCTATTGCAATGGCGGTTGTGCGCCTCCGCCACCCTGGGCAGACGGCCATACAGTATTCCTGCCCATAGGTCCGTTCAACGCTCAAGGCTTGCTGGGTGGCGCACAATGGGTCGTGCATGAGCTAGCGCATGTGATGGACTGGCAAGGCAACTTCTCGACACGATGGAATGTAGCCCTTACACAGTATGCTGAGCACGCGAACACGCCATTCTTCAATGAACAACGGTGGGATAGATGGGCCGAGGCCGTAGCAGTGTGGGCGTTTGGCGGGGTAAGTGCTGGCGGAGGCTTCGTCACCAGTTATAAGCCTGGGGAGGTGGGTCAGCGAATCAACGCGAATGCCCTTACTGTGCAGATGGATCGTTTGCACGCCTTGCTGGAAGGGTGGTGAGAGCTATGCAGAAGCTGATCTGTCTGGCACTCATCGTCATGCTTGCACTGGCGAGTTGCACTGCTGTGCAGCCCACAACCTTAGACTGCGATCAACTTACTGGCGGGCCACTACGCGCACAGATCGGCAAAGCGATGCCATCCGAGCAACTGCGAAAATGGGCTAGCGACACTTTCCATCTCCCGATAAGTGGGATTCGGGCCGAGGTGCTCAGCCCAGGAATACTGGAGACGGTGGAGTGGCAAAGGGACGGCATCACATTCAGGAGTACGATTGAGGGTGGCAAATTAGTCGACGTGAGAGTTTCCTATGGAGCAAGACAACCGCCAGCTGACCGTCTCATCGCCTGCCTGGGTACGCCTGAACGCTACCGCGCTTCGTATGAACAAATGGTTGAGGGCAACCAGCTTGGTCTCGACTTGCTGTTCGCCAGTGAAGGTGGTTTAGCGTACGGGGGAAAGGTTATGCGTATCGAGCAGAAGCAACCGCCGCTGCTGGATGGTACCTTTCCAATTTCGGGATTGACCATGGTAGAGCCAGGGACGGCGGATCAAGTTTTGCGTGAGATATGGGGCGAGCAGTCGAACGGCACTTATGAGCAGATGCTCCGCACGTCCAAACCCTGGCCAGGGGAATGGAAAAGCATTGTCATCGACATCGACCCGGCCATTACGAAGTAGGTGCGCCGCCCAAGCAGCCATGCGTACAAAACGCATAGTCTCGTAGAGCAACGATTGAGTTTTACGCATTCTAGGACAGTGTAGTTGCGGAGAATGCGAGAGGCAGGGTCTTGCGGCCCTGCCTCCCCTACTCCGTCCCCGGCTGCGGCGCTCGCGTTAGTCTCCACCAGAGCGCTACCCTCCGCGCCGGCTGGCACCATGATAGCACGTTTGCACCCGGCCGTCTACGGGCGCGTCGAAATTCGCCTGCCGGGCAGGAGGCGGAGAAAAACCAGAACAGCGGTGTGTTAGCCGAGCAGCGCTGTATCGGCTTCAGTTGAGACGAATGCTGGCAACGGTGGATCGCGCTGGTTAGCATCGCATGCGGTGACGACAATCGCGATGCTTGCGCAGCCAGCAAGAAGCAAACGCATGCGCTCGACCAAGCCCAAGCGGTCCTCGGCGGTCAGTTCCGGCTCAGCCAGGCATGTGACCAGTTCGAGAAGCTGCGCCCGCTCGTCCTCCCCGACGGGCTGCGTCGATTCGGCTGCCGGCGGGGCGAGTTGCAGGCGGGCTTCGATGTGGGCCATCGCCGTGTAGTAATCGTCGGCGGCGGTCTGGTCGTGGACCCGGGCGTAGATCATTGTCGAGTTGAGTCGTTTATGGCCCATGAGCTTCTGAATGGAGGCGACGCGACACCCGGCATTGAGAAGTTGGGTGGCCATGGTGTGGCGCAGGCGGTGTGGATGCACTTTGACGCCCACCCGGTCGCCGGCGAGCTTGATCCGGCTGCGCACGAGGTCCTTCTTCACCGGCAGATTGCGGTACAGGAAGACGTGACTGCCGGGTCCCATGCCGCGCACGGCCAGGTACTGCTGCACGGCGGCTACGGTGGTGTCGGTCAGATAGACGACCCGGTCGCGCAAGCCCTTACCGTGGCGGACGGTGAGCTTGCGCCCGCCCATGTCCAGGTCTTCGAGCAGCAGTTCTTCCAGTTCACCGAGGCGCAACCCGGCTTGCCAGTGTAGATTACGTCTGAAAACTGACCCACTTTACGTCTGAAAGTTGACCCACCCCACGGAGACCATCATCCTTGCTGTGAGACCGCAGCAAGGAGACCGCAGGAGATGATCACCGTGGAATGGCGAGAACGCTACCTGGTGACCTTCGCGCGAAAACGCGATTTGACTTATGAACGCCACCGGTTATAATCGGCGTTACCGGAAATATGCAAAGCGTTGATCGGGACGAGTAAGCGGCGCGCAGGCGCCAGAGACGGCAGGCCATCGGCTGAAAGCCTGCCTCGTCATGGGCCCGCTGAAAACCCCCCGAGAGTGAGCGCCTCAAATCCGGCCGCCGGCCATCGCATGATGCAGGGCCGACCGGGGAGTGTATGGCGCTTCGGCTGGCCTCGTTACGGCCGACAAAGATAGCCCCCGCGTCCTGAAGACGGGAGGGCTGATATTGGGTGGAACCGCGAAGCTCCTCGCCCCAACGGCGAGGGGCTTTTTTAGTGCTCATCAGGAGAGACCAAATGCAGGTTCTCAAGTTCGGAGGCACGTCCGTCAACGATGCCCAGGCGATTTTCCAGGTCGCGGCCATCGTGGCCGACCAATTGCGCACCGACCGGGAGGCCGTGGTCGTCACGTCTGCCATGCGCGGGGTCACCGATCTGCTGATCAACACCGCCAACGCGGCCGCGCAGGGCGACCGGCAGGCCTACCGTGACGCGCGCATGACCTTGATCGCGCGCCACCGCGATGCATCCGAGGCGCTGATCGCTGACCTTGATGAGCTGTCGGCCATCCAGGCGCACATCGATGAGCGCGTGCGGGAGTTCGAGCGGCTGTGCATGGCCGTCGCCATCCTGGGCGAGCTGACGGAGCGCGGGCTGGCCGTCATTTCGGGGCTGGGCGAGCGGCTGATGGCGCCGATCCTGGCTGCAGCGGTGCGCGGCAGGGGGGTCGAGGCCGAGGCAGTCGACGCGGGAGAGCTCATCGTCACCGACGACAACTACGCGTCCGCCGCGCCCGATATGGACGCGACCCGGACCGCCACGCGTGCCCGGTTGGCGTCCATGCTGGAGCGGGGCATCGTCCCCGTGGTCACCGGCTTCGTCGCCGCGACGCCGGCCGGCGTTCCGACGGTCCTCGGCCGCGGCGGCTCCGACTACTCCGCCGCGATCCTTGCGGCAGCCCTGGACGCGGACGAGATCCAGATCTGGACCGACGTGGACGGCGTGCTGACCGCGGACCCGCGCATCGTATCGAGCGCACGCCCGCTGCGCGAGCTGACCTACGGTGAGGCGGCAGAGCTGGCCTACTTCGGCGCGAAGGTGCTGCACCCCAAGACGATGCTCCCGGCCATCGACCGGGGCATCCCCATCAGCGTGCGGAACACCTTCAATCCGTCCTTCCCTGGCACGCGCGTCGTGCCCAAGTCTTCCAACGGCGGCACGGTCAAGGCGCTGACCGTCATCCGCGGCCTGGCGCTCGTCACCGTCGCGGGCCGGGGCATGATGGGCGTGCCGGGCATTGCCGCGCGCACCTTCGCGGCCGTCGCGCAGCGCAACGCAAACGTGCTGATGATCTCCCAGGCATCTTCCGAGCAGAGCATCTGCTTCGTGGTGCCCGAGGGAGACGCCGAGGGCGTGCGGGCTGCGCTGGCAACTACCTTCGGAGAAGAGATCCGGCGGAGGCTGATCGACCGGGTGGCCGTCGAGCCGGAGATCGTCATCGTCGCGGTGGTCGGTGAGGGCATGCGCGGCACGCCGGGCATCGCGGCCAGGCTCTTCTCCGCGCTCGGCGAACGTAGCCTCAACGTCATCGCGGTCGCACAGGGTTCGTCCGAGACGAACATCTCGCTGGCGCTGGCGTCGCAGGATGCCGACAACGGCATCCGCTACATCCATGATGCCTTCGGACTGGGGGGAGCATGAGACGCGTTCCGCTGATCATCTTCGGCGCCGGCAAGGTCGGCCGCGCGCTGCTGAGGCAGGTCCTCGAGGCCGCGCCCCTGCACGAGTCGCGCGACCGCGTCGCCCTGCGCGTGGCGGCCTGGTGCGATCGCGATGGCGCGGTGGTCGATGAGAAGGGCATCCCGGCCGAGGTGCTGGCTGCCGCGTCGGCTGCGAAGGCGGGCGGTGCGCGCCTTGCCGGCATCGAGGCTGGCTCGCCTCAGAGCAACCTGCCGGCCATCGTCGATGTGGCGGGACAGGATGGCGCGATCGTGGTGGACGTCACGGCCACGGGTGAGACCGTGCCCGCACTCGAGCTGGCGTTGGCTCGCGGCTACGGCGTGGCGACGGCCAACAAGGTCCCGCTGACTGGTCCGCAGGCCACCTTCGAGACCCTGGTTCGCAGCGGCCGGTTCCGGTATGAGTCGACGGTGGGCTCGGCCGTGCCCGTCATCGAGGCTACGCTGGGCCTGCTCCGCGCGAACGACGAAATCCGCTCGATCCGCGGCGCGCTGAGCGGCACGCTGGGCTTCCTCTCGACGGGCTTGCAGGCCGGTCAGCCGTTCTCCGCGCTGGTGCATGACGCGATGCAGCGCGGCTACACGGAGCCCGATCCGCGCATCGACCTGGCAGGCATGGACGTGGCGCGTAAGGCATTGATCCTGGCGCGCACGATCGGATGGCGCCTCGAGCTGGACGACGTAAGCGTGGCGTCCCTGGTCCCGCCGCACCTGGCGGGCCTGCCGCTCGCCGAATTCCTGGCGCGGCTGCCCGAGCTGGACGACGCGTACGCCGCACAGGTAACCGCGGCGCGCGCCGAGGACGCCGTGTTGCGCTACGTCGCGGAACTCAGGGACGGCCGTGCCGGTGTCGGACTGCAGGCAGTTCGGGCGGACAGCGCGCTGGGCGCGCTGAAGGGCAACGACAACCTCGTTGCCTTCGAGTCGCGCTACTATCCGGACATGCCGCTGGTCCTGCAGGGGCGCGGCGCGGGCGTAGAGGCGGCCGCAGCGGGCGTGCACGCCGATATCATTGCCCTGGCCCAGTTGTGGTGAAACGGAGCAGAGTGCCATGAACGAAGCCCTATCCTCCAAGATCAAGGTTGGCATCCTGGCCGCCACCGGCGCGGTGGGCCAGCGGTTCGTGCAGCTCCTGGCAGAGCATCCGTGGTTCGAGATCGCAGCGCTGACCGCGTCGGACCGCTCGCTGGGCAAGCCCTATGGACAGGCCGCGAAGTGGATCATCCGCGGGGGCATGCCCGCCCAGGTCGCGGACATGCCGCTCCTGGCCACCGACCCGACCGCGATCGACCCCGAGGTGCGCCTGCTCTTCTCCGCCCTGCCCGGCGGTAACGCGGGAGAGGTGGAGCTGGCGTTCGCCGATGCCGGATTCGCGGTGTGCTCCAACGCGTCGGCACATCGCATGGACCCCGACGTGCCGCTGCTGATCCCGGACGTCAACCCGGAGCACACCGCATTGATCGGGATCCAGCGCGGGCGCCGGGCCGCCGCGGGCAAGCGCGAGGGGTACATCGTGACCAATCCGAACTGCACCAGCACCCACCTGGTGTGCGCGCTCAAGCCGCTGTACGATGCGTTCGGATTGGCCTCGGTCAATGTGGTGACCATGCAGGCGCTCTCGGGTGCAGGCTATCCGGGCGTGTCGGCCCTGGACATCCTGGACAACGTGGTGCCTCACATCCCGGGGGAAGAGGAAAAGATCGAGAGCGAGCCGGGCAAGCTGTTGGGCGAGCTGGACGGCGATTCGATCCGCCCGGCGGACTTCGTCGTGAGCGCACAGGCGAACCGCGTCGCGGTCCGGAACGGGCATCTCGAGGCGGTCAGCGTCAAGTTGCGCAGGCCAGCGAGCCTGGAACAAGTGGCCGAGGCGCTGGCGTCGTATGAGGGGCTCCCGCAGCGCTGGGGACTGCCGTCCGCGCCCCGGCCTGCGATCATTCTCCATTCGGAGGCGGATCGGCCCCAGCCCAGGCTCGACCGTCTGGCTGGCAGGGGAATGGCCACGAGCATCGGCCGGCTGCGTGTCGATCCGATCCTCGACTTCAAGTTTGTGGTGTTGGGACACAACACCATCCGTGGCGCGGCGGGCGGCGCACTGCTGAACGCCGAGCTCCTGCAGGCGCAGGGTTGGCTTGCCTGAGCCAGTGATGCAAGGATGACGGAAACGATGGACCTACGTTCTCTCTACGATGTCTTCGGCGACATGGTGATCTATCGGAACCTGAACCCGGTGGACCGCCGCATGCCGCGCTACGACCGGGCCTGGCGTGAGATCGGCACGGACAGCCCCATTCCGCCGCGCAAGCTCGACATGGCCTATGCAGCCGCACTGTCTTGGCTGCTGCAGCGCGGCCGGGCGAGCATCGCACCGGCAGAGCTTCCCATCGGTGAGATCGTCTACATTGGCGATACGATGCTGAACGATGGCGGCGCGTTCCGCAACCTCCAACAGCACACGGGGCTGCCGGGCTGGTGCTTCATCGGCTCGGAGAAGGATGAGCTCCCGCAGATGACGGAGGATGGCGGGTTCTTCCAGGCCAACCGCTGGACCGCGCTCGCGCGATTTCTCGAGCAGATCCGCCAGGGGGGCGCGCACCTGGACGCGGCCACGCTGGCGGTCGTCGACGTCGATAAGACGGCGCTGGGCGCACGCGGCCGCAACGGCAAGTCGATCGACCACGCACGGGTGGCCGCGATCGAGGCGACCCTGCACGATGCGATCGGCGCCAGCTTCCGGATAGACGAGTTCCGCCAGGCGTACGGCACCCTCAACGTGCCCCGATACCACGAGTTCACGGCCGACAACCAGGACAACATCGCCTACATCTGCATGATGCTGAGCGCGGGCGCCGCAGACTTGGAGAGCCTGGTGGCGGAGATCGACAGCGGTGCGATGCCGGACTTCCTGGCGTTCATGCGCCGCATGGACCCGTCTGTCGATCGGCTGCCGGCTTCTGTGGCGGCGCTTCACAGCGACATCTACCGGCGGACGCTCGAAGGCGACCTGACGCCATTCAAGGCCTTCCGTCGCCGCGAGTACCGTGAGACGGTCGCACGCATGGGGTGCCTGCCCGACGACGTTCCCCTGGCGAAGCGGCTGGTCGAGGAGATCTGCATCACGCGCGAGGTGTTCGAGGCTTGCGAATGGCTCCGGGACCGCGGCTGTTGGATGGTCGCGCTGTCAGATAAGCCGGACGAGGCCACCATGCCGGAGGCGGCCCTGGTGAGCGAGGGCTATCTGCCACTGCACCGCACTCCGACGCACGTGATCGGGCAGGCGTTGCCCATCGCAGGGGCGTGAGTTGCCTGACGCGCCTCTATCAGCACAACAGGTGATTGCCTGTCGTTCTGATTAGCGCGCGCTATCAGATGCTGCTATAATCGGCCTATCGCATCCCCGGAGGAACGGTTGGACCAGACCACGCCTCAGTTGCGCTGCAGTGTCGGCGTCACCGCCTACAACGAAGAGGCGAACATCGGCCGGCTGCTCGATGCCTTGCTGAGCCAACAACTGCGTGTCGTCGACATCAGCGAGATCATCGTGGTCGCTAGCGGCTGCACGGATAATACGATCCCGATCGTTGAGTCCTTCGTCGCGCGCGACCCGCGCATCCGCCTGTTCGTGCAGCCAAAGCGCGAGGGGAAGACCGCAGCCGTCAACGTGTTTCTGAGCAACGCGGTCGAGGACATCTGCGTGCTCGAGAGCGGCGATACCATTCCGCATCCGGAAGCGGTCGAGCACATGGTGCGCATGTTCGCTGATCCCGCGGTCGGCATGACGGGCGCGCACAAGACCCCGGTGAACACGCCCGATCACCTGGTGGGGTTGTTCACCCACCTGCGGCTGCGGCTGGAGCATCAGCTCTGCCTCGAGATCCCGAGGCTGGGCGAGATGATCGCGTTCCGCAAGGTGTTCGACCACATCCCGACGGACGTGGCGATGGACGAGGCGTTCGTCGAAGCGCTCGTCGTGCAACGCGGCCTCCAGGTGCGCTACGCGCCCGAGGCGATCGTCTACAACACCGGTCCCGACTCCGTCAAGGACTTCGTCCGCCAACGCCGGCGCAACCACGCGGGCCATCTCTACCTCAAGTCCAAGTATGGCTACGCGGTCTCCAGCATCCAGAATACGCGCGTCGCGAAGATCGCGCTCAAGGAGATCTGGGGCGCGATTCGGCTGGTCTGGACGCTGTTCGTGCTCGCCGTGCTCGAAGTCTGGTCCCGCCTGTTGGGGTGGTACGACTTCGCCATCAAGAAGGACCGCCATGTCGTGTGGGACATGGCCTGGTCGCAAAAGGCGGACGTGGAGGCAGAGCGCGCTCAGACGGCCGCAGCCGACGACGTCCGTCCCTCCGCAGTAGCAGGTCCACGTGCGCGATAAGCTCATCACGCTTCTTAAGATCATCATCAGCCTGGCGCTGATTGCGCTTGCTTTCTACCTGGTCGACTTTAACCAGGTGCTTGCCCAGCTTAAGAAGGCCCGACCGCTCTACTTCCTCGCGGCGCTTGCCTTCTACATGCTGGCGATCACGGTCAACGGTGCGAAGTGGCAGGTGCTGCTCCGCGCCCAGGGCGTGAACGTTCCCTTCGCGGCCGTGCTGCGCTTCATCTGGATCGGCTTCTTCTTCAACAACTTTCTGCCCGCGAACGTGGGGGGCGACGTGATGCGGGGCTTCGGCCTGGCGCGCCACACCGACCGTGCAGCGGATGCGGCCGTGTCGGTCATCGTGGATCGCGTGATCGGCCTCATGGCCTACATGAGCACCGCGGTCGTGGCCGCGATCGTGGCGGTGAACGTGACCGGTCACGCGGAGCTCGAACAGGTGGAGTGGGTGGCCATCGTGGCCCTGGCCGGATTGGTGACCGGATTCGGCGTCCTGCTGAGCCGGCGCCTGCGTGCGTTCATATCGCGCGTGTTTCAGCTTCGTTTTCTCTCACCCCTCGCGCCGCTCTGGGGGCGCATCTCGGAGGCGTTCAACGCGTATCGCTTTCGATACAAGGCCCTCATCGCCGCGTTCGGCGTTGCACTGGTGGGCATTGCCTGCACCACCCTGGTGAACTGGCTGCTCTCCCAGTCGATGGGCGGGCTGATGCCCCTCGAAACGATCCTTCTGTTCAACCCGCTCATCGCGTTGGTGTTGATGATCCCCGTCTCGATCGGCGGCATCGGCGTCAGCCAGACCGCCTATCCGTTCTTCTTCTCGTTGGCAGGTGTTCCGACGGACCACGCGCTGGCCGTATCGATCCTGATGCAGGCCATCATGCTGCTGGGCAGCGTGCCCGGCGGGTTCGTGTGGCTCCTGGGCCGTCGCGCTGCCCGTTCCCAAACCTAGAAAGGGGTGAGCTCGATGTCCGGGCCCCACGTCGCGCCGTACGGCGCGTGGAAATCGCCGATCACCGCGGACCTGGTGGCTGCGGCCTCGGTCGGCCTGGGCGGCATTTCCGTCGATGGGGATGCCGTCTGGTGGATCGAGAAGCGTCCCGCGGAGCAGGGCCGCTGCGTGTTGGTCAGGTGCAACGCTGCCGGCCAGATCGCAGACGTGACGCCGGCCCCCTTCAACGTGCGCACGCGCGTCCACGAGTACGGCGGCGGCGAATACCTGGCGGCCGGTGGAATGGTCTTCTTCGTCAATTACGCGGACCAGCGTGTCTATTGCCTGGACCCGGCATCGGGCGAGCCGCCGCAGCCGATCACGCCCGAGCTGCCGCTGCGATACGCCGACTTCGAGCTGGATCGCCACCGCAACCGCCTGATCTGCATCCGCGAGGACCATTCGGGGCACCCGCACGAGCCGGCCAACACCGTGGTCAGCCTCGACCCGGCGGGGGATCCTGCGGGCGCTCCTGCGGGCGGGCGCGTGTTGGTCTCTGGCAACGACTTCTACGCCTCTCCGCGCCTCAGCCCCGATGGGACGCGACTGGCCTGGCTGACGTGGCATCACCCTAACATGCCATGGGACGGCGCCGAACTGTGGGTCGGCGAACTGGACGCCGCGGGCACGCTGGGGCGCGCAGAGCTGATCGCGGGCGGACCCACCGTGTCGATCTTCCAGCCAGAGTGGTCGCCCGATGGCGTGCTGCATTTCGTCTCAGATCGCACCGGCTGGTGGAACCTGTATCGGTGGCGCGACGGCAGCGCGGAGCCGCTGGCCCCCATGGAAGCCGAGTTCGGGCTGCCGCAGTGGGTCTTCGGCATGTCAACCTATGCGTTCGAGTCGGAGGAGCGCATCGTCTGCACCTTCCGTCGTGCGGAGGGGTGGCAGCTGGCGCTGCTCGACACCGCACGGCGGACATTGGCCATCGTCGAGACGCCTTACACAGGAATCGACAACGTGCGCGCCGCGCGGGGCAGGGCGTTCTTCCTCGGCAGCTCGCCGGTCGAGCCGGCCTCGGTCATCGCGGTGGACCTCGCCACGCAGCAGGTTGCCACACTGCGCCGGTCCAGCGACGTCGCGGTGGATGCGGGATATCTGTCCGTCCCGCGGACGGTCGAATTCCCGACCACGGGCGGGTTGACCGCGTTCGGCAACTACTATCCGCCGCACAACCGCGATTTCACCGCGCCGCGGGGCGAGACGCCGCCGCTGCTCGTCTTCAGCCACGGTGGCCCAACCGGCAACAGCGGCACGGGCCTGCGCATGGCCATCCAGTATTGGACCAGCCGCGGCATCGCAGTGCTGGACGTCAACTACGGCGGCAGCACCGGCTATGGCCGCGCATACCGCGAACGGCTGAACGACCGGTGGGGCGTGGTGGACGTGGACGACTGCGCCAATGGCGCCGCCTGGCTTGCCGGGCTGGGCGAGGTGGACCCTGCACGGCTGGCCATCCGGGGTGGCAGCGCGGGCGGCTACACGACGCTCTGCGCGCTGACCTTCCGCGATGTGTTCAAGGCGGGCGCCAGCCATTACGGCGTCGGGGACCTGGAGGCGCTGGCCCGCGACACGCACAAGTTCGAGTCGCGCTACCTGGACCACATCGTCGGCCCATACCCGGCGCGCCGCGACCTGTACATCGAGCGCTCGCCCATCCACCACACCGAGCGGCTGGCTTGCCCGGTCATCTTCTTCCAGGGGCTCGAAGACCCGATCGTGCCGCCCAACCAGGCAGAGACGATGTTCGCCGCGGTGCGCGCCAAGGGTCTGCCGACCGCGTACGTGGCGTTTGAGGGCGAGGGGCACGGCTTCCGCCGCGCGGAGAACATCGTGCGGGCGCTGGAGGCGGAGCTGTATTTCTACAGCCGCGTCTTCGGCTTCGAGTTGGCCGAGCCCGTCGAGCCGGTGCAGATCGAGAACCTCTAGCATGAGCGAAGCGCCCATCACCGTGGACTCCGCACGCTCGCTCTACGACGCCGGCGGGGGCGGGCACGACTTCGACCACGTGCTGCGCGTGACCGCGCTCGCCGAACGCATTGCGCGGGCCGAGGGCGCGGACATGGCGGTCGTTCGTACGGCCGCGTTGCTGCACGATATCGGCGAGAGCGCGGATCGCGCCAACCACCACCTGATCGGCGCACAGCGCGCGCGGGAGATCCTGGCGGATCGGCCCGCTGCGTTCGCCGACGCGGTGGCGCATGCGATCGAGGCGCATCGCTTCCGCCACGATCCGCAGCCGGCCACCCTCGAGGCGCAGGTCCTCTCCGACGCAGACAAGCTGGACGCCATCGGCGCGATCGGCATTGCCCGCGCATTCGCCTACGCCGGCGCGGCCGGCACGGCCCTGTGGCGCCAGCCCTGGCGCGAGATCGCTAATTCCAGCGCGGCCGAGCGCGGCGATGCAACCGGCGATGCCCGGCAGGCGCCGGCCGTGCTCGGCGCTGCGTACACGCCAGTCCACGAATTCGTCTACAAGCTCGACCGCATCCCCGAACGCCTCTTCACCCCAACCGCCCGCGCGATCGCCCGCGAGCGCCGCGACGTCATGCGCGAATTCTTCGATCGGCTGGATCGCGAGGCCGCCGGCGAGGCGTAACTGGTCATTAGGTGCCCGGCACCTCCGAGGTGCCGGGCACCTGGATCATGCCAAGTGCCGTCGCAAAGTGCCCGGCGCTGGACCGCGCCTCATTTGACACGCCTGCGGCCCTGTGCTACACTCGCTCCCGCAAAAGATGGTGGGCTGGCATGCGCCGGCAGCGCCAGAAGCATACTGAAACGTTCGGAGTAGGTCGTGGCATTCAGCCTTCGCTTCCCTCGTCGTCGTAGCCCTATGAGAGCGGGTTAGCACCCGGTCACAGGAGCTCGCGCGAGCCGAACGTCTAAGACAGAAACGTGGCAGACCAGCACCCAGACCCGGGGGCTGGTTTTTTTGTGCAGTCAACACGGGGGCGGACCGATCGTCGGCCCACCGCGACGGAGCAATCAGATGGTCAGGATAGGCATCATCGGAGCGACGGGATACACAGGGCTTGAGTTACTCAGGCTCCTCGCCCGGCACGCCGAGGCGCAGGTCGTGTGGCTGACCTCGGAGAACTCGGCCGGCCAGCGATTCGGCGATGTGTTCGCGGTTTCGTCCTCGATCGGCGGGATGACCCTGGTCAAGGCAGCCGATGCGGACCTGGCCGCTGCAGATGTGGTCTTCTGCTGCCTGCCCCACGCGGCTTCGCAGGGGGCGGTGGCCGCGGCGCGCCGGGCCGGCGCCCGCGTCGTCGACCTGAGCGCGGACTACCGCCTCCACGACCCGGTGCAGTACGAGGCCTGGTACGGCCACCCGCACAATGAGCAGGGCTGGCTGGCCGAGGCAGTCTACGGGCTGCCGGAATTGCACCGGGCCGAGATCAAGGATACGTCGCTGGTTGCCAATCCGGGCTGTTACCCGACCAGTGTCATCCTGGGCCTGGCGCCGCTGGCGCGGGCCGGCTGGCTGGGCGGTTCGGTCATCGCGGACAGCAAGTCGGGCGTCTCGGGCGCGGGGCGGGGGCTCTCCCTCAAGACGCACTTCGTCGAGGCCAACGAGAACTTCAGCCCCTACAGCATCGGCCGCACGCACCGGCACCTCGTGGAGATGGAACAGGAGCTCGGCGCGCTGATGCAGGCAGGCAACGGCCAAACACCGATCCAGCTGATCTTCTCCCCCCACCTGCTCCCCGTCAACCGGGGCATTCTCTCCACCATCTACGTCACGCTGCCGCCCGGAGCCACCGAGGACGCGGTGCGCACCGCCTACGCGGACGCCTACGCGGGCGAGCCGTTCGTGAACCTGCTGGCGCGGGGCCAGGTGGCCACCCTGGCGCACGCGGTCCATACCAATGACTGCGCCATCGGGCTGACGTTCGTGCCGGGCGCCGCCATGCTGATCGTCACGTCGGCCATCGACAACCTGATCAAGGGCGCGTCGGGCCAGGCAGTGCAGAACATGAACATCATGCTGGGCCTGGACGAACGGATGGGACTGCTATGACGAACGAAAAGAGCATCCTGGTGCTCAAGATCGGCGGCAACCAGGTGGAGGACGAGGCGTTCCTGGCCGGCTTCGTCAGTACGGTCGTGGGGCTGCTGGTCGATCATGCCGTGATCGTCGTCCACGGCGGCGGTAAGGAGATCGCGGAGCTCCACGGACAGCTCGGCGTGAGCTTCGAGACGGTCGAGGGGCTGCGCGCCACGTCGGTGGAGAGCCTGCGGTTGGTCGAAATGGTGCTGAACGGCACGGTGAACACGCGGTTGGTGCGCTCCCTGGTCAACGGCGGGGTCGACGCGATCGGCCTTTCCGGCGTGGACATGGGCCTGGTGCGGGTGGCTCCGCTGGCGGTCAACGGCCGCAGCCTGGGCCGGGTGGGCGCGGTGCAGACGGTGAACGGCGAGGCGGTGCTGCAGCTGCTCGATCTGGGCCTGGTCCCCGTGATCTCGCCGGTGTCGCTGGGCGAGGACGGGCTGGTCTACAACGTCAATGCGGATCACGTGGCCACGGGCGTCGCGAAGGCGGTCGAGGCCGTCCGGCTGGTGTTCGTGAGCAACGTCCCCGGCGTGCAGGTGACGGGCAGGACGATGCGCGCACTCACCCTCCAACAGATAGAGGGCCTCATCGCGGACGGTCACATCACCGGCGGCATGATCCCCAAGGTGCGCTCGGCAACGGAGGCGGTGCTGAGCGGCGTGTACCAGGCCGTGATCACCGACCTGATGGGGCTCAGCAACGATAGCGGCACAGCCATTATCAAAGGATAGGTTAGATGAACCAACCCAACAACGCCATGGAACTCGAGCAAGCACACGTTCTCCAGACCTACGGGCGGCCGCCGTTCGTCATCGATCACGGACAGGGCTGCTGGGTGACCGACACGGAGGGCAACAGCTACCTGGATTGCGTGGCCGGCATCGCTGTGAACGCGCTGGGCCACGCCCATCCGGCACTGGTCGCGGCGCTCACGGAGCAGGCCGGCAAGCTGTGGCACGTGTCCAACCTGTACCACTCCGAGCCGCAGGCCCGGCTGGCGCAGGCCCTCTGCAGCAGCAGCTTCGCGGACCGCGTCTTCTTCTGCAACTCGGGCGCGGAGGCGAACGAGGGCGCGATGAAGTTCGCGCGCAAGTGGGCGCACGACAGCTTCGGGCCTGATAAGCACGACATCGTCACGTTCACGAACGCGTTTCACGGCCGCACGTTCGGCGCGCTCGCGGTGACGCCCAAGGAGAAGTACCAGGCCGCGTTCCGGCCGCTCCTGCCGGGCGTGCGCGTCGCCCCTTTCAACGACCTGGCGGCCGCGGCCGCGGCGATCGACGACGCGGTGTGCGCGGTGATTGTCGAGCCCGTCCAGGGCGAGGGGGGCATCCATCCGGCGGACGAGTCGTTCCTGCGCGGGCTGCGCGAGTTGTGCGACCAGCACAACGCACTGCTCATCTTCGACGAGGTGCAATGCGGGCTGGGCCGGACGGGGACGCTGTGGGCGCACCAGGCGACCGGGGTGACACCAGACCTGCTGACCGCAGCCAAGCCGCTTGCCGGCGGCCTGCCCATGGGCGCGGTTCTGATGACCGAACGCGTGGCGGGCGTCATGCACCCCGGCGATCACGGCAGCACCTTCGCCGGCTCGCCCCTGGTCACGGCCGTCGCCAACGCGGTGCTGGCGCAGGTCAACCAGCCGGAGTTCCTGGCCGGCGTGGCGCAGAAGGGCGCGTATCTTCGCGAGCGGCTGGAGGAGCTCAACTCGCCCCTCATCACCGAGGTGCGCGGGAAGGGGCTGATGATCGGCATGGACCTCACCATTCCTGCATCGCAGATCGTGGATGCGGGCTACCGCCACGGGCTGCTGCTCGTCAACGCGGGGCCGTCCACCCTGCGACTGGTCCCGCCGCTCATCATCAGCCACGCCGAGATCGACACCCTGATCGAGCGGCTGACCGCCGTATTCACCGAGGTTCAGGAAGCGCAATGAGCGCGAAGCGGGCGAATCATAAGGGACGAGGTGAAACGATGGAAGTCACCTTGCGCAAGGCAACCGAGGACGACCTGACCGGCATCCTCGACCTGGTGAACGGGTATGCGGCACAGAACCTGATGTTGCCGCGCACGGCGGAGCAGGTGCGTCGCGTCCTGCCGCACTTCTACGTCGCGGTGGAGGGCGGGGCCGTCGTCGGGTGCGGCTCGAACGTGCCCCTCAACCCGCAGCTCGTCGAACTGCGCTCCCTGGCCGTGGCGCCACAGGCGCGTGGCACGGGGCTCGGCCGGCGGATCGTGGAGACGCTCGTCGTGGCCGCGCGCGACGCGGGCTACGAGCGCATCTGCGCGCTGACGCTCAACGAGGGCTTCTTCAACGCCTGCGGATTCGGGACCGTCGACCGGTGGGCCATCACGCCGAAGATCTGGCAGGAATGTATCTACTGCCCGAAGTTCGACGCGTGCGACGAGATCGCGGTGTTGATGAATCTGCGGGAACCCGTTGTGGCCGCCGGTACGTACGGCGTCATCGCCCTTCGCCCTGCGTTCGCGGGCGCGTGATCCCGGCGCACGATGAAGACGGCAGAAGACCTCCGAGGTCTCACGCCAACCTGTGGTTGGCACGACCTCGGAGGTCTCCCTCCCGGGCGCCATGATAAGCAAAGGAGCTGGTAATGAAACAGGTGCGTATCGCACTCGTCGGTCTGGGCAATGTCGGCAAGGCCTTCCTGCAGCTGATGGTCGAGAAGGAGGCCCTGCTGCGCACGCGCTATGATCTGGCGCTCGTTCTGACCGCGGCCGCGGACTCCTCGGGGGGCGTTGTCAACCCCGCGGGCATCGACCCCGCCGCGTTGCTGGCGGCCAAGCTGGACGGCCGCGGCGCGGGGCGTTTCGAGGGCGGCGAGGCCGGACTGTCCGCGGTCGACGCGGTCGCGCGGGCAGACGTTGATCTGCTGCTGGAGGCCTCGCCGGTCAATCTGCGCACGGGCCAGCCCGGGCTGGATTGCGTCCGGACAGCCATCGGCCGGGGCATGTCGTGCGTGCTGGCCAACAAGGCGCCGCTCGTGCGTGCCTTCGCGGAACTGACCGGGGCGGCGCGGGATGCTGGCGTGGGGCTGGCCTACAGCGCCACGGTGTGCGGCGCGCTGCCGGTGGTCAACATCGGCCAGCGCGACCTGGCTGGATGCGAGATCCGCGGCGTGCGCGGCATCTTCAACTCGACCAGCAACTCGATTCTCGAGGCCATGGGGCTGGGCGGCAGCTATGCCCAGGCGCTCAAACAGGCCCAGGCTGACGGCATCGCCGAGGCCGATCCCTCCCTCGACGTGGAAGGGTGGGACACGGCGAACAAGCTTGTCATCATCGCGAACAGCATCCTCGGCGTCCCTGCGACCCTGGAGGACGTGCGGCCTGTCACCGGCATCACTGGCATCACGCCCGAGCAGATCGTGCAGGGCGCGGCCGAGGGCAAGGCGGTGAAGCTCGTTGCGACGGCGGAAAAGGTCGCCGATGGGTTCCGCTTCTCCGTCCAGCCCGAGTGGCTGCCGAAGGACAATTTTCTGGCCACCGTGTCGGGGTGGGAGATGGGGATCATCTTCGACACCGACATCATGGGCCTCCAGCAATTCAAGGTCGATGAGCGTGGCCCCGTTCCCACTGCGGCCGCGATGCTCCGCGACGTCATCAATCTCTCAAGGTCATTACATCCCTCATTCTAGGAGAAAGAAGCTATGTCCGCTGCCAAGAAGTCCGTTTCTAAGGTCGTCCTCGCCTATTCCGGCGGGTTGGACACCTCCTGCATCGTGCCGTGGTTGGTTGAGAACTACGACTGCGAGGTGATCTGTTTCTGCGCCAACCTGGGGCAGGAAGAGGAGCTCGCCGGCCTCGAGGAGAAGGCGCTCCAGTCCGGCGCCAGCAAGCTGTATGTCGAGGACCTGCGCGAGGAGTTCATCACCGACTACATCTATCCGACCCTGAAGGCCGGCGCGATCTACGAGCGCGATTACCTGCTCGGCACGTCGTTTGCCAGGCCCCTGATCGCGAAGCGGATGGTGGACATCGCGGAACTGGAAGGCGCGGACGCGGTCTCTCACGGCGCCACGGGCAAGGGCAACGACCAGGTGCGCTTCGAGTTGACCGTGATGGCGCTGAATCCGAAGCTGAGCATCATCGCACCCTGGCGCGAGTGGCACATCCGCAGCCGGGAGGATGCCCTCAAATACGCGGCGGAGCACAACGTGCCCGTCACCGCGACGATCAAGTCCATCTACAGCCGTGACCGGAACCTCTGGCATCTCAGCCACGAGGGCGGCGGGCTGGAGGATCCGTGGAACGAGCCCAAAGAGGACATGTTCCAGCTCTCCCAGAGCCCCGAGCAGGCGCCGGATGAATCTGAGGTCGTTGAGATCTACTTCGACCAGGGCACACCCAAGCGCATCAACGGTGAGGCCATGGGACCGATCGCGCTCATGGATCGACTGAACCGGATCGGCGGCAAACACGGGGTGGGCCGGGCGGACATCGTTGAGAACCGCCTGGTGGGCATGAAGTCACGCGGCGTATACGAGACGCCGGGCGGCACGATCCTCTACCGGGCGCACGAAGGGCTGGAGCAGCTGTGCCTGGATAAGCTGACGCTGCAGTACAAGCAGATGCTTGCGTTGAAGTACGCGGAGCTGGTGTACAACGGCCAGTGGTTTACCCCGCTTCGGGAGGCGCTCGATGCGTTCGTCGACGTCACGCAGCAGCATGTCACCGGTACATCCAGGCTGCGCCTCTACAAGGGCAACATCACGTTGGTCGGCCGGAAGTCTCCCTACAGCCTCTACCGCGAGGACTATGCTACCTTCGGCGAAGAGGACGTGTACAACCAGGGCGATGCGGAAGGCTTCATCAAGCTGTTTGGCCTGCCGATGAAGGTCGCGGCCATGCTGGACCTGGAGGGCACCGGCCGCAGCAAGCATGAAGCGCCGGACTACTCGGCCTTCAAGCGGGATTGAGGTTACGGTGACTGACGCACTCCCTCGGGGGTTCCGATTTGCCGGCGTAGCCGCTGGGATCAAGAAGACGGGCGCCGCGGATTTTGCGGCGGTCTTGAGTGACGCGGCGTGTTCGGCTGCGGGCGTGTTCACCCGCAACACGTTCCCGGCCGCGCCCGTGCTCTACGACCGCGAGCTGCTGGCGAGCAACCCCCACGGCCTGCGCGGCGCGGTGGTCAACGCCGGCTGCGCCAACGCATGCACCGGCGAGGAAGGGCTGGCAGACGCGGCAGAGATGGCGCGGCTGGCCGAGGCCGCATTCGGCGCGCCGCCCCGGTCGATCGCCGTGATGTCCACCGGCGTCATCGGCCCGAGGCTGCCCATGGACCGGATCGCGGCCGGGGCGCAGGCCGCTGCTGCGGCCCTGTCCACCGGGAGCGCGGCGGCCGCGGCCGCCGCCATCATGACGACGGACACGCGGCCCAAGACCGCGGTCCGGGCGGCCGGTTCCGCCCGCCTGTGGGGCATGGCCAAGGGCGCGGGCATGATCCATCCGAACATGGCGACGATGCTGAGCGTGATCGTCACCGACGCGGCGGTGGGGCCGGACGAGCTACAAGGGCTCCTGCGAGCAGCTGTAGACAGGAGCTTCAACAGCATCAGCATCGACGGCGACATGAGCACCAACGACACGGTGCTCGTGCTGGCCAACGGCGCTGCCGGCGCGGTGGATGCGGACGTCTTTGCGGCAGCGCTGGACGACCTGTGCACCGACCTGGCCCAGCAGATCGTGCGTGACGGCGAGGGCGCGACGAAGTTCATCAGCGTGCGCGTGCGCAGCGCGGCGTCGGACGACGATGCGCGGCGGGCCGCGAAAGCCGTGGCCAACTCGCCGCTGGTCAAGACCGCGTTTTATGGCGGCGACGCGAACTGGGGACGAATCCTCGCCGCGGTCGGCTACTCGGGCGCGGCGGTCGATTCGTCCCGTGCACATCTCTGGATCGCGGCGGGCACGGAGGACGCGTTCGACAGCGCGGGGCGGCTGCAGTTGGTCGGCCACGGCCGGCCCCTGCCCTATTCCGAGGAGGCGGCCACCGCGATCTTCGGCGGCGCTGAGATCGCGGTCACCGTCGACCTGGGCCTGGGCGAGGGGAGCACGACCGTGTGGACGTGTGACCTGAGTCACGCCTACGTGGACATCAACGGGCATTATCGGACATAGATCTTACCGGAAGGGAGAAGCGTGGTGGAATATCGAAGATTGGGACGGACGGGCATGAAGGTGTCCGAGCTGTGCCTCGGCACGATGCAGTGGGGATGGACCGCGGACGAACCAACCAGTTTCGCGGTGATGGACGCGTTCGTGGCGGCCGGCGGCAACTTCATCGATACGGCCGACGTCTACAGCCGCTGGATACAGGGCAATCCCGGCGGCGTTTCGGAGGAGATCATCGGGCGCTGGATGAAGGCGCGCGGCAACCGCCAGTCGATCGTGCTGGCCACCAAGGCGCGCGGCCGCATGTGGGACGGGCCGAACGGCGAAGGGCTCAGCCGGGCGCACCTGATGCGCGCGGTCGATGACTCGCTGCGGCGGCTGCAGACGGACTACATCGATCTGTACCAGACGCACTCGGACGACCGCGAGACGCCGCTGGACGAGACGTTGCGCGCGCTGGACGACATGGTGCGCGCGGGCAAGGTTCGCTATATCGGCGCATCGAACATCCAGGCCTGGCGCCTCTGCGGCGCGCTGTGGACCAGCGAGAAGCACGGTATCGCGCGCTATGACTCGCTCCAGCCGCACTACAACCTGGCGAACCGGGCCGAGTTCGAGCGCGAGCTGAAGCCGCTGGTCGAGAACCAGGGCGTCGCGGTCATTCCCTACAGCCCGCTGGCCGCGGGATTCCTGACCGGCAAGTATCAGCGCGGCGCGGAGACGGCCAGCGCGCGGGCAGACAACATCCGCAACCGTTACTTCAACGAGCGCGGCTGGGCCATCCTCGACGCACTGAAGGGCGTGGCCGGCGGCCGCGGCCTCTCGCCCGCGCAGACCGCGCTGGCGTGGCTCCTGACGCAGCCCGTCATCACCGCGCCGATCATCGGCGCGAACTCGGTGGAGCAGCTCGATGAGAGCCTCGGCGCGGCAGGCGTGCGCCTGACGGCGGAGGAAATGGCTGCCTTGAATGACGCGAGCAAGTGGGAATAGGCGATGGCACAGCTGTGGGGCGGCCGCTTCTCCGGCCAGACTGACCCGCTGATGGCGCGGTTCAACGCATCCTTGCCGTTCGACTGGCGTCTGTGGGATGCGGATATCACCGGCTCGATGGCATGGGCGACCGCGATCCACGCGGCCGGCCTGCTCACGCAGGACGAGCTGACGACCATCCACGCCGGGCTGGCCGACGTACGGGCGGAGATCGCGGTCGGCCCCGAAGCTGTCTTCGCGCAGGCTGCGGATGAAGACATTCACAGCTTCGTCGAGCGACGGCTCACCGAGCGGATCGGCGCGGTGGCCGGCAAGCTGCACACGGGCCGCAGCCGGAACGACCAGGTTGCCACAGACGTGCGGCTGTGGCTGAAGGGCGAGATCGCGGGGCTCTCCGCAAAGCTGCGCAGCCTGATCATGGCCGCGGCCGACCGCGCGGAGACCGAGATCGGCATCCTGATGCCGGGCTACACCCACCTCCAGCCGGCCCAGCCCGTACGCTGGAGCCATTGGCTGCTGAGCCATGCATGGGCATGGCAGCGCGACGCGGCGCGCCTGGCCGATCTCCTGCGCCGCGTCGACGTGTCGCCGCTGGGCGCGGGCGCGCTGGCCGGCTGCCCATTCCCCATCGATCGCGCGGCCCTCGCGGCGGACCTGGGCTTCGCCTCGGTCAGCCCTAACAGCATCGACGCGGTCAGCGACCGCGACTTCGTGGCCGAGTTCCTCTTCTGGGCCGCGCTGACCGGCGTGCACCTCAGCCGCTTCGCGGAGGATCTGATCCTCTGGAGCAGCCGGGAATTTGGCTTCGTCCTCATGGCCGACGCGTACAGCACCGGCTCCAGCCTCATGCCGCAGAAGAAGAACCCGGACGCGTTGGAGCTGCTCCGCGGCAAGTCGGGCCGGCTGGTGGGCGGGCTGACGGGCATGCTGACCCTGCTGAAGGGGCTGCCGAGCGCGTACGACAAGGACCTGCAGGAGGACAAGGAGCCGCTCTTCGATGCAGTCGATACGCTGGCCCTGGCGCTGCCGATCGCGCGCGGCGTGCTGCAGTCGCTGACCATCCGCCCAGAGCGCATGGCGGCCGCGCTGGGCGACGAGATGCTCGCCACCGACCTGGCCGACCTGCTCGTTCGCCGCGGGGTCCCGTTCCGCGAGAGCCATCACCTCGTGGGCCGCGTCGTACGCCGGGCGGAGGAGTTGAGCTGTGCGCTCGGGGAGCTCTCCGAGGATGAACTGGTTGCGATCGATGCCCGCCTGGCGGACGCTCGCCATGTGTGGGGTTTCGAGCGGTCAGTCGAGCAGCGCGCGGCTGCAGGCGGCACCGCACGTGCGGCGGTGGAAGAGCAGATCGTCCTGCTGCGCGGGCAGGTCTCGGTTTTCTAACGCCGCTTCGCGTAACGCCGCCAGATCGGCAGCTCCGTCCGGCTCCACAGGTGATAGAAGGAAGACCACTGGTCGGGATGTGCGCGGATGAACTCTTCGAGCACGCGCAGGCAGCGCACCACCAGGCTCTCTTCCGTGTCGACGCCGGCATCCGGGATGATGGGTGGCCGGATGTCGATGATGATCCGGTGATCGTGCGCCCGGTAGGTGGTGGCCGGCAGGATCCAGGCCCCGGTGCGCAGCGCCAGCCTGGCGTGACCGGTCGGCACGGTCGTCGCCTCGTCGAAGAACTCGGTCTTGAGCCCCGTCCCCTTCACGTCGCGATCCACCACCAGCGCGATGAAGCGCCCCCGCTCCACTGCCTCCTCCAGCTTAGCGAATGCGCCGCCCAGCGGCACCTCCTCGATCTGGCCCCGGCTGCGCACGGCCGAATAGATCTCATCGATGCGGGGATCGGCGTGCTTGAGCACCGCCGCGGTGAGCGGCACGCCCAGGAGCCCCAGCGCGGCGCCGGCCAGCTCCCAGCTGCCCATGTGAACGGAGATGAAGATGCCGCCCTTGCCCGCCGCGCGGCACGCGTCGACGTGTTCGAGGCCGCGAATCTCGGCCACATACTCCTCGATGTTGTCGCGCGTCAGGTTGGGAATGTGGAAGAAATCGACGATGGAATAGGCGAAATGGCGAAACGCCGCGCGGGCATAGCGCCAGCGCGTGAAGCTGCCCGTCCCCGGGGGCAGGACGTGATCCTGGTTGGCGTACACGCCGCGGCGGCCCGTGTGGTTGAAGTAGAAGTTCAGCTCGACCAGCGCGCCGGCAATGGTGTAGACCAGCCCGCGCGGCAGCGTGCGAACCAACCACATCGCCACCCGGTAAAGATGGTAGTTTTCGAGCGCCATCTGCCGGAGCTAGCGGATGCCCAGCCGCATGAGAAAGATGAAGTCCATCGTAGTGTCTCCCTTTCCGTCGAGAGATGCGTCTCGGGCGCAGATGCCGGATGTCGCATGATGATACTTCCCGAGTATGCGGCTGTCAAGATGTCTGCAGCCCTCCCCATTTCGGCCTCAGGCCCGGTTCGGGAGGATTGGCTGGGGATGGGAGTCAATTTCGGGTATAATACCTCCAGGTGGGGAGCAAAGTCGGCACCGCACCGGAAAACATGTCACCACTGAGGTGTCTCGTGTCACCTTCTTCTTGCCACGGCCGGCCGACCATCGGGGTCCTGGCAGGCTGGCAGATCTACTGGACGGCCAGACCGCTCAGTTATCTGAATCCGATCTTTCGCGGAATCTGCCAGGCGGCCGCTGACCTCGGGTGCAACCTGCTGTTGGGTTGTGGTTTGGGGCCTACTGCGTCCGCCAGCGATCCCATGCGCCCTGCATGGCCTTATCTTTCGCCCGAAACCGATTTCGTGCCGATTGGGCCGTGGAACACTGATGGCCTCATCGCAATCAGCCCGCTACATTCAGAGGTGCGTTCGCGCGACCTGCAGGAGGTGCGCGCGAACGGTCACCCGGTGCAGTTCATCGGTTCCGGGGAGCTCGGGCCGACCATTGTCGCCGACAACGCGGGCGGCATCCTTCATGCATTTGGGCATCTCGTGGAGCATGGCCACCGGCGTATCGCTTTCATCGCCGGCAGCCAGACTGACCTGGCGGGCGACACCGGCGCCAGACTGGCCGCCTACCGTGCTGCGCTGCAGTTGCACGGCCTGGACGCGGACGAGCGCCTGGTGGCCTGGGGGCGACACACCTTCGATGCCGGCGAAGCCGCTATGGCTGAGATCATCCGCGCTGGCGCTCCCTTCACAGCTGTGCTGGCGAGCAACGATGAATCGGCCTTCGGCGCCTACCGGGCACTCGGCAATGCCGGCATGAAGGTTCCACAGGATGTTGCGGTCATCGGCTTCGATGACCGGCCTGAGTGCGCCGTGCAGGAACCGGCGTTGACCAGCGTGCACATTCCACTTGTCAAGATGGGTTACCGCGCGGTGGAACTGCTCGTGCAGCAGATTCGCGGCCACGCCGCGCCGGTTGATCCGGAGATGATTGCGACCCGCCTGGTGCTACGTGAGTCGTGCGGGTGTGGCTGGACGACTTTCCGTTCGCAGCTCACGCCTGCCTCGTCCGAGCCAGCCGTTGAGCCAGGCCAGTTTGATGATCGGCGTGCGCAATTGGCGCAGGTAATGGCCGAGACCATCCTCGCCGAGACGCAGGGCTCCAACCTCCAGGGGGTGCTGCAGCGCTGCCACCGTCTTGTCGAGGCGTTGGTTGTGAGTGTCGATCGGCTTGATTTGTCGGCGTTCCAGCAGGCGTTGGACGATGTGCTTCGTGACACGGCTGCGGAAGGAGAAGACTCGCACATCTGGCAGACGGCGATCTCGCATCTGGGAAGCAAATTGCCGGTGCTGGTGGCCAGCTGGGGGCAGCCAGCGGCCAGCGGCAGCCGGCCGCTGGCTGGGCGTGACTTTGCTCGCGAGTTGTTGGATCAAGCGCGTGTAGCCATCAGCGCGGCCACATGGCGCGAGCGCCAGCAGTCCACCGTGGATCAGAGCTGGATTGATGGACGCATCGGGCTGTTGACCGCGCGCCTTCTCACCGCGCTCGATGAAGGACAGGTCTATCAGATCCTGTCTCAGCACTTGCCCGAGATGGGTATCGGGACAGCAGCGGTGGCGCTTTTTGAGGGTGAGGGGGATGATCCGGTGGCGTGGAGTTCCTTGCGCGCCATCACCGCCGAAGCGCAGCCTGTTTTTCGTTTCCGGACCCGCGACTATCCGCCCCCCGGCCTTTGCGCGAGCGAGCAGCCCTTCAGCGAGGCACTCCTGCCGTTGGCCAGTCCGGCACGGCCAGTTGGGTTACGTGGCGTTCGACACGGCACATCTGGCGCTCTACGGCGCGATCGCGCAGCAAATTGCTGCTGCGCTGAACGCCGCGCAGTTGTACCGGGACGCCACCGAGGGCCGTCGCCTGGCCGAGGAGGCAAACCGGATGAAGAGCCGCTTCCTCTCAACCGTCAGCCACGAGCTGCGTACGCCGCTGAACCTGATCGTGGGGCTGGGCGAAATTCTGGTGCGCGACAGCGATCGTGGTGATACCCTGCTGCCTCAGGCAGCGCGCAGCGATCTGGAGCGGCTGAACGCCAATGCCCAACATCTCGGGCGGCTGATCGGCGACGTGCTCGATCTGGCCAGCAGCGATGCCGGGCAGCTGCGGCTGGCCGCCCAGCTTGTGGACCTGGGACAGGTCTTGCGCACCGCGGCGGAGACCGGCCGCCGGCTGGCGGCGGACAAAGGACTGGCTTGGCACGCGCTCGTGCCGGAGTCGGGACCGTGGGTCTGGGGCGATCGCACGCGGCTGTCGCAGGTGGCGCTGAACCTGATCAGCAATGCGATCAAGTTCACTGCGCGGGGCGAGGTCAGCATGACAGTGCAGGCCGGACCCGAGTTTGTCACCGTCAGCGTGCACGATACAGGGCTGGGGATCCCATTGGAGGAACAGGGAACGATCTTCGACGACTTTCGCCGGTCGGAGCGTAGCATCAACCGCGGCTATGGCGGCCTGGGCCTGGGCCTGGCGATCTGCCGCCGGCTTGTCGAGTTACACGGCGGTACGATCGGCCTGCAGTCGACGGGCCAGGAGGGGGCCGGCTCGACCTTCTCCTTCACCCTGCCGATCGTAGAGCCGCCGGCCATCCAGAAAGCACGTACTGCGGCGACAGCCGCACCGGCGGAAGCCGGGGCTGAAACCCAACTAAACAAACGCAGCAGTCAGGCCGAGGGCGTGTTGGTGCTCACCGCATCGCCGGGATCAAGCGAGCGCCTCCGGAATTACCTGCAGCAGCGCGGGTTCGAGGTGCAGATGGCGCAGATGGATCAACCCGCCAGCTGGCAGCCCCAACTGATGGTTGCGCCCCCAAGTGCGATCGTGCTGGACGTGACTGTCGCCTCAGATCAGGCGTGGAACGCACTGAAGATGCTGAAGGCCGATGGCATGACGAAGGCGATTCCGGTGCTCTTTTACGCGTTCTCGCAAAACAGCGGGGCGGTTCTGGAACTGGACTATCTCACCAAGCCCATTGAGCTTGCTGAGCTGACTCGCGCACTCGATCAGCAGTGGCTGTTCCCGGAGGCCGAGCCCTCACGCGAGTCGCAGCGGGCATTTCTCGTGGTCGACGATGACCCGGACACGCTGGAGATGCACGCGCGCATCGTGCAGCGGCATTCGCCTTCTCATCGGGTGTTCAAGGCACGCAATGGGCTCGAGGCGCTGGAAGTCCTGCAGCGCGAACGTATCGATCTGATGCTGCTGGATCTCATGATGCCAGAAATGGACGGATTCGCAGTGTTGGAGGCGATGCGACAACCAGCGATCATGGGCGATGCTGCGCGCAACATCCCGGTCATCGTGGTCACCGGTCAGACGCTGACTGAGTCGGAGATGGGCCGGCTGGACACCGGGGTGACGCGGGTGCTGAGCAAGGGCGTGTTCAACCTCGAAGAAACGTTGGCTCACCTGGATGCTGCGTTGGCGCGCAAGCGTGCGTTGAGCGGCGAAGCGCAGCGCTTGGTGCGCCAGGCGATGGCCTACATCCAGGAGCACTACGCTGAGTCACTGTCGCGGCAAGAGATCGCACAGCACGTCGGTTTGAGCGATGACTACCTGACCAGCTGTTTCCACAAGGAGCTGGGGGTTACGCCGATCGCATACCTCAACCGCTATCGCGTTCAGCAGGCCCGGCAGCAGTTGAAGAATACGCACAAGAGCATCACGGAGATTGCGTTGGACGTGGGCTTCTCCAGCAGCAGCTACTTCAGCCGCATCTTCCGTCGCGAGACGGGCATGTCCCCAGAGACGTTTCGGCGGCTGTAGGCGCCCCTGCCCGTAGCGGGAATCGTTCTTCGGCATGTCTGCCCCCCACACCTCAGGGGGCAAGTCAACTCCTCATTTTCCCGGAAAACTGCGCGTTCTGTGCGCTCTTGGGCAAGCCCCCGCCCGACAAACAAACTAAAATGATGTTCAGTTGCGGAACCGATCCCAACCGGGCACGCGGGGGACAGCATGGCACTCACCCTTCAGCAGATTGCTCAACTAGCCGGCGTATCACGCTCGACGGCTTCGCGTGTCATCAACAAGCACCCCGGCGTACGGCCCGCAGTGCGCGAGCGTGTCTGGCAAGTCATCGGCGAGCAAGGTTATCGGCCCAATCCAATTGCACGTTCGTTGGCCGCCCGCCGTTCCGGTGATCCCCTGGTTGATCGCTCAAGCGAGGAACCGGGCGCATGAATCCAAACCCTCTCTTTTTTCGCCAGCGACTGGAAGCGCTTCCAACAGCACTTCAAGGAGGTGACACGTCGAGCGGATGCCCCTCAACGAAGACCACCCACGCATTGTTTCAACCCACATTCTCACATACACGTAGAAGGAGAAGATTGTCATGACCAAGAAGGCTCTGACCCTCGTCAGCATGATCCTCGTGCTGGCTACAGTGCTGTCCGCTTGTGGCGGCTCAGCAACACCGGCGCCTGCCGCGGCCCCTGCGGGGGGCGCCGAACCGGCTGCCCCTGCCGCCCCTGCCGCGGACGCAAAGGTGACCCTGAAGGTGCTCGTCCATCAGAATCCACCCATGGTGGAGTTCATGGAGGCATTCAACCAGACGTTCCAGACCAAGTACCCCAACATCACCGTGGACATGTCGGTGGTCAATGCCAATGACCTGAGCACGGTCACCCAGACCCGCCTGACCGCCAACGATGTGGATGTGGTGGACATGTTCGGGTTCGCCAACGCGTCACAGCCCTACATGAAGAACGTGACCCCGCCCAACTGGCAGACCCTGATTGAAGCCGGTCTGCTGCTGGACATCTCGGACCAGCCGTTCATCAAGAACTACGATGAGGCAACGATCAAGGACGCTGGCTCCTACAACGGCAAGGTTTACCAGATCAACCTGGGCCGTGTCTCGTACAGCGGCATCTACTACAACAAGGACATGTTCACCGCGAACAATGTCAAAGTCCCCACCACCTGGGGCGAGCTCGTGGCGGCCTGCGAGAGCTTCGATGCTGCCAACATCCCCTGCATGACCGCGGGCGGCAAGGACGGCTGGCCGATCTTCGTGGGCGCCTACGGCCTGATGGGTGCGATCTATCCTGACCAGGCAGCGTTGGTCGAAGGCCTGTGGACGGGAAGCATCAAGTGGAACGACGCCAAGGCCCTGGAAATGTGGCAGAAGATGAAGGTCTACACCCAGGAGATGATGGAGTCGGGCGCCAGCGGCATCGCGGGCGACGCGGCCCCTGGACGTTTTGCCTCCGGTGCGGTCGCCATGTTCCCCGGCGGCACGTGGTACGCCTCGGCCATCGACGCGGCCGAGCCGGCCTTCGAGTGGGGCTACATCCCCTTCCCCGGCAGCGATAACGCCGACGACAACAAGTACCTGTTCGGCAAGTACGATCAGGGCTGGGTCATTGCGGCCAACACGGCCAACAAGGACGCCTCCTTGAAGTACCTGACCGAGTTCTCGGACCCGGCGAACTACCAGGCATTCGCCAACGCGGTAGGCTTCATCCCCACCCAGCCGGGCGCCAAGTTGGAGACCCAGATTGGCCAGGAAGTTGCGCCGTATCTCGCCAACTTCCGCGTGGGCTACGAGCAGTACTGGGTAGGGCCTAAGGGCGCCGGCCAGTATGCCAACCCGTACGCTTCGTACTTCAAGCCGTTCGGCGAATACGACGATCCGCAGGAACTGGCGGACAAGGTGCAGGCCGACCTGCAATCCGGGCTGGACGCGAACAAGTAGGCCGGCAGCCGCAACGGATAATCGGTAAGCATCCTGAGCGGAACCGAGCCACGCCCGCCTTAGTTCGCGGGCGTGGCGAAGTGCAGTCGAAGGATGGCGGCCTACATGGGGTCGCTCCGCACCCTTTGACTCCGGGCTGCGGCCCTCCGCTCAGGGTGCTCCGCTTGGGCACCTAAAGGAAACACAACGGAGGCTTGTCATGGTCAACTATCACTTCGGCCGCGGCAGGGCCAGATGGGCGCCCTACCTCTTGCTCCTGCCGGGGATCCTCTTCTACCTGGTGATCAGCCTGGGGCCATCCATCGCCACGGCCGGGTATGCGTTCACGGATGCGACCGGCATCAAGGGTGCGCCCATCAACTGGGTGGGGCTCGCCAACTTCAAAGAGTTCCTTTTCATGGGCCAGGCATCGCTCGATAACTATGGTGCGCTGGGCCGGACGCTGATTTTTTGCGTCGCTGTGACCACCATCCAGTTTACCCTGGGCCTGATCGTTGCTCTGATCGTGAACCAGAAGGTGCGGGGCGTCAACTTCTTTCGTACGCTCTACTTCATGCCGGTTATCCTGGGTGCGGTGATCCAAGGCTTGATCTGGTCCCTCTTCCTCTATCCGCTGGGTGGCCCGATGGCCAAGCTCCTGGGAGCGATTGGCCTGCAGTCCGAGTTTTTTGGCGGGCAACCCAGTGAGGCCTTCGCCTGGGTCATCGCGGTGCAGATCTGGGCTAACCTGGGTGTCACGATGATGATCTTCATCTCCGGCCTGCAAACCATCCCGGATGAGCTTTACGAGGCGGCCCGGATCGATGGTGCAGGCTCATGGCACGTCTTCAGAAACGTCGTCTGGCCCTTGCTGACACCGGTCGTGAACACCAACCTGCTCCTGAACATCATCGGCTCGCTCCAGGCGTGGCAGCTATTCCTGGTCCTTCTAGGCTATCGAAACGGGACGCAGGTGTTGGGCTACCTGATCTTCGCACAAGGCTTCGGTCAGACATCAGGGAGCACTTCGAGCGCGTTCCGGCAGGGCTATGCGGCCGCGGCCTCGATCGTGCTGTTCTTCCTGGTGTTGATCATCGGCATGGCAGTCCAGACCATTCTGCGACGCAGAGAAGAGAGGATACTGGGATGAGCGCAGCAATGGTATCCAAATCTGAGGCTAAGAAGCAACTCACGGGCAAGCCGATCAACTGGGGGCGCATCGTCACGTACGTGGTCCTGGTGCTGTTTGCCATCATCTACGCGGGACCCCTGCTGATGCTGGTTAACACTTCGCTCAAGACGCTGCCGGAGTTCATGAAGGATGCGACAGGTGTGTCGAGTTCGTTGAACTTCAAGAACTTCGTCGACGCGTGGAATAAGGCCAGCTTCCCGCGCTACCTGACCAACACGCTGATCTACACGCTCTCGGCGACGACTATCTACATCGTCACCGCAGTGTTTGTCGCGTTCCCGATCTCGCGCGGCTACGTCAAAGGCGCCAAGGTTCTGCTCACCTTGTTCGTGATCGCCCTGTTCCTGCCCGTAGCGTTGATCCCGCAGTTTCAATTGATGCTGGGCCTGGGGCTGTACAACAATCCGATCGGGTACATCATGCTCTTCCTGGTGAACCCCATCGGGATCGTCATCCTGGTCAACTACATCAAGACCCTGCCCAGGGAACTGGATGAAGCGGCGGCCATGGACGGCTGCAGCTACTTCCGCTTCGTGACCACGATCGTTTTCCCGCTGATCCAGCCGGCCATCGCCACTGTGGCGGTGTTGCACGCCATCGGCATCTGGAATGAGCTGATCCTGCCGACGATCTACCTGACCAGCAAGGCTTACTACCCCATCACGCGCGGCATGATCGTGTTTCAGGGCGTCTACGGCAGCAACTGGCCGACGCTGGCAGCCGCGGTCCTGATCATGACGATGCCCATGCTGATCATCTTCCTGGTCCTGCAGCGCTACATCGTGTCGGGCTTGACGGCGGGTGCGGTCAAGGGATAGTACTCACAACGGCGGGCCGATGACTTCTCAGTACGGCCTGCCGTCAAAGGCTTCTCTGCGCAGAGTCTGGCCGGAGCTTGTCGAAGGCTGGGCTCTGCAAGGAGAAGATCGCCGCGGTCTTGGCCGCGGGATGATAGCCGGGGCTCCACGCATGGGAGGGATGATGACAAGGACGACGCGTTCGCTGCGCCCACTGCTGCTTGGCACGGTGATGGTCGTGTTTCTGGCGGCCTGTGCGGCCCCGGCGCCGCGGGCCACCCCAATCCCTGCGCCGCCGGGCTGGAAGCTGGCCTGGCACGATGAGTTCGACGGCACGGCCGTTGACAAGGCGAACTGGACCTACGATCTCGGCGGCGGAGGCTGGGGCAACGGCGAGGCCGAGTTTTACACCGACCGGCCGGAAAACGCCCGTCTGGAGAACGGCCTGCTGATCATCGAAGCGCGCCAGGAGAAGTACGAAGGCTCCTATTACACCTCGGCGCGGCTGAAGACGCAAGGGCTGCAGGAATTTCAGTACGGCCGGATCGAGGCACGCATCAAGGTGCCCAGCGGTGTGGGGCTGTGGCCGGCGTTCTGGATGCTGGGCGCAAGCTTCGACGGCTCGAACTGGCCCGACTGCGGCGAGATCGACATCATGGAGTACGTCGGCCGCGAGCCTGACCTGGTCATCGGCACCGCGCACGGGCCGGGTTATTCGGGCGCGCTGGGGCTGAGCCGGTGGAACCGGCAGACTTACGACATCGCTGATGACTTTCACACTTTCGCCATCGAATGGGAGGCCGGCCAGATCAAATGGTTCTACGATGGCGCCGAGTACTTCACGCTGACACGCGCCGACGTGGGCGATCGGGAATGGGTCTTCGATCAGCCCTTCTTCATCATCCTGAACCTGGCGATCGGGGGCACGCTGGGCGGCATCATCGGCCTCGACACCGCCTTCCCCACGCAGTTGCAGGTGGACTACGTGCGGGTGTTTCAGGTGGCTAACCCGTAACGTCAGGCCCTTCGGGTTCATGAACCCGAAGGGCCTCCAATCGTCAGAGGAGTTCAGTCATGAGGTTAAGGACCACTTTCCTGAATCTGGCCGTGATTCTGAGCCTGTTGCTCGGCGGCGCGATCGTACTTGACGGCCCGCAGGTGCTCGCACGGGTGGCCGAGCCGGAGACGCAGCAGTCGGCCGCGAGCGCCGCGCTGCCCCTGGTGGATGATTTCGAGGCCGGGCTGCCGGCCGGGCAGGATGGGGCGGTGCCGATCGGGTTCAATACCTTCGCAGACCCGAACAGCACGGCCGCGATCTCGACCACCGATGCCATTCCGGCGCCGTCTGTGCCGGGCCGCAGCGCCGGGAACCACGTCCTGAAACTGGATCTCAATGTCGTCGCGTGGGCCGGCGTCACCCACGCCTTCGAGGACGCCGGGGCCACGACCTGGGTCACCCAGGACTGGAGCGCCTACGAGGGCATCTCCTTCTACCTCTACGGCACGGGGACGGGCACCGACCTGTTCATGGATGTACTCGACAACCGCAATCCCGGTTCGACCAAGGACGACGCCGAGCGCTGGTCTGTCGCTTTCAAGGATGATTTCACTGGCTGGAAGCTGATCGAGCTCCCGTTCGCCAGCATGAACCGCAAGGAGATCGGCAACGGCGCGCCGAACGACGGCTTCGGGCTGACCGAGGTGCACGGCTGGGGCTTCGGCACGCTGGGCACGGACGGCGCGAAGAGCTACTACATCGATGATGTGTCGGTCTACGGCGTGGCGCCGATCAAGCCGCTGACCGTCGGCTTCAGCACGCTCAACTATCCGGTCACCGAGGGCGAGACAGCCACGATCACGGCCAAGCTCAGCAAGCCCTACACCGACACGGTGACGGTCCATTACGCGACGACCTTCGGCCTGGCGGTTCCCGATCGCGACTACCTTCCGACCTCCGGCACGCTGACCTTCCCCCCCAGCGTCACCGAGCAGTCGTTTGCGGTGCAGACGAACGACGATGCCAAGTTCCAGGGCGAGCGCGGCGTGTTGCTCGAGCTGTCCAATCCGACCGGTGGCCTGGCGATGGGCTTCCCGCCGATCGCCCGAGTGAACATCCTCGACAACGAGATGGTCTACCCGCCGCTGCTGGACGACTTCGAGACCTACCCGTACCTCTGGTCGGCGACTCCGCCCGCGGCCCTGTCCAACCCGGAGATCGCAGCTGGCGACCCGCTGGCGCTGCCCGGCCAGGGCGCGTACGAGCACGTGCTCCAGGTCGGCCCGAAGAGCCGAATCTATCTGCCGCTGATCGGAGGGATTGGCCCCGCAGCTGCTGTCCAACAGCCCAGTGCGTCAGCCACGTATCACTTCGGCCGCACCTTCCCCATCGGCCAGGACTGGAGCGCCGCGTCGGCGTTGAGCTTCTGGTACTACGGCCGCAACAGTAACGAGTCGGTTCAGGTCGCCCTCACCAACGACCAGGCGACCCCGGCCGACCCGGCAGGCTGGAAGCTCGTGTGGAGCGACGAGTTCAACGGCGCCTCGGGCGCCGCGCCGGACGCCCGCGTCTGGGGCAATGAGGTCGGCGACGGCACCGCCTACGGGATCCCCGGCTGGGGCAACGACGAGCTGGAGTATTACACGCCCGGCGGCGAAAACGCTGCCGCCGACGGCCAGGGCAACCTGGTGATCACCACGGAAGCAGCTGACGGATCGCTGCAGTGCTACTACGGCCCATGCAAGTACACCTCGGCGCGGTTGCTGACCAAGAACCGGTTCGAGGTCGCTTACGGCCGGGTCGAGGCGCGCGTCAAGGTGCCGGTCGGCGCGGGCCTGTGGCCGGCGTTCTGGATGCTCGGCACGGACATTGACCGGGTCAGCTGGCCGATGACCGGCGAGATCGACATCATGGAGCACGTCGGCCGGCTGCCCAACGAGATTTTCGGCACCCTGCACGGACCCGGCTATTCGGGCGGCAACAGCTACGGCAAGGTCGTTGACCTGGGCAAGCCGGTCGCCGACGATTTCCATACGTTCGCGGTGGAATGGCAGCCGGACAAGATCACCTGGTTCCTCGACGGCGCCCCTTACTTCACGGCGACCCCGTCCGACCCGTTTCTGGCTGGCAAGCAGTGGGTCTACAACCACCCGTTCTACATGCTGTTGAACGTGGCGGTCGGCGGCAACTTCGGCGGCGCGGTTGGCTCCGAAACGACCTTCCCGCAGGAGACCCTGGTTGACTACGTGCGCCTCTACCAGGCCGCGCCGGAGCCCGTGTCGTTCGCGGCCTCGTTCGTGGATGATTTCAACGGCTGGCAGCAGATCAGCCTTCCCTTCACGTCCTTCCAGGGCGCCGCGGGGACCGCACTGGACCTCGCAGCCGTGCGCTCGCTCAGCTTCGCCGTGCCGGCCGCCACGCGCGAGCCGGTGCTGCTCGACCAGGTGCGCCTGACGTATGATGACACCACGCCGCCGGCGGTGGAGATCACCAGCAGCGCGGCCGGCGAGACGGCGAAGGGCCCCGTCACGTTCTCCTTCACTTTCAGCGAAGACGTCGGCACGAGCTTTGCGGCTGACGATGTCGCCGTCGCCGGTGGCACGGCTGGTGCGTTCACGCGCGTCAGCGGCACGCTGGCGACGTTGGTCGTGACGCCGCCTGCCAATGCGACCGGCACGATGACTGTCAGCGTCGCTGCAGGCAAGTTCTACGACGCGGCCTACAATGCCAACACGGCCCCGGCGTCTCTCGACCAGGCCTACGACACGACAAGTGTCATGCCTCCGGCCTGGGAGCCGATCACGTTCGACGACTCGGCGGTGACATACACGCTGACGGGCTTCGGCGGGGCCGATGCCTCGACCGTGGTGGTAGATCCGACGGATGCCGCTAACAAGGTCGCCAAGGTCGTGAAGTCGGGCACGGCCGAGTTGTGGGCCGGGACCACGGTGTCCACCGGCCCGAACTTCTCGGTGCCGGCGCTGCCGTTCACGGCCAGCGATACGACGATGACGGTGCGGGTCTGGTCGCCTGACGCTGGCATCCCGGTGCGGCTGAAGGTGGAGGATGCCGCGGACGGCACGAAGTCGGTCGAAACCGAGGCGATGACCACCGTGGCTGCCGGCTGGGAGACGTTGACCTTCAACTTCGCGAACCCGGCGCCTGGGACCGCGGCGCTGAACCTGGCCTACACGTACAACAAGGCCTCCATCTTCTTCAACTTCGGTGTGACCGGCGCCGCGGCGGGGGAGAAGACCTACTACTTCGACGACGTTACCTTCGGGCCCTGAGCCCGCGTTTCTATGCAAATCGGCCGGGCTCGGGTGGTCTGCGGCGCAACCGCCTGAGCCCGGCCCGCGAGACGATCGTGCGTTTTGCGCGTTCTTCTCAAGTCAGCTCTCATTTCGGGGGTCGGCGACCAGATGCCGACGAGGTTGTTCCTGATGTTTCTTCGACACTTCTGCACTGCGCAACACACCTCCCATCGCATGACCGAACTGCCCCCTTCCGTCTTGATCAACGCTGGGGAGGCGCCGGCTTCCGTCCTGATCGATCCTGGCGTGCACTATCAGGAGATCGAGGGCTTCGGCGGCGCGTTTACGGAAGCCGCGGCGCACACCCTCTACCGCCTGCCGCCGGAGCGCCAGGCCGAGGTGCTCAAGGCCTACTTCGACCCCGTCGAGGGCCTGGGCTACACCCTATGCCGCACCCACATCAACAGCTGCGACTTTTCTCTTGGCAGCTATGCCTACGACGAGATCGACGGCGATGTTGAACTCCAGCATTTCTCAATCGAGCGTGATCGCCAGAAGCTGATCCCGATGATCCTGGCCGCACAGCAGGTGGCGGGCCGGCCGGTCCACCTCCTCGCCTCCCCATGGAGCCCGCCCGCCTGGATGAAGACTAACGGCGACATGTGCCACGGCGGCAAGCTGAAGCCGGAATGCCGCGCCGCCTGGGCAGCTTACACCATCCGCTACCTGCGCGAGTATGCATGTGAAGGCATCCCGATCTGGGGGCTCACTGTCCAGAACGAGCCGCTGGCGGTCCAGGTTTGGGAATCATGCATCTACACCGCAGAGGAAGAGCGTGACTTCGTGCGCGACTACCTGGGGCCGGCGCTGGTCGACGCAGGGCTGGCCCACGTACGCTTGCTGATTTGGGACCACAACCGCGATCTGATGGTGGAGCGCGCCAGGACCGTGCTCGGTGACCCCCATGCGGCGAAGTACATCTGGGGCATCGGATTTCACTGGTATGTCCACGATCGCTTCGACAACGTGCAACTCACCCATGAGGCTTTTCCGGACAAGAAGCTCATCTTCACCGAGGGCACCCAGGAGGGCGGTCCGCATCTGGGCGAGTGGAATGTGGGCGAACGTTACGCACACGCCATGATCAACGACTTCAACCGCTGGACGGCCGGTTGGATCGATTGGAACATGCTGCTGGACGAGACCGGTGGCCCCAATCATGTCGGTAATTTCTGCAGTGCACCGATCATTGCCGACACGAGGACAGGCGAGTTGCATTACCAGAGTTCCTTCTACTACATCGGGCATTTTGCCCGCTTCGTCCGGCCCGGAGCACGACGTGCTCTATGTGCGACCTCGCATGATGCGCTCGAAGCGACCGCGTTCCTGAATCCGGGCGGGCAATTGGTCGCGATCGTGCTGAACAGGTCAGACGAGGCGATCCCCCTTGAGTTGCGGACGCCCGGCGCAGCAGGGGCCACCATAAGCCTGGCACACTCGATTTCAACCTACTTGTTCGAGACAAGATAGCCTCACCTGCTGCGGATGAGCCGAAGGCCCGCGGCAGGAAAGGACAATACGACGATGAGCCAATACCATCTCGATGCTCTGAACCATGTCGTCATCGATGATTACGATGCGCTGCCGCCTTTTGCCAGCTTCCTGCCCGGCATCGCCGGACCGCTGGGCGTCCCGCTGTGGACGTTCTACGTGAACCGGGGCCAGGCGATTGCCAGTTTCGGCGTCGAGAGCAAGGACGCGCCGATCATGGAGTTCCAGCCGGCCAACAAGGCCTACCAGACCGTGGCGTACACCGGGTTTCGCACCTTCATCAAGCTGCGCGACGCTGCAGGGGAACTTTACTACGAGCCGTTTTCAGCGGGTGCTCCCACTTCCCTGGCGGTCTCGCCCCCCCGCGGGGCAGTGGGCGGGAAGAACGGGTCACGTCGCATGATCATTGCGGCCAATGATCTGGCGTTGGAGGAAACCAGTGTGCTGCACGGCTTGCGCACGAGCATCGTCTATTTCATCCTGCCGGGCGAACCATTTGCGGGCCTGGTGCGCCAGGTGACGGTGACCAACACGGGGAGCGGGTCAAAGACGCTCGAACTCCTGGACGGCCTGCCCTGCATCGTCCCCTTCGGCATCAACGACGATCTGCTCAAGAAGATGAGCCGGACGGCCGAGGCGTGGATGGCGGTGACCAATGTGGAAAACGGCGTTCCCTTTTTCCGCGTGCAGGCCAGCGTCGGCGATGAGGCTGAAGTGGATTCGGTGGAGGCAGGCAACTTCTACCTGGCGTCTGTCGAAACACCGCACCCGTCGGGTCTCACGCTGTTCGTTGACCCGGCCACCATCTTCGGGACCAACACGGCGCTCAGTTTCCCCGATCGGTTCATGACACAGCCCCTGGAGCAATTGCGGTCGCTGCGCCAGATTACGGAAGGACGAACGCCCTGCGCCATGTGTGGCGTGACGGCTGACTTGGGACCCGGTGAGAGCGTGTTGCTCCAGGCGATCGTCGGCCATGCCAGCGATGTTGCGATCATCAATCGGGAGCGCGAGCGCCTGGCGCAGCCGGCGACCATCGCGGGCAAGCGCGCGGATGCGCAGGCGTTGGCGCTGGCGCTCACCGAGCCGGTTGCCACACAGAGCGCCGATCCCCTCTTTGACGCGTATTGCCGGCAGAGCCTGCTGGACAACACGCTGCGGGGCGGCTGGCCGGTGCAGCTCGGCGGGCAGATCTACCATCTTTACGGTCGCAAACACGGCGACCTGGAGCGGGACTACAACGCGTTCTACCTGGCCCCGGAATTCTACTCCCAAGGCAACGCCAACTACCGCGATGTCGCCCAAAACCGGCGCAGCGATGTCCTGCTGAACCCGGCAGTCGGTGATTTCGACGTGCTGGCCTTCCTGGGGCTGATCCAGGCCGACGGTTACAATCCATTGGTGGTCAACGGCAGCCGTTACACCGTGCCGGCCAGCCGGCAGATCGGGCTCCTGTCCCTGGTCGATGCGCCAGAGGCGCTGCGCCCGCTGCTGTCCCAGCCGTTCACCCCGGGTGGACTGCTGCAGGACATCGCAGATCGGGAAATCGTGCTCGCCGTCTCGCCGCAGGAGTTCATCGCTGCAGTTCTCACCCAAGCCGAGGCAAGCTTCGAGGCAACCTTCGGCGAGGGTTACTGGGTGGATCACTGGACCTACAATCTGGATCTGCTGGACGTCTACCTGGCCGTCTACCCGGATCGTAAGGACGGGTTGCTCCATGACCGGCCAGTGATCCCCTGGTTCGACAGTCCTGCGTTCGTCCAGCCGCGCCGTGACAAGACCGTGCTGGCCGGCCCCGGCAGGGTGCGCCAGTACGGCGCGGTCATCTTCGACGAGGAGAAGGCAGCGCTGATCGCCTCCCGATCTGAAACGCCCAACTTGACGCGGACCGCAAATGGCCGCGGCGAGGTCTTCCGTTCGACCGTGTTTGGCAAGCTGCTGGGGCTGGCATTGATCAAGTTTGCCACGCTCGATCCGCTGGGCATGGGGATCGAGATGGAGGCGGGCAAGCCGGGCTGGTGCGATGCGCTCAACGGCCTGCCCGGGCTGTTCGGCTCATCCATGTCCGAGACCTACGAGCTCCTTCGGCTGCTGGATTTCTTGCTGGCAGAGGTCAATGCAGGGGAAGAAGACACACCACCTGTTGGAGCCCCGCGCCGCAGAGCAGTCACCCTGCCCATCGAACAGGCCGTCCTGTTGCGGGAGCTGGGCGACCAGCTCGCAGCCCATCACGAGGGGACCGGCGCAGATGGCGACTTCCGCTATTGGGACGCCGTAGCAGGCGTGCGTGAAGCTTACCGGTACCGCGTGCACCTTGGCTTCGACGGGCGCACCGAGACGATTGCTTTTTCAGCGTTGGCGCCGATTTTGCAGTCGTTTCGCGGGAAGGTGGCACGGGGCATCGCCGATGCTGAGGCGCTGACCGGCGGGGTGCCGCCCACTTACTTCACCTATGAGGTGCAGGACTACGAGCCATTGCTCGACCCTGACGGCCGGTCGCTGGTCGATGATGCCGGACGGCCCCTGGTGCGCGTGAAACGCTTCGCGCAGCGCGTCCTGCCGCCCTTCCTGGAAGGGCCGATGCACGCCCTGAGAACCCGGGGGGACCTCGCCAGCGCACGCGCGCTGCACGAGCAGATCAGGGCCAGCGCGCTTTACGATGCGAAACTGGGCATGTACAAGACGAACGCACCCCTGGCTGATTGCTCGCCGGAGATCGGCCGGCTGCGAGCCTTCACGCCGGGCTGGCTGGAGAACGAGTCGGTCTTCCTGCACATGGCCTACAAGTACCTGTTGGAGATGTTGCGTGCAGGGCTGCGCGACGAGTTCTTCGCTGAAATGCGCCGAGGCCTGATACCGTTTCTCGATCCCCAGACCTACGGGCGCAGCCCGCTCGAGAACTCGTCCTTCCTCGTCAGCAGCGCGCATCCCGATGCTTCGCTTCATGGACGTGGCTTTGTCGCCCGGCTCACGGGCGCTGCAGCCGAACTGCTGAGCCTGTGGTCGCTGATGATGGCCGGACCACAGCCGTTCACAGTGCGCGATGGCGAGCTGTGCCTCGCCTTTGCGCCGGCGCTGCCGGACTGGCTCTTCCGTGAGGACGGCACGCTGAGCTTCGTCTTCCTGGGGCAATGCAGGGTGACCTATCACAAGGCGCAACTCCTCAGAGACGGAGGGCGGGTGGCCTCGGTGATCCTGCAACTGGCAGATGGAGATCGACTCACCCTGGCGGGCGGCGTCATCGGCGCACCCTACGCGGCCATGGTCCGCAGCGGCGCGATTCGCGGGATCGACATGAATCTGGAATAGGAACGGAGCAACAACACCATGACTGAAGATATCGTCCCCGGCTGGTCCTTCACCGGTGAGGACGGCACGTTTCGCCTGGATGCGCCTACGCAGACGAGCTACCTCTACTTCCCGCTGGTCAATGAGGCCGGCATGATGTCAGCCGTGACACCGACGCTGCATGGCGACACGAAGACCGGCCAGAACAGCTTTCTGACACAGCCCGTTTCGGTGGAAGATCTCCACAACACGCGCTCGGCGCGCAATTTCTGGGTCACATTCGCCGGATCTGAGCCGTGGTCGGCCACCGGCAATTCGGCGAGGCAGCTGGCGCAGTCGTCCGCATCGGACTCGCCCGAGACGGTGACGCTGGAAGCCGGGCCGTTGTGGCACAAGGTGACGCGGGAGAATCGCCTGCTGGGCCTGCGCGCCGAGATGCTCAATTTTGTGCCCGCGGGCGGCGACGCCGTAGAACTGATGCAGGTCACGCTGACCAACATCGGGGACCGGCCGCTGAACCTCACACCGATCGCCGCGATCCCGATCTATGGTCGTTCGGCGGAAAACCTGCGCGATCACCGGCACGTCACCTCGCTGCTGCACCGCATCCGCACGTCGCTTCATGGCGTGACGGTCTGTCCGACCCTCTCGTTCGATGAGCGCGGGCACCGGCCCAACGCCGTGACCTACGCGGTGCTGGGCGCGGAGGGCGACGGCGCGCCACCCGTCAGCTTCTACCCCGTCCTGGAGGACTTCATCGGCGAGGGCGGCAACCTGGAATGGCCGCAGGCGGTGGTATTGCCCGGCGCGGCGGGGCTGCCGGCCGGGTCTGCCGTGGATGGCTACGAGGCGATGGGCGCCTTGCGTTTCGCGGATCTCACATTGGCGCCCGGCGCGTCGCATTCGTACGTGCTCATCCTGGCCGTGCTGGCCGATGGCGCGGGGGATGCCGGAGAGGCGCAGTTGATCCAGCGCTACGGCAACGCGGCCCGTGCGACCGAGTGGCTCGACCGCACGCAGGCGGAATGGCAGTCGCGGATCGCGCCGCTGGCGTTCCGCACCGCGGACCCGCGCTTCGATGGCTGGCTCAAGTGGGTGGCGATCCAGCCGACCCTGCGCCGCCTGTTCGGCAACTCGTTCCTGCCCGCCCACGACTACGGCCGCGGCGGTCGCGGCTGGCGTGACCTGTGGCAGGACTGCCTGGCGCTGCTGGTGATGGAGCCGGAGCCGGTGCGCGATCTGCTCTTCAGCAGCTTCGCGGGCGTGCGCATCGATGGCAGCAATGCGACCATCATCGGCAGCCGGCCCGGCGAATTCATCGCGGACCGCAATAACATCCCGCGCGTCTGGATGGATCACGGCGCGTGGCCCTGGCTGACGACGCAGCTCTACCTCCATCAGAGCGGCGACCTGGGCTTCCTGCTGCAGGAACAAGCCTACTTCAAGGATGCGCACACCGACCGGTGCCGGGCGAAAGACGAGGCGTGGGCTTCGGAGCAGGGCACCGAGCTCCGTACGGCCGGGGGCGAGGTCTACCGCGGCTCGATTCTGGAGCATCTCCTGGTGCAGCACCTCACCGCGTTCTTTCACGTGGGGGCGGCAGGCAACACCATCCTGCTGGAGGGCGCGGACTGGAACGATGGGATGGACATGGCCCGCGAGCGCGGGGAGAGCGTGGCGTTCACGGCGCTCTACGCCAGCAACCTGCGTGACTTGAGCGGCATCGTGCTGGAATTGGCACGCCTGGGCCTGGACGGCGTCGAACTGGCCGGCGAGCTGGTGTGCCTGCTCGACACGCTGAATCAACCGGTGGACTACGAGGATGTCGCCGCAAAGCAGCGCCGGCTGGCGGAGTACTTCGCCTCATGCGGGCATACCGTCTCCGGGGCGAAGGTCAGGGTGGGCTTGGCCGACCTGGCCCGCGATCTGGCGGCCAAGGTCGATTGGTTGGCGGCGCACATCCGGGCCGGCGAATGGGTGACGGACGGTGAGGGCCACGGCTGGTTCAACGGCTACTACGACAACGACGGCCAACGGGTCGAAGGTGCGGGTCCGAACGGCGCGCGCATGACGCTGACCGGGCAGGTCTTTACGTTGATGGGCGGCATCGCCAGCGACGATCAGGCGAGCGCGATCGTGCGTGCCGCCGATCGCTATCTCTACGAGCCTCGCATGGGCGGCTATCGCTTGAACACGGACTTCGGTGGGATACAGCTCAACCTGGGCCGCTGCTTCGGTTTTGCGTTCGGCCACAAGGAGAACGGCGCGATGTTCAGCCACATGGCTGTGATGTACGCCAACGCGCTCTACCGCCGCGGTCTGGTTGCAGAGGGCCACAAGGTGTTGGCGGGCATCTTCGAGCACTGCCAGGACTTCCCGGTCTCCCGCATGTACCCCGGCCTGCCGGAGTACATCAGCGAGCGGGGCCGCGGCATGTATCCCTGGCTCACCGGCTCCGCAAGCTGGTACCTGCTGACGCTGCTGGTCGAGGTCTTCGGGGTCAGGGGCGACCTGGGCGACCTGGTGCTGGCGCCGAAGCTCGCCGCGGCCCAGTTCGATGACCGGGGTCAGGCCGCCGTCCGGACGCAGTTTGCCGGCCGCAATATCGAGGTCGTCTATGACAACCCGCAGGGTCTCGATTGGGGCGCGTATGCGATCCGGCGGGTCGTCATCGATGGCGTCGAGCTGCTGGTGACACGCGAAGGCAATGGGGTGCGTATCCGCAGGGAGATCATCACGGGCCTTGACCCGGCGACCATGCACCGCCTTGTCGTCGAGCTCGGCGAATGACGACGCCTCGCATGCCCTCGTTGCAGGAGCTGGCTTCCCAGTATGAGGCGATCCGGCCGCGTTACCCCGAGTTGGCAGACAAGGTGGCCGTGGTCACCGGCTCCAGTCGCGGCATCGGGCTGGGCATCGCCCTGCGCCTGGCGCGTGAGGGCATGCGTGTCGTCGTGAACGGCCGATTGCCCGACGCCGTTGAGACCGCGGTCACGGCCCTGCGCTCGTTCGGAGCCACGGTCCTCGCCGCACCGGCCGACGTCGGCCGCACATCTGAGGTCGATCGCCTGTTTGATGCGACCCTGCAGGCCTTCGGCCGCATCGACCTGTTGATCAACAATGCGGCCGACCTGCGCCGCAGGCCGCTTTTTGAGGTTGACGAAGCCCTGCTTGATGCGCAGCTTGCAGCCAACATTCGCGGCCCGTACCTGTGTTCCCAGCGCGCGGCCGGGATCATGCGCCAGCTCGGCGCGGGCAACATCATCCACATCAGCTCGGTGGGCGGCGTGCGCGCGCATTGGCAAGGCCTGCCCTACGACATCACCAAGGGCGCCATCGACGCCATGACCCGCGCCATGGCGCTCGACTTGGCAGCGTACGGGATCAGGGTCAATGCCATCGCGCCCGGTCCGATCTACAACCGCGGCGGCGATCCGGCTCAGGGCCCCTGGGCCGCGGCCGCCAGGGAGCGCGTGCCCCTGGCCAGGCTTGGAACACCGCTCGAGATCGGCGCGGTTGCCGCGTTTCTGGCCTCGCCTGAATCGAGTTACATCACCGGCCAGATCATCTATGTTGATGGCGGGCTCACGGCCCAACTCACACCGGCCGGCCAGCCGATCTGATGATCCGAACGTACTCGCACTCCTCTGGAAGGAGCCAACCCCGATGGCGCAACCCGTAACCATAAAAGATATCAAGGTCATCGCAACCCAACCCGCAGGATCGCGCCTGATCGTGGTCAAGATCATCACCTCTGAGCCGGGGTTGTATGGCCTCGGCTGCGCCACCTTCACGCAACGCGCCCACGCCGTCATTGCCGCCCTGGAGAAGCACATCGGGCCTTTCATGCTGGGTCGTGATGTTTCTCGCATCGAAGAGATATGGCGGATGGCCATGGTGCACGGCTACTGGCGCAATGGTCCGGTGCTCAACAACGCCATCTCCGGTGTTGACATGGCCCTCTGGGATATCAAGGGCAAGCAAGCCGGCATGCCGGTTTATCAACTGCTGGGCGGCAAGTGTCGCGAGGCGGCAGCCGTTTATGCGCATGCGGACGGTCGCGACCCGCAGGAGGTCGAGGACAACGTCCGCAAGTTCGTGTCTGAAGGCTACCGGTACGTTCGTGTCCAGATGGGGCTCTATGGCGGCCGGGATATGCAGACGCCGCGGCCCGAGGGCGCACCCGAGGGCGCATACTTCGATCCGCGCAGCTACATGCGCAATACGCTGCGAATGATGGAACATGTGCGCTCGCGCGTCGGCGAACAACTTGAGCTCGTGCACGACGTGCATGAACGCCTCAGCCCGGTCGACGCCATCCAGTTTGCCAGGGATGTCGAGCGCTTCAGGCTCTTCTTCCTGGAAGATGCGCTGGCGCCCGAGCACATTGCCTGGTTTGCACGGATTCGCGAGCAATGCGCTACGCCGCTGGCCATGGGCGAGCTCTTCAACAACCCTCACGAATGGCAGCCACTGATCACCGGACAATTGATAGACTTCGTCCGGATGCACATCAGCCAGATGGGTGGATTAACGCCCGCCCGTCACGTGGCGGCGTTCGCCGACATGTTCGGCGTGCGCACGGCGTGGCATGGCCCCGGTGATGTCTCGCCTGTCGGTCATGCTGCCAACCTGCACCTGGACCTGTGGGCGCCCAATTTCGGCGTCCAGGAGTGGTGTCGCTTCCCCGACATCGTGTACGAGATGTTCCCCGGCACGCCTGAGGTGCGCAACGGGTACATGTATCCCAACGACCGTCCCGGCCTGGGCGTTGAAATCGATGAGAAGCTGGCCGCACAATACCCGCTGACCGAGGGAGTCGAGCAGTGGACCCAGGCGCGGCTGCCTGATGGGACGCCGGCCAGGCCATAGACTTCATCGCTGTGGTGTGGCGACTTGGTTCCGGATTCTGCTGCTCAGGCGTCTGTCGCTGCGGCCCGTCTCCGGCTGCGATTTGACACTTTCGCCCCATCTGCATATACTCACCTTTACCCGCGGGGCTGTAGCTCATCTGGGAGAGCGCTACAATCGCACTGTAGAGGCAAGGGGTTCGAGTCCCCTCAGCTCCACTGGGACGCTAAACTGGAGAGCCGACGAGTCTAGGGAAGGTGGCCAGTTCATCACAGAACGAAGGTCGGCGTTAATGGGCCTGTAGCTCAATTGGGAGAGCGCTTGAATGGCATTCAAGAGGCAAGGGGTTCGAATCCCCTCAGGTCCACTATCGGCAACCAGTTTGGTCCGCACGAGTCCCCTTCGTCGAATAAGTGGCGAAGGGGACTTTCTATTTCGACACGCGGTTGATCGCAGGGGGAAAGATGGCATCTAAGTACATTCCGCAGGACATCGAACCAAAATGGCAGGCAGCGTGGGCCGACGCCGGCCTCTACGCGACGCGCCAGGTTGCAGACCGGCAGAAGTGGTACTTCCTTACCATGCTTCCCTACCCGTCGGGCGATCTCCACATCGGGCACTGGTATGCGATGACGCCCTCGGATGCGGCCGCGCGTTACAAGCGGATGAAGGGTTGGAACGTCTTCTTCCCGATCGGTTTCGACGCGTTCGGCCTGCCGGCCGAGAATGCAGCCATCAAGCATGGCACGCATCCCCATACCTGGACGATGGACAACATCGCGCGCATGCGCGGCCAGCTGCGATCCATGGGCGCCATGTGGGCCTGGGATCACGAGGCCGTCTCGTGCGAGCCGGAATACTACAAGTGGACGCAGTGGTTCTTCCTGAAGCTCTACGACCACGGCCTGGCTTACCGTAAGGAAGGCCCGGTCGACTTCTGCCCGAAGTGCAACACCACCCTGGCGCGCGAACAGGTGGCGGGCGACGACCGGCACTGCGAGCGCTGCCAGACGCCGGTCGAGCGCAAGCTGCTGAACCAGTGGTACTTCAAGATCACCGAGTACGCAGAGGAACTGAAGCGCTTCGACAGCATCGACTGGCCCGAGCGCATCCGCCAGGCGCAACTGAACTGGATCGGCGATCGGAGCGAGGGCGCGGAAGCAACCTTCAAGAGCGAGCAGGGCGACGATATCGTCATCTTCACCACTCGCCCCGATACCCTGTGGGGCGCGACCTTCATGGTCCTCGCGCCGGAGCATCCCCTGGTCAGCAAGCTGACGCCCGCTTCACACCGGGAGCAGGTGCGCGCGTACCAGTACGAGGCCGGGCGCCAGACGGAGATGGAGCGCGGCGCGGCCGAACGCGAGAAGACCGGCGTGCCCATCGGCGCGTACGCGATCAACCCTGTCAACGGGAATCGCGTGCCCATCTGGATCGCGGACTATGTGACCATGGGCTATGGCACCGGCGCCATCATGGGAGTGCCCAGCCATGACGATCGCGACTTCGCGTTTGCGCTGAAATTCGGGCTGTCCATCATCCCGGTCATCCAGCGCAATGACGGCCGGGCCAAGAGCGCCGTGTGGGAAGGCTCCGTCGCGGATGGCTTTGCCGCCGCGCTCGACGCGGCCGGCATCGAGTGGTCCACCCTTGCCATCCCCCAGCGCGGCGACTTCTACGCGGTGTCGCTGCAGGGTGAGACCGCGATCGCGCGCTACCGCGCCTTGCTCCAGGCTCATCTCAGGCCTGGGCATTGGGGCGACATCGTGGGGTTGGGCTGGCAGGTCGTGTTCAACGACGGGCCGATGACGCTCGACTCTGCGGAATCGGACGCAGCGATCATGGCGCGGTGCCATGCCGGCTACGCGCTGATGCAGCAGTATCGCACGGCCATGGAGATGTGGCACGCGGTCGAGTGGTACCGTGATGTGCTGTACCATCACGACTACGGCGAGATGATCAACTCGGGCCCGTTCACCGGCACCCCGGGCGACGTGGCGAAGGCCAGGGTCACTGCCTGGCTGGAGGAGCGCGGCATCGGCCGGTTTGATGTGCAATACCGGCTGCACGACTGGTTGATCAGCCGGCAGCGTTACTGGGGCGCGCCCATCCCCATGATCTACTGCGAGAAGTGCGGCATCGTACCCGAGAAGTATGAGAACCTGCCCGTGATCCTGCCGACCGATGCGCAGATTCCGCCCACCGGCGAGAACGCGCTCAAGTTCCATCAGGGCTACCTGCAGACGACCTGTCCCGTGTGCGGCGGTCCCGCGCAGCGCGAGACGGACACGATGGACACGTTCATGTGCTCCTCGTGGTATCAATATGCGTACGTGACGCCGTATTGGAAGGCGGGCGAGAAGCTGAGCCCCGACGACACGCCCTGGGATCCCCAAGAGGGCGCCTACTGGCTGCCGGTCGATCAGTATACCGGCGGGCCCGAGCACGCCACCATGCATCTGCTCTACACCCGCTTCTTCACAAAGGCGATGGCAGACATGGGCGTCGTTTCGTTCCGCGAGCCGATGGTGCGGCTCTTCAACCAGGGCATCATCCTGGGGCCGGACGGCGTGCGGATGAGCAAGAGCAAGGGCAATGTGGTGGCGCCGGACGAGTATGTCGAGCGCTACGGCTCAGACACAGTACGCGCATACCTGATGTTCATCGGTCCATGGGACGGCGGCGGGCCCTGGAACTTCACCGGCATCGAAGGGGTGAAGCGGTTCCTGGAACGCGTCTGGTCCGTGGTGCTGGAGCCGAGGGAGACGGGCGCAGGGGGCGATCCTGACCCGGCTGCCATCCGCGAATTGCGCCGCATGACCCACAAGACCCTGCAGAAGGTCACTGAAGACATTGAAGCGCTGAAGTGGAACACCGTCGTCAGCGCCTTGATGGAGTTCAACAACTTCCTGATTAAGGCCAGGGACACGGCAGTCTACGGCACAACGGCGTGGGATGAGGCCATCGACACTCTGTTGCTGATGATGGCGCCGCCCATGCCCCATATCGCGGAGGAGCTGTGGCAGGCGCGTCACGGTGGCGGAGCGTTCGCCGCCGCGGACAGCATCCACGTTCAGCCCTGGCCCGATCATGATCCCGAGTTGGCCCGGGCCGAGCTGGTGACCCTCGTCGTGCAGGTGAACGGCAAGGTTCGCGAGCGCATCGAGGTGGCAGCGGGTATCGCGGAGGAGGAGGCACGGGATTTGGCGCTGGCCAGCCCTGCCGTGCAGAAGTGGATCGAGGGCAAGGCCGTGCGCAAGGTGATCTTTGCGGGCGGCAAGCTCATCAACATCGTTGTCGGGTAAGATGAGGCCCCAGCGCTCTCGCGCTGGGGCCTCTTGCTACAACATGCAAGGAGGCAGAAATGCGAGCAATCATCAATAGTTCTGCTGCGCCGGCGGCCATCGGCCCCTACAGCCAGGCAGTTCGTGTGGGGGATTTCATCTTTACGTCCGGCATGATGGGCCTTGAGCCAGAGGGCGGCAAGTTGGCGGAAGGCGTGGAAGCCCAGACGCAGCTCGCGCTCAGCAACCTGGCGGCCGTATTGCAGGCGGCGGGAGCCACCTTCGCGGACGTGGTCAAGACCACCATCTTCCTGACCGACATGAACGACTTTCAGACCGTTAATCTGATCTATGCGGCCCAGTTTGCAGCCGATCCGCCGGCGCGCTCCACTGTGCAGGTGGCCGCGCTGCCGCGGCGCGCACAGGTTGAGATCGAGATGATCGCCTACGTGCCGCAGCGCTAAAGGTCGCAAGAACGCTGTGTCCAGGTGCGGTCGTTGTTGACTTGCTGGCGGGGCAGGATGGCAATCTGTCCCGCAAGACACTTGCACATAGTTCGTTCTTTGCAGTATAATCCGACTCAGTCTTTGTTGGAGGGGGAGCCATCATTCTCATGAAGACCCACAAGGGGCTGCTGTCCGCCCAATCAGCAGCCGAGCCTAACCCCATGGACAGTTTGCCGCTGGACGCCTTCGATTTTTCCAGGATTCGACAGGGCGACACCGTAGAAGGCACAATCGTCAGCATCGGTCCCAATCAACTTCTCGTCGCAATTCCGTACAAAGCGGACGCCATCGTCGACCCGCGCGAGCTGGAGCGTCTCGGCAAGGAGTTCCTGGATGGCATGTCGGTCGGTGACCCGATCACTGCGGTGGTCGTGCAACCCGAAGATCGCGACGGGAATGTGGTCATCTCTCTCGCCCGTGCCCAGCAGGAACAGGACTGGCAACAGGCGGAGGAACTATTCGAGTCGCAGGACGTCTTTGAAGGTGTGGTCACCGGCTACAACCGCGGTGGCGTGATCATTCGGGTGGGACGGGTGCGCGGCTTCGTTCCGGCCTCGCAGTTGTCGGCCCGATGGCAGGCGCAGCAAGACCCGGAGGGCGATCCCGAACAGCGCTGGGCCAGGCTGGTGGGCCAGGCCATGCAGTTGAAGGTGGTCGAACTGGATCGCCAGCGCAATCGGCTGATCCTGTCCGAGCGCGCAGCCATGCGGGAGTGGCGCAAGAGTCAGAAGGATCGCCTGCTTTCGACCCTTAACAAAGGTGATGTCCTGAAAGGGATCGTCACGAGTATCGCGGACTTCGGCGCTTTCGTCGATCTCGGCGGAGCCGATGGCCTGATCCATCTCTCCGAGCTGGCGTGGCATCGCGTGGAGCACCCGCGCGAGATCGTGCGCATCGGCCAGGAGGTGGAGGTCTACGTCATGAACGTCGACGAAGATCGCAAGCGTATCGGCCTGAGCCTGCGGCGCCTGACACCCGAGCCATGGACCATCGTCGCTGACCAGTATGTGGTCGGCCAGGTGCTCACGGTCGTCGTCACACGCCTGACTGCCTTCGGCGCGTTTGCCAGGATGGACGACGCCATCGAAGGGCTGATCCACATCTCGGAGATGGCCGACTATCGGATCAACCATCCGAAGGAGATCGTGCAGGAAGGTGACGAGGTCGAGGTGCGGATCATCCGCATCGACCCGCAGCATCGCCGCATCGGCCTGAGCTTGCGCCAGGCCTCGGACGACGCGTACGTGGACTGGCAGGCGACCATCGAGGACGACGGAGACGCCGAATCGGATGACGCGACCGAGGAGCCTGCCACAGAGATGCTTCCGTTGGAGAACCCGTGAGGCCGGGGGTCCTGGCCTTGGGCTGAGACTCAATTCCTAACCAAAGGGGCGGAGGCGCTGAGTGCACTCCGCCCCTTTTTTGTTCTCTGCGATACGCCGCGGCTTGCGCTGGGTGCGGGCAGGCCAAAGGAACGCGGCTTACGACGCCCCATACCCGGTGTGCTATAATCTTCATAGGATCGTAGTGATATCGATGCTGAGCGCCAGTTGAAGCAAGCGAGATAAGGATGACACGCCCCCTGTGGCGTGAAGGATGAGAATTATGTCGGACAAACTTGACCGATTTACTAAGCATGCACGTCAGGTGCTGCAGATAGCCCAGGAAGAAGCCATCCGTATGAACCACAACTACGTGGGTACGGAGCATCTTCTGCTGGGCCTGGCAAAGGAAGAGAACGGGCTGGCGTCCAGGGTCTTGAGGGAGGCCGGGGCAACGCCGGCCGAGGTGGCTCACCAGGTGGAGCACATGGCGCCCCACAATCCTCGCCCGCCTTTTGGCAAGCCGACGTTGACGCCGCGAACCAAGCGGGTGATCGAGCTGGCGGTTGAGGAAGCGCGCCAGATGGGTCACCCGTACATCGGCACCGAGCATCTGCTGTTGGGCCTGTTGCGCGAGAATGAGGGCATCGCGGCTGAAGTGCTGCGCAACGTCAATGTCAGCATCGATGCGCTGCGCCAGCAGACGACCCGGGCGATGCTCGAGAGCCAGATACAGGAGACCTCTACCAAGAAACGGGAGAGCAACACGCCGCTCACGGATCAGCTGGGCTTCGACCTCACCGCGCGCGCGGAGGAAGGCCGGCTGGACCCGGTGATCGGGCGCGAGAAGGAAATCGAGCGCGTGATCCAGATTTTGAGCCGGCGGACGAAAAATAATCCTGCGCTGATCGGCGAGCCGGGTGTCGGCAAGACCGCCATCGTAGAGGGTCTGGCTCAGCGCATCATCGACGGAGACGTGCCAGAGACACTGATCGATAAGCGCGTGCTCATGCTCGACGTGGGCTCACTCGTCGCGGGCACGATGTACCGGGGCCAGTTCGAGGAGCGCCTGAAGAAGGTGATCGAGGAGATCACCAACTCGGATGCGATCCTCTTCATCGACGAGGTGCACATGCTGGTCGGCGCAGGCTCGGCCGGCAGCAGCATGGATGCGGCGAACCTGCTTAAGCCCGCACTGGCGCGCGGGGAACTGCAGTGCATCGGCGCGACCACCCTGGATGAGTACCGCAAGTACATCGAGGGCGACGCGGCCCTGGAGCGTCGGTTCCAGCCCGTGCTGGTGGACGAGCCCACGATCGAGGAGACAATCGACATCCTCAAGGGCGTGCGCAAGATGTACGAGGCGCACCACCAGCTTCAGATCAGCGATGACGCGCTCACCGCGGCCGCGCGGCTGTCCGCGCGCTACGTGCCCGACCGGTTCCTGCCCGATAAGGCCATCGACCTGATGGACGAGGCAGCCAGCCGCGTGCGCATGTACAAGGCGCCGTATGCCAACACGCTTAGGGAGACGTTTCGCGAGCTGAAGAGCACGCAGAAGGCCAAGGAGCAGGCTGTCGAATCCAAGCGCTTCGACGACGCGCTGGATCTGCGGCACCAGGAGCTCGACCTGGAGCGCAAGCTGGAGCAACTGCGCAAGGGGTGGCAGGAAGCGGTGCCCCAGCCGCTTGTGGGTGAAGAGGATATCGCCGAGGTCGTCGGCATGTGGACGGGCATCCCGATGGTGCGCCTGGTGGGCGAAGAGACCGCGCGGCTGCTCGAGATGGAGGGCTATCTCCACAAGCGCGTCGTCGGCCAGGATGAGCCGGTGAAGGCGATCTCCCGCGCGGTGCGCCGCGCGCGCACGGGCCTGAAGGATCCCAAGCGGCCCATCGGTACGTTCATGTTCCTCGGGCCCACGGGCGTCGGAAAGACGCTGCTGGCCAAGAGCCTGGCGGAATTCCTCTTCGGCTCCGAGGACGCACTCATCAAGATCGACATGAGCGAATTCATGGAGCGACATAACGTCAGCCGGCTGGTCGGGGCTCCTCCGGGCTACGTGGGATACGATGAAGGCGGCCAGCTGAGCGAGGCGGTCCGGCGGCGGCCGTACTCCGTCGTCCTGCTGGACGAGGTCGAGAAGGCTCACCCCGAGGTCTTCAACATGCTGTTGCAGATCATGGAAGACGGCAATCTGAGCGATGCCAAGGGCCGGAGGGTCGATTTCCGAAACGCCATCCTCATCATGACGTCCAACGTGGGCGCGAACCTGCTGAAGCACGGCGGTTCACTGGGCTTTGCTACCACCCGGGACGAGCTCGCGCGGCAGGAAGACGAGTACCAGGTGATGAAGGACAAGGTGACCGAGGCGCTGAAGCGGACGTTCCGCCCGGAGTTCCTAAATCGCCTGGACGGCATCATGGTGTTCCGCAGCCTGACCAAGGAGCAGATCAAGGAGATCGTGGATCTTGAGCTGCACCGTGTCGGCGACCAGCTCATCGAGCAGGGCGTGAGCCTCGAGCTCGATGACGAGGTCAAGAGCTACCTGGCCGACGAGGGCTACGATGCGGAGTACGGCGCGCGCCGCTGCGGCGCATCATCCAGGACAAACTGGAAGATCGCCTGAGCGAGGCGCTGCTGGGTGGCGAGATCAAGGCCGGCGATCGGGTCAGGATCGTGTTGGACGACAATAAGACGCTGCAACTCATCGTCGAGCCCGCGCCCTCGGTCACGGCACCTGAGGTGACCGAAACGACCGAACAGACCGAAGCGACCGGGCAGCTGTTCAACTAGGCCGGCTGCTCGACAGGGATGCCAACAGCCGCGTGCGTTCGCACGTGGCTGTTTTTCTTTACGACCGTATGGGAGATGCCCCATGGCCCTTCACCGCGCCTGGCTGCGCTGCCGGCTGCCCGGATTGCTCGCAGCCCTGACCTTGCTCCTCGTGGCGACCGCTGCCTCCGCACAGGTGCAGCCCTCCGATCCGCCCTACGTGCCCGGGGAGGTTCTCATCGGCTGGACGCCCGGCAGCGGCCCGCTGCCCCTCGTCACGCCGGTGAAGGAAGGATTCGAGAGCGACCGTCGCGATGCTGCCGCCCTGGCGGCCCGCGGCGAGCTGGCGAGCCTGACCGGCCTGCAGGTCCTTTCCGCCCTGCCCGCCCACGGGGTGGCCCGGCTGGCCGTCGCCGAAGGGCGCGAGGCGGAGGAGATCGCGCGGCTCGGGGCGCTGCCGTGGGTGCGCTACGCGGAGCCCAACTACTACGCGTATGCAGCCGTGGATGCGATCTATCCCAACGACCCGGACTTCCCGCGGCAGTGGCACGCGCATCGCGTGGCCGCGCCCCAGGCGTGGGCCGCCACGCCGGGCAGCCTCAGCTTCGTCGTCGCGGTGCTCGACACCGGCGTGGCCCGCAGCCACCCCGAGTTCGCGTTCAAATTGCTCGCGGGCAAGAACTACATCGATCCCGCGCTGCCGCCCGAAGACGATGATACTCAGTTGAGCCATGGGACGCACGTAACCGGCATCATCGCGGCGGGTTTCGATAACGGCATCGGGGTCTCGGGCCTGGCGCCGAACATCAAGATCCTGCCTCTCAAGGTGCTGAACGCCCAGCGGGTCGGTGCGTTCGGCGCGATCACGGAGGCAGTCTACGATGCGATCAACCTCCAGGCGCAGGTGATCAACCTGAGCCTGGCCAGCACCTATCATTCGCAGGCGCTCGAGGACGCACTGCGGTACGCCAATCTCAGCGGCGTGCTGGCAGTGGCCGCCGCGGGCAACTGCGCGAACGATATCTACAACTGCGGTTCGATCAACCCGAACATGTACCCCGCCGCGTACGACGAGGTATTGGCCGTGGCTGCCAGCGACCGGTTCGACCGGACGACCACCTATTCCAGCTATAAGCCGTACATCGATCTGGCCGCGCCCGGCGGCACCAACGATCAACCCGTCTGGAGCACGACGCGCACCGGCTACGGTCCCCTGTCCGGCACCTCCATGAGCGCGCCCATGGTGTCCGCGGCTGCGGCGCTGGTCTGGGCGATGAGGCCGGGGGCAGGCCCGCAGGAGATCGCGGATATCCTGATGAGCACCGCGGACAAGGTGGGATCGAGTCCCTACACCGGCGAGCCGCTCTCCTATGCCACCGGGCGCAACGACTACTTCGGCACGGGGCGACTGAACATGGGCCAGGCGGTGCGTTGGGCGTATCCGCCTTCGTTGACGCGCGTGACGGAGAGGCAGTCCTTCCTGCTCGGCGCGCCGGCCATGACCCAGTCACGCACCATCCAACTCGCCAACCCGAGCAGCCAGGGCGTGATCTGGCAAGCGACGGTCACCAGCGGTGCAGATTGGCTGTCCGTGTCGCCACCCAGCGGCGCGAGTGTCTTCAGCACGCCCGCCTCACTGGCCCTGACGGCCAGCCGGGGTGGGTTGGCGCCGGGGATGTATTGGGCGACCGTGCGGGTCGAGCCGCTGTACCCCGCCGGACTGGAGGGCTTCGACGTGACCGCCTCGTTGCTGATCGTTTCCTCCCTTCGTTCGGCGCACCTGCCGATGGCTGTCAACAACGCCGGCCCTTCCTGGCTGGATCCGGACGCGCCCGGCGTGCTCTATCGCAGCCCGCTGAGCCTGGGGAACGATGTCCTGCAGAACGTCGCCCTGCCCTTCGGGCTTGCCTTCTACGGCGCAACTTACGGCTCGCTTCTCGTGTCGGACAACGGCACGGTCATCTTCGGGTCGACGGGTTCAGCCAACATGCGGGCGCCGGCCTTCTGCCCGGGCAACGGCATGGCGCCCAACAACGCGGTGTTCGTGTATGCGGTGGACTGGGACCCGGCATTGGGCGGCGAGATCGTGGTGCACCAGCCCAATGCGGAAACGTTCGTCGTCACCTGGCAGGGGATGCGCCGCGCAGCCAGCCCACTCGCGCAGTCGTTCCAGCTGGTCGTGCAGAGCAGCGGATCGATGCATGCCAACTACCGGGCCGTCGAGGGCCCGACGCCTGGCATCATCGGAACCGAGAGCTTCGACGCGGCGTTTTCACAGCAGGTCCTGTGCAACGGCGCGGGCCGCCAGGTGCGGAGCGGCGACACGGTCCACTTTGTGACGCACCTGCCATGGATGCACCCGTAGAAGACGCGTGCATTTCTTCCCGACCAGTTACGGCGTTCGGACGGAGATGCGGTATAATCGGGCTCATACACTATGAAACACAGCTTCACCCTTTCCAAACCAGGCACTCGTCTGCGCCCATTCACGGGGCTGTTCTACGTTCTCCTTGTGGGCGTGCTCCTGGCAGGTTGCGGCGGCGGCGCGACGTCGACGCCTCCTGCCCAGAGCCAGGCCACACCGTCGACGGCGGCCAGTCCCACGCCCGTGGCAACCGCGACGGTCACGCCTGTCGCCGGCCCGTTGACGCTCACCTGGTGGACGCCCGAGTTTCTGAGCCCGCAGGCGCCGCAGGGCACCGGCGCGCTGCTGACCGAGCAGCTCGAAGCGTTCAGCGCGGCGCAGGGAGACCTGGTCCGGGTGGAGACGGTCGTCAAGGCGCGCTACGGCAAGGGCGGCCTGTTGGACTTCCTCCTCACTTCGCAGACGGTCGCGCCGGGCGTGCTTCCCGACCTGATCATGCTCGACGTCGTCGAGTTGGAGAAGGCCGTCGATGCCGGCGCGCTGCAGGCGCTCGATCTGCTCATCGACCCGAGCGTGACCGACGCGCTGTACCCATTTGCGCGGGAGGCGGGCCGTTTCGGCGAGCGTCTCGATGCAGTGCAGTATCTGGCGGACATCGGCCACCTGGCGTACCTGACCGCGCAGGTGCCCCAACCCCCGGTCTCGACTGGGGAGATCCTCCAAGGCGGGACGGCCTACCTCTTCCCCCTGGCCAAGCCCCAGGCCGGCACGAGCGCGCGACCCGTCGAGGGTCTATCGCGTGCTGTGCTGTCGCAGTACCTGTCGGCCGGCGGCATCATGGACGAGGCGCGCAATCTCACGGCCGAAAAGGCGCCGCTCGAGCAACTCCTTTCGTTCTACGAACGGGGTGCGAAAGCGGGCCTGCTGCCGCCCAACGCGATCGAGATGGCGGACGGCGAAGAGACGTGGAGCGTCTTTGCACAGGGGCAGGCGCCACTGGCCTACGTCAGCGCGCGGCGCTTTGCGGCCGAGCGCGCGACGCTACAGCCCGGCTTCGGCCCCGCGCCCGCGTTGAGCATACCGGCCGACCCGATCGCGGGCGGGTGGGCGTTTGCGATCGTCACGCCCGACCCGCAGCGCCAGCAGGTGGCGGCCGAGCTGATCGCCTGGCTGATGGACCCGGAGCGGTCGGCCGCCATCGCGCGGGTTGCCGGCTGGCTGCCGGTCATGCCGCAGGCGCTGGCAGGCCAGGCTGACGACCCGTACTTCGCGTTTCTCGACAGTCAGCTGTCCGCGGCGCGCAGCGTGCCGGTCGGGCCGGATTACGAGGACGCGGCCGCACGGATCCAGACGGCCGTACTGGCCGTGGTCAAGGGCGAATTGACTGCTGCGGCGGCCGCCGCGGCGGCGCTGACCGCGCCTTAGCCGCAACCGGCGGCCCCGCCTCCTCGCTCGATCCGAGAAGGAGCCATCCCATGTCTTCATCCCTGCCTGAGCAGCTTCGGAACGATGTGCTGACCGTGCTGGACGCAGGGATCCGCGCCGTCGATCCCCACGAGGCCATGCTGGCCAACCTCGCCCTGCAGGATGACGTGCTGCGCATCGGCCCGCAGACGTACCCCCTGGACAACATCGATCGCATCGTCGTCGTGGGTGGCGGCAAGGCGTGCACGCCCATGGCCGCGGCCGTCTATGAGGTCCTCGGGGATCGCCTGGCCGCGGGATCGGTCAACGTCAAGTACGGCCACACGGCCGCCGGCGGCGCGTGGCGCCTGCGCTACGGCCGCGGCGGCGAGCCTGCCCCCGCGCCCCGGCCCGCCCCCACCGGCCCCATCCGCCTCGTCGAGGCGGGCCACCCGGTTCCCGATGCGGCAGGGCTGGCCGGCTCGGAACAGATCGCGACGTTGCTGGGCGATCTCACCGAACGGGACCTGGCGATCGTGCTGATCTCCGGCGGCGGCTCCGCGCTGCTGCCCCTGCCCGCTCCTTCGATCTCACTCGCGGACTACCGGCAACTGACCGACCTGCTGCTGCGCTCGGGCGCGGACATCACCGAGATCAACACGGTGCGCAAGCACTGCTCGGGGCTGCAGGGCGGCCAGCTGGCGCGCCTGGCTGCGCCCGCGCAGGTGGCCACGCTGATCCTCTCCGACGTGGTCGGGACGCCGCTCGACGCCATCGCGTCCGGCCCGACCGTGCCCGATCGCAGCACCTTCCGCGACGCGTGGGACATCCTGGCGCGCTACGGCATCGCGGACGAAGTCCCGGAGAGCGTGCGCGGCCACCTGGCCAGGGGTGCGGCCGGCGACCTGCCCGACACGCCGAAGGCCGGCGATCCCATCTTCGGGCGGGTGAACAACGTCATCATCGGGGACAACGCGATTGCGGGCCGGGCAGCCGTCGCGGAGGCGCAACGCCTGGGATTCCACGCCACCCTGCTGACGACGTTCGTGCAGGGCGAGGCCCGCGAGGTGGGCCGCGCGGTGGCGGGCCTGGCGCAGGGCATCGCGACCGGGCAGTCCGACCTCCGGCCTCCGGTGTGCCTGGTGTTGGGCGGGGAGACGACGGTCACCATCCGCGGCGGGGGCATGGGCGGCCGGAACCAGGAGCTGGCGCTCAGCGCCGCGATCGCGCTCGCGGGCCACGCGCTGCCCGAGGGGTGCCAGGTCATCGTCGGCAGCCTGGGCACCGACGGCACCGATGGGCCGACCAGCGCGGCCGGGGGCATCGCGACGCCCGACACACTGCGCCGCGCAGCAGCTGCGGGCATCGATGCCCGCACCGCGCTGGCCGGCAACGACAGCTATCACTTCCTCGGCGCGCTGGGAGACCTGCTGATCACGGGTCCCACGCAGACCAACGTCAACGACCTGATCTTCGTGTTCGTCCGGTAGGAAATCGAAGACCTCCGGGATCGCAGGCCAACCCAAGGCTGGCGCGATCCCGGAGGTCCGCGTTCTGTCGGGCGGCGAGACGAGACTCGCCGCCCGGTTACGCCTGCTGGCTCATGCTGTACGCCAGCACCGACTCCGTGCGCTGCAGGCCGCGCAAGTCCTCGTAGCTGACCTCCCAGCTCGGCGCCCACGCGAGCGAGACGAGGTGCACGTCAATGTCGCTCTTCTTCGGCGCGACCTTGACCTCCTCGACCTTCTCGGAGGCCTCGGTCCACGACTCCGTCAACGCGCTCAGTTCCTCTTCCATGTCTGCCTGGAGCGTCGCGACTTCCTGGTCGATGCGCTCGATCTCGGCCTTGGACTCGTCGATGTCGGCCTGGGCCTGCGCAGTCATGCGGCGCTTCGTGGCCGCCTTTGACAGGCTGCTGAGGCTCTTGCGCTTGCTGGTGCCGAAGAGACCGAACAGGCCCGCGACGCTGTCGAGGCCCGAGAGGATCTCTTCGCCGACGCGGCCCGTCCGTTGGGCCTTGTTCTCGGCCAGCTCCAGCTCCTCCTTCTCCTTCCGATCCGCAAGCCGTTTCAGTTTCACCTCGTACTTGGCCCGCACCTTGTCGACCTCTTCGTCGCGCAGCTCGCGTGCGGCCTGCTGGCAGCGCGCCCGGAAGTCACGCTCGGTTTCGCCGGGATCGGCATAGAGCTTGAGGGTCGGATTGTAGAGCAGCGAGAAGGCCTGGCTGCGATAGAGGTAATCGGCCAGTGAGGTCTTCATTTGGGACAAAGCGCGTGCACCATTGATGCTCGCAGGGACGCCACCGGCGAACAACGCGTCGGACGGCGTGCGCGTCTCCAGGTCGCGCTCGTTCACCTCCACCGGCTGTGCCGCGCGCCAGTCGAGCGTCCGCGCGTCGGGGTCCAGAGGTAGCACCAGCGACAATTCCTGGACCTCGTCCAGGCCCGTCTTGCGATCCGAATACGCGACGCTTGCCAGGCCCACGAGCGCGGGCTGGTAGATCAGCTGCTGGCCCGTCGGCGTGATCTGGCCTCCGAGCTTATCCTCAACGATGCGGAGCGTCTCCCGCTCGCGGACCATGACGGGCAGGAAGACCTGGCTGACGCCGGGCGGCGCGACGGGCGGCATGCTCGCGAGCCCCTGGCCAACGGCCGGCACCACGCCAACCACGCTGGAGGAGGCGGGCTCTTCCACCCGCGCCGTGCCCGGCGAAGCAGCATCCCGGCGGCGCGCCGGCTCCGACGGGGCGGCCGGCTTCCGGTCGGCCATCAGCTCCTTGACCTGCTGCCGCGTGAGCGGGCCGCGCAGGTAACTCATGGCCCAGCGCGTGTTGAACACGACCGGGGCGTCCTCGTTGACGTTATGCAACAGGAAGACACGGCTGTCCAGGGAGGATATCAGCTTGTCCAGCACCCGCGTGTCAGACAGGGACCCTGCCTCCGCCATCGCGCTTTCCAGGCCCGCGAGCAGGCGCGCCTTGTCCCGCTCGGCCTGCAGCTTGCCGATGAACCACGTGCCCGCGTTGGTGAGGCCCTTGTAGTCCAGGTCGACGGGGTTCTGGGTGGTCAGCATGACGCCGCAACCGAACGCGCGCGCCTGCTTGAGCAGGGTCAGCATCGGGCGTTTGCTGGGCGGGTTTGCGGAAGGTGGGAAGTAGCCGAACACTTCGTCCATGTAGACGAGCGCGCGCAGGCTGGTCGTGCCCGGCTGGCTGCGCATCCAGCTGATGAACGTCTCCAGCAGGATGGTCACGAAGAACATGCGCTCGGCCTCGCTCAGGTGCGCGATATAGAAGATGCTGTGCCGCGGCTTGCCCTCGGGCGTGTAGAGGAGGCTCGGGATGTCGAGGGGCTCGCCCTTGAGCCATGATGCGAAGCTCGGCGACGCGATGATGTTGTTGAGCGCCATCGCGAGCCCGAAGCGATCCTTCTCGGGGAAGAAGGCCTCCAGGTTGAGGACGCCGACCTGCTGGAACGGCGGCTTCTGCACGTTCTGGATCAGCCTGGCCAGGTCCATGTTCTCGTGCCTGCGCCATGCATCCTCGAGGATGGTCGACAGGAGGATGTGTTCCCGGCTGCGCACCGGATCCGCGTCGATGCCGGCCAGTCCCAGCAGGGCGGAGACGGTGCCCTGGATGCGCTCCCGCAGCGTTTCGCTCTCGGTCTCCCAGTCCAGGTTGGGCGCATCGAAGCTGCTGATGATGCTCAGGGGCAGGCCGGCTTCGGAGCCGGGCGTGTAGATGGCGAAATCGGCCGAGTCTTTCAGCGCACGGATGCGCTCTGGCCCCTGATCCCAGCTGGCCAGGCCCTCCCGCCACTGCTTGGCCTGCGCGGCCGCGAATTCTTCGGGCGTCTGCCCCTTGCGCCTGGCATCGTCGGCGTTGATCCAGGGCAGGAAATCCTCCATCTGTAGCTCGGGAAACGTCAGGAGCAGGTTCGTGATGTCGCCCTTCGGGTCGATGAGCAGCGCGGGGACGCCGTCGAGCGCCGCTTCCTCGATCAGGTCGAGGCAGAGGCCCGTCTTGCCGCTGCCGGTCATCCCGACGCAGACCGCGTGGGTGGTCAGGTCGCGCGCATCATAGTTGACGGCTGCATCCTGCAACGTCTTGGTGGCAAGATCGTACTCCTTGCCGAGATAGAAGCTTCCCAGTTTTTCGATCAGGGCCATTGCGTGTCTCCTTCAGTCTCTAACAAGCATCGCGTCGATCGTTTCGATGGGCGTCGTGCGCCCTTCTTGTACAGGTTGGCGCCACTTCAGCACGCGGGGCAGGCCCAGCAGGCCGGCCGCCTGGCCGCGCAGGCGGGCCCGCGCAGCCGCGCCGCGCCAGGCCCTCAGGGCATCGCGCGTCACGCGCCACTGCGCGGCCACGATGCGCCCGAGGTGCTTGCGGATGAGCGGCGCAGGCATGTCCTTGGCGATGACCCAGAGCGTGTTCCGCCCCGTGTAGTAGCTCGCCAACACGCCGCCGCCCGTGGCGCTCAGATGATGATAGAGCCGGGCCTCCGGCGCAAATATGGCCCGCCACCCCAGCAGCTGCAGCCGCCAGGCCAGGTCCACGTCTTCCAGGTACATGAACAGCCGCTCGTCGAAGCCGCCGGCTGCTTCCCACGCGGCGCGGCGATAGGCCACGCCGCCACCGCACCCGCCGAACACCTCCCCGTGCGCGTCGTACTGCCCCTCGTCGACCTCCCACACTCCCCGGTTGCGGGGAATACCGTCTGCGCCCATCAGGTCGCCCGCATTGTGCAGCACCTCCCGCCGGTCGAACAGGAGCATCTTGCTCGCGATCGCGCCGGCCTCAGGATGCGCGGACGCGGCTTCGACCAGCGCGGCCAGCCAGCCCGGCTCGGCCTCGGTGTCGTTGTTCAGCATGACCAGCAGGTCGCCCGTGGCCGCGCGTGCGCCGGCGTTACATCCTGCTGCGAGGCCGCTGTTACTGGCCAGCGCGACGATCTTTACGCCTTCGTAGTGCTCTCGCACCCAGGCCACCGAATCATCGGTCGACGCGTCGTCCACCAGGACGACCTCCAGGAGTTCCGGCGGATAGGTCTGCCGGAACAGCGCGCCCAGGCACGTGTCGAGGAAGCGCCGGCCGTTGTAGTTCGGGACGATCACGCTGGCGCGCATCACGGCGCCACACGCAGAAGGGCCACGTACTCGGCCAGCGCCGCCTGCCAGGACCGCATGGTGATGCCGAGCGCCGCGGCCGCCGTGTTGGCGAGCACGGCGTGCAGCGGCGGGCGGGATGGTCGCGGCCACTCCGCACTCAGGATCGGCGTCACCGGCAGATCCGGCCGGCCGGCCTGCGCCATGATCTCCCGCGCGAACTCGTAGCGCGAGCAGAATCCGCCGTTCGTCAGGTGATACGTCCCGTAGTGGCCCGTGGCGGCCAGTTCCGCCATCGCCTGGGCCACGTCGGGCGCGTACGTCGGGTTGCCGAACTCGTCGGCTGCCACGCGCAGCTGGCCGTACTTCTCCGCGCCCGCGATGATCTTGGTGACGAAGTTGTTGCCGCCCGGGCCGAACAGCCACGCCACCCGGACGATGTAGTAGTGCTGCAACAGGTCGCGCACGATCTGCTCGCCGGCCGCCTTGCTCCGCGCATACGTACTGATCGGGTTGGGCGCGTCCCACTCCCGATACGCCTCCCGCCGCGTGCCATCGAACACCTCGTTCGTGCTGACGTGCATGAGGGCCGCGCCCGCGCGCTGCGCGGCCAGGGCCACGTTGTGCGTGCCGATTGCGTTGACGCGAAAGGCCGCGTCGGGATCCTTCTCGGCGCCATCCACATCGGTGTATGCCGCAGAATGGACCACCAGGTCGGGCGCGAAACGGGTGATGCACGCCACCACGCCCGGGTCGGTGATATCGTCGCAGGGCAGATCGAGAGGAAGCACCTCATCTGAGGCGAAGGCTGAGAGAAGTTGGCGGCCGAGTTGTCCATTGTGGCCGGTAATCACAACACGCATCATTGCTCCATGGGCGCGCGGCCGGGCGCTTCAGATGGTCATCCGTTTCCCGCAGGCAGACCCACCAGGCGCCGCAGCTCAGTGCGCAGCGCCTGCGTTTCCTCAGTCGTCGCCCCTTCCGCACTGTGGCGGACGAGCGGCACGAAACGGACATCGGCCAGGCGCCGGGCTTGCAGGCCGCGATCGGGTTCATTTTCGATGCGCCAGAGCACCTGGTCCCAATTTACCACGCCGAGCGGGATCACGAGTCGTCCCCCCTCGGCCAGCTGCTGCACGAGTGCCGGTGGGATCTCCGGCGCGGCCGCGGTGACGATGATGGCATCGTACGGGGCATGTTCGGGCCAGCCCAGCCAGCCGTCCCCCGTCTTCACCTCAACGTCATAGCCGAGCGACCGCAGTCGACCCTGTGCCGTAGAGGCCAGATCGGCCAATCCTTCGACGCTCCATACGCGCCCTGCGATGGTCGCGAGGACGGCCGCCTGGTACCCCGAGCCCGTGCCCACCTCCAACACCCGGCTGCCGGCGCCGATGCCGAGCGCCTGCGTCATCAGTGCCACGATGTAGGGCTGGGAGATGGTCTGGCGCAACCCGATAGGCAGGGGTATGTCGTCGTATGCCTGCTCCTGCATCTCGCGCGGCACGAACAGGTGCCTGGGAACTGTCGCCATGGCATCCAGGACCAGCGGATCGGTCACATCGGGCCAGTACCACTTTGGAGGCGTTCTGTTCATGACGCTTCAGGGCCATTGTAGCATCGCGCAGCAGGGGGGGCAAGCCGCGGTCGGGCAGGAGTTCGAGATATAGCCGAGACTGAGCATCCTGAGCGGAGCGGCGGCGAAGCCGCTGCGTAGTCGAAGGAGGTGACCTGCACCGTCAGCGCCGGCGCCCTTCGACTGCGGCCCGCCCAGACTACGGGCGGGCCTCCGCTCAGGATGCCAGCGCTGACGGTTAGCTTTTGCATTCCCGCCAGCGGGGCGGTCTTGGCAGATCAGTACGCGCGGGCGAAGATCGCGACGCGATCGGTCTTGTTGCCCGTGTAGAAGCAGACCCCTTCCTCGCCCTGGTGTTCGACCGGGAAGCAGCGGATCGTGGCTTTTGTCTCTTCCTTGATGCGATCCTCGTCCTCGCCCGTGCCGCCCCAGGGCACCCGGATGAACCCGCCCGGGCCCTCCAGGACCTGCTTGAACTCGTCGTAGTTCCGGACGGTGCGGGTATTGGCCACCTGGAACTTCGTCGCGCGCGCCAGCATGCCTGCCTGGATCGTGTCGAGCATGTCTCGGGTGGCCTGAGCCACGCCGTCGACCGGCACGCCGAACGTCTTGCCCTCCTTGCCCGGCACGTCGCGGCGCGCGAAGACCACCGCGTTCTGCTCCACGTCACGCGGCCCGATCTCGATGCGGAGCGGCACGCCGCGCATCTCCCAATCGTTGAACTTGAACCCGGCGCTGAGCTCGTCGCGGGTGTCCAGCTTGACGCGCACGCCCGCGGCCTTGAGGGTGTCGGCGACGCGGCGTCCCATCTCAAGCACCGCGGCCTGCTCCGCGTCCTTGCGCCAGATCGGTACGACCACGGCCTGGAACGGCGCGAGCCGCGGCGGCAGCATGAGGCCCTGGTCATCGCCGTGCGCCATGATGATGGCGCCGACCATGCGCGTGCTCAGGCCCCAGCTCGTCGTCCACGCGTAGTCCAGCTCGTTGCTCTGGTTCAGGAACTTGATGTCGAACGCGCGGCCGAAGTTCTGGCCCAGGAAGTGGCTCGTCGCGGATTGGAGCGCCCAGCCGTTGCCCATCATCGCTTCGATGGTGTAGCTGTCCACCGCGCCCGCGAATTTCTCCCGTTCGCTCTTCTTGCCGCGCATCACCGGGATCGCGGCTTCGTTGATCGCGAAATCCGCGTAGACATCGAGCATGCGGAGGGTCTCCTCCACCGCCTCTTGCTCGGTCGCGTGCGCGGTGTGGCCTTCCTGCCACAGGAACTCGGTCGTGCGCAGGAACAGCCGCGTGCGCATCTCCCACCGCACGACGTTGGCCCACTGGTTGATGAGCACCGGCAGGTCGCGATACGAGCGAATCCATTGGCTGTACATGTAGCCGATGATCGTCTCGGAGGTCGGCCGCACCACCAGCGGCTCGTCCAGCTCCTTGCCCCCGCCGTGCGTGACTACGGCCAGCTCCGGCGCGAAGCCCTTGACGTGCTCGGCCTCCTTCTGGAGGAAGCTCATCGGGATGAAGAGCGGGAAGTACGCGTTGACGTGTCCCGTCTCCTTGAAGCGGCGATCCAGGGCCGCCTGGACGTTCTCCCAGAGCGTGTATCCGTACGGCCGGATGACCATGCATCCTTTGACCGGCGAGTAGTCTGCCAGCTCAGTCTTCTGTACGACATCGGTATACCAGCGCGAGTAGTCCTCGCTGCGCGGGGTGACCCCTTTTTCTGCCATCGAACCTTCTCCTATCCATTGACCCGGCCTGCGGGTGAAAAATCATATATGCGTAGTCGCGGGGCGCGCGACCTGACAAACCGGATTGCTGGTTTGCGCTTGCCCTCCTGCCCTTGGGCCGGTCACCCGAGCGGCGGAGGGCCCAGAGGTGTTGGGGGTGCGTTCAGTGCGGAGATGACGTGAGCCGGCGACTCGACGACCGTTGCCAGCGCAGCGATGGAACGGCCCATATCGGCGTGGGTCATGAATGCCTCGACCAGCGACCGCCATTGTCTCCCCATCAGGACCAGCGGCTTGCCATCCATCTCCCGCGTCTGGACCAGGCTCCACACCAGCGTGATCTCGGAGAGGGTGCCGATGCCGCCGCGGAGGCCGACGAAGCCGTCGGAGCGGTCCAGCATGGTACGGAGGCGGTCGAGCAGGGTCGGCGCCTTGATCTCTTCGGTCAACCACCTGTTACCCGGCCGCGGATCGAAGATCGCGCAGGTGACGCCGATCACCCCGCCCCCGGCCTCGGCCGCGCCGCGGCTCACTGCGGCCATGCTGCCCCCGTAGCCGCCGGAGAGAACGGTGAATCCCGACGCTGCCAGGGTCTGGCCCAGCTCATAGGCTTCCGCGTAGTGCGAGCTGTCTTCCTCGCACCGCGAGCTGCCGAACACGGCGATGGTCTTGCTCAAGGTCTTTCACTCACTAGAGACTACTGCTCACCAGTTTCCAGGCGCCCCGCTCGCCCTGCGCCAGCTCCAGAACCCTGTAGCCGTACGTGTTCAGGACACGGGTCGCTCCCACCACGGTCTCCGTGGTGTCATTCTGATTATACACATGCTGATGGCCGTGGATCAATAACAGCGGCCGGAACATGCGGATCAATATCAGATAGCTCTCGAACCCCCGGTGGGGCAGATCCTCGTCGTCGTGGATGCCTCGGGGCGGAGCATGGGTGATCAGGACGTCCAGGTAGCGGTCGTGACGCACCCGATTCAGCAACAAGCGGAGCCCGAGACGGACTGCATGCCACTTCATCTCGGCCTCGGAGTACTGGAACGGCTTATCCGGGTTGTAGCGCCGGCACCCTTCCAGGCCTGCAAGCAGGAGCCCCTCGTGAGACGCCCGCCGGGTGTGCAGGTTCGTGGCCCAGCAGATGGTGCCGTGCGGGGAAGGCGTTTCGAGGCAATTCCCCGTCATCACCCGATCGTGATTGCCGTGCACGTAGTATAGCGGCGCATCGAGTCGCCCGACGATGTACTCCAGGTAGTAGTAGGGCAAGTCTCCACAGGCCAGGATGAGGTCGATGTGGCCAACCCGTTCGCGGATGTACGGACCATAGAGAACGGGTTCAACCTTATCACTGACGGTCAGAATTCGCATGGCCTCTCGTCGCGGAGCTTCAGCGCACCTCGTGGGTCACTTGCCGGCTAACTGCCGCAGTATATCACGCCGCGCTGGGGACTGTCAACGAAACGCGCGCAGCGCAACCAGGCGCTGTCGGATGCGCGTTTCGACTCTGGAATTTGCGCTACATTATCAGACAAGCTGATACTTCATATTGTACGAGTGACGTACAATCATTCAATCTCCACCGGAGCATGCTCGATCCCTTCGAGACGCTCAATCCAGACATCGGAAGGACGACCAAAATGAAGAAAGGCATTGCGTTGCTGTTGTTGATCGCCATGCTGGCCAGCACCGGCCTGGCCCTGCCTGCCCAGGTTTTCGCGCAGGATGCAGTTGACCGCAGCCAGGGTCGCGAGGCCCCAGCCCGGGTTGGCGAGCTCAAGCTGGACACCCCCCTCCAGGTGAGCGACTTCGGCCGGGATGTGCTCGGTCAGACCGTTACCGGCGCGGAATCCGGCAAGGTGATCGTCAGGCTCGTGCGGCCCTCGGTCGCGGAGCAGGGCCTGACGGGTGTAGCTGCAGCGCGCGAGCGGCAGGCCCTGCGCGCGGAGCAGGAAGCGCTGCTGAGCCGGATCCTGGCGCTGGACCCCAATGCGCGGGTCATTGCCCGGACGCAGATCGTTCTGAACGCAGTCTTCGTCGAGGTAGATGCCTCGATCCTGTCGCAACTGGCAGAGGATCCGGCCGTGCTGCGCATCGCGCCGGTCGGCAACTACGAGCTGGACCTGTCTGAGACGGTGCCCTACATCGGGGCCACCGCAGTGCAGGAGGCCGGCTTCACGGGCCGCGGCGTCAAGGTGGCCGTGCTCGACAGCGGGATCGACTACACCCACGCGGCCCTCGGCGGCTCGGGCAACGCGGCCGATTACGCGGCCAATGACCCTGCTGTCATCGAGCCTGGCACCTTCCCGACCGCGAGGGTTGTGGGCGGCTACGACTTTGTCGGCGACCTCTGGCCGACCTACGGGCCTGAGATGCCCGATCCGGATCCGCTCGACAGCGGTCCTGGCGGCGGGCACGGCACCCACGTGGCCGATATCATCGGTGGCACGTCCGGCGTGGCGCCCAATGTCGACCTGTATGCGGTGAAGGTGTGCTCGTCGGTGTCCTCTTCCTGCTCCGGCATCGCGCTGATCCAGGGCATGGAGTTCGCGGTCAACCCCAACGGCGACGGCCGCTTGAACGACCGGGTGCACATCATCAACATGTCCCTCGGCTCGACCTACGGACAGCCCTTCGACGATGACCTGTCCGCTGCGGTGGACAACGCCAGCAAGGTGGGCGTGCTGACGGTCGCTTCGGCCGGCAACAGCAGCGATAAGCCGTACGCCAATGGCACTCCGGCCGCGGCACCCAGCGCGCTGTCCGTCGCGCAGACTGCGGTACCGAGCGCGTTCCTGCCGCTCATGCAGATCACCGCGCCGGCCAACATCGCGGGCGACTTCCCCGCGGTGTGGCAGCCCTGGTCCGCGCCCTTGACCGCGGTCATCGAGGCGCCCGTGCAGTACGGCGACGGCGCAGGCGGCAACCTGCTCGGCTGCGATCCCTTCTCTGCCGGCTCCCTGGCCGGAAAGATTGTCCTGGTAGACCGCGGCGTCTGCGGTTTCAGCGTCAAGATCGCCAATATTGCCGCGGGCGGCGGACTGGCGGGCATCATCGGCCTTGTGGCGCCCGGCGATCCCTTCGAGGGCGGCTACGGTGGCGGCGTCCCCAGCGTCCCGGGCTATATGGTCAGCCAGGGCGTGTCCAACCGCCTGAAGAGCGGCCTGCCGGACACGGTCGTCCGCTTCGATCCGAACTACGGCATCCCGCTGACGGGTTCGATGGTGGGCAGCTCCTCGCGCGGCCCGCAGCACGAAGACACGACCCTGATCAAGCCCGAGATCGGCGCGCCGGGCGCGTCCGTCTCGGCCATCTACGGCACCGGCACGGGTACGGGCCCGTTCGGCGGCACCTCCGGCGCGGCGCCCATGGTGACCGGCTCGGCCGCGCTCCTGCTCGAGGGTTTCGGCGGCGCCAAGACCACGGCGAAGGGCTCGGCGGCCGGCAAGGCCGTCGGCCACGGCCTGAGCCCGCTCGAGCTCAAGGCGCTGTTGATGAACAACGGCGAGACGCACATCATCAATGACCCGCTGACCGGGGCCCTGGCGCCGATCAGCCGCATCGGCGGCGGCGAGGTTCGGGTCGACCGCGCGCTTGCCGCGCCGGCTGCGGCGTGGGACGACGCAGTGCCGTCCGGCTCGCTCAGCTTCGGATTCGTGGATGTGGCGGACGACGTGGTGACCCTGACCAAGACCGTGCGCATCCGCAACTATGCCAACAACGCGCGCACCTACAACGTAACGCCTGCGTTCCGCTTCGATAACGACGTGGCGAACGGTGCGGTGCGCGTGAGTGCGCCGGCCAGCGTGTCGGTCAAGCCCGGACTGGGTCGCGACACCCTGTTCGATATCACGTTGACCATCGACGGCTCGAAGCTCCGCGGGAACTACATGAACTCCGGCAGCCAGGGTGCGGATCCGACCGGCCTGACCACCAACGAGTACGATGGCTACCTGGTGCTGGATGACGGCACGCACCCGATCCACCTGGCGTGGCACGTGCTGCCGCGCAAGGCGGCCCGGGTCGCGGCCGACACGACCGAGCTCGTTCCTGGCTCGTTTCCGCAGGTGATCGGGCTGAACAACACGGGCGCGGGCACGGCGCAGAACGACGCGTATGCGCTGCTGGCGGTGAGCGATGACCTGCCCGGCGGCGCCTTGGGCGGCCAGTCGCCGACGCCCGACATCCGCGCGGTGGGCATCAACACCTTCCCGGTGCCGGCCGGCTTCTGCTCTGCGAGCCCGTCGTTCCTCTGGGCCTTTGCGGTCAACACTTGGGAGCGCCAGCAACACCTGCTGCCGGTAAGCCACCAGGTGTACCTGGACACCAACCGGGATGGCACGGATGACTACGTGGTGCTCAACCGGGACGCATCTGGTCTCGGCACCATCACCGACGGCCGCCAGCTGACCTGGGTGCTGAACCTGGCGACCGGGACGGCCGAGGCGTTCTTCTACGCGGAACATGCCACCAATACCGGCAACACGGTGTTGCTCATTTGCGGCGAGCAGATCGGCATGAACGCGGCCAATCTGCTGACAACCCAGGTTGACGTGGATGTCCTGGCCCAGGACTTCTACTTCGGCGGGCCGAGCGACCTGGTCGAGGGGCTGACGGTGACGCCGCTAGGCGAACGCTTCTACGGCGAGCCCGTCGACGTGGCGGCCAAGAGCTACGATGCGGCCGGCCTGTCGGTGTACGACTTCGGCGCTTTCGGGGGCAACACGCCCGAGCTGGGGCTGCTGCTCTTCACCAACGGCGATCGGGGCGCGGGCAACCGCGGCGGTGCGACGCAGGATACTGAGGCGTTGCTCTTCCTCGCGCCGTAAGCGATAGCGATGGAATGCCGGCGGGGGTGCAGACCTTTGCGTCTCCGCCGGCCCATCACCGGGCACGAGACACCGTCGCTCGCATCACCAGCGGCGGTGCGCTGTGCGACCTCTCCTCCCGAATCGCCGACTCCAGACCCTTACGGTGAATCGCAGCATCCTTGCGGTGCGTGTTGTCCGAAGGCTTGCGCGCCGCGCGTTTTGGCGTTAACATGTCGATCAGGTGTGCGACTAATCGGGCAGAAGTGCGCTCACGAAGAGAGAGCCATGTTTCAGGACTATCCGATCGCAAACAGATGGACCGATGCCGAGCACGTCGTGATCCACCCTGGCGACTGTCTCGATCTGCTGCGGTCGATCCCGGACAATACCATTCAGCTGGTGGTCACCTCGCCACCCTACAACATCGGCAAGGAATACGAGAAGCGGCTCGACCTGGACCTGTACGTGGCGCAACAGGCAGAGGTCATCAGGGAGTGCGTCCGCGTCCTGTCGCCGCGCGGCAGCATTTGTTGGCAGGTGGGCAACTACGTGGATCGGGGCGCGATCATTCCGCTCGACACGATCCTCTACCCTGTCTTCAGTGGCTTGGGGCTGCGGATGCGGAATCGCATTATCTGGCACTTCGAGCACGGGCTCCACTGCAGCAACCGCTTCTCCGGCCGATATGAGTCCATCGTCTGGTTCACCCGCTCTGACGAATATACCTTCAACCTCGATCCCGTCCGGGTGCCTCAGAAATACCCCGGAAAGAAACACTTCAAGGGACCGCGCGTGGGCGAGTATTCCGGCAATCCTCTCGGCAAGAACCCGGGCGACGTCTGGATCATCCCCAACGTCAAGAGCAACCACGTCGAGAAAACCGAGCATCCGTGCCAGTTCCCCGTTGAACTGATCGAACGCCTGGTGCTGTCGCTCACCCATGAAGACGAGTGGGTGTTGGACCCATTTCTCGGCACGGGGACCTCCATTATCGCAGCGCTGCTCCATCAGCGGCGCGGAGCAGGCGCGGAGATCATGCCGCGCTACGTCGAACTGGCGCAGAGGCGGATTCGCGAGGCGATGGCCGGGACGTTGCGCACGCGGCCGATGAATCGCCCGGTGTACGACCCGCGCCTCGCAGGTCAGCAACTGACCGAGGTCAGACCCCGCGCGGCCGCCGAGGAGGAGCAGTTGGCGCTGCTCGAGGGGCGAGAGGACTACTGCGTCGATGAAGATCGCTGAGACCTACTCTCATCTCAATGGACTGGAGTTCCTGTTGGTTCACAAGCCGACGCTGTGGCAGGAGGTGCAGCACGTCGTAACCACCGTGGATGCTGAAGCGTGCAGGACCAAGGTGTCGGCAGAGATCCGAACGGCAGGACGAGTCTTCTATAGCCCGATTGCCCTGAACGTCGCATTCAAGCAATACCTGCGCGACTGCGGGTGGAATGAAAGCCGGGTCAGCTATTGGGTGACGCGGGGCGAAAGGCTTGTGCGCAGAACTCTGACCATGAACGCATCTCAGCAAAAGGCGGAGATCCTGGCTGCCGGCGAGACGCCCATCTTCAGCTACAACCAGACCGACTTCGTGAAGGATCGCGTGGCGATCGAGGTGCAGTTCGGCAAGTATGCGTTTGTGGCCTACGACCTGTTCGTCAAGCACCTGGCGTTTTACGTGGGCGATCAGATCGACGTTGGGATCGAGATCCTCCCGATGAAGACGCTGCAGCAGCAGATGAGTTCAGGCGTACCCTATTTCGAAGGCGAGTTCTACAACGTCATCCGCCAGGGCCGCGGCGTGCCCGCCGTGCCCCTCGTGTTGATCGGCATCGAACCCTAAGACTCCTCAGCTACCGCCTTGCTCACTCCAACAGCGCCTAATCATGCAAGAGCAGCGCGCCCTACATCGGCAGATCTGCGCGCAGCTTGAGCTGGCCCTTGCGCCGCAGCGCGGCACGGCGCGCGCGGATGCGCTCCACGTCGATGGGGTATTGCCCGTACTCGTGCACGGTGCGGTACATGGTGACCACGTTGGCCACCGGCACCAGGTCGTGCACCTCGCTGGATGAGCCGATGAAGATGCCGCCCTGCGGCCCGATCTTCTCGATCAGTTCCAGCGTCTCGTCTTCCACGTCGTAGGGCGTGCCGTAGGGCAAGGTCTGCGCGCAACATACGTTGCCGAACAGGAGCTTGTGCGGATACTGCCGCCGGATCTCGAAGATGTCGTTGCAGCCGTTGCGCTCGATGGGGTTGAGGCCGTCCGCGTCCAATTCACCGAAGATGATGGGCAGGAAGCTGCCGTACCGGCCGTCAGAGTGATAGAGGAACTTCATCCCGGCCTGTTTGATCGGATCCGCGATCCAACGCCAGCGGGGCAGCCCCTCGCGGCGCACCCAATTCGGGTTGAAGATCGGCCCGGTGGTGGTGGCGACGTCCTCCCCCATGAACATCAGCGGCGCCTGGCCCACCTCGGCGTAGGTCTGCGCGACGTAGGCCGAGAAGCGGCCGCAGCAGTCCATCACGTGCGCCACCAACTCCGGCGCATCGTAGATCGCGCGGCAGAACAACTCCATGTCCATGTAGCTGTACGCGTCGGTGATCGGCCCTTCGACCGCGCCGATGAAGACGATGTCGTGCTCGGCCAGCGTCTCCTGCATCTCCCGGATGGCCGGCGCATACCACTCCCGCACGTCCTCGTACTTCGGGAGCTGCGGCATGTTCTTCTCCAGCCCGCGCAGATCGGTGAACGGCCGCTTCGCGATCCAGGCCGTGCCGCCCGTCTGGTCGACGGCCCAGTTGTCGGGGTTAACCCCGAAGAAGCGGATCCAGTTGGTGATCTTGCTGCCCATCCAGTGCGAGACCGGATCGTAGATGAAACGGGTCACATCGAGGCCGGCGTTCTTCCACGCCAGGGCGTTCAACTCCATGGTCTCGCCCCAGGTGTAGGACCGGCCGTAATCGTAGCCGCCGAGCTGCTCCAGAAGCGGTCCGCAGTCGGTGAAGTCGTAGGTGAGGATGCGATCGATCGGCTGCCAGTCGATGGCGCGCCGGAAGCGTTCCTGGTTGTTCATTGCCCTGCGCCTCCGAGTTCCGCGTAAGGCGTTCCGGTGATCGTGTCCACCATGGCCCAGAAGTTCTCCAGCGGCGTGTCGAGCTGGACGTGGTGCGTGGGGCCGATGATCAGCCCGCCGTCCCGGCCGATGGTCCGCAGCCGGGTGAGGACCTCGTCGCGCACCTGCTGCGGCGTGCCGAATGGCAGCGTGTCCTGCTCGTCGATCGTGCCCCAAAAGCAGAGCCGGTCGCCATACAGCCGCTTGAGCTCGGCGGGGTCCATGGAGGCCGGCTGGACCGGGTTCAGCACGTCCAGGCCGATCTCGATCAATTCGGGGATGATGGACAGGATATTGCCGTCGCTGTGATACGCGACCTTCAACCGGGGGTTGATCGCCTTGATCTCGCTGATGAAGTTCGCCATGCGCGGCTTGAGGAAGCGTCGCCAGTGCCGCGGGGAGATCACCATGGTGTGTTGCGCGCCCATGTCATCGCCGAGCCAGATCATGTCCACGCCCATTTCGACGAGCTTCCTGGCCGCGGCCAGATGGTAGCGGTAAGGGATTTCCAGGATCGCGTCGGCGAGGTCGGGGGCCGTCACCAGGTCGGACAACATGCGTTCGTAGCCGCGCAGCGCCCACGCCGTCTCCCAGATCGTCGTTACGGTCACGCCGGCGATCCAATATTCGTCCCCGAACTGGTCCAGGGTCCAACGGGCGTCGTGGTACAGCTCCGGCCGGCCGGGATCAGGCGCATGGTACTGGCTGATGGCGCCATCGGCGGCCAGTGGGTGTCCGATCATCTCGGTGTAGTGGCCGGTGCCGTAGGGGGTCTCGTAGGGCACGGACCGCCAGGTCACGCCCCATTCGTCGGTGTACTCATCGGTGTCGCCGTAGTAGCTGTTGGCCCAGCCGACGGAGGTCTGCAGCATGTCCACGCCGAGCGCACGCTCCAGCTCATAGGTGTTGCCGCCGCCGTGGGGATTGTGCACCTGCCGCGAGAGATTCAGCGCCTTTCCGGCGCGGGTCATGTCCGCCTGCAGCCGCGCCGCGAACTCCGGCGTGAAGCTGATCTGCATGGGGCAGCGGTCAGGCTCCTGGTGATTCAGCGCTGCAGCGATGCGTTCGCGATGGTTCATGCGTTACTCCGTTTGTGCAGTGGTGTGTGACGGATGACCGGCGGAAGAGGTGTTCGTCCTTCGTCCTACAGGCCGGCCCCTGCCCGCACGAGGAGAGTCCAGGTGTGCACGCCGCCCGCGGGAATGATCTTGACTTCCCCCTTGTGCCAGGCGAGCGCCAGGTCATCGTACCAGCCGGTGGTCGGTTCCGGAGCCGCCACCGCTACGCTGTTGACCAGGCCCTCGTCTACCCACAGCCCGAAGTAGGGCACCTCCTGCGGGTCCCACGCCAGGCGCAGGGAGTGGCCCGACTCGATCCGCCGCACTTCGGCCCACGACGGCCGGGCGTCGGGCAGGGCAAAGAACTTGCGGCCCTGGCCCAGCGCGGGCGGGCCGACCTTGTCGAGGCGCACGCGGCGGCCGTCCGGCGCGGTCGCCTGGGGCCAGCCGTAACGTGCCTCCCGCGGCCCCCATCCCACGTCCGGGCCCGCGGTGTTGACCACTTCAGTCACCTCAGGCGGCAGCACGATCCGGCAGTCCGCGCCGGCCAGGAACTGCGGGTGCGCGGCCCACATGTAGGGCATCAGGTCGTCGCCCAGGTTCTCGAGCGTGTAGCGCAGGGTTAATGTGCCGCCCTGCGCGACGCCGGCAGAACGCGTCAGCCGGTAGGGGAGTGCGCGGCCTTCGAGGGTGAGGGTCAGTTCGCCGTCCGCGGCGCGGGCGACCTCCCACGGCAGCGCCCATGCCTCACCGTGATCGGGCAGCGCGACACCGTGGCGCGGGCCGGGGCCGGGATAGGCGCACGCCAGGATGGTCGGGAACATCTCGTCCCAGCCGGCCATCTCCTGCTCGACGAAGGGCGCCGCGTAGGCGACGGGCCGCACGGGCCGGCCGGGCATCGGGCCGGGGAGCCACTCGAAGTCCCCGCGCTTATCGAACAGCGAGACGATCTTGGCGCCCAGCCGGGGAACGGTGGTGACGCGCAAGGTCTCGTCTTCCAGCGTCCATGCGGGGACGCCGTGCCAGGTGGTCGAATGGAGGTCGCTCACGCTCGCAGTCCCCGATCTCGGATCATGCATACCCACCATGCTCGCGCACGGTCTCGTACATCGCCAGCAGGTTCTCCACCGGCACCGCTGCCTGCACGTTGTGGATCGTGCTGAAGACGAAGCCGCCGCCCTGGCCGAAGATCGCCAGTCGCTCGCGCACCTGTGCCCGCACCTCGTCCGGCGTGCCGAAGGGGAGCGTGTGCTGCGTGTCGACCCCGCCGCCCCAGAACGTGACCTGGTCGCCGAAACGCGCCTTCAAGTCGGCCGGGGCCATGTTGGCTGCCGAGGTCTGCACGGGGTTGAGGATGTCGAAGCCGGCTTCGATGATGTCCGGGATCAAGGGTTGGATGGAGCCGCAGGTGTGGATGAACGTCTTCCACGGGGTATGCGCATGGATCCAGCCGTTGACGCGGGCGTAGAACGGCTTGTAGAGTGTGCGGAATGCTCTGGGCGAGATGAAGCAGGAGTTCTGTGCCCCGAAGTCGGTGCCGCTGATCCAGGCGACGGTTACACGATCCCCCACGGCCTCGTACACGCGCGGCAGGTTCGCCAGCGCGACCTCACACTGCTGCTCGAAGACTGCCGCGATGTAGTCTTTGCGGGTCACAGTGCTCATGTACCACTCAGCGACGTCCCGGATGCCCTTCGGGTGTTTGACCCACGGTCCCGGCACCAGCGCGATGTCGCCGAACCCTGCATCACCGATGACCATCACCACCGCACGGTCACTCTCGTTATAGAGACGCTCCGACTCAGCACGCAGATAGGCCAGATTGGCCTCTGAGATGGGGCCGTAGTCGGAAGCGTTGTCCGCGGGGTCCAGGTTGGCGTCATCGATCGGCTCCTGGCGGATCAGAGAATCGAAATAGAACCCAGTCTTCGGCATCTTGGCGCTGGGCGGGGCCGACCTGTCGCCGTCCACGTACATCAGCAGATCGCCGTTCTCGTCCGGGTCCGTGTTGAATTTGCCGGGCACCAGCAGCGGCGTGCCATCCCAGAAGGTCCACGGCTTCCAGTCCTCATTGTTGAAGCCGAACAGGGTTCCCGGGGTCGCCAGGCCGGCCACGTCTACTCTCAGCCGGTCCTGCAGGTCGGGTTTGATCTCGCCCAGCATCTGGTACGGCTCGATGACCTTGACCGGGGTTCCCGGTGCATCCAGTCCCAGTGCCTGGCGCAGCGCGTACACCGTGGTAGCGTGCATGCCGGTCTGGCCACAGCCGCCCAGGTCCAGGGGGATGCGGTCGCCCTCCCGGTGCGCCAGGGCTGCGTTGACTCGCTCGCGTGAATTCATCAGATCCTCAGTCTCATTCCTTGGCTGCAATGCGCGTGCGGACGCGCTCGGCGCGGGCCTGCCGGCCCTGCGAGATGGCCACGGCCGCGATCAGCAGCAGGCCGAGGGCAACACGCTGGACGAAGGTGTTGAACCCCAGCAGGTTCATGCCGTTGTTGAGGACGCCGACCAGGATGACCGCCAGGAAGGTCGCGAAGATCGTGCCCTTGCCGCCGGCTGTCGCGGCCCCGCCGAGGAAGACCGCGGTGACCGCCTGGAGTTCCAGCCCCGTGCCGTTCACCGGGTTGCCCGATGTGGTCCGCGCGGTCAAGAGCACCCCTGCCAGCCCCGCGATGCCGCCCGACAGCATGTACATCAGGATGCGGACGCGGGACAGGTTGATGCCGGCCAGGCGTGCGGCGGTCGCGTTGCCGCCGATGGCGTAGATGGCCCGGCCAAAATCGGTGTAGGTCATGATGACATGGACGAGGATCGCGACGATCACCAGGACGACCGTCAGGACAGGGATGCCGGTCCACTTGGAGCCTGCCAGCGGCGGGATGGCCAGGTCCTGAAGAAAACGGCCCTGGGCCAGCCAGGTGAACTGAGGCTGGGTGACCACGCCGATGGGCTTGCCTTCCGGCGCCAGCAGGAACGCGAAGCCTGCGAACGCAGCCAGTGTGCCCAGGGTCGCGATGATCGGGTTCACCCGGAGCTGGGTCACGATCAGGCCATTGATCGCGCCGGCCAGCGCACCGGCCATGATCCCGGCAAACACCGCAACGATCACGCTGTTGGTGGGCAGGATCTTAAGTGTGCCCACCGTCCCGGTGCCCACCAACACGGAGGCCGCCACGACGGAGCCGACCGAGGCGATCGAGCCGACCGAGATGTCCAGCGCGCCTGCCACGATCACGACCGTCTGGCCGACGGCCAGCAGGCCGACGATCACGATGGCCTGGGCCAGGCTGTTCATCAGGTTCTGCCAGGAGAAGAACTTGTCGCCCCCGCTGAACCCGAACCAGGGACTTGCAACTGCGACAAGGAAGACGAGGACAACCAGTGCGAACATGAGCGAGAGGTTGTCCGCGCCGATGAATCCGATCAGGCGGCGTAATGAACCGCCCCGTGCGCGGGCGGCAGTTGGGGAGGTCGAGATGCTGCTCATGCGGTACCGTTCTCCTCCGATGAGATGGCGGCTCCGGTTGGAACCGTGGAAAGTTGATCGACCATGGCCAGCTTCAGGACCGCCTCTTCGGTGGCCTCCGCCGCGCTGAGCTCGCCGGTGATCCGGCCGGCCTGCAGCACGTAGATGCGATCCGAAAGACCGAGGATCTCCGGCAGCTCGGAACTGATGAACATGATGCCCAGACCCTGGTTGGCAAGGTCGTCGATGAGACGATAGATCTCCGCCTTGGCGCCGACATCGATGCCGCGCGTGGGCTCGTCGAGGATCAGGACCTTCGGTTTGGCGGCCAGCCAGCGCGCCAGCACCACCTTCTGCTGGTTGCCGCCGGAAAGCTTGCCGACTTCCTGCTCGAGGGAGGGGGTGCGCACGCGCAGCGTTTCGATGTACTCGCTCGCGATGCTGCGCTCCAGGCCGCGGAGCACGAAGTGGAAGCGGCTGAGCCGGCGCAGGATGGCCAACGACGCGTTTTCGAGGACGCTGCGGATGAGCACCAGCCCTTCGCGTTTGCGGTCTTCGGGCGCGAAGCCGATCCCCTTGGCAATGGCGTCGTCCGGCCGGCGAATGGTGGTCTCCTGGCCGTCGAGCACGATGCTGCCCCCGTTCTTGGGCAGTTCGCCGAAGATGACCTTGGCCAGCTCCGTCCGGCCCGCGCCGATCAAGCCCGAGAACCCCACGACCTCGCCCGCGTTGATGTGAAAGCTCACATCCTGATGCCAGTTGCTCTGTAAGCCGGTCACTCGCAGGACCTCGCGGTCCGTGCCCGCGCGCCGCCGCTGGATGAACTCGGAAAGCTCGCGGCCGACCATCAGGCGCACGATCTCGCCATCGCTCAGCTCGGCCGCAGGTCTGACCGCGACGAGCTGGCCATCGCGCAGGATGGCGACGCGGTCACACAGCCGCAGGATTTCCTTGATGCGGTGGGAGACGTAGATGATCGCGACCCCTTCATCGCGCAGCCGGCGGACCAGCGTAAACAGGCGGTCCACCTCTTCGTCCGCCAGCGATGAGGTCGGCTCGTCCAGTGCCAGGACCCGCACACCGGACTTGAGCGCGCGCATGATTTCTACGAGTTGGCGCTGGGCAGAAGAGAGCTCCTCCCCCAAGGAATGCATCGGAACGACATCCTCAAACCCATATTGGGCCAGGCTGCGACGCACTTCGTGGTCGAGTTTGGATCGGGAGAAGAGGCCGAACCGCTTCGGCAGCTCGCCGGCCCAGATGTTCTCGGCCACATCAACCCCCGGAATGATCTCCGGCTCCTGGTAGATGACCCGGATCCCGGCCTTGTGTGCGGCGCGCGGATTCGAGAAGCTCAGCCGCTCGCCGTCGATGGTCAGGGTCCCGCTATCGGGCTGGTAGTCGCCGTTGATGATCTTGAGCAGCGTGGATTTTCCGGCCCCGTTCTCGCCCATGAACGCGAGAATCTCGCCTGGCCGGACGTCGAGCGAAACGTCGCTGAGGGCTTGGACGTTCGGAAAGGCCTTGCTGACGTTGCGAATTTCCAGCGTCCCGGGCGGGTTGGGCGGCGCTGCCGTATCGGGTGACGCAATGTCGGCTGTGGTTGTCGTCATGATCGGGCACTCGCTCCCATTTACCTTGGCGTGATGCTTCCGGTGGGCTGCGGACTCACCGGAAGCGCACGGAACAATGTGTGATATCCCGTTTCTGGCGGGTCTCAGACCCGCCAGAAACGACGTGTTGCGTGTACCAGAGACCTACTTCGAGCAGTTCTCCAGCGAGATGGGATCGAAGGTGGTCGCGTAGGTGGTCGGGTCGACGATGGACGTCGGCGCGTACGAGTTGGCGGCCGGCGCCTTGCCGTTGACGACTGCGTCGTAGAGCACGGTGGCGGCGGTCTTGCCGACATCGAGGCCGGAGATGAAGAGGCCAGCCTTGAAGCCGGACGGCTGCCCCGCGGCCCACGGCTTGCAGGCCTCGTAGGAGCCGAGGCCGACGCCGATGATGTCGTCAGTCTTGACGCCGGCGGTGGCCAGGGCGTTCAGGGTGCCGAGCACGCCCTCATCGTTGCAGCCGAAGACGACCCAGTTGGTGATCTCCGGGTGAGCGGTGATGACGGGACCGGCAGCATCCTGGGCCGAGAGGGCCTCGCCGGTGTAGGGCACGGGGAAGACCTGGGCCTCGGGGACGCCGGCGGCGATGATGGCGGCCTTCTCGTTGTCGGTGCGGTCGTTGCAGACGGAGAGGGTCTGGACCTCAACCGAGAGGACGCCCACCTTCTTCGTCGTGTCGCGGAGCCAGCCGCTGTCGGCGAGCAGCTTGGCGGCTGCCTCACCGACCTTCTTGCCCATGTCCTTGCCGTCGAAGCCGACGAAGGGCACGGGGTTGCCGGCCTCGTCCTGGATGCCGTCATCGGTGGCGATGAGCACCACGCCGGCATCCTTGGCAGCCTTGGCGATGGCGGGGCCGATGGTCTGATCCGGCACGGTGATGGCGATGCCCTTGGCGCCGGCGGAGATGGCGTCGTTCACTAGGCTGACGCCCAGGTTGGGATCCAGCTTGGCGTCGAACTTCCGGGCTTCGCCGCCCAGCTCGTTGGCGGTCGCGACAAAGGAGTTCTGCAGATCGATGAAGTACTGCTGATCTGCGCTCTTGTTGATCGCCACAAACAGCGGTTTCTCAGCCGATGCCGCTGGCGCAGCAGGCGCAGCAGGCGCAGCCGGCTCAGCGGGCGCAGGCGCGGGGGCCGGCGGGGTGCATGCGCTGAGCGCCATCGAGGCCAACAGCATCATGGCGATCACGAGGTACAGGGTGCGTTTCATGGATTCACTCTCCTTTTGGGTGAACAGATGGAAATGGACATCAGGGTTGTATTGGATGGGCCTCCGTACGATCTGTAGCGTTCTACCTCCCTCCTGCGCTTGCAGGATCGATGGTGTCGCAGATCACCCTGTTGTCGGGCAGCCTTCCGTAGCGACGCCGGCTGCTCGCAGGGCTTGCACAAAGTCACAGTAGTACAGGTTCGGCTTCTGGAGATGCCAGGAGACAGCGCCGAGCAGCTGGTCCACCGCGGGCTTCTCCAGCCAGGAACAACTGATCACCGCTGGCGCTGCCACCTGATTTGGGGTTGAGTTCGTGCCCGCAGCGCTGGCCCCAGCACGCAGAGCCCGCACGACCTCCCAGCCGCGCTGCTCGCCCGGCAACTCCGGTTCGACGATCAGCACATGGGGATGTAGCTGATTCACCAGCGCCTGTAGCTCCGTGCCTGTCCTGGCCCGCACGGCGCGCACCCCACTCTCCTCGGCGAACCTGAGGAGCAGGTTGGCGATGAACGGGTCGGCTTCGGCGATCAGGCAGATGGCAGGCATAGGTCTTTACTGGCAATGGGTGCGGTGTGACGATTGGGGACATTAAACCGCGTTGATACGGCGGCTGTCTCGTACAAATGGAGCAAGAAACCGGAGAAATGGAAGGACTTGTCCCTATCCTGCGCCCCGTTCCCCGCGTTGGTACGCGCGCGGCGTCACGCCAACCTCGGCGCGGAAGACTCGTGCAAAGTAGCTGGGATCGGAGAAACCTGCGGCCAGCGCCACCTCGGTGACGTTCAATGTTCCGCGAGCCAACAGGTCCTGCGCCTGCCTGATTCGATAACGGTTGAGGTACGACACGGGCGTGATGCCGGTCTCCTCGCGGAAGCAGCGCGTCAGATAGCGGTCGCTCAGGCCCACCGCCAGGGCCAGAGCCTCGCGGGAAAACGACTCCGCATAATGCTCATGGATGTAGGCCATCGCCTGGCGTACGACGCGCTGCGCCTCGCTGCCGAGACGCCGGTTTCGCTGGAGCGCCTCCGTTATGTGTGCCAGCACCTCGTCGCCTGTGAAGACGCCCTTGCTCAACACGGCAGCCACGCCGTGCTGTAGCCGGGCCATGTCCTTGCGGGTCAGGATCTGCGCGGTCAGCACGATCACTGGAATGCCGTGCGTCACCTCGTCCTGTCGCATTGCCTCCAACACGCCGAAGCCATCCAGCACCGGCATCATCAGGTCGAGCAGTACCAGGTCGGGACGCTGGCGGTGCATGAGATCCAGGGCTTCGGCGCCGTTGTGAGCTGTGAGGACGTGACACTTGGGGGCCAGTTCTTCGAGCAACCGAGCGTGCAGGTCCAGAATCTCCGGCTCGTCATCCACAAGCAGAATGGCGGGACTGCTGTGGCGATCGAGTTCGATGCCCTGGCGGGCCAGAGCGCTTGCCAGATTGGCCGCGGCCATCGGTTTGGCCAGGATGTCCAGCGCCAGCGCCGCGCCGCGGTCGTCATCCTCCATGAGGTTGTAGAAGATGACCGGGATATCCTGCGTGGTCGGATTGCGCTGCAGGAGCTGCATCAGCGTCCAACCTCGTTCGGCATCCGGCTCGAAATCGAGCAGGATGGCCGCGGGCGGGGCAGCGATGATCTGTCCGAACCAGTTGGGGTGCGCTGCCAATGCCCTGGTCTCGACCGTGAAGCCGCGGGCCGCCAGTTGGCTCGCCAGGCGCTCTCCGGCGCCGGCGCGTTCGGTCAGCACCAGGACCGTCTCCGACCGGTCCCCGCCGCCCGCCGACTCGCAGGCGGCCCCTTTCAGGATGGGGAGGGTGAAGTAGAAGGTGGAGCCAGCGCCGTCGGAGCCCGTGGAGAGTACGCCAAGGGTGCCCCCGTGGAGCTCGATCAGGCGCCGGCTGATGGCCAGGCCCAGACCGATGCCGCCGTAGCCGCGCCGTGTGGTCCGCTCCGATTGGCGGAACTCATCGAAGACGAGTTCCTGTTCCGCGGCCGGGATCCCCATGCCGCTGTCGGTGACTGCGACCACGACCTGGCGTTTGCTGGTCTCGGCCCACAGGCGGACGTAACCCTGCTCGGTGAACTTGACGGCATTGCTGATCAGGTTGAGGACCACTTGCTGCAGCCGCGTCCGATCGCCCCACACGACAGGCAGATCCCCCGGGATATCGCTTTCCCAGGAGAGGGTCTTCTCCGTCGCCATTGCCTCCCCAAGCATCGTCACCTGGGCCAGCATCTCGCCGAGGCGGAGCGGCTCACCGACGAGCCGCAATTCGCCGGCCTGGCTGCTGGCGAGATCGAGCACGTCGCTGATCAGGCGGGCCAGGTGCTGGGCGCTGGTGCGGATGCTGCGCAGATCACGCTGATAGGGAGCCGGCAGGCCGGCCTGGCGGTCGGGCCGTTCCCGCAGAAGCATCTCGATGGTGCCTACGATGAGGCTCAGGGGGGTGCGCAGCTCATGGCTCACTGTGGAGAGGAAGCGGCTCTTGAGCTGGTTGGCTTCTTCGGCCAGGCGCCGGCCCTCCTCCGCGACGCTGCGCGCCTGCTGGGCCTGCCGGTAGAGCTCGGAGCGTTTGAGGGCGCCGGCGATCTGCTCGCGCAGGATGTCGCACTCCTCCTCCAGGTGCGGATCTGCTTCAAAGACCACAAATCCCAGCTGCTCTTCCCGATAGAAGAGCGGTTCCACCACCAGGTCGCAGCTCCGCTCTGCCGGCAGGTCTGCCGGCATGAGTTGGCGCGCGGGGAAGATCCGCCCCTCAGATTCAAGTGCCAGCGGGCCATTTCCGTCGCAGCCCATGATCAGGCGGGCGTGGACAGCCCCGGCTGTCGAGCTCTCATAGAGCGCGAGGTAGGCCTGGCGAATGCCCAGCTTGGGGATGGCCTGGACGATGGCCTCCTCGATATCCGCGAAGCTGACAGCGTTCCCCAACGCCTGCCCGATGCCGGACAGGATGCGCGTCTCTTCCTGGGCCCGGAGCGCCTGGTAGGCCTGGGCCCGCTGTCCAGTCTCGCTGAGCATGACGCGCGCCTGCTGCCACAAGTTTTCAGCTCGCATCCAGGCCGACCGGTCGCGCAGATAGGGCAGCGACTCGCGACGCAGGGTCGAGAGGACGCTGTGCCAGCGCGACACGCTGCCCTCTGTGTCATGCGTTTCCTGCAAAACCTCAGCCAGCACGGCCAGGAAACCTCCGTTCGCGCGGCCGGCCGTTTCTTCGACGAAGACGTCCCACAACCGCTCGAGCTGAGATGCCGGCGCAGCCTCCGTCATCAGTTCCCAGCACTCGGCCATGCGTGACAGGATGGCGGGCCGCCGCGCAACGAGGCCCCCGGCCAGGGGGCGATCATGCGTGTGTGGTGGCATCTCGGCCGCCTCGCTCACCAGTGGATCGGGACAGCCGCACGATTGGCGCACCAGGAGCCGGGAAGCCAGCAACACCCGCGCGGGCACAGGCCTGCCGTCCAGCAGGGCCAACAGCATCTCCGCAGCCTGCCGTGCCATTTCATAGCTGCGAAAGGTGGCTGTCGTCAGTGGCGGTGTACTGAACCTGCTCTGGAGCTCGTCATTGAGGCCCGCGACCGCGACATCTGCGGGGATGCGCAGCCCGCGTCGTTGGAGTGCCTTCATCGCGCCGTGGGCCATGTTGTCGGCGGCTGCAACCAGGGCATCGAACCGGACGCCCCGGACATCCAGGAGCTCCCCGACCGCGGCCGTCCCGCCGCTCTCCTTGAAATTTCCGTCGACGACCAGGGCGGGGTCATGCGGGATGCCGTGTTCGGCCAGCACATCGAGGTAGGCCTGGTAGCGCTGCTCGGCCTCGGGCTGCGGCTGCGGCCCGCGGATGAACGCGATGCGCGTCAGGGCGTGGAATTCCACCAGGTGCGTGATGACATCATGCATGCCCTGGTAGTTGTCCAGCATGACGCCCGGGATCCCCTCCAAGGGCGGATGCCCGATGGTGACCATCGGGAGCGGCAGATAGCGCCGGCAGAAATCGGTGATCACCGGCAGATCGACCCGGTGACAAAGGGCGCCCGACCAGATCACCAGGCCGTCCACGTTTTCCGGACCGGCCAATTCATAGACGATATTGGCTTGTGCTTCGAAGCCGTGGGGCGAGCTGAGGGGTTTGCCGGGAAAACAGATGACATGCGCGCCGTGTTCGCGCGCCGCGCTCTGCACTCCCTCCCAGACGGCCTGGCTGTTGGGATCGCCCGCGCCGTGTGTCAACAGGCCGATCGTGGAGTGTGCCCGGCGAGGCGGCGTCGCCTCACCCGGAGACGTGTGGAGCATAGCGAATCACCTCGCGGCGCATTATAGCACGGAGTGAGGGCGCAGCGCCTCACTGCGACAGCGCCCAATCGTGCCAGAATAGCGCGGCCAGGTAGTCGGACGCCGCATCGGAGCCGACGACCAGCGCGACCTCGCGGTTGAGCTTTGCAGACACCTCGCCGCCGTTCGGGCTGCCGGCCATCACCCACCCCCGGCCGCCGATGCGCGCGACCACCATCTTGTTGTGCAACCCGAGGCCGGCCGGGTTGCCGCGGCGCACGTCCAGGTCGAGCCCCTCCGCGCGCGCGATGCTGGTCAGATATTCCGCGGTGCGCAGGTTGCTGCGGGAGCTGACCAGGTCATCGTAGTAGGCGTCCAGCAGAAGACGCACCTGCGCGCCGCGCCGCGCGGCATCCAGATAGGCCTCGAGCCGCGGGTTCGGGTCGTCGGCCACGTTGCTGCTGGAAGGCCCCCAGAACGCCGGCTCATCCAACTGCTCAACTAGTATCTGGTCGCCCGCACGGGCGCGGCCGGCCAACCCGAGCAGGCAGTCGTGCGTGCGCAGGCTGTGCTCGGGCGACTGGCACACCTCGAAGGCGAAGCGTCCCTGAACGGTGAGCGGCTCGCTGAAGCGCACGGCGTAGCCCGCGCCGCCGCTGTCGACGCTGGGTGTGAAATCGTCGGGCGGCCTGCCCAGGATGGAATCGTCCGGATCATACGGCCAGATGTCGCGATGGCTCGCGTCCATGTCCGCGGCCATGATCTCCCGCACGCGCGCCAGCACGAGCGCCGCGTCGGTGACGAGCATCACCCCTCGACGGCCCAGCGTGCCGTCCGCCTTGTCGTCGTGGGGAAACGATTCAGGGCTGGGATTCTCGCTGCCGATGATGGCCAGCCGGTCGTCCAGCAGCCACAGCTTGGCGTGCTGATAGAGGTACCGGTCGTGAATGCCGGCGCTGCTGGCCGAGCGCATGTAGCTCACCCGTGCGCCGGCCTCGTGCAGGCGCTGGACCAGCCAGCGTTGCTGGTCACTCACGCCGCCCGGGGGACCGCCCTCCAACAGCAGCGTGACCGCCACCCCTGCGCGTGCACGTTCGATGAGTGTCTCGCCCAGCGCCGGGCTCTCGAGGGTATAACCTTCCAGCACGATGCTACGCGTGGCCGCCCCCAGGTGGGCCTGCAGCGCATCGAAGGAGTGGTCGGGGGCGACGATCACCTGCAGCGTGGCGTCGCTGGCGCCGCTAGCGGGGAAGAAAAAACGATCCGTTGCCCAGCCGGGGTACTTCACCTGGCGGCCCAGTACCAGGTCATGGGGGTCGGAGGCCCAATCCGCCCCGCTGTCCGTATCCGGGACGATCCATCCCGTGACTTCATCGTGCTTGCGGTGGAGGATCTGCCCGTATTCGTGAAACGCAGAGGTGGGCGTGTAGGGCGTCACGGACGCGCCCTGCCAGCCGGGGCCCACCACGCTGCCGCCCTTGTACACGACCACATCGCTCAACTGCTCATCGGGCCGGCGCAACTCGATCCGCCCGCCGGCGTTGCCCAGCTGCAAGGCCGTGCCGGAGAGATTCGGCACGGCGGGGTCGGTGTCCGCGCCGTATTCGCAGGCTGGAGGATGGCCGAACGTCATGCGAAAGGCCTCGGCCTCGCGCGCGCACCACAGCGAGGCGCCGGCGGGCAGCGCCAGGTCGCCGGCGAAGGTGACCGTCCGGGCGCCGTTGGTGACCCGCCAGCCGTCGAGCGGGACCGCGAACGCGGCCGGATTGTGCAGCTCGAATCCTTCGTCGGCCTCGCCGCTGATCACGCCATCGTAGAGCAGGGCCGAGATCAGCAGATCGTTCGACCGCGGGGCAGTCACCAGGGGCAGAAGAAGCGCGTGTGAGGCCGTGTCGTCGCCGCCCACCGCACGGGGCGACAGGCACGCGGCCAGTGCAAGGACCAGGCTGGCGATGCGGCAGCGCCTGGACATCCTCCCCCCACGGGGAGAGGCGCGCCGGGCAGGGACAATCCGGCGGATCATTGGCGGCCTCCGTAGCATGATGTCCCGAGTATAGCATGCCGGGAGGCAGAATTCGCGGCGCTCCTTATAGGCTACATGATGATAATCATGGCGACAGCATTGCTGATAGTTATAATGTTCTCTTGGTTGTCGGCGACATCGCGCGCGACGATCGCATCCTGATTGTGAGGCCTTATTGTGATCAGCCTTCACGAGCTCAACGTCTTCATCGAGGCTGCGCTCGCGCAGAATTTTTCCGTTGCCGCGCGGCGTCTCTACCTGAGCCAACCCGCGGTCAGCCTCCACATCAGCAACCTCGAGAAGCAACTGGGGCTGGAGCTGTTCCGCCGCAATGGTCGCAGCATCCAGCTCAGCGAGGCGGGTCGCGTCCTGCTGCCGTTGGCCCAGGATGCGTTGCGCCACAGCCGCCACATCGAGGAGACGATGTCCGGCCTGAAGGGCGTGCTCATCGGCGAGCTGGCAATCGCATGCAGCACCACTGTGGGCAAGTACATCCTGCCGAGGCTGGTCGCGGGTTTTCGCCGGTGCCATCCGCACGTGCGGGTGACCATCAACGTCATGCCGCGGCGCACCGCGATCGAGTGGCTCCAAAGCGGCCGGGCAGAGGTGGCGGTCGTTTCCGCAAGGCTGAACGGTGCGGAGCTGTTCTACCATCGGTTTGCGGAGGATCGCGTCATTTTGATCGTGCCCGCGGATCATCCATGGGCCGACGGGCGAATCGTTGCGCCTGCAGACCTGCTGACGCAACCGTTTATCGCGCGCGAGACGGCCGCAGGCGCGTACGAGGCACTGGCAGAAGGGCTGGCAGCTCACAATCTCAACATCGAGCAGTTGCAGACGGTGCTGACGCTCGCGAATGCCGAGGCCATCGAGATGTCGGTGGAGGCGGGTATCGGGGTGGCTTTTGTGTCGCGGCTGGCTGCAGAGCGCGGGCTCGCGCTCCGCAGGGTGGTGGAGGTGCCCGTGTCAGGCCTGGATATGACGCGCGAGATCTTCATCGTGCGCCATCAGCACCGCGGCACTTCGCCGCTGCACAAAGCATTCTGGGATTTTGCGCTGTCGGAGGAGAACGAGGCTCTGCGTTCGCTCGGGGCCTGACGCGGCGCCTGCCCCGGAATCTTGCCCGGAGATCCTGTTACGAAAAAAGGCGAGGAGGACCAGCGCCCTCCTCGCCTTTTTGCTGTTCCTTATTGCCCGATTGCGGCGGGCAACTTGGTCGGAATGACGCTCTTGTTCGCCTCAACCTCGTAGGGCAACAGGTCCGCTTCGCTCAGGAAGATCTCCGCATTTCCGTGACATGAATCGCACGTCTCAGTCTGCGGCGTGTTGCGCTGGATGTTGTGCGGCGTGGCGTACTTCCACGTCGGCAGCGCGTCGAAGTTGGTGAGGATGTCCTCGCCATAGAACGCGAAGTTCTCGGGGTCGATGGGGGCGTGGCGCAACACCACGTAGTCCCACGGCCGATCCTCGCTCTTCTTCGGGTTCAGGCCGATCTTGAAGTCCATGACGGACGGTTCGATCTTATAGAACGGCGTGCCTTCGTCCGACTTCTGCACGTGGCAGCTGTAGCAGCTCTTGTTTTCCACGGTGTGGCAGACCTGGCAGGCCAGCTTCTCGCCATGGAGGTTGTGCTGCATGATGGAGCCTGCGCCTGGTGCGGCGTCAGGATGGCAATCCAGGCATGCCGGGGCCGGTGCGCCGTCGTAGCGCTCGGTCTTCTCGCTGGGTGCGCCTTCAGCCGTCATCCCGTGCAGTGCGTCGCCGGTGTGGCACTTGAAGCAGGCCATACCGGCCTGGGTCCAGTGAACGTCAGCCGGGATGCCTTCGTTCAAACCAGTGTACTCCGCGTTGACGCGGGAGCCGTGGCAGCCGCTGCACGTGCGGGTGAACGCCTGCGTGCTCTTGAACTGATGGCCGCTGATCAGGCCGCCGCCCACGCTGGTGGGCTGGCTGACGTGGCACTGGCCGCACGTGGTGTGGCAGGAAGAGCAGTGGTTGAGCCGGGCTTCCTCCCATGCTTCGTGCGACTCCGGTGCATCGCCCAGCCGCGCGCCCATGATGGTCTCGTAGCCGTGAGCGTCGAAATGCAGGCTGACGACCTGCGCTGTAGCAATTTCTGCGTGACACGTGCCGCAGGTGGCTTCAACCAACTCCTTCGTGCTGGTGGGGTCGGTGATGACGCCCTCGTGTGCGAGGGCCATGTCGTCCGTGCCGCCCTGGCCGCCGTGGCACTGGATGCAGTTTGCGACCTTCGCGTGCGGGTCGGCTTCTACGTACTTCTTCGCATCGACCAGAACCTTCTGCCATGCCTCCAACGGAGGCACTTCGCCACCTCACCCTTCGCCTTCGGAGAGCTCCTCCGCGACTTCTTCTTCGACGGCGAGCTCCTGAAGCGCGACCTCATCGGTGTGACAGGTAACGCAGTTGGTGGCGTCGGGGATGGCGACGGCCGTGGGTGCTTCGGTGGCCGTGGCGGTGGGCTCGGCCGTTTCGGTCGGGGCCATCGTCGCGGTCGGCGGGACAGCGGTGTTGGTCGGTGCAGTGGTGGGTGGGGCTGCGGTGTTGGTGGGCGCCGCTGCCGCCTCGGTGGCCGGTGCCTGGGCCACTTGCGTCGGTGCAGGGGTAGCACCGCCGCAGGCAGAAAGGACCAGGAGTCCGATCAACAAAACGCCGAGGACCGCCACTGCCCGCATCCGTGGAGTGGATGAAAGGGACATCTCGGTTCCTCCGTGATGAATTGTGCCCCGGCGCTGATTTCAGCGAACCAGCGCCGGGGTCAGGTTAAACAACGGTCAGTGCCGGTTAGCGGCGGCGCAACGCCAGGCCCGCGCCGGTGAGGCCGAGGCCGGCCAGGAGCAGGCTGCCCAACGCCATGCCGGTCGTCGGGAGCGCGGCCGGCGCCGGAGCTGCCGTTTCCGCCGGAGCTGCAGCAGCTGCCACAGCTTCGCCTTCCAGCTTGTAGTTGCCGCTCTTGCTGACGTCCCACACCGGGGTCGCCGTCTCGTTCACGATGGCCCACGAAGGCATGCCGAACTGCAGGTTGTAGGCGTCATAGCCCAACAGGCGCAGCGCGCCGGTGGCCTGGCTGGCCGTCTGGCCGCTGTAGCAGTAGGAGACGATCTGCTTGTCCGCCGGAAGATTGGCCAGTCCGGCTGCTGTGAACAGGTCCTTCGGCGCAACGTTGATCGCGCCCGGGATGTGGCCGGCCGCGTAGTGCTCGGCCGAGCGCATGTCGAGGATCACGGGGTTGTTGCTGTCGTCGCCGTCGTTCACGTTGGCGAACAGATCCGCAGCCTTGGTGGCCTTGAACCCGCCGGCGAAGTAAGCCTGCGCCGCGGCCTCAACGGTGTCGCCCAACGGCTTGGGTGCATCGAAGGTGCCCTCGAATTGCGCAGCGTCGGTGGTCGTGCGGTAGTTGCCGCTCTGGCTTGCGTTGAAAGGATAGGTGATCTTGTCGTTGGCGGCCCAACTCGGCATGCCGTAGAGCAGGTTGTATGCGTCGTAGCCCATCATGCGCAGGGCTGCAGTGGCCTGGCTCGCGGTCTGCCCGCTGTAGCAGTTGAGGACGATCGGCTGATCCTTGGGCAGTTTCGCCAGGTTTTCCGCGGTGAAGACGGCGCCGCCCGGCATGTTGATCGCGCCGGGGATGTGGCCGTTGGCGTAGTCCGCCGCCTGGCGGATGTCGACCCGGAATGGGTCATTCGAGGTGTCGCCGTCGTTCAGGTTGGCGAACAGATCCGCGGCCTTCATGGTCTTGGCGCCACCGGCGAAGTACGTCTCCGCGGCGGCCTGGACGGGATCGGCCGACTGCGCAGCAGCCGGGACGACGAGGAGGCTGACCATCACGAGGACAGCCATCAGGGTGAACAGCATCTTTCGGTACACGTTATGCTCCTATCACGAGGGTTCAGCGCAGATTATGTGCAATCCGGCACATTACATTATCCCATATTGCCTAACGCGGCTTATGACGCGGGTCATGTATCATTATTAGGATTTATAATTACGATTAGCAGCGCGACTGATAAGGGAGACGACTCATCGTTGATTTCGTTCAACGAAAGCGGGCCGGTCGTAGAGCGACATGACCGCGCCGTGAGGACAGGCCACCACGCAGGCCTTGCACCCCAGGCAGCGCTCGGCGTCCACCGCCGGGAGGTCGCCGCGATCGAACTGCAGGATGGCGCGCGGCTTGCACGCGCGCCGCGCCGAACACGACGGGCAGGTGTGGCAGAGCGAAGGCTCGATGTAGAGTAGCGGTCTCATAGATCAACTCGACGGGGTCGATTATAGTCCCCTTGCGTGCCGGGCACAAGTGCACGCGCTACGCATCCTTCTGAGCTGAGGCGTTGACGCGCCTGCGCGGCGTGTGCTATAGTGTCGCTGACTGGACCCAATGAATGCGTCCGAAGGAGGGCTCATGGAGAACCTGGTTCCCCACTTCCTGGAGTTGATCCGCCGGGCGGCGACCGATCTGCCGGCCGACATCGAGGCCGCGCTGCACAAGGCACGCGCGGACGAGGATGACGGTTCCGCGGCCCAGGCCACGTTCGACGCGATCCTCGAAAACGTCCGCATGTCCCGCGCGGCTTCCACGCCCATCTGCCAGGACACGGGCACGCCGATCTTCTACGTCTACTATCCCACCGGCTGGTCCACGATCGGGCTCAAGAAACAGATTCGCACGGCCGTGGCCGAGGCGACGGCTAAGTCTTACCTGCGGCCAAACTCGGTGGACACGCTGACCGGCAAGAATCCGGGCAACAACCTGGGCGACGACTTCCCCTACTTCCATTTCGAGGAGTGGGAGGAACCCTATCTGAAGGTCGACCTGATGCTGAAGGGTGGCGGCTGTGAGAACGTGGGCGCGCAGTACAGCCTGCCCGACACCCGGCTCGACGCGAACCGTGACCTCGAGGGGGTGCGCCGCGCGGTGCTCGATGCGGTGTACCAGGCGCAGGGCATGGGCTGCGCGCCGGCCGTCATCGGCGTGGCCGTCGGCGGCGATCGCGGCTCGAGCTACATCAAGTCGAAGGAGCAGTTCTACCGGCCACTCGACGACGACAACCCCGATCCGAAGCTGGCCGAGCTCGAGCAGCGCCTGATGCGCGAGGCCAACACGCTGGGCATCGGTCCGATGGGCTTCGGCGGCAAGACGACGGTCCTGTCGGTCAAGATCGATTCCCTGGAACGACTGCCGGCCAGTTACTTCGTCACGGCGTCCTATATGTGCTGGGCTGACCGCCGTCGCTCGCTGATCTATCGCGACGGCCAGGTCACGATCGAGTGAGGTGCGCGATGGCCATCTACGATCTGCAGATACCGATCAGCGAAGAGGCGATCCGCAGCCTGCACGTGGGCGACCAGGTGCGGCTGTACGGCCTGATGATCACCGCGCGCGATGCTGCGCACAAATACATCATGGATACGTTTCTGAAGGGCGGAGATATCCCGGAGGCTGACCGCGCCGTGCATGCCGAGCTCGCGCGCATCTGGCGCGAGGGCGTGATGTACCATTGCGGCCCGGTGGTCAGCCAGGGCGCAGATGGGCGGTGGCGCTTCGTATCCGCCGGCCCCACCACGAGCATCCGCGAGGAACCCTACGAGGCCGATGTGATGGGCCACTTCGGGCTGCGCGCAGTGATAGGCAAGGGCGGCATGGGATCGAAGACGCTGGCTGCCTGTGCCAAATATGGGGCCGTCTATCTTCACGCGGTCGGCGGCGCCGCGACGTTGATCGCCAGCTACGTCAAAGAGGTGGTGGCTGTCTTCAAGAAGGAAGAACTGGGCGTGCCCGAGGCGTTCTGGGTCGTGCGCGTCGAGGGCTTCCCCGCGGTCGTCACCATGGATTCGCACGGGGTCAGCCTGCACGAGAAGCTGCTCGCGGAGTCACAGGAGCGGCTCAAGGCGCTGCTGTAGGTCAAGGTACACATCCCGCGCGGCATGGGCGCTCCGCCTCCTTCGACTCCGGGCTTGCGCCCGCCGCTCAGGATGCTTCGCTTGAGGGACTTCGCCCCTGGCGTGGCCGAGAGGCCATCGCGATACGATTAGTTCATGCCCGGCAGCTTGTCCGGGTCGCCGCAATGGCGGCGTTCGACTTCCAACACCTTGCGGCGCAGCCGCCGGACGAAGTCGAGCGCCGCCTTCTCATCCTCATCCTGCGCGATCATCTTCAGCTCGATCACTTCCTCGGCGGTCAGCGCGACCCCCAGGCCATGGTGCTTGCCGCTGCTCGTCATCGGAGCATGCCTCCCTACTTGACATCCAGGATGGTTTGCATATACTGTACCGGAGTATAGTAACGCAGGTGCAACTTGTCAAATGGAGTCGAGGGTGTGATGGAACTGCAGTCGCCGGCTATCAAGGCCGATCTGAGCGCGCGGCTCCGCAGGATCGAAGGCCAGGTGCGCGGGATCGAGAAGATGGTGCAGGAGGAGCGCGATTGCGCGGCCATCCTGCAGCAAATGTCGGCTGCGCGTTCTGCCCTGCATCAGGCCAGCCTGGTGCTGGCGCGAGCCTACGCTCAGCGCTGCCTCATCGACGGGGATCGCGGCGACATCGATGCAGTGCTTGATCAGCTGATGTCGACCTTTCGAAAGTTGGAGTAGGTCATGTCACCCGACACCTTCCTGTTGATCGGCCTTGCCATCTGGTTGGTGCTGATCCTGTCGGGCCGCGGGGGCTGAGCGGCCAACAACTCATGCCGGCCCCGTGTGGGCCGGTCCGCTGAACCGGGTAAACAAAGCGACGACGGGGATGACCCCGAAGAAGCGCGTTCATAAGTCTTTGGGAGGAATACTCAAATGGGTCTGCTACGGCGTTTGGTAGGTGGAGAAAAGGAAGCCCCGGCAGGGGATGGCGGCAAGGTGACCGTTGAACCGCGGCATCTGACCGGTGAGGAGTTCGATGCGGTCGTGCTTCAGAGCGACCTGCCCGTGATCGTCGATTTCTGGGCGGAATGGTGCGGTCCGTGCCACGCCATCTCTCCCTCGGTCGCCAAGCTGGCGGAGGAGTACGATGGCCGCGCACTGATCACCAAGGTCAATGCAGACGACTATCCCGAAATCCTGAGCCGGTATGGTATCATGGGCATTCCGACCCTGATCTACTTCAAGGGCGGCCAGGAAGTCGACCGGGTTGTGGGGGTCACGGCCTACAGCATGCTGCGCAGCAAGCTGGAGCGCGCGCTCGCCTGAGTGCCAACGCCAGCGCATGTGCCGGACCCGGAAGGCCCTGAGCCTTTCGGGTCTTTTTCGTAACGCGCATGGCGATGCCCGCATCGAAAGGAGTGTCAGACCATTAACGGCAGTTGGACCGAGGCGGACCTGATCGCAGCCGCGCAGGCCGGAACGCAGGAAGCCTTCACGGAGATCGTGGAGCGCCACTCGTCCACGGTCTACAACCTGGCGCTGCGGCTGATGAAGGATCCGCAGGAGGCCGAGGAGGTGCTGCAGGAGACGTTCATCAATGCGTTTAGGGCCCTCCCGCGCTTCGAGGGCAGGAGCCAACTGGGCACCTGGCTCTATCGGATCGCGTACAATGCTGCGCTGATGCGGCTGCGCAAGCGCAGGGCGCCGACCGAATCGCTGGACAGCCATGTGACCACGGAAGATGGCGAGCAACTGCCGCGGCAGTTCGTCGACTGGGGCGCGGGGCCGGCCGAATCGCTGCTGAATCAGGAGCTGCACACCGTCTTGGTTGCGGCCCTCGAGACACTGCCGGAAACCCTGCGCAGCGTCTTCCTGCTGCGCGATATCGAGGGGCTGTCGACCAGCGAGACTGCCGCGTCGCTGGGCCTGACCGAGGCCAATACCAAGGTCCGACTGCATCGCGCACGGTTGGCGCTGCGCGAGCGGCTCAGTGGTTACTTCGCCGGGGGGAAGGAGGCAAAACCGCATGCTGTGTAAGGAGATGCTTGGGTCTCTGTCAGACTACATCGACGGGGATCTCGAAGCCGAACTGTGCGCGGAGATTGACCGCCACGTGGCGTCGTGCGACCACTGCAGCATCGTCGTCGACACCCTGCGCCGCACGGTCACGCTGTACCATCACCATGGCCACGAGCCGCTGCCCGAGGATGTGAAGCTGCGGCTGCTCCAGGCGCTGGGTCTCGCCAACGCGCCCGCGCCAAATCCATAGATAACCGCCGGCGATTTGCACTATCGGCGCCCGGTGCATATAATGGAGACCAAAGCGGGCGGTTAGCTCAGTTGGCTAGAGCGCAGCGTTGACATCGCTGAGGTCAGAGGTTCAAGCCCTCTACCGCCCACCAATATCGAACGCGATGATCGGGACGAGTAGGCGCCACCGACGCGACAGAGAGGGCAGGCCCCAGGCTGCAAGCCTGCCTCGTGAGAGAACGCTGAAAACCACCCGGGAGCGGCGCCCGGAACCGGCAGTATGGGCGTCCGGCTGGCCCCGTTAGCGGCCCGTGAGATGGTGTGCGGCCAGGGGCCGCGCGCTGACTTGGGTGGAACCGCGAGGCCCCTCGCCCCAATGGCGATGGGGTCGTTTCTTTTAACATACCAATAGCGCCGGCCGAGGAAGTGACCGGACTCAGGGCAGCCAGTCTGCCAGGCGATCGACGGTGCTGCGGGGCTCGCTGCCGCGATCGACCCAAGCGGGCGGTGCGTCGCCTGGCGCGTATCTCTGGGCGTAACGTTGGTTCGCTGCGTTGAACAAGGTCCCGTCCAACGCGATGCCCCGTCGGAGGATGAGGTACTCGGCCCAGTTGGCCTGGCGGACCGGCACTGATAGAATGAAGTGCTGCCCGGTGACGCGGCGGCCCCACGACGGCACCGCGTAGTGGCGCAGGAGATACTCAACGTCAGCGCCTGTCCACCCGCAGTCCCTTGGGATGTGGAACGTCCAGGAGCCGGCGCCGATGGCTGCGCGACCGAGTTCCGCTGCAACTCCGAGGATGGGCGGACCTTTGGCGCCGGCCTTCCAGTCCGCGTGAACGATGGCGGACGCCAGGCCCTCGATCCTGTCGATCCAGTTGAAGGTGTCCAAGAAGTCATCGAGATTCACATTGTCACCTCTCACCTCTATCTGAACTTTTGTTCTAATCGACAATAGCACATCTGTTTCGTGCTGTCAAGGCGACATGGAGGGCCACGGGTGACAATCGCTTCACGGTCTCAGTGCATCATGCCGGAGGTGCGCGATGGAACTGGTCCGAGACGTCGTTCTGCGATTGGCTGAGTTCTTGCGCATGTACCTGGACGCTTGCGCACGAATTGTCACCGCCGTGAGTGAGGAGTTTAGCCTCGGCCTTCCGGAAGCCGGCGCGACCTTCGTTGGGTCTGTTCTGGGATCTATCGTGCTGTTTGGTTTTGTCCGTCGTCTCTCGAAGTGGGATCACAAGGGAGACAAACCGCAGCCGTTTCCCCTCAAAACCGCGGAAACGCCGAACGAGGTTGTCGCC
>JAXGQB010000002.1:0-181527 GCA_040766655.1 Anaerolineae bacterium
AGGTAGTCCTGGCGGCGCGCCGTCCATCTGAGCCGGGCGTGGGCGGGACATCGGTTGTTCCGCGAACGCGGGAGCCTACTCGGCAAGAATGCCGACGACGAGGTCCATAGGGATACCGGAAAGAGGCCGCTCGCAAGAGCGGTCTTTTTGCGTTCGAAGAGCCGGAGGTTCTGCGGATGCGGCAGAGGTCAAGATGTGACATGCTAGGGGAGATGTAAATCGAGGATCGCACTGAGTTGGAGCGGCGTCTCGACATTGAGCCAACTGCCGCGCCGATGGCGCCATCCATCCAACAAGAGGAGACAAAGGGATGAAACTGAAAAAGATCCTGACCCAATCTCACCTGGTCTATCCGATACTGGCAGGAGCGATCATTATGGTTTCGGGATGCACGCAGATCCCGCCGGCGACGGCCACCCCAGCCGCCGCGCGGCCGGCAGACCTCAGCGGCACGCTGACTGGCACGGTCACCTACCTGGAGCGCATTGCCCTGGCCCCGGATGCGGTGGTCGAGGTAACGCTGCAGGAGGTATCCCGCGCTGACGCGCCGGCGACGGTCATTGCGACTCAGACGATCGAACCCAAGGGCGCTCAGGTGCCGCTGGCCTTCACCCTGACCTACGATCCTGCGCAGATCACGCCGCGGGACATCTGGGCCGTCAGGGCGACCATCAAGGAGGGCGGTCAGCTCACCTGGACCAGCACACGCCGCTATCCCGTGATCACCCAGGATGCGCCGGCTGACAACGTCGAGATCATCGTCGAGCAGGTGGCCAGGTCGCAGGGCCAGACGGGCGCGGCGGCCAGCGGCGTGCTGACCGGGACCGTGACCTACCTGAACCGAATTGCCCTCCCGCCAACTGCGGTGATCGAGGTGCAGTTGCAGGACGTAACCTTGGCGGATGCGCCCGCCACGGTCGTGGCAACCCAGCGGGTGGAGTCCGGCGGCCGCCAGGTGCCCATACCCTTCGAACTCGTCTACGATCCTGGCCAGATCCGCGAGGGTCGCATCTATGCCATGTCGGCACGCATCACCGTCGACGGCGCATTGCGTTACATCAATACCGCGATTCAGCGCGTCCTCACCGGCGACTCTCCGACCACAAATATAGAAGTGGTTGTCCAACCGGTCCAGGGGGGCTGAGGATCGCCCTGCGGGCCCGCCTGCAAGCCGCAAGATATCAGCGCCTGATGCGCGGAAAGGTCATCTATGGAACATTCTCGGCCGCCTTATGATCGGCCCGGTGTGGATGCTCGCCAGACCGACGGGAAGTGGACGCGCATCCTCAAACGCGTCCTGGTCATCCTGCTGATCGTGCTGCTTGCGGGCGCGGTAGGGTTCACTGCCTGGGCGTACACACCTCTCGGACCGCTGCCCGAGGCAATCGTCGCGCTACAGTCGGACGCCACGGTTCAGGTCACAAGCGAGCCTTGGTTGACCTTCTCGCCTGAGGGGCAGCAGCCGGTCACCGGTTTCATCATTTACCCCGGCGGACGCGTAGATGCTCGCAGTTATGCGCCGGTCGCCAGGGCAATCGCTGCGGAGGGATACCTGGCCGTGATCGTGCCCGTGCCGTTCAATCTGGCGGTGTTCAAGCCAGCGGCCGCCGAGGCTGTGATCGCTGCACATGAGGAAGTTCAGCGGTGGGCAATCGGCGGCCATAGCCTTGGCGGTGCGATGGCCGCTGACTTCGTCCGCACCCACCCGGATGCTGTGCAGGGGCTCGTGTTATGGGCAGCCTATCCAGCTGGCGAGGGCCTCGCGGAGCGCCAGGTGCCCGTTACCTCGATCTACGGCACACAGGATGGTGTGGCAACCAGCGAAGAGATCGCCGCTTCCCGGTTGATGCTGCCCTCCGAAACGCAGTTCGTGCCGATTGAGGGCGGGAACCACGCACAGATGGGGTGGTATGGACCCCAGGGCGGGGACGGGGTTGCCAGCATCAGCCGTGAGGCTCAGCAAGCTCAGATGGTGGCTGCGACCGTCGCCCTGCTGGCTGAACTGGGACGCTAGCGCGAAGGCGGCCGACATGGGCGACCGCCTGCACGCCCGCGCCTTTGCCTGCCTGGCAGACTTCGGGACTCAGATCACAGCCAGGCAGGCTGTTCCGCTTCCAGCACCTCGCGCAGGACATCGCGCATGCGATAGTGCCACTGGCCGTCCTGCTGCTTCATCTCAAACATCAGATCGACGCCTGGCGGGTTCTCCGGATTCACGCCGGGGGTTCGGTTGATGCGGCGGCCCAACGCACCTAACACACCGGCCAGTTCCTGCTCCGTCCTCTTGATGGCCACAGCGAGGTCGGAGGCGTTCAGCCCGGTTTCGCCGGCCTGGAACAGCGCCCGGTAGAGCGCCCTTTGAGCGGGCGGAACGGGCATGCGGCCGAGGACTGCGCGGATCACCTCCGGCGCGGTTCGCTCAGCCTGTCGTGCCCTGCCACGTAGCCGGGCCACATGGGCCTCACCGCGCGGTGCGTCTTCGAACAGGTGCGCCACCGTGGCAAACTCTTCGACGGTCCCCGCGAACGTAAGCTTCGTGATTTGCATCGGTCTTCTCCGTTACGTTGCGGCGGCCACGGGAGCTGCGCCCCATCCGCAGTCGGAGACCGTGGCCGCCGCAACGTCAACTGCCCGTTACAGCCATTCCGGCTTGTGGGCGTCCAGCGCCTTGCGCGTCACGCCGCGCAGCTTGTAGCGCCACTCCCCATCCACAGGCGTGATGTCCAGTATCAGCGTGATGCCCGGGCGCTGCAGCATGGCCGCGCCCGGCGTCCGGCGAACGCGTTGCGCCAACCGCGCCAGCATCCGACCGAGCTGCTGCTCGTTGCGGTCCAGCACGGTGGCCAATTCGAATGCCGTGAGGCCCGCCTGGCCAGCCTCGTACAGTGCTGCGAGCAGCGCCTGCTGTCCGGCGGGCAATGGGCCGTTCCGGAGCACCCGTTCTACGGCATTCGCCGCGTCTGCCGGGCGCAGGTTAATGGTGGCGCCCCTGCCAGGGCGCTGCGCCTTCCACAAAGGTGCACGCGCGCCGCGCGGCGCATCATGCATGGTTACTTGGATCACTCTCATTCGATTCTGTTCCTCCCAGGGTGTACTTCTCACGCTCTCACATGAGTGAACTCATTTTACCAAATTTCGATTGACCTGTCAAGGCCAAAGTCATCATTTTGAATATCTCTAATACATCTCAAATACAGATTTGAATATCAATTGATATCAATTGATATCAAACTATCAGACTGGCTACGGTGACGGACCGAGAAGCGACGCGCGGAAAGTACGCATCCCGTTCTCTCGTCCGGCAAATGTTCCTGCACTGCGGTCGCCCTTCACTGCAATTTAGAGACATGCAACTTCTGTGTTATCGTGTGGATGTCGTAAAGAGGTGGATTCATCCCGGCAAGGCCATATCACAGAGTGACCTCATGAGCGCCTCGTCAGCCTCCCTGTTGGTAGACAATCGGTATCTGCTCCTCGATCCGGTAGGAACGGGAGCGATGGGCAGGGTTTTTCGCGCGCTCGACCGTTTGACCGGCGACACGGTGGCGCTCAAACGGGTGACCATTCCGGCTGACCGGCCTGGGTTCAGCGATCGGGCCTCCGTGGACATCGATCTCCGACTGGCCCTGGCCCAGGAGTTCAGGACACTGGCCTCGTTGCACCATCCGCACATTATCAGCGTGCTGGATTATGGCTTCGATGGCCAGCGCCAGCCCTACTTCACCATGGACCTGTTGGAGGACGCGCGAACGATCGTGGCGGCCGGGCAGGGTGAGCCGCTCAAGGTGCAGGTGGCATTGCTGATTCAGGTGCTGCAGGCACTGGCCTACCTGCATCGCCGGGACATCCTGCACCGCGATCTGAAACCGACCAACGTGCTGGTGACAGCCCAGGGCCAGGTTAAGCTGCTCGACCTCGGCCTGGCGAACCTCATTGCCGGCGCTCAGGGAGCGGCGGGCACGCTGGCCTACATGGCCCCGGAAGTGTTGCGCGGCCAGCCCGCCGGCCAGTCCGCCGACCTCCATGCGGCGGGCGTGATGGCCTACCAGCTCCTGGTGGGCCGCCATCCCTTCGATACCCACCACCCTGCCCACCTGATGGCCGGCATCCTGCACGAGGTTCCCGACCTGTCCCCGGTGGAGGATCCGCGCCTGGCAGCTGTCCTGGCCCGCTGGCTGGCCAAAGATCCGCAACAACGCTTCGCTGACGCGTACGACGTCATCGGTGCGTTGAGCCAGGCAACAGATCAGCCCATTCCCCAAGAGAGCAGCGCGATACGCGAGAGCTTCCTGCGCGCGGCACGCTTTGTCGGCCGCGAGGCGGAGTTGGCGCAGCTGACCGGCGCGTTGGACCAGGCTGCTGGCGGGAAAGGCAGCGCCTGGCTGGTGGGCAGCGAGATGGGTATGGGAAAGTCCCGTCTGCTGGACGAACTACGGACGCGGGCACTCGTGGCCGGGGCGACGGTGGTGCGCGGCCAGGCGTCGAAGGCGGCGGCGCACCCTACCAGCTCTGGCAGGAACCGCTGCGCCGGCTGGCCCTCATGATGCCGCTCGACGATCTCTCGGCAGGAGTCATCAAACCCCTTGTACCCGACCTCGCCCGCCTGCTCGGACGCGACATCCCGGACACACCTGAGCTCGATGGCGAAGCTGCCCGGCAGCGTCTCCACCTGACTCTGGCCGGCATCTGCTGGGCAGCGGCGCGCAACTGCTCACCCCTCGTGCTGCTGTTGGAGGATCTGCACTGGGCGACAGCAGGCCTCGATCCGCTCAGAGTTCTCAGTCGCGGCCTGGCAGGCCTGCCACTACTGGTGGTCGGCACCTTCAGCAGTGAAGAGCGCCCCAGCCTGCCGACGGAATGCCCCGCAATGAACTTGATGTCCCTGAGCCCTTTATCGCAGGCGAGCACGGCCGAGTTGATCGCATCTATGTTGGGAAAGGCTGGGGAGCAGCCGGCGCTGCACGATCTGCTGCAGAGGGAGACCGAGGGCAATCCCTTCTTTCTTGTGGAAACGGTGTACGCCCTGGCCGGAGACAGTGGCCAGTTGCAGGCGGTGAATGGCATGCCCGTCCCGGAGTCGATATCCGCCGGGGAGGTGCAGAAGGCTATCCGCAGGCGGTTGGCACGGGTTCCGGCATCGCACCGTCCGCTGTTGGTGCTGGCTGCGGTTGCCGGGCGCGGCCTTGACCCGGAGGTGTTGCGCGCGGTCGACCCCGACACGCACCTGGAAACCTGGCTCAACGACTGTGCCAACGCCGCGGTGTTGGAAGTGCGAGATGGCTCCTGGCGTTTTGTCCACGATAAGCTGCGCACCGAATTGATGTGCGAGTTGCACGACGCGGAACGTTCCAGCCTTCACCGCCAGCTTGCCGAGGCGCTCGAACGGGTGTATCCAGACGACCCTGTCTACGCTGCGGCCCTGTCAGCCCATTGGGAAGCAGCTGGGGTTCACCTTGTTGGTAGGGCGACTCCGGAGATCGCAGAGAAGACGGCCCGCTATGCCCGCCTGGCCGGGGAACATGCGGCCGCTCTGTATGCCGATGCCGATGCGGTGCGCTTCTTCACCAGGGCGCTGGCATTCACACCGGATTTCGATGCCGCGGCCCGATCCGGCTTGCTGTTGGCCCGGGAACAGGTTTACGGCCGGCAGGGTAACCGGGAAGCCCAGGCCGCCGATCTGGCCCAATTGCGGGTCCTGGCCGATACCACTACATTTCGCTGCGCGGTTGCCTTGCGTGCGGGCGAGTATCATAACATGGTGAGCGAGTTTGGGCTGGCGCTGGTAGCGTCGGAGGAGGCGGGGCGGTGGGCGACCGAGTGCAACGATCGCGTGGGCCAGGCTCAGGCCCTGATCATCGCAGGTCAGGCCCTCAGTCAACAAGGCGCCTACGAGCAAGCTGAACAAAGGTGCGAACGTGCTGTGGAGATCGCCGAAGAGGCAGCTGCACCGATCCAACTCGCCCGCGCCCGCAGCGGCCTCGGCGAGGTCGCCCGTCGTCGCGGCGATTACCCCACCGCCAGGCAGCATTACGATCGGGCCCTGCACCTGGCGCGTGAGATCGACGACCGTGCCGGGCAGGTGCAATCCCTGCGCCACATGGGCCAGATTGCCAACGCACAGGGGGATTACGAGGTTGCGCGCCACGACTATCTCGCCGCGCTGGAGTTGGCCCGTCAGATCGGAGATCGGCCCCAGGAGGGACAGATCCTCCTGGATCTGGGGGAGATCGACTGGCGGCAGGGCGCGTACCAGCGGGCGATGACTTCGCTGCAGCAGAGCCTGGCGATCGCTCGCAGCGCAGGCGATCGGTTCACAGCTGCCGCGGTCCTGAACGGTATGGGCGCAGTGGCCTCGCAACAAGGGCGCTATGGCGAGGCGATCAAGTATTGGGAGCAGAGCCTGGCCCTCAAGCATGAGATCGGCGATCGGGCCGGCGCGAGCAGGACGCTGAACAACTTGGGGACCGTGGCCAGGCGGCAGGGACAACACGACCTGGCTCTACGCTACTATCAGCTGAGCCTGGCTATCAAGCAAGAGATCGGCGACCGGGCCGGGATGGCCGGTACGCTACAGAACCTGGGGGTGGTGGCCAAGGACCAGGGCCACTATGACGAAGCGATCGGTTACTTTGACCGAGGCCTGGCGATTGCCCGTGAGATCGGGGACCGGGCGGCGGAAGGCATGATGCTGACCAATCTGGGCAGGGTGGCGTGGCACCAGGGTCAGTATGCACGGGCCATTAGCAGCCACCGACAGAGCCTGAGCATCGGCCTGGCGATCGGAGATCGGGATGTCGAGGTCAACGCACTGACGAACCTGGGGCTGGTGGCCGAATGCCAGGGGCAGTACGATCAGGCAAGGCATTACTATCAGCAGAGCCTGGACGCCAGGCAGGAGATAGGCGACCGGTCGGGGGAAGGCATTGTCCTGAACCACCTGGGAGCAGTGGCTCTGATCTGCTCCGAATACCATCTGGCCGAGCGTTGCCTTCGCCGGGCCCTGGACATTCGCCGCGAGCTGGGCCAGTCCCACTACCAGGTCGAAGACTGGGCCGGCCTGGCGCTCGCCGCCGTGCGGCAGGGCGACCGCGAGACGGCGGAGGCGTGGGCCGCGCAGCTTCTGGCGGCGTGGCTCGCAAGTCCTGCTTTCGACAGGGCCGATCAGCCCGTGCGCACGCTCTACTTCACCTGGCAGGTGTGCCGTGACCTGGCGCTGGCGGAAGTGGATGGGGTCCTGAATGCCGCGGGCAACGCGCTGCAACGCTGGATGGGTGACCATCCCGATCGGGAGGCGCAGTCGCTCTATCTGCAGCAGCCATATCACCGGGCGCTGTGGGATGCCTGGCAGACAAAGGGAACGCGATGACCGAGCAACAGGATGGGCAGAAGACCAGGAAAGAACTCACGGAGGAACTGGATCTCCTGCGCCGGCGCGTGGCCGAGCTGGAAGAGATGGGCGATCGCTACACCGATCTGTTCGAGAGCTCCGGCGAGTCGGTCCTCATGATCGATCCCAGCACGTTTCGGATCCTGTATGCGAACGCCATCGCCGCTCGTCGTCTCGGGTACGGGCGGGAGGATCTGCTGCAACTGACGTTGGCTGACCTTGAGGCGCCCCGCCCACCCGAAGGCCTTTCCGAGGATATGGCTTGGGAATCCACCGTCAGCAATACCGTCTATTATGAGTGCAACTACCGGCATCGTGATGGCCATGAAATCCCGGTCCAGGTCAGCAGCCGGCCGATGCAGCGTGGGCAGCAAGAGGTCCTGCTCAATGTCGTGCGCGACATCAGTGGCCGCAAGGAGATTGAGCGGCAACTCGCAGAATACCGCCATCACCTGGAGGAGCTCGTGGCCGCACGCACGGCCGAGCTGGCGGCTGCGGCCGATGAGGCGCAGCGTCTCAACAAGGAGCTGGCGCAGCGGCTGGTGGCGGAGCGGGAGATACTGGAGACGCTGGAGAAGCGCGTGGCGGATCGCACGCGCGAGCTGAGCACTCTCTATCGCGTATCGGCCATTGCGGGCGAAGCAGCGCCCCTGGACAAGACGATGGCGCGATCTCTGGATGTGGTGCTGGAAACGCTGGGCAGCCGGGTGGGGATGATCCACCTGCGGGAGAGCGACGAAGCGCCGCTACAATTGGTCGCCCATCGGGGCCTGGCGGCAGAAGCCGCGGCAGAGATCGACGCCTCGTTAGGCGCGGGAGAGGATACCTGGTGGACGCAGGTGCTGGACAGGGACCGTCCGGTCATGCTGCGCGACGCGCGCTCGGAACTGGACGGCGTGCAGGGCGTGTGTGCACCGGCGACCGGTGAGGGCGCGCGCGCCTGCCTGGCCGTGCCGGTCCGGGTGCAGGGATGGCCGGCCGGGGTATTGAGCGTGCTGCGGGAAGCGCGCGGGGAGTTCACGGCCGAAGAGGTGGCGCTGCTGATCACGATTGCCGATCAGCTGGGCACGGCGGTCGAAAGCGACCGGCTGCGCCTGAGCGCCGAACGGGCGCTGCTGCTGGAAGAGCGGCAGCGGCTGGCGCGCGACCTGCACGATGCTGTGAGCCAATCACTCTACAGCCTGGCGCTGTTTGCGGATGCGGCGCGCGCGGCGGAGGGCCAGGGGAGCGGTGAGCGGGTGGCGCACTACCTGACGCGGATCGAGCAGACGGCGCACCAGGCGCTCAAGGAGATGCGGCTGCTCATCTACGAGTTGCGGCCTTCGGCACTGGAACATGGCGGGTTGGCGCGTGCTCTGGAGCGGCGGCTTGAGGAAGTGGAGCGGCGGGCCGGGCTTGCAGTGACTTTTGGCGCCAGCCACTTAGAGGCCGGCCTGCCCCGACCAGTCGAGGATGCGCTCTACCGCATCGCACAGGAGAGCCTGAACAACGTCCTGAAGCATGCCCGTGCAACCGCCGTGACGGTGCAGTTATCGGAGCTCGATGGTTGGGTGCAACTGGTCATCGAAGACAACGGTGTGGGGTTTGACCCACAGGCAGCCGCTGAGGGCGGTGGGCTCGGCCTGCGAAACCTCCGCCAGCGTGCGGAGCAGATCGGCGGATCGTTGGTCGTCACCTCTGCGCCCGGAGCGGGCACCCGGGTGACGGTGAGGATTGCAACCCCGGAGGTGGGCTGATGACAGAGGCAGAACGTATTCGGATCCTGATTGCGGATGACCACGCAGTGGTGCGCGAAGGGCTGCGTGCGGTGATCCAATCGCGTCCGGACATGCAGGTAATCGGAGAGGCGGCGGACGGCGCGGCGGCTGTGGACAGGGCTCGCGAACTGCAGCCGGATGTGATCCTCATGGACCTTTTGATGCCGCGCAAGAGCGGGGTGGAGGCGATCGGCGACATCATCCGGGAGAACTCGCGGGCGCGCATCCTGGTGCTGACGAGTTTCTCCGATGATGATCAGGCGTTCCCGGCCATCCGGGCGGGTGCGTTGGGTTACGTTCTGAAGGACTCCCTGCCGGAGGAGTTGGTGCAGGCGATACGGGCTGTGCATCGGGGCGAGCCGTCGCTGCACCCGACGATCGCGCGCAAGCTGATGGCGGAGCTGGGTGGGGCGCGGCCGGCCGAACCCCGCGAGCCGCTGACCGAGCGAGAGATCGATGTGTTGAAGTTGCTGGCGCGTGGGATGAACAATGCAGAAATAGCCGAGGCATTAGTGGTCAGCAAGCGCACGGTGGACTCGCACATCAACAACATCCTCGCCAAGTTGCAGGTGGCCAACCGCACGCAGGCGGTGCTGTACGCGTTGCGGCAGGGGTTGGTAGGGCTGCACGACTAGCCTAGTCGGCAAGAATACCGACGACAAAGACCATAGTGATACCGGATCGGGACCGCTCACAAGAGCGGTCTTTTCGCGTCCGCAGGAGCGGGGTTTCTGCGGATGCGGAGAGGGTTGGGATATGACATAGTGCGTCTTAGTGAATATGACACTGAGGTAGCAGCGAGCCAAGATGAGGGTAATGATTGTGGCCGAACCCGGACGGTTGCGCGATGGGCTGCAGGCCCTCCTTGCTTCCTATCTGGGTGCTGAACCGCTGATGACCGGCGAACGAGGGCCATCAGCGGCAGAGGCGATCTGCACTGCGCAGCCTGACCTTGTCATCCTGGATGAAGGGTTGTTGGGCCCAGAAACCGCAGCGCTCGTGAAGGAAGTCAAGTCGAAGTGGAGTTGGATGGGCTGCATCGTGGTGGTGGATCGGACCGGGCACTTCCTGGCCATGCAAGAGGCTGGGGCGGACTACGTGTTGCTGAGGGGCTTCGCCGTGCCTCGCCTTTTCGACGCCTTGGAGGCGTTTCATATGCGCATCTGAGCGCCGCAAACCCGGCTAGCAGCTTCGAGCCGTTGGCTCTGGAGACATATCAATCACAGAGAAAGGAAGAACAAGAATGGCACCTGCAGTAGTAATCGGCTTCGTGGTATCACTCGTCCTTACAACGCTTATCAACGCTCTGGTCATCTGGATCGTGGGCAAGCTGAACCTCGGCCTGAGAGTCAGTGGCTTCGGCGGCGCGATCCTGGCGGCCCTCGTCATCGCATTGGTCAACTTTCTGCTGGCGCTCCTGCTGACTGCAGCGGGCGTCTCAATGGGTACGGACATCCTGAGTCCCCTTGTGGCTCTGGTTGTCGCCGCTGTCGTCCTGCTGATCAGCGACAAGATCGTCCCGAGCTTGAAAGTCTCCGGTTTTGGGGGAGCGATCCTGGCCGCCATCGCCATTGGCTTCTTCAACTGGTTGGTCGCCGTCCTGCTCAAAGCGCTGGGCATGGCCATCGCGTGATGTCGCATGGGATCGTTCCATTGACCGGTGGGGCGATCCCTAGAAAGAACGAAGAATAGGGAGAAACAGCATGGCACAGAACATTCTCAAATTGGATGACACTAAGACCATCTCCGCCCCGGCGCGCGAAGTGCTCACGAAAGCCTTCATGTGGATGCTGGGAGGCATGATCCTGGCTGCAATCGGAGCCTTGGCCGTCGGCCGGCTCGACTTCCTGAAGGACTGGGCCCTGAGCCACGCAACGCTAACGCTTGCCTTGCTCGTCGTCTGGTTCGTCTTCTCGATCGGATTCCGGCCGTTGGTGAAGTTGATGCCCGCTCCGGTGGGAGCGGTGCTGTTTGTGATCTACACCCTGGCAACAGGCATGTTCCTTACTGCGGCGGTAAACCAGTATACGACCACTTCCCTGGTCATCGCCTTTCTGGCGACGGTAGTGCTTTTTGGCAGCATGACGATGCTTGCCATGTTCACGAAGATGGACCTGGGCAAGGCCCGCTTCTACCTTTGGGCTGCGGGTTTCGCGGTAATCGTCTTCTCTATCATCAACGTTGTGTTTCTGCGCAGCGAGATGTTGGATTGGCTGATCTCACTCGGCTTGCTCATCCTGTTCACCGTATCGACTGGTTCCTCCGTACAGACCATCGTGCAGATGGCAGAGGAGAACGATCCGAGGCTCAGGGGCAGGTTGGTGATCCTTGGCGCGGCCACCCTTTTCACCAACTTCATCATGATCTTCCTGCGCATCCTGCGGCTTTTCGGCCAGCGTAAGCGCTGAGGCTCATGAGGCTCCGTCGCCGGCAAACCGATGAGTCAAGACTCGCCCGAAAGAAGACGACAGATGCCTAACACTCTCTTGCGAACCACGACAATCACCCTGGGTTTGATCGCCCTGGCAGCCAGTCTGGCAGCCTGTGTCGGCGTACCGCCCACGGATTCGGGGCGCGCACCGGGCGCAGTTGCGGTACCCCTCAGTGAACCGGCCGCCGCGCTGCAGCAGGACGAGGAGCGCCCGATGAGCTGGACGGATGCGACTCACGGCAACAAGGTCGACCCCAGCTACGACGTCGTCTTTCCAGGCGATGCCGTCAATACGCTTATGATCACCATTGCGCCGGACGACTGGGCAGCCATGCAGGCGGATATGGAGGACATTTACGCCTCAACGCTCTATATTCGCAAGGCGATACTTGCAGCAGGTCCCGATTTGTCCAAAGAAGAGCGGGACAAGCTCTTTCTGCAACTATTCGCTCAAAGGGCCAAGGAGCACGACGCTGATGCCGCGCGGGTCACGGCCACAGAGGAACTCACCGGCACCGTAGCTGTCGAGGCCGGCAGGAAACAGCTTGTCACCAACCGGTCGCCCATGTGGGTGCCGGCGACCATCACCTTCCAGGACCGGGAGTGGACGCATGTCGGCGTGCGCTACAAGGGCGCAAGCTCGCTCGGCCCATATATCATGGGCGACATGCACCTGCCCTTCAAGTTCGACTTCGACAAGTTCGAGGACGACTACCCCGAGATCGACAACCAGCGCTTCTTCGGCTTCGAGGAGCTCTCGCTCGCCAACAACCATGAAGATCCCGCCGGCATGCGCGACACGGTGCTCTACGAGCTCTTCGAGGAGGCCGGGCTGCCGTCGCTGCGCACCGCGCCGTACGAAATCGCCCTGGACTACGGCGAGGGACCGGTGCGCCTGGGCCTCTACACCATGGTCGAAGTCGTGGACGACACCGGTGTACGGAGCTACTTCGGCAGCGACGACGGCAACATCTACGAAGGTGAAGGTTATGGCGTATCCCTGGCTACCCAGGATTCACATCTGCTTGAGGACAGCTTCGAGAAGAAGAACAACGAGGACGAAGAGGACTGGGCCGACATCTGGGCGCTCTACGACGCCCTCAACTCGGAGAAACGCACGAGCGATCCCCAGGCGTGGCGCGCCGGCCTCGAAGCGGTCTTCGACGTCGACGGCTTCCTCGAGTGGCTGGGCATCGCTGCGGTCGTGGGCCACGGCGACACCTACGGAGCGGCTTATCACAACTTCTATCTCTACAATAACCCTGAGACCGGCCGGCTCAATTGGGTCTCGTGGGACCACAACCTGGCGTTGCGCACGGATTTGGTGTCCCTCGCCACCCTGGACAAGGCCGATGTCACCGGCGCCTGGCCGCTCATACGCTACCTGCTGGACGACCCGGTCTACTGGGATCGCTATGCCGAGCTCATGGCGGAAAACTTCGCCACCGTGCTCGCGCCGGACGCGCTGATCGCGAAGATACGGGCCCACGCCGAGTTGATCACACCCGTCGCGACGCGGGACATGAGCGCGCAGGAATACGACGCCGCCGTGCAGGAGCTCGTGGACTTCGTGGAGGCGCGTGCGAAGGACGTCGAGGCTTTCCTCGCCGCGCAGGAGTAGGCCGGCGCGGGTAGGCAACCAGATGGCAGCCCCACCCGGCCCGATTTGTCAGGCTTGTTGCAGAACGAGGGCTGCCTAATCTGATTCAATTCAAGTTGTGCATAATCTTTGTAGTATCTCTTACTTGTACAAAGATTGGCAGTTGCTTTCCGCACCAGAAGGAGACCACCTGATGACGAAGAACCTCATCGTTCGCGGCGGAGCACTCGCGCTCCTTGTCGTCCTACTGAGCTCAACGGCCCTGGCGTCGGCCGGGCAGCCCAGTGCGCAGGCCGCTCCAGACCTCGAGGGCAGCCGTTGGATCCTGGCATCCTACGTCGACGCGGCCGGGGAGACGGTCCCGGCGCTGCCCAATCGCGAGCCCACTGCTGACTTTGGGGCTGGCAGGGTCTCCGGGTCCGCGGGCTGCAACACCTACGCCGCGTCCTTCGATGCGAGTGACGGCAAGCTCACGGTCGGCAGGGCCATCTCGACCATGATGGCATGCGAGCCGTCCATCATGGCTCAGGAGCGCGCGTTACTGAAAAACCTGCAGGCTGCTGCGAGCTACAAGCTCGACGGCGACCAGCTCACGATCGTAGACGCACAGGGCAAGACGCTCCTGGCCTTGGGGGCCGAGAAGCCCCCTGTGTTGGCGGGCGCGACCTGGATGATGACCAGCTATAACAACGGCAGGGGAGGTCTTCAATCCGCGCTGGCCGGTGTCGAGGTGACCGCGATCTTCGGCGAGGACGGGAAGCTGTCTGGAGACAGCGGATGCAACACCTACTCCGCCGCCTATACGGTCGACGACGACAAAGTCGAGATCGGTCCGGCCCGCACGACGCGGATGATGTGCGCGCAACCTATCATGGCGCAGGAGACCGCCTATCTGAAGGCGCTCGAAGGGGCGGCGACCTTCAGGATGGAACGCACCAGGCTGGTGCTGCGCGACGCAGGCGGCGCGGCGATGGCGGCCTTCATCCAAAAACCTGCGGCTGCGCCGGCCGCGCCCGCACCGTCCACCAGTCGCAGCGCGCCCGTGCCCGCACAGGGCGAGACGCTCTACGTGACGATCCTTCCGGCCGCGGACGCCTCGCTGCGGAGCCTGGCGCTGCATCTGAAGGCGGACAGCTCAGCTGAATTCATCACGCACTTCGACGAGAAAGAGCCCATCGTCGAGACCGGCAGCTGGGAGGACCACGGTGACGAGACCTTCACCGTCACGCTGACCGGGCGCACTGGCAAGACATACGAGGCGCCACAGGTCATGAAGTTCCAGCGCGAAGACACCTACCTGGTGCTCGTTGATCATGACAAGTCAGTGTGGGGCGAAAACGGCCTCAAGTTGAACCTGGCCGCGGACGTGGTGCGCAAGGTGCGGTCGGCCATGGTGACGCTAGATCTGGCTGCCGGCTTCCCGCTCGACCCGACCTTTGTCAGCGTTAATGGCGGCGGCGAAGTCGATGCGAAGTTGCTGGGTGAAGGATGCACAGGGTACATCCACCGCCAGCCGGTCGTTACGGTGAACTGGACGGGCGACGCTGACATGGTGCGCACATTCTTCTACAGTGACGGCGACCCGACGCTGGTGGTTCTGGCGCCGGACGGCAAGCTGCTGTGCAACGACAACACACACAACGGCCTGCTCGATCCGTTCATCCAGATCGAGAAACCCATTCCGGGGCAGTACCGCATCTGGGTGGGCAGCACGGCCAAGAACCAGCTGATTCCGGGGGTGCTGGTCCTGACGACGAAGCCCACGGTCGACCTGGGCACGTTCGAGCTGGGCAAGCTGATCAAGCGTCCCTCCATCCCCCAGCAGGTCACCCGGCCAGCCTCGGCGATGGCTGCCATCCCACAGGCGCCCGCTGCACGGGGTGTGGGGTCCATCCCCGTCCTCAAGCCTGGGGACACGCGGTCGATTGCCGCGACAGTTGAGGGCCAGGTGCCGCTGTTCAGCATGCCCGAAGCGGTGGGCAAGGACTGCGCAGGACTTGTGGCCGGTCCGCCAACCTACTGGTTTGCCTGGAGCGGCAAGACCGACAACCTGCGGATTGCCTTCGAGGGCGACGCGGACGCGACCCTGATGGTCGTGGGCCAAAAGAGCCAGTTGGTGTTGTGTAACGACGATGCTGCGGCAGGGGACTTCAATCCGGCGATCACTATTCCGGATCCGGCCGAGGACACGTATCTGATCTATGTAGGACGCATCGACCCGAGCAAAGCCATCAAGGGCACATTGACTGTGGCGGAGGAATAACACCATGAAACGATTTACGGTCATCCTTTCGGTGCTTGCTGTCGGCCTGGGCCTGGTGGGCAGCATGGCGCCCGCGATCGCACAGAGCGGCAACACCTGGCAGGCGGACTACTTCAATAATCCGGATTGGGCGGGTGCGCCTGTAACGACCGAATTCGTGAGCCTGGCGTCCTTCGACTGGGGCTACGGATCGCCCAGCCCCTACGTGCCCGCGGACAACTTCACCGCTCGGTTCACGACTGATGCGTTCTTCTACGCTGGCAACTACACCTTCTCGGTGATCGCGGACGACGAGTTCATCCTGGTCGTCGACGGCGTCACGTACCTCGACACTCGCGGCCACGGTCAGTCGGGCAAGCCGGCCAACATCATGCTGCCGATGTCACAGGGCCAGCACCGTGTGGAGGTGCTCTATCGCGAGTGGTCGGTCACGGCCTATGTCTTTGCCAACTGGACGTATGCCGGCGGCGAGACACTGCCACCTCTGCCGCAGATCTATCCGCCCCTGCCTGCTGCGGATAGCGTGCAGACCAAGTTCGGCGACTACACGGCCTGCCTTCAACAAGGCGCCCACCAGGCGAACTGCTTCGTCTCGGACGGTGCGTGGGACTCGCCCAACCAGGGATCGATCCAGATGGAGCCGCAGATCGAGGCGTGGGCGAACTGCGAGCCGGCCGACCAGATCAGCACCTTCTATATCAGCCCGGAAGTGCCTGCAAAGGAGTACCGGTGCTCCAAGACTAGGGCAGGTTGGTTCCCGAATTGAACATGAGGAGTCATTCCATGAGAAAGAAGACGTTTGCGATCGGCCTGTTGCTCGGGCTTCTCGCGCTGGCACTCTCGGCGTGTACCGCCATGACATCCGGCCCGACGCCAAACCCGACCCGGGAGCGCGCTACCTTGACGCCGCTGCCCATTGCGGCTACGCCGCTCATCCCGACGGTTGCGCCCCCCGCCGCGACGCCGGAGGTGGCGGGCGACTGGGAGCGCATTCAGGCTGCCGGCACGCTGCTGGTCGGCAGTTCGCTGGATAACCCACCGTACGACCAATACGACGAGTCGTTCCGGGCTGATGGCTTCGACATTGCCCTGATCAACGAATTGGCGGGGCGGCTGGGACTGAAGGTAGAGCTCGGCGATTACGCGTTCGAGGGCCTGCTGGGCGCGCTGCAACTGGAACAGGTGGACGCCGCCATCGCCGCGATCACGGTGACCGGCGAGCGTCGCCAGATCGTCGACTTCAGCGACACTTACTGGATCGGCTCGGATGCCATCATCGCTGCGCCAGGGGCCGACATAGCCGCTGTCGAGAAGTTCGTTGATGTCACGAATCAGCGGATCGGGGTCCAGGATGGCTCGGTCTACGAGGCCCTCGTGGCGCGTGACTTCGTCGAGATGGGCTTGATGCCGAGGGCCAATCTCTTCACCTACGCACGGCTGGATGACGCGGTGCGCGATCTGCAGGATGGCAGGGTAGATCTGGTGTTGATGGACCGGACGCCTGCGCTCGCGCTGGAGAAGCAGAAGGTCGCCAAGGTCGTAGGCTCCAGCCGGGACCCGCAGCAGTTCGCCGTTGCGGTCCGCCGGGGCTCAACGCTTCTGCCTGAACTGAACCGGGTGTTGGCAGAGGTGCAGGCAGACGGCACGCTGGCGAAGCTGGCCGAGCAATACCTGCAGATCCCGGCCGACCAGGTCGATGAGATTGCGACCGTCGTGCCGCTGCCCACGCCGGCCCCTGAGGCGACAGCCCTACCTACGGCCGTTACGGTCGTTCTGCCGTCGCCGACTCCTATCCCGTGTATCGACGGGATGGCTTATGTGGCCGACCTGAACTACGACGACCGCAATATGTCTGCGCCGCCGCTCATGCAGTCCGGCCAGGCTTTCCAGAAGGCCTGGCGAATCAGGAATTCGGGCAATTGCGACTGGGGCGCGGATTACGTCTTCACGTATGCGAACGGCAACACGCCGGCCGCTCGGATGGGCGGCCAGAACCAGGTGATCGGCAGGGTTGTCCGCCCAGGCGAGACGGTGGACATCGCGGTGGACCTGACTGCTCCGCAGGCGCCCGGCACGTACCAGGGCTTCTGGTACATGAAGAACGGCAGCGGGCTTCCCTTCGGTGAACGTGTCTGGGTCGGGATTCGTGTTCCCGGACCGCCCACACCCCCGCCGCCCCCCCCGCCGCCGCCCGATGCGGATATCCAGTTCGGCGTGGACCGCACCAATATCAACCAGGGCGAGTGTGTGAATTTCGGTTGGCGGGTGACCAACGTCCGCGCGGTCTACTTCTACTTGCAGGGCCAGCCGTTCGAGCAGTTCGGCGTGGCGGGAGAAGGAGGCAAGCAGGAGTGCCCGCAAGGCACGTCCACCTACGAGTTGCGAGTCGAGAAACTGAACGGCGAGGTGGTGATGCGTTCCATTACCATCTCGGTCGCTGCCGTCACCGGCGCGCCGGTGATCACCCAGTTCAATTCGAGCCCGGAGTGGGAGACGGTCGTCGGCCAATGCGTGCAGCTGTGGTGGGAGACCCAGGGCGATGTGAACCGGGTTGCGTTGACGCGTAATGGCGCGGCCCTCTGGGATTACGCACCGGTAAGCGCGTCATTCCAGGATTGCCCACCTGGTCCCGGCCAGGCAGTGTACGAACTGCAGGTGTGGGGGCCGGGCGGCTTCGTCAAGGCGCAGCGGTCGATCAACGTGAATCCGGGTGCGCCACCGCCGACGCCAGTGCCGCCGCCGGCCGGCCAGCCGGAGATCCGGCGCCTGTCAGCGACCGAGCGCACCAATGTCGGAGCGTGCGTGTGGGTGTCCTGGGAGTTCGGCTCGAACGTGGTGTACGCGCGGTTGCTCAAGAACAATGCGCTTTATGCCGATAACGTCCAGGGTGCATCCAATATCGCGGCCTTCTCGGGCAATTCCAACGGCGACTGCGACACGCCTAACCCCGGCACGATTCTTTATCGGCTGGAGGCGTTCAACTCCGCCGGCCAGTCCACGGCGACTGAGGCAACCACCCAAATCGGCATCCAGCCGCGATAGCGGCTGAAGCGGTCCCGAAAACCGTACGTGAGATGGCCGGCAGGTCGATCAACCTGCCGGCCATCGCCATTTTTGCGCCGGCCGGGGCCAGGTTGCGGGAAGTGCCGGACGTGCATTATAAAGAGCCGTAACGACACGCACGAAAGGATTCCCTCATGAAGGTTTTGGTCACCGGCGGCGCGGGATACATCGGCAGCACGGTCGCCCAGCAGTTGCTGGACGCGGGACACCTGGTCACCGTGCTGGACAACCTGTCCAGCGGACACCGGCCGGCGGTGCCGCCCGGCGCCACGTTCGTGCGCGGGGAGACGCTGGACCGCGCGCTGCTGGACGGCGTCCTGCAGGCCGGTGGCTTCGATGCGATCCTGCACTTCGCGGCCTTCATCGAGGCCGGCGAATCGATGCGCGAGCCGGGCCGCTTCTTCCGCAACAACGTCACCGGCAGCCTGCAGCTGGTCGATGCGGCGGTGGCCCACGGCGTGGGACGCTTCGTCTTCTCCTCCACTGCGGGCGTGTATGCCAGCAAGGACGGCCCGCTGCTGGAGGAGGATGCGGTGGGGCCGGCCAGCGTCTACGGCGCGACGAAGCTGATGGTTGAGCAGGCGCTGGAGTGGTATCACCGGATTCACGGCCTGCGGGTGGCAGTGCTGCGTTACTTCAACGCCGCGGGTGCGTCCGGCGAACGCGGGGAAGCGCACCGGCCGGAGACGCACCTGATCCCACTGGTGCTGCAGGTGGCGCTGGGCCAGCGGCAGCAGATCGCCATCTTCGGCGATGACTATCCCACGCCCGACGGCACGTGCGTGCGCGACTACATCCACATCGGGGACCTCGCGACGCGCACGTCCTGGCGCTGGAGGGGTTGGCCGGCTCGCCATTCCTTCGGTTCAACCTGGGCAACGGCGCGGGATACTCGGTGCGCGAGGTGATCGAGGTCGCGCGGCACGTCACCGGACATCCGATCCCGGCCACGGTGCAGCCGCGCCGCGCGGGCGACCCGGCCATCCTGATAGCGAGCAGCGACAGGATACGGGGCGCGCTCGGCTGGCGGCCGCGGCACGCCGAGCTCGGGGAGATCATCGAGAGCGCCTGGCGCTGGCACCTGGGGCATCCGCACGGGTACAGCGACTGACGCGTGCGGCTTGCACGCCGTCGTCCGGGATCCTGCTACGGCTGGCGCCTGGGTCCAATCTGAACGATATCGGGAGCATCCATGGCCGTTGAAGAAGTGGTCTACCAGACATTCGAGGAGCGCTTCGGCGAGGCCCCGGCGATCGTCGTGCGCGCGCCGGGCCGCGTCAACCTGATCGGCGAGCACACCGATTATAACGATGGCTTCGTGATGCCGCTGGCGATCGACCGGGCCAGCTGGATCGCGCTGCGGCCGCGGCCCGACCGCCGGGTGATCGTCCGCGCTCGATTTCGGCGAGCAGGATGCGTTCGACCTGGACGACCTGGTCGCCGCGGCTCGTGGTCCGATTACGTGGGGTGGCCTGGCGCTGACTGCAGCATGGCTGGCATTGGCGGGCTGGGGAGGGCGGTGCTGGCCGGCGACGTGCCGATCGAGCAGGGCTCTCGTCGTCGGCTGCGCTGGAGTTGGTTGTGGCGGCGTTCGCTGCGGTGTCCGGCTGGCCATGGGACGCAGCGCACATGGCGCGCGTCTGCAGGTTGCCGAGAACCAGTGGGTGGGCATGAACTGCGGGATCATGGACCAGATGATCTCGGCCGCGGCGTTGCGGACCACGTTGCTGATCGACTGCCGCACGCTGGAGACCCGGCCGCTGCCGCTGCCCTGAACGGCCGTGGTGGTGCTCGACACGACCACACGGCGGTCTGGTGGATTCGGCCTACAACGCGCCGGGCCCGTGAGGCCGCGGCCGCGCCTGGCTGCCTGCACTGCGCGACGTCACGCTCGACCAACTGGAGGCCGCTCGGGGCGGCTCGACTCGGCGCGTTGACCTACCTCGCGGCACGTGATCACGGAGAACGATCGTGTGCTGCAGGCGTGCGATGCGATGGCCGGTGGCGACGCTGCCGGTTGGGCCGGCTGCTGGACGCCAGCCACGCCAGCCTGCGGGACGACTTCGAGGTTTCCAGCCACGAGCTGAACGTCATCGTGGAGGTGGCCCAGGCTCACCGGGCATGCCTGGGTGCGCATGACGGGCGCTGGGCTTCGGCGGTTGCGCGGTCGCTGGTGGCTGAGGGCGGGTTGGCGGATTTCGTGGTGCACGCCATCGCGGGCTACACTGCGGCCACTGGTCTGGTCCGCGCGTTTACGTGTCGCCGCGCGACGGATGGGGCCGCGGTCGTGCGCGGCGTGGCGGTGTAGGGGCGAAGATGGCAGACCCGAGGACGCGGGAGCGTGATTCTGCGCCATGGCGTTCCGGCGTCGCTATCATCGCCCGGTAGTGACGTGGCGCGCATGGGCCAGTGCGCCGAGGCGTGATGGCGCGGTGTCCTGGGGGCGCGTGGCCGCGGTGGTCACGGGTCTGGCGCACTGGCCCCTACACCAGCAGGTAGTGCGCCAACCCGATCGCTGCGCCGCCGAGCACAAGCCAAAGCGAGTCGATCCTGAGACGTAGCAGTGCCAGCAGCGCGATCGCCAGGATCAACACGGTCCAGACGTCCACGAGGGCTGACCGGAACAGCGCAAAGCTGACCCTGCAGGATCAGGGCGACCACCGCGGCATTGACCCCGCGCAGGAAGGCCTGGGGCCAGGGGCGACCTGCGCAGGCGCGGATCCCAGGGCCCACCAGGGCGATGATGGCGAAGGAAGGCAGGAAGACTGCGACGGTGGAGACTACGGCGCCGGGCAGGCCGGCCACTACGTAGCCGATGAAGGGCGGTCGACAGCACGGGGCCAGGTGTCATCTGCCCTACGGCGATGGCATCCAGCAACTGCTGCTGCGTCGGCCAGCCGAAGCCATTGACCACGTCGCGCTGGATGAAGGCGAAGAGCACCATGCCGCTGCCGAAGAGCAGCGCACCGACCTTCAGGAAGAAGAGCGCCAACTGCACCAGGCGGTCGTCCAGCCAGAGCGACGGCCGGCAGGATGGGCAGGGCGAGAGGACTCCAGGCCAGCAATGCCATGGCCGGCGGGGTGCGCGACCTCCAGGGCTGCGTGTAGAGCACGATGCCGGCCAGACCGACTGCCACCACGACGACTTCGTTGATGCCTGCCAGGGCGGCCGCCAGGCTGACCGCGGCGATGGCCACCGTGTGCCTGTCCTTCAGGGCCGTGCGGCCTAAGCGGTAGGTGGCGGCGAGGATGATGGCCAGCACCGCCGGGTTGATCCCGTAGAAGAGGGACGCGACCTGGGGCAGGCTGCCGACGCGCACGTAGACGATCGCCAGGGCCAGGCTGATCGTGAATGCCGGCACGATGAAGGCCACGCCGCCGGCAATGAAGCCCGGCCAACCGGCGCGCACGAAGCCGATGTGGATCGCCATCTCGGTGGCGTTAGGGCCAGGGACCAGGTTGGTAGCCGCGAGCAGGTCCAGGAAGTGCTCCCGGTTCAGCCAGCCCCGCTTGCCGCACGGCCTCCTGCTCCATGAGCGCGATGTGAGCCGCGGGGCCACCGAAGGAGATGGCGCCCAGCTTGAAGAAGAGCCCGGCCACCGCCAGCCAGCGACGTCCTGGAGGGTCGATCGACTGGCTCATAGGAGGCGCTGGCCCCGACTTTGTGTCGCTTCCAGGCGGGCGGCGTGCGGTGAGCATGCGCCTGGCTGGCGGCGCCGTTCATCGTGGTGAGTGTTGCCAGCAACTCTTCGAGCTCAGCCTTGCTGCGCCTGAGAGCTCTCCTCCACCGCCGTGCAACCCCGCCGCGGTCAGATGCACCAAACGCACGCGACGGTCATCCAGCTCCTTCGGTACGCTGCACCAGCCCTGGTGCACCAGTCGTTCGATCATCTGGCTCGCGCCCGCGGGCGACATCTGCAAGAAGCTCGCCGAACCGCCATCACCTCGCACGCCCCGGTAGTCAGGCATCAACACCGCCATCTGCATCCATGACATCCCGGAGCCGCGCGCGAAGCGGAGGAAGCCATTCATGGAGAGCCGCATGAAGATGGCGGTCCAGTCCAGGATCGACTGTGTTGCTCGCGGTCGTTCATGACACCAAAACTTTGCTAGTGAAATGTCCAGTATAATGAAATTATACATTGTTTTGACCGCTTGTAAAGCAGGACACCCGACAGGCTCTGAGGTGTTCGGACGACCTGATGGGTATGGGCGACCGTCGGAAACTATCTAAACGGAGGAGTGAGAGTATGAATCGCATTCTGTTCGTCAGCTTGTCACTGTCATCGGACTCGTGGCGACGCTTGTCGTCAATGCGCTCGCCAATATCCTGCCGCTCAACGGCCTGCGATCCGGCGATGTCACCGCGCAGAATCCGGTCCTGTTCGTGCCGGCGGCCTGGGTCTTTGCGATCTGGGGCGTCATCTACACGGCGACTGAACGTTCGCGATCTTCCAGGCGCGTTCGGGCCAACGGAGAACCCGCGGCTGCGGCGCATCGGCGGGCTCTTCGTCGTCGCAAGTCTCGCGAATATCGGCTGGATCTTCGCGTGGCACTACCGTAACTTCCCGCTCAGTATGGTGTGTGCATGCTGATCCTGCTGGATCCCTGATCGGCATCTACCTGCGCCTGGGCACGGCGGACGATCTCCACGGCCGAAACGTGGGCGGTGCGCGTTCCTTTCAGCATCTACCTGGGCTGGATTACCGTGGCGACCATTGACGCGTCGCAGCTGCTCTATGTGCTGGGTTGGAACGGCTGGGGCATCTCGCCGGTGACCTGGACGATCATCATGGTGGGGGCGGCCGTGGTCGTCGCCGCGCTGATGGCCGTGACGCCGGCGCGATGTGGCCTATCCTGGCGTGCCGGTGTGGGCCCTGATCGGCACGCCATCGCGGTTGCACCCACGCCTGCGGGATCTCGACGGCGGCGTGGGTTGCCGCCGGGATCGTCGCAGTGTTGCTGATCTGGAGCGTGGTGCGCCCGCAGGCTCAGCCTACGCCAGAGCCTCGGCCTGAGGCAAAAGAAGGCGCACATCCTCGAACGCGCTGTCGGGCGGCCATTGGGCAGGAGCGGAGGATCTTGCCGGTAATCCTTCTCGTGGATGCGCGAGTCGAGGAGGGCGATCACGCCGCAGTCGCTCTCGGCGCGCACGAGGTGGCCCGCCCCTGCCGCAGGGTCGGATGGCCTGTCCCAGCTGCAGCTCCACGAACCAATTGCCGCCCCGTGCAATGATCCGCTGCTTCTGCCGCTCCAGGACCGGATCGTCGATCGGCAGAAACGGTATCTTGTCCAGGATGACCAGCGAGAGCGCCTCGCCTGGGATATCACCTTCCAGAAGCTGCGCGTCCCGAACAGCACGGCATGGCCGTCGGCTCTGGAAACGTTCAACCAGTTCCTGGCGGAGAGCTCCGGCCTTCGGCACAGGCTCAGATAGGGCAAGCGCCGGCTTCAACCGCTCGTGAAGCTGCCGCATGCCGTGCGCTGGTGCACAACACGAACGCCCCGCCCCTTGCTCCGCCTCGATGAGGCGTTTGACCTCGCCGGTCAACCGATCGGCATAGGCCTCTGCTGCCTCACCCGAGTACTGCGGACGCAGACGGGGATCCGCGGCGCATACACCAGCACCTGTTCGGGGTAGTCGAAGGGGCTATGGATCTGCTGCACGATCGTCGGGCCCAGCCGAGATTGCACCCGGCGTTGGAACCAGCCCATGTCGTCGTTCACGCTGAGCGTCGCGCTGGTCGTGATCACGCGGCCCAGACGTCGAAAAGACCGGTCTTCAACGCATCTGACACCTCGAGCGGCCGGTATTGGATTCGCAGCGTCGTCAGGTCCGTCGGTGAGGCGTCATCGGCAAACTCGCACAGGCGGATGCCATGCTCGGGCTCCGGTTTGGCCAGCGACTGGATGGCGAACAGCGCGTCTTCGCAGGACCGCACGAGGACCTCTCCTGCCCCTCGAGATCTTCAGCCGACCAACTCTTCAGCTCGCGATGGAACCGCTCCAACGGCCCACAGGGCCAGGCCTTCCTGGATTTCGCCTTGCAGCGCCCACCGGGTGCTCGGGCGGGATGGCTGTTGGCGGCGCACCGCGCGGAAAAACGCCTCGTTCAGCTCCATCACCTGCTGGCGGAGCGCGCCATCCACGGCATCGCGCGCGATCGGGTGGTTGACGATGGCGCCCAGCGTGCCGCGGTCGATCTCCACTGAGAGCGCGCCCACAGCATAGCCTTCCAGCTCGTGCGCTTCATCGATGACAAGGACGGGCCGCACGGGCAAGATGGTGTTATCCTGCCGGAGTACACTCAGAGACAGGAGCGCATGGTTCGTGACGACGATATCTGCCTTCTCGGCGGCTGCTTTCGCCTGCTCGTAGAAGCAGGTCCTTGGGGAACTCGGGACATTTCCGGCCTCGCAGGCGTGATGATCGATCGTGAAGCGTTGCCTCAGCCGGATCGGGAGGCCCATCTCCTCCACGTCGCCCGACGGCACGCGACGGAGGCCAGCCTCGATCAGGGTGGTGTCGGTGGTCACGTCGGTCAGTTGGCGGGCGCGGCAGCTCGCGCAATCGCAGGGCGCACAGGTAGTTGCCGCGGCCCTTGAGCAGGGCTATGTCGAATGGGCGGGGGCCACCCTTCGCAGCGCAGGCGAATCTTATGCCAGAGCTGGCTCATCACGCCTTGTTGGAGGTGCTGACCGCCCGCGTGCCCGACCAGATCAAGCGGGTATGAGATAGGCGAACGACTTGCCGATGCCGGTGCCGGCCTCGATCACGGCGTGGCGCTTCTCCTGGAGCGCCTGGCGGACCTGCTCGGCCATGAGAATCTGCCCGGGCCTGGGGCGGTAGCGCTCGCCGAGAAGCTGATGCACCGGGCCGCCCATCTCGAAGATGGGCCTGACGTCCGGGCAGGTGATGGGGCGTTCAGGTTCGCCGTCCCGCCGCTCCGCTGCATGGGGACGTCGTAGGGCGGCTGTCGCGGTTCCGGCTCAGCGATGCGGGAGGCGACGGGCTCCGGACCGTGCGGGGTCGGGGCCTGGGTCGGTGGCTCGCTGGAGGCTGACGGTGCGGGCAACCGAACGCTGTAGCGCACCTGCCCGTCGGCCAGCGTGCTGCGCATGAGCTCGAGCTCGGCCCTGGCCGGAGGCGCTGCCAGGTTGCATGGCCCGGGAGGAGCGCTGAGCGACAACCGTCCACCTTTTCGAGTGCAACGATGAAGGTTCCGCGGCCGGCGTCGGCGGAGATGACGTGCCTGGTAGGTCGCCTTGTCTGTTTGTTCTGTCATGGCGGGGGTACTCTGGGGTGTGACCTCGATGCTGTCTTCGTTGACGATTGCTGTGAGTCTAGCACCGATCGCACCGGCAGGCAAAGTTGTCAGCGGCGGGGTGCGCGTCGGCAAGTGGGCCGAGGCGCATGGCGCCGGTCACAGGCCAGTTGACGCCACAAACGAAAAGCGCCACCCTTGAGGATGGCGCCCGGAGTACGGGGACGACGGGAGATCTGTCTACCAATAGACAAACTGAGCTAAGATCGGGCCGTCGCCCCGCGTAATTCCCCCACAGAGTATTCATTTGGCGCATGTGTACACGACACATGCGCCTTCATCTTCGTGTCACGGGCGCATGTGTACATCACACGTGCGCCCGCATCATATCGCAAGCCGGCGCACGTGCAAGTCGCACGCTGCGCCGGTTTGCATTTAACCGGATCTCACAATCAGGAGGCACACATGATCGGTTCTCATACCAACCCGAACGGGCGGCGAACTTACCTGACCATCCCGGAGGCCAGCGAGTATCTCAGCGTCTCGCAGCGCACCCTCTACCGGTGGCTGCGGGATGGCAAACTGCGCTGTTTTCGGGTGGGCAACATCACGCGCATCGCCGTACCCGACCTTGAGACCTTTGTTCAGCAGAACACCGGTGTGGGGGTGGTCGATGCCGACGATAACCCTTACTGAGCTGTGGTTGTGCTCCAGGCGCGTCTTTCCGTACCTGGAAGTAGCTGTGCGGGGGTGCCAGATGAAGCCTGCGAAGACGCCGATAGCCTATACGCGACAACTGCTCAAGGAACTGCGCCGCCTAGGCGTCAAGGCCGAGCCGATCAAGGACGAGAGCTGCGCCTTGCTCCTAGTCAACACGCTGTGGGTGCAGGTGGTGGGGTCGGATGACGATCTCGCTGACCAGGCCGCCCAGTTGCGGGCCACCATGCGGCAGCGGGCGCTGGCGCGCGGCGGCTACATCCTGCAATTAGGCCCCAAGCATGGCTGGCGCTGGGTGCAGATCTCCGCCCGGCCGTCGCCGAGCGGGGAGACTGCCGCGGGCGGTGCGACAGTCCAGGAGGCGCGCGAGTCGTGAACGCGCCTGGCCCGCAAATGTCGCAATTTGCGACAAATGCCCGATCGTCACCGGCCGTATCGGCGAATTTCTCAATTTGAGAAATATCGCAGAATCCGCAAATTGCGGAATTTGATGTTCAAACACAAGAGGCAAGCGATGACTGATTCAGTGACTCCGTTGTACACCGCCGTGGACGTGGGCTTCGGCGGCATCAAGGCCGCGCTGGTTTGGCAAGGGCAACTGCGCACGGCCTACGTGCCGGCCGTGGTCGGCGTGGGCGAGACAGGCCTCGGCCTGCTGGAGAGCGGCATCATCCGCCAGGACCGCAAGCGGCCCTACGTCCTGACGGCCGGCGGCCAGCGCTACCTGGTCGGGCCGCACGTCGAGCGCTTTGCGACGCCCATCGAACGGCTCGACTTCGACCGCCTGACCCCATCGCCGGAGCTGCAGGCGCTGACCTACACCGGGCTGGGCCGCCTGCTGTCCGCCAGCGGCCTCAGCCCGGACGGCCAACCGGTGCAGGCCGAGCTGGCCGCGGTGATGGGCCTGCCGGTTCAGGTGCTGCAAGGCCCGGAGGCCGTGCGCACGACCCAGCGGCTCAACGAGTGGCTGGTAGGCGAGCACAGCTTTGAGCTGGATGACCGGCCCTTCAGCCTGCGCATCCGCGCGGTCAAGGCGATGGCGCAGCCGATGGGCGCGTTCTTCGAGTGGGGCCTGGATCCGGGCGGCCAGTGGGCGCGGTCCGCCAGCGATCTCAAGGCTACCGTTGGCATTTTGGATTTGGGTTTTAACACCGTGGATCTGGTCGTCCTGGCCGGCGGCCAGATCGTGCGGCGCTTCACCGGCGGCTCGACCTTGGGGCTGCGCCGGGGCGCGCGGGTGATGCAGGACCTGTTCGAGGCGCGCACCGGCCGGCGGGTGAGTCTGCACCAGGCCGACCAGTATCTGCAGCAGGCCGGGCGCGGCGGCGCCGAAGTGCTGGTGGGCGGCGAACCTTTCAACCTCAAGTCGCTGGCGCGCCAGGCGCTCGACGTGGCCGCCGGCGAGGTGCGCGCCTACCTGAGCCAGACCTGGGAGGATGGCGCGCAGTTCGACCACATCCTGCTGACGGGCGGGGGCGTGCTGGCGCTCGGCGAACGGCTGCGCGGCGCGTTCCCGCGGGCAGTGGAACTGGCCGACCCGGTGACCGCGAATGCCCGCGGGCTGGCGCGCTTTGCGCAGCGCCGCGGCCTGTTTGCGTTCCAGGCCGGCCAATAGGCGGGCAATCGGGTTACCCGAATGGCTGGTTGGGCCAATCAGGTAACCCGATTGGAGCTAGTGGAGGGAGCGGATGGCGCGGACACGCCGGCAAGCCGTGGTCGTGCACGTGATCAAGCTGTGGTTGGTGCCCGGCCGCGACGATGACATCATCGCCTTTCTGGCGCAGGCCGCGCCGGGCGGCAAGGCGCATGCTGTGCTGCAGGCCATGCGCGGCGGCCTGACGGCCGCGCCGGCGCCGGCGGCCGAACGCGCCGAGGTGGCGGCCATCCTGGATGGCCTGGGGAGCCTGTGGGGCTGAATGCTCGCAGAGGAAAGGAGATGACCATATGACAGACAATGCACTTGTCCCGCCCAACGCCGTCGAAGCCGAGCGCGCCGTGCTGGGCAGCCTGCTCATCGATCCGGGCGCGGCGGACGACATCGCGGCGGTGCTCAAGCCCGGCGACTTCTACCGAGGAGTCCACGGCATGATCTACGCCGCCGCGCTAGGTTTGCGGGCGCGGCATGAGCCGGTGGATTACCGGACGCTGGTTGACGAGCTCGAGCGCCGCGGCCAACTGAAGGAAGTCGGCGGCGCGGCGTACCTGGCCGGCCTGATCAACGCCACCCCGACCGCCGTGCATGCGTTGGCCTATGCCCGTGAAGTCAAGGAGATGGCGGTGCGGCGCCAGATCATCGGCTTTGCCGGTGACGCTGCGCGCCTGGCCTACACCTATGATCAGCCGCTGGCAGAGGTGTTGGCGCAGATCGAGGCTGATGCGTTCAAGTTACGGGACGGATGGCGCGGTGCGGACGCCTTGCGCGCGATCGCGGAGGTGGTTGCCGAGGTGCAGGCGCAGCTGGAGGCCATCAAGGCGGGCCAGGCGCCGCGCCTGCTCAGCACCGGCTTCAGCGACCTGGACAAGGTGATCGGTGGCTGGCGCCGCGGCTCGCTGAACATCATCGGCGCGCGGACCGGCCAGGGCAAGTCCTCTCTGCTGCTGGGCTGCGCGGCGCATGCCGCCAGGCACGGGCACACCGTGCTCATCTTTACGTTGGAGATGCTCGCGGGGGAAATCGTGGCGCGCTTGGCGCTGGCGGGCGCGGACATCAACCTGCTCGACCTCAACACCGGCGAGGCGCTGGCGGCACAGTGGCCGGCGGTCACGGGTGCGCTGCGTGATGTGGCCGGCGAGCCGATCTGGCTGGATGACACGGGCGGCATCGCGCTGCCGGAGCTGCGGTCCAGAGCGCTGCGCCTGGCGTCCCGGACCGCGCTGGACCTCATCGTTGTGGACTACATCCAGCTCATGACGCTGGGCGCGCGGGCCGAGAAGCGCTACCAGGAGCTGGGGGCTGTTTCGAGGGGGCTTAAATCGTTGGCCAAAGAACTGGATGTCCCGATCCTGGCCGCGGCGCAGCTCTCCCGGGCCGTTGAGCACCGCAGCGATCGTCGGCCGACCCTGGCCGATCTGCGCGAGTCGGGTGACCTGGAGCAGGACGCCGACACGGTGCTGCTGGTCAGCCGCAAGGAGCTGGATCTGGAGTTCCAACCGGCGGACCTGATCGTCGCCAAGAATCGCCACGGGGGAACCGGTGCAGTGCAGCTGCTCTGGGAACGTGCGCGCACCCGTTTCGTCGAGCTGGGCCGGCCTGAGGATGCAGCCAAGGTTGGGGCTCAGGTCAAGGTCAAGGCTGAGGCGCAACCTCGGCTTCAACCTTAACCTCCAGGAGGCGCCGTGTTCCCTGGCTTCTACCGCCCGCGTAGTAACTTCTATCGCCTGCCGAACAACTGGTTCGCGCTGTGGGCGGCGGCGCGCGCTGCGCGCGGCGGAGGCCGGATCCTGGCGCTGCTCAAGGTGGTGGAGTACGTGATCCGCTGGAGCTGGGGCCACCTCAATTTCGACCGGCCCGTGCGTCTCTCCTGGCACCACTTTCAGTACGGCCTGCTGATCGGCAAGGTGCGCCAGGACCGCGGCACGGGGCTGTCGAGCCGCATCCTGGGCGAAGCGTTGGACGCGGCAGTAGCGTCGGGCTTCCTGGAACGGCACGGCGACGCGAAGCATCCGACCTACCTACCGCACCTGCGGCCGGCCGCCGCGGATGCCGCGAGCTTCCAGCAGGAGGATGCAGACGTGGCCACGGCCGGCTTTGCGGCGCCCCAGGCGAACTTCTTCATGGTGCCGGCGATCTGGACCGACCTGACCAGCGGCGTCTCCTCCGAGGCCCTGATCCTGGCCGTGGAGTACTGTTTCAGGCATACCTTCGGTTGGGATGGCGGTTGGGAGCGGCCCTGCTGGCTGACAGTGGAGGAGTTCGCCGCGGGCCGGCGCTATCGCTCGGCGGCTCGGCAGGGGGAGCGTTACGACGAGGGCATCGGCTACGCCGAGCGGACGCTGCGCGACGCCCTGGCCGAAGGGGTCAAGCGCGGTTGGCTGGTCTGGCAAGAAACCGAGAGCGGTGCGCGCGTCTATGCTTTGCACCTGAAAGGCATGCAGGTGGCCGCGGACGGCCGGTGCCTGGGCCTGGCGGGCGAGGCGGTGGACGAACGTGCCCCTGTGGAGACGCCGGCCGCGCAACCGGCTCCGCGGCCGGCAGCCGCCCCGTCCCCCCAGGCGGCCCAGGGGGCGGACGCGTCGCGTCTGGCCCAACTGGAAGCTCAGGTGCGCGCCCTGACGCAGGAAGTGCAGGCGCTCACAGCTGCGCTGGCCGGCGCGGCGGCCCCCAGTACAGTGACGGCGGCGGAAAGTAAAGCAGCGGCGGCGGAAAGTAAAGCAGTCACGGCGGGAAGTACAGCAGTTGGCGGCGGAAAGTACAGCACATCTTATACAGACACCGCAGACACCTCTCAGACACCAGCACCAGACACGCGCGCGGCGCAGCCCGCGGTTGGTGGTGGTGAGGTGGAGGCGCTCCCGGCCGACCTCCGCCAGCTCGTGGTAGGTCTGGACTTCCGCGGCCGGCGGTCGTGGGCGGAGCTCGCGACCGCCTATCAGGCCGATCCGGCGCGCGTGGACGGGTGGATCCGCTACCTGGACGCGCATCGCCGCGCGTTTCAGCAGCCCGCGGGGTATCTGCTGCAAAGCGTTGTCCGGGACGGCGCGCCGCTGCCCGCCGGTGCAGCGCCCGCTCCGCACGGCAACGGCTCGCAGCCCAGCGGACCCTGTGCAGCCTGTGGCGGCCGCGGCGTGGCCACGCTCAACCTACCGCCCGGCGACCCGGACTATGGCCGGACCATCCCGTGTCCCTACTGCAGCGGACAGAGTCAAACGCACGGTTAACCCGTGCAGCAACATTGAGGTGGAGAAAGTATGACGGAGTTTCTATATGGCGACCTGACCGGCGAGATCATCCAGGCGTTCTACGACGTCTTCTATCGCCTGCGCGGCCGGAGCGGTTACAGTGAGGATCAACTGGTGGCAGCGCTGGCGCTGGAACTGCGGCGCCGCGGCCTGGAGGTGCGCCAGGAGGTCGGCGTGACCCGACGCTACCGGGCGACAGACATCGGTCAGGGCTTCGCGGACCTGGTCGTGGACGAATTGGTTGCCGTGGAGGTCAAGAAGGTCAAGCGGCTGACCGCCCAGCACCGGGTGCAGCTCAAGAGCTACCTGATCGACGGCGGCTGGGCCGTGGGCCTGCTGCTCAACTTCGGCGGCGCCAAACCCGAGACGCACCGCCTGTACGAGGCGAGCAACGATCCGACCGTGGCCGGTGAGGTTGACGCGGCGGCATGAGCCGCCCACAAATGGCCGGTCCGCACCTACAAATCGCCCCTCAGGGCCGCTGCCCTCGTCTTTATGGGTTTGTTTTGTGGGTGTGTGCGCCGGCGCTGACCGAGGAGGTGGCGCATGCCGTTCTGGGGTCCCCGGCCGCCTGACCCGCAGCAGTCGGTCGACGCGCAGTGGGCGCTGGTGGGGGAGATCGAGGGGCTGGCCCTCAGCAGCTACCTGCCGGCCGACATCATGGCGCGGCACGCGCTGCAGGATCTGCTGCACGCCGTCCGCGCCGAGGCAGCCACGCCGCAGCAGTGGGCGGCGCAGCTGACCCGCAGCCTGCTGGACCTGCTGGCCGAGCTGCGTGTGAGCCACCAGAGCAGCGCGGGCCTGCGCATCCAGCTCGATTGGCTTGAAGGCATGCGTCAGGCCCTGCAGGCCCAGGTGGATGCCCACAACGCCGACCCGCTGGCCGACCGGGTGCAGGCGCTCACGGTGGACCGTAAGCAGGCTGAAGCGGCTGCGGCGCGACTGGACAGTAGGGTGCGCGAGCTGGAGACGGCGCTGGCGGGCCAGGCCAAAACCTATGAGGCTGAGATCGGCCGCCTGCAGGAGCAGATCGCCGGCCTGAACCGCATCGTCGGCAGCCAGCAGCGCAAGCTCAACGACCTGCTGGCGCCGCCAGATTGAGTGCTGTCGGGTCGTTGCACTACCAGGCCGAAATTGCGACCGCACCCACAAATCAAGCCCATAATTAAGAGGGTGTGGCCCTTGAGGGGCGCTTTGTAGGTGTGGCGTCTGATTTATGGGGGAGAGAGAAGATGGGCATGGATGCGGACCAGGTTGCCCTGCTGCGGCAGGCGCTGGACCAGAACGACGCGGCGGGCCGCTGGCGGCGCGTGCTGGAGACGCTGCTGCCGACCGGCGTCGCCGATATGACCCAGATCGAGTTGGCCACGCGCCTGAGCCGGGACCAACTCAAGGGGTTGTTCATCAAGTTCGGCAAGGTGACGGGCGGCGGCCCGCCTCTGCTCTACCGCGTGGAGGTCAAGGTGCCGCGGCCGGGACAGCGCGGCCGCGTGCCGACGATCTACCGGCTGGGCGAGGCCGGCGCGGCAGTCATGCACGCGGCGGGCTACCCGGACGTCCGGCCCTGCGGCCTGACCTCAGCCGTCTCAATCAGCCATGCCCTGGCCATGCTGGACGTCCACCTGGCCGCGCGGCAGGCGGGCCTGGCGGTGGTCACGGACCGGGAGCTGGCCAACGGCCGCGGGCAGATGCTGCGGCCGGACAACGTGATCACCCTGGCCGACGGCAGCCAGGTGCTGTTCGAGACGGAGCAGGCCGCGCGCGCCGCGCAGCTGGAGCGCATCGTCGAAAGCATCCGCAACAAGGCCGGGTTCTTCCGCGCGGCCGCGCCGGAGCGGCGCATCTCGCCGGCGGTCAGGGTGCTGTTCGCCCTGCCGCGCGGCCGCGACCTGGAGCGCACCTGGCAGGTGTGGGAGCGGGCTGTCGCGGCCGTGGCCGACGCCCGGGACGGTGCGCTGCCTTTCAGGTTGTTGGCCCAGCCGCTGGACGAGTTCCTGGCGCGGCCGGACTGGGGCGAGCCGCCGGACGCGGGCCGCTGGCGCAACCTGCTCAACCCGGCGCTGCTGGCCGGCTTTGCGCCCGCCCCGGTGGTGCTGGACCCGGAGCCGGGGACCGGCGGCGGGGTCCTGGTGCCGGCTGGCAAACCGGCGCTGCTGCCCGCGCCTCTGGCGCGCTACTCGGCTGCCGAGTCGCGTCTGGTGCTGGCCGCCATGTGGCAGGTCTTCCGGGAGTCGGCCAGCGCGGAGCTGGCGGCGGGACCGCGCCCCGATCCGGCGTTCTTCGAGCTAATGACCATGATCTACCTGGCCGGCCACCAGCCGCTGGCGCCGGTGCTGGTCCGGGCCGGCCTGCCGCGCGCCTCCTGGTGGTTCCTGTACGAGTACCTGCGCATCCACTTGCCCTTGCGTGACGCGCTCGATGTCGAGCTCACGCGGGGTGGCGGCATGACCTGGAACGCCAGCACCATCAAGCATCGCATGCAGAAGGTCGTGGATACATTCCTGGCCTACCACGGCTTCCGCTCGGACGGCCCGTTGTTCGCCTGTGCGGACGGCGCCGAGTGGAACAGCCAGACCACGCGCCAGTTCTTCGTGCGGGTGGCGATCCGGGCGCCGGAACTGCTGCTGGGCGACGGTGATGGCCTCATGCCGACGCCACAGGAGGTGCAGCTGGCGGAGCAGGCGTTGGCGTGGGTGCTCTGGACACTGTTCGCCAATGGCGAGCAGATCGGCCTGAAGCGGCCGCCGTATTGGTGAGGGGGGGTGAAGGGTCAGGAGGCAGGCCATGCGTAAATTGCTAATAGTTGTGTTGCTGGTTGTGGCAGGCCTCGGCGCCTACCTGGCGCTGCGGCCGACTGAGGCGGAGCAATACGAGCGGTTGCGCCATGCCCAGGCCATGAACGCGGTCGCCGAAGCGCGCGCCGAGACTTTGGCGCCGTTCGAGGTGGCGGCCGTGGGCGGCGGGGCCGTGATCCTCGTGCTGCTCCTGGCGGGCACGGGGTTCTATGCGGTGGCCAACCTGCGCAAGCGCTCGCTGCTGGTCTACCCCAACCGTCACGGTCTCTTCCCGTTGGTGCGTGTACACATCGGCGGCCAGGTGATCGTCCACGATCCCAACCGCCAGCCGGCGCCGGCCACCGTGTACGCGGCCGATGGCCGCGGCGGGGTGGCGGTGACCCCGGTCGTCCTGCCGGAGCTGCTGGACGCGACCCGGGCGGCTGTGGCGCAGGCCGCTACCGTCCAGGCCATCCGGGCCGGCGTCTCCAGCGGCGCAGGGCTGCTACCTGAGCACGTGCAGCGCGCGGCGCAAAGTCTGTTCCCGGCACCGGATGTTGCGCCCCGGGCGCGCATTATCGGCGACGGCGCGGCCGTGCCGCAGCTTGACCGATTGCTGGCCAGCGGTGAAGAAGAGACGCCGGAAGATGCTTGAGGCTGCAGGTTCATCTTGTGATCGATCACAAGATGCCCAAGCTGGCCGTAAGGTTTTGTCATAGCCAGCTCAGAATCCGGAGGTGATTGTCATGCAGACGCTGAACAACCAGACCGATCGGGTGACGCTCACGACCGAGGTCGCCGGCATCTTCCGGCAGACCCTGACCCGCCTGGGTTTCTGCCAGCGCACGGCGGACGGCGATCTGTGGCAGGTCGCCTTCCGGGACGTCGGCTACTACCCGCCGGGCGATGCGGCCGTCCTGGTGGTGGACGTGCACCGCCTGCCGCACAAGGTGACCACGCTGGCTCTGGCCGATAAGGTAGTCATCCACGAGCTGTCTACGGCGGTCGGCGGGTACCCGGTGCAGGCGGTCAACACCACGGGCTTGCTCTACCTGGTGCGCTACACCCCGCCGGCGCAGATCACGGCGCGCCTGCCCAAGCGCGCCGACCTGGACCTGGCGAGCCGGCCGGCTGTGCCCTATGCCGTGCCGCTGGGCATCGACCAGGGTGGCCGGCCGCGCTGGGAATCGCTGCTGCGGCTGCTAAACGTCCTGGTTGGCGGCGCGCCGGGCGGGGGCAAGAGCGGCTTGCTCAACGCTTGGCTGGCGGCGTTGACCCAGGCCCATCCGCCGGATGAGCTGCGCCTCAGCTTGATCGACCCGAAGGGCGTAGAGCTTCATGGCTGGCGCCACCTGCCGCATGTGCTCGGATCGCTCGCCGAGACGCCGGAGGAGGCCCGCCGCGTGCTGGAGCTGCTGCGCGACGAGATCGACCGGCGCAAGCGGCTCTTCCAGGCTGTCGGGGCGCGTAGCCTGGCGGGATACAACCATCTGGTGCCCCAGGCGCCGCTGCCGCTGCACCTGGTCGTCATCGACGAGCTCACCGACTTGACCATCCAGGCCGGCGGGCCGAAGTCGGACCTGTTCCTGAAGCTGATCTCAGCTGCGAGCATCGGCCGCGCCCTGGGCATCCAGTTCTTGTTGGCTACCCAATCCCCGCGCGCGGAGATCGTCAACGGCAACCTCAAGGCGGTGATGAACACGCGCATCGCTTTCCGTACGGCCAGCCGGGAGGACAGCCGCGTGATCATGGATCGCCCTGATGCGGCCGACCTGTCGGCGGACCGACCAGGCCGCATGGTGGTGGCGCTGGACGGCAAGGTGCGCGTCTACCAGGGCTACTACTTGTCCGATGAGGCCCTGCATACCTTTCAGGGTGTAGCACAGCAGCCGTCCAGCCTGTTCACGCCGGATGAACAGCGGGTGCTGCGGATCGCCCTCGACGAGCTGGGCGGCGCGTTCGCGATTGGCGAGATCTACGCCCGCACCGGGCCGGCGAGTGCCGGCGGCGTGTCGAAGCGCTGGCTGGAGCATATCGCGGCGGCCTGGGAGGCCCGGGGCTGGCTGGTTCGCGACGGCGATCCGACCCACCCGCGGCGGGTTGATATGGACGTTGTCGGGTCGTTGTTGCGCGCCGTTGTGACCGAACCGGGCACGGAACGCATCAGCACCTGAAAGGCGGCTCGGCAACGCCTGTCAACGGTGACAACTGTCTGAACGTGACACCGGGCCGGCGGCCAGGGGCCTGCCCCGAGCCGCTTACCCGGCACAACTGAACCATTTGATCTATTGGAAGGAGAGAACTGATGACTGATACGACACAAGCTCTGCCAGACGGCGCGCTGGCGGGCCAACTGGCGGAACTGCGGGAGTTGGCCGCGCAACTGCGGCGGCAAGCAGCGCAGGCCGATCAACTGATTGCCCAGGCCGCGCGGGTGCTTCCTGCCATCCTCACACCTCCGGCAGCCGCCGATCAAGCGGCGGTGGGTTTGACGCCGGCCGATATCCAGCTGCCGGGCCGCCCGCCTGACGCCTCGGCGCATCTGTTCGCCAACTGGGCGCGCGAAGGGCTGGTGCTGGCAGTGCTGGCCGTGGCCGGGTGGTCGCTGCGCCTGGCCGTGGCTGAAGCGGTCGCCAGCCGCTTCAACTACGGCGCGCAAGGCGGCACGCAGCGGCGGATCTTCGATCGGTTGGGTGCCTCGGGCCTCTGTCGCAGCGAGAAGCAGCGTTTTCAGTCCGCCGGGGACGCAAAGACCTGCACCCTCATCCGGCTGACGGCGCGCGGCGCGGCTGTGATGCGCGAGATTGGCATCGAGCCGGTGCGTTCGGAGTGGGAACGGCTGGAGTCACGCCTCCCCCTGGAATTGGTCGCCGGCGCAGTCACCCTGGCCTACCATGCCCGGCGGCTGGGCTACACGACGGAGGTAGGGCAGGATGCCGGGCAGCACGTGTGCATGAGCCGCGGGGCCGAGCAGCTTTGGGCTGCGGCTGTACATCTTGGCTTGCTACCTGAAGAACGCAGCGTCCTGTGGCGTGACCAGGCCGCGCACCAGGGGCAGATCGCCTTCTGGGCGCCGAATCTCCAGGAACGCGCGGTGCTGACGCAAGAGGCGTTGGCGGTCTGCCCGCGCGTGCGCAGCACCGATCCATGGGTGCTGACCGCTGCGGGGCAAGCCCTGTGGGCCGCGGCGTGAGCCTGAGTTTGGCGTATACGGGGCCGGGGCGATCACATGGCTGACCTGGCTGTGGTCGCGACTGAAATCGCGGCCGCGCTGGGCGAGCTGAACGTCGCGCTCATCCGGCGCATCGTCGCGCGCATCGGGGCGGACGCGGCGCTGGCATTCCTGGCAGAAGCGTTGGCCACCGAGGCGGCTGGCGGGCGGCTGACCAGCGACGCCGCCCGCCAGCGCACCCCGGGCGGCGTCTTCTTCTATCTCGTGCGCGGCCGGCTCGCGCCGTGTGACCGCTGGAAGCTGTGGCCGCAGGATCGACCGCGACCCAAACAACCCACTGAGCCTTTCAGGTGGGAAGACCGCCTCGCCCATCTGCCCGCGTTGTTGGCAGAACCAGGAGTCGCCATGACCGCCAAGTTGACCCTGATCGGCCGGCCGGGCCGTGTGATCCGGGCCGGTGAGTGCGTGATCACCACGCTGCAGAGCAGCGGCAAGCTGCTCACGCTGCCCAAAGGGGTGCCTGCGCCGCCAGCGCAGCCGATGACTTACGTCGTCTATATTGCCGCCAAGCAGTGGCGCAAGGTCGAAGCAGCGCTAGCGAATACCGATGACGCGTTGATTATTGAGGGCGTGCCAGTCTACGACGAGCGACTGCTGGGGCTGGCGATGTTGGCGCAGAGCGTGACGACAAAGCGGCAACAAATGGCTTAGTGCATGCCCGCGCAGAACCCAGTGGTTGGATTAAGGCCTGTTGGATAGAGTTTTGGAAGCTTGTCCCGAACCGTAGCTGCGTGAGCTGGGATCATCCTGATGAGCCTGGAAATTCACTGCGAGGTGTTGAGGCAGATCACCCGTCTGATCGGCGCTATTCTGGGTACAATTCTGAGGCATCGATGGTATAACCGGACATCGTGAACTGAAATAGCGATACGTGGGGCTGTCTGGAAAGAAGATCCAGACAGCCCCATTGTGCGAGATTGTCGAGCTTCTCACGAGGGCCTGGCAGGTTTCAGGAAACCTGTCAGGCCTGCGAGGTGCACGGCGTACAGACTTGGCCGATCCGGGGACAGCGGAATCTTGACTTGTCTGGAATAAGGCGCTGCTATTTGGCCTTCTCGTAATCATCCAGCCGCACGTCGATCTCCACGTCTGTCAGACGCGCAAAGCGTACATTCGATGCGCCAACACTCTGCATCAATTGGCGTACCTTCGCAGTGACCACGATGGCCGTATCCCTGATCCAAAACATGTCACACTTGTCCCACTGGCTCTCATCGAAGTATAAACCTCGGTATACTTGATAGCCGACTCCACGCGCAGTTGGAGCCGGTTTCTCGATGATATGGCTGCGACTCCTATCGCGATTACACTGCGAGCCTGTGATGGATAAGCCGGCATATCCCGGAACCTCCACTGCTCTTCGATCGAACACGCGCACAGGATAGGTCTGCCATCCAGTGATGCGATGCTCGGTTAGCAGCTGAACCACCCGGTTGGATACGCAAACGATACCCATGAGCCCTGACCACAGGAAATCAGTTATTTGGCTGCCCCTGTAGCCGCCCAGCTCAATAGGCAGGTCCGGGACCAACTGACCAGTGGCGAGATTCCATGCGTCCCTGCTGCTCAGCCCTTCACTGTGGCTTTTTAGGTTCAGTCTCAGTGGACGACTGGCGAGCGGATCGCTAAGTTCGAAAAGTTCGGCATAGTTCAGTGCCTCAGAAGTTGACATCAAATCCGTACTCCTTCGATAGCTGTCTCGCGTACTGCAGAATCTCGTCATTGGATCGCTCTTGAGTCAGGAAACGCCGCCACTTTTCATTATACTCCCAACTGAAGCTTTGGTGGACACTCTTTTCCACCCAAGTACCGAACTTCGGATCGTGAATCGTCTCGATGCCCGCCTTCTCGAAAGTCTCTTCGAAAGCCTGTGGCAGGATGTGATGGGCTTCCATCCCCGCAATCTCGTCGGCCGTTTTACCCGTCATTCGCAGCAAGTTATCGCGGAAATTGCTTCGCGAAAGGCTTTTGAGCGTGCACGTGGCGCTCTCTTGTGCTGCCCGTTCCATCACCTCCAGCGTCGACTTCTCAGCGACCTCCTCGGCTGCTTGCTTGCCAAACCACTTAGGCAGCTTTCTTACGACGTCATCTAGGGGCAGGAAAACCGGTCCAAGGTCCGGTTCAGCGACTTCGGCGCCCATAGTGATGGCGAGATCCATACTGGCCGCGTCTTTCGCAGCTTCCGTTGCATTGGGGTCGTTGATGACGTTGGTGGCTTGCCAGGCATCGTACGCTGTCCATCCAACATCGATCACTGCCAGCACGACGACAGCAGCAAGCAGAACCGGGAAGCGCCCGTCGCGATCAATGTAGAGGGTGGGTTGGTTGCGGGCGTACATGTATCGGTGCAGCGTGATTGGGTCCGGTAACTGTCCGCGGTACGGATCCTGCTGCATCCACACCCCGCGCAGCGGATCGTAGTCCCGGGCGTAGAAGTGCAGCAGGCTCGTCTCCTCGTCGTACTCCTGGCCCGTGAAGGTGTAGCCGTTGTGCGGGGCGGTCCAGTCGCCATTGTCGGGGTAGGTGTAGCCGTAAGGGTCGTAGCGGTAGGTATGAACGCTGACGCCGCCATCCTTGGTCAGCGTGCTGATCGAACCCAGGCCGTCATAGTGGTAAGTATAGCGCTGCTCGCTGGGGAAGTTCTGCATGGCGACCATGTGGCCCAGATCCCCGCGGTAGTAGTTGTTGTACTGGCCGTTCCACATGCTGTACTCGGCGACGGGGTCGAGCACGTCGAAGGTGTACTCAGTGCGCTTGACGTCGCTTTCCTCGATCTTCGGCTGGTACGCCTTGACCAGGCGGCGGTTCAGGCCATCGTAGCCCATTGTGGTGAGTGAGCGGTTGATGCGGACCCCGCCGGTTCCGGCCTGGTAGTCGAGCGCCCGGGTCAGCAGGTTCTCGTAGTTGTAAGTGTAATCCGTGCCTTGCGTCTGCGGCCCCTGCGGCCCCGGCCAGGCGATCCCGATCCGGTTGCCGTTGTTGTCGTAGGCGTAAGTCGTCGTCTGCAGTTCGCCGGTCTTGCCCTGGTTGGCCTTGTCCGCCTTGTCCAGCTTGACCAGCAGGCTGTTGGCGATGCCGTCGCTGTCAATCGCGCCGCTGGCGCGATATGCCTGCACCTGGGTGCGCAGCGCAGCGATCGCCGTTGCGGTGGCGGACTGGCTGGGCGGCTTGTTGCTGTAGAGGCGGGCGATCAGATCGTCGGCCGCGGCGAGCAACGCATCGGCCGCTGCCGTCGTGATGTGTTTGCCGCGCTGCGCCGCAATCTCGTGGCGGAAGGCGGCCAGCGCCTGGGCAACGTTCGCGGTCCGGCTCGGCTTAACGCCGTTGACCGACGTGTCGCTGAGGACCGTCAACAGCTCGTTGGCGTCATCGTAGCCATAGGTCTCGGCCTTGGCGTCGAACGGCTTGGGCGAGAGCTCATCATCGTTGGTGCTCAAGGTCTTCCGGTTGCCCGCCGCATCAAAGGTGTAGGCGGTCCAGGCACCTTCATTGTTTTCCGTGCGGGTCAGCCGGCGCAGCGGATCGTAGGTGTAGGTTGAGCTGACGGTTGGCGGGTTGCGCCAGCCATACTCGGCGTCGATCTTGGTGCGCTGTCCCACATCGTCTAGCGTGTAGGCGAACGCGCTGATGGTTTTCTTTGCGCCGACCGTCTGGCGATTGACCAGCGTCAGCAGGCGGTTGGCCTTGTCGTAAGTCATCTCGGCCACGGTGTCGTTGGGGTTGGTCGCCAGGGTGACCTGCCCCACGCCGTCGCGCTGGTAGCCGGTGACGCCTGCCAGCGGGTCGGTGACGGTCTTGAGCCAATTGTTCTTGTAGTAACTGTAGGCCACCGTGCGGCTGTCGGGGTAAGTGATCCCGGTCCGGTTGCCGACAGGATCGTACGCGTAAGCCAACGTCCGGCCCAAGGCATCCGTTGCGTTGGTCATGCGGTCCAGTTCGTCGAAGACCCAACTGCTGGTCCCGAGGTTGTCGGTCATGCCCACCAGGTTATGGTTGGGGTCATAGGTCCGCGTCACTGCGGTGCCGTCGGGGTACTCGGTCTTCCACAGCAGGTCATCGGCATAGTAGCTGTAGCGGGTCAGGGCGTTGTTGGCGTCCAGTCGCGTCTGCAGGTTGCCGACAGGGTCGTAGGTATACTGCCACACGTTGTTCAGCGGGTTGATCTCGCTGTCCAGCCGATCCAGGCTGTCCTGGACGAACTGCGTAACATGGGTGAGTGGGTCGGCGATCCGCACAACGTTGCCGTTTTCGTCATACGCGTAGGCGTAGCGCACGTTAACGTCGACGCCCGGATCCATGTACGGCCGGTAGTTCAGGATGACCGCGGCCAGACGGTAGAGCGAATCGTACTCGTAGCGAGTAACCACTTCGTCGGCCTCGATCAGATCGGTGCGGTTGCCCAGTTTGTCGTACGCGTAACGCGTCGTTTCGTTTTCGGCGTTGGTGGTCCACGAAAGACGATCCAACTCGTCGTAGCCGAACGTTGTGGTGTGCGTATTGCCGTCCACCAGCGCCACCACGTTGCTGTTAGGATCGTATTCCTGGCTGGTGACGTACCCTTCGGCATCGGTGTGGGTTAGTAGCCGGTGCAGCCGGTCGTAGGTGTAGCTGTCGGTGTGGCCATTCTGATCGGTGCGGCTCCGCAGATTGCCCATTGCGTCATAGACGTTCGTCACCGTGCCGCTCTTCGCGTCTGTGATCAGAACGGGACGATTCAGTGGGTCGAACGTCGTTTGGGTTGCGTAGGTGCGGGCATTCACGAAACGGATCTGATTGCCCACCGCATCGTAGTCGTAGGCCTCCGTATGGCCCTCAGGGTCGATCACGGCGGTCAGCCGATACAACGCGTCGTAGCGGTACTCGGTCATATGGTTGTTGGCGTCGGTCACGAACCGCGGGTGGTCCATGTGATCGTATTCGGTATGAGTGACGCCATCTTGCGCATCGATCACATCGGTCAGCCGGTGTGCAGCGTCGTAGACATAGTCGGTCGGGAAGCCGCGCGGGTTGGTCTGCCGGCGCAGCAGGCTGTCGCGATAGTATTCGTAGCCGGTTGTGACGTTCGTCTGGCTGTCCGCGGGCTCACCGGCGCGGTAGTTGCGGATCGAGGCAATCAGCCGATTCAACTCGTCGAACTCACCGCGGGTGACGATGCTGTACGGGTCGATCGCGTCCGTCAGGTTGTGGGCGGCATCATATTCAAAGCGGAACTCGCTGCCAGCAGCGTCGCGCACCAGCTTCAGCAGATTGTCGCGATAGTACTCGAATTCCGTGGGGTTGCGCCGCGGGTTGATCAGGCTTGTCAGGTTGCCGACGTGGTCGTAGCCGTAATCGGTCTGCCCGGTTTCGGCATCGACGGTCCGCACGCGGCGATTCAGCTCGTCATAGGTGTGCTGCGTCGGGTAGGTGAGGGCGTCCACCTCTTCGCGCAGGTTGCTGGCAGCGTCGTAGCGATAACTGAAGAGCACGTTGACGTCGGCCGTGGGCGGGAGCCCCGGTTTGAAGTTATCGGTGCGGGCGCTCAGGCGGTAGAGCGGATCATAGTCGAAATGGGTCACCACCAGGTTCGGCGCGGTGCGAGCGGTCTCGTTGCCAACCGCATCGTAGTCGTGGCGGGTCATGCCATCCAGGGCATCCATCTCGGTCGTCAGCCGGTTCAGCGCATCATAGTCGTAATCCGTGGCGTTCCCGTTGGGATCCTCGACCCGGATGCGATTGCCGTTGTCATCATACTTGAAGGTCCATGTGTTGCCGGCGCCGTCCGCCTGGGACAGCAGCCGGTAGACCAGGTCGTGCGTGTAGGTTTCGACGTGCTGTTCAGGATCGGTCACCGACTTGAGCGTGCCAACCGCATCATAGGTCATCGTCGTCACGACACCGGACACGGGTGCGATGATCCTGACCGGCCGGTTGAGCGGGTCGTACTGCGTCGTTGTGACGAAGCTGCGGCCGTTTTTCACGGTCAGGCGGTTGCCGGCGCGGTCGTAGGTGTAGATTTCCGCATGGCCTTCGGCGTCGGTTTTGGATGTCGGCCGGTTCAGAGCATCGAACGCATAATCTGTGCGGTTGCCGTTGGCGTCGATCACCGCAGTCCGGTTATCCACCCTGTCATATACGTAGGGCGTGTAGCTGTGACCCTTTGCGTCCGTGATCGTGATCAGCCGGTTGGCCGCGTCATAGTCATACTGGGTGACGTTGGTGTTCGGGTCGGTGACCTGCGACAGGTTGCCGGCCAGGTCATAAGCGAACCCGGTGCGCACATTGGTCTCGCTGTCGGGCGTCATGTACGGCTTGTAGTTCCGGATTGTCGCCGTGCGGCGGTTGAGGGCGTCATATTCGTGATGGGTCACCACGCCCAGGGGGTCGATCACGTCGGTCAGGTTGCCGTTCCCATCGTAGGCATAGTGCGTCTCGTTGGGCACCGCATCGCGCATCAATGTGCGCCGGCCGTTGCCATCGTACTCGAACTCGGTGGGGTTCAGCCGCGGGTCAACCTGTTTGCGCAACTCGCCCATGGGAAAATACTTGTAGAGAGTGACTTCACCTTCAGCGTTCTCCTCACGGACTTTGCGGTTCAGCTCGTCGTAGTCGAACAGCGTGGGGTTGCTGTTGCCATCGGTCAGCTTCTCGATGTTGCCGGCCAGGTCGTACTCCCAACGGGTACTTACGTTGGTGTCCACGGTCAGCGGCCCGCCGTTGACGTAGTTGGCGACGCTCTCGGTGCGGCGGTTCAGCGTATCGTAAGTGTCGTGCGTGACGCGTCCTTCAGGATCGATGGTCTCGATGACGTTATCCACTTTGTCGTAGACGAACTGTGTGGTCGCGCTCTCAGGCGTGCCGAAAGCCGCATGGATCGCGATGACGCGGTAGACATCATCCCGGTCGTAGACCGTGACCCGGCTTTCCGGGTCCGTTTCCGAAGCCAGGTGGTTCATGGCGTCGTACGTCAGTTGAGTTCGAGAGCCAAGCTGGTCGTCGATGTAGGTCAGGTTCTCGGAAGCATCGTACGCATAGTCGATCTCGCCCTCGTTCGGGTCGATCTCGAGATCCAGGTTGCCGTTGGCGTCGAACCGATATCCGACGTGATAGCCCAGCGGGCCGTCCACGTCGGTCAGCTTGTCGTTGTGGTTGTAGGTATAGGTGTAGGACTGACCGTTGAAGTCGGTCATGGTGCGGACCCGGCCCAGCCCATCATAGGTGTACCCCATGGTGTGGCTTTCAGGGTCGGTCAGGAACAACAGGTCGCCGGTCACCGGATCATAGGTCAGGGTCGTGGTTTCCCGGTTGAAGTCGGCGACCGTTGTCGGCAGGCCGCGGCCGTCGTTGACGATGTCGCTCTCGGCCAGGTCAGGGTTGATGATCTTGACCAGGTTGCCGTGGGGATCGTAGGACCACCGCGTCTCGCGGCCGAGCGGATCCTTCTGATAAGTCACCAGGTCGAGGCTGTTATCGTACTCCCACTCGCGATGCCAGCCCAGCGGGCCATCCTCGGTCAGACGATTGCCCTGGTCATCGTAGCTGTACGACCACTGGCGGCCCTCCCGATCGGTGAACGACGTGCGGTGATCGTTGTCATCGTAGCCGAACCGTTCCGAGGCGCCCAGCGCGTCGCGGGACTCGACCAGCCGCTGCTTGTCGTCGTACACATGTGTTGTAACGCTGCCCAGCGCGTCGGTCATCGTGGTGGTATGCGCTGCGTCGTCGTAGACGAAGGAGGTTGTGGCCGCCTCGCCCACGGTCTGCTCGATCACCCGGCCGACCTCGTCGTAGGTCATCTGCAGGCTGGGGTGCCCCTTCGGCGTGATCACCGCGGCCAGCCGCTTGCCGGCGTCATACGCATATGCCGTCGTTTTGCCTTCGCCATCGGTAATGGCCGTGAGCAGCTTGTCGGTGTAGGCAAAGCCCAGGTGCCGGCCTTCCGGCGCGTCGATCCCGGTGACCTGGTCCTCGCCGTTGTACGTGAAGGTCACCCAGCGCCCGGCCGAGTTCTCGGCGCGGGACAGCTTGTCGCCATCGTAGCTCAGGTTGATGGCATTGCCGTTCCGATCGGCGATCCGGGTCAGGCGGCCCTCGGCGTTGAAGCGATATTCGGTCAGGTCCTTGCGCTTCAGCAGGTAGCCGTCGCCGTCGGCGGTCAGGGTGTCGTAGACGCGTGTGTCATCGGGAACGTAAGCGCCGCCCTCAGCCGCGAAGTTGACCGTACGGCCGTCGGGGTAGCGCACCTGCACGCCCGAGAACAGCGTGTTGTCTAGGATCAGCAGGCTGGGGCCGAGGGAGAAGGTCCAGCCCAGGCCGAACGGCTCCACGTGGACATCGTAAGGCGTCTCGATCACCCCGTCCCCGTCCGGCGTATACTCGATGGTGCCCACCGGCTCGCCCGCCAGCGAGTTGTACGACAGATCGATCACGATATCGCTGTCGCCGGGGCCGGGCACGGTCATCAGCGAGACGGGGTAAAAGAAGTTGCCGTAGGCCGTGTTGACAGGATCGGCGCTGGAAGCGTTGGATGGTGGAGCATCACAGGTCAGTTTGTTGGCGCAAATGATGTTCGAGCCACCCAGCCCACGGCTGAGGTAGCCGCGGATATTGATGAGGGTGCCGGGCGGGAAGACAGCGGTGTTGCCGGATGTGTCGGTGGCAACCACCTGCACCTGGCTGATCTGCGCCAACGGAATCGGGACAACCACCTCATAGAAATCGCCGCCGATGGGGTTCATGGTAAGGCTGACCCCGTTGAAGATCAGCACCACTTCGGCGACTTCGACGTTGTCGGTCACTTTGGCGCGAAACACCGAACTCCCCTGGCCATTCAGCCAGCGGTTCACAGAATGAATCACCGGCGGCTCCAGGTCAGGCTGGCACGCGGCCGGGTCGGGGCAGAAGGTGAAGCGGATAGCGTCGAACCCGACTTGTGATCCGTATCCGGTGATCTCGGGCACGACATCATCCAGGTAGACGTATTCGCCGCCACCCGCAGTGAACTCAAACGCGCCGATGTTCTTCCAAGCGGCGCTGGTAGTCAACTGGTTGACGACCACAGAGTCCGTCCCCCCGGCATGATAGACCCTGTAGTTCGCGCCGGTGGTCGTGGCGTTGATACCGGGGATGAATACCTCGACCTTGTAGAAGCCGGGATCAGTCAGGGCAGGGGTCCAGGTTGCCCAGTCCCAAGGTTGGTCAAGAGGGAGTGGCTCTGCCGGTGAGCGATTATACATCCACCACATATGTCCGGCCCAGCAGCTGGCCGAGCTGCATGCTACTGGCGTCCATCCCGAATCGTCCTCCCCCATTGTAAAGGTCTGGAATCCGCCGTCCAGGTCATCCACGATCACTTCACCGGCTGCTGGGGCTACGGGAGCAGCCAGCGCCATGTTCTTCACTAGAGTGAAGTCGCCCAGGCGATCAGTCTTGGCGATTGCGTAGCCGTCTCGAAAGTCAGTGGGCAGGAGTTCCCACTTCTTACCGTCCACCGCCAGACGGGCGATGGCCACGGAAGGCGCAGCAGCTTCGGGCGATGGCAGGGCGATGCGCACCGTAGCCCAGAAGCGCGACTCGACGGGGTGAGGCTTGCCGCCGCCGGGAGTGGGGGCGGGAACTACCTCTGGATCTAGTGCGGAAACTTGCACTGCGCCAGTGGCATCAACAGCCTCCGATGACAAGGCATCCGCCTCCACACGATTGGCCTGGACAGGATTGAGCCAACGACCGCGCGCGGCGGCAATAGGACCGAGCAGGGCGAAATTGGTGGGCAGTGCCGTGGAATCCGCTTGTTCAAGGGATGCGAGAAGCGGTTGAGGTAAGCCGCTGGCGTCGAAATGGATGCTCAGGCGGCTATCAGCAGTTGCAAGAACGCCGCCGCGCTCAGGACGGACGACCATCGGCCGCGAAGCAGCTTTTGCCAGACTTAGGGGCGGCTTCGGGACCACGGCCGGTGGCTGAGGAGACGGGGCGCCGCTGCGGGTGGTTGTCACTACATCAGGCGCAGCGAATTGGGAGGTTCTGGGTTGAGTGAAGGCGGCTTGCCAGGCGCCGCCCATCGCGCCTACGGACGGCTGAGGCAGGCCGCTCAGCGCCGTGGAGAGGACTGAAGACGTCAGTGCTGCGGAGTCTGCCGATGCAGCAAGGGCGGATTGCGTAACCGAACGAGCAGCGGAGGTTGGTGCTGCGACTGCTGTGGCGGGCGGCAGGGCCGTCAAGGCCACGAGCACGACGATCAGCAGGATGGACGGGAGCGAAGTACGGTGTCGGGATGGCATGGTTGGTTCCTCCTGAATGGGAAACTGCTGTCAAGGGACGACACGCGAAGCTAACGAAATAAGTATATCGCAAAACGTCTATCTTTGAGCTATCCGGTGTCTATGTCTTTATCTTTTCCTCCTTGGCTGTCAGGTGCAGCCCTGCGGGTCGCGGGGCTGCACCACTCATGGAGCCATCGCTTGCTTAGTATCGCGGCGACGAAGGCGGCCTGGTCAACGACACGCCGCTTACCAAGCCCAAGATATAGGCCAGTAACATCATGATAAGAATGCCTTGGAGCTGGTCCATCTGAGGCCTCCTGTTAACCGTTGTCCAGAGAATTTCAGCATCTTACGACCATCCCATCAGATGGTCTCCCGAGGATGAAACCATCCCGTGCAGGTTCTGGAGCCAGCGACTGCGCGCACTGATTTCTTCCAGGCGAAGCGCAGCGAACAGACAGGCCTTGCTCATCAAAGAGGGTGTAGTGGCGTCTGGGGAGGCATTGAGCGCACTGAGTGGATACCCCAGATACTCCTCAATCAGGGCTCTTTCCAGCAAAGCTCGGCAATCTTGAGCATCTTCGTGATCTCTGTCGCAAGCGGTCATGAGGCGCCTCCTGTGCTTTGCAGCTTATCGGTGAGTCAATCGCGCAATTTGTGCTTCTCTATGAACAACCGGTTCTGAATGGTTGCGATGTCAGATATGTCAGATATTGTCGGTAAGAGTTCGTCTGTAAGTCTATATCAAATCAGCGAGTTTGTCAAGGGGGTATTGGGGTCAATTTTCGAGATTATGGATGGAAAGCGGGAAAACAATCGAGCTGGTTTTACAGTTGAACCTGGAGACTAAGTCAGCGGCAGCTGTCGCAACTTCGGCAGCGTTCACTCGGACCGTGTTGAGACTGCGTTGCAGCCTCAACACGGCATGGGGGGCGTGATCACTGTTGCGGGATGCGGAGCATGTATCCTTCACCTTTGTAGGAAATGATGAAATGCGGTCGGGCGGGATTCGGTTCCACCTTGGCACGCAGCCGATTGATCCCTTTCTCTACAACGGATTTCGTTTTTGCTGAGCCCCAGACATTACCTCTGATCTCCTCTAGGGTGCACACTCGATTGGCATTGGCATACAAGTAGTCAAGGAGTCTGTACTCAAGTGATGACAGCTCGCGCTCGGCGCCTTCCACGATCACCGCGCGTCTCTCTGGAACATAGATCCACTTTGCGTCCTGCATCGGCTTTGTGGGATCGACCGGCAGTTGAGATGCTGCATGCGACCGTACGTAGTCGAGGAACGCGTCTGCGAAGAACGTAAGCTTATTCGCTCTTTGCTCCAGGACCCCGATGCGTTCAAGTCTGCGCAGATTGCCTCGTTCTTCCATCCGCTCGCCCGCCCCCTGTGTCAGCATCTCGCAAAGACGTCCCGCACTCTCCGGAGTCAGGTGCCGTGCGAACATGGCATCGCATACTGATCTGACGAGGCTGTCATCCCGGATATCGAATCTGATATCGTCATAGAAGACTTCTTGATCCGGGATATTATCTAGCGTTCTCCGACGCGCCGTAAAGAGGTGTTTGCAGCCGAGCTTTAGTAAGAGAGGATGCCGGCCCACCTCTTTCAGCAAGAACCTGACGTTCGCTTTCATTGCGTCATCGGAGTCTCGAATACCCAGCTCCTTGGCGGCCTTTTCGATCAATAGCGCAGCGTCGTTCTGTGTCAGGAGGGAAAGCTGCAAAGGCTGGAATACGTCGAACAGTTGCGAGGTTACCGTCCTAAATTTGTCATAACGCTTCATCACAGCAATCAAGGGTTCGGAACTCGACATCACAAAGGCAAACCAGTCCAGGTAATTGGTGATCAGGGCGCGTAATCGATCAAGGTCGCCGGCGTCCAGATAGGGCATGATCAGGTCGAAATCATCAATCAATACCACGACCTGTCTGCGCTCTGGCTTGACGTCGCGCTCGTATGCCTTAAGTGCCGCATGCACGTTCCTGAAGAGAGCGCCAACCCTCTCGGTCTCATCCGCTGGCGCGTGGTTCTCCGGAACAGCAGCAGGGGAGGACAAGGTGACCACCGCAGAAAGTTTCGCTCGGAGGGCCTCCCATAGGTGTGTCCAGAACGCGACGGAGGTGCGTTCCGGGAGCTTCGTCAAAGCCACCCATACATAGATACTTTGCTTCTCTTTTGCCGCACCGCTTTTCCTTTCGCAGACTTGATGCAAGAGCGATGTGCGTCCGATTTTAGGTTCACCTACGAGATTGCAGTTTTGTGGCGTTACGCCGCCCAGGATCGCCGCGATTGCTTCGATGTCTTCTTCCCGACCTATGAAGCGATCGGGAGCAATGGCTGGTTCTAATGTCAGGAACTCACTCATCATTCTGTCCTTCTGCATAGCGAAGGCTGATGCAACCTTCAGTGTTGGTCCATCTTGCGGTGGGGTTAGTAGTTTTCTCGAATCCAAAGCCTACATAATTCAACTCTGAATCGATACCCTTGCGGGCATTGCTCTAGCGTGTCGAGATCTACAAGGTGCTTTAGTAAATCGGCGATCTCCTCGATGGCGATATGCCGCGTTTCCAGATCGCGTCTGATCTGATCTTCAGAGAGACATAAGTTATCTTGTTTGGCGATGGCTATGAGTATCTGCCTGTTTTGCTCCTCTGTCGCCGGACTCAGGCCGATGCTTGTGCCCCAAAGATGATCGAAACAACTCTCCGGCTGATACGGCAGCCAGTCGGTCAGTATGGCGTCGAGTAGCGCTGAATCAAGCACCGACGCGTGTTGTTTATGCGTTCGGGTGGTGAGTGCATGACAAAGTAGCTGCAGGTAGTATGGATGACACCCCGTCAGTTCCAGGAGACGTTCAATGACCTCATCGCTATAGGTGGCAAACGGCTTGACTGGTTCGGTGACCAGCCTGCGTGCGGTATCGCGATCCAGGCACCCGACTTTCTGGTAATGTGCTATGTTCAGGAGGGGAGAAACACCTGTTCGGTGCAGCAGAGTATCGAGGCGACCTCCCGCGGCGAAGATCAGACTGATTCCTTGTTCTTTCTGTGCCAAGCTACGTAAATAATAGAGAATGTCCTCGCGACCGATTGCGTCTTCGTGAAGCTTGGTGATTACCTCAAACTCGTCAAGGATGAGAATCAGCTGGCGGTCTTCGCGCCGACGCACATGTTCTATGAAGCTTCGGAAGGTGCCAAGTGGCTCTCGTCGCAATTTGCCAAATTCAGGAGGCGCTGTGCCGGGCCTCGATAGGTTTGAAGCAATGCTTTCCGCGATCAAGGCCAGGAGTTCCACTGTGCTTCCTTGACTCACCCCCAGCATATCGACGTACACCGGAGCATAGCCGCCGGGCTGATCTCGGAGTTGTTTCGACACTTCCAGAAGCAGCGATGTTTTTCCGATCCGTCTTGGTCCCCACAGCAAGACCGACTCCCAGGTCTGCACGCTGCGCAGGTTGTCGACCAATTCTTGCATTTCCCGTGTCCGCCCGAAGAACATCTCTCCTGTCACTGGCTTCAGCGTATACGGATTTGCGAAAGCATGATCTGCGACGCCTCCCACAAAGTATTTCATCGGACGACTAAGGGGCCCCACCTTTAGGTGCTGGACCCTCTTGATCCCTCTTATCTGCTCTATGATTTCCCCCCACAAGTTGGGGTCAACCGGCCCAGTGCCTAATTGTATGAGAGCAGAACCGTCCGTCATACTACCGGCCACGAAATTGGAGAAGCTGATGTCATGCCTGGCGAAGACGCCGCTGATCTCGTGAACAAGCCCTGCTCCATCCGTGGCGACGATCTCCAACTGCTCAGTATATGGTTGTTTGTGAGACTGCCAGCGGATGTTGCTTACGAGCGACGTCGCGCCTTTAACGTTGCGACATGTGCTACGATGAACGGTCAAGTGCTTATCCTTGGTAAGTCGTCCCACAATCGGGTCCGGAGGGGACGGGTTGCAGCATTTTGGGAATCTGGGTTGAAGGTCTGTATAGGGATTGGGCAGCACAACCTGTCTTGAATCCGCCCCACTGGGAGTAACTTCTCCAGCGCCGCTTCCGTGGCGTTCACTGGTCATCGAGGCCGTGCTGCGGACACCCATCTGGGGTTGTGCTGCATGTTTGTAGATTACGTCTGAAAACTGACCCACTTTACGTCTGAAAGTTGACCCACCCCACGGAGACCATCATCCTTGCTGTGAGACCGCAGCAAGGAGACCGCAGGAGATGATCACCGTGGAAGCCTGGACGACCATTCGCTACCTGAGCGCGCAAGGCAAATCCATTCGCGGCATTGCCAAGGAATTGGGGGTGTCGCGCAACACCGTCCGTGCGGCTCTCGACGCGGAAACCCCGCCCCACTACACGCGGCCGCCGCGGCCGAATCCTAAGCTGACACCCTTTCTCAAGCAGATCGAGAACATGGCGATCGAGCAGCATTTCATCGGTTCGCGCATCATCCGCGAGTTGCGCCTGCTGGGCTACGACGGCGGCACGACGCCGGTCTACGCGTACTTGCGCGGCATCAAGCAGGCGGCGAACAAGCGCGTCACCGAGCGTTACGAGACCGGCCCCGGCGAGCAGGCTCAGTTCGACTGGTCGTTCTACACCGTCATGCTGGGCGACGTGCCGACCAAGGTCGTGGTGTTCGGGCTGATTCTGGGCTACAGCCGCCGCAAGTTCTACTGGCCGAGTCTGGACGCCACGCAGCCGTCGATCTACGAGGCGCTGGAGGCGGGCCTGCGCTACTTCGGCGGTGCGCCGCTGCGTCTGCTGGTCGACAACGACCGGTCCTTGGTGACCGCGGCCGACCCCGCCCGCTTCACCTGGAACAACCATTTTCTGGAATTGTGCGGTCACTACCGCATTGAGCCGGTGGCGTGCCAGCCGGGCCGGCCGCAGACGAAGGGCAAGATCGAGCGGCCCTTCTTCTACCTCGAAGAGCACTTCATCAAGGGCCACGCCTGGCTGGACTTCGACGCTTTCGGCCGTGCGTTGGCCGCGTTCGTGACCGACGAGCTCGACCTGGTCGTGCACGCCACGACGCGCCAGCGACCCCTGGACCTCTTTGCGGCCGAACGGCCGGCGCTCACGCCGCTGCCGGAACAACCCTTTGTCGGCAGCCACGAAATCCTGCGCACGGTCAGCTACGATTGCCTGGTGCCGTTTGCCGGCAGCCGTTACAGCGTACCCTGGCAGTATGCCCGCCAGAAAGTCTGGCTCCGTCCGTCGCAAGGCAGCCAGTTGGCCATTCGCAACCTGCAAGGCGTGGAGATCGCCCGCCATCGCTTCGCCGCCCAACGCGGGCTGACGGTGCTCGATCCGGCGCACTATGCGGGCCTGCGGCAGGATGCGCCACGCACCTGGCTGGTGGCCGAGCAGGCCTTCCGCCAACGTTTTCCCGACCTGGACGGCTTTCTCACCGGTCTACGCACGCAGCACCCCAACAACGCCCTGAGCCATCTGCGCGCCATCCTGGCGCTGGCCGAGATTTACCCGGAAACGGCGCTGCGCTGCGCCTTGGCCCGCGCCGAGGAATACAACACCTACTCGCAGCACTTCATCCGCAGCCTGGTAGGCTACACGGAAGCGCTCAGCGCGCCTGTCGCCGTGAGCCCGGCGCAGCCACTGCACGCCGCACGCTTGACGGCCGATCTGCGGGTCTATCAGAACATTCTGGAGGCGGCCCAATGACCGACCTGGAACTGCTGCGCACGCAGCTGAAACGGTTGGGCCTGCGCACGATGGCCCAGGTCTTCGAGGAAGAAGCTCAGAAGGCCGCCAAGACCCAAATGAGCTACACTGCGTACCTCGCGCGCCTGACCGAGGAAGAACTGGCCAACAAGGTGGATCGCTCCATCAATGCCCGCATTGCCAAGGCCCGTTTGCCCATGGTCCGCACCATTGAAGGCTTCGACTTCAGCTTCCAGCCCGCGCTGCCCGCCGCCCGCATCCGCGAGTTAGCGGAACTGGGTTTCCTGGCCCGCGCCGAGAACATCGTGTTCGTGGGCCGCCCGGGCACCGGGAAAACGCATCTGGCCAGCGCATTGGCGCTGCGCGGCTGTCAGGCCCGCAAACGTGTGTTGTGCTGCCAGGCATTAGCCTTGTTGGAGCAGCTCGTCGCGGCCGACGCCACGCACACGCTCGGCAAGCTGACGCAAGCCCTGGGCCGCCTGGATCTGCTGCTGATCGACGAGCTTGGCTACACGCCGATGGACGCCCGCCGGGCCAATCTGTTCTTCCAGATGGTGAACCATTTGTACACCCGGGTGTCATTGGTCTTGACCACCAATGTGCCCTTCGACAACTGGGGCCGCCTGTTCGGCGACGACGAGATGATCGCGGCGGCGATCCTCGACCGGCTCCTGCATTTCAGCCATGTATTCCTGATCCCAGGACCCAGTTACCGCATGCGCGGCAAGTTGTCGCCCAATAACGCGGAGGCCGGCTCCGGCGAGAACACCGCCTAGCGCTCGCCGCGTCCCGCCAGATGCGCCGTACCGCACCGTACCCAAGAGGGAGGCGAGAGGGATTCGGCCCAACCGATCCGTTCGTCTTTCTGGAGCAGTTGATTGACAGGATCGCGCCGTTGGCCGTATACTCTGTCTCACCCAAGAGGGAGGCGAGAGGGGTTCGGTCCACCGAATCCGTCTCGTCTTTCTTAACCGTATCCTCTCCGGGGTGGGTCAGTTTTCAGGCGTAAACCCGGGTCAAAATTCAGACGTAATCAACATGTTCAAGCCACCTGCGGATTTCGCGCTGCGCCCTCGAGCTCCTGACGTGATTGAGCCATTCCGCTGACGGGCCAGCGGTTCCGATCGTGCTGTGGCGAATCTCTACCACATCGCCCATCTCCAGAGGGGCGAAAAGCGGCACCTTGCAGTGGTTGACGTACGCTTCGACGCACTGATGGCCAATTTGGGAATCAATGGCATAGGCGAAGTCCACTGGAGTTGAGCCCACTGGAAGGGTCCTGGAATCACCGTCAACGGTGAACACTACGATTCTGTCGGGTGCAGGTTCTTGCCATGTTGGCGGTTTCGGCAAGGCGTTTTTGGGCGCTCCTCGCCATCCGGCAGCCAAACCCCACTCAGCTACCAGTTCCATCTCGCGATCTCGTATCAGAATTGACAGTGTGTTCGCCCGGTTGTAGCGCACTCTTGTTCGCAATACCCGGTAATTATTGGTTTTTGGCGCAGAAATCAGATCGCGAAACTCGCCGGAGACGGGCGGCCACAGCCCATGCACTACCCCCAATGCCGCATAACAATCTGGCTCGTTGTTGGTGATGATCCTGATCGGATAAGCAAGACAGGGGTTAGGGGTATTAGCATTTTTGATATGGATAAGAAACTGGGAATAGCGGCTCATTGGTTCGTAGTCGATATCCGCGTTGATACCCTTGTCGGTGAATCTCTGGCGCAATTTCAACAGGACAGGCTGCATATGCTCTTCCCGTTTGGCGTCTGAGAAGCGTTCGCGGGTCATCTGGTAGTCGCTTGGATAGAGGAGACGGAAAGCATGATCCTCCAGAAGGCGCTTCACCTCCCACATCCCAAGGCGATTGGCGACGGGAACGAACATGTTCAGCGTCGCAGTGATGTAGTTCTCCCGCTCAGCCGCGCTCTTGTCTTCCCAGGATTGCAGCTTCTCGAGCCTAGAAGCCAGACGGATGATTGCTGCTTCCGGATGCTTCTGGAGGGCCGGTACGATCCACGGGAGGCGTGTGTCTACATAGCTGGCCAGGAATGTCTCATCCATTCGCAGTTCGGGATTGTCGATGAACTTATAGGGCTCATACTTGCCGAGTTCCGAGACTGCCAGAACAAGGTCGGCAATTTGCTTGCCCATACGGACCTGGATATGTTCAAGCGAGGGACTTCGGCTTCGATACTTCTTTTGGGAATCATGCAGTAGACCTGCAGCCACGATTTCTGCTGGAGCACGCCAGTCCGCGAGCAGGGACGCCACATTCAGGACGTGGAGGTAGTATGGAGTGCCGTCAGGGCGTGCAAACCCTTCATGGGCTTCCTCCGCCAGCTCAAGGGCAGTAGCGATGACCTTCTCCGCGTCCATCCGATACTCTGTCGGGGTATAAGCGCAGATAGTCTCGACGAGATCGCGAGCTGAGTTCATGTGTATGCCCCTTTGTGGACAGTAACCGACAAAGACATTGTACTCTATGTTCGTCGTTTTGTCCATATTGCCATGTGGACAAAGAGGAATTATAAGGCGGTGTATGCGCGGGGTGAATTGGTTGTGCGTTGAGTTGAGTGGAGTTTCGACCTAAGGGAATCCCATTGCCTCCTGTTCGATACCTGCTACTCCTCGAAGAATGCCGCGCGTATTTGTGACACCGTCTGCCACGCCCCATAATCATCCTGTAACATCCTGTTACAACCCGCATTGTGCGACGTAAACCTGTTCTGGGCGTCGTGTATGGTCGTTCTCGCCGGCAGCTAATGCACCTGAAAGGCATCGTGTAATGTTTTCCCAGGGCGCAAGGGCAGCCGGCGCTTTGCATGCAAGGAGGAGATCGCCATGTCACTCGATTGGGAGACCCAGGTGGGCGCCTTCCTGGCGGACTACGAAGGGATCACGCACCGCCGCTACCGCGACTCGCTGGCGGCCTTTCAGGCCTGGTACGTGCAGTCCTACGACGCGACGCCGGACGCGAAGCTGCTGACCGACGAGGAGGTGCGCGGCTATCGCGTCTTCCTCACCGGGGTCAAGGGCTATAAGGCCGCCACCGTCAACGCCTATCTCGCGCCGCTGCGCGCCATCGTGCGCGACCAGGGCCGCACGCTCAAGGTCAAGGGGGTGCGCCAGACCCGGCCGCTGATCGAGACGCTCGACGGCCGCGACCTGGGCCGGCTGATCAACGCGGCCGACGGCCCTGATTGGCAGGATAAGCGCGACGTCGCGCTGATCAGCGTGTTGGCGCGGGCCGGCCTGCGCGTGAGTGAGGCGTTGGCGCTCAAAGTGGGCGACGTCGAGATCAACGCACGCTCCGGCGTCCTGCTCGTCAGGCACGGCAAAGGGCTGAAGGAGCGTCCCGTCCCGCTTTCGGCGGAGGCCAGGGCGGCACTGGGCGCCTATCTCAAGGTGCGGCCGGCCGCAGCGCGGGATGACACCCTGTTCCTGAGCCGCACCTGCGGCCGGCTCGACCCGCGTGACGCGCAGCGCATCGTGGCGGAGGCCGCCCGGATCGCCGGCGTGAAGGCCAGGGTGACGCCGCACGCGCTGCGCCACTACTTCGCCACCCGGTTCCTGGAGCGGAACCAGGGCGACATCGCCACGCTCGCAACCGTGCTGGGCCATGCCAACATCAGCACGACCACCCGCTATCTGCACCCGAACGCCCAGCGCGTGCAGGCGATGGTGGAGGGGCTGTGATAGAGAAAGGAAACTCGCAATGACGCACACACCGTTGGGGTTCTATCTGCTGCTGGGGGCGACCTTCTCGTGGGTCGGGTTCTTGACGTGCGTGGGGCTGCGCCGTCGTGCGTGGTCGCAGGCGATCGCAGAGGCGGACCGCGGCCACATGGCTGCCGTGGCGTCCCTCCTGGCCGAACTGGTGGACCAGGCCGGCGAACTTGGACTGCCCGGCGAGATCGAGCAGGATGCCAGGGAATTCCAGGACCTGGTGGCCGACGTCCTGGACGGCGGCGCCGCGCTGAGTGTGCAGGAAGCCCGGGACCTCAGCAATTTCCTGCATGATCTGACGCTGGCGCTGCCTTATCTGCCGGCGGAGGGCGCCGGCGAGGGATCAACCGGACTTTCCGCTGCCGATCGGTTCGCCGAGCAGGTCGGCCTGACTGTGATGGCCAGCAGCCTCGCAGCTGACCTGGACGCCGCGCTCCATGACGGCCGGTATGCGCTGGCGCTGGCCAGCCACGAGCCGAGCTTCTCGCCCGGCGCGCCCGTGTCTTACTTCGATTTCGATGGGCCGGCGCACATGGGCTTATGATCTCTGGCGTTGGAGACGCGAGCAGGTTCTCAGTGCATTCCCATAGTCCCTGAGCAGTAACCTGATGAGTAACCTGAGGAGTAGTCTGAGCAATCCGGAAGTTATCCGGCTCCCAGGAGTATTAGAAGTTCGGTCTGAACCTTAGGAGTAGTATGAGGAGTAACCTTAGAAGTCGCGCCTGCTAACGTCGTCGAGGTTGTCTTCGCGCAGGCAATACTTGCTCAAGCTGAGCGATGAGGGGCGGAAGATCGTTCTGAAGGATGGCCCAGACGATGTCGAGGTCAACGTCGAAGTAGCCGTGGATCAGCCGATTGCGTGCGCCGGTGATCTGGCGCCATGGGATGGCCGGCAGATCCGTCTGCACTGGCTCAGAAACGTGCGCCGCGGCTTCGCCCACGATCTCCAACAGTCGGACGATGGCGAGCGAGAGCATTTCGTCCATTTCGAGATCTGTGCGCTCCCGGCCCTGAATGAAGCGCCTGGCTCGTTGGGCCGCATCCAGCATGTGGCGCAGCCGGATGAGATCATCCCTGGGGATAGCGGACATCAGCGGCCCTTTCGACTTCGCGACGGAAATAGGGACTCAGGAAAGCCGGCGTGTGCAGCTCAACCTCGCGCTTCAGAAGTGCTGAAAGCTCGTCCTGCATGGCAAAGAATGCCAGCCCCGGCACGTGACCCGGTTCGAATTCCACCAGCACATCCACATCGCTGTCCGGCCGGAAGTCCTCGCGCAGCACGGAACCAAACAACGCCAGCTTGCGGACCGCGTGACGCTTGCAGAAGTCAGCAATGGCGTCCTGCGGCACGTCAATTTTTGGCTTTGCAGGTTTGGGCCGGTATAGCTGTCTGGTCATCTCGCCTGTTCCTGTCTCTTGGCATCACGCATGTTCACGCTGGCCACAGTATACAAGATTGCGTCAGGGCGTGCAAGGGCCGGATTGAAGGGATCCGCCGACGGTCACAGCGTCGGCGGTGCGATCTTGTGTGGCACGAACGCCGGGGCACTTTACTCTTCTTCGTTCATGCCGGCCCAATAGCGATACATCGCCAGCCATTCGGCGCTGGTGGGATCGGGCGCAATGAAATTCAGGTCGGCCAGGCCGACGCTGTACTCGCGGCCGCCCTTGCGCACCCTGGCCACAATGCCCTTTCGCAGGCTGCTGCGCCGATCATCCAGGCCGATGACCTCGACCGGCTCGCCCAGCGCCTCGGCTTGCAGCGGAAAGTTGAGGTTATCGTCCAATGTACAAAGCACGCCGCTGAACTCCTCTTCCTCATCATAGCAGTCCACGGTTGCTTGTTCAAGTAATGCTTCGAGTCGCTTTTCGTCCATCGCACTTCCTCTCATTCACGCATCTCGGCCTTGAACCATGCCTGTAGCGCCTGATCCAGATCTTGCAGCGCAGCGTCCAGGGTGGCGTAGCGTGGCTTGCCTTTCCAGATCAGGCCGCCGATGTCCAGCGCCCTGACCATCGAATGGCTGAAGTCATCCTGCCCGATCTCGATCCAGCCGAAATCCTGCACCCAACGGGCGACATGTGGGTAGTTGGTCTCGGCTGGCGTGGCAGACTGGTCGCTTTGAGCCACAGCCGCCTCCTGCGCATGGGTGGGCGCTGTCGGAGCTTGTGGGGCGTGAAAGCGCCACGTGCGGCCCTGCGACTCGCCACGGATCAAGCCCTGGCGCAGCAGATCTTGGGTCAGCATGTAGACGGTCTGGTGGCTGGTTCCAAGATGACGCGCGAGATCGGCGTTTGTGGCGCCAGCCGGCTCGACTGACCGGAGGTAGGCCAGCGTGCGTTGGACTTGGGTCATGCGTCCTTCCTTGCTCAGCCTGATGATGCCAGGAGCACGGTCCTGACCGCTGCGACGAAAGCCTCGAATTGCGCTGTTGTGTGTTCCCGCTGCCGCCGCTTCAGCCCTTCGAATAACGTGAGTCGGAGGCCGTTGCTGATCTCCAACTGGCAGCCGCGGCCGGACCGGCCCCGGTTGCAGATGTTGACTGCGAGGCGGCCCGGGTGATCGGCGGTGTTGTCCAGTCGGGCCGCGAAGCCTGCCGCGTTGAGCGCCTCGCAAAGCCTGCTCGCGAGCCGCGCGTCGCGGCCGCCGATGTGGACCATCTCTTCTTGCTCAGCAGAGCCATGCACCGCAAGCACGACCGTGCTGGCCGCGACGATGGCCAGGCACGCCGGCTCGTCGAAGGCCGTGCTGGCGATGTGCAGCGCCTCGTTCCCGTTCGTCTTGCGGCCCTCGAAGCAGTATAGGCTGAACTCCCGGCCGGCGATCGCGGTCGCCAGCTCGGATGTGCCCGGCTCGATGCCGCCGCCGTGCGGCGCAATCACGGCGATCAGTGAGGAGCGCGGGCAGGCGATGATGCGGTAGTCGGCGCCTGGGCGCTCACTGGCTGCGAGTGCGGCGAAATCGCGGTAGGCGTCTGTGGACATGACTTGCTTCCAGATATTGCAGGTTGAGCACCAACGTTGATGCATTAGGTCATCCGGCTTATCCTGTTGACAGCCGCTGCGCGTACGCTGTCGCCTCTCGTTCCCGCAGCGCCGAATGCGGTCCAGCCACCAGTCGCTCCAGCCGCCGCATATCCACCGGCCGCAGGATTACCTCGGCACGCTGGCCACCGGCCAGCGGGTCGCGCACTTCGATGCACTGCTCGGTGGCGCCCGGGTTCAGGGTGGGGTAGAGGATGGCCGCCCGGCCACCGGCTTCAGTGCTGCTGGCGTAAATCACGAGCTGATAGAGCATCTCGCGCGGGAGCGGTGTCTCCCACAGGTCGCGATACTTGGCATCGAGCATGGCTTTGATGTGCCCGCCCTCTAGAATGACGAAGTCAGGACGAGGGGCGGGTGCGCGATGGCCTCGCGGATTGCGGCGAGGGTCGTAGGCCAACATGCCTTGCAGGCGGTGCTCGTCACGCACAGTGCAGCCGGGCAAGTACTCGTGCAGGAAGCGCGAGATCAGCGCCTGGAAGAAGCGGTTCATGTCGAACAGGAAGCCGGGCACGGTGACGGTCTCTTCTTGGGCGCTGAGCGTGGTGCCCTGTCCAGCCAACAACAACTCGATGATCGCCAACGCCGGACGGTACGCCGCGGTCAGCCGGTCGCTCTGGTGCTGGACTTGACGTAACAAATCAGCGCTGAGAGGCACAGATGTGACGGTGTCAACCAGAAGCGCGGCCTGGCGGCGCAGTTGGCTGCGCAGAGCCAGGTCGCCAGTCAGGCGCGTGCCCAGGTGCAGGCCGGCCAGGAGCGTCCGGTTGTGAAGGGTGTCCTCCTGTCGCGGGTGGTGGGCGCAGGGGAGCGCGGCCCTGGCGGAACCCATTTGCTGGGCCAGGGCGGTGAAGTTGATGCGGCCGCGCGGGCTGGCCAGGGGCGCCTCCTCCCGCTCGTAACGGCGGTGCAGGCCGCGCGCCAGCAGCTCGCCAACTTCGGCCGCTAACTGGTGGATCAGCAGATCGTGAAATGCGGCGCCCGCTACACCCTGCGGCAGCGCCTCGAACAGCTTGAGGTCGCGCAGGCCGTAGGCATAGCGCAACAGGTTGATCAGCGGCAATCCCTGGAGCTTCGGCTGGATGGTGAGCCGCAGATCGCCCAACCGCACCGTGCCGACGTAAGAGGTAGTCTCGACCTGTAAGCCATCCCGCAGTTCCAGCACTTTCAGCCGCCCCGCTACGGCCAGGCCCACGGCCAGGCGGCGCGCGGCGGCATCTCCCAAATCCCGGTCAGCCAACGCGGATAGGAACTTTGGGGTGTAGGTGCACCACTCCTGCAAGGCCAAATCGGTCATCCCCGCATTACCTCAGGCCGCAGCGGTGGCCTTGTCATCGTTTTCATCACCTGCGCCTGGCTCCTCACCGGGCGCTTCGGCCTCGACTGAAGTGGCGGAAAGCGAGGCCGTAATTTCCGGCGCCGGGGCCAGCAGTGCGGAGGCTAGGTCCTCCTGACGGGCCGGGTCGAACAACTCATGCCGGACCCGCTGGTTGGTGCGATCTACCAGCGCCGCGCCCAGGATCTTCTCCAGCGCATCATAATCCTCGTAGCAATACTCCTCCAGCAGTGGGATGATGTCGTCCTGCACGATGCGGGCGAAGCGGGAGAAATCGGCAACGGGCTTGCCGCTGTCCAGCAGATAGGCGTGGCCCACCTGGAGGTTGCGCGCGTCGCGGCCGACATGCTCGCAGATGCGGCGGTTGAGCGCGTCCAGCCAGGGGCCGAGGGGCACCCCTTTGATTACTACCTTCTCAAGCACTCTGCTATCCGGCATCAGCTCCACAAAACCGAAGCGCCGGCGCAGTGCGGTGTCCAGCAGCGCGATGGATCGGTCAGCGGTGTTCATGGTGCCGATCAGATACACGTTGTCCGGCACGCTGAACGGCTGGCCGGAGAGGGGCAGCAAGATCGGCCGGCCGCGCTTGTCACTCTCCAGCACGGTGAGCAGCTCGCCGAAGATGCGCGGGATGTCTCCGCGGTTGATCTCGTCCACGATCAGGAAGTAGCGTCGATCAGGATCGTTGCGGGCGTCGTCGCACAGGTGCTTGAAGATGCCGTCCCGGCGCTCGAACGCAAGCTGGCCGTTTGTTTGGAGCGGCCGGTAGCCTTCCAGGAAATCTTCGTAGCCGTAAGCCGGATGAAACGCGCACAGGCGCACCAGTCCGGCCTGGTCTCTGCCATCGCTGAGCACCACTTTCTGCTGGTCGGCCGAGAGCTGATCGAAGGCAGTGCCGAAGGCAGCGAAGGCGGCCAGGTCGAGTGCAGCCAGCCGCGCCCAATAGGTTTTGCCGGTGCCGGGTGGGCCGTAGAGGATAACTTGGCGCTTGCGGTCCAGCACGGCTTGGACGCGGCCAGGGATCCCGGGGAGAGGCGGTATCTGGCGCCGGCCGGAGGTAGGCCTGGGGGGCGCGACCGTATCTGATGGCCGCGATTTGCCCTCTGCGATGGGAGGCCAAACGGGCGCCAAGAGGCGGCGCTCAACCTCGATTTGATTCGCGTAAAACCTGATATCGCGAACGTTCGAATCAGTCGCTTCACTCTCTGGCAAGGTCCAGGTGGTTCCGTCTAGCCACTCCACCGGGCGCCGATGCGGGGCTCGCGGGTGCGCTACATGCTGATAACTGCCAGACACGCGGCCGATGCCCAGAACCTTATCCCCCTCCATGGCGAGCACCAGATCCCCTTCGGCCATTAAGGTGGCAAACCAGAAGATCTCGGAGGTCCAGCGGCCGGGGGCTTTGTAATGTTGCTTCATGAGCGCATGAAGCTGATTGCGGGAGACCTGATCATATTTCAGGCCCGACAGGTCACCAACAAGAGCCCAGCCCGCGGCGACGCAGTTTTCAGCGCGCATCAGGTCCCAGAGCCGGAGAGGCGGGTCAGAGTAGTTGGCCAGGACGTGCCAATAGCGGTGCGGGCGTCCATCTCGTTCGTTGAGTAGCTTGGTCAAATGATTGATCGGCATATCCAGTTCGTGAGCTGCGTTGATGAAGTGTTGGGCGCAGATATAGCGCCCCTCACCGGTGGGCGGTTCCAATAGCATCTTGACCAGGTGGAAGCGCTGGTAGTCGGGATTGTGATAATCGTCGAGCCGATCGGGATATAACAGGCTGAAGTACTTGTGGCCCCACGCGGTGTCGTGGATGTCGGGGGCTATCCGCGCCAGATCGATCTGAAGCTGTGCATAGGCGTCATCGTCAGCCAAATCAGGCAGCCGGGCGAGCCGTTCGGCGCCAGCGATGAGCTGATCTCGATGGCGGCGAGCGACGCTGATGGCATCTGATAGGCTTAACTCCTGCTGCTTTTGTGGTGAACCGGTTGTCCACGCCCCGGTCTCGTTGCGCTTGTAGATGCCAAACTTGAGCGCGCTGCCGCCGGCGATGCTGCCGAACTGGAGGGTCGGGAACTCGTCGTCGTTCTTGAACTCCAGCCAGTAGACCAGGCTGTCGCGGTTCCCGTGGTCGTGCATGGTCGTGAGCAGCGCTTCGCCGTCGAGGCTGGCCAGCACGTCCGGCCCGAAGCGACGGCGGAAGGTGGCGTAGCACGCGTCGAGTTGGGCCTTTGACAGCAGTCCGCCGCTGGTTTGCATGGCTTGGTAGCGGTCGGTAAGGTCTTTCTTAATGCGTTCGTTGAGCATGGTCGCCTCCATGATCCTTCTAGCGTTGTCGTTAAGCCACTCGATGGCTGGCGTGTGATTAGCTCTTGGTTGGCCGCTTCTCCCTGGTTGCCAATCTCGTATCTCGGAATGACTGGCGAGCCTTCTTGAAGAACTCTGGGTCACGCTCCATGTGCGTTTTCAGCCAGTCGAGAAAGGTTTCGCTGTACTGACCAGGGCTGCCAAGAACCTTCCCTTTGTAGTAAAACTCGGGCCGCTTTTGTATATCATGCTGCCTGACAATGCACAGAATGTCGTACTGATTGACCGTGGCGCTTCCCTGCAACGCTTTGTTCAGTGCATCGAGAAGTTCCTTCTGACGGTACGGATGCGTTCTGCTTGAATCTTTCGGAACCTCGACGATTCCAGTTGCAGTCCCTGTCGCACCCTTCATTAGCACGATGTCTGCGTCGCGCGGCTTCTCGACTAACGCGAGATGATACGTAAGGTTGATTGAGTAATCAGTGGTTCTCCCGAGCGATTCGTGCTCCGCCCGCAGCCCAGCTTCGAAACCTGCGAGGTAAGCGACTGATTCGCGGCCTAGTTTTCTGCGCAACTGCAGGTTTGCTAGGGTGAATTGTTCGGGCTGGAAATCGTATACGAGCGTCATCATTCCGACCGGTACGCGGTCCGAGAGGGAGATGCTGAACCAGACACCCAGAAGCTTGTGGTAGTTGAGTACGCAGGCCTGCAAGAGTCCAAGGACGCCAACCGGCACCTGGCTAGTGATCAGATGCGCCGCCGCATCGCGCAAATCCGCCACGCGCTCGATATTGGCGCGCACCGGGTCCTTATCATTGGAGAACACCTTGCCCAGGCAGTCTCTAAGTGCGAGGCTGCGCGGACGCGGCTGCTCGGTCATCGAGTAGAAAATGCTGCGCCGATCACTGGTGTCCTCGATGATTTTGGCCTTGAGAAGCAACTCCCAGGCATTGCAGATCAGGTATGTAAAAGCCTCCACGCGATACTTGATGGACAACCGGTTGATGGTTTCGAGAGCCATAATGTAGGCCTCGATGCTCTTTTCCAGAAGTTGCCCCTTGAGTCCAGGGTTGCCTCGTTTGCGCGGCATGCGTCTTTCTCCGTTGAGCTATTCCAGCTACTGATCTGCCAGCTATATTGTTCGCTTTCACCGGCGGAGCCTATCCCATGCCCCCAGCACCAACCACCGCGTGCGATACTCGCCGTACATGTACCTCTTCTCTTTCAACTGGCGGAACGTCTCGCCGGGGAAATCCGGGCCATAGACGTCCTTCGGACTGTCATCATCCCACCTGAACGGCGGCAGGGAACAGCCGTCTTCAGCAGTCGCGGCCCCTTGGGCCGAAGCCCACGCGGGCGGATCCCATGGGTGGCCGCCGGTAGCCAAGCAGCATGGTGACAGCATGCTACGGCGGTCGCTATCTACATCCTCGGCGGGCGCTTCCGTTCTTGACCGATTGTGGTTTTTGCCCGCCCCAGCGCCTGCTCGTATTTATCCAGCGTGCGCAAATCTCTCCGTCGTACCTCAAGCACGCCGAGACGCACCTCCTCGGGTGTGTAGAGCTCTAACCAGCCGCGGTGCGCTTGGTATGCAGGGGGCTGCTGTGCAAGTAGCTTGTCGTACGCTTCGATGGCTTCAGGCAAACTCTCTTCAAGACGCTTACAGACCCGGAAAGTGTAGTACTGGGCCAACCCTTCCTTGAGGGCGACTTCAGACTGGGAGAACGCCTTCGAATCCCAACGCTCCCCATCAATATCGGTGCCCAGGTGGGTGTATGCGTGTGCGCATTCGTGTGCAAGGACCACCACAGTAAGGGCGTCCACCGGTGTGCCCAGCATCTGTGCAATCAAACCGATGATTGCCCAGTAAAGCTCGATATTGCTGTGTGACTCGCGCCAGTACTCGCGTGTGGAGTACCAGTAAGCTCCGAGCACGTCTTCGTTGACAGCTAGGAGTCTCCTCGCCGGATTGGCATCCTCCAATCTCCTCAGGAGGTGTTCCGTCAATTCCAGGAGCGTTTCCGCAGAAATCCGGTGGCGACCGTCGGCAACAAGGGCATGATTGTGCGCCATCATCTCAAGGATGAGTGAATGCACGCCCGGTAGGCCTTCCTGAATCTTGAGCAACTCGGTGCGGTGTTGACCGAGCAAGAGCAGCTCGGCCTCCTCCGGTGAAAATTCCAGGTCTTTCAGAGGTTGAGGCAGGCCTGGCACTACGGTGATCGGAACGGCAATAATCTCCTCTGTAACGGCTTCAGGGCGCTCTCGGCCGGGACGGTTCAATCTTAGGCCAGTTTCCTGCCGCAGCATTTCGCGCACCGCCGGATTGAAACGCTTGCGTGCCTTTTCCACCTGCTCTTCGGTGTCCTTCGGTAGTTTTTCGATCAGATCATAGAGTCTCATTATCGCACCTGTTCGGACGCTGAGTGGCTATTGGAGCATAGTACTAGGTCTGACGGTTATCCAGATGACTTGGCAGCCAACCGACAACAACTTGGCTTTTGTCCTTATCCCAGAAGAAGTAGATAGCCAGACTATAGCGTTCGTCCTTGGATGAGCCTTTTCGAAGATGTAGCTCCAGAAACCGACGCGGCGAGGAAGGAAGAGGATAGCGAACATAGTATGTTTCGCCTTCCTCACCGGCACGCGAGTCCGTTATGGACGGTCCATCCCTTAATTCGAGCCGTTGCAGTGCCACCTCGTATTCCTGTTGGCTACCCTCTCCGAGACGCATGTCTCTATATTCGTTCGCAAGCAGCAGGAGTGCTCGACAGACGAGGTGGGGATCGTTGAACCGTGCAGACTTCAACCCCTTTTCCGCGCGAGAGTGCAACTCCAGTCGTCCTGCCAGGCAGTTGCGGATCCATTCCGGTAAGTCATCGTAGGTATCTACTAGCGAAGCTGAAGCATCCGGGGCCTCACCTGTCTGCTCATACAGGCGGGATCGAAGTTCCCGGACTTGATAACGTAAACCGGAGTTTTCTTCCCTTGCCCTGTCGCGCTCCTGCTCCACCTCCTCAATCTGGTCTACATACTGGTCAGTTTCCTTCTTGAGGTCCTCGATCTGCTGTTTAAGGGCGTCAATCTCCTGGTCATAGGATTCCGCCAGCGCCTCAATGTCGTGGATGTCGCGGCGAGCAAGCTCTTCGCGACGTGCGCGCGCTTCAGAAATGAATAACAGATCTCCCCAGTCAAAGCGCTTGTTGGCAGCATGCAGGCGCAGGGTGTCAAGCAGGAAACTCGTGAAGGCGGGTTCCCCCGTCAGGTCTGTGCCTTCCCAGAATATGATGCGTTCTACCGTAGCCAAAGGATGGCGCGTCGGGGTATCTCTTTCGAAATCGAGCCTCGGCATGTAAGTTCGGACGGCCCCATGAAAGACAGACCAGGCTTTGCCGACAAGGTCGGTCCATTGAAAGGCCAAATCCCAGGGGATCTGCACGATGTTAGCGAGTCCTAGCGCTTCGCTGGCAAGTTCGAGAGGATCAAGCACATATTCGGCCACTGGGATGGGAACGCGCTGCGGGTCGGGCTGGGTCAAGGCTACTACTGGCAGTGTGCGTTCTGGGTTTGTCAGTAACTCTGAGAGTGTCAAAAGATCGTCCGTGCTCTGAATCAGCCAGGGCTGCTCATCTAGGCTCCGTGTCTCACGCAACCCTAACTGCTTCGCCAAATCCCGTACAACGCGAGGCCGATTCAGTGTGATGTCTTCTTCCGATTTGGCTCCTGAAGAACACAGAACGCGAATACCGAATCCGATGCCTGTGAGCCGTTTGCGCAGGCTAACATCACTGATCCAGACCCGTTCGGGCACGCGATCATCTGGGTGCTCAAGTCGGACCGCCCAAATGCCTTCCTCAGCGATGCTCTGACACTCGATCTTACGTCCGGGTTGATCCACCTCGAAGCATTCCCCGCGCCATGCATCTGTCGGAAGGCTCCGTTGACGGCGCTGTAGCCACTCAAGCACGATCTCGATGGCGCGTTCGTACAACGCCTGTGGGTCGCGTGACGCTAATGGGATCTCACCTAGAAATTGGTACGTTGTTTGGGTGGTGGCTCGGCCAGGGCGTACGGGTACTACAGTGGTTGTTGTAGGGCTTAGCGCGGAGATAGGTGTGTTTGCTACCATGATTGGCCTCCGGATCAGATTCTCAAGAACGTCACTTCAAACCCCTTGCATGCTCGATACCGTTGCAGCCGGTTGCCGAAGTCGAACGCATCGTTCATCTCGTACCGCTGGAAGATGTCCAGACCACGGTCCAGCAGAATCTTCCACCCGTGGTCGGTGACGATGTGCCGGGCGTGGATCGTGCTCGATGGGTCGTACTCCCACGAGAAGCGAATGCCGATCGCTTCGCCCGCGGTCTGCATCTGTGTCAGGTACTCGTCCTGCTGCTCGCCTTTGAACTCGTCCTGGGTGGTGATGAGATGCACCTCGATCTCGTCGTCATCGGCTTTTTGCCTGGCGATCGTCTCCAGCAGCTCCATCATGTTGCGCGCCTGGAAGAAGAGCCGGACGTACGGATCGGTCGCGATGATGCGTCGCGCGCCCTTCAGATAGGGCCCGAGTAGGGCATCAAACGACACACCGCGTTGGTTTTCCTGGAAGACCAGATGCCGCTCTTGTAACGCATCCGCAGCCGCGGCCCCGGCTGCGGCGCTGTCCAGCAGCGGCAGCGCACTGGCCTCCTCCTCGGCGCTGGCTGTGGCGCAGTAGTACTGCGGATAGATCTCCTCTTCCAGCGCCCTGACCTGCACCTGCTTGCCGCCGGCATCGTGGTAGCTGAAACGCACCGCCGCGTAGGTCGGGTCGATCCGCATCAACTGGTCTTTGATTCGCTTGCGGCCCTCGATCGCAAAGCGCAGCAGCTCCTCGATCTCGTCATGGGTCGCTTCCTGATGGGGGAACAGGACTTTCATGAGGCCGGACAGCGTCTTCTCGATCGACGTACGGTCGCGTGTTGAGATGTCGGCCGACATCTCGAAATGGTCCCGGTAGAGCTGGGAGTAATCGTGGGTGCGTAGGTTGCGCAGGATCTCCGCCAGGTAATCCACAACGAAGCCGTAGCCATCCGAGAGCATCTCCCCGCGGATAATGTCCACCTCCCAGCCGGGGATGTAGAAGTGTAGGCGGTCGAGAAAGGCGGAGTCGTGGTATTGCTCCGGGAGCTCCGAGAACAGATCGCTGTGCCGCAGCATGTACGGCAGCGTGTGCTGGGTGTTGCCGACGAACGTCATCGACGCCTCGGCGCCCAGCATCTCGATGCCGCGGGAGAACGACTTGTTCGCCATGTAGTTCTTCAGGATGTCCACCAGCGCGCGATCCGCCCGCTTGTTGCGGCCCGCGAACTCATCGAACGCGACGACATCCCAATAGCCGACCAGGCCGATCCGCCCGGTGGAGTTGTTGACGAACAGCTTGGGCACCGTCACCTCGCCGCCTGAGATGAGAATGCCGTGGGGCGAGAACTCGGAGTAGATGTGCGACTTGCCGGTCCCCTTCGGGCCGAGCTCGATCAGGTTGTAGTTGCGCTCGCAGTAGGGGATCAGACGCACCAACTGCATCAGCTTGCTGCGCCGGCCGAACAGCTCCGGGTTGAAGCCGATGCTCTGAATCAGCAGGTCGATCCACTCCTCTGTAGTGAACTGTCGCCGCGCGGTCAGGTAGCCGTCGAAATCGAAGTGCGAGAGTTGGATCGGCTTGATGGCATCGAGGATCCACGGGCTGACCTGCCTGTCTTCGGTGTGCTCGTACGACAGGTCGGCGATGCACCAGACGCTGCTTACCAGCAGCTTGGGATGGCGCTTGACGGTGTCGGCATCCACCAGCACGTCCTTGATGCCCAGGTTGCCGAAGGTCGCTTCGTATACATCCCGTTTGTCGTTCAGCGCCACGCTGACCTTGTCAATCACCTTGTGCCGGCCCCGCTCGCGAATCATGGACCGGACCAGGCCCGCCTCGCTGCGGTGCACGTAGTGCTTGCGCAGGATCTCCTTCACCGTCTCGATGCCGGCCTGGATGCTCGGCTCGTCCGATGTGGCGCAGTATTGGCCCAGGAGATACTCCAGCACGTAGCTGGGCACGATCGCGTTGCCCTTCACCGTCTTGACCAGGTCTTTGCGGACCACCAGGCCCGGAAAATGCTGGTTAATCTTCTCATCGAGTTGGTTCACAGCCACCTCTGTAATCCTCGTCTATTGGTTATCTGACGGGAACAACTCGTTATTGATGCAGGGCGTGTCAAGTCCTGCCCAGAGAGAGGAAGTATCTCGGTAGACGCCATTTGTGTTTTGCAGGCGCATGACGCTGCCATCGCTGAAATAGAAAGTGAACACTGTCGGTTCCGGCATGTCCGGCCCACCGGACCATGATGTTTTATCGAGTGCATCCTGTTTTGTAACCCAGCGGTAGATTACCTCAGCTTCCAAGGCCCAGACCTTTGCGACGCCTGGCTCAATATCCACTGGCAGGGAAATGGCGCCTCCGTTGCCCTCCTTGGAGAAGAGCTTGGGGTGGAAGCTCGCCGACTCAAAAGGAATCGTGACGCCAGGAGAAAGGTCGACACGTATCAATGAGGCCGCTCTTCCACCTCGGTTCGCGACCATCACCAAACCTTGATCGCCCCATTTCCAACCTGTCAAATAAACAGGGCTAGCACTCTCCCCGTTTGTCTGGCACGCCGTCATCCGCGTATACCCGCTAACTCCGTTATTGTACATCCATTCCACGGTCATGTCCGGAGCTTGGCTTGCTTTGGCGATTTCGTTAGCCTCACGAGAGAATTCATTCGCTCGCAACGAGATGAGCACGGCGGCAATCGATACAATGAGGGCCGCTATATTCAGAATATTCTTTCCCAATCGTTCCAGCATCGCCCGTTCCTCCTCGCGCCATCATCCACGAACATGGCCCAATCGCCTTACGGCAGATCGACTGTTTACAAATCGAAATCGCTGGTGAACGACCGCCGGAGCACATACCGCGCGGTTGCATATTCCCGATAGTACCCGGTGTCCGGCACCCTTTCTTCGAGCCGCAAGATGACTTCCTGTCCGTTAGCGGCCGCGGCCTGCTGCGTGAGCACGAACTGCACGCGGCGCTCGCGTTCGCGCGGCGCCTCTGCGGCGAGATCGAAGACCAGCTCGTGTTGATCCGAGATCAGGCCGCCGGCACGGGTGTACAGCCCTGCCCGCAGCGTCCGCGGCTGCACCTTGTCGGTCACCGGTTCCACCTGGTAGAAGGCCACGACCAACTGTCCCGTGGAGATGACGGATGTTCCGCTCCGCAGGATTTCGACCTCGACGTTTGCGATGTCGCTCTGCCGCTTCTTGTTGATCTGCAACACCGGGATGATGACCTCCTGCAGTGCTGTGCCGCCGTGGACGTAGCGGCTGCCCGCTCCTTGGACCCGCAGGCGATTGATTGACTTCGGGATCAACATCTCGATGTCGCCTGCCAGGCCTGTGTCAGCAGCGGTGAACCGCTTGAAGCTGGCGGTCTGCACCAGCCCGCGGCCCAGCACGAAGCGGCGGTTGCGGGCCGTGATCTCGGCGCCGATCGGCTCCTGGCTGGCGAAGTCGCTCTCGTCCAGCTCGCGCTGCTGGTACAGGAACCCGTGATCCGACGTCACCAGCAGGTTGTTGGCGTTGGCGTTGGCCAGCTTCTTGACGATCCGCACCAGCTCGGCCAGGGTGGCGTCCACGGCTTCGAAAACCTGGTCTTCGGTTGCGCGCTTGTCGCCGGTGGCGTCAATGCGGTTGTGGTAGACATATACCACTTCGTGATCCCGGATCATGGCGCGGCTCTCCTCCTTGCCCAGGGCCAGCAGATCCTCGGCCCGGATCGCTGTGGCGCGGCCCGGCAGCGTCGCGTCCAGGATCTTCCGGCGGTTTTCGGTGCCCGCCGAGCTGGCGTCATCCACCAGCGCCGTGCCCGTGGCATCGCCGGAAAGCGAGAGCGCATCGTGCGGCAGCAGCGCGGCCATGCCCAATTGGGTGTAGCTGGGCAAGCCGGTCAGCGCCGGCTCGAGGGTGGCTTCGTAACGATCCTCCTGGCGGATCAGCCCCAGGAGTTCCTCGCCGATCTCGTAGCGCAGGGCGTCGGAAACCACGACGCAGACCTTATTGCCTCGGCGCAGGAACGGCCGCACCCGCTTCTCGTAGAACTCGCTTTGCCGCAGCACCGGTGGGGCATCCCAGTGCTCGCTCGCATCCACCGCGGCCTGCCACCGGTCGTTGACCGCCAGCACGAAGTTGTTGGTGTACAGGCTTTCTACCTGGTCCACGACGGGCGCCAACAGTGTGGGCTGCCCCGACCGCCGCGCATGGCTGATCACCTGCCGGTACAACTGGTCCAAACGGTACCACGACCCGGTATAGCGTTCGATCCCCTGAACCAGCGAGTGCAGGGTCAGGTCCACCACGGCCAGCGCCTGCAGGAACTGCGCCGCGGCGCCGATGGCCTCGTATTCGTGCTGGACCCCCGCGTACCAGTGACTGCCGCGGCGCCCCCGGATCAACGTCTCGCAGGCATTGGCCGGCAGCGTCTTCGCGGCGACGTCCCGCGCCAGCTCGCTCAGGATCTTGCGATCGATCAGCTCGAACAGGTCCAGGTCGGCCAGCACCCGGTAATCCCGTTTGAGCAAATCCTGCTCGATGCCCAGGATGCCGGCGCACTGCGCTGACAGCGTCTCGAACGCGGCATGGTGGCGCACGCTGTCCTTCCAGCGCCTCAGGAACACCAGGCTCTCGGTGTTGAGGTCGGCAGGCTCGCTGAGTCCCATTGCGTAACACGACTTGAACAGCGCGATGGCGAAGTCGCGCACGCTCGGGGTCGCTGAGGCGTAACCGTAGGCGCGGCCGAGCTCATCCCAGAGGAATCCGTCCAGGGCGCAGCGTCCCACCAGCTTGATCCTGTCGTCCCGCGCCGCGGCCAGCTCGGCCAGCAGATTCTCCAGGATGTCGTCCAGGCGCGGCTCCGCGCTCGCGCAGACGGCCAGCATCTTGAGCCGCACCTGCCGGGGCGAGTCATCCCCGCGCAGCAGCGCTCTGAGCGCCTCACGCCGCCGGCCGGCCTGGAAGAACTCCGCGTGCGGGCCGATGACTGGGGTGAACTCAGGCCCCAGCCCCAGCTCGCTGGCCCAAAGGGCGATCTGATCCGCACGGAAGCTGCCGTGCGCCAGCTCGACATCCAGCAGCCAGTTGTCCAGGTTCTCCGGCGGCGGCCCCGCGTGGTAGAGCAGGAACTTCCGCTCCGGCGCCTCGCGCAGGATGCGATATTTCACGCCGAACTGGTTGTTGCCCAGCACGATCTTTTCGATGCCGGGCAGGGCCAGCGCGTCGAACTCGGCGCGCAGCTCGCGCTTTACATCGTACCAGAAGACGATACGATGGCGGTCGAAAATACGTGTTAGCGCTTGAGCGATTTGGGTCATTGGCCAGTTATGCCTTTTGTGATGGCGCTTTGGGGTGCCGCTTGGCTGAAGGGAAATTCACCCGCAGGGCAGTCAGCCACCGCGCGAAGGCGATAAACAACACTCCTAATACCAGCGTCGCGACACCGGTCCATGCAGCGAGCCGGTAGGAGGTGGCGCTGGCGGCTTGCAAGAAGGTCAAAGCCAGGGCTGGCACCCCGATCACTGTTGCCAAAGTCGTGATCAGTCTTTCCAGGCGCGCGCTGCGCTGTTGCTGCGCCTCCTCGAATTCCTGTAGGCGCTGCTGACGTTGGAGGGCCAAACACTCATATAAATCCTGTATACCGTCGCGGACCTCACGATACATCCTGGGAATCTGGAACACCTCTTCCCAGCGTTGGAAGCACCGGTGATGATGTTCCTTCTGCATCACTTGCGCGAAGTAACTGCGCGCGGCAAAGGTCAGCAGGCGACTGCGGATCCGCTCGAACGCGACCTCCCGCGCTGTGTCAGATACAAGCTCGCCGCCTGGCCACTGGGATGCGACCTCTTGGCTCAGCACCATCAGTGCGAAACGTTCATTCAAAGCCAACAAGAAGATCATAAAGTACACCGAGCGTAGGTGCCGGGGCATCTCAACGCGTGCGAACTCGGTCTTCTTTGGCGCATCGGTCGCCAGAAATCCCCCGCCTTCCAGGGAGAACAGCATCCACTGGTGTTCAGCGTATTCGATCAGCCCGGTCTGCTCCGCGGCCAGGTCGGCTGCGGTGGGATGAAGCTCCTGCTGCATATGGAAGAAATTGCGTGCCTGGTAGACCTGAAGCATCACCTTTTCCGGAGGAACATCATCGAGATACAGCCCGGCGAAGGGCAGCAGTTGCCCAGGCACGAAGACGTCCTGCCACCAGGGTTGCCCCTCGTCTGGCAGTTGGAGTGTCTTAAGGAGGCTGTCCAGGACCAACCCCAGGTGACTGCCTGCACCGCCTGCCGGCGCGGGAAAGAACTCCTGATAGAGCCGCTGGTTGGCCTGCCGGTCATAGCCGCAGCTTCGCTGCGCCGTAATCTGCACCTGGCGGTGGCCGCGAAAAAAGCGGAAGTAGTGCAGGAAATCGAACCAGTCAGCGGGATCGGCGCTGTTGGGCATGGCCTGCGTCACTACAAACCCGACCCCATTCTGGAACAGGGCCAACTCGAAGGCGAAGTCCTTGGCGCCGACTTTGCCCAGGCTGAAGGGGATCGTGCGGTCGCGATGGCGCAAACACCATTCGGCCCGATCGGCCAGGCCGTAGATCTCCTGCAACTGATCGTTGAGTTTCCAGATCCATGCGGTCGCCATCTGTGGGTCCGCCGGGTTCAGGTAGTCAGCTACCTGCGGCAACATTTCGTCGTTCTGATTGAGCGGCGCCAACTGCCAGACCGCCTGCGGGCCGTGCGAACCCGGCAGCTCTGCCGTGGTCGCCGCATGAGCGCGCGCGGCGAAAGTTGTGGCGTCGAACCGAAAGGGATAGACAAAATATAGAAAGGCCGCTTTCTGATCGACTTTCATGGCTTGCCTTCTTCGTCCTGCCCGGCCAAAGGCAAAATTGGGGCGCCGTAAACCATATTCAGCAGGCTGCGTATCGCGTAGTTGATCCATCTTTCGGGGGTGCGTTCGTCGGCGGCCCGCATCAGCATACCGATAATCGTTGCGCTGAACGCCTCGCCTCGCACTAACGTATCCTTAACGAATTGCCAGCTCTTAGTGCCGATCAGCGCGCCGGGGCTTTCGCTGGGTTCGTTGGTGCGTACGGTCATGCAGAACGGGGCGTCGGCGTCTTGCTCTTCCAGAAAAGCGTCAACGTCATCGGGTTCATAGGTGCGCAGCCGCGCCAGGTACTCCCCGATCATCGTGCGCACCTCGGGGCTGCAGCGTTTGAAGAAGAGCGCCAATACTTGACGAGCCGCCTCGGGCTTGCGCCGTTCGATGCCCACAATACTGAGTTCTGATCGCGTCAGCACACGGAAGAAATCCAGGTCATTCTTTTCTAAAGCCGCGTCGATGCGACTGGTTAGCCACTCGGAGGTGACCGGCTCCTTGCGAGCATCGGTGTAAAAGATAAACGGCCCCAGGTAGAAGCCCTGTGGCACGGTGACCGCCCCGATGCCGGGGATCTGGGAGTGAGTGCGGTAGTAGCTCTGGCAGAGCGTGGCGTTCTGCACGAACAGGGCAAAGATCTCATCATCCTGCGGTTTGACATCGAGCAGGCTCATGAGCACCACAGGGACGGAGGCGACCCAGTAATTGGGCTGCGGGGAGGCCTCGGCGGCCGCGAGAAACTCCCTGATGACGGGCAAGAAGCCGTCACGGTCGCGGGCCACCTGCACGATCATGCCCAGCACCACCGCGGCAATCATCAACAGGCTGTCGGTTTTCAGGGCCGCCAGATAGTCGTGCCGCAACTGTTCGAGTGGAAACTGGCGGCTGGAGTCCATGTAGCTGACCAGACGACGGTATAGCTCGCGTTCGGCTTTGTCGGCTTTGAAGAAGCGGGCCAGATTGGGGACATTCACGTATGACGCGTAATCCGGGAAACCGCGCAGCAAACCGAAGATGACCGTTGAAGCCAGCCCGAAGAGGCCCTGGCGCATCACGCTGCTCACTGTGCGGCTAACCGCCCCCGCCTTGTCATTGACGTGGAACAGCTTCCCGATGATCTCGTGCCAGACCACGCCCAGGGACTGCTTAACGGCCCGATCCTGCGCATGGTCAAAAAACACCGCCAGTGACAGCATCAGGGCCGACTCCAGCGGGGTGCGGTTGGTGAGATTCGACAAGAGACCCGACGGGACGCTGTGCCCTGTGTGCTGCAACACTTCCAGGCCTGCACCCGGCTCGCGGCTCCACAGATGGTACGTGCCCCGGACGGCCGCCGCCCGGATGCTGGGGTCGGGGAGCAAGGCCGCCTGGGTGAGCGCGCCGGTTATGCCCAGTTGACCGCCTACCTCGACCGCGATCTTCTGCGCATTGCGCGCCTCCGGCTCGATGGCGGGCGTCTTACGTAAGACAGCCTGTAGCGGTGACTGTTGCGGCTGCGTCAGGATTTTCTCTAGCAACCCAGCGACCGGCGGGCGATAATCATGTCCCAGATCAACGAGCACGTCGGTCACCATCTCGCGCACCCGCTGCTCGCCGGGTTGCTTCTCGTCGCCATAGCAGAGAGCTGACAAGATTTGCAGGTCTACCTCGTTGGCAGACATCCGGTCTGCCGGGGTGTCTGGCTGAAGATGTGGCTCTTGCGCATCCTCCAGCAGCCCGGCCTTGATTGCGCCCAAGAGATAGGGCGCCTGGCCGATGCGGCCGATCCATTTGCGCCAAAAGGCCGGCTGGCGACCGGCGGTCATGCTGAGGTCGTAGATGCGCCGGCCCGCAAAGTGGTCGTAGAAGCGCTCGTACTGGAAGCCGAGCTCATAGCGGGCTTCGAGGCCCGACACGGTCAGAATCTCGGCGTCCACCAGGTTGACGAAGCTCTGGTTGAGCGGCCTGCCGTTTGGCTGCGGGGTATCGTCCGTGATCAGCTTCCGGAGTGAGCGCCCATCATGCGGGGGAGCCTGGTCAATCTGCGTTTGAGTGAGCGCCTGTTGGGTGCGCTCGTCCGAGATCATCTGCGGCAGCAGGTCGTCGTGCAGGAAGGCTTGGTCGCGCACATCCAGCCGGCCATCCTTTGTCAGGCTCTTGATATACTCCGGGATGATCTGACGTGCCTGCAGCGTAGCGGGGATGGACTTATGTGTCTCATATGTCTCTGCGACGAGCCTCAGGGTGAGCGGGTCCCTCAGCAGCGCGCGCGTCTGCACCGAGAGCTGCTCGTAGGTGGTTTCCAGGCCATATTTCGCCTTGTACTTACGGTAGACCTTCGCCAGTTCCTCACTGTCGAACGGTCCGAGCTCGATCCCCAGGGGGTCGCCGAGGCTATCGCTGGTGCGATAAAAGAAACGCTCCTGCAGCGACACACCTGCGGTCATGGCGCGCCAGGCTTCTGGCCGCGCGGTGAGGATCACCTTGAACCAGGGAAAATCGGTCCCCAAAGTGTCCAATAGATCATCAATGCGTTCAGCAAGGGCTCGGGGTGTCTTGTGCTCGTTGACACCGTCAATCGCCAGCACGAGGCGGCATTTGTAGATGCCTTCGATCTCGCTGCTGATCGTCGCCAGGATATCTTCGGATGATTTATTGTTTATTAGGGTTTCGATAAACCGGGTGAAGTCGGCGGTCAAGGTCCGTAACAGCGGTTGTTCGGCGCTTAATCTGCGCGCATCATACAGAAGCACACAAGTAGCAGGATCGGCCTGCATCTCATCGAGCAGCGAGACGGCAAAGCTGCTCTTGCCCACCCCTGAGCGTCCCAGGATGAGCAAGACGCGCGAATCATCGCGCATGAACTTCCGATAAGCGCTCATGGCCGCTTGCCGTGGGAGATACAGGCCAGCCGCATGGCGGGAGCGGACTGCGTCCCCGCGTTCGTCGGTAATGAGCCTGGCCGCCAGACGCACAGCCGGCCAGTCAAGGACCTTGTGTCTATCTGAGGCTGTTTTGCTGCTGTGATAGACGATCTCGGACAACCGCGTGACGTGCTCGGAATCGGGGAAAGACTCTTGACGACGGGCCGTCACATACGCAACGTGGCTTGGCTCCAGGCTGCTGTACACGCCGGCATCAACGTCTTGCCCGGCGATATCCTGCCAGAACACCAGCCACGGGTCAAGCGCCAGCGCTTCGCCGTCGGTGCGTTGCAGATAGAACCACCCGGGTTGCAATTCGCATTTGGCTTCCGCCGCGATGGTCAGGTCGCGCACTTCCGCGCCCCGGTACAGCGCGCACGTGTACGTGCCCTGCCCGCGCCCCTTGATCAGGACCAGGTTGTAGTCGGCCAGAAAGCTCACGGCTTTGAGGATCGCATGCAGCCGTTCCAGCGACAACTCAACGTGGTGGCGCCAGCGTTCGTCGGTCGTGGGCACGCCGCCGTCATGTTCCAGGTCATTGCGCTCATGAATGATGCCCTGCAGCGCGGTGTTGAAGACTAGGTATCGTCCCTTTGAACCCCAGCGCAGCTCGCATAGCTCCGGCATGAAGAAAAGCGAGTTGTAGGCCTTGTACGCCGTCAGCACACCATAGATGGCTTGCTGCCAGGTACCCAGACTAGGGCTCTTGATTTTGTTCCGAATCAGTATACTGACTGCCTCGTCCTTGGCATCATCCAGTGCGCCGCGCACCAGGTACTGGCTGATCGCCATAACGCCGAGCGTCTTAAGCAAGTATTCGAGTACTTTGTAGATCCATTTTTGTCGCAAGGAATCGCTGTCTGTTTTGAGCAACTGGCGATACGCGACGGCGATCGGATAGGGATACGAATCAAGGATGAGTTCGTCAAGGTCCGGGAAAAGGGATGGAGATGATGTCATCGAGATCCTTTCAGGCAGATTGCCTGCATGTGATAGAAGATTACACCGCCGGCGAGCACTTGCCCGCTGTATGCGGTGCGGTTCCTGTTTCCTGGCTGCGCGGCAATGAGAATCACTCGCTCACCCCCGTGACCTTCCGCAGCGCCGCGCCGAACTTGTTGTAGTTCACCTTGACCCCATCGTCCAGATCAATCGCCACCTGCCGCGTCGCCAGCGGATACAGCACGTCGTTCTCGTACGCGGTCAGCTCGTTGATCTGCTTCGTCAGCCGCTCGATCTCCCGCAGCGCTGCGGTGCGCTCGCGCGGGGCCGCCGCGGCCGCGATGCTGACGTGTTCGGCCTGGCTTCTGGCCGCGGCGAGCTTGGCCCGGAACGCCCGCAGATAGTCGTTCAGGACCACCGACGCGGTGTCGGGCTTGTAACGGTGCATGTAGACCAGCGCGTTGAACGCGCCGCCGGGGCTGGAGAAAAGCCAGTAGATGGGCCGCCGCTTGTAGCGCCGCACGTGATCGTCGTAGAACTCGCGCACGAAGTAGCTCCGGATGTCGCGGCCCAGTGCCGCCTCGATGAACGTCAGGTTCTCCGCGAAGCCCTCCTCGCCGAACGTGACCCGCAAAAACCGCCGGAACCGCGCCACGATGTCGTCACCGAACCAGTCGCCGTCCAGGATGGGGATCACGTTGTCCTTGTCGGGCATGAACCTACCGCTGTCATCCTGAGAATCCCATGCCACTGCGCGCAGCGGTGGCATTTGCCAGATAAGAAACTGGTCGGTGCTGGTACAATAGGGGCGTGTCGTCGGACAAGCCCAGACCGACTCCTCACTGGTGTGAGTCAACCCGTTCCTGAGAGTGGTTCCGGTCAGGCATGGTCTGAACATTGGTGGCGGCGTTGCGGGTTGGGCGCTGACCCCGCTTAGTAGCTTATCGTTTGGGGACCTGACTGGGTCTGACGGTGCCAATCTTCGTGCGGGTGAGGTGAAGCGATGATGCGGCGTGACGATGGTGCGCAAAAGGGAGCCTGGCAAGGGCTGAAGATCGTCCACCCACATGCGGCGGGGCTGGACTTGGGCAGTAGCGAGATTTGGGCGGCCGTGCCGCCGGATAGCACCGCGGTGCCGGTGCGGCGGTTTGGCAGCCTGACGCCCGATCTGGTGGCGCTGGCCGACTGGCTGGCGGCGTGTCATGTCGACCACGTGGCCATGGAGGCAACGGGGGTCTACTGGATTCCCGTCTTCGAGTACCTGGAGGCCCGCGGGTTTAAGGTCGCAGTGGTGAACGCCCAGCACGTCAAAAACGTGCCAGGGCGTAAGAGCGACCGGCAGGACTGCCAGTGGCTGCAAGAATTGCACTCGGTGGGCCTGCTGCGGGGCTCGTTCCGGCCGGAAGCCGAGATTGTGGTGCTGCGGGCCTACTTGCGTCAGCGCAGTGGGTTGATCGAACACCGGGCAGCGCATATCCAACACATGCAGAAGGCCCTGTTGCAGATGAACGTGCAGTTGACCCAGGCGGTCAAGGACATCACGGGGGTCACCGGGCTGGCGATCATCCGGGCGATTGTGGCGGGCGAGCGCGACCCCCAGCGGTTGGCGGCGCTGCGCCAGCCCGGGGTTAAGCAGACTGCGGAGCAGATTGCCCGGGCGTTGACCGGTCATTATCGGCCGGAGCATCTGTTTGCTTTGAAACAGGCCCTGGCCTTGTACGACTTCTACAGTCAGCAGATTGCCGAGTGCGATCGGGAGATCGAGAGCCAGTTTGCCCATCTCAAGTCCAGCCCGCCGTCCGACGACCTGCCGCCACTGGACCCCAGTGACAAACGGAACTCCAAGAGCAAGAACGGTCCCAAATACGATGCGCGCAGCCTGCTCTATCGCTGGGCCGGCGTCGATCTGGTCGCCATCCCCGGCCTGAATGCGACGACCGTGCAGACCATCCTGGCGGAGATCGGCACGGACCTGAGTGCGTTTCCCACGGACAAGCACTTTTGCTCCTGGCTCGGGTTGGCGCCCCACAACGACATCTCCGGCGGCAAGGTGCTGCGCAGTCGGACCCGCAAGACGCCGAACCGGGCGGGGCAGGCGTTTCGTTTGGCCGCCCAGTCGGTCAGCCGCAGTCGCAACAGTGTTTTCGGTGCGTTCTATCGCCGTATGCGCAGCCGTCTGGGGCCCAAACAGGCGATTGTCGCCACGGCCCACAAGATCGCCCGCTGTTTCTATCATCTGCTGAAGACGCATACGCCGTTCCATGACATGGGCGGGGAGGAGTACGAGCGCTTGGCCCGCGAGCGTGAACTGCGGCACCTGCAGAAGCGCGCCGCTAAACTCGGCATGTCGCTGATCGAGTCCCCGTGGCTCGCCCCTGAACCCGCACCGACAGTTTCTTAGTAGCGGAGCCGCGCAGCGGCGCAGTCGAAGGATCTCCCACGATCCGCTCGTAATCCTCCACCGTCTCACCCTGGTTCGCCAGGATCAGGCCGGGCTTCTCCAGCGAATACCGCCCGAACATGCAGCCGACAGCGTAGCTGATGAACTCCCGCATCGTATCGGCCAGCAGCCGCAGTTCCAAACCCTCTTCGCCCGCGCTCCAGCCCGCGCACACCTCCGGCCACCGCGTCCTGATCACTGACCCCTGATCCCTGACCCCTGACCCCTGTCCCCCGTACCGGTAGTGCGGGTTGCAGGTCAGCGTGATCTCCGCCAGCGGCACGTCGGGCGTGAGCTCGTCCCCCAGGCCGTAGGCTTCGATGAAGATGCGGTTGTTCTTCTCTTCCAGGCGCTGCATCTCCAGGGTTACCCCGCGCCAGTGGCCGCGGAGGGCCGCATAGGTATCGGCGAGGGTGTCATGGCGGAAGTCAGCCCGCAGCAAGGGTAGGTCGGCAAAGTCCCAAGAAGTTTCGTAGGAGTCCCAATCAGTCGTAGAAAGCCAAACGAGTCGATCCGTTCGTGTTTGATCGAACTTAGGGTCATTCAGACAGGGGAACGATGCGACTGATCCGATCTCGACATTCATCGTCGGTGACAGGAGTTTGAAGATCTTCTTTGCAATCACTGAGTTCAGGAGCGCCAGTATCTGCGGCAAATCGGATGAGTAAATCATGGGGCCAGCGGCGTTGTTTATGAAGCCAATCGGCATGTACCTCAGCGCGAACGGAGCCATCGAAACACCGTTCCAACTCCCACCTTCCCGCAGGTAGTATCTCTCATTGCGGACCACTGAACCACTGAACGCTTTTAATCTCTCTCCATCATTCTCCCAATCAACAACGTATTCGTTGTTCCCGTACCATTTCCTGAACTCGCCGCCTTTTGTCATGGGAAACCATTTCGGCGCGCCAAATACAGAAAACTTCGTTGTCTCGATCTCAAACCAAAGACGCAGAAACACATCGTTCTTGCCGGTGGTGAGTCCCTTTCTTGGGAAATGAGTCTTGCCCAACGGCACCGCGGTTTGGAAGACATTCTTGAGGGCGTCGCTTAGCCAATATGCTACGGGGATTCCTGGTACTTTTTCGAAGTCAGCAGAAGACGCTCGAAACAGCCAGCCGCAATCGGGTTTTCTTATCGCTTCCATGAGTCTTTGAGGCTGCTGCTCCGCACCATAAAACTCGTTCAGATCGACAAATGTTCCCCTATACTCACGAAGTGGCTTGGCAAACATAGTGAAGCAACAGATCGGAACAAAGGCGGAGTCAAAGAACGCATGGTACTCAGGTCTGACAAGACTTGTTAGAGTACACGACCCAAGAATTCTCATCCGTAGGTCTTGATAGGAGTTGAGAAACATCCAGGTGAAGGGCGTCATTTGACCGGTGAACCCAGCAGGTTGCACGAGCTGTAGAATTCGCAAGACGAACGCAGCAAACAGATCTGATCGGCCATCACAATAGGCATCCTTGAGGAAGGCTCGCAGGGCGTCATTCATTCCTACATCACCCATGTATGGCGGGTTGGCTACTACCACGTGATACCTGCGCGCCAGGTGCGCCAGTTGCCCCAGCGCGTGCAGCACGCGCTCGTTCAGCTCGTGGCTCAGCAGGTCGTCCGTTGCGCCGATGCGGCCGGCCAGCGTCTCGATCTGCTCGGGCGTCAATTGTCATCTTTCGGCCGATAATGGGCCACGAGTTCTCACCCACATGGGCCACGGGTTTTCACCCAAAGTGGTCCAGTGGGCTTTCACCCAAAGTGGGCCACGGGTGACGTGATGTTGGACGCAGCTCCTGCTTTGCGGCGATACTCTCCAGATCCGAGAGAGGGTCTGGGAGGTGCGCCGTGCCCCGCAGGAGATTGGAAACCATGGACGTGTACGAAGTGCTGCGCCTGATCCAGTTGCACAAGAGCGATCGCGCCATCGCCAGTGCCCTGAGCATCAATCGCAAGACAGTCGGTAAGTACCGCGCTTGGGCCGAGAGCCAAGGGCTGCTGGCCGTTCGCGCCCTGCCCAGCCGAGAGGAACTGCATCGCAGGTTGGCTGAGACCTGGCCGGGCGCCCTGCCGCCGCAGAACATCTCGTCTGTGACGCCCTTTCGCGCGATCATCACGGAGTTGCGCGCGCAAGGTGTTGAAGTGGCCGCGATCTTCCAGCGGCTGCAGGCTGACCATCACTATGTTGGCAGTTACTCCTCGGTGTGGCGCTTTGTCAGCGCCCTGGAACCTCCGCGGCCGAACGTGGTCGTGCGCATCGAGGTCAAGCCCGGCGAAGAGGCCCAGGTCGACTTCGGTTACGCGGGTCAGCTGCGGGATCCGCAGACCAGCAATCTGCGGACGGCATGGGCCTTCGTCATGACGCTGTCCTTCAGCCGGCACCAGTACGTCGAATTCGTCTTCGACCAAAAGAGCCCGACCTGGCTGCTCTGTCACCGCCACGCCTTCGAGTACTTTGCAGGCGTGCCAGAACGCGTCGTGGTCGACAATCTTAAGGCTGCCATCGTGCGCGCGGCCTGGGACGATCCGGAAATCCAACGGAGCTACCGGGAATGCGCCGAGCACTACGGCTTCCTCATCGCCCCGTGCCGACCTGGCACCCCCGAGCACAAGGGCAAGGTCGAACAGGGCGGCGTGCACTACGTCAAGCGCAACTTTCTGGCCGGCCGTCAGCCCACCGCGCTCGCGGATGCCAACCAGGCCGTGTTGCAGTGGTGTGAGCAGGTGGCCGGGCAGCGCCTCCACGGCACCATCAAGCAGAAACCGCTGCTGCGTTTCCGCAAAGTCGAGCAGGCGGCCTTGCAGCCGCTGCCGGCGACGCCCTACGAGCCAAGCACCTGGAAGCACGTCAAGCTGCACCGTGACTGCTATGTCGTCTTCGAGCAGGCCTTCTACTCGGCGCCCTACGCCCTGGTCGGTCAGAGCCTCTGGCTGCGCGCCGGGGCGCGCACCGTTGAGTTGTACAACGCAGCCTACCAGCGGATCGCCATTCACGACCGGGCGACTGCGCTAGGCCAACGCCTGACCTGCCTCGAGCACCTGCCGCCGACCAAGGTGCCGGGTTTGCTGCTCAACCGGTCGCTCTGTCAGGCGCAGGCTGTCGCCATCGGTCCGGCCACGTCAGCGCTGATCGCCGCACTCCTGGCCCATCGACCTGAGGATCGTCTGCGCACCGCCGGACGCCTGCTGCGTCTGGCCGACCGCTTCACGCCTGAGCGGCTCGAAACCGCCTGTGCCCGCGCACAGGCCTATGGCGACGGCGACTACGTAACGGTCAAGCGCATCCTGGAAGAAGCGCTCGACCAACGGCCGCTGGCGGTTCCCTGGCCGACCCCAGCCACGCCGCACACCTTTGCGCGCACGGCGGCCGAGTTCGCGGCCCTGGCCGCGGGAGGCGTCTGATGGACCTGCAACACCAGCTCACCCCGCGCCTGAAACGCCTGCGCCTGTCCGGCATCCTCGAAACGCTCGAGGTCCGCAATCAGCAAGCCATCGCCGAGAAGTGGTCCTATGTTGAGTTCCTGACCCGCCTGGCGGAGGACGAAGTCGAACGCCGCGACCACAAGCAATTGACGCTGCGCCTGCGCCGGGCCACCGTCAACACCGGCAAAACCCTGGAAAGCTTCGACTTCGCCTTCAATCCGTCCATCAATCGCCAGCAGGTTCTCGATCTGGCCACCAGCCTCTATGTCCAGCAGAAGCGTAACGTGCTCATCTGCGGCCCAACCGGCGTCGGGAAGTCACACCTCGCGCAGGCGTTGGGGCACGAAGCCTGCCGCCGCGGCTACGATGTGCTGTTTACCAGCGCACACAAGATGCTCCTGCATCTCAACGGCGGTCGCGCCGATGGCTCCTACGCCCGCCGCCTGAACGCGTACCTGAAGCCAGAGCTCCTGATCCTCGACGACTTTGGCCTCAAGCCGATCCTGCCGCCCGGCCCCGAGGACCTCTACGACGTTGTCAACGAGCGCTATGAGCGGGGCAGCATCCTGCTCTCCAGCAATCGCACACCGGCCGAATGGTATGAGCTCTTCAACGACACCCTGCTCGCCTCGGCGGCTCTCGACCGCCTGTTACACAACGCCCACACCTTGTTCATCACCGGCGAGAGCTACCGCGCCCAGGGCCGCCGCTGGCCCAGAAAGGAGGGCCCCACCAGCGCGAACTGATCGCTCGTCCCAAGAATTGTCACTGATCAGAAGCGGGGAACCCAGGTTCCCCGCACCCCTCCTGCTACGACACAATGCCGCAGGAGGCCATATACTCGTCATCCAGACCGCAGGAGCTGCAACCTATCGTCACCGATTCCTTGGACCAGTTTGGCCGCGAACGCGTGGCCCATTTTAGCCGCGATTTGACATCAATTGCGGCTGCAGCAGCGAGCCGATGGTGTCGACCTGGGCGAACAGCGCGAGGTCGTGCAGCAGCGCGTCCTGCACAGGCAGGTCCACCAGCGATGCGCCCAACGCCCGGAACCACGGCGCCTCATTCAGCTCCTGTTCGGTCACGGCGACCGGCCGCAGCACGCAGATGTCCGGCCGCACGCCCCGCCGCAGGAAGCGGCGGTCCCGGCCGCGCGCCTTCATGGTCAGCGCGAACGCGGCTAGCGCGCCGGCCCGCTCATCGATCTCGATGCCGACCAGGTTCTGCTGCAGGATCAGCCGCGGGATGTCCGGCGGGTTGTAGCCCTCTTCCTCGTAGATCAGGTACAGCAGGTCGAACGCGTAGGTCAGCATGTGCCCCGACCCGGCCGCCGGGTCGCCCAGCCGGATTTCCTCCGGCGAAGAGATGCGCAGAAAATCGGTCTCCGGCTCCAGCGGCGCGATGTAGTAGGGCATCTGCTCCGCCAGCCGCGAGCCGGGCCGGTTCAGCAGCCACAGCCGGCCCAGCGAGTTCTCCACCAGGTAGCGCACGATCCAGTGCGGGGTGAAAAGCTGCGTGGCGGCCGGGATATCTTCGGCCGCGATCTTGCGGCCCTGCTTCAGGCTGGCAAAGACCTCGTTTTTCTTCTCGGCGACATAGAACTGGTAAAGCCAGCCGATCACCTCCACGTCGGGACACGCGTCGGGCGTCAGCGCATCGCGCACGTCCTGCAGGATCGAGCTCGCTGAAAGCAGGTCATCGGGCAGCAGCAGCTCGGTGGCGTCGGCGATCGGCTCGAACATGAACGGCATCGTCTCGTGGAGCTGGTTGCACGCGGCTACGAGCAGCAGCCGGTACGCCTCCCCCTGGGGATCGCTCGAACGCCGCCGGCCGCTCAACAGGTCGGCCACCGCGCCCCGGTCCACGAACCGCGCCAGGTCATCGTCGATGACCCCTTGTTTGGCCTCCTGCAGGATCTCGGGCTGGGTGAAGCTGGCCGCGGGGGACACCACGCCGAGAGGGGTGTAGCGGTTCACGTCCATGAAGCGCAGCGCACAGAAGCGGTTGAACCAGGTATACGCGGCCCGCTCCACCACCGCCTGGCGCGACGACTGTCTGATCTGCGCCCGCAGCTCGCGTAGGGTGTCCGCCCGGCCGCGCAGCTCCGCGCTGTCGGTGGTCAGCACGCGGTCCAGCCTGGCCGCTACCTGCTCCTGCAGCGTCCGCCGCGCCGCCTGCGCGAATTTTTCGAGTGCCTTGGTGTCCACGATGGCTTGTTCTCCGTCGCCGATTTCATGAGTCATTTGAGCGCGGCGAATTACGCTGACTCAAGCTGCTGTGAAGCTCGTTGCGAATCGCCTCAGCTTTTGCGCGCAGCGCGGAATCCAGCTGATCATTTGATTCCAGACTGGCCAGGGATCGCATTGTCCGCTTCTCTAATTCGGTGTTCTCTAGGGGCATGATTTCTGACAGACAACGACCAGCCAGCAGAACACCTTCTGGGCTTTGCGTTTCTAGCAACGCTCGGATCGCATCCTCGGCTGGTCTCCGTGAGGCTCGTGCTACTCGCGCAACTGAGAAAACAATGCTCTCCTGCCATGCTACCTGGCTGTATCGCTTCATGACTGCATCAACATAATCGCGACTTTCTGTCAGAGCGATCGATGCCAAGTACTCCTGGAATGTCAAATGGGCAAATTGATAGGTTCTGGGGCCAACCTCAACCAGGACTCCAGTGCGCTCTTCGACTATCGTAAGCAGAGAAAATGATAGGTGCTGCGCTTCGCGCTGAGATAATCCCTTCTTGGCCAACACGGGCTTGAAAGTAGATACCACAAAAGACTCGTCTAGCATCATAAGAGCAGCGTCTTGGGCCGCAAAAGCAAGCGCGCCCAGGAGGGATTTGACCTCGGGTAGGCTCAGATCTGTGGGCTCGACGCCCTTTGTGGCATCCCATCTGGAAAGCAACATATCGAGGGCCTGTTCATAGAAGTCCGCCCTACGCGCTGGTAGCTGTCCCCGGCGAGAGTTGAGAACGACCATTGTCGTGAGAAGCAACGGATTACTGGCAAGATCGCGCAAGTGATCGCTCCCAAAAACAGCCGCGAGGAGTGAGGCTGATTTTGATTCCGCTCTTTTGGAATCTCCTGCAAGCACAGGGGACCATTTTTCAACAAACTCCGTAATCGCGCTATCGTCAAGACCTCCAATTACGTAATGGGCGAAGTCCTCTCCCAACCCCAGAGAATAAGCCGCTGGTCTGCTGGTGACAACTATGCGCGTTGTTGGATAACGCCTGCCCAAGCTGGTTATGGCCTGCACTGCGAATTGCCTCTCTGAACTCATGATTTCATCCAGGCCATCCAAAAGCAATATACAAGTTCCGCGTTCGAAATAATTCGCGAAGAACTCCGGCGGGAGTCCGATATTCCACCTCTTGAAGTAGTCATCCAGAAACTCGAGGAAGCCCGCAGGGGTCGCTGACATTCTTGAGGGGTTTTCTTGAATGTATCGTCCATACTCTCGCAATGGAATAAGGATCGGAAGTAAGGTTTCTGAAATTCCAAAGCGGTTCGCCATAAGCGACGTGTCATTCTGCATCAAGGAACGCGCCAAGACAGTCGCTACATAGGAAAGTAGAGTGGTTTTTCCACTCCCAGGAGCTCCAAGTATGACGGAGCGTGGGTGCATCCTCAAGAAGGCGAATGTCTCAACACGCCTACCATCAGGTCCCATACTCTGGAGCGGGGTTGGGATGAACAGGCTTTCGATGTTGGGTCTCGCTGATGGCACAATCGAAGCGTCAATAGATTGAACGCTCAGCGACTGGCTGACAGAGGCTACCTGACTCAGGTATTGCCCGAGCGCGGCAGTAGTATCTTGCGCAGAACCCTCGCCGACGGTTTTTGTTTCGACAACTGCGGCTGTCGATTCCGTGAGTGACAGGTAGGGCTCAATGTCAACGCCCACAAAGGTATCATTTTCATCGACCTTCTGAAGCAGCACTCTCTGCAAAAGCGGAAATTCGGCAGTCGTGGCTTTTGCCTTCTCCCGCAAGATCGGGTCGTCGATTGCGGCCAAGGGATCATCTGGGGTCAGAGGAGCTATCTGACTCTGATGTAGCTTCTCAAGCTCAGCTAGCAGAGTATGGAATCTGGCGAGGTCTTCGTAGACACTTCTAAATTGACTCTGAATAATGACGAGCTTGGCAATGAGCGAAGGTCGCATTGTGCCATTCTTGACGCCCTCGCGCGCAAAACTCCGAAGCAAGAGAAACGTCTGCAGCAACCGTTTCACCTTGCGAGGATTGCGCGGCAAGCCCTCGAAAAAGATGTTTGAACACTGCCGGATATGCTCATCCGGATAAACGCTGGCGACGAATTCCTTGAACTGCCTATCAGAGATGGGCGGTAGTGCAAAGGGCAACTGGACGATCTTCTCGAAATAGTTCTCACCCAGAAGAGTAAACAACCGTTCTGGCCGGCTCTGCCCATCTTTGGTTACGGCCAGCAAATCCTTGTACTTTGCCGCTATGGCTTTTTCGACAACATCACGGTCAACAGCAAGCAGGAAAATACAGCCTTCTACATCCAGGAACAACTTGATAGCCTCAAGCACTTGGATGGCCTTTTTGGGCAAGCACCTGTCCAAATCATCAATGATGATGACTAGCGGTTTGCCGTTTCCTGCCAGTTTGATGATCCGCTTGAATTCTTCGCTGAACTCATCCAGAAAAGCAATATGGGCGCGATAGCTCTTCGACCGCTTTAGTTTTGAGAAGTCAATCCCTAGTTTGGCATCGAATAGCGCCAACCACTTGTCGGGCTGGGTGACAAAGAAAGCGGTCACGGCCACTATCGCCTTGATAACGCTGGTTTGAAGGAAAGTGAGCGTAACGGGATTTGTCGAAAACCATCGCGCGAAGACCTGATTGAGAAAGGCGGAGATCTCGGAGGATGTCCAGCCAAAGATGATCAATAGTCCCAATGCTACAAAGAGAATCCGTAACCCAACGGATAATAAACCCTTTGCAATCTCCCAGGAGCCCGCACGCAGGTTGAGGGTGTTTCGCCAGATCTTGAGTTTTGTCCATATCCGGCGATACCAGCTCCCGTTGACTCTGGCCTGGTCGAGAATGGTTTGGATGAGCGCAGACCACAGATTGTCTTCCTGGTCATACTTCCAGGCGTTGAACCAGATAGGGTGAATATCCTGCTTTCTCAGTGATTCATCTATCATCTTGAGGAAGCTGGTTTTTCCGCTTCCCCACTCACCGTACACGCCAATCGTCAATGGGGTTCCAGTGGCGGTAGCGTTAGCGATTCTTTCGGCGATTGGCTCGGCAAAGCGTCGAAACCCCAGCAGATCATTTGTTGTGGGGCTGTCCGCTCCGATCTCGGAAATGTTCTTCACTGGCTCTGGCATAAGCGCTCATCCCCTGTACCACGTTTTCTCTACAACTGCACCCGTTTCCCAGCTCGCACTGCAGCCAACAGCGTCTCCCTGATCGCGGCCAGGTAGTCTTCCACATCCTGCTCGTCCGCCAGCCAGGCCTTGTCGAAAGCCACGTGCAGGCTGGCGCGCGCCACGTACTCCACCCGTTGCACAACATCGGCTATCACGGGCTTCTCGCCATCCACAGAGGGCTTCGGTTCCGGCAGCGGCGGCTGCGCCCAGTCGGTCATCCGGTGTAAGGCGGCCTGATACTCCGTCTCGTCGAAGCGGCGCACGGCGTCGCGGATCACCGCGACCAGGTAGGCGCGCTCGACCGTGCGGCGCAGCGCATCGAACGGCCCTCTGAGCTGAGCCTGCTGTTCGCCGGTCAGCTTGCCGAATTCCGCCATGCCCGCCAGCCGCTCCCACCGTTCCGTGATCTGCCCGCCCGCGGCTGTCTTTTCCTCGCTCACCCGGCGGTCAACCTTTTCGCGCAGCGCGTCCAACAGCGTCTTCGCTTGGGTCATCCGATTGCCCTGGCAGCACGCGGGATCGTCCAGGATCGCCCGAAGCTGCCTGGCCTCGGTGCTTCCCGCGTAGGAGAAGTTCGGCTCCTGCGTTTCCAGGCTGCGGCGTGCTTCGTCGAAGATCTGGCGCTGCGTCCCCGCCATGAAGCGCCGGATCGGGTCAGTGATCCCTTCCTTCTGCGCGAACAGCTCATCCTCCAACTGGCGCAGATCGGTCAGATAGAAGGCATAGGGCTTGCCGGTCACGCTCCCCAGCAGCGCGATGGGCGCCGCAAGGCTGGCGAGGAAGGGATACTGTGCGGCCTGGCCCTGCAACTGGACTAACTCATCCCGTAATCTCAGGAAGGCGGCGGCTGTTTCCTGGCCCAACGCCTTCGCTTCGCTCGCTGTTGGGGGGCCGTCGAAGAATTCCGCATAGAACTCTTTGAGCTGGCGCACCTGGCTGGCCGTGAAATCAATCTGCGGCGCCAGGATCACGCCGGCGAAGCCCTGGGTGTTGCGCAGCGCGCGGCCCAAGTCGCCGCCTTCCAGGATGTTGGCATCCTGCCGGGCCTCGATCTTGCCGCGGGCGCACAGCTTTGCCAGCGTGCACTGGATCGCGGCCAGGTGCCAGCCATACGGCTTGCTCTCGAAGTGGTTGACCAGCCCCTGCAGGGTGGTGCGCAGCCCGCTCCGGTTGTTGCCCTGCACCCAGGCCAGCATTTCGCTCTCCGCCTCGCTCACCAGCGCCGCGTCCCCCCCGAAGAGGGTGGCCGGCGCCTGGAGGCAGTTGGCGATGTCGGCTTCTGTGTAGCTGATGCCCCGCAGCATGCGCAGGTTGGGGTAGGCGCGCACCAGCAGCTCATGGAACCCCTTCACGATGCGGGTCTTGGCGTCCCCACCGTTCACCTCCAGGTCCTGGCCCGAGACGATCAGCGTCGCCTGACCCAGCAGCTCCTCCACCAGCTTGCGCAGCGATGTATAACGTTCGCCGTTCTGGAACTGCCGGTCGGTCAGGATGCGCTTCACCGAATCCTGCTGCGCCACGGTGATGTTCTGCCGGATGTACTTCTCGGTGCGCTTGTACATCAGCAGATCGCGCACGAGCCGGTCGCTTGGCGGCAGCACCACCAACAGCTCATCGCGGCCCATCGACTGCATGCGCAGGATCGGCGGGTTGCCCGCGTGCTCGTGGAACGCGCTGATGACGTGGATCGCGACCTCGTAGTCGCGGCCGAACAGCGCGTCGTCCAGCTTCCGCGAGAACGCGTAGTCCTGGCCGTTGTCGTCGTACCGGATCTTGCGATCCCTGATGACGAGATCGAAGATGAACTTGACCAGCTCCTCGGCTACGGTTGCCGTCTCAACTTCGGTGTTCTTGATCTCCTGCTCGACGTCTTTCTCCTCGTCCGTCAAGTACTCGTATTGGTCGCCGTTGCGCTGCACGTAGCTCTGTTGCTCCAACAGATCCAATACCTCCTGGATCCGCCCGGCCCGGCTGGGAACATCCGCGTCGAAGCCGTCGAGCATCAACACCGACAGGTTGCGGGCAGTCGCCTTGAACTCTTTTACGTACTTGACCAGGAAGAGCGCTTTCAGTGCCTGGATCGCCAGCGGATCGTCCAACTGCCGCTCGGCGTTCAGCACAGCGCGTTGGATGTTGCCTTTGAGCGCGGTGCGGATCCCTTCAAACATCAGATCAAAAGTCGCCAGTTGGCCGACCTCCCGGTCCGCCACCCGGATCGCAACCTGTTGGAACACGCCCAGCATGGACCGCTCACCGACCGAGCTGTGCTTGCCCTCAAACGCGTTGTGCGCCGATAGGTTCTGAATGGCCGACTGGAACAGCACGAACTGGTAGGGGACGAACGGGTAGGTGTGGATGAAATCCTCGCGGTCCCGGAAATTGCGATAGGTCGGCGCGCCGTCCCCGAAACCGAACAGCGTCCGCAGGTTGTTCTGCTGCGCCGCGTAGACGTCGGAAAGCGTGGCGATGCCCCGGTCGTTCTTTTGCAGCAAGCGCCGGCGGATCACCTCGGCCACGTCCGCGCTGGTCAGCTTCATCCGGCTGGCGAACCGCGCCTGGATCTTGGTGAAGTCGTTGCCCCGCTGCTGGCTCATCTCGCCGATGACGGTGTCCATATCCTCTTGCGCAGTGACGACCAGCCAGGCGCGGCCGCGGCATTTGGTTGCCAAGCTCTCCGCGATGGTTTGGAGGTTCGTCATCAGTTTGGTGTTGTCGGCGATGTATTGGCCGACTTCATCCACAAAGAAATTCAGCCGGAAGTCGGGCCCTTGCCGCGCCACGTAGGCGGCTACCTGTTCCGCGAAGTCCTCGATGGAGACCCTGTATTGGCTGCGGTATTTGTCCAGGATGCCGCTGGCGCTGTCGGTTGGTTCGCCCGTAACTTGCGCGTAGGCGGTTGCAATGTTGCGACCTTCCAGCAGCGCTTGTTCCCGGCCTGACGTCCAGTCGCGGCCTGAAACTGCCCGGTATGCCTCTCGGAACGCGCCGTACAGCCCCCGGCTGTCGAGATCGCGCTCGAACTGGGCGATGTGGCCCTGCTTGCCGTAGTAGCCGCACATCTCGTCGAACACCTTGACGAACACCGCCAGCAGCGCATCGATCTGCGCCTTGCTGATCACATCGGCCTTCTGGTCAATGTTGAACAGGATGCTCTTCGAGGGGATTGCCACTGCCCGCCTCAAATCGCCGCGCAAGATTTCGTTGTCGCCGCATTTGGGCAGGATCAGTTCCAGGACCGGCGTGCCTTCGATGATCCGATTCTCCAGCAGCAGGGCCAGAATCTTCAGCAGGTGCGACTTGCCGGAACCGAAGAACCCGGAGATCCAAACGCCGTTGGCGCCCTCGTAGCGGGTGTACGCAGCTAGAAATGTTTCAAGCCGCCTTGTGACCTCGTTGGTCAGGACGTACTCCTCGACCTCAAGCCTCAGACTGGCTTCGTCGTCCGCTTTGATGACACCCTCGATGGGGCGGTCGATGGGCTTGGCGAAGATGGTTGACAAAGGCATGATTGCAGGCTCCTGGATCGTCAGGCTTCTACGTGGAAGATATTGAAGGCCCGGTAGTACTTGTCATCGTGCAGCAAGCCGAATAGATCGAGTGAGGCGCCGCATTCCAGCGACTGGGTGTATTCGCCCGGAAAGAACATCACGGTCGGCTGATCCTTGGCTGTGCTCTGTAAGTTGTTCAGTACGTTGTGGGAGCGAATATACGGGTAGACCTCGCCGACGCCGGTGATGAACATCACGTCGAAGTGCTGTCCCTGCATCCGTTCGGCGATAGCGGGCACAAGATGCTGTTCCGGGTCAAGCACCCCTTGCAGCAGCTCCAGCAATTGGTCCTTGCCAACCGTTTCCTCGATCCGCAGGATTTCATCCCAGATGCCGCGAGCCTTTAGAAGGGCAATCGCCAGGTCGTAGAGATTGACCTCCAGGACGTGCAGGCCACCCTGCTCCAACCGTCGCACCAGTTGCTTTTCCATGCGCTGCATAGCCACTGCGTCTTTAGCCGGATACGGGCAGATGAAGAAGGGGACTTCTTTACCGATGCTCTGCATTTTGAGGAAACGTTCGCTGGAGATTACCCGCAGCAAATGCTGGAAGCGGTCTTGAACGGAGTCCAGGTTCGGTTCGGGCGTCATTGCAGCCACCCCTTACGCTCAGCTTCCGAGAGCGGGTAAATCGCCAGGAGGGCTGGCGCGTCATCACGGACGGCCGCGGCCAGGCGCGGCGAGAGTATCGCCGGAAGGATCCGATCCTGGCGCGATAGGATCTCCGCTTCACGCATCATGCGAAACAAGACTTGTCTGAGCTTGCTGCGGGTCGAAGACTCGACGCTTTCCAACTCCGGATGCCATTCAGCCTGTGCCAGGTAAAACAGGTCGAAATCCTGGTAGGCAAGTTCGAAGTTGAGACGCAGGATCCGTTCGCGAACGACCTCGACCGCGAAATCGTGGATGAAACGATAACGCTTGCAGATCGCCAGCCAGAGCACGTACCCCTGCTCGGTGCGGGATCCGTCCTGCAAGATCGCCATCTGGCCCGGCGTCAGCGTCTGCAGCCGCGCGCTCACCTCGCGATACACCCGTTTGGCCGCGCTGTTGGTGCGGAGCTGCAACCGGTTCTCGGCGATGACGCGCGATCGGACTGCATCCCAATCTGCGAGCTCCCGATACAGCTCAGCGACAACAAGGCTCTCTCGATACAAGAGCGCCCCTGCGCCGAACGACATGAGATAAGGCATGTTGGTCATAGCTTTTGCTGACGCATGGCCACGGGTTGGGCCTGTCCGGGGCGGTTTGTAGTGAAGATTCCGGCCATGACACCGATCCTACGGGACAGAGATGTGAATGGGTTGGGATCGTCATTTCGTGCAGCGTAATGCCCTGGTGACAATACTTGTCTGGTGACAAGTATAACATACGCCGCGCGGGGCTGGCAAAGCTGACAGGCCCAGGCAGGGCCGGGGGCTTCCGTCGGCCCCCGGCAATCTCGATTGGGTGGGAGGTGTGTGTGGGGGGGAATGCAAACGAGGCGTTCAGGCAGTCAGTGCTGGCTCCGCTGCGGCTTGGTCGGCCGGCCCGCCCAGCCCCAACCGGAGCGCCAGCGACGGCCACCACGCCTTCACCGTCTCAGCCGCGGCGCGATCCTGCAGGGCCTGGGCTTCAGCCTCCTGGCCGAGCAGCGCCAGCGCGTCCGCGGCCAGATCATCGTAGCCCTGCCCCGCGCCCGCCTCGACCGCCTGGGTCAGCAACTTCCGGCCCCGGTCGGCATCGCCTCTCTCCAGCAGATACGCGCCGCAGCGCAGGAGCGCGGTGATGTGGGCCCGGCGGTTGCCGGTCAGGTAGCCGTCATGGCGGGCGGCGTCCCAGGCGAACGCAGCCCGGCGCCGGCAGCCGCACTCTGCCAGGCGTTCGGCCAGGCGCAGCTCGACGTTGGCGATCAGCGGCGTCCCCGAGCAGGCCAGGCAGGCCTCCCGATAGGCCAACTCGCCCGCTTCAGGATCGGCCGCATCCCAGGCGACCTCGGCCCGGGCGAACGCCAGGAGTCCGGCCAGGCGCGGATCGGCGCCGGCGCGCTCCTGCGCGGCCGCCAGGCGCGCTTCGGCTTCGGGTTTCCGCTCCAGCTGCGCCAGGGCGATCGCGCTCTCGGCCGCCAGCATGGCCCACAGATAGTCGGGTCCTGCGGCTTGCGTCGCAGCCAGCCCCGCTTCGCAGGCCTCCAGCGCCGCAGCGGGCTGCCCGGCCGCCAGCAACGCCTCGCCCAGCCCCAGGCGCAGCCGGCCGATCTGCCAGGCTCCCGCCTGAGATGCCTCGCCGGCGGCCAGCGCCTGGCGGTAGATGGTCGCAGCCGCTTCCCAGCGGCCCCGGCTCTGCAGCACGACGCCGGCCAACCCCAGCGCCTGCGTGCGCAGCGGATCGCCTCCCTGCAGCGCGTCGAGGCCGCGGCCGAACTCAGCATCGCGGATCAGCCGCTCGGCTGCGGCTTCACCGCCGGCCGCCAGGTGCGCCTGCGCCAGGGTCAGCCCAGCCTGCAGCCAGGGCCGCTTCTTCTCTTGATCGGCGCACGCGGCTCGCGCCGCCTCCAGGAGGGGGATCGCTGCCGCGGGTTGGTTCAGCCACAGGTGCGCTTCGGCCAGCGATTGCAGGGCCCAGGCGCGCTGTCCCGGATCGGCGATGGCCAGCTTTTCGAAGGCCGCCTGCCACTCGGCCGCCAGGCCGGCCTGCCCGCTCAGGCCGAGGTAGGGCGCGGCATGTTTCAAATAGTCCACGACCCAGTCCGCCTGGCCGGCCCTGGCGGCATAGCGGAAGCCGGCTGCGATGTGGGGCAGGCTGCCGCGCCAGGCCGCCAACGCGGTGGTTTCGTCGCCCCGCGCCCAGGCCATGCCGGCCGCCCGCGCCACGCCCAGGTAGTGAGCGGCGAAGCGGCTCTCCCAGGCGGCGAAGTGCGCCGCGTCCTCCGCGCGGGACAGCTCCAGGGCAAAGGCGTGCAGGAGGCGGTGCGCGGTGTAGCTGCCGGCCGCGCCCCGGAGCAGGCCCTGGCGGACCAGCGCACGCGCCGCGCGGCCCACGGCCGGCTCCGGTCGATCCAAGACCGCGGCGAGGGCCGGTGTCTCGAACGGCTGCGGGAAGCCGCCCAGGCAGCGGAAGAGCACGGCCGCGTCGGCATCCAGCCGGCGGTACGCGGCCCGGAAGGTCGCGGCCAGGCTCCGCGTCGCGGGTGCGGTCAGCGTGGCGAACGCGTCGTCGGCCACTTCACCGGCCAGCAGCCGGAAGCTGCCGTCCACGAGCGCGTTGCGGTTGGCCAGGTCGAGCGCCAGCGGCAGGCCGGCCAGCGCCCCGAGCAGCCGTGTCACCGCCGGCTCCTCCTGCGGTCCCGCCACAGCCAGCCCGCGCGTCAGCAGGGCGCGGGCCTCTGCGTCCTCCAGCACGTCCAGCGCCACCCGGCAGACGCGCTCCGGCCACGCCTCGCTGCCCAGATCCGCACGTTGGGTGGTGACGACGATCCGCCCGCCGCAGCCCTGCGCCAGCCGCAGCCACTCGTCGAGCGCCAGCGGCTCCTCCACGCCGTTGAGCACGATCAGCGCGGGCCGGCCCGCCAACGCGGCGCGGGCGTCGCGCAGCCAGGTGCGCGGCTCGAAGCGTGCGGCGTTTGGCGCGGCCTGGGCCAGGAACTTTCGCTGCGCGGCCTCGGCGTCCAGCCCCTCCAGCCGCAGCCAGAAGCAGCCGCCCGTGAAGCGCTCCCGGATCGCCGCCTCGCCGGCCGCGCGCTGCACGAGAGCCGACTTGCCCGCGCCCGGCGCACCCGTCACCACCACCAGCAGCGGCGCGGCCGACCCGTGCGCCAGCAGCGCCGCGTGCAGCGCCGCGAGCTCGGCTGTGCGGCCTACGAAGCGCTCGGCCGCCATCCGGGGGAAGGCCGGCCGAGCGTGGATGGTGAGATTCCGCACGGCCTCCAACCACTCATCGTCGGTCAGCGTCCAGCCCGCGGCGCGCAGCGTCTCCTCCAGCTCCTCCTCATCACCGTGGCGGCGGCCCAGGAGCCGCGCAAGCGCCAGCCGGCCGCGCGGCGAGATCGCCTGGGGACTATCGAAGCTCATCCAGCGTGAGAGGGTCGAGAAGCTGACATCCTGCAGCGCGGCGGCCATCTTGCGCTGGGAGGAATAACCGAGCCGCTCCTGGAGCTTCTGCAGCGCGCTGGCCTGGGCTTTGAGCCTGACTTGCTCGTCCATGTTCGCACTCCGTGAAGTGTTGCAAATGAAACAGTCTGGGACACCGCTGCAACGCCGTGCAACAGTTGGCCCTGCTAGACTGCGCCTGTCAGCGAGTCGTTGCACCCTGCGCAGGTGGCAGTCGCTGGCTATTGTAAAGCGACAGATGGATTTCGTCAAAACATTTGTTCGCACAGCCAGGGCCCTGGCTGAAGCCATCCCGACCGGTCGGGTACGCCGTTGAGAGGTGTACCCATGAAGAAACAGGACAAAAAACGTCCCTATCCGCCGCGCGTCGAGCGCTTTCTGGTGATCGTCGCCCGCCTGGCTGCCCGCCAGCGAGCCAAGGCTGCTGGCCGCAGCTGACTGCGGCGCATGGTCCTGCCGCAGCCGAGGCTCCGGTGGGACCATGCTATAATGCGCCCAACCCGGCGGGATGCCGCCGATAACACCCGGAGGATACCATGCGTAAGGCGGGAAATGAAACGGAGCAGGGGCAAGTGCCTGCCGAAACCAGCAACCGGCGCCGCAAAAGCCTGAACCGCAAGCGCCTGATGGACGGCGGCGCGGTCCCGGATGAGTTCGGACCCGGCACCCCGGTCGTGATCTATAAAAGAGTCAGCCGTGAGGAGCAGATCGAAAACTTCTCCCTGGCGGCGCAAGAACGCATCTGCCGTGAGTTCATCGAGAAGCGCGGCTGGACGGTCGTCGAGGTCTTCGAGGATCCCGGCCATTCGGGGAAGAACGACAAGCGCCCCGGCTTTCAGCGGATGTTCGCGGCCGCGCGCGAGAAGCAGTTCCAGGTGGTGGTGGTGCACAAGCTGGATCGCTTCTCGCGCAGCCTGGATATCACGCTGAAGTACTTCCGCATCCTCAACGAGTGCGAGGCCACCATCGCCTCAGCTACCGAGGACTTCGACTACTCCACCTCGCACGGCCGGCTCTTCTTCCGGATGATGGCGAGCTTCGCCCAGTGGTACCTGGAGAACCTTTCCGCCGAGACGGTCAAGGGCAAGCTGGAACGCGCGCTGGAGGGGCTGCACAACGGCCGCTTGCCGTTCGGCTACGTGGTGGGGCCGAATAAGGTCGCCGTGCCGGTGCCGGCCGAGGCCGAGATCGTGCGTGAAGCGTTTGCGAAGTACTCCACCGGCCGCTACACCGACCGGGAGATTGCGCAACTGCTCAACGCATCCGGCCTGGCCACCCGCAAGGGCCGGCGCTGGAGCAAGGACACCGTCAGAGATTTTCTGCAGAACGAGTTCTACTACGGCAAAGTTGCCTATCGCGACCAGCTCCTGCCCGGCAACCACGAGCCGATCATTAGCCGGGAGTTGTTCGACGATTGCATGAAGGTGCGAGAGGCGCACGCCCGCCGGCCCAAGAGCTTTGCCCAGGCCCCGAAGCGCTATTACATGCTGCAGCGGGTGATCTGCTGCGACCGCTGCGGCCGGCCGCTGCGCATGCAGGCGGCGCACGGCAGCTTCTACTACAAAGAACCCAGCCTGGAGCGCGGCCTGGAGTGCGAGCATGCGGCCAAGTCCATCCGCATGGAGCGGGCCGATGCACAGATGCTCGAGCTGCTCAAAGTGCTCCGGCTGCCGGCCGACTGGCAGGAGGAGCTGGAAGAGATGATCGCCGACGAGGACGAAGGCCGCCGGATCGAAGAGCGCCGGCGCCAGCTCCAGGAGCAGAAGCGGCGGCTGGGGCGGGCGTTCAGTGACGGTGCGCTGGAGGAGGACGAGTACGAGCGCAAGCTCAAGCAGATCCAGGGCGAGCTGGATCGCCTGGTGACGACCGACGACGTCGATCTGCTGGAGTATGGACTCAAGCTGGAACGGCTGGGGGATGTGTTGGGCGAGGCTGACGCCGCCGAGTTGGCCGAGCTGTGCCAGCTTATGCTGGAGCAAGTCCACGTGGATCTGGCGCAGGGCCGCATCGTCCGGTTCAGGCCGACTCCCACCTTCATGCTCCTGTTCCGCATGGCAGCCTCCGAGATGGGCTGGCGGGAGGCCGAGGACGGGACACTGTATGTCTAGCGCAGATGCGATTTGACACACGCACGCAGCGGAGTATAATTCTGGCCAATGTGGCCTGTCAAGAACGTTCTTTCAGAGCCGAATAAAAAGAGGCGCCGCTCTCACGAAGCGACGCCTCACTAGACAAACTGTTCGACACGTGCGCCGTGTGGGAAATGCGAGTTTGTCTATTGGCGGGGACGACGGGAATTTACTCAATTTCTTGTAGAATGCACCGACACAAATTCCACCGCCCCACGCGTGGTACCATCCTCGAACCGCCCCACCTCGTCAATTGGATCGTTTGACATGAATTCGATTGTCGAGTGATGGACAGGCCATCCTTCGGGTGATGTGATGCCACATAATCCTTTCTGAGCTCGGATTATACCCCGGATTACCTGCATAAACAACTCTTGATCGCCTGACTTGGCTTGGCCATCGTCGGGCGTTTTTGTTTCCAGTGTACCTGCGCGCCCGATGAGTTCTGCTCGTCGGGCTTTTTTGTGCGGTGATCCGTGTTCCACCGCGGGAGGGAGGAACTCCAATGCCAAAACCTGATCTCAAGAGCCTGATGCCTCTGCCATCGGCTCTACAAATGTTCACCATCGCCGAGACGGCCGTTATCCTGGGCGTCAGCCGCCGCCTGGTCTCCAACTGGATCCAGGAAGGCGCGCTGCCGGCCATCCGCCTCGGGCCAGGCCAGCGGTTGGTGCGCGTCAATATCGGCGACCTGGAAGCGTTCATCGACCAGGCCCGCAAGAAGGGCATGACCCTGCGAGACTTCCAGGAAGCCGATCGCGCCTTCGCGGCGAAGCTGGCTGCGGAAGCGGCTGCCGCGGAGTCAAGCACCAGCGAGTCGTGATCCGGGGCCGGCTGGATCGTGGGCGACGAGCAGACCACGCCCCGCGATCCAGCGGAGACCTTCGCTGAGGCTCAGGGCAAGCGCTTGAGCTGTGCCCACGATCAACCTGTTCCCATACTATTCAAGGAGGCTCTACCGTGTTCCAACAAACCCTGGTTGTAGGTCGGGTCGGCCGCGACGCCGAGATGAGGTATACCCCCGGCGGGGTACCCGTCACCAACTTCTCCGTTGCAGTTGACCGGCGCTGGACGGATGCCAGCGGGCAGACCCAGGAAAAGGTGACCTGGTTTCGGATCGTCTGCTGGCGCAAGCTCGCCGAAATCACCGCCCAGTACGTCAAGAAGGGCCAGCGTATCCTGGTCGCCGGTGACATCGAGGCATCGGCCTGGACCGATCGCGACGGCACCCCACGGGCCAGCCTGGAGTTAACCGCCGACCGGGTACGCTTTCTGGGCGACCGCGAGGCCGACGAGGAAGGCAAGGCGCCGCCCGAGGTCAAGGAAGAAGCTACTGGCGATGAAATCCCCTTTTAGCTGACCGGCGATGTCCTGGCAGCACATTCGCTCATGAGTTTTGGCGAAGGAGGGTTCACCCATGACAGTTATCGGTATTGATCCGGGCGCGGGCGCAATCAAACTCTACGGCCCATCGGGCGGCGTTCAGGTGCCGGCGATCCTGGCCGTAGATGAGGGCCACACCCTGGCGCGCATGATCGGCCTGGCCCAGCGCAAGCCGCCGTTGCGCATCCGCACCGACAACGGCAGCTTCTTCGTTGGCGCGGGGGCGCACGAATGGGGCCGGCCGCTGAGCGAAGACCTCGATCACGATCGTTTCACCGGCTCGCCGGAGCTGCGCGCCATGCTGGCTGCCGGTTTCACCGGCTATGCCCAGACGTACGAATCGCTCGCAGACCCCCTGGCCATCTACCTGGGCTTGCCCCTGGAGGCGCTCAGCGAGGAGGCCGGTGCGGTGGCTGATGGGGTGCGGCGTTGGCTGGTGGGCGCGCACGCCTGGCAGGCCGACGCCCGACCGCTCAGCGTCACGGTCGAGACGGTCAAGATCACTTCACAGGCCGCCGGCGCACTGTTCGATTATCTCCTCGACGACACCGGCGCGTTTATCCCCGCACGCAAGGCTCACTTTGACAAGGAAATCGGCGTGATCTCTGTCGGCATGAACACCGTCGAGCTGCTGGTCACGCGCAGCGGCGCGCCCCAGGATCGCTTCACGGCCGGACGCACGGCTGGCGTGCGGCGACTGCTCGACCTGGTGAACCCCGGCGGGCTGTATTCCCTGGGCGAGCTGGACACGCAGCTGCGGGCCGGCAAGCTCGACACCGCGGCGGCGCTGCCGGTGTGGGAACGCGAGGTGATCAGCTTCATTGAGCGGCGCTGGGGCAACGCCTACAAGCGCTTCGCGGCCGTCATCGTGGTTGGCGGGGGCGCGCTGTTGCTGCGCAGCAGCCTGCTCGCACGCTTCAACGCCAAGGCGTACATGCCCGATGACCCGGTGCTCTCCACTGCGCGCGGGCTGTACAAGCTGGCGGCGATGACCGCGGCCAGACGACGGAGCTAACCATGACGCAGCGCGGACGGCCCCGGCTCCCGGTACAGGCGGTGGTGCTCAACCTCAAGCTGCGGCTGCGGCCGGGCGTGGACGACGATCTGATCGCCTTCTTTGGGCAGATTCCGCCGCGCCACCGCGCCGGCGCGGCCAAGGCCGCGATGCGTTCCGGGAACCTGGCCACGGCTGTGTCTGCCGACTTGCCTGCTGATGAAGCGGTGGCCGACGCCCTGGGGGAGCTGTTGCTGTGATGGCAGGGAGGGCTTGTTTGCCATGTTGAACTTCGTACTGGGCTGCGTGGTCGGCTTCCTGGGCGGCATGGTCTTGTACGGCGCGCTGGTCGTGTCAGCGGAAAGTGGGAGGCACGATGCTGCAGATTGACGACGCCGGCTGGGGCTGCCTGGTCGGCGGCGTGGTGATCGGCTGCTACCGCGTGCCGTCTGATCCCGCGCCTGGCGCGTTCCAGCAGGGCGGGGAGTTCGTCAGCGGCGTGATCGCCCCGAGCTACTTTCAGAACGACGATGCCGAAGAGCCGAACCGCTATGCCCGCCGGCGCTACCTGGACGCGGCGGCGCAGGTGGCCTCCACTTGTTTGACCCGGCTCAAGGCCACGCCGACCGAGGAGGTGGCCGTGTGCTCCGGCCACGTGCTCGACGGCGTACGCGCCTGGCTCACCGCGCAGGGCTACCGTTGGCACGCGGTCCGTATCACCGGCGCGCTGCAGGAGCAGGTCGAGCGCGCCTTCCAGCTTCACCTGGCCGAGCTCGGCTTCAACGTCGGCTATGACCTGCTGACCGATCACGAGCGGGCCGGGCTGTTCTGGTGGCGGCAGATCCAGTGGCTCAAGGGCGGCGATGTGAACGCGCTGGCGCCGGATCCCGCGCTGGCCGCCCTCTGCAAGACCGGCTGGGCCGCCTACCCGACGTGGGCCTACCATCCGTACAGCCAGGCGCGCGCCCTGGCGGCCCAGGCCCGGCGTCACAGCGCTCAGCGCCGCAGCCGTTGAGCATAAGGGTCATCACCCAGGGGAAACGCCGATGCTCCAACATGATCGCAGTGAGATCCTCAGGACGTGCCAGGCGCTCTTTGCGCCCGGCCAGGTGGCCGAACTGCGCGCGCTCGACGCGGTGACCCGGGAGTGGCGTCGGCCGCACACGGTTTCTGGCTACTTCGACGACTGGGAGAAGTTGGCGGCGGCCGCGGCAGGCATCCGAGCGCGCGGGGTCTACGTGACCCTCAACCCGGTGAACCCGGCCCTGCTGGCGCGGGCCAACAACCGGCTGCGGGATATGCAGGCCGGCGATCCCGCTACGGCGGACAGCGATATCATCGGCCGGCGCTGGTTGCCGGTGGATTGCGACCCGGTGCGGCCATCTGGCATCTCGGCCACCGACGCCGAACACGACCTGGCCCTGGCGCGGGCGCGCGAGATGCGCGCCTATCTGCAGGCGCGGGGCTGGCCCGAACCGCTCCTGGCTGACTCCGGCAACGGCGCGCATCTGCTTTACCGGGTGGACCTGCCGGCAGATGACGGCGGACTGGTCGAGGGGGCGCTGGCCGCACTGGCCTTTCGTTTCACCGATGCCCTGGTGACGGTGGATCAGAAAAACTTCAACCCGGCCCGCATCTGGAAGCTGTACGGCACGCTGGCGGCCAAGGGGGATCCCACGCCTGAGCGACCGCATCGGTTGAGCCGGTTGGTGGAGGGGGCATGACCGTTCCTTCGACTCCGCTTAGGACAGGCCCTTCAACTGCGCTCATGACAACCCTGACGCCAGTGACCCGTGAGCAACTCGCCGCCCTGGCCGCCGAGGTGCCGGCCGAACCGCCGGCCGAGCCACGGCGCACTGCCGGGCAGGCCTGGCGCTACGGGCTGTCGGCGCGACCCTTCGACCTGGCGCAGTGGATTGACGAGCATGGGCTGGACGTGCGGGAGAAGCAGGACTGGCGCGGCGGCAAACGGTGGATCTTTCGCGTCTGCCCCTGGAACAGGGAGCACCGCGACCGATCAGCCTACATCGTGCAATTCGCCTCCGGCGCGATCGCGGCCGGCTGTCATCACAACGGCTGTCACGGCCGCGACTGGCACGCGCTGCGTGACCTGGTCGAGCCAGGGTGGCGGGAGCGCGCCAGCGCCAACGGTCGCAGTTGGGAACCCGCCGCACAGCGAGCCGTAGCGCCAGATCAGACGGGTGACGATCCCAACGATGCTGCGGAGCAACCTGGCGAGCCAGCGCGTGCCGGGGAGTCGGACCAGCCGGGTTGGCCGCCCGGCGCCATGGACGGCGAGCTACGCTGGGGCGGCCGCTCCGGCAATCGGGCCTACCTGCGCCACGGCCAGTTGCGCTACACGGTGACGCCGGAAGGGGAGGGCCTGCGGGTCAAGGTTGCAGCCGGCAACCGGGGCAGCGTTGAAGTGATCCTGGACGTCGACCCGGGCAGCCCCGACCTCGACGCCATCGCTGGCCGCGTCGCCGGCGCGCTGGAGACGCCGGTGGCCGACGTGCGCGCCGACCTGGCTGCGCTTCCTGCACAGTGGGCGGCCCATCCGGCCGCGGCCGAGCTGCCCCCGCCGGCAGACCCCCAGACGCTGGCCGATTTCGCACCCTGGGTGACGGCGCGGCTCAACGAGCGGGCCACGCGGGCGGCCAAGGATGTGGTCGGCGAGACGATCTGCCGCTGGTTGCTGGAGCGTGGCGCACTGATCTGCGACGGAGACCGGGGCGCACCCTACCTGCTGGCCGATGACGGTGGCATGCTGGCGCTGACCGACAACGAGTCGCTCGCGCTGCAAGCGGCCGTGTCACGCTGCGGCGTCAACCCCGCGGAGCCGGCCTTTGACTGGCTGTACCACGACCTGCGCACCACCGCAGCCAACGAGGGCCGGCGGGTTCAGGTGCGGCGGTTCAGCTTCAGCGACCCGGCCACCAGCACGGTGTACGCCTCGTGCGGCCCGCGTGGCTATGTGGTGGCGCGGCCGGGCCAGAAGCTGGAGTGGCGGCGCAACGGCGCGGACGACATCATCTTCGCTGCCGACGCGGTGCTGCCCGAATGGGACTGGCAGGCGGAACCGTTGAGCCCGCTGGAACTGCAGGCGTTCCAACCGGCCTTGGCTGCGCCGCTGGAGGTGCCCGACTACACGCCCGAGATCCAGCAGGCACTGCTGGGCGTGTTCCTGGCCGGCATGATCGCCAACCTGCGCCCCCTGCCGCTGCTGGCGCTCTTAGGCAACAAGGGGGGTGGCAAAAGCACGCTGGGACGGTCCATCATCCGCATCATCTACGGCCCGGCCTCCGGCGTCACCCCGTTGTCTGACGACCCGCGCGACTTCTGGGCCATGGCCAAGATGCGGCTCTGTTTCGCGCTGGACAACGTGGATGCCGAGCCGCCGCCATGGCTGGTGGACGCGCTGGCGGTGGTGGCGACAGGCGGCCGCAAACAGAGCCGCAAGCTGTACACCGACGAGGAGCTGACCGACAAGGAGATGCGCGCCGCGGTGGTGATCACCAGCCGCACCGCGCCCTTCGCCCGGCCCGATGTGGCCGAGCGCATCCTGCCGCTCACCACGGTGGAGTTCAGCGATGCACGGCGGCGGGCCGACTCGGAGATCGACCGCGAGGTGGTGGAGTATCGGTCCGAGGTGTTCGCCTACCTGGTGACCGCGGCCGCGCACATGCTGTCGTGGGCGCCACAGGCGCCGGGCGAGCTGCCGGCGCGCTTCCTGGACTTCGCTCGCCTGGCCTGGGCCTGGTACGCGGCCACGGGACAGCCCGAACGGGCCATCCCGGCCCTGAACGCCTGGCGCGCCGCCCAGGCGCTCGCCGTGGGCGACGCCGATCCGCTGTTGCGCGCGATCCTGGAGTACGCGCCGGCCGAGGGGATCCAGCGGCGCACCGCCACCGACTTCGTGCGCGTGCTGGGGGACGCCGGCGCGATACTGCCCCACCTGGGTGGGGGCAAGGCCATCGCGCACCGGCTGCGCGAGCTGCGCGCCAGCCTGAGCCTGGCGGGTTGGGAGCTGATCGAGGAGCCGGACAAGGTGAACAAGCGCTCCTTCTACACCCTGCGCCACTGCCGCGGCGATGGCCGGCCTGGAGGCGCATCGTGAGTGAGCCAGTCGCGCGGGAATTCAGGAATCGCGGGATTTTTCCAAGACTTGCGCGTTACAAGGGGGGGGACTCCTTAACCCCGCGTCGCGGAAATGTTGAGAAATTCCCGCGATTCCTGGATTCCCGCGAAGACAGCGAGAGAACGAGACCGAAATGTCGCCCCGAGGGGACTGAACAAGGCCAGGAAACGCCTGACAGAGGGGAGAAGGATCGCCATGGACGCCAGCGCGCTCGCCGGTGAAGAACGCATCATCTGGCTCGCCGACATCGCCGACCTGAACTACGTGCGCCAGACGATCTTCCTGACCCATCGCCGCCGCGGCAAACCGGCCGGTTGGCGCATCGGTCGCCTGGTCGGCTACGCCGAGCTGCGCAGCGACGCGCCCAATGACGGCGCCGGATACGTCTTCGCCCGGCGGGTCTTCTACCTGATGGCCGGCGATCGCGACGGCGAGCCGGACGGGACCTATCGGAATAGCGCGCCGATGGAGGCGGTCGACCCGCGCACGGTCCGGCCAGGAGCGCCGGGCGAGCTGACCGAGCGGGCCTGGGGTGGGCCGCTGCCGGAGCCTGGCCCGCGACGCGAGCACGCGCCATCGCCCGTGCCTGCTGCGCATCCCGGCCCGCTGCCGGTGCCCTGGTGGTTTGAGCGCCGGCTGAAGTTGCGGGCGCGGCAACAGGGTGCAGCCGCCGATGGGGACGATCCTGACGCTGAGGCAACTGTCCGTCCGGAAGGCCACGACCTGGCGTGAAGCGGTCGCGACGCATCGCCCTCCCGGCCGCAGCTCCGGCGGACGTGAGGCGCTCAGAGGGTGAGTCATCGGCCCTCGGCCCGCTCTTCGCCGAGCCGCCTGCCGCCGATGAGCTGCCTCCATCGACGCAGCCCGGCGGGAGTGATGCCTTTGCGGCCCTGCGGGCCGTGCTCGAACACTGCGGCTGCTTCCGGCCCGCGCCGCCGGACCCGCCCTGGGCCGATCCCCGGCCTGACTTGGTCGGCGACCACGCCCGCTGGCTGCTGGTGCTAGAGTTGGCCTATCACCGAGACGCCGCTGACCCGGAAGGCGTGTTCGGCGCCCTGTTCGGAGCGCGGTGTTGCGGGGCGCGCATCGAGCACATGGACGACGATTGGACGCTCAAGCCCGAAGGTCCGCCGCCCCGTTGGCGATTGGCACGCGGGGAGATCCCTGCGGACGAGTGGGCGGCGATCCGTGCCCGTTGGCTGCTGCCCCACCGGGCGGCGTTGGTGGAGATCCTGCTCGGACGGAAAGCCTGACCAGGATGCCATGCCTGGCGCAGCAATTCACTGAGGAGATCCGCAGTCGGATGAAACGGCAAAACGGGGTGGTGTTGAGCGGCAAGCTGGCGGACCTGCGCGCCGCCGAGGTGAAGGCCGGCGACCTGGCCGGCGCGTACACGGTGGCCACGCTGATCACCGATCACGCGGCGTACGGTGGCCACCACTGCGTGTTGTTCCCCGAGGAGCACGCGCCGGACGCCCTGGCCTACTGGGGGTTGACCGACGGCAACCTCGAAGTGACCATCGAGGGCTGGCTGCGCTCGACGCCGGCGGGCAACGGCGGTCCGCCTTCGGCGGTGGTGGTCGTCGACCGCGTGATCTACCTGACGGTCACCGACGCCATGCGGGAGATGGTGGGTCGGCACAAGGCCAACGCGCGCGGCGGCAAGTTCGTGGGCAACCGCGCGGCGGCCCAGCGGGCCGGGTAGTGGCCCAGCAGGGCCAGGGGCGGGGCGCAGTCGCCACCCGCCTCTCGCCCCCCTGCCCAGGGGGCCGGCGGGGAGAGGACGGGGGCGGAGGCCGCGCCCGCCAGGATGCCCCGGCCGCAGGGCGGCCAGGGGCGTTGGCGCAGAGCGCCGGGCGGTCGCACTGACACCGGCTGCATTCCGGCCGGGCGCTCGACCGCCTGCAGAAGGGCACCTGACCAGTCAGGAGCACTCCAACTTCGCGTGAGAGGGAAGATGGCGCACAGTTCATCGACGCGGCCCAAGCCGACCGGCGTCACGATTACGGTCACAGATCTGCGAACCCACCTGGCTAGGCACCTGGAGGTGGCGCACTACCAGTGCCAGCACTACCTGGTCGAGCGCAACCACGAACCTTTCGTCGCCCTCCTCGGCATCGAGGAGTACCGGCGGCTGTTGCGCGCGGCCGGCGAAGCCGGCGGCAGCCGGCCCTAAACCGGCGCACACACGGAGCACATCGGGAGACACAGGGTCAGCCAAGGTGAAGCCCGGCTGCGGGCGTGGATGTCTCCCCATTCCCAACGGCGCGGCTTTGTAACCGCGTCTGCACTGGGAGCACACGATGACCACGTACACAGGCGCGCCCGGATCGGGCCTACCCGGCCAGCGCATGACGCCGGAGCAGCTCATGCACTTCTACGCCGGCATGATCGCTCGCGCGCTGGAGCAGAACCGGCTGCGGCCGATCGTCGTGCCGCTCTTCGACGGGCCGCAACTGCGCACCTTCGCGATCCACCTGGAGATCGGCGTGCCGGCCGAGAAGGTCGAGAAGCTCGCCAGCGCGGTCGCGCTTGCCGCGCACAGCAGCACCTGTCGAATCGCCCGCGACCACGGCAAGTTGTTGGTCGAAGTGCCCAAAGCGCCGGAGGAGCGGCGCAAGCTCGGCGCGTCGGCGATCGAGCGGTTCCGGCCGCCGACTTCGTGGCATGTGGCCCTGGGGCTGTCGGTGACGGGCCAGCCGGTCTGGTACGATCTGGACGACCCCGACACCGCTCACCTGGCGATCGGCGGCACGACGGGCTCCGGCAAGACAGTGGCGCTGCGCTGGCTGCTCTATCGCCTGGCCGTGCAGAACCCGCCGGCGCGGCTGGGGTTCGTGATGGTGGACAAGAAGGGGCACGACCTGGCGCCCTACTTCGGCAAGTCCGCCCACCTGCGCCACCCCATCGTCAGCAACCCGCTGGATGGCGCCCGCCTCCTGGCCTGGGCGACGACGGAGATGGATCGTCGGCTGGCCGCGAACCAGCGTGATCCCAAGCTGGTGGTGGTCATCGAGGAGATCGGCGACCTGCTCATGGTGAACGGTGAGGTCGAGGGTTTCCTCACCCGCATCGCCCAGGTGGGGCGCGCCGCCGGCGTGCACCTGGTCGTCACGACCCAGCAGCCGGGCGCCCGGAGCCTCGGCGACGCGCTGACTAACTTCACGGCGCGGCTCCTGGGCCGGGTCGCGACGGCGACCAAGACCTTCGGGGCCGCGGGGCGAGCGAAGACCATGGCCGATCTATTGCTGGGGCACGGGGACTTCCTGCTGATCACGGCCGGCGCGGAGATCCGCCTGCAGGCGCCACTCATCGGGGGGATGCAGTACGGCCGGATCCCGCGCGTTGAGCGCGTGCCCTCGCTGGATGACGAGCTGCCACTCGTGGTGCGCCTGGCTGATCTGCAACGCGATCCGCGCGGCCGGCCGGGGCGGGAACTGGGCGAGGCGGACTATCGGGCTATCGAGCAGGCGTTGGCCGATGGTCTTTCCGTAGGCGCGCTGGCCGCGCGTTTCGGCATCGGCAGCGAGCGGGCCAGGCGGCTTCACGCAGCCTACTGGGAGCAGAACGGCGATGAGGAGGGTGACCTGTGAGCAATGGCGCGCGCGTTCTGGCGATCATGGTGGCGGCGGCCGTGTTGGCGCTGATCGGCGGCGTGATCTACGCCCTGTGGTTGATCGGGGCCGAGACGGCCCGTGCCCTCGCCTTTCTGCTGCTCGGTGGCGGGTTGCTCGTCGGCCTGGTGTGGGCCGCGCAGTTCCCGCTGCGCGCCTGGCGGAGCAACCAGCAGCCGGAGCGCCACATCTACCATGACCGGGTGCGGGAGATCCACCACGTGCCTGTGCCCGATTCCAGGGTGACGCCGGCGTTGCCTACATTGTCAACGCCCCGATCGCTCGAGAGCCCGCCGGCCTACCCGGAACTCCTGCGTGCTGCATTCCTGGCTGGCGTGTACGGCAGCCAGATCAGCGCGCCAGGGGCTTCAACCGAGTTGGCGCCGTGGGATGGCGAGAACGACTGGGAAGAGCCGAAGGACGAATGAAAGCGGGGAGGCTGGGTTGATCGTTGCGATCTGTGCCAGGTTCGTGGCTCCGACGCCATATCACAGCCGCAGCTACCCCCCTGCTCCAAAAACGCGAACACACGACCCGCCCCGGGAGGGCCATTTGCGCCCTATATGGGCCGGTTTTTGGTTTTTCGGTGAGATGAATGTTGCACCACTTGACATATCTATACTTGAAACGGGCGTGCCAGTGGCCAGGCGAACGCCAATGCGGTCGGCGCCCTCTGGCCCCTGGCCGGTCGCATGCCTGAGACGCTGAGCGGCACGATCCGTAGCCTGACCTTCCGCAACGACGAGACCGGCTACACCGTAGCCCAGTTCGAACCCGATGATGGCGAGGCCGTAACGGTCGTGGGCGTGATGCCGCTCCTCGCGGTCGGCGAGGCGGTGGAATTGCTCGGCGACTGGATGGAGCACCCGCGCTACGGCCGGCAGCTCAAGGTCGTCCAGGTGCGGCCGGTGGCGATCACCAGCCTGGCCGGCCTGGAACGTTATCTCGGCGGTGGGCATATCGCTGGCGTCGGCCCGGCCACCGCGGGGCGGATCGTGGCGCACTTCGGCCCGGCCACGCCCCACGTGCTTGACCACGCGCCCGAGCGGCTGCGGGAGGTTGCCGGCGTCGGCGCAGCCCGGGCGGAGGCCATCGCCCAGGCCTGGCAGAGCCAACAGGCGGCCCGGGCCGCGCTGATCTGGCTGCAAGGCCACGGGGTTTCACCGCGTCTGGCAGCCAAGATCTACGAGGAGTACGGCGCCCAGACGATCGCGCTGGTCCAGGCCGATCCGTATCGCTTGGAGCGAGACATCCCCGGCGTCGGGTTCCAGACGGCCGACAGAATTGCCCAGGCGTTGGGCGTGCCTCACGACGCGCCGGAGCGGGTGGCGGCCGGGATGTCGTACGTCCTCGAGCTGGCCGGCCACGAAGGCCATGTGTACCTGCCCTTCGACGCGTTGGTGACGCGGGCAGCCCGACTGCTCGGCGTGGATGCGTGCTTTGCCGAAACAGTGCTCCTGCAACGCCTGCGCGAAGGGGATGGCCTGGTTGATGAGCTGGTTGAACCCGCCGGTGCCGACCAGCAGGCGGAGCATGCCGTCTACCGCACCTGGTTCCACCGCGCCGAGGTCGGTCTGGCCGACCGCCTGGCGTTGCTGGCGCGGGTCGGCGGCGACCGGCTGGCGACCTTCCGCAGCCTCGACTGGCGGCTGCTGCGCCGCGTGCTAACCGAGGGGAATGCGGGCCTAGCCCTCACCGAGCGCCAGGCCGCTGCGGTGGAGGCCGCCTTCACCCGTCCGCTGACCGTCTTGACCGGTGGTCCGGGCACGGGCAAGACCGTCACCCTGGGCGCAGTGATCCGGTTGGCCGATGCCAGCGGCGTTGAGGTGGCGCTCGCCTGTCCCACCGGCCGGGCGGCTAAGCGTTTGAGTGAGGCCACCGGGCAGCTGGCCCAGACGGTGCACCGCCTCCTAGAGGTCAAGCCGCAGGACGGTCTGCTGAGCTTCACCCGGAACGAGGCCTATCCGCTCGATGCTGACCTGGTCATCGTGGACGAGGCCTCCATGCTCGACCTGGTGCTGGCCTACAGCCTGGTGCGGGCCATCCGGCCGGGCGCGCACCTGATGCTGGTCGGCGATGTGGATCAACTGCCGAGCGTCGGCGCCGGCAACGTGCTGCGCGACGTGATCGCGGCCATCGAGGCTGAGGCTAAGGTTGAGGCTGAGGGTAAGGGCTTAACCTCAGCCTTAACCTCAACCTCGGCGGTCGTTCGCCTCGACGCCATCTTCCGCCAGGCCGCCGGGAGCTACATCGTGGACAACGCCCATCGCGTCGTGCGGGGCCAGATGCCGGTTACCGACGATCCCGAGGCCACCGACTTCTTCCTCGCCCGCACGGATGATCCGGTTCGCGCCGCGGAGCTGATCGAGCAGTTGGTGTGCGAGCGCATCCCGGCGCGCTTCGGCTTCAGTTCGGACGACATCCAGGTGCTCAGCCCGATGCACCGCGGGGAAGCCGGCGTGGCGGCGCTGAACGTCCGCCTGCAGGACGCGCTGAACCCGCAGCGGGGCGGGCTGGGGGAATTGGAGGTTGGCAATCGCATCCTGCGCGAGGGCGACCGCGTGATGCAGACGGTCAACGACTACGGCAAGGACGTCTTCAACGGAGACGTCGGCCACGTGCTGGCCGTCAACCCCGAGGAGAAGCGGCTATCCGTGGATTTCGACGGCCGGGTGGTTGGGTACGAGGAGTTCGATCTGCAGCAACTGACCCTGGCCTATGCGATCACGATCCACAAGTCGCAGGGGAGCGAATTCCCCTGCGTGATCGTGCCGGTGTTGAACAGCCATCACATCATGTTGCAGCGCAACCTGCTGTATACGGCGATTACCCGTGCGCGGCGGTTGGCGGTGCTGGTCGGCGACCCGAAGGCGATCGCGACGGCGGTGCAGAATGATAGGGTGCAGCGAAGGTTCACTGCGCTAGCGAGGAGACTGCAGGGTCAGGTTGATGCACACACATGCTTCGCCCGATCTCCTTGCGATCCGTGGTTTCCGCCGCCCGTTGAGTAATCCAGCAACCGGATCGCCGCGGCGATCTGCGCTGCGCCAATCACTGCTTCGTTGTGCCCGACCTCCACCCGGTCCTGACCGGAACTGACCCGGACGCGCTGTACGCTAAACACGTCATCCTCTTGCCCTTCCAGCTGCATCACACAGTTCATGCAGTTTATATCTGTCACACGCAAGAACTGTCTTGCCATGTTGCACTTTTCACCTGCCGAAACCGATCGCGCCGTACTGGATGAGGCTAGTGAGCGCGCCTCAGAACGCTGGTGCCAGCGCGCTCAACTGATTCTTCCATACCCGGCATGACTTAGCGTTTTCCGCCCTCCCAGACGACGAACGGCATGTTGACGACGACCCCCGGCTGCTCGATCGTGACTTCGCCAGCGTTCTTCGCAGCGATTACCTCAGCCGCCGATTTGAGTTCGCGCGCCTTGGCCGGATCCGTCCAGGTCACCGCGTTGATGTTGCGAAGCGGGCTGTAGCCGTTGGTCCCCGGTGGGTTGGGGAACACGTCCGCCTGAAAGCCGAACGGCCCCTTGCCGGCCACGCCATTGGTGAAAACATAGACCTGTGCCAGCGCATCGGCGGGCAGCTTGGCCAGCGACGGCACAAGGAGCACGGGCGACTTCATCATGTCGGTCAGCTTCCCGGCAACGTCGGCATCGGAGGCCTCGGTGTGCACAAAGAAGATCTCTTTGCCCTCGGCCCAGGCCTTCCCGGCCGGCAGTGCGGCGGTCGGAACCTGCCCAGCCTTCGGCGCGCACCCCGCCACGAGCGCGGCGGCGAGCAGGACGATGAACGGAAGAAGCAAGCGATGTGTTTTCGTTTTCATGCAGATGTCCTCCAAAGCTCCTTGTCTAGCAGTCTGCTCAAATTTTCTGTCGTCGCAGCCGTAAGCTGTTGCTCACCACAAAGACGCTGCTGAACGCCATGGCGCCGGCAGCCAGCATCGGGTTCAGGTAGCCCAGCGCGGCTGCCGGGATCAGGATGATATTGTAGATGAAGGCCCAAAACAGGTTCTGCTTGATGGTGCGCAGCGTCTTGCGTGAGAGCGAGATCGCGCGTCCCACCCCTCGCAGATCGCCGCTGATCAGAGTGATCGGCGCGGCCGCCATCGCCACATCGGTGCCGGTGCCGATCGCCAGGCCGACATCCGCCTGCGCCAGGGCCGGCGCGTCGTTCACGCCGTCACCGACCATCGCGACCACGGCGCCGGTCTCCTGCAGCTTCTTGACTTCGGCCGACTTGCCGTCCGGCAGAACCTCGGCCAGTACCGTGTCCACGCCCACCCCATCAGCGCTGCTCAGGGTGAGCTGGCGAGCGATGGCTTCGGCGGTGCGCCGGTTGTCGCCGGTGATCATGGCGATCCGCAGCTTCATGCGGTGCAGGTCGGCGATCGCCTCCTGCGAGCTATCTTTGATCGTGTCGGCCACGGCGATGACCCCGCGCACGGCGCCATCCGCTGCCACCAACATGGCGGTTTTGGCTTCGCCTTGCAGGCGCTCGACCGCAGCCTCGAGCCCGTTCAGCGCGTAGCCGCGGGCGGCCATCATCCGCAGGTTACCGACGGCGATGCGCTGGCCGTCTACCTCGGCCTCCACACCGTGTCCCGCTTCCGCCTGGAAGCCCAGGGGTTCACCGAGAGCCAGGCTGCGCGCGGTCGCTTCCGCCCAGATGGCCTCACCGAGAGGATGCTCGCTGCCCTTTTCCACCGAGGCCGCGAGCCGCAGCAATTCGTCGGACGCGATCCTGTCGTCGGTGACGACGTCCGTCACAGCCGGCTGGCCCTTCGTGATGGTTCCGGTCTTGTCCAGCACGACCACGTTGACCTTGCCGGCCCGCTCCAACGCCTCGGAGGTGCGGAACAGGATGCCCATCTCGGCGCCCTTGCCCGTGCCCACCATGACCGCGGTCGGCGTGGCCAGCCCCATCGCGCAGGGGCAGGCCACCACCAACACGGCGACCGCGTTGACCAGCGCGCGCGTGAAGGTGGTCACATCGGAATTGATCGGCAGCGCCGGGCCGAAGAAGTACCACCCGATAAAGGTCAGCGCGGCGATCACGAGCACGATCGGCACAAAGCTGGCCGAGACCTGGTCGGCCAGCTTCTGGATCGGCGCCTTGCTGCCTTGGGCTTCTTCTACCAGGCGGATGATCTGCGCCAGCGCGGTCTCCCGGCCGACCTTGGTTGCTTCGAACTTAAGCAGGCCCAGCTTGTTGAGGGTCGCGCCGATGACGGGATCGCCGGACTTCTTTTCCACCGGCAGCGATTCGCCGGTGAGCATCGATTCGTCCACCGCCGAGCGGCCCTCGACGACCACGCCGTCCACCGGAATCTTCTCGCCCGGCCGGACGAGCACCACATCGCCCACCCGGACGTCATCCACCGGGATCTCCAACTCGGTCCCGTCGCGCACCACATGCGCGGTCACCGCGCGCAGGCCCATCAGTTTCTTGATCGCTTCGCTCGTGCGCCCCTTGGCGCGCGCTTCGAGATATTTGCCCAGCTTGATGAGCGTGATGATCACGGCGGCGGTTTCAAAGTAGACGTGCCCTTCCAGCCAGCCGAAAACGATGGGCAGGCTGTAGAAGAACGCGGCTGATGAACCCAACACGATCAGCACATCCATGTTGGCCGAGCGGTTGCGCACGGCTTTGAACGCGCCGACGTAATACTGCCAGCCGACGTAGAACTGCACCGGGATCGCCAGCGCCAGAAGCAGCCAGTTGAACCACGGCTGGGGTTCAGGCATCCCGTGCACGGCCGAGGTCGAGGCGTAGAAGAAGGAAGGCAGCAGGCCAGCGTCCATACCCATCGAGAGGAGGACGAGCGGCACGGTGAAGATCACCCCGATGATCAACAGGCGCCGCTGGGTGTCGATCTCTGCCTGACGCGCAGCCGCCTCCGCGTCTTCGGCATCGCCGCCCAGCTCGAGCGCCTCGAAGCCTGTCGCGGCCACCGCGCGGCGAATTTCCGCCTGGCTGACGATCGTGGGCACATACCGGACGCGCGCTTTTTCGGTCGCGTAGGACACCTGGACTTCGAGCACACCTTCGAGCTTGCGCAGCGCGTTTTCCAGCCGTCGCGCATCGTTGTCGTCATCGAGCCGCTTGATGACCAGGTCCGCCTCACCGGTCGCGACCCCGTAGCCCGCGCGCTCGACGCGCACGATCAGATCGGTCAGTCCCAGCTTGGCGGGATCGAATTCGACGGAGGCGCGCTCGGAAGACAGATTCACGGATGTGGTCTGCACACCGTCCAGCTTTTTCAGGTTGCGTTCCACCGTGCCGACGCAGTTGGCGCACGTCATCCCGGTGATAGGGAGGGTGAGTTGCTTGGTTTCGGACATCAGGATCCCTTGATGATTCGATTTGGTATCGGGCGCATTCTACCCAGCGGACAGGTTCAAAGCCAGAGCCAGATGACCACTGGTGAACGCGCCAACTGACCCATCGCTGCTCTTGTGCATTGCGCCCGTCCTGAACTTTACTGCACTACGATTTTGAACCTACGGCTGACGGCCTTATCCGCTGTCTTCACCTGCACATCCACCTGCCACTCGCCAGTCATGCCTAGATTGGCGCGAGTGGAATAGCGACCGTTGGTCTGGCCGGTCGCCTGGCCGGACAGGTCGCCCATCGAGTGACCGATCATGTCCGCCTTCAGGGTCACGGTCGCGCCGTCTACAGCTCGGCCATCAGCATCTTTCACTTCCACGATCAACTCCGTCTGTCCCAGCCTGGGCTGTACCGGATTGGTCTGCAGCGTCACCAGGAGGCCTTCGGACGATGTGGCTGGCGGCTGACTGCTCGCCCCACCACACGCCGCCAGGACCAGCGCGCCGAAGAGACCCAATGCCAACAGAATCACGATACGTCTCATATCTGCCTCCCAAATTTCGTCATCATCCCTTACTCCACTTCGATGACCATCATAAGCCCGCCCGGTTCCTCGCCATCGTTCGTCGTGTGGTGGGGGATATGGCAGTGCAACATCCACTTACCTGGCATATCGGCCACGAATTCCACATCATACCGTTCCCCTGGCGCGACGGATACGGTATCCTTGGTGAGTTGCGCCGCTTGCGGGACCGGATAGCCGTCCGTCGCGACGATCTTGAAATGCGGCCCATGTAGGTGCATGGGGTGCACGAACTGGCCGGCTGCCACGAAACGCAGACGCACGCGCTGCCCCAGCTTGACCTTGAGCGGTTCCACCGTCGGGAAAGCCTTCCCGTTGATTGTGAAGTAGTTCGGGTCCATGCCCGACATCGGCATGGCGGGGAAGGTCTGGCCGCCGATCACACGCCACTCAGACAACATCAGTGTGACATCCACATCGGGCCGTGGATCAGTTGGTTCCTTCGGCTCAATAATGAACGGCGCATAGAGTCCGGTCAGCACCTGCGCGTCGGTCTGGACGTGCGAGTGATACCAGTAGGTGCCGGCGGGCTCGGCCGTGAACTCATAAGTGAACGATCCACCTGGCGGCACCGGAGCCTGGGTCATATCAGGCACGCCATCCATGTTGTTCGGCACTAGGATGCCATGCCAGTGGATGGTCGTTGGGTATGGCAACTCATTCTTCAGCAGCACCTTCACCCGGTCCCCCTGAGTCACTCGAATCTCCGGGCCGGGCACGGTACCATTGTAGGTCATCGCGGTTACCTGGACGTCGGGCAGGATGTGCCACTTGACCAACCGGCTCGTCAACTCAAAGACCTTGACGCCGTTTTCTTCGCGATACGCCAACAACTGACCGCCAGGGGTTTCAGTGGCGGGCGGTATGTCGGCGTCCGGCAACGGGTCGCCGTGTCGCAGGTGGCCTGGTTCTGTCACTGCACCCATCATGCCGGGCGTCGGTGTAGCTACGCTGGGCGCAGGCGTAGCCCTTGGCCCAGAACAGCCGCTCGCCAATGCAACCAGCAGCAGGCCCGCGAGCCAGGCGACCGTGCGCCGACCCCGCCGCTTCTCGTGTACCAGTCGATCCGTATTTCTAAGCGCCATCTGCTCTTCAGCCATGTCAATCGTCCCGTTTGATCACTTCCCCCAATCCGAGAGCACAACCAGTTCCTGCTCCGGATTGACCGAATCGTTGGTCTTGACCTTAACTCGGAAATCGTGTACGCCTTCCATGCCTTTGTGCATCATGAATTCCATCGAGAGTTCTGTGCTCTGCCCAGGCTTGATGGTCGTCGAACCGACGACAGCTTTGGGCGGTCAGCAGCCCTGTTTGACTTCGACGACCGGCTGGTTCAGGATTTGTAACGTCTGGTCGCCGACGTTGCTCAGTTGGAACGTGGCCTTGATCGGTATATCAAGCGGCACCTTGCCGAAGTCAATCTTCTGCTGATCGACGGCGAGCGCCGGCCGACCGGCAACCTGCGAGGGGCTGCCGGTGCCAGATGAGCCCCGCCCGTTGGTCATCAGCCATACGACGCCGACGATGATGATGATGAGCAGTGCGCCGCCCGCCGCCAGGTAAAGCGGCAGCCGGTTGCGCTGCGGGGGCGGAGTGTTGACCTTGCCGCCCTTCGGTAGTTGATTGACCTGCTTAGGCATCCCTTCCTCCTTCGAATCAGTTGTTGTCTTACTTCCCGAACAGGAACGTGCGGAGATAGGCGATCATCGCCCATAGCTCGTCGTCTGTATACAGTGAGCCGAACTCTGGCATGCCCGTGCCCATGCCCCCGCGCAGTAGCTTACCCTGGAGCAGCACGTCACTGGCCGCGAGCATGGCCCTTGCGTCGGTGAAGTTCGCCGGGCCCTTGGGCATGGCGGGGTCCATCTTCGCCATGCCGGGCAGATTCACCCCGGCCGGCCCCTTGCCCTGGCCATCCAGGCCGTGACAGGCCGCGCAGTCGCGGGCGTAGAGCGTCTCGGCGCGCGCCAGCGCAGCAGGCTTAAAATCCTTGAGCCAGGCCCACGCCACCAGGTTCCACACGTCGGCGTCGTTCAGCGCGGTGTTGGCGGGATCGGCCCGCAGATTTCGGAACGCGTCGGCGGGCGCCAGCGTGCGGCGTTGGGCCGGGTCGGTCAAGTCTGGCGGCAGCTTGGCGGTCAACACCGCACCGGTAGTGCTCGATGGCTGGACGCTGGGCGTGGCCTGCGCCGCAGGCCGCATGGCGTCGATGTCGATGCCGAGCTCCTGAAACAGAGGTGGTTGCTCCGTTGGCAGGAGCGCGCCGGCTGCGCCTGTGACCTCGATGACCCCGCGCATGCGCCAGTGATCAACGCTGCACCAGCGGGTACAGGCGAAGGCATAACGCCCCGGCTTGTCCGGTGTAACATCCACCTCAACCACCTTGCCGGGGTAGATCTCATCGACATTGACGCCCAGGCCAGGAATGGTCAATCCGTGCACCACGTCCGGCGAGCTGATGCGCAGCCTGACAGTCTCACCTACCCGGAGGCTCAGCCGGTCCGGGCTGAACCCGCCTTGTTCCGGCGCACGGGCCACGATGTCCACAGTCTTGACGCCAGCCAAGGCCACGCGCCAGGCCTGATAGCCGAAGATGCCGGCCGGAAAGGCCACGAGCACCAGCAGGACCACGCCCAGCGCAAAAAGCTCTCCCTTGCCCCGTGATCTACCGCGTGCCATCGTTTTCTCGTTCCCTTGTCGATTCGTGGCCCAATCTCAGGCCAGGTACAAGCCCAACAGCCCCAGCGTCGCGGCGGTGCAGAAGATCGCCACTGGCGTCGCGGCCCACGGCGATTGGCCGTGTTGGCGGGCCGTGCGCAACGCCAACGCGAGCGCGGCGGTCAGGCCGATCAGCAGCACCGGCACTTGCAGATAGGGCACAAGTCCCGGGATGTAGGGCGTCCATTTCAGGCCCGCCGTGCCCAGCAAGTTCCACCCCCAGCCCAGCGGGTCGGAGAGCACCGACCAGGCATAAGAGAAGTTGATCAGCACGAACGACAGCGAGAACGCCACCCAGGCGGTCAGGCCCAACGGCACCAACACGGCCGCGTAATCGGCGAAAAGCTTACGGATGGAGGTCTTGGTGGGGCGGCCGATCAGTTGGCCGCCCCGCACGGCCAGCCAGAACAGGCCGGGCAGGATTAGCAGGTTCAGCGCCAGAAAAATCGCGGCGTAGGCGAACCAGCCCGGCGTGCCCACCGCCCGCGCGGTTTCCTTGAGCACGCCCCACGGCCCGATCAGCACCGTCGAGTAGATAAACGCACAGGCCAGCATGATCAGACCCTTGTAGGCCTCGTCGAGTTTATGGCCGGTGGTCTTCAGCAGATCGGCGCCCGGCTGGCGGACGAAGATGGCGATGTTGTCGCGCGTGCAGGTCTTCAGGCACTCGGTACACAGCCCACAGTAGGTGTTGTTCGTCAAGCCGCCGGGAAAGACCAGCCAGGGGCAGCCGTAGCCGTCGTCGCTGCCGGTGTAGCAGGTCTTCTCGGTGTGGCTGGCGCAGACCGCGGCATCCTTTACGCGCAGCTCAATCGGCGCGACCTGGCTGTACAGCCCGATGAAGCCGCCGACCGGGCAGAGGTAGCGGCAGAAGGTGCGCCGCTCGAAGACCAGGCTCGTGCCGATGGCCACGATCATAAAGCCAAGTAACACCAGCGCGGTCGCCATGGGCGTCGTCAGGATGATGCTGGAAAAGAGCGCCACACCCAGGAAGCCGGCGTTCTGCAGCCAGATGTTGCGGAAGGCCTTGGGCCATTGCTTGCCCAGCGTGTAGAGCTTGCCACCCGGCCGCGGTTGGACCAGGGCGCGGCGCTGGAGCCATTCGCCCGGCGCCGGAATGGGGCAGACGCCGCACCACAGCCGGCCCGCGAACGGCACCAGCAGCAGGATCAGCAGCGCCCACCAGACGATCCAGACAAACACGATGCCGAAGTTGCGGTTGCCGGCGGGCGTGCCGACCAGCCCCGCGATGATCGCCAGCACAAAGAACAGCAGCGTGAGCGCGGTCAGGCTCCACTGGAGCCAGCGCGAGCGGAGCATACGCTTGATGACCGGGGTTTCAGAAATGGCGTAGCGCATCAGTGTTTCCAAAAGACGGCCAGCGCGCCGACCGCCGTGATCAGCGTGGCCGCGATCGCCCGCAGCCACGTCAGGTTCGGGCCAACCACCAGCTTGCCGATCATGAATGGGTGCAGGTTGCCGCACGCCACGTTACAGCGGAAACGGAAGGCCCCGTCGCGGTCGGCGACGAAGGTGAGCTGTCCCGGCCGACCCGGCTCGGCCTGGGTCGTCACGCCGTAACCATCGACGTACAACCCGTGTACCACATCGGTTGATTCCAGGTTGACGATGACCGTATCGCCGCGGTTCACACGCACGGTGCCTGGCTCGAATGCAAAGCTGCGGGCCGAGATCGTGACGTGCCGCTCTTGCGGAGCCGCACCTATCACCGGCAACGGCGCCAGCAAGATCAATACTACGAGCGACACGGCAATGCCACCCACCCACCACTGTGTTCGGCTCATGCTCAGCGCCATCTGCTATCTGCCATTCGCCACCTGCTCATTGGTTGGCCGGCCCAAACTTGCTGTAGGTATCCACGATCTGCTGCCGGATATCAGGCGGCAACTTGCCCTCGCCGGTCATCTTCATCACGTCGGTGGCGATGTCTACGCAGATGCTGCAGCCCATAGCGTGGTCGTCGAAAACCGGCTTGCCGTCCGCGCCGAACTCTTTGATGTAGCAGGCCAGGTTGCTCTTGTGCCCGATGGCGCCGCAGCCGCAGTAGCACGGCACGTTCTTCAACGCATCCGGGTTGGCTACAGCGAACTGGTAGGCGGTGCGGACGGCTGCAGGAGCCTGCTGCATCTGCATCGGCAGTGCCGAGACAGGGGCCAGCTTGACGCTGGAATTCGCTTGGCCGCCGCCACAGGCGGCCAAGAGCAGGTTGGTGATCAGCAGAGCCGAAAACAGGAGGAAGAGACGTTTTGTCAAAGCGTTACTCCTCAGCCGCCCAGCGCCGTGATCACGTTCCGAGCGTGCTCCACCAGGTGGCCCGCATGCTCGGCCGCGATGCTCTTGCCGGCCTGCGCGTTGACTTCTCTGATGAAGGCGTTCAGCAGTTTGATCGCGACTTGCGGCTGGCCGTGATCGAGACCGGCCTGGGCAGCGGACGTCTTGGCCAGCAGGCTGAGTGCGACGTCTTTCTTGGTGATATGCCCCATATCGTAGGCGTGCTGGACACAGTGCTGCAAGGACTCGATCGTGGCTCCGCTGTGGTCGCAGGTGTGATCCTCGGCCGCGAAAGCGGGCGCTGCCAGCAGCAGGAGTACGGCGACGATGGTCAGAATGGGTAGCAATCTCTTCATGGTGAGTTTTTCTCCGTCGTGGGCAGGATACTGGCACGGACATTCAGCGGGAGTATACCAATGACAGATTAGGCCGGTAAGCGCCGTCCGGCGTGCCGTGAATGCGCTATTTGGCGCGTTGGGCACGGCGCTCGCTAAACACGAGCGTTGACCGCGCTGAATGGCCTAGCGCGATCTGCGCTGAAAAGCGCTTGGCGTGCTTCCTTGGCTGCGCGATGATTGAGGCAAAGTTATGAACGGCGCATGGCGCTTCGCCAGGTATGGCCGCGCTGAGATAGAAAGTGAGGGTAAGAACATGATGAGTGGATGGGGTTGGGGCATGGGCCTTCTGGGTGGATTGGGCATGCTCCTATTCTGGGGGCTGATCATCGGCCTCGTCGTCTGGCTGATTGTGACGCTGACGCGTTCGAGCCAGAGCAACGCCGCGCTTAGCGCGCAGCCCGATTCGGCGCTGGAAACCTTACGCCGGCGACTGGCGGCCGGCGAGATCACGCCGCAGGAGTTCGACGCGCTGCGGCAGAAGCTTGGCGTCTGACACAAATAGTGTTGCTGTATGAAAAAGCTGCTGTTTGTTAGCCTGCTGCTTGCCGTTGCGACGCTCGTGAGCGCCTGCGCTGCCGTTGCCACACAGCAGCCCGCCGCTGCGACGGGCACAGGGGTGGGCGGACCAATCACACGGATCACGCCTGATCAGTTGGAGCGGATGTTGGCGGGGCCGAAGGATTTCACCCTGGTCAACGTCCACGTGCCCTATGAAGGTGAGATCGCGCAGACGGATCTCCAGATCCCTTATGAACAGGTTGACGCGCATCTGACCCAATTGCCTGGGCAAGACGCCATGATCGTGCTATACTGCCGCAGTGGTCGGATGAGCGATATCGCGGCGCGGCGGCTGGTCGAGTTGGGCTACACGCGCGTCTACGATCTGGCTGGCGGCATGGTCGCCTGGGAAGCCAGCGGACGTTCGCTGGTTCAACGTTAGCCCTGTCGCGTGACAGAGGACAGTGTGCCATGACAGGTTCTATACCCTTGCGTGTCTTGCTCGCCGATGATCATGCCATCGTGCGCAAAGGCATCCGTGAGTTCCTGGAAGAGGATGGCGAGGTCACGGTAGTGGCGGAGGCGTCCGGCGGCGCCGAGGCTGTGCGCCTGGCCGGGGAGCAGCGACCCGCCGTGGCCGTGCTCGACGTGCAGATGCCGGGCGTGAACGGCATCGAGGCCACGCGGCAGATCAAGGCCGCCTACCCGGAGATCCGGGTGCTGATCCTTACCGCGTACGACGAGGATCCGTACGTTTTCGCCCTGTTGCGTGCCGGTGCCGACGGCTACGTACTGAAGAACAGCGACCCCGACGACCTGGTGCGGGCGGTGAAGACGGTTGCGAGCGGCGGCAAGGTGCTGGCTCCCGACATCGCCGCTAAGGTCATCGCGCAGATGACAACAGGCAAACCCGCGGCGGCCGCCGAGCAGGTCGAGCCGTTGTCCGAGCGCGAGCTGGAGGTGTTGCGCCTGGCCGCTCACGGGTTGACCAACAAGGCGATTGCGGCCGAACTGGGCGTCAGCGATCGCACGGTGCAGGGGCATCTGGCCAGCATCTACGGCAAGCTGGCGGTTGCCAGCCGCACCGAGGCGGTGACGAAGGCGCTGAAGCTGGGCTGGCTGGTGCTGGATGACGCCTGAGTCCACCGGACGTGCGCCGCGGCGGGGCCATCGGCTCCTGCGCGGCTTGCGCGCCCAACTGTTGCTCTGGACGATCCTGCCGCTGGCGGTGGTGTTGATCGTGCTGTCACTCGCCGGCGTCACCCGCCATCGCCAAGCCATGACGCGCCTGGTGGAGGATCGCGACCGGGGGGTGACGGTCGCGGAGGCGAACCGCCTGGGGCGTGAGGTTGCCCAACAGGTCGCCGTGCTGGCCCGCCTGGCGGCAACCCTACCCACTGCCGAACTCCCCGCGACCCTGGCGGATCAACCGCTCGATGTCGCTGGCAGTTTTGGCGACGGTCGGGCCTGGCTAGACAACCAGGGCGCACTCGTGGTCGCCTCGCCGGCCGCCACGGCTTGGGCGCAGAGTGACACGGCGCGTCTCCTCGCCACACGCGCCGCGGCGGTCGGCCAGACACAATACGAGACCGATCTGCCAGGCGACGATGCCGCGCGCCTGTTGATCGCCGTCCCGACATCCGGCGGGAAGGTACTGGTCGGCGCGCTGCCGGTGGAGGCTTTGAGCCTGGCCGAAAGCAACCTGCTGCTCGAGGGAGAAATGCAGGGCGCCATGTTCGTCCTGGACCAGACCGGTCGCCGGGTGCATCACCATGACCCTGCTAGCCTGGCTGTGGATCCGGCGGTGCTGGACAGCTTACCTTCGGCCAGTACCGGATCGACCTATCTGCGCGATCGCCAGGGACGGGAACTGCTCGTGTCGTATGCGCACGTGGAACCTCCGGGCTGGACCTTGGCGACCGTCGAAGATGTCCATACGATCACGGCGATGGGCATGAGCGCGGTCGAGGTGCTGCCGCTGCTCCTGCTCTTTGTGGCCGTGGTGGCGCTGCTGGCGGTCTCTTTCGGCGTCCTCAGCGTCGTGCGACCGCTCCAGGAGCTCGATCGCCGCGCCGGCCGCGTGGCCTGGGGTGACTTCGACGCCATCGAGCAGCCGGTGGGCGGTGTGCAGGAGATCGACGATCTGCGCATCACCCTGGCCCAGATGGCCGAGCGCATCCGGTCATACCAGAGCGGGATGCGTGACTACCTGAGCGCCATTACCCAGGGGCAGGAAGAAGAACGCACCCGTCTGGCGCATGAGCTGCATGACGTTTCCATCCAGGGGCTGATTGCGCTCAAGCAGCGCGGCCAGATGGCGCTGAAGACGCTCGGCTCTGATCCGGCGCGCGCTACGGCGCGCCTCCAGGAATTGAACGGCCTGATTGACGAGGAGATTGCCGGGCTGCGCCGGTTGATCGGTGACTTGCGGCCGATCTACCTGGAAGATCTCGGCTTCGTGCCAGCCTTGGAGATGCTGCCGCGCCAGATGCAGGAGCGCTACGGCCTGGCACTCCACCTGGCGGTGCGCGGGGACCCAGTGCGGCTGGCGCCCGATATCGAGCTGGCAGCCTACCGCATCGTACAGCAGGCGCTCGCCAACGTGGCGACCCATGCCCAGGCCCGCAACGCCTGGCTGGATGTGACCTTCGCTTCCGAACATCTCACGCTGGTCGTCCGCGACGATGGTGTCGGCTTCACCCCGCCGGAGCAGCCCGTCGACCTTGCTCACCAGGGCCACTTTGGTTTGATGGGCATGCGCGAGCGCGCCTTGCTCTACGGCGGACAGCTTACTATCACCTCTGCCCCCGGCCAGGGCGCTATTATCACGGCGCGGCTGCCGCTTCTTCACTGAAACCGGCCGCAAGCCCTCCTCCGCTCCTGGGATCCGCAAGATCCGGCCTGTCCCCTGTTCCACATTCCACAACCCCGCCGAATGGCTGTCCGCAAGACGCGCCGCCTGACGCTGCACAACCCGCGGGCTTTGGTCTACGATAGCTTCACCAGCTTGAGAATGACAAGGTTGAGGTGAAGATGACCATGCGCGGCCAAACCATTTCTGGGATGCTCGTCCCACTGCTCGTCGTGTGCTGCCTGGTGCCGTTGGCGGCGTTGGCGGCAGTGTTCTATCTGGGCGCGCCGGTGTGGCTCGTGGCTCCGATAGGGTTGCTGGCGCTCGTGTTACTGGCGCGGCGGCTGATGGCGCTGCTGGACGCAGGTGACAGCGCAGGCTTGTCCGGCGACGATCCAGCGCAGTCTGCGCCGCGGACTCCGCATCGCGATCGGCGATGACGCTGCAATGCTTAGATGGCGACTCAAAGAGGGCCCTAACGATGGCGAAGTCATACCCGAAATCACAGCGGCACAGGCCAGCACCCTATGATTCTTCGTCCGCAACCCTGCTGGCGGTGGCAATTGGTTTTCTGGTGGCGTATCTTGCCGCCGAGGCGTTGCTCGCCGATCGTATGCATCCTTTGCACTGGGTTGCTGCCGCGGCCGGCGCGCTCTCCGGCTGGCTATTGTTTACAATGTTCAACTGGCTACGGAGTTCTCTAACGAATCGCAGAAGGTGATGTTCATGAATCAACAGACTCGTAACACGATGGATCGCCGTCGGTTTCTCAAAGGCGCCGGGCTGCTCGGCCTGGCGTTGGCCGGCGGCAGCGCGCTAAGCACGCTTTCGGCCTGTACGTACGCTCCGCTCTCGACCGGCGGCGCTGCGGCCCCCTCAGCCACAGCGCCGGTCGCCCTGAAACCGCCGCAGGGCGCCGCGACCACAGCCGCCGCAGACCTGGAGATCGCACTCAAGGCCACGCGCGGCCAGGTCGCCATCCTGCCCGGCGCGGAGACCGCGGTATGGCGCTACCAGGCCGAGTTGCTGGCCGGCGATCCGGCCAGTGTGGTGACGCTGCCCGGCAGCTACCTGGGGCCGATCCTGCGCGTGCGCCAGGGGCAACGCGTGCGGGTGCATTTCACCAACGATCTGCCGGAACCCAGCATCGTGCACTGGCACGGGCTGCTGGTCCCGGATGCCATGGACGGCCACCCGCGCTACGCCGTCGGCGCGGGCCAAAGCTACGCCTACGATTTCCAGGTCGTCAATCGGGCCGGCACCTATTGGTTTCACCCGCACCCCCACGGCTTGACCGGCGGTCAGGCCTATCGTGGCCTGGCCGGCCTGTTCATCGTCAGCGACGCCGAGGAGACAGCGCTGGGATTGCCCCAGGGCGAGCACGATGTGCCGCTGGTCATCCAGGATCGCCAGTTCGATGCCGGGAACCAGTTGGTTTACCTCGCGCAAGGCGGCCAGGGCATGATGGGCGGCATGGGTGGCGGGATGACGCAGATGATGGGTTTCCTGGGCGACCGCATCCTGGTCAATGGCCAGCCCGACTTCACCCTGCCCGTCGCCACGCGCGCCTACCGCCTGCGGCTGCTCAACGGCTCCAACTCGCGTATCTACAAGTTGGCCTGGCGTGACGGCAGCCCGCTGACCGTCATCGCCACGGATGGCGGTTTGTTGGAGAAGCCGCTCCAGCGGCCGTTCGTCATGTTGGCACCGGGTGAGCGCATCGAGCTGTGGGCTGATTTCACCGGCCGCAAGGTGGGTGACGAGATCTTCCTCGATAGCCAGGAGTTCGTGGGCGCTGAGGGCGACGAGTTGACGGCCAGCGCGAGTGGGATGGGCGGAATGGGTGGCATGATGATGTCCACAGCGGCGCTCCCCAACGGCGCGGCCTTCCCGGTTGCGCGTTTCCGCGTGGGGAGGCAGGAGCAGGGCGACGAGACGCTGCCCGCGCAACTGTCGCGCAGCGAGCGTTACCGGCCCACCGATGCGCTCAACGCGGCGCGGCCGCGGCAGGTCGTCATCACCAACCGGATGATGACGTGGCTGCTCAATGGCCGCACGTTCGAGATGACCGGCGTCGCCGCCGACGAGGTCGGCCGGGTCGGCGAGTTGACGATGTGGGAATTCGTCAACGAGCGTAACCCCGGTCAGATGATGGAGCAGAACGGCATGGCGCATCCGCTGCACATCCACGGCGCGCAGTTCCAGGTGCTTGAACGCCAAGTACTACCAGAACTGAAGGCGGGGTTCGAGTCGGTGCGTGCCGGTTATGTGGACGAGGGCTGGAAGGACACGGTGCTGGCCATGCCCGGCGAGCGCGTCAAGGTGCTGCTTAAGTTCGTGGAGCCAGGGCTATTCCTCTATCACTGCCATAACCTGGAACACGAAGATCAGGGGATGATGCGCAACTTCAGCGTGGAAGCATAGACTTGCCTTGTGCTTAGACCAAATGGCCCAGCCACAACGCGCCGTACCACTCTGTTTGCGGAGCAAACAGAGTGGTACGCTGAATGGGCCAGAGATGGAGCCGCGAGCGCGAGTGAGCCTGACGATGAGATCGGCGAATATGACGAAGACATGCGCCCTGCTGACTGCCCTGTGCTGCCTGGTGCCGCTGGCGGTGTTGGGGGCGATCATCTTTCTCGACGCGCCTGTCTGGCCAACGTCCCTGGCGGCGTTGTTCGTCGTACTGCTGCTTGCCAGACGCCTCTTCGTCCTGCTAGCCACTCCTGAGAGCGACGTGCTGCGGTCGCCGGGTAACTATTCACGTGAAGAAGGACTGCTAAGCCATGATCACCGTCAACATTGATCCGGTATTACTCCACCTGGGGCACTTCGCGCTCCGCTGGTATGGGCTGATCGTCGTTACCGCCGCGAGCATCGGAATCTGGGTGGCCCTGCGCGAGGCCAGGCGCAAAGGTCTGAGCGAATATCAGTTTGCCGATGCGATCCCCTGGGTGATCGTCGGCGGGCTGATCGGCGCGCGCCTGTTCCATGTCATCGATCATTGGCCGGATGAGTATGCCGCCAATCCCCTGCGGGCGCTCTACATTTGGGAAGGCGGCCTGGCGATCTGGGGCGGTGTCATCGGCGGACTGACGGCGCTGGCGCTCTTTGCCTGGCGCCGCGGGTTGCGCCTGGCCGTGCTGCTCGACACCGCGGTCCCTGGGTTGGTATTGGGGCAGGCCATCGGCCGGATCGCGTGTGTCATCACCGGCGACGCGGTCGGCAAGGCTACGACCGGCCCATTCGGATTGGCCTACAGCAATCCCGGCGCCATGGTGCCGCAGCTCGGCGTATATTACACGCCGACGCCGGTCTACGAGATCGTCATGAACCTGACCATCTTCGCTATCGTGTGGCGTCTGCGCAAACGCTCGCTGCCGGATGGGGCCCTGTTCCTGGTCTACCTCGTGCTCTATTCCATCGGGCGCTTTGTGATCACCTTTTGGAGCGCCTACAAGACGATTGCCTTGGGCTTCAACCAGGCCCAGTTGATCAGCCTGGCCGGGCTGGTTGTAGGCATACCGGCCCTGGTATACCTGCTATGGCGCCAAGGGAACGCGCGGACGGCGGCTGCCGGATGACAACGCAGGACCGCATCACGGTTATCCTGGCGGACGATCACCCTGCCGTGCGGAGCGGCATCCGCCAGTTCATCGAGCGCGACCCGCTGCTCCAGGTGGTGGCAGAGGCCGGCGACGGCGTGGCAGCGCTCGACCTGGTGCGCCGCCACCAGACCGACGTTGCGGTGCTGGACCTGCAGATGCCGGGCCTCTCCGGGCTGGAAGTCATCACCCGGGCGCGCCAGGAGCAGCTGACCACACGCTCCATCGTATTGACCGCGTATGACGAGGACCCTTACATCTTCGCGGCCCTGCGTGCCGGCGCTAAAGGCTACCTGCTCAAGACCGCCGGGCCTGAGGAGCTGGCCCGCGCGATCCGGCTGGTGCACGCCGGCCACTCGGCCCTGGACCCCGCCATCACAGAGCGGATAGTCGAAAGACTCCAGAATCCCACCGCGACTCCTCTCAAGGGGCCGGAACGCCTGAGCGACCGGGAGCTAGAGGTCCTCCGGCTGGCTGCTCGCGGCCAGACCAATCGGGGGATCGGTCGCGATCTGAGCATCAGCGAGCGCACGGTGCACAGCCACCTGATGAACATCTTCGCCAAACTCGGCGTCAACACGCGCACAGAAGCCGTCCTAACCGCCATGCGCGCAGGGTGGATCACACTCGAAGACACGACGGCCTGAGATGCAGACATTGCGCGGGCTGCGCGCTCAGATCTTTTTCTGGACGATCTTGCCGCTGATCCTCGTCCTGGTAGTGGTCTCCTTCGGCAGCATCACCCTGCATCAACGCTCGATGCGCGACATGGTGGCGCGCCGCGATGCCCAGTTGATCGAGCTCGCTGCGGCACGGCTGAACAGCGACCTGGCGGAGCGCGTGCTCGTCCTGCAGACCGTGCTGGCCCAGGCACGCGATCGGACGCCGCCGCCGGTAACACTCGCTGCCGGGGGGCCGTTGTTTACACCGTTCGACGGCGGTATCCGCATTCTCGATCTCAGCGCCCCTCCTACTGTGGGTTCCGCAACTCTGCCGGGGCTTCGGGTCACAGACACAACGGTGCTGGCCGCGGCCGTGGCGCATCCGGGCCAGCCCAGTGTGATGCTGACGACAGCGCAAGATGGATCCTTCGTGGCCCTGATCGCACTGACAGACCCGGCCGCGAATTGGGCCGCGCTGGGCGACGTATCGGCCCGTGCGCTTAACCTTCCGGCGTTGCTCGGACAACTCAGCGGCGCAGGACGGCGCACCGCGGCTTTTCTGGTGGACGCCAATGGCCGAGTCATCTTCCACTCCGACCCGGCCCAGGTAGGACAGGACTTGCGTGACCATGTGGGGATCGCTGAAGCCATCGCGGGGCAGGCCGGCGCGACGTTTGCGCGGCCGGCGGGCGCAGATGAGCACGTGTTCGGCTATGCGCCCGTGCCTTTGGCCGGCTGGGGCCTGGTGATCGAGGAGCCCTGGCGCGACGTAATCGTACCCATGCTCCAATACACCCTGTTGGCGCCGTTGATCGTGCTGGTCACGGCCGTGGCTTCGTTGGTCGCGCTCTATTTCGGCCTGCGGCGGGTGATCCGGCCGCTGCACGTCCTGGGCCGCCAGGCCAGACGGTTAGCCTGGGGGGACTTTGAGGCTATTCTAACACCGGCGGGCGGGATCGGGGAGATCGAGGACTTGCAGCGCATCCTCCAGGAAATGGCCGCGCAGATCGGGCGCTACCAGGCCGGTATGCACGACTATATTGCGATGCTGACACAGACGCAGGAGGAAGAACGCCGGCGCCTGGCGCGCGAGCTGCACGACGAAACCGTGCAAGGCTTGATCGCGCTGTCGCAGCGGGTGACGATGCTGGAGTATGACGTCGCGGCATGTGCCGGCGGGCAGTCTGCCGAGGCCGTACCGCATATCCAGAAACGCCTGGCCGACCTGTCCGCGCTGCTCAAGCAGTCGCTTCAGGACGTGCGCCATCTGATTCGCGACTTGCGGCCAGTCTACCTGGAAGAGTTGGGGCTGGTAGCAGCGCTGGAGATGCTGGCAGCCACGATCCGGCGGGATGGATTCTCGGGCGGTTTCGTTGTGACGGGCGACGAACGCCGCCTGACGCGGGAGGCGGAGCTGGCCGTCTACCGGATCGCCCAGGCCGCGACGAGTAACGCCACGCGCCATGCGCACCCAACCCGGGTTAACCTGCGGTTGCACTTCAACGCCGTGGGGGTGACGTTGGAAGCTGAGGACGACGGCGCCGGCTTTGTGCCACCGGAATTCCCCAGCGACCTGGCCGCACAGGGACACTACGGCCTTGTCGGCATGCACGAGCGAGCGACGCGCCTGGACGGGCACCTCTCCATCCGCTCGTCCCCCGGGCACGGGACAAAGGTAGTCGCTTTTTTGCCTTACGATTTAGCATTTCAGTCAGTCTCGACGACTCCACTGGTTGACCCTGGGGCGGACCGGATGCCCAAACCGCCTCACAACACCTGAATCCTGGAGCCCCGCAGCGCGCAGGCGGTGGCGCAGACATACGTCTGCGCCACCGCCTTTTTGCGTCCTCCGGTGATTTGGTGCATATGGCGCGTCGCGGGTAGACCGTTTTGCGGAACAGAAGACAGACCGATTAGCCGTTGTCGGCGGCGCGGTGCTCCGGTACACTGAGGGTAAAGGCGGGCAGTGGAGGATGCCAACATGAGCACGGAACGGTTGACGCTGCCCATACGCGGTCTGACCTGTGCCTGTTGCGTCGCACGGGTCGAGCAAGCGATGCGGCAACAAGAGGGGGTCATTTGGGCCACCATCAACTTCGCGGCCGAGGAGACGACCATCGTGTACGACTCGGCCACATTCGACGTAGCCAGGCTCACCCAGGCGGTGGGCCGGCTGGGGTACGAGGTAGTACTGGGACCCTCACAACTCCTCGAACTCAGGGCTACGCTGCCGGTCCGCAGACATCTGCTCCAGACCGGCTCGTGGGGGCGGGCCTGGCGGCCATAGCCCCGTGGTGACCCTTTAAGCAGGCGACGTGACCCGGCGCCACCAGGCCCGGCTGGGCTTCGTCGCCTGCTATAGCAACCACGACTGGCATATCACTACTGATGGCGCTAATCTTTCTCGGCGCGACCGCGGTAGTAGGCGGCTACAGGGCAGTGGCCCGCTCTGGCTGGGCGGCCCTACAAGGCAAGGCAACCGGTCAACGCGACAACGGCTAACCTTTCAACTTTGGAGGGAGACTCTCATGGAACACAATACGTCACCTGGCAACCGTCACATGTTGCTGATGATCCTCTGCTGTCTGATCCCGATAGCGGCCCTGGCAGCGATCTTCGTGCTGAAGATCCCCGTGCCGCAGGTATTGACTTACGGCCTGATCCTGCTTTGTCCACTGAGCCACTTCCTGATGATGGGGCTGATGGGTCGCGGGCAGCACGCCCATACGGCTGACGCCACCCAACCGGGCGCCGTAACCAACCCCGGGCAGACCAGCGCAAAAGATGGAAGGGCCTGCCATTAGGGTCGCACAACATTGTCAGTCAAGCGTCTGGCTAACTACGCGAGGAGTGTAATGAAGGTCAGAATTCGCGAGCGATTCCTGCGGACCGACATCTGGCTGCTGATCGCTTTCCTTGCGCTGGCCGGATGGTCCCTGGACGCGCTGCGGATGTTCCTGGAGATGCACGGGAACTGGCAAGGCGGCCTGGCTGCGTTCGCCAGCCATTTCTGGTATGCCATCCCGATGGCGGCTGCCGTTATCATCCTCAGTCGCCTGAAGCCTAAGGCCCGGCTTCTGGGCGCGGCCACCTACGATGAAGCCGGCCGGGTCGCGCAGACTCAGGGGGATTGCTGTCTGGGTGAACTGGTTGCCAGCGGCATGGTCGCGGCCTTGCGCGATAGCGGGCCCGACGCGCTTCAAGGGCTGACCCTGCCATCCGGCGCCAGCGCCTACTTCGTGCGGCAGGGCAGCCGCACCGTGGTCCTCAGCTTCTCGGGGCCGGCTGCGCCTGAAGCCCTGGCGGCTGGCGTTCGCCAGCTCACGGCGCGAGCCCCGGTCGCCTTTGACGTGTTCGAGGGGCTGGAGCCGGCGGTCGCTGCGCTGGCGGCCAATGCGCTCAATTCGCCGGTCAAGCGCGACGTGTTGGCCTACTTGCATCGGTTCAAGTTGTCTGCGATCGAGTTGAGCGACCTGGTCTACCGGGTCGGCGCCAGCGAGGCGGCGGTCACACAGGCGCTCGACGATCTGAGCCGCCTGGACCTGGTGTACCACCTGGTGGTCTGCGACCTTACCTTCTATCAACTCAACCGCGCGCCGGAGACGCTGCACCTGCTCGATCAGCTCTTTGCCTGGCAGACAGACTGGCAGGTGCAACTCCAGAAACTCAGCTCATACTTGCTGACGCGGCCCCAATACGCACGCATCATGGAGGGCACATGAGGACGGGTTCGAGCTCTGTAAGCGCGTCCTATCAGCCGGTGACGTATGGAAGACTCTCAAGAGGTGACAGATGCGATTGATGCGAGCTCTCATGATGGCAGCGATTGTGTCGTTGGCGTTGACTTCGGTTCCATATCTGGCCCTGGCTGACGGTGGCGCCACTTACGTCGTGCGACCCGGAGATACCCTGGCTATGATCGCTGCGGCAAACGGCAGCACTGCCCAGGCGCTCGCCGACGCCAATGGGCTGACCGATCCCGCTCTCATCCGGGTGGGGCAGGTGCTGATGATCTCAGGTGCGACCTCTGTAACTTCTCGATCCTCCAGGCCCGCGGAGCAGCCATCATCTGCGCCTACACCGCCTACGCGCTTGCCCGTGTACACCGTCAAGCCCGGTCAGACCCTCTCACAGATCGCGCGCGAACTCGGCGTCAGCCTCGCAGCCATCGTTGATACGAATGGCCTGGCGAACCCAGATCAAATCTTTACGGGCATGGTTCTGCGCATCCCCGGTGCGCAGAGCGAGACGGTGTTGATCGGGCCGGTCACGGACACGCGTTTCATCGCCAGCATCTCCAAGCAGCGCTGTTGGCTGTATGAGGCCGGCAAGCTGACCGGCAACTGGCGCTGCTCGACGGGCCGCAAGGAAGCGCCGACGACGCCCGGCTCCTACCGAATTCAGTCCAAAATCAACCCGGCCTATGCCTCGCGCTGGGATTTCTGGATGCCGTACTGGCTGGGACTTTACTACGCCGGCAGCACCGAGAACGGGATCCACGGTCTGCCTTATGACCCCCAAACTGGCAAACGCACATGGGAGGGGTTGGTGGGCACACCCATAACCTACGGCTGTATCATGCTCGACGACGCCAATGCCAAGACGCTCTTCGACGTCGCTTACATCGGCATGCCGGTCGTCATCCTACCGTGACCGGATTCATGTCCCCGCCGAATGGCGCGAGGAAAACAGGCCAAACACCCGTTGCGGCCGGCCAGACCAGGTGCGATAATCTTTTCAGATCGAAGCGATGAGATCGCCAGCGCCGAATTGCGAGAGCACTAGCCAGCGCGTGATCCCGGCGCTATCTGAAATATCAGGGGGAAATCAAGATGGCAAGCGTTGCAGTGGCGGACAAACGCCGAAACACGGTGGCATTCGATGATCCGCCGTTTGTAAGGACACTATTCAGCAGTACGGCCTGGGCTTGGCTTTGGCTCATCGTTCGCCTGTACGTCGGCTATTCCTGGCTCACATCGGGCCTGGGCAAACTCAGCAACCCGGCCTGGGTGCAGACCGGCGCGGCGTTGAAGGGCTTCTGGGAGCGCGCCGCGGCCATCCCCGACGCGCCGGCGCGCCCGCTTATTGCGTTCGACTGGTATCGCACGTTCATCCAGTTTTTGCTTGACGGCGGCCATTACACCTGGTTCGCCAAGCTGGTCACAGCCGGCGAGATCTTGATCGGAATTGCGCTGATCCTGGGCATCTTCACCGGCATCGCAGCCTTCTTCGGTGGGTTCATGAACTGGAACTTCATGATGGCCGGCACGGCGAGCATCAACCCTGTGCTGTTCCCGCTCTCGATCCTGTTGGTGCTGGCCTGGAAGGTGGCGGGCTGGTGGGGGCTTGACCGTTGGGTGCTCTCTGCGCTCGGCACGCCCTGGCGGCCTGGACGACTCTTTACAGCGAATCCAAGCAAGACCTCATAGACACTGTTTATCCGACGGCGTAGGCCGCCAGTGCGATTGTGCCGCTCGCTGCGACTTCGGTGGATATGACCAAGCGGTCGTACCCACCGCTCTCTTTTAGGGCCACGGTAAGCATAATGGCCTACCCGTGAATGCGGCACTTGGCGCTTACGCCGGACGGCAGTCTGCTACAAGCTGAGGCATCCGTTGGCAGAGACGCAAAGCTGTCCTGCCGCATTCACAACCGCTTTCAAGTGAGGGAGCAATTCATGGTCCTGCAACACGTTCAACCAAGCCGGCGCACAGCCCGTTCGCTGGCGGCCTTCATCGGTTTCGCCCTCCTGGCCTTGATCCTGGCTGCTTGTACCGGCGTACAGCCGGGCGCTGCGCAGCCGGTTGCTCAGGCCCAGGTTCCTGCCGTGGCAACTGTCGCGCCGACCCAGGCCCCAACCGTTGCCGGCGGGAAACCGGCCGCCGCGCCAACACAGGCGCCCGCAACAACTCAAGCCAAGCCGGCGGCCCTGGCGGGCAACCTGACTCAGAGCGCGGAGGCCGGCGCGGTGATCGTCGAGATCACCCCGTTGAGCCTGGCCGACGCCAAAGCCAACACGCTTGACTTCAAGATCGTTATGAATACCCACTCGGTGGAATTGGGGGTTGACCTGGCGAAGCTGGCTGTGCTGAAAGTTGGCGAGAACGAAGTGGCGGCGAAGGTGTGGCAAGCCCCAGCCGGCGGCGGCCACCACGTCGAAGGCACGCTGAGCTTCCCCGGGCTGAATGCCGCGAGCAAGCCGGTTTTGGAGGGCGCTGCGGGCTTCAGCATCGCCATCCGCAACCTGGCTGGCGTGCCGGAGCGCACCTTTACGTGGAATCTTGGCCAGGCCGGCGCCAATACGGAAGACATATCGATGTCTGGCGCCGCAACCCGCGGCGACATGGGGCTGGCTGCGGCTGCTGGCGTGACCAACACGATGCCCATGTCCGGTACCATGCCGATGTCAGGCGACATGATGGGCATGATGGCCGAGATGATGAAGATGATGCAAGGCATGGGCGGCATGATGGGGTCTGGCAGCGCCATCACCGGCACGATGCCGATGGGGCAGGGCATGGGCAGCCAGGGGATGGGTGCTGGCAGCGCCATCACCGGCACGATGCCCATGTCGGGCGACATGATGGGCATGATGGCCGACATGATGAAAATGATGCAGGGCATGATGGACCAGAGTGGCGTCGGTATGATGGGCGCTGGCGGCGCGATCACCGGCACAATGCCCATGTCGGGTGACATGCAGGGCATGATGGATATGATGAAGAACATGCCGCCGGCCGAACATCAGAAGATGATGGCGGACATGATGGGGCAGATGGGCGCGATGATGGGCCAGATGAGCGGGATGGCACAGGGCGACCAGGCGCAGATGATGCCTCAAATGATGGGCATGATGTCGCAAATGATGGAGATGATGAAGGGGATGTCCGCCGAGGCCCAGGGCCAGATGATGCCGCAGATGATGGGCATGATGGGCCAGATGATGGGCATGATGTCTCAGACGACGGGTGGTGCGGGTAATATGGGTGCGATGTCGGGCGCACACATGGAGCCGGTTCCTGCGGCCGGCGTGCCGGAGGCCGCGACGAAGATCGGCGGCCAACCGCTGACCTTCAAGGTCGAAAATGGCGTCAAGGTCTTCGATCTGACTGCCCGTCCCGTGCGATGGAGCCTCACGGATAACGTCAAAGTGACCGCCTGGACGTACAACGGCACGACGCCTGGCCCGATGATTCGCGTGACTGAGGGCGACAAGGTGCGCATCATCCTCAAGAACGAGCTGCCCGAAGCCACCAGCATCCACTGGCACGGCATCCCGGTGCCTAACGAGATGGATGGCGTGACCGCCATCGAGCCTGGTAAGAGCTTTACCTACGAGTTCACCGCGCCGCCGGCCGGCAGCTTCATGTATCATTCCCACGTCAACAGCGACAAGCAGCTTGGTCTTGGGCTGTATGCCCCCTTCATCGTTGACCCGAAGACCGCGCCGGCCGCTAAAGCTGACGTAGACGTGAGCTGGATGCTCTCCGAGTGGCGCGTCGGAGCGGACGGGCAGACCTACGCGGCGATGCCGATGGCCGGCGCCGAGCCCAACTACTTCACCATCAATGGCAGGAGCTACCCGAACACCCAACCGATCGAAGCCAAGAAGGGCCAGCGCGTGCGCGTGCGACTGGCGAACGTCGGCCAATTCACGCACCCGATGCACCTGCACGGCATGAACTTCAAGATTGTGGCCTACGACGGCGTGCCGTTGCCCGCCAGCCAGCAGATCGTGCGCAACACAGTTCCCGTCAATCCCGGCGAGCTGGTGGACATCGAGTTCGTGGCCGATAACATCGGAACCTGGATGTTCCACTGCCACGTGCTGCATCACGTCACCAATGACAATGTCGAACCAGGTGGGCTGGTGGCGCTAGTAAACGTCACCGACCCGCAGGCAGCGCAAGCAAGCGGTATCCAGGGCAGCGTTTGGGTAGCGAACGAGGAGGGCGACAGCGTCAGTGTGATCAACGCGGCCACCAACCAGGTCGCCGTTACGCTCACCGGCATCCCTGGGCCGCACAACGTCCAGGTCGCGGCCGATGGCAAGAGCGTCTGGGCGATCAGTGGGCACTCGGCTCTGGCGCTGGCGATTGACCCGACCACGTACACGGTGCGCGGCGTGGTTCCGACCGGCCGCGACCCGGCCCACGTCATCCTGACGCCCAACGGCCAGACAGCCTATGTCACCAACAGCAGCGATGATACGGTCACGGTGATAGACACGGCCGCTATGACGGTCACGGCGACGATTCCGGTCGGCAAGTTCCCCCACGGCATGCGCCCAAGCCCTGACGGCAAGTGGGTTTATGTCGCCAATGTCAATAGCAACACCCTGAGTGTGATCGACACGGCGTCCAACCGCAAAGTTGCCGATGTCGAGGTCGGCCAGAAGCCGGTGCAGGTTGGCTTCGCCCCGGACGGCAAGTTCGTCTATGCCTCACTCAACAGCGAGAACGCCGTGGGCAAGGTGGATGTGGGCACGCGCAAGCTCGCCGGCAAGCTCCAGGTCGGTGTCGGTCCCATTCAGGTCTACGTGACGCCGGACGGTAAGTATCTGCTCGTGGCGAACCAGGGCACAAAGGACAAGCCGAGCACGACTGTCTCCATTGTGGACACGGCGACTTTCACCGTCCTGGGCACGGTCGAGACGGGCCGAGGCGCGCACGGCGTCGTGATCGAGCCTTCCAGCCGGTACGCTTACATCACGGATGTCTACGGGGACGATGTCGCGATTCTAGACATCGCGGCCCGTAAGGTCGTCGCCCGGACGCCGACCGGCGCAGCGCCGAACGGCATCAGCTTCCTCCCGCTTGCGCCAGCCCAGGCCGCTTCCCGGCAAATCGAGCTGAAGCTCCCGACCACGGAGCAGAATATGGGACATGGCCATGGCGGATAACGGACGCGTGCGGGTCTTTGCGCCAGTAGGGTCGGGAGTCGGCGCTCAGGTGTGAACATGGCCGCGTTGCTATTGAGTTTTCGCGAGGGACTGGAAGCCGCACTGATCATCGGCATCCTGTTGGGTGCGCTGCGGCGTTGCGGTCGCAGCGAATTGGGTCGCTTCATCTGGTACGGCGTCGCGGCCGCGGTGGTGATCAGTGCTGCGGCTGCCGGCGGGCTGGTGGCCGCGGGGATCGAACTTGAGGGTCGCGCCGAACAAATCTTCGAGGGTGTCATGCTCGTCCTGGCAGCGGCTTTCCTTACGGGCATGATGTTCTGGATGCAGCGCCAGGGCGCGACTTGGCGCAGGTCTCTGGCGGTCGAGGTGCAGACGGCCGGCACGGGCGGCTGGGCCCTGTTCGCCGTAGCCTTTCTGGCTGTGGCGCGCGAAGGGATCGAGCTGACGTTGCTGTTGGTCGCCACGGCCCTCAAGGGTTCCTTCGCTGCCACCGGCCTGGGCGTGGCGCTCGGCCTCGGCGTTGCAGTTGGGTTCGGGACGCTGCTCTATCGGGGCGTGTTGCGCCTGAATCTGGCGGTCTTCTTTCGCATCACCAATGCCTTGCTGCTGCTCTTCGCGGCAGGCATGATTGGCCTGGCTGCACACGAGTTGATTGAGGCAGGCCTGTTGCCGGTGATCGTTGAGCCGCTCTGGAACTTCAACCTGATCTTGAGCGACCAGTCGGCGCCCGGCGCATTGTTGAGGAGCCTGTTCGGCTACAATAGCGCCCCGACGTTGACCGAGGCGCTGGCCTACGTTGCGTACCTGGCCGCGATCGGTTGGGCGCTCTGGCGCAGGCAAGCGTCAGGGCAGGTCGGCACGGCCCGCGCGTAGCCGCGGCGACCTGATAGGAGCCAACCTGTGAGCAAACAAAGAGCGGCTTTGCCGAAGCAGACGGCCCGCCGACGCGCCACGGCGCGAACGCGTCGCACGTCCTGGGCCTGGATCGGCGGCGGGCTGCTGGCAGTGGTCCTGGTAGTCGGCGGCATCTGGCTGGCCACGCGATCAGGGGGACAGGCCCCGTCAGGGCGACGCTTTCCGATCCAGGGCCAAAAGCACATCGAAGCCAGCCAGACGCACCCGGTCTACAACTCCGACCCGCCGACCTCGGGCTGGCACTACGACACGCCGCTGGCTTCCGGTTTCCATGAGCAGCCCGTGGCTGACGAGCAGGTGGTCCACAACCTCGAACACGGTCACGTGGTGATCTCGTACGATTGCAGTAAGCTGGCAGACTGCGCGGCTACGAAAACACAGATCCGCCAGCTTGTGGAGCGCTACCGCAACTGGAAAGTCACGGCCGTGCCGAGGCAGAACGCCGACGCCGCGCTCGCGCTCACGGCATGGGGTTGGTTGGATAAGTTGGACGGCTTCGATGAGGCGCGCATCACCGCCTTTATCGACGCCAGGCGCGATCGCGGCCCGGAACGCACGGAGGAATAACGCGATGACAGCCATTTCCTCGTCAGCTCCGACCTCCTCGTTGGCCGCGGGGGTGGATCGGTTCATCCAGTGGTTGCTCCGACACTGGTTGCTCTTCGTCGGCCTGGCGCTGGGCATCTGGACACTCTTGCCCTGGCTGGCGCCGGTCTTGATGCGCCTGGGTTGGTACCAGCCGGCCTGGTGGATCTATTTCATCTACAGCCTGTTCTGCCATCAACTGCCGCAGCGCTCCTGGTTCCTGTTCGGCCCGCAGTTCACGCCCTCGCTGGCCGAGATCCAGGCGGCAAGTGGCGCGGGCCCTGATTTTTTCGCCCTGCGTCATTTCCTCGGCACGCCGGAACTGGGCTGGAAGCTCGCCTGGAGCGATCGCATGGTGAGCTTTTACGGCGCTTGGTTCGTGTTTGTGGTGCTCTATGCGCTGCTGCGCAGGCGCATACGCGGTTTGCGTTGGCAGATAGCGGCTCTGCTTCTGCTGCCGATGGCCCTGGACGGCGGAACGCACATGGTCAGCGATCTGTGGGGCGTGACCGCCGGTTTTCGGCAGAGCAACGCCTGGCTGGCCATCCTGACCGCTAACGTATTGCCGCCGACGTTCTATGCGGGCGACGCCTGGGGTTCATTCAACTCCCTGGCACGCCTGGTCACCGGCCTGTTGGCCGCGTTCGGCCTGATCTTCTGGCTGTTGCCTTGGGTGGACAGGACGTTCCGGAGCGCCGGATCGTTCACGCCAACCGTGCACCCATCTCAAGGAGATGATATTGCATGACTGATGAAGACACTGGCGCGGCGAAATTGAACGTCGCGCTGCCCACACCCGCAGCCCAGGCAGCGCCTGTGTCCCGTTGGACCGCCGTAGCGTGGTTACTGCTCGGCGTGTTGCTCGGCGTCATCGCCATAGTCGCCTATACGCGGTTCATCGCCTGGCCGTCGCCAACACCTGCACCGGCGTCCCTGGATGCGGCAGCGGTCCGCACCGCAGCGCGCGAGGGCACGCTGGACGCCATCGCCACGCTGCAGGCCGGTGGCTCACCGGCCGAAAGCCGCGTGACGAGTACGCCGGTAGTGGTGAAGACCGCGTTTGCCGCGCGGCCGGCTAACCAGATCGGCAACCAGGACGCACCGGTGACGGTCGTCGAGTTCAGCGACTTCCAGTGACCGTACTGTGGGCAGTTTTACCGGCTCGTGAAGCCGGCCCTACTCAAACAGTACGTGGACACGGGCAAGGTCAAGTTCGTTTATCTGCACGCCGCATTCCTGGGGCAGGAATCGGTCTGGGCGGCGCAGGCCTCTGAGTGCGCAGCCGACCAGGGCAAGTTCTGGGCGTATCATGACTTGCTCTTCAGCCGCCAGGCCGGCGAGAACCAGGGGGCGTTCACCAAAGATAAGCTCCTGGTGCTGGCACAAGAGCTGAAGCTGGACATGGCGCAGTTCGGGCCGTGCCTGACGAACGACCAGACACTGGATCGCGTGAAAGGCGACACGCAAGCTGGTCAGCAGGTCGGCGTGCGCGGCACGCCCACGTTCTTTGTCAACGGCCGCGCTGTGGTCGGCGCATTGCCGCTCCAGGACTTCCAGCAGGTCATCGAGCAGGCGCTCAGTGGAAAGTAGGGGCAGGTAGCGTCCTTTTGTTTCGAATGGGCTGAGCCCTTCGTTTGCAGGGAGGTTCGGATCATGCCTCGCCCCATGCGTTTCACCGGATTGGCACTGCTGCTGACGTTGCTGGGCTTCGCTGCCCTGGCGGCCGGCTGCGCGTCTCCCACGACAACCAGCATACCGACGCCTTCGGGAGAGCCGAAGTTCATCTTCTTCTATACGGATGCCTGACCGCAGTGACAGCAGATGTCGCCCATCGTGGATGGGCTTGCGCAAGACTACGGCGGTCGCATCGCTTTCCAGCGCCTCAATGCACAGGGGGAAGGTGAACAACTGTTTCGACAGTACCGACTACGCGGGCATCCGGCGTATGTGATCCTGGATCAACACGGCCGGGTCGCCTGGCAACAGATCGGCGAGGTCTCCCGCCAAGAGTTGATGGCCGCACTCGAGCGGGCGCTGAAGTGAGGGCGCACCGGGAAGGTTCTGTGCAGAGTGCAATGCAGTGAGGCAGGTTGATGTCCACTGGCCCACGATACATACCCGCTTTGCGGTTCGGCTGGCTCACACCGGTCTACGATCCGGTGTTACGCCGGATGATGCCCGAGGTTGCGCTCAAGCAACTACTCATCGCCCAGGCGCAGACCGCCGCGGGCCAGCGTGTGCTCGACCTGGGCGCAGGCACAGGCACGCTGACGGTGATGATCAAGCAGACGTGTCCTGATGCCGACGTCGTGGGGCTGGACGGCGATCCCAGAGTTCTGACGCTCGCGCGCGAAAAGGCGACCGCCGCCGGCGTGACGATCCGCTTCGATCAAGGACTGGCGACCGCACTGCCGTATGATGACGGCGCGTTCGACCGCATCCTCTCCAGCCTGATGCTGCACCACCTGACGGCCGAGGAGAAGCTGCATGCCCTGGGTGAGGCGCGGCGGGTTTTGTGGCCGGGCGGCGAGCTGCACGTCCTGGATTTCGGCCCGCCGCAGAATGCGCCGGCCTGGCTGCTCTCCCTGCTCTTCAGGCGCCTGGAACGCACGGCCGACAACATCGCGGGCCGGCTGCCAGGGATGTTCCGCCAGGCCGGTTTCTCCGCCGTCGAGCAGACGGAGCAGTATATGACGATACTCGGCACCCTTGCACTGTACCGGGGGCGTAAGTGAAATGTTCCAGCCGCCAACCAGCCACAGAATGAGCACACTATAGGCAAATGGGCTGCCTCGTGTTTCCGCCGTTTGGCGCTGTTGCAGTGCAACGTTGTGGCGTATGATCACACTTGGGCAATGCAAGTCTTTCAAAGGAAAGGAGACCGCGATGGTGAAAGATTCCGTGAGCAGCGGGTCATTGAGGATCGGGAGGATGTGGTGATGTCGAAACAGAACACAGACTATGCATTACGCGCCAAGCTTGCTGAACCGTATGAAGCAGCGGTCGAAAAGATCACGGCAGCTTTGAAAGAGGAAGGTTTTGGCGTCTTGACGGAAATCGATGTGCAGGCCACGCTCAAGAAGAAGCTTGATGTTGACTTCCGCAGGTACGTCATCTTGGGCGCTTGCAATCCGCCGTTGGCCCACCGGGCTCTCCAAGCGGATCTGGACGTCGGTCTGTTGTTGCCGTGCAATGTCATCATTTTCGAGGAAGGCACGGGCAGCGCAGTCTCGATCATCGACCCGATCGTCATGCTGGCGGCGGCGGCACGCCCTGAGCTTGAGCCGGTCGCCAGTGAAGCACGAGCCCGGCTGCTTCGGGTGATCGAGGCGGTAACGCGATGATAATCGAGAATGATGTAGACCGCTTTGCGCAGTGGATTGCGCGCCATTCGGCCGTTGTGGACAACGTGGCGATCCTGTATGCTCAGCGCAGATGAGGGTCGTTGCGGATCATCGTAGGAAAACACCGTAGCAACAGTGTTGTAGCTCTTTTGGTGACTCTTGGGAGTCAGGCAACGTGCGGGGGCCAGCATTACCAGGCTACCGCGATGCCACAACTAACAGGGAGGCTGATCATGTTGAAGGATCCGGTGTGCGGCAAACGCATCAAGCCTCAACGAGCGCACGTGGCCGTTGAGTACGAAGGATTCACGTACTATCTATGCTGCCCGTCGTGCCAGGCAGAGTTCGAACGCAACCTGCGCAAATATGCGCGGCCGGAGGTGGGTGAGCGCATCCAGCCCCACCAGAAGAAAGGGGGCCAGCAACTGAGACGCCCCGTATCGGCCTGAAGCCGCTCCAGGCGAACGGCTAGGCGGCGCCTCGGTCACGAGGTCAGTGACGGTCTGCACGGCCGATTTCGTGACCGAAGGGCGCTCCCCTGACGGGAAGAAGGTCAGACCCGAGTAGGAGGCGCAATTTGGCACCCATTCCTCCCTCTGACGACGTAAGCCGTCGCCGATTCCTGTCGGGGATCATCGGTGTCGTTGCCGGCGCGGTGGCGACGCTGGTCGGACTGCCCGCCATCGGATACCTCGTGTCGCCGGGCCTCAAGCTGCAGAACAAACCGCTATGGCTGACCCTCGGCCCGGTGGCCGGGTTGGTTCTTGACAAACCGAACGGTTTTCCTTACGCGCGCAAGATCAGGGATGGCTGGACGGAAACAACGCAGACCGGCGTAGCCTACGCTGTGACCCACGATGGCCAAAACATCAAGGTATTCTCCGATGTTTGTACTCACCTGGGATGCCGGGTGACCTGGCACGAAAATCGGGAGATGTTCATCTCGCCTTGTCATGACGGCCTATTCAGCATAGATGGGAAAGTGCTGGGCGGCCCGCCCCCGCGACCGCTAGATCAGTTCCAGACCAAAATCGAAAACGGACAGCTTCAGATTCTTCTGGCCTGACGCGCATAGGGCTCCGAGTTCAGGCTCTTGGCACTTTGCCCGGCCTGAGCGGATGAATGCAGTCAGGCAAAGGAGTTCATCATGCACGACATACCGACATGGGCCTACGGGTTGTGGCCCGCCGTCTTGTTCAATATCGGGCTGGTACTGGTTTTCGTGCTCAGCTTCCTGACGCCGCGCCGGCGCGTGGAGTGGCGTTCGATGGGCCTGTTCGCTGCCTGGATCGCCGCGCTATTCACGGAGATGTACGGCTTTCCGCTGACCATCTACGCGCTGTCAGCGCTGCTCGGTCGCGCCTACCCGGCTCTTGATCCGTTCAGCCACAAGAACGGTCATCTCCTGGTAGCGCTCACTGGTGGCTCTGATACAGTCTGGAGCATCGTAATGGTCGTCACGACGATCATGTTCTGGATCAGCATCGTCATCATGTCCCGCGGGTGGCGGCGGATCTACCAGGCCAGGGGTGAGTTGGCGACAGATGGCATCTACGCCTATGTGCGTCATCCGCAGTACTTGGGGCTGTTCCTGCTCATTGTCTCACTGTTGATCCAGTGGCCGACCATCCTGTCGGTACTGATGGCGCCGGTGCTGTTCGTCGTCTATGTCCGGTTGGCTCGGCGCGAAGAAGGCGAGCTCGAGACTCTGTTCGGCGAAGTGTACCGGGACTACAAAGCACGCGTGCCGGCCTTCTTCCCGCGCTTTGGTATCGGAAGGCGATTGGAGCGCAAGTCGGCTCGCGATGTGGCGGCCATGTAGCCGTAACGAACGCCCAGAGACAAAACATTTCCCGATGCCGCCGGAACGAGGAGACTAGCGCTATGCACAACAGGTGTACAGGAGAGTTCTCAGCGCGTTGCAGCGTCTGTGTCAGGGCTGTGGTCGAACGCGTCTGCGCCGAAACGGGAATCAGGCTCGCGGATGAGCAACGGCGTCAACTGATCGTCGGCTTGCTGGCGCGCCAGCACTTGATCCTGACCGGTCCCCAGGGGAGGCGCAAGTGCGAGCTGGCTTGGGCGTTGGCGATGTCCCTGGCGGATGGGCGAGAGGATCACGTGTGCTCCGTGGTGGGTCATCCCTGGTGGGCGAGTGGCACTGGGGATGTGGCCTATTACGCCAACATGCAGATGGCCTATTCGGAGTGGCGGTTGGTGTACTTCCTGGCCGCTGTGCAGGCCGATGAAGAAAGGATATCGCGAGTGCGGTCGGTGGAGAGCGCAGGAAGGTACGTCGTCTGTATTGAAGGGATGAGCCCGGCCGAGATCGACCTCTATTTCGTCACTCTGCCATACAGACTTGCTGCCGCCCGGCAAGGCGCGCGGAGGGATGTCCCGGTGCGATTCATTGGCACCTACGACAGTGATACGCCGCCCATGCTCGACGCACGGACCCTGCGTGTCGCCGCGTTGGTCCACCTGGATGCGGCGAGCGACCGCTGAGGGGTCAGTAACAAGCTATTTGGCGGAGAGAAGCACCCGCCGATCGGCTTCCCGACGACCCGACATTTGGCGCTGTACATGCGAAGATCTCCGTGAGAGAATGTTGTTGAGTATTTGAAGCATGTGAATCGGTTCGATCATCGGACCGAATGTTCTCACATCCAGGTACCAAATGGAGAAAGGAAGGTTTCCATGGTCAAAGATCCCGTGTGCGGCATGGATGTAGATCCCAAACAGGCCGCCGGCAAGTCCGAGTACCAGGGGCAGACGTACTACTTCTGCTCGGCTGGCTGCAAGAAGGCGTTCGACAAGGAGCCGGTCAAGTATGCCGGTAAGGCAGAAGATCACAGCGCTCACAAGCACTAAGACGCCAAGGGGCAGGTGGCGCGAAGGCGGGTGGTCGGTGGATCTCCCGCCTTTTCTTGTTAATAAATCCGCGCGGAGTTCAGGCTGCACGATCGAGATTCTGGCCGGCCAGCTGAGAATGAGCCATTTGGCGCATGTCCATTCAGATGAATCGGCGCATGTGCAGGACGGCCTGATGAGAGATAATGACCTTCGTCACAGGTTTTGTTAGCGACATGGAGGAGGCAATCATGGTCAAAGATCCCGTCTGCGGTATGGAAATCGAACCGCAAGACGCGGCGGCAAGCCGCGAGCACATGGGGCAGACGTTTTACTTTTGCTCACCCAATTGCGTCGCGCAGTTCGACGCCGACCCGCACCGATACGCGCAGACAGCGCTGGCCGCGACGGAGGCGACGCTGCCGGTCGGCTCGGCCACGACCGGCTTCAACCCGGCCTTGCCGCTGGCCCGTATTGACCTGCCGGTGCTGGGTCTGCAGCGGGAGCAAGACGGACGTACAGTCGAGGCGGCGGTGCGCGGCCTATCGGGTGTCCGCAGCGCGCACGCGAACACCGGCTCGGGCGTCGTCGTGGTCGAGTACGATCCACAGCGCGCCACCACCGCGGCCCTGGCCGCGGCGCTCCGGCCGGCCGGTTTCCGGGCCGGCGGCGCGCAGACTCGCATCGGCATTGAGGGTTTGCGCTGTGCCTCCTGCGTCGGCTTCATCGAGGACGACCTGCAGGCGACGCCGGGTGTGCTCAGCGCGTCGGTCAATGTCGGCACGCAGGAAGCCACCATCGCGTATCTGCCCCAGCAAACCACCCTGGCGCAACTGCACAGCGTCATCCAAGACTGGGGCTACCAGGCCCGGCCGGCCGCCAGCGCGGAGCCGGTTGACAAGCAAGAGGCCGAGCACGACCGCGAGTACCGCAGCCTGTTTCGCAAGTTCCTCTTTGCCGCGCTCATCTCGGTGCCGGTGCTGCTGACGGCCTATCCCCAGTACATCCCGTTCGTGCGCGACTGGAGCCAGGCCACCCTGCGTCTGGCCTGGCTGGGCAGCGCGCTGCTGACCCTGCCGGTGCTTTTCTGGTCGGGCGGCCACTTCTTTACCGGCGCGTGGGCGGCGCTCAAGCACCGTGCAGCCAACATGAATACCCTGATCGCGCTCGGCACGGGCGCGGCGTGGCTCTACTCGACCGTCGCCATTTTATTCCCACGCCTCTTCCCCGCGGGCACCGCGGAACCATTCTACGACGTGGTGGCGGTGGTGATCGCCCTGGTGGTGTTGGGCCAGGCGCTCGAATTGCGCGCCAAGGGTCGCACCAGCGAGGCCATCAAGAAGCTGATGGGTCTGCAGGCCAAGACCGCCCGCGTGATCCGCGACGGCCAGGAGTTGGACCTCCCGGTGGAGGAAGTGCTGGTCGGCGACGTAGTGCAGGTGCGCCCCGGCGAAAAGGTGCCCGTGGACGGCGTGATCATCGAAGGCAGCTCGGCGGTGGACGAATCGATGCTCACCGGCGAATCGTTGCCGGTGAGCAAGCAGGCGGGCGATGAGGTGATCGGCGCGACGCTGAACAAGACCGGCGCGTTCAAGTTCCGTACGACCAAGGTTGGCAAGGACACCGCCCTGGCGCAGATCGTCAAGATGGTGCAGGACGCGCAGAACAGCAAGGCGCCGATCGCCCGCCTGGCCGACACGATTTCCGGCTACTTCGTGCCGGTCGTGATGATTCTGGCTGTGCTGACTTTCGTCGCGTGGTTCAACTTCGGCCCGCAGCCGCAGTTGGTGTACGCGCTGGTCACGAGTGTCACGGTGTTGATCATCGCCTGCCCGTGCGCGCTGGGCCTGGCGACGCCGATGAGCCTGATGGTCGGCATTGGCAAAGGCGCTGAGAACGGCATCCTGATCCGCTCGGGTGAAGCCTTGCAGACTGCCCAGGCCATCAAGACCGTGGTGCTGGACAAGACCGGCACGATCACCAAGGGCAAGCCGGAGCTGACTGATGTAGCCGTGACCGGCGCATGGCTGGCCGACGATCTGCTGCGCCTGGTGGCAGCAGTGGAACGGTCGTCAGAGCACCCGCTGGCTGAGGCCATCGTGGAAGGCGCTAAGGCGCGCAATCTGACCTTAACCGATCCGACGGCTTTCGAGGCCGTTCCCGGCTACGGCGTGCTGGCGACCGTTGAGGCGCATAAATTGGCGATCGGCAATCTCAAGTTGATGCAGCGCGAGGGCATCGCCCTGGGCAGCCTTGAGAGCCAGGCCGCGCAGTTGGCGGATCAGGGCAAGACGCCGATGTACGTCGCCGTGGACGGCCAGGCCGCGGGCATCATCGCCGTGGCCGATACCGTGAAGGCCGATTCCGCCGAAGCCATCGCGGCGCTGCACCGCATGGGTATCGAGGTGGTGATGATCACCGGCGACAACCGTCGCACGGCCGAGGCCATCGCCAGGCAAGTAGGCGTCGATCGCGTGCTGGCCGAGGTGCTGCCGGAGGACAAGGCGCATAACGTCCACCTGTTGCAGGCCGAAGGCAAAAAGGTTGCGATGGTGGGCGACGGCATCAACGACGCGCCGGCGCTGGCGCAGGCCGACGTGGGGTTGGCGATCGGCACGGGCACGGACGTCGCCATCGAGGCGTCCGATATCACCCTGATCAAAGGCAGCCTGCGCGGGGTGGTGACGGCTATCGAGGTCAGCCGCGCGACCATGCGCAACATCAAGCAGAACTTGGTCGGCGCGTTCATCTACAACGTGTTGGGCCTGCCGGTGGCGATGGGGCTACTTTACCCGTTCTTCGGCATCTTGCTTAGCCCATTGATCGCCGGGGCCGCAATGGCCTTCTCCAGCGTGACAGTGGTGAGCAACGCCAACCGGCTGCGGGCCTTCAAGCCGCGCTTCAGCGCCCGCTAGAGTCAGGGAGTTACAGCTACTATGAATGCAAGTCAAATCGTCGTCACGTTGGCGGGGATCGCCCTCAGCGGCTTCATCGCTTGGTTCTTCTGGCTGGCGCCGAAAGGCCAGACCCGCGCCGCGGCCGGCGCGAGCGGTGTCCAAGAGGTCGCCGTCACTGTCAAGGGCGGCTACACGCCCGATGTCATCGTGGTCAAGGCCGGGCAGCCGGTGCGCCTGCGCTTCACGCGACAGGAAAGCGCAAGCTGCTCCGAGACGGTACTGTTTCCGGACTTCAACCGCAACGCCAAACTGCCGGAAGGCGAGGAGGTCGCGGTCGAGTTCACACCGGACAAGCCTGGCGAGTATGGTTTCCAATGCCAGATGGGGATGTTGCGCGGTAAGTTGATCGTTGAGTGATAGGAGGTCGCCATGGCCGAAGACATCATGCGCCAGGCTCGCCTGACCGCCACCACCCGGGCGCGTTACAACCGCATCGCACCGATGTACGACGCCATGGAGGCGTTCACCGAACGTGCAGCCTTCGGCGCGTGGCGACAGGAGCTCTGGTCGGCTGTACCCGCCAGCCGTGTGCTGGAGGTCGGCGTGGGAACGGGGAAAAACTTGTCATTCTACCCGCCCGGCGCACAGATGACGGCGATTGACCTGAGTGATCGGATGCTCGCACGCGCCCGACAGCGCGCGGCTACGTCAGGCGTACGGGTAGACCTGCGGTTGATGGACGCTCAGCGCCTGGAGTATCCCGACGACGCGTTCGATGCAGCCGTGGCGACCTTCGTCTTCTGTTCCGTGCCCGATGCGGTCGCGGGCCTGCGTGATCTGGGCCGCGTCGTCCGGCCCGGCGGCGACATCTGGCTCTTGGAACACATGCGGGTGGACCGGCCGCTCATCGGGCCGTTGATGGATCTGCTCAATCCCCTCGTGGTGCGGATCATGGGAGCCAATATCAATCGACGCACAGTGGAAAACGTCCGGCGGGCAGGGTTGACACTGGTTTCGGTCCTGGAGCTACGGGGCGAGCTGGTCAGGCTGATTCATGCACGGCCTTGAAATCAGCCGCGCCGCCGCTCCCGGCGCAGTTTTTCGTTGGCTACTTCTTGGGCAGATCTAAACAACTTCCTAACAATTCGCCGCTATACTGAGGTTGTAAGTTGGCGAGGGGCCAACAAGACTATCTCAAACAGGAGATTCATTCGATGAACAAGCGGATCAAAGTTACGATCGGGATCGGATTGGCCGTGCTGGTTCTCGTGGCCGTGTTTACAACGGCTGCGTTCGCGCAAGGGCCTGGTGGCGCTTTCGGCGGCATGATGGGAGGGCGGAGCCAGTCCAGCTTCGGTGGGATGATGGGCGGCCAGGGTACTGGTGGCATGATGGGCGGGCAAGGTTATGGCCCTGGCATGATGGGTGGACAGGGTTACGGTCCTGGCATGATGGGCGCGGGCAACACCATCAGCGGCACGATGCCGGCGGACTGCCCGATGTTTGGCGCCGCGACGACTCCGGCGAACGCTCAGCCGATTACCTTCGACAAGGCCGTGGAGGCCGCGCAGCAGTACCTGAAGAGCTACAACAACGCCGATCTGAAACTGGCTGAGGTCATGGAGTTTGATAACAACTTCTACGCCCTGGTCACCGAGAAAAGCACCAGCGCCTTCGAGTTGCTGGTCAACCGCTACACGGGCGTCGTGACTCCCGAGCCCGGCCCCAACATGATGTGGAACACCAAGTACGGCCACATGGCTGGTCAAAGTGGAATGATGGGCGGCCGAGGTAGCCAACAGACCGGCCCCATGACCGTCACGGTCGCTCAGGCCCGCACGGCTGCCCAGCAGTGGCTCGACGCCAATCAGCCGGGCGCTCAATTGGCCGACGATGAGATGCAATTCTCCGGCTACTACACCATGGACTTCCTGAAGAACGGCAAGACCGCGGGGATGTTGAGCGTCAACGGCTACTCGGGGCAGGTCTGGTACCACACCTGGCACGGCAATTTCATCAGCGAGCAAGAGTTCTAGGATAGGCAGCCGTCGCTACGGCATACGGCCGGTGACGTCTCAGAGAGATGTCGCCGGCCTTCTCTTGTGTGGTATACTGGCCGCGGCGTTCAAGGTCGTGGAGTAGGGCGGGGCGAGGAGCAATGGCAAAGACGATCCTGGTGGTGGATGACGAGCGGAAGATCGTCACGGTGCTCAAGGGTTACCTGGAGCAGGCCGGTTTCCGGGTGGTCACGGCCGGCGATGGACAGCTGGCGCTGACCACCTTCCGGCATGCCAGGCCCGACCTGGTGATCCTCGACCTGATGCTGCCGGGCATTGACGGGCTGGACGTCTGCCGCATCCTCCGCCGCGAGTCCAAGGTTCCCATCATCATGCTCACTGCGCGCGTTGAAGAAGCCGACCGACTGATCGGCCTGGAGCTTGGCGCCGACGACTATGTGGTTAAGCCGTTCAGCCCGCGCGAAGTGGTCCTGCGCGTGCGCGCCATCCTACGCCGGGTCGAAGGCGAGGTCGCGACATCAGAGGTATTGGAGGCCGGCGGCATCACCCTGGACCTCGCCGCCCATGAGGCAACGGTGGCCGGCCGGACCGTGGAACTGACACCGACGGAGTTCGAGCTGCTGGCCGTGCTCGTGCGCTCGCCGGGGCGCACCTTCAGCCGGGCGCAATTGCTCCAACAGATCCAGGATAGCCCCCTGGAAGGCTTCGACCGCACGATAGACGTGCATATCCGCAACATCCGGGCCAAGATTGAGCCGGACCCCAAGAACCCGCGCTACATCCTCACGATCTACGGCGTGGGTTACAAGTTAGTAGAGGCTGCCGATGCCGCGTAGCCTCTTGTTCAGGCTGGTGGGCGCGTTTAGCCTGGTGATCCTCGCGGGGGCGCTTATCGTCGCCGTGCTGGTCAATCGAGCCACGGCCGGGCAGTTCCGGCTTTATGTGGATCGCAACGGCCAATTGTGGGCTGCCCAGTTGGCGCCCCAACTGGCCGACTATTACGCGCAGCAGGGCAGTTGGCAGGGTGTAGAAGCCGTGTTGCGGGGTTCAGGCGCGATGACGACTGGACCGGGCATGGGCATGATGGGTTCCGGTGGCATGATGGGTTCCGGAGCCACAGCCGCGTCGGACATGTGGGCCATGATGGGCCTGCGCGTCGTCGTGACGGACGCCCGCGGCCAGGTGATCGGCGATTCGGCGGATCTTCTGACCGGCCACACACTGGCCGCCGCGCAGCTTGCTGCCGGCGTCCCTATCCGGGTCAACGGACAGACGGTAGGCACGGTGATCGGCGCTTCGTTAGCTGAACCGATTGCGGCGTCGCCGGCCGGCGCGTTCCTCAAGGAAGTCAATCGCTCGATTCTGCTGGCGGTCCTGGCGGCGAGTGTCGTGGCTCTGGCGCTCGGTGCGCTGTTCTTCTTTCAACTGACCGCTCCCATCCGTCGACTGACCGCGGCGGCCCACGCGATCGCGGCCGGCGATTTGAGCCAACGCGTAACCGTGCGTTCGGGGGATGAGCTTGGGGAACTGGCTGACGCGTTCAACACAATGGCTGCTAGCCTGGCTGCATCAGAAGAGCAACGCCGCCAGATGGTGGCCGATGTTGCGCACGAGCTGCGCACCCCACTCAGCGTGATGCAGGCCAACCTGGAAGCGATGCAAGATGGCATCCTGCCGACTGACGCTGAACAGCTTGCTTCGCTGCACGAGGAGACGCTGCTGCTCAGCCGCTTGGTGGCCGATCTGCGGCTGCTTTCGTTGGCGGAGGCCGGTCAGCTCAAACTGGACCTAACCGAGAGCGACCTGGGGGATCTGGTGAGCCGGGCAGCCGAGCGCCTGCGTCCCGCGACCGTCGCTAAGGCGGTAGACCTCGTCACCGAGATCACGCCGGACTCACCCCGCGTGCCGGTGGATAGCGACCGATTCACTCAAGTGATCGGCAACCTGGTGGACAATGCTCTGCGCCACACACCGCAGGGCGGCCAGATCGTGTTGGCAGTGGGCTGGGGTGGCGAGCCGGGCAAGACTCGCACGCCAACCGTCACCGTGACCGATACTGGCAGTGGGATTGCCCCCGATGATCTGCCTCACGTGTTCGATCGCTTCTATCGCGGGGATAAGTCGCGGGCGCGCGCTAGCGGCGGCTCCGGGCTCGGGTTGGCGATTGTCAAGCAGCTCATGGAGGCGCAGCACGGCAAGGTGTGGGCTGAAAGCCCGATCTTCCACGCATCCGATGACCGCGGCTTTGGCACGCGGATCGTCATGGCCTTTTGAGGGCCTGATGTCCGCTCGAATTCAATCCGCACACACCGTAAGACTGCGATGCTGAGTCACCGCCGCGTTAGTTCGCCGGCAGCAGTACTGTGCATGTAGTCGGCGTTCAGAGTCTGTATGGTTTGGTCCAGACTAGCGCGTTAGCTTCGCCAGCGCCGCCAGATCCTCGGCATTGCTTATCAGGATGGCGTTCTCCGCGGCGAAGGTCAGAGCATCAGGAGTGAAACCAGCCTGTGAGACGCACCACGGACGCGCCTGGAGATCGGCCGCTGCGATCAGGAGCTGTTCCAACTCACTGCGGCCGACCCGCTTCTGTCGCCACTTGACTTCGACCGCCCATCGTTCGCCGTTCTCTGCGAGCGCGTCAATCTCGGTCTGGCCATCCGGCGAGCGGTACGGCTCGATACGCGTGAAGGCCGGCACGGGGATCGGGTCAGTCTGCCCCAGGTAGGCACCGGGTACGGTTCGTCCAGACAGCTTGCGCAGCAACTCTCGCACCTCGCTCTCCTTGGCACGGCCAAGTTGGGTCGAGGCCCGCGCGAACCGCTCAGCCAAGTCTGCTACCAGCGCCTTCAGTTCCTCCTGGCGCGGGAAGCCGTCGATTGCAACACCCTTCGTGGTCTGCGCCACCCAATAGCGGAACACCGGATCGGCGTAGAAATAGCGCCCTTGACGCTCCACTAACAGATCCACCTCCATCAAGCGCCTGAGGTAGTCGCGTGCAGCCGACGCTTGGCGCCGCACGCGGCTGGCGACCTCCGAGAGCGCCAGACCATCTTCGGTCGCCAGAATCTGGAGCAGCGCCTTGAGCACGCCATAGCCGCGCGCCTTCTGAAGCGAGATGTCGTACAGGTAGCGGCAGTAGCCATAGATCTGGCCCCGATTTTCCAGCGCTTCCAACACGAACGCCTGACTGACCAACTCGGGCGAAACCACTTCGGTCGCGCCTGCGGCCAACTCGCGCACGCGTTCAGCCAGCGCAGTGACATAGAAGGGGTGACCGAAGGTGTAGGTGTGAATCGTCGCCTGCGCCGCGGGCGACAGCCGGCCGACCAGCTTCTCGGTGAGCGCCTGTGTATCTTCCGGCGTGAAGGGGTGCAGCTCCAGCGCACGAAACTGGAGGAACAGGGGTGACTGGTGATCCTGCACGATGTGCTCGGTCGCGCTGACGGCTGAACCGGTAATGACATAAGCAACCCGGGTTTGGCGCTGCAGCGCCGCGCGGAAGTGCTTGAGCGGATCCCCGACACCGGGAAAACTGCCCAGTGTGAGCAACTCGGGGAACTCATCCAGGAAATACATGAGCGGCCGACCAAGCGCTTCAGCCAGGCGTTCGGGGAAGTCGAAAGCGATGTTGAGTAGAGTAGTATAGTCAACCTTTTGCTTGCCCATCTCGTTGATGAGCGCGGCTGCGGTACGCGTAACCACCGACAGACTCCCCGCATTGGTCTGCATCAGGTCGGTGGCACTAAGGTAGGGATCGGCTGGACCCTCCCCATGATCGACCGCCCAGAAGCAGGAGAGCCCAACATAGCGCTGCGTAAAGAGCTCCGGTGAACTGGCGAGGTCCTGCAGGTCGAGGTAGACGGGGATCACTTGACCGTTCGCGTGCAGTCGGCGCATCTGTTCCTGGCAGACCAGCGTCTTTCCGATACGACGCAGGCCGAAAAGCGCCACGTGGCGCGGCCGGCCCACCAGCAGGTCATCGGCGACCAGCGCCAGGGTGCTCAGCTCGCTGACGCGATTAGTGAAGTAGGGGGGTGTGGTATAGATGCCGGTCATCGGATAACCTCCAACTTAAGCCAAATGGCTTATAAGCCATTTGGCTTAAGTATGCCACAAACCGTCGAGTAGCGTCAAATCGGCGCGCTGGCGACGCGCCCGGCTTCCAAGTGAGTTGCCAATCATGAGCTGCGGGGGCGCTGGGTTTTGGTTGGCGATGCCGCTATCTCGTCGCTTGAGTCATGCTGCGGCCGGCCGCGCACCAAATCTGCGACAGCACGGCCTGTGCCTGTCGTATGCCTTCGAGCATCGGCACTCGCCGAGAGGCATCGTGGGACTCCGTGAATCCACTAATCGCGAGCCAGTGGCCCCACTTCTGACCTCTTGGTTTCGCTCTGTTGATCTGCGAGTAAGTGCAACGTGTCGAGGAAGAGGAACGCCCGCAGTGAGTTTTCCTCGCTGGCGTAGTCCACATCAACACCGTGAAGGATGGCGTGCCGGTTGAGGATCTCAGACGGTGGCCGGTTCCAGTCACGCAAAGCCTTCTCCCGAAAAGGCCCCGGTGAGAACTCTTCCTGTCGTGTACCTGCATAGAACTTGCGCATCTCCTTCTCGAATGGGGTCGAGCTTATTGGCGTCAACCACCCAGACTTCTCCAAGATCATCCTAACCACTTCTTTGGCGGCAGGCTCCAATTGGCCATACCGACCGCCTTCAGCGAATTCGATGACAACGCCTTCGATCTGTGGAAGCAGAGCAGGGATGGACAAGACGTAGTCACCTGCCAAGTGTGCGTTGAGCGCAGCGTCGAGAATGTGTCTTCGGCGTGCAAAGCGTTCGTCCGCATACCAATCAGCGATCATCTCCCTGATCGTGCCGCCGTTGTCCTTGCGGTAGACCGCGACCATAATTCGTTTCACGATGTCTGGTGTAAGCCTTCCGTTTCTATGTAGGCTTCGAGTGGCTACAAAGACTCTGTAAGGTGTTGAAGGAGATAGCCAGAAACCGGCTTGACTAAACACTGGCTCGATTTCGTCAGCCTCGAGTTGGGCCTGCTGCAGTAGTGCGTGCAGCGGCTCCCAGGCCCGCCTTATGACAGACGCGAGCTCGGTGAATGTCTCGTTCAAAGCTCTGATACTGGAAGCCGTGATCTGGGCGCCTTCCAGCTGCTGTTGAACGGCTGCTAGAATGTCGCGTTGTTGGCTTTGCCAATCATCGAGCATCGGCTGAAGGGAAACTACAGCTGTCTCTTGAAGTTGCCGTGCTAAGTCGAGAGTTGGGCGAAGCCACTCGGTGTCAATTACCACCGGAGGTACCGTCAACTGGGCAACCCAAGTGCCTTGAAGTTGCCGATACTGCTCCAGAGACCTTGTCAGCCCGGAAAACGCTGCTGAATTCATCAACTCCGTGAGCTGTTTGATCCCGGACGAACTGATTGAGGCCATCTCTAGTCTCCCTACCTGGTCTTTGAGCAAGTGGCGAAAGCAACCGCTGTCGAATTGGACAGCTCCAGGTAGGAAGCACGTCCAGAGCGTTTCAGAAGGGCCATGGCACTCTTCATCTCGCTTGGATAGTATGGAGAATCGGCAAAGGCCGCAAGAACCTCTCGGTATACAACAGTCTTCCCACTGAATACCTCTTCAACATCTTTGGCGATCTCATCTGGGGCAGGGCGTGTAAGTCTGACACTGGACCGCGGTAAGTGCTCCTCTGCTGGTATCAGCATTTCTTCGAATGTTAGCTGTCCATGATCGCGCGCCTCGGCGATCGTCCTGGCGGATCGAAACTGACGGCGTAGTTCGTATTCCCGGAGTTGCGCCTCGTCTAGCAGTTGGTTCAGACGCAGAGCACCAGTGCCATCGTGTGTTGTGAGGAAGAGATAGAACATGGTTCGTTCTTTATCTGGGAAGCGCAGTCGCACTGATTTGATAGCCAGGGTGGAGTCCACTTTCTGAAGCTGGTGGTGGTACAGATCAACGAGTTCGCCCTCCATTTTTACGCCTTGGTCATCATTGCCCCCAGACAGCATGGCTGCCGTGCTAACCTGGCGCCATCCTGTGCAGCCGAATAGCGCGTCATAGTGCAGCTGCGCCTTGGAGTATGCCGAGGCGATGATCTGTGTGGCGCCACCAGTCTTCTTATGCAGGTCCTGGTAAGGGAAGTTGATCATGACATCGGTGCGCGGTGATCGAATTATCGGAGCGACCACGCGTTGGAGAGGAATCCCGGATGGTCCGTAAGGATCCAACAGATAGAAGGCAAATCGGTATCGATCGCTAGTGAAGCCGCGGACCTTGTCTGCCCATTGACAGAAGTCATCTTGGATGAGTGCTACCTCGCCGTCGGCAAGTGATTCAAAGTCGTTGGTCTGCCTCGTCGCTTGGCTCCAACCCGCCATGTCTAGGCTTTCACGCAGGGTGCTGAACACCACCGGATCTTTTTCGATGAGGATCGCGTTGGTGCGAACTGGTATCCCGCAGCTCTGACCGAGTGTTCTCAACTTCGCCAGGGCACTGATTCCAAGGACTGGCGATCCCCAAACCTGCTGGGCGTTATCTGGATGGGCAAGAAGGGTGCTTCTATCTCCCTGGTAGCGGCCACATCCTGCAAAGCCATCTACGTAGATGAAGTGCGTCTCGAAGTCTCGTCCGGCCGCCTGAGCCTTGCGAGCGCTGCCTCGCAAGCCATGTAGGATGATCCCGCCCCACGCGTTCAGATACTGCTCAAGAATCAGGTGCTTGACCTGGGTCTGGGTGTCTCTCGGCCTTATCGACATTTGCCACCTTCCTACGGATAACAGTAACACCGTCTGACTGTCTTCTGTCTATATTCCGCGTCGTACGGGTATGATTGGCCAAGTTCGATCCGCTGGGAACTAGGAGGTTTCTTCGAGAGATAGCTGCTGGTTCCTGCCTGGCATGGGCGGCATCTCATCCCACGTCCGTCCATCAAGCAAGCGGCCGCCGGAATGCGGCGACAGGCCCCCCCATTGTTTGTGAAAGAATGGAATTCGGGCAACTTGGCACCGGTCTCGTAGGTCGCGCACCCAATCAGGGTTGCAGGCGCGATGACCTGGCCCACTCTCACCACCTGTGATTACCCATTGGATGCCTTGTAGATTGAGGCTGGGAAGTACGCCCAATAGCGGCTCAGCGCTGATGAACCTGATCGCAGCTGGGACCTTTCGCAGATCGTCTGCCCGCGAAGCAAAGCGATCAAGCTCAATGGATACCCCCACCCAGACGTGGGATGGCCAAGGCAAAGAGGGGGCCAGTCGTGCAAGACGGACGGATCGCTTGGTCAGTACCTGGAATATATGCCAGTCCGCTCGCACCATGACATCGAAGACGCGGAAGATGAACTCATCAGGGATCTCATGGTGAAACATATCCGACATCGAATTGACGAAGATTCGTCGAGGCTTTCGCCATTGGAGGGGAAGATTGAGTCTATCGGGCCACAGTTTGAGATCGAATCCCTGCTCATAAGGATGTCCCGCCACCCCACGAAACCGTTCGGCGAATCTCAGCGCGTAGCAATGGTCGCAGCCGGCGCTCACCTTGGTGCAGCCGGTGGCCGGATTCCAAGTGGCATCCGTCCACTCAATTTCTGACCGCTCACTCACAGTCTTGCTCCAAACCCGGTCTCTTGTGTACTACCACAGCCTACGCCACTCTGGCATCACCGATATCGATTCGACCCAAAGGAATCGACTCCAGCTCACCAGGTTTTCGCAGCAGAAGCAGAGGCTTGTTGATTTCTGCCACTCGATCCCTATTGCTCAAGACCCTGCCGGCACCTAGTGTGGTGTATGGAGTACACTGAACTACGAAATGCACCATCTGCTGCGTTCCCCTGTAGAGAATCGGGGGCAGGAACTCAAGGCTATGCCTTTTGGCCTCGTTCAATAGAAACACGGGGACGTAGATCTTGAGCAACCCGGCATGGCCAAGTTCGCGGTGATTTGCGAAGCATGTTCTGACTCCTTCCGGATCGATCGCTCTCAAGTCCTCTTCTTGTTGCTGCACCAAGTCATCAAGTTCACCGCGGTCTTTGTCCCGAAGATTGAGTGTCAAGAAGAGAACAAAGGCGACATCGCGCTGCTTGGCCAACAGTCCTTTTAGAGCTTCGAGGCGTTTTGACTCCCGATTCCCCTTGCAGTTCACCAAGCCACCATAGTAGTCAAGGTTGACTATGTGGTAGGGCCAGTGCAGGCGACTTCGGCCAGCTTCTGTGGACAGAAGTTCGTCAATATTCGCCCTTAAGGGATAGACCATGCCCTCCAAATGGTTCTTGAGGACATTGAGTTCCAACGCGCTCAGCGTAGACTCGCTTTCCTCAACGGCCGTGCAATATCCTATGAACTCGCGCCAACTGAGTATATCGAGTATGGCCTCGCCTGGCAGACCCAAATACGCCAGTTGTTGACCAGGGTAGTACTCATTACGAAAACCTCGAAGGATATCACGGTCTACAACGTGCCGGACGTAGTCTTTGGCAGCAGATGAAGCAAACGTCCGTTGTGCCCGCGATCTAGACATTGATGCCTCTCCGTCGAAGCTCGTCTGGTAAGCGGTCCATGATTCTGCGATAGATCTCGGTTTCTTCACCAACAATCGCAGCGACAGTCGCCCCAAAGGCATCAAGCACAGTTTGAAGCTCCACCTTCGGCCGCTCGGCCTCTGTTGCTGAACTGGGTTCGGCGAATGTGGGCAAGATCCCAGGTAAGGGAACAGCGGTGCCCTTAAGCTTAGCAGGGCGATGCTTGCTTCTTTTCCCCTTACTCCCGTTCGAACCTTCTCGCTGCGAGATCACTGCCTCGTGGACATCCGACTTGGTTCGTGATATGCGCTCTTGAGCCATCGCTATTTGCCCAAGCGCAGCATCGATCCTATTAGTTACTTTGCGGAGATATCCACGCATGATGAGGGTGCGCTCGGCGTCGTCCAACTGATCGGGACGGTTGGCCTCTCTGCGCGTTTCTTCGAGCTTGAGACGCAACTCATCGAGGGCCGTGGCCTCGCGGAATAGATTGCCACTGCCGGCCTGCTCGTCGAGCATCCTACCGATTTCGGCGCACAGTTCCTGGGCTCTATCGCAGTCTGCCTCAGCGGTCTGCTGAGCGGACAGTCCCCTAGCCCGAAGCGCCGTTCCATTGTAGAACTTCCTGATAGCCCGCACTACATCATCATGCCGCGCGCTTGGCTGGAATTTCGTTCGTTTTGTGTCTGGCCTTATATCAGAATCTGTGACGTATATTTCCCCAACGTACCAGTCAAGGTTGCCAGAGTCCGACACATCCTCATCAGAATACAGTCCTCGCGGACCTACAGCGATGTTCTTTACGCGAACAGCGAAATTGCTTATCCATGCGTCCTTCGGGCGAGGCGTGAGTCGTTTGGCCGTCCCCGTCCTAGCTGTTTCGCAGACCCAGGCGACAGCCACTTGTCGGCCTTTTTCATCGTCTATGATACATTTCTCGGGCCGTCGAATCTCACTGGTGGGAGGAAACTGGCGATATACCTGCTGGCCATTGATCGTCAAATCATAGTGCTTCGACATCAGTACACCGCCAAGGATCGCCTGCACTTCGCCGGCATACTCCCAGGCGGGGTCAAAGGGGACTGGCAGGCTCCTTTCTGCGTAACGGGTCATCGCCGTGATATCGAGCAGGTCGCCATAGCTTTCTCGATCTATGCTTATCAGCTTGACGTGAGTGAAATGCTCATCGGGAGCACAATCGGCCTCGCTTAGGTCAAAGCGCTGCTCTAGGAGTTCATCGATAGGGATGGGGTCTTCCAGATGCTCGACGATCTCCTTGCAGTTTATCGTCAGGCGGTATTGGTAGGGCGCTCCCACTTTCGTCGTGGTAAGTTCGAGTCGCTCACACGCTGATAGGCCAGACCATATGCCGAGCCCTCGAAAGCCGGCAAACTCATTGGGGCGAGGTAGCTTGGGAGAGACGCCGATCTTTTTGGCAGTGAGAAGGTCAGAGTAGTCCATTCCCACGCCCATATCCATAATGTGAAGGGAAAGATTGTCGACATCTACCCACACCTGTATGGTGTTCTGAGGCGCGAGTCCGGTCATCCTCTGGAAGTCAACATAGGAGTCCGCGGCGTTCTGCACATACTCTCGGAGCACCTCAAGTTTCGAATAGAGACCGCGAGCAATTGAGTCAAGCAGCGGAGCCCCGACATCCTTGATCGTCCATTCAATCTCTTTAGGCCGCCACTCTTCAGGCATTGTGTTCCTCCATACCTTGTGATTTACGAGCCACTGCTTGTGCAAGAAGCTCATCAGCTTTCTGATGAAGCCATACGTTAATCGCCTGCTCGCGACTGGGTATGAGGCCCAGATCAACCGCCTGACCAAGTAGTTCCCACACCTGGCTGTCGACCCGAATGCTCACCATCTTTTTCGCTGGACCAGCTGAGCTCGGGCGCCCGGCCCGTTTCGGCATGACATCCCATGCTCGTCGAGCCGCCAGACTGTAGTTGGTGATCCCTTCGTGAGGCGCGATAACTCTTTCGCCTGAACTCAGGTGCACAAGCAATCCGCTTTCGGTGACTTCCTCTACTAGGCCCCGTTCCCCTGCATTGGGGCCAAATCGAAGACGGATTTTATCGCCGACCTGAGTTCCGGTTGGATCCTGTTTTGCCATATCCTCCACCCAAACCAAGTATAGCCCAGTCTCTAATTAATGTCAAGACAGTAATTAGGATGTGGTGAACACAAGACGTCTTTCTACCTAGCCTGGCTCGTCCTTGTTATTGCTGCGCGAAAACCTGCGCTGCCTGTTGTTCCATCACACAGATTGACGGCTCGTGACAGAAACTTGCCGTCGTTGAGGATGGACATGAGCGCCTCCAACTCAAGATAGTCCGAAGCACGCAGCGTCGGATAACGTTGCTGATTATGCTCCAGGAATGGAAGGAACTTGCCATTGAGATGCTGCAAGTCCCAGCCCATAGTGTCGTGAAGATAAGAGCGGTGTTCTTCGTAGATGTGGGTCCCCGGGACTGGCGTAAAGAGCATAGGAATAATGGAACCTACGTTGTGATGCACATATAACACGCTGTCGACGATGTCCTCAAGGCGATCGTCAGGTAGACCGAACAAGACGAAAGCATTGATTTCCTGGGTTCGCGCACGAAATCCGGCGCGCTTTGCTGCTTCCAGCGCTTGCTCGAAGGAAGCGGTGTTTGCATGCCGGCGGTTCCAACCCAGATTGGTGTCCCATTTCAGGGCTTCAAATGGGAGATATATCTTTTGGAACCCAGCCTGCTTCATCAACCGTAACAGGTCCTCCGTCAACATGCGGGTTTCAAAGCCTTCGGGCGCGTAGAGATCGAGCTTCAGCCCCTTTTCCAAGATCAATTCAAGCACTCGCTCGAGGTGCCCCTTTAGAATGAGCGCGTTATCCTCGTAGAATCCGAACCGTCTGATGCCGTGAGCCGCGATTTTGTGTTCGATTTCCGCCAGCACATCTTCCGGTTCCCGAGCACGAACCCTCGTGGAGCCGCCGTTCAGGATTCTGGCGGCACAATAGTGGCAATCCCATGGGCATCCCCGGGTGGTAGCCAAAATGGCGTATGTAGGCGAGGGCTTGTAAAGTGTGAGATCTGTCCAGAGTTCGCTGGCTTCATGCAATTCGCCGCGGAATACCACATCGGCGTCCAGGTGAGCCTGAGCGTGTTCTGGCGCCAGCGTCGGGTATATTCCCCCTACGAGGATCCTTGCCTTTGGGAAGATCTTTCGCACCAGTTTCACTGCATCCCGTGTGCTTTCCCACCAATAGGTCATAATCGACGTGATCCAGATCTCATCAGGAGGTGTCTCACTCAGTGCATTCATCTGCTGGGCGACCCTATCCCAAGGAGTGCCAAAGTGATACACTTTGCGCGGGACATCACCGCGGGCCACGACGACAGGCTTCCCGTCTTCACGATGAAGCGATTTCGGGACCATGCCTCGCGCGTTGGTCTCCATAGAGTCAATCAGGTCAACCTGATAGCCCTTCTCCTTGAGAAGCGCGGCAATGCGGAGCAATCCCGCCGGCTGGCTCCAGCGCGCCCAATACTGAGCGTCATATACCGGCGGATTGATCAGCAGAGCGCGTCGGAACCCGTGTTTGACAGGAGGGATCGAAAAGGATGAGTCGTCTACTAGGTCGGGTTGTTTAGGCATTATCACATCACCGTTTTGGACTTGCCGGCTTGGCTGGCAGCGAGAGAGTCCCCTTGACCTCCGGGTCAGGGTCCCAGCCGCGGTTGGCGATACTCTGACGAAAGAGAGTGGGAATCAGGCCATCCCCCAGGAAATCGAAAGAATGTTCTCTGTATTTGGCATTCAGGATGGTGGCCAGGGCAAGGAGATCCAGGTAGTCGCGATGCTTACGGCCGTTGCGTTTCCGCAAGGGGAAAAGCTTGCCATTCTGATTCTCCAATCGGATATCGGGACACTCGTCGACGGCCGGCTGATATGCCCAGGGGATAATCGAGCCGATATGGTGCGCCACCTGTGTCGCGAGTGCGGCCTTGGATTCGAGGTCCTCACCCGACCGCCCAATGCAGATTGATCCCATCAGTACATCCGTCCTCAACGGGAAGCCTGCCTGCTGCAGCAGCGATGCTGATTGGCGATAGGCCTCAATGAGTGCCTCATCCGCCGCCTCACTCTGAGGGCTCCCCCTGTCATCCGCAAAGACGATCTGCTTATATCCGGCGCGTCGCATTAGCTGTGCAAGATCGGGATGGGCGACCAGATCGGCGGGTGAAATGTTGCCCAGCGCGTACAATTTCACCTTGAGTGGATGTGCTGCCAGGTGATCCAGCACTTGGCTGTAGGTCTCGGTATGCTTGTCAGCGATTCCATGTTCGACAAAAGCGAAGTTCTGTACTTTGAACTCTTTTGCCTTGGACTCGATCTCAGCCATTACTTCTCTTGGATCCCGATATCCGGCTCCAAGCGTGATGTAGGCAAAGCGCGGCGTCTGCGGGCAGACTGACAGGTCGCTTGGCAGGCATCGTACTTCGCGGCTGAGCGATGCCACGATCACGCCTTCTCCCATCTGCTCGTGAACGTGCCATGGGGCCAGCTCTCCGTAGGGCCCGATGAGATAAATGGTGGACTTGGGAAATAGCTTGCTGACGGTTTTCGCGACCTCGGCGGCTCCTTCCCACCAGAAGGTCACCAGGCATTCGACATACACTCGGTCCGGGTGCCACCCATCTTTGCGTAGTTCACGCAATTGGCGAGTGAGCGCGAAATTGGTCTGACCGAAGCGCCACTTATTGACGCGGCTGTCATCGAGTTCCAGCACCTCGACACGCCGCCGAGGAATTCGTTCATCTGGTTTGTGCGAGAGTGCGTCTATCAGCTTTGCGTCGGCCTTGACGTGCTTGGCGTATGCCGCCAGCTTCAAAAGCGCCAGGGGCTGCAGCCACTGAGACCAATGCAGGCGCGTATCATGGACGGGCGGATTGATGAGAAGGATCTTGTCGCCCGTGTCTGGTAGGTGTCTTGGGTCATGAGTAGTGGGCATCGCTTTGGAGATAACTCCTTTCAGCTTTTGCGCAATGGAAGTGAGGGATCTGTCGTCCCCGCATGATCATCGGAGCTGGAGGTCGCTACTGCCCCATCGCAGCGTGCTAATGCAGCCTGGAAGAGGCTTTCTACCCGTTTGCAGCAACGGGTGCTCACTGGTACCAACCCCTCTGATGAGATCATGCCCTTCTGGATGGCTCGCGCGATCACCTGAACAGCCAATTCGTCGTCCAGCCCGGCCGTCACAACGTCTGCCAGGGTTCGTGAGATGGTCGTCACAGGTAAGCCCGCTCGCCGCGTGACCTCCTCCGGAGTCAGACGACCCGTGTGCAACTTGAGCTTCGGATGTCGGCGCGATGCGGTGCGCGGAATGGTGATGTGAATCTCTTCTGGTGATGCACTTGCTAGACCATAAAGTGCCAGCGCGCTGTCGTGTGAGATGACGGCCTGCGACCCCGCTTCCAGCCAGGCGACGAAAAGGCTTTCGTTGGAGCCAGTTGGGAACAGGACAAGACGATAGATCCCGCGTCTGACACGGATTATGTGACCACGCTTGGCGTGGTGAGCCAGAAGTTGGTGACCTATCCCAGCTGCCATGCCCTGGGCAGAGGTGAAATACCCAGCTTGTGGCTCGGCGATGCGGTACAGCACCTCGGCGCTGTTGCGACAAGCTCGATCAGTCATCTGTGTGCACTTCATCATATTGAGCTTGATAAACTGCACGCATTATATCATTGCGCGAAGCCGAATGCAACTCTGCGACAGGATGATCATGCTGCCAGAGGTGGAGTGGGCGTTGACCGACCGGTTCGGATCGCGAGCGGGGGGCACTGGTTCGCGGCTGACAAGCACTTGACTCGGATACGTATATGAGGAGGAAGGGCTGGCGGTTGGATAAACCAAGGCAGATGGAAACCGAGCGGGTCGAACCGAACCGTTCAGAGCTATTGCGCCGAACTCGAAATATCGCCGCTTTGAGTGCATTGCCGATGACCCGGCAGGTCAGCCGGCTGTGGATCAGGAGTTGTTCACCACTTTCGGGGCACTGGCATTCAGTGGCAACAAGAGGAATCGCGTCTGGTCAGATGCCGGTGGGAATGTGCGAGAATCGCGTCGGATATCCGCCCCGGCATCTCTTACCCGGTGTACAGGGGCCTCTCCACACCATGCTCGTCAACCACTATCACTGATCTGTCGGCAACAGGTCTGGCCGATCGGTCAATCCATACCAGATCCATTCTGCCTGCATCACGGAGAGAATCCGCCAATCGGCCATACGCCGGTAGACTTGCCTGAGCAGGAATGGGCAGGAAGGCGACACACCAACGCGAAAGGCTGTACCCGAGGAAAAAGACCGCCAGACTGGTGAGCGCTGCAGGCGAGTACACGAGCGCAATCTCGATTTGGCGATCATAACCAAGCGGCGGGGGAGAGAATACAAGAGCGAAGCCATCCAAGCAACTGGCATTCGGATCCACCATCTGCTCCCGGATTCGGGCCAGACCATCAGAGAGAATGTAGGGATATCCGAAGCAGTTGAATAGCGCTAGATAGGTCGCCTTCAAGAAGGAGAGTTCGGCTTGCCGTCGGCTGAAGACCATCTCGCGCTCTTCCTGAAACTGGAGCGTATGGTCGGGAACGGTCTCTTTGCCGGACTGACCATCAAGGTAGTCAACAAGTCGGCCCGTGACGTGGTCTGGATTGCTTTCAGGGCGGCCGAGGATGATTATCGAACCGTCCTTGGCACCCACTGCAGCCTTATGGCGAAGCCCACGAATCGGACCCTGGCCGGGGATGCTAAGTGTCACCGGGATCATGCCAGGATGCTGCTGCTCAAAGCCGTCTCGCAGTTGCAGACGGTGCAAGTTGGCGTCTGTGCGGTCCCATCGACTTCTGCATGCGTGACAAATGAGGGCCGTATCTCGATCGCGCCCGCCGATGCTTTGAGGCGGGAAGTGATCCCAGGTGAGAGTGTCAGCTTCCTCTACAGCGAAAGGCGTCAGGCACAGAGGACACCGGTAGGTGTGGGTCTCTCCAGTTGTGGCTTCGAGGCTATTTGCCATCAGTGTGGCGAAGCGAGTTCTTGGCGTCTCGCGCATCATGGCTCCTCGACTAGGTTACCCCAACTCCGCCAAACTCTCCTGGATCTCCTGCAGCTCCGCATCGGTCAACCCCCACAACCGCGCCGCCATTTGATCCACCTTCGCCTCTATCCTCCGCACGCGGGCCGCATCGCCGGCCGCCGTAGCCGCGTGAGCTTGCTGGGAGAGGTCGGACAGGGCGCGGTGGGACAACAGGGCGTTGGGGTCATACCGAGGAATTGCGACGTACTTCAAGACATGAGTTGAAGGATGCATGGCGATATACCCACGCACGACAAATCCTGCCGGCGATGAGTTTAGCAAGGCGCAGATGAAATGGGCCTCTGCCGCCGATGAGGCGGCAACGAAAACCAACGTGTGATCCGGAACGACTGCCTTTTGATCCTGGGTCTCGCTGTCAATCACAGCAGCCCGGATGTCGGTGGCTACCTCGCGCCAAGCAACCTTGTACTGAGCGAAGGTATAGTCACCGACGTTGTAGATGGAGTAGAAAGGATCTTTCTGGGGGTCAAAGAATTGACGATACCCGCTTCGCGCACGAAGGTCGGCCTCGAAGTGCTTGAGGTAGGCGAAGGTTTTCGGATATTCCACCGCAAGCTTGTGTTCAGGATATGCTTTGGAGAGCTGGTCGGTATCTTGAGGCACGAGGATTCGATAGACAGGCTGCATAGCCCAACGGTCGACATCTTTACCCCGCAGCAAGGGATGCACAAATCGCCCTTCGATGGCTGTCTGAACAGTCTCAATGTCCTTCTTGGCAAGATTGGGTAGATTCTGGACAATCAGAAGTTCATCAGGACGCTGAGTGACAACATCCAACCAGAATATCCCATTTGCATGCGTGTGAGTGCCATAGCGTGCCTGATAAGGCGACTCTCCGATGCACTTGCGGACACCATCGACGGCCCTTTCACGTCCCATTATCCATGGCGAAGTAGGGTTTTCGTCTGAAACAGGTTCCCCAATCCACTGCAGGCGCTTGGTCAGTTTGATGGCCTCTTCAAGCGAAGCATCCGTAGGTAATGATGCACCTTTGGTCTGTTTTCGCCACGAGAAGACACGGACAGGATAGGTTGTTGGTCTGCCTTTCTGGACGACCACCACCGCGGTTCGGTTCGTTGCGCCCTCAAAGACCTGAAGCTCACTCAAATCGTCTAAGAACAACACTTTGAGTGGTTCTCGGGGGCCAAGCTTTAAATGCCGGAAGCCCGCTCCACCACCTTCCGTTTTGAATAGCGTTTGGGTAATCACGAAACCGAGCTTCGCGCCTGCTTTCAGGTACTTGTCGGCCGCTACATAAAACATCAGGACGGAGATGTCATCCATAGCGCCGCCGAGCCGGGCTTTCAGTCCAGTGTGTGGAAACAGGTTGTATTCTTGCCACAATGGTGCCGATTCTTGGCGATAGTCTGCCGGCAAGTTTGCCCAATTGACCCACGGCGGATTCCCTGCCACGAAGTCGAACCGCCCCACGAACAGCGGCGCGAACGCGTTCTTGATGATGCGCGCCCAAATGCCATTGATGCCCTGTCGCTCCAGCTCGGCTAACTGCTCGTACAACAGCACAGCCAGGTCCACCTCGTCGTCATCGGCTGGCGTGTCCGTCAGGGGGAAGGTGTGCAGCAGTCGCTGGCGGAAGAGGTCGGGCGTCAGGCCGGCTGTCACGCTCTCTTCCAGTAGGTCGGCTAGGGGATCGATATAACGAGCGTCCACCAGCGCCTGCGGTACGGTGAACTTGCCCACAGCGGTGTTGAAGCTGAACCCCGTGTGGCCGAAGAGGTCCGTGCCCTGGCTGGGGGTCAGGATGCTATCGGCCAGGTAAACCGGGATGCTGATCTCGCCCCGGCGGTGCTGCAGCAGGTCGCCCAACGCAAGCAGGTAGTTGGTGCGCGCCGAGCTCACCGCCAGCGGGTTCAGGTCGAAGCCGACGATGTTGTGCAGGATCATATCGAGCACATCGGCCTCGTTCAGGCCCTTTTCCTCAGCGTAGCGTTTGACTCGCTTAATCGCCAGCACCAGGAATGTTCCTGAACCGCATGCGGGATCCAGCAGGCGCCATTTCGGGTTGCCGTCGTAGCCCAACTGGTTCAACAATCGCTCGGCCAACCAGTCCGGGGTGTAATATTCACCCAGGGCGTGGCGCAGTTTCTTGGGCATCAGGTTTTGGTACAGCCGTTTGAGCAGGTCGCGCGTCTCCTCCGGGTCTACGTCGAGCGTTACCAGCGAGTAGTTCGCCAGGTCGCCGATCAAGCGGCGGACCGCTTTCTCCACACCTTCATCCCAGGCATCCAGGAACCAGCCGAAAAAGTCCCCTTCCAGGAAGTTGCGGATGCCCAGCTCGGCCAGCAGGCCGCCGCGTTCCATCTTGGCGAGGTACCCCCGCAGCTTGTCGGCGTCGTAGTTTGCCGCGGCCGCCAACCCCGTGCCAACCTTTGGCATCAAGTAGTAGTGGGCCACCTGCAGGGCCAATAGCTTGATGAATGTCGCGTAGTAGCTGTGGATGGCGAAGAACAGCCGCTCCAGGTTAGGCTGCGCGTCTTTCACGGCGTAGGACTTGGCCAATGCGGGGGCATCCAACTGACCGCCGGACGCGTCATAACCGGTCACCTCTTGGAATTGGCGACGCCATTGCCGGAACAACGTCTGTACCTTCGGGCTGTCGGTCGTTGCCAGCGCCCGGTAGAGCGCTGGAACGACGGCGCGGGCGGTATTGCTGTTCTCGCCGAAGTCGCGCACCAAGTTCTCGGGCGTGACTGCCAACTCGGTGGAGAGGGAAAGGAGGTAGCGTAGAAAGGTCTCGGTGCTGTGGGCCTCCACCGGCACGGGGTCATCAATGTGCCAGTGATCGTCGCGGTAGCGCACGAAGATGAAGAACGTGCCGTCGAGCACCGCGCCGGCAAGGCGCTCCTTCTTGTGGCGTTCGAGGCGTTCCAACCCCTCCATGTATTGCTTGACTTGGCCGATGGCGTGCTGGTTGGGGCGGGCGCTCAACTCCTTACGCAGGCTGTTCGGCGGTTCGTATTCGATGACGAAACGGTTATAGACCGCATCCGCGCGGCCATTGATGAGTGTGCGTTCACGTCCCAAATTCAGCGTCACGTCGAAGTTCTTAGCGAATCGCTCGATGATACGCTCGACCGCGGCGACCAGGTCGGCCTCATTGCATGCCTTGCACGCCGCGTCCCTGATCTCCACGGCGATCTGTGGTGCGCGCTGGCGGACGAAGGCTTCGAGATCGGTGGGCGAGTACGGCACTAGAATTGCTCCTGCCTATATGCCGGCCGCGGAAAGATCACCTTGACGGGCTGACGATAGACCGCGTGGTTGATCAGCAGTTCGCCCTTTGCGAGCCGCGTCATCGCCATCTTGAGGTCGTTGTCCAAGAAACGATAATCGGGTTGGCCCACTTCCTGTGAACCGGTACGGCCCAGGATCTTAGTGGCACTGTTGCCAGTCACGCGCGGGTGTACGGCGCTCATGAATTGTTGGGCGGAAATGAGAATCACGCCCAAAGAGCGCCCACGTTCGGCGATATCCAGCACCTGGTCGGTGATGGGCGACTCCTGGCTGCCACTCGGAGCGTACTTGTTCAACTCATCCACGAAGAAGATGATTTTGTCGGGCACCTCGGATTTTTCGGTACGATTCTCGACCTCTTCGGCCTTGAGGGTATAGATCGTACGCAGGAGATCACCGAAGACAAGAGTCTGTTCTTCGTCTTTGAGCTTGGCCATGTCGACCACATAGGTATGGCCGCCTTTGATGTTGGTGATCTCGTCGGCTAACACTTTCTCATTGCGGCTGCGGCTGTTCACGAAGATGCCCGTCTGGCGTGTTTCTACCAGACGACGCAGGTGACGGCGAAATTTACCGACCGATGACGCTCGATTATCGCCAAAGCCCTGGCTCTTGCCCTCCTTGAAGAGGGGTTGTGCGTATAACAAGTTCTGCCAGCTATTTACATTCTTGAACGCCGCATCGCCTCGTCCTTCCAGACCTTGCATGATATCGCCGATGATTGATTCCATCGTGTTTGTCGAATCGGAGACATTGGTGAAGAGCAGGTCCAGTTTGTCTGCTGCGCTGTCCAGATCATAGGCATACAGTGTGGAGAAACCTGGCGTGACGAAACTGTTGGGCTGGCCGTTGCGACCCAGCGGCAACAGATAGTGTACGTTCTTGAAGGGCTTCGGTTCCAGGCCCAACGCCTCCCACATGGCTTTCTGCTCTGGCGGCAGTTCTGGCCCTCGCTCATCAACACGGAGCAGGTCGCCCTGTTTGACATTTAGGATGATGACAGCGATGTCATCCGAGTTTTCGGCTGTTTGGAGGATTGCCTGCAGGAGGAACATGGCGTAGCTGGTCTTGGTTGCCAGGCCGCTGATGCCGGAGATATTCACATGTGCCGACTCCGGCCCAAGCACGAACTTACGGTCGATATAGGCTACGGAAGCGGCACCGTTGCTCATCTTGATCAGGCCGGCCGGAATACGATCAGCTACCGCCATCTGATCAATGCCCAATGCCGTCTCTATGCCCTCTTTGTCAGCAAAATGAACCAGCCGCTCACTGGGGACCGGCATGTAGATGTCGTCACTGTTGCTGAGCACGTTGACCGACGCTACGGTCGTTCCCTGGCGGTTCGTATTGGGTTCTTCGTCGAGTTGGCCGAAATTGCTCGATATAAAGTTTGCCAGGTGCGTCGGTGCATCTGTCCGATGCTCCAACGTGGTGACAAGACCGTATGTGCGGCTTGGTGGCTCACCCGCTTGGTTGACCTGTTCGACTGCGACGATATCAAATGGATTAACGATCACTTCATCGGGCAGCCAGAATGCGAACTTGTCCGAGGTGATCGCTTCGCGTTCAGTGGCCGAGGTCCGGCCGATAGGCTTCGTGTTGTCTGGCATCGCTGCTATTGCTCCTCGTTGGATCAAGGCCTGTTGGCTGGCCGCGGCCAGCGGATCATGCCCATCAGTACATCTCGAGTGTAGAAACCGTTCTTGATGGCCTGCTCGGCTAAGAAGATGGGATAGAGGTGGCAGTGCCAACGGTTATCACGGCCATGCGGCGTCACGTTGCGCTCGGCGACCAGGGTGCGAGAAAGCAGGTCGGCCAGTTCAGCCGTCACCGGCGTCCGATCAGGCCGCGGCAGTTCTACCTTGACAACACCCATCAGCGGGTAGTCTACTTCCTTCTGCTCTCGCAGGCGCAAGTACCAGAATGCGACTTGCCCGCCGTGCGCGCTGAACGCCGCAGTACGGCTGGCGTAGGGCAGGCCAGCGAGGATCTTGGAGATATCTAGCCGCTTGCTGGCCCCGCGACCGAAGCGAAATTCGGGGTCCTTGCGGAAGTTCTTGGCGACGCCGATCATGTAGGGCGTCTTGATGAATTCATCCAGTTTGACCGCGCCGTCCAGGATCAGCCAGGTATCGTCGTTTCGCAGCTCATCTGTGCGGTCGATGACGTTGATCTCCAGTTTGTGCATTCGGTTGCGGGCAATCCCGCCGGCGCGCGTCCGCAGGCTCTCCGCAGTGGCTTCGTCCGGCGTCATGGCGTTCTTTTCGATTGTGTCAATGACCTCAAAGGAACCATCCCCTGTGTCGAGCCGTTTGAGCTTCGCCCAAACCGAGTCAGACACGCCCAGTGCCCCACGCGGCAGCAGCAACAAGATGCGCTGCTGCGTCGCCAGCGGCCGTACTGTGCCGCGCTCATCCCGCTGCATTACAGCCGCCCCGATCTGAGCTAGTTCGATAGGAAAAGAACGATTGCCTTCGATGCCTGTCGCCAGGTAGTAGGTGCGCAGGCTGCCGTCAATGAAGTAGCGATAGTGATGCTTCTGCGGGCGATACAGCGGGGGTGTTGGGCGATACAGATTGCGCGGATCGGGCGTTGGCGTCTCGAGGAATTCAGTCACCTCCTGGTTAGCTGCGTTAATCAGCATATCCTCGACCTCATCCACATCTGGCCGGAGGAGGTCCTCCACTGCACCGCCCACGGCCGGGAGAATGTCGAGGGAGTCATTGAGAAGAGTGATTGCTGGCTGTAGGAATGCAAGTGACCGCACTGTTTGCCTCGTTGATTCACCCGCCCAGTATGGGGTGATTCTATGAATGGACGCTGCGATGGATTGACTCCAGGCAGCATTATGTCTTCGCGCTACGAGACGGGTGGGAGAGCAAGAAAGCCGCGGCCCCAGGGATTTATGGTGCCGCGGCCTCATTTGCTCATCACAAACAACGGTGCTAAGATGATGGCAGCGATGCCCCGGTCCTGGGATCAACAGGCTGCGGGCGTGAAGCCGACCAGGTACGATCTGGTCGGCTTCACTGCTTAATTGCGTCTATTATACCGGGATAACGCCGTTCGCGCAATTTGCCGCGGAAACGCGCCCGAATTGATTGCCGAGCCGAGGCGCTCCGTCACAGGAGAATGAGGACCATCGCCATCACACAACACATACCAGGAGGCACACACGATGATTCGTTGCACACGTAACCTGCTTCTGATCCTGGTCGCCGCATTCACGCTGACCGGCTGCACGTCGCCTGCACACAGGATGGCCGGCCCTCAGTTCACAGGCGAGATCGTAGCGAGCGCGGCCATTGCCGGCGGCGCTCCGGCGACCGAGGTGATGATCACTCCGACCCGCGTAGCTTCGGCGACTTCATCGCCGACCGCGTCACCGACGCACACCGTATCGTCAACCGTCCAGTCGAAGGCGACTTCGAGCGCGACTACATCGGCGAGCCCCACGCAGCCGGCGCCAGCGAGCACGCCCGCGCCGACCGTGCCATTCACGCCAGCTGCTACGGCCACACCGGAGCCGCCGGCCGTGATGGTCGAGTCCGCCGCCAACGTCCGTTTTGGGCCGAGCACCGCCTACCCGATCATCGGCGGTGCCCGAGTGGGGCAGCGCCTGCCCGTCATCGGTCAGTACGGTGACTGGTGGCAGATTACGCTCACCGGGCGGACCGGCTGGATCTGGGGCGCGCTGGTCTCGCCGAATGCCTCCGCCCAGCAGGCGCCGCAGGTGAAGGACCTGCCGCCCCTGCCACCGACGCAGACGTCGGCGCCCACGGCTGCGCCCTCGCCGCAACCCGTCGCGCAGGCCGACCTGGTGGTCCTCGGCCCGGAAACGCGGTATCCGGTGCGCGCCCGGGTTGTGCGCGGGTGGGACTACGAGCTGGTAGACGCTTCGACAGGCTACGACTTCGTGGTACACCGGGACGTCTTCGGGATGCTGGCGCACCAGCTCGACGTCGAGCGGGTGACGCGCTATCGCCGGCCCAGCTTCTTCAGCGTCACCCCCGACGGGGTGTTCCGGATCTACCTGGTCGACTGGGCGCCGCATCCCAACGCCGAGTGCGCGGCGCGCGGCTACGGGACGACGGCGCTGGTGGATTTCGGCGGCGACCCACTGGGTCTGAACACCAACGTCTGCATCGACAACCACAGCCTGTACCCGCTGGGGGATGGCGAGGGCACAGCCATCGGCTACCGATGCAACGGCCAGTGCGCGCTGGCGGTCGCCGCGCCCGCCGCGAACCTGGCGAGCCTGGTCCTGACGGCCTTCGCCGAGGCGCTGCCGCGGCCGGCCACCCTCGGGCCGGCCGGTCGGGCCGATTTCAGCAGCGAGGTCTACCGACCGCTGGGGCAAGGCCGTTGGGACGTCACGCTGTGGCGCTGGACGGATCCGTTCGTGGAGGTCGTGCCGGCGGACAGGTAGAGCGCCAGCGTGTCCTGATTCGGGCGTACCGGATCGTCTACTCTGACGGAGCATCACAATCTCACGGTTCGCGAGAATCTTGAGAATGTGACGCTATCGTAGTAGTCGCGCCACGAGTGTTGACAAAGAGGGCGTGACCGGGTACAATAGAATCGTGCGCAAGGTGTACACCTCTTCGGGGGTGTACACCAGCCAACTAGGGGAGCCTTCGGGCGCCCCTTTTTTTTGTTAACCCGGGCCCGGTGCAACCCCACCTGTAGAGGAGCGTGGATTGGAGATCTCTGTGCGTCCTGTGCTTGCCATCATCGTGGCTCTGGCGCTGATCGCCGGCCTGGCCTTCCTGGCCGTGCCCCGGCTGACGCCCCTGGTCACAGAGCTGACCCATCGGGCGGCGACCCCGACTGCGGCTGCGCCAGCAATCGCAGCCCCTGCCGGCGGCCCGGCCGTCACCTACCTCGACGAGAGTCTCGGCTGGGACTGGAGCGTCTCCTGTGTTCCCCAGTTTCAGTCCTTCCTGGCCCAGCGGCTGGCGGGACAGCGCATCCGCTCGGTCAAGGTAGTGTTGGTGGACTACCGGGAGGAGCTCAAGCTGCCGTTCGGGATCCAGTACCCGGACCGGAACGGGCCGCTGGCTGCGGGCAACTGCGCCGACGAGACGCTGGCCGGCGACTTCTCTTGTCGGGTGGGGGTGAAGTCCGGCGAGCCGGGACCGGCGCTAGACGTCGCCGCGACCGTGGCCGCGCCGTACACCCTGCTCGATATGTTCCTGGCGCGCGGCCCGAATCCCAACGAGGTCCGCAAGACCTGGGGCTGGAGCGCCTTCCAACCGCTGCTCACGCCCGTTTCCTCGGAGGCCAACACATGGCAAAGCAGTTGCTTGCATCTCTCGCGCACCCCGTGAAGGTGCGTGTCCCGCGCCCTGTCCTGGCGATCGGCGGGGTCCTGCTCCTGGGGCTCGTCATCGCCGGCGTTTGGACCGTGGCGACGCCGCATCGGGCGACCTGCCAGGGGGTGTGCCAGTGCTGGTACTGCGCCCAGTACCGCTACATCGGCGGCGAGTTCTTCTGCGACAGCCCGTGCGACCACGGCTGCGCGGGCGCGTGCGCGTACAACGACGATTACCCGCAGTTGGGTTCGTGTTCCCAGGTTCCCGGTCAGGGCGGCTGCGGCCCGGTATGCGGCTGTCGCGACAGTGATTGCGGCGGGGGACCGGTGCCGACAGGCAACCCGCCGACGCCGGTCGTGACGCCGGAACCCACGCCGCCGCCCGATTGCCCGGCGCCCGGCGAGGTGCGCGAATGGATCAACCTGATCCCGCCCAAGCTGACCTTCGCCGGTTTCAAGCCCGATCATCCCGTGGTGGTCGAACAGGATCCGGACAAGCAAGGCTTCCAGATGCACATCACTGGCACGGGCGGCCGCTACGAGCACAAAACGCAGCGCCTGGAAAAGGTCTGCGACGACCAGCCGGAACCCATCAACGGCACGCCGCAGCCCTGCCGGGAATGGCACTACGAGTGCCCGATCCGCTGCGCCGAGTGCTATAACGACCCGTTCGCCGGCATCCAGGTGCGCATGCGGCTGGCCGACTCGACGATGGAGTGGATCCAGGGTGAGCTGGCCTCCCGCTACACCGGCGCGGAACCGAAGGAAGGGCTGCCGCGCACCTGGCAGCTTCCCGGCGTGTACGACCAGATGAGCGTGGATCAGTGGTGGATCTACGCGCCCGGCAAGCCGGACGTCCTGAGCAACGGCCCGCTGGATCCAGGCATCCACGGCGGCAAGATCGTCGGCTGGACGACCGGCACGCCCAAGAGCGCGCCGCAGGTCGTCGAGCGTGCCTTCTCGGTGCCGGTGTTCCTGATGGACACGACGATCGCGAAATGAGGCTCAGGCTAAGGTCAAGGCTGAGGCCGAGACCACCTGCTCGACCTCAACCTTAGCCTCAACCTGGGAGCGGCATGGACGCCATCATCACCGGCCTGCGCAATGCCCTGGTCGCCTTCGGGACCTGGGAACTCAACGGCCTGCTCGCCATCCTCTACACCGCGTGGGAGCACGGGGCGGCGCTGCTGGCTGCGGGCGCGTTCGCGGTCCTGCTCTTCTGGACGCCGCCGGGCCGACGATCGGCCCACCCGGTGCGCGACCAGCTTTCGGGGCAACGACCGGGGCTGCTGGGGATCGGCGTGACCGTGATCCTGGCGGCGTTTCTGGCGCCGGCGCCCATGCCGGTGCTGCTGGCCGCGATGGCGATCGCCGGGACGGTCGCAGTGGCCCTCGACCGCTTCAACCCAGATGCGCTGCGGTGGCGGGTGGCCGGCGGGCTGGCGCTCTACGCGCTGGCAGCCCTGGCGTACCTAGCCTATGGCCGCTACCTGGACGCGCTGGATGCCACAGCCTGGGCCGAAGCGATCGGTGGACAGGGCGAGGCCGCGCAGGCGCTGGCGCAGGGGCGGGCCTTCATCAGCACCCTGGCGACCTGGGGTCTCTGGCTCATCCTCCCCCTGGGCTACCTGTCGCTCTTGGCCCAGGGCGTGCTGGTTCACCCTCCGCTGCCGGCCACGCCCGAACAGGTCATCACCGCGGTGCGCACGCGAGGGCAGAGCAGGTGACAGGTAACAGGAGTCAGGAGACAGGGATCAGACTGATACCTGATGTCTGGCCCCTGACGCCTGGCCCAAGGGTGGCTTTGAGGCGGTTAACCGCCGTACCGGATCGCCGGGGCGAGGACCGCTTGGACGGCTCTCTCGCCTGGCACTGAACCCTGGTCTGCGCCCCCTGGCTTGGGGCGCACCGTTGAGAAGCAAAGCCCCGCCCGTGCGACGGCGGGCGGGATCACCCCGCGAAAAGGGGCGGGGGGTGTGGCCGCAATCGGGCCGCTAAACGTGGCAGTCGGGCCGGGAGGATCTCCGTTCACCGGCGGTGATGAACGGCGACACATCCCCGATGGGAGTGCAACAGGCGTGACCTACGAGGAACTGGCTGAGATCTTGTGCGGGTTGCCGTGGGGTGAGAACGGCGTGCCGAAACCGTTGGCCGCCGTGCTCGTCCCGCCACGGGCGCGCCAGCGCCTGATCGCCGGCGAACCGCCTGGCCGGCTGGAGTTCCTGCTGCTGGCGGCCCTGGGCATTAGCGGCTGGTCGGCCCGCCTCGACCTGGTGCAGGCGCTCAACGGCGGCCGCGGCTTGCAGCCGCGCTCCGGTTCGTACCGGCGGGCAGTGGGGCGGCTGGAAGAGAGTGGCCTGTGGGTGACGCATATTGCCAGCTTCGGCTATCGCAAGATCGCCCTGGTGCGGCTGTCGGAGCGGGGCGCCGGGCTGCTGCAGGAGGCCGGCGTGGCGGTGGTGGCGTCCGAGTGGGAGCGGGTCGAGCAGGCGCACGCGTCGCGGGGGGATGCCGGCCGCGGCGGGGAGCACGGTATGACCCTGCACACGGCGGCCATCTGCACCTTCCTGCATCACGCCCGGCTGCGCGGCTACACCACCGAGGCGTGCCCGGCGGTCGGGGACGACACCCCGGCCGCGCCGGATGCCGCCATCGCACGGTTCGCGCTGCCCATCAACACCGAAGTGCAGCGCCACGGGGGCGAGGCGTACCGCAAGGCGCAGAAGTGGCGCAACCAGGAGCGCCTGCAAGGGTTCGTGGCGCTCTGCGCCGTGACGCCGGCCTGGGCGATCCGGCTGGCCCGGCAGGCGCAGGACCAGGGCGTGGCCCGCGGGGTCGCGACCGACCTGGGCACGCTGGCAGGCCGCGCACCGGCCGCGTTGTGGACGTACCGCTGGCTCAGCCCGTACAGCCCGCTGGAGGCCGTCGAGGAGGACGTGCCCGAGGCGGAGTGGCTGGTCAGCGGTCGTGTACGCGAGGCCAGCGCCGGTGCTCTCGGCTTACCGGCGGACGTGTACACACGGGAGGGGTCTCGGTGACTTCTCCCGTGTACACGATCCGCAGCCTGCGGGCCAACCTGCGGGCAGCCATTGCTGGTGTACGCGAAACCGGCTTGCCAGCGATCATCGCCGAGCGGGGCGAACGGCCGGTGGCGGTGCTGGTGGAATACGCGAGCTGGGCCGCCCAGCAGGGCGGGTACAGTACGGAGATGGCCCCCTCTGTGAGCGCAGAACGCGTTGTCGCGTCACGGCAGACGGCCGGCCAGCAGGAAGCGCGGCCTTCGGCTGAGCGAGCGCAACTGGCGCAGCAGGATGCGTGCGACGGAACAACCGGTTGGGGCAGCCAAAGCACGCCGCGAGGGCCGGAAACCGGCGAACAAGCGGCCATTCCGGCCGGTTGGCGGGCCGCGACGAGCGGTTGGGGCGGGTAGGAGTTTCTGGCGGCGAGGAAGCGCCCCCGATTTCTGGCCGCCAACAGGCTGAGAGGCACTGAAGTGGAGTTCACGATCCTCGACAACGGCTTCAAGGTGGACGGTGGGCGGGTCACGTACCAGTGGTTCCGACTGGCTGACCCGGCCGGCCGCGCCTTCAGCCGCGTCGTGGCGTTCCGGGAACTGGTCTACCTGCCCATCGAGATGCGCGATGATCCCGACATGCTGGGCAAGCAGTGGGCCGCGCTGCGGGGCCTCTACAACGCGTCCGCCGACTTCCTGTACACCGCGCTGGGGGTCTTCCAGCCGGACCGGCTGGGCGTCGTGCAGTTCTACGGTGCGGCGGCCGAGGCGGACTGCGAGTTCACCGCCGCGACCGAGGCGCTGCGCCGTCTGGCAGCCGTTGAAGCGACCCTGGCGAACTACCCGCAGTCGCGCACGGTCTTCCCCGAACTGATGCGGGTGGAGCTGCTAACCGACCGCCTGCGCCGGCTGCCGCGCCTGCTGGCCGTGCTCGGCCATCCCGACCCGCGACTGGCCAAGAGAGGGCTGGGCCGCGACGGCGCCATGGGGGTCGCGGACGACGAGCTGCTGAGCCAGCAGGGGGAGAACCTACTGCGCGGCCTGGCGCGGCTGAGTGAGGATTTCGTCTTCCTGGTCACCGCGGCGCACGTGGCGCGGCCATTGCTCGCCGGCGGCCTGGTGCGCATGGCGCAGGTCGCCAGCCAGGTCGCCTCGCGGCAGCGCGGCAGCATCGGCGCCGGGTTCTCCATCGCGATCCCGCTGGCTGCGGCGCTCTCCAACGCCTACGCCCAGAACCTGGGCCACAGCCAGAGCGCGAGCCACAGCCAGGCCCAGACGGTCAGCGAGGGGTGGAGCCAAAGCGAGTCGCAGTCGTGGGGCCACTCAGTCGGCGAGAGCCAGAGCCACGGCGTCAGCCACACCGAGAGTACCACCGTGACCGACACCGTCGGCTCGGCGCACGGCGTCTCGGCCAGTGCCGGCTGGGGCCATACTGACAGCGTCGCCAATACCGCTTCCGGCGCACACACCGACAGCGTCAGTCACACCGACTCGGGTTCGCACACCGAGAGCAGCAGCCATACCGACTCCGGCTCGCACACCGAGAGCCAGTCGACCGGCGTCGCGCGCTCCGAAGGCGCAAGCTGGGGCACCTCAGACGGCGCCTCCAGCGGTTGGTCGGCCAGCGCCGGCCACACCGACTCGGCGGGCCAGGCGCACTCGACCGGCAGCGGCGTCTCCGTGAGCTCAGGTTCCGCGACCGGTCATACGGACAGCAGCTCGACGGGCAGCTCGCAGAGTCAGGGGGTGTCCGACACTGCCAGCCAATCCAATACGGCCAGCCAGTCGCAGAGTAACACGGTGGGCGCCAGCGTGAGCGCAGGTGTGCCGGGCGTGGCCAGCGTGGGCGCCAGCGCCTCCCATGGCTGGACGGACGGCCAGGCCGAATCGCTGGGCACGAGCCATGCCGAGTCGTCATCCACCGGCAGCTCGCAGACCACCGGCGCGGCCGACAGCGTGTCGCATTCCAGCGGCTTGGCCATGAGCGCGAGCGCATCGGACACTGTCAGCTCGGGCGCGGCCGACTCGACCAGCTCAGGGGTGAGCGGCGGGGCCAGCCACAGTGAAAGCCAGGGTGGATCGAGCGTCACCACTACCTCCGAGTCGCACGGCTCGGCCGACACCGTCGGCTGGGCAGATACCAAAGGTAGCGCGGACACCGTGGGCTGGGCTGACACCAAAGGCAGCGCCGACACGCGCGGCTGGGCGAACACCAAGGGCAGCGCGGATAGCGTGAGCGGCAGCCGCGGGGTGTCCGACACCACGAGCCGCTCCCACAGTGTCTCCCAGGGCGTCGCCGATTCCGAGTCGTGGGGCGAGAGCGTATCCGAAGGGTGGTCGGAGGGCAAATCGGTCGGCCGCAGCGCCAGCGCGGGCCGTTCCTACGGCACAGGCGTCGCCGAGGCCGAGGCGATCTCGCTGGGCGCCGGCCGGTCCTTCTCGGGTGGCATGTCCGCCGGCATCGTGCCGGGCGTCTCGCTCAGCCGCGCCTGGCAGACCGAGGACGACGTGGCGATCCGGCTGACCGAGATCACGCGCGGCCTGGAATCGCTGCTGAACACCGCCTCGCACGAAGGCGGCTTCATGACCACGGCGCTCCTGTTAGCCTCTGAGAACGGCGAGCGGGCCGCGCAGGCGCTCGTGCCGCAGGCGTTCCACGGCCCCAACGTACCGACCCCGGTGCTCACCGTGCCCGGCGATCCGCTGTTGCGCGATCACGCGCTGGCATTCCGGCCTTCGCTCGCGCCCGACGGCGACCCGTTCGGCATCGACCTGCTGTGGACGAAGAACGGCACGCTGCTCACCCCGGCCATGCTCGCTGCGTACACCTCGCCGAATCTGTTCGAGGAGGGCACCGCGGTCACGATCCAGGAGAAGCTGCCGCCGCTGGCCTTCTATCCGGAGCTGCCCGGCGAGGCGGTGCTCGGCCACCTGGTCAGCCCGGAGACGGGCGACCTGACGCTGGCGCCGCTGCGCCTGAGCCGCGACGCGCATTTCCACACCGCGTTCTGTGGCGACACCGGCTACGGCAAGAGCGTCGCCGCGGTGCGGATGGCCTAC
>JAXGQB010000020.1:0-94814 GCA_040766655.1 Anaerolineae bacterium
ACGTAACGTCTCGGCGGTGGGGGCGCAGTCCACAATGATCACATCGTACTTCGCATCCAGATAGTGCTGGTTGACCCAGAGCAGACTCGCGCCCTCCTCCATGCCCGGAATGACGGCAATCTCTTCGGCCAACATGCTCTCCACGCCGCGCCAGGAGAACACGGCCGCCAGGTACTGCTGCAGGGTGGCCCAGTACTTGCCGAGGGAGTAGTAGATATCCACTTCCTGGCCCCACAGGTTGGGCGCCACCGCGACGGGCTCGGGAGCCAGCTCGACCTCGAATGAGTCGGACAGACTGTGGGCGGCATCAGTGCTGAGCACCACGGTGCGGTAGCCCAGCTCGGCGCAACGCAGGGCCGTTGCGGCCGCCACGCTGGTTTTCCCCACGCCCCCCTTACCGGTATACAAAACGATTCTCATGTTTCGATTGCGGTCTTTCCCTGAGTAGGCTTGCTAGTGCCTGGTCCCGCTGGCGCGCATAGCGCTTTGATCTGCGCACTCTGGCCCTCGGCGGCAGCCTCACCCGCCGCGATAGCTTCATCCACGCGGCCAAATCCACCCAGGACGGTTAGATTGTCTGGCAGCGCGGGCTCGATCAGTACGTCGGGCCTGGCGTTTTCGAGGCGAAAGCGGGTGATATGTGCCATCATCAGTTCCAGGGACCGCTGCAGGCTGGCCACCCCGCTCGCCCAATCCCGAATCGGCAGGCGGCTCGACCCGGCCGCCGGCGACTGAAGGACATGGTTGCTGCGCCGGCTAACGTCCACGGCGATTACGACGTCTGCACCCATCTGACATGCTATGTCCACCGGGAGATTGTTCAGCACGCCGCCATCCACCAACAGTTGGCCGTCACGGCGGACGGGTGCGAAAACTCCCGGGATGGAGATAGTCGCTCTGACAGCATCCACTACAGAGCCGTCATTCAGGAGCACCTCCCGGCCGTCTACGAGGTCCACTGCCAGCAAGGCGAGTGGCAGCCGGAGTTCTGCAAAGGTGATATCCCCAAGTTGTTCTACCAGGTAGTCATGAACACGACGCCCTTGAACGAGTCCCGTGCGAGGCACGGCCCGGTCTACGAGGTTCACGCGTCTGCGCAATTGGCGCATGCGGACGGCTTCGGCCTCCATCTCACCTGGCTCCCAGCCGGCCGCCAGGACCGCGGCGATCAATCCACCCATGCTCGTGCCGGCCACCAGGTCAATGGGCACTTCGTTGCGCGCAAGCGCTTTCAACACCCCGATGTGGGCCAGCCCGCGCGCGCCTCCGCCGCTCAGGACCAGGCCGACTCGCGGTCGGTCCTTAACCTCAGTCTCCACGTCGCACAACCTGCGCCCGATAGAAGTCTATGGCTTGCACGAGATGCTCGCGTTGAAAGTCGGGCCACAAGACCGGCGTGCTCCAGAACACCGCACCGACCGAACGCCAGAGCAGGAAATTGCTCAGCCGTTGTTCGCCAGCAGTACGGATGATCAGGTCGGCAGCGGGAGTGTCGGGACAGTACAGGTAACGGGCCAGAGTGGCCTCGTCGAGTCCGGCGGCATCCAGTTCGCCGCGCTGATAAGCCGCGACCACGGCGCGCGCGGCGTCGACGATCTCAGCCCGGCCTCCGTAGTTGAGCGCCAGGTTCAGCACCAGGCGCGTATTGTCTCGCGTCTGCCGGACAGCCTGATCCAGCATATTCAGGACCGCCCCTGGCAAGCCTTCCCGCCGTCCCATCAGTTGCAGGTGCACGCCGTTGCGTTGCAGCTCAGGCAGCTCACGCGCACAATAGGCCTTCATCAATTGCATCAGGAAGGCCACTTCAGCTCGCGGGCGCCGCCAGTTCTCGGTGGAAAAGGTGTACAGGGTCACGAACCGGACGCCCTGTTCACCGCAGGCCGTGACAACGCGCCGAACTGTTTCCACCCCTGCCTGGTGACCGGCCTGGCGCGGCAGCCCTCGGGCGGTAGCCCAACGTCCGTTGCCGTCCATGATGATGCCGACGTGAACAGGGGGACGCGCGCACACATCAGTGCGGTCAGATTCCACAACCAGCCTCCTCAAGCCGCCAAGTTGCGCTCCTGGGCAGCCGCACATCCGACGCGATGATGGCGTCTGCCGACCGAATGCACTCCCTGGCGACTGCGGCGTGGGTGACCTGATCCAACGTCTCCAGGATTTTTCTCCTTGCGCGCACAGTTCGGCTTACTCGATCTTGACGCGCTCGGCCCTGCGCGGCGGCTTTTCCTTTTCTTCGAGGCGCTCGATGGTCTTGTCGAGCAGGCTGCGCACGGCCAGCAGCTGTTCGCGACGGGCCGCGTGCAGGTGCTGCCGCGTCTCTTTCGGGAGGAATGCCGACAGGCACGGCATGCGCAACATCGACCGCAGCAGGTCAAAGAGATCTTCCGGCCGCTCTTTGTCGCGACCCGCCCGGACTTCTTGTTCGCTCATTGCTCGCCTCCGTGTGGAATAACCCCAAAAGCCGAACAAGCCTAAACTTTCCGAGAAAAAAAGAGGGCGTGTCCGTCCTCAGTCGCTGACGATCCTCCAGACCTTCTGAGTGAGCGCGGCTATCCTCCGCCGGCCGTGCTGATCCAGCGTCGCCAGGCACTGCTGAAAGTGTTGCACATGGGGTGCCAGCTGGTTGGTTAGCTTTCGGTTGAGGTTTTCCGCCACCGATAGGCCTACGGCCAGGCCAGCCAGCGCCTCCAGGCCCATTTCGCCCGGAAATCCCATGGCCTGCATCCGCTGCCTGAGTGCTGCCTGGGGGACGTCGCCGCCAACCCATCGCAGGAGGAGGATTACAGCCGTTGCCATCTCGGCGGCAAACAGCAGGGGCGTGGACTGCTGCTCGGCGCGCGCCAGGATGTCGGTGATCAGACCCTCATACCCACGCGCCTTGCCCTCCCGCACAGCACTGAGCATCTGCTGACAGGTGTCCTCCCACTCCCGCTCCTCCCAGTTTTCCCCGACCAATTCCTTGACGATCGCTTTTGCCTTTGGGGTAGGCTGGAAGACCAGGCTGGAACGTCCCGCTCCTCGCCGGTCTTCCAGCAGGACGTACTGGGAGCTGAGCAATCCCTTCTCCTCCAGCAAGCGCAGCATATCATATGCGGTTATCTTGCCGACGCCGAGGCGCTCGGCAACCCGCGAGTAGTGCAGCGGCTCGTGGTCCCTCTCATAGAGTTCCAAAAACGCTCGCAGAAATGCATCCTGGCGGCCGGTCAACTCCACGTCCAGCTCCCCATGTCAGGTGAAAAAAACCAAACAATTCACCCCAACTATACCATCCCTGCGGGGACGTGTCAAACATGCGAATTGACTCAGCTAGAATCTTACTTTCCAGAGATCGTTGCCTCAGATCATAATCTTACCGGCGCGACGTCGCAGCAAAGGCGAGCGGCCGGGGAGAATGTGAGGCATGATGAGTCAGACCAGCAAGCGCGAGCTGCTCAAGGCGGTGCGAGCGCGCTACACCTTGGGCAATCGGACGAGCAAGCAGCACATCCTGGATGAGTTCGTCGCAGCCACGGGCTACCACCGCAAGTATGCGATTCATTTGCTGAACCATCCGCCGCAGCACGGGTTGATCAAGCGTCGGCCGCGGCGCTGCAAGTACGACGGTCGAGTGCGGGCGGCGCTGGAAGAGGTGTGGCGCTGGGCCAACGGTATCTGTGGCAAGCGCCTGGTCGCGGTGCTGCCGCAGTACGTCGAGGCACTGGAGCGTCATGGTGAACTCGAGCTGGACAGCGAGACGCGCGCTTTGCTGCTTACCCTCAGTGCTGCGACGGCGGATCGCCTGCTGACCAGGGCACGGGCCGAGACGAAGCCGCACGGGTTGAGCACGACGAAGCCTGGAACGTTGCTCAAGGCTGCGATTCCCGTGCGCACCTTCGCCCAGTGGGACGATGCGCGGCCTGGCTTCATGGAGGTCGATCTGGTGGCCCATTGCGGCATGACCACGGCGGGCGAGTATCTCAACAGTTTGGACATGATCGACGTCAAGACCCGGTGGGTGGAGTTGGCCGCCTTACGCAACCGCAGTCAGGCCACGGTGACCGCCGCTATTTGCGATTGTCAAGCTCGGCTACCCTATCCCCTGCTGGGCTTGGACTCGGATAACGGCGCCGAATTCATCAACGGCGAGCTCAAACGGCTGTGCGAACAGGAACACATCACTTTTACCCGTTGCCGACCGTACAAGAAGAATGACCAAGCCTACGTCGAGCAGAAGAATTGGACTGCCGTGCGCCAGGTGGTGGGTTACGACCGTTACGAGGGCCAGCAGGCTTGTCAGGCACTGCAGGCGCTCTATCATGCGCTGCGTCTGTACCTCAACTACTTCCAGCCCGTGATGGTGCTGGTCGCCAAGCAGCGTTTGGGCGCTAAGCTCACCAAGCGCTATGATGTGCCCAAGACACCTTACCAGCGCATCCTGGAGGCGCCCGAAATCGATCCTGCAAGCAAAGAGCGTCTGCGTCAACTCTACGACACGCTCAATCCAGCCGCCCTGCTGCGCCAAATCCATCAACGTCAAGCCGCGCTGTGGCGCTTGGCCTGCTCGCCGGCAGCTCTGGGGGGAACCCAGGTTCCCCCCACCCTCCTTAACGAATGGACGCAGGGCAGCAGCACTAAAGTAAGATCTCTCCGTGAGGCAACGATAGCCATAGAGTAAGATTCTTTCGTGAGGCAATACGCATGACGTGGGGGGTAAGTGTTCAGCGTTGGGGTAAAGGAGTTTAGGGCGGGGCCAGCGCGGGCGTGGGGTGGAACGCCACTTTGACCATCTGTTAACCATTTTTGACGCTGCGCGCGACCTGGGCGTGCTAGAAGGAGAAATACCATCTTGATGGGAGGTATCATGGCGCTCGATAAACGTCAGCTGTATCGGCTCCCGTGGTCGCTGAACGACAACCCGATCGCGTGGCTGGAAGTAACCGACATTTGTAACATCTACTGCGAAGGCTGCTACCGCCAGCACCTGACCGGGCACAAGACGCTCGGCCAGGTCAAGGAAGAAGTCCTCTTGTTCAAACGTTGGCGCAACCCCGACAACGTCTCCATCGCGGGCGGCGAGCCGCTGATCTACCCGCACATCGTGGACCTGGTCGCCTTTATCCACGAGCAGGGCATCAAGCCCGTGATCCTCACCAACGGCGTCGCGCTCAAACCCGATCTGCTCAAGGAGCTCAAGAAAGCCGGGCTGTCGGGCTTCACCGTCCACATTGACAGTCACCAGAACCGCCCCAAGTGGAAAGGCAAGAGCGAGGCCGAACTCAACGCGCTGCGCCAGGAGCTGGCGGACATGATCCACGCCGAGCGGGGACTCTACGTCATCTTCAACAGCACGATCTACCCTTCGACCGCCCGCGAGATCCCCGACATCGTCAGATGGGGCCAGGCCAACGTGGACCGCGTGCAGGGCCTGGTGTTCATCACCTACCGCACGGCCAAGCTGGACGAGCAGGTGGCCAGCGACGCGGCCGACCGGCAGGTGGACATGAGCAAGCTGAGCTACGTCAAAGACCACTTCGACGAGAAGTTCGTCACTGCCGAGGATGTGCATGCGCTGCTGCAGCAGACCTGCCCGCAGTACGATGCCGCCGCCTACCTGGGGGGCACGGTGCGGCACGACTCCTTCAAGTGGGTGGCTGGAGCGACGCTCGGGACCAGGGACGCGATTTACGGCGCGATCGGCAAGCGCACGATGGAAGTGGCGCAGGCAGGGCATCATTGGTTCAGGGGCACCTACCTGGCGTATCTGTCACAGGCCGGGGTCGGAGCCGCCGCCTTCCTGATGGCGCCGTGGGATCCGCAGGTGCGTCAGGCGCTCGGCCGGCGCCTGGCCGACCTGGCGCGCCACCCGTGGCGGCTGTTCACCCCGGTGTATATCCAGAGCATCGGCACCATCCAGGCGCCCGACGTGCAGGCGGACGGCCGCGCCGACATGTGCGACTCCTGCCCCGACATCACCATCTACGATGGCAAGTTCATCAACTCCTGCCGCATGGACGAGTACCGGCTGTTCGGCGGCTTCCTGTCGGTCATGGGCAAGTCAAGTGAAGACGCGGCTAGCCTCATGCCTGTCGAAGAGCCGGTTGAGGTTCCCGTCCGGTAAAGCCCTCGGCCGGGGAGGCGAACAAGGAGGGTTCGCGGCCGCCTGTCCGACCACCGGGGTCCCGATACGACCGGCATCCTGTCACGGCCAGCCAGGCGCGTCGTTCGCCATCATAAACCTGGTTGTTACGTCCTGTTCACCTGCTGCTCCCGGGTCTGTTACCTCAGGCGGGTATACTGGACGCAGACTGGTCCAAACGACTGAGAGGAGGGCTCCGATCATGGCGGTCACATTTCCGGCCAGGAAGCATCTATTGCGAGCGGCAACGACGGCGCTGGCAACCGCGGGCCCTACGTTGGCGCATGTGGCGCCCGTGCGCCGCGCGCTCGTGGGCCGCGCCGAAAGATGGCTGTACGACATGTCCCACGCAGACCAGGTGAGCGGCAAGGAACTGCCCGGCGTCGCGGACGACCGAACGGCCATCGGCCTGGCGATCACGCGGACCATCGCGCGCGCCCTGGCCGAGGATCGCTTCAGTCCAGGAGCCCTCCACAGCATGAGCAAGATCCTGGTGCAGAGCCTGCTGATTGAGCAGGGTGAGCAGTCTGCCCAGATCCGTTTCAAGGCTGGTCACAAGGATGCTTCGCCGCCCAGTTTTCTGACCATCAGTCCGACCAAGGCCTGCAACTTGCGCTGCACAGGGTGCTATGCGGATTCGGGCGCCACCTCGGAAAAGCTGGAATGGGCCACCTTCGATCGGATCATCGGCGAGGCTAAGACCTTGTGGGGCGCGCGTCTCATCGTCCTGAGCGGCGGCGAACCGTTCGCTTACCGCTCCGATGGCAAGGGCATCGTGGACATGGCCGAGAAGCATGCGGATTGCCTCTTCATGGCGTACACGAACGGCACCCTGATCAACGACGCCGTGGCGGAGCGCCTGGCGCGTGCCGGGAATCTATGGCCGGCCATCTCAGTGGAAGGCTGGCGCGGCCGCACCGACGAACGCCGTGGGGCAGGTGTGTTCGACAAGGTGCTGGCGACGATGGAACGCTTACGCGGTGTGAAGGCGCCGTTCGGCATGTCGCTGACGGCCACCCGTCACAATGTCGAAGAGCTCCTGTCGCAGGAGTTCCTCGACTTCTTCTTCAACGAGCAGGGGGTGCTGTTCAGCTGGCTCTTCCACTACATGCCGATCGGCCGCTCGTTCACCCTGGACCTGATGCCGACGCCCGAGCAGCGCCTGTGGATGTGGCGACGGGCGTGGGAGGTTGTCCGCGTGGACCGGCGGTTCCTGGTTGACTTCTGGAACTATGGCACGGCCACCGACGGCTGCATCTCCGCGGGCGGCCACGGCCGTGGCGGCTACTTCTACATCGACTGGAACGGTGCGGTGAGTCCCTGCGTGTTCCTGCCCTACGCGCCCGTCAACGTGAAGGAGATCTACGCCCGCGGCGGGAACCTGAACGACGTGTGGGCGGATCCGTTCTTTGCCGCAGTGCGCGGGTGGCAGGCGGATTTCCAAGCGCGGCAGTGCAACGAGATGGCGCCGTGTCCGATGCGTGATCATCACATGGAGCTGCGCCGGCTGCTGCACGATTACGAGCCTGACCCGATGGACGAGAATGCCAGGGCGGCGCTGCTGGATCCCGGGTATGCGGGAGGCCTGCAGAAGTACGATCAGGAATTCCAGGCTCTGGCCGATCCGGTGTGGGAGCGGCACTACAGGCGACCGCTCGATCCCGGTGATGGTCACTCGCTACATCCCCTGCCGGACATCGAGGGCGATGGGCAGACCGGCCTTCGTCGACAGGGGCCTTCTCATATGTGAGGTGCTGGCCGTGACCGTTCAGAAAGTGGAGTCCGTCGCCACCAATCGCATTCTCTCTTTGGATTTCCAGAGAGGCGTGGCGATCCTGGTCATGGTGCTTCTGCATACCTTTGAGCGCACTTATGACTACGCGTGGGCGGCCCGTTCTCCCGAGCGCATCCTTGAATTGCCGCAGTCCACGCTGGTGATCGGCAGGATCGTGGCCTACTTCGGGAGCTGGATGGCCTACTTCCTGTTGATTTCAGCGGTAGTCAACGCCCTGAACTTCGCGCGCAAGGTCGCCGCGGGCAGAGATGCGCGGCAGGCTCGGGACAAGCAGGCGATCACAGGTGCCTGCATTCTGTTCATGGGCACATTCTTCGGCGATCTCGTGCTGAGCTATCTCAGCCAGGGATTGCAGACCGGGAGCTGGAACGATCTTTCCGCACCCCGCGCTTCGCTGTTCGAAATGGGCACGCTGGAATTGATCGGCTGGTCGACGATTATCACGGCGTTCATCAGCTACGGACTCCTCCGCAATGGGGGCGTTGTCAAGGTGCACCGGAACCTGTTGATCTACATGGGCTTGGCTGGCGGCGTGATCCTGCTGAGCCCCATCGTCCAGCAATGGGTGGATGGCATGAGTTGGCGCATTCCTACGGAACTACCTCAGAAACTAACGATGGGCGATCACGCGCGTTGGCCCAGCGTCTACGTGCAAAGTTACAATGCTTCACTCCGAGCGTTGCTCTGCACCATCATTGCTGGCGACCTGGAGCCGTTGTTTCCCTATCTGGCGACAGCTTTTGCCGGGTCTGCGCTCGGGCTCGCCATCGCAGCCCTACCTCACGATCGCCGGGTGCCGAATGTCGGCCTGATCGCGTGTGGCGCCCTGTTTGCCATCGCGGTTCCCCTCATTGTGAAGGAGGGCGTATCGTTCGGTAACAACCGGCCGCTGACCGGCGAGTACCTGACCTTGCTGGGTGGACAGCTGTTCATCATCTGTCTGTTCCTCCGCCAGGTGGAGTACGGCGCGCGAACACGGCCGTTCGCTCAAGGTTGCCTCGGCAGCCGGGTGCGCCTGTGGGGGATGGTTTCGCTCTCCGTTTACCTATTCTCGGGTCTGGTCGAGCTGGCGCCCCGCTATGTTATGGGCAACTTCATCCGTCTGACGGGTGGCCAGGTGCGAGATCCTTTCCTGTCATCGTCCTTTGGCCTGGGACAGGAGTTTCAGGCGCTCCTGTTGGCGCTCCTGGTGCTCGTCTGCTTCGACAGACTGATCGGCTGGTGGTCGCGCGCGAACTTCAAATACGGGCTTGAGTGGCTGACTGTGACGGTCACTGCTGCCTGCACTGGAGAACGCTCGCAGCGGCTGAATGTAGGCCGGATGGTGAACCAGCACCGGCCGCGGGCGGACGGGGTTCAGGACGTGATCACAGATGCGTCAGCAGCGCCAGCGACGCCGAGAGATGCTCGGACGGACCGAGCGCGAAGCAGGGTATGAATACCGATCCGCGATCAGGACGCCTGTCACTGATCGACAGCGCACGTGAATCCATGTTATACTCTGGCGCCTGGGGAGAAGCGCACATGCATGACATCGCGGGCTGGCGAAAGCAGATTGCGCCGCCCAGGCGGTTGCCGGACATGCCGACGGCCGGCACGGTGCTGCTGGTGCTGCGCTGGTTGGTACTGGTCCTGGCGCTCGTCCTCGCTTCCTTCGATCATCTAAGGGAAGGCGTGCTGCTGGCGCCAGGCTACACCGCGCTGATCGTGGCCGGTTACAACACGGCGCTGAGTCTGGCCGGCCGCCGCGTCCGTTGGCTGCAGGGGCCGCTCAACTTCCTCGCCCTCGACACGCTGGTCGCCGCAGGGGCTGTTTATCTGACCGGCGGCTATCACTCCGGGTTCTTCATGCTATTCGTCAGCATCATCATTGGTGCGGCCCTGTATCTGGACCTGGCACCCACAGTGCTGGTCGTGATCTTGATCTCCCTGATCTTCGCGGCGGTTTGCGCCATCAACCCCGCCGGCCTGCGCACGCCTGAAGCGCTCTCTGCCCTGGCCGTCAAGGCGATCCCGCTGCAACTGCTCGGTGTGGTGACCGGCCTGTTGCTGGAGGGACTGCGGCGCGAGCACCAGGAGACCGAACGCGAACGCCAGCAAACAGAACGGTTGCGGGATCTGGAGCAGGCCCAGCGCAGTTTCATCAACAGCATCGCCCACGAACTGCGTACGCCGTTGACATGCATTCGGACCTCGGTGGAACTCCTCCAGTCGGCGGCCACCCCCGAGGTCCGGCAGGAGCTGGTCGGCACCATCGGGCATCATGCCGGCCGGCTGGAGGGGTTGGTCAGCGACCTGTTGGAGAGCACGCGGCTGGAGGCCGGCCAGATCATTCTGACCCGGCAGCCCACCGACCTGCGCCTGATCGTGGAGCGCACCGTGCGGGCGATGACGCCGCTGATCCAGCAGCGCGGCCAGCACCTCGAGACCGCGCTGCCCGAAGCGCCGCTGCCTGCCGACGTGGACCGGCGGCGCATGGAGCAGGTCCTGACGAACCTGGTGGCCAACGCCTGCAAGTTCACGCCCAAGGGCGGTCACATCTGGGTCGCGTTGGCCCGGAACGACGGCGAGCTGATCGTCTCGGTGGCGGACGATGGCGAGGGCATCTCGGCGGAGCACCTGCCGCACCTGTTTCAGCGTTTCTATACCGTGCCGGGCGGCACCGCCAGGACCGGGTTGGGCCTGGGGCTATACATCTCCCGGGCGCTGGTTGAGCTGCACGGCGGCCGTGCCTGGGCGACGAGCAAGCCCGGACAGGGCAGCACGTTTTTCGTTGCCGTCCCGGCTCTGCCGGACATACTGCCTGGCAACCTTGGTGCGTTGGAGAAATCCGCTACGGCAAGCCGACCAGGGACATCCAACGGGCTGAAGGAGGAGCGGTGAAAGTCTTGGTGGTCGATGACGAGCCCGATGTCGCCCGGCTGATCTCCATCAGCTTCGGCATGCAGCAGCCCAACTGGGAGATTCTGGCTGCCGCCGAGGGTGAAGAGGCGCTGGACTTCGTCGAGCGGAAGCAACCGGATGTGGTTCTGCTCGATGTGGGGCTACCGGACACGGAAGGCTTCGAGGTGCTGAAACAGATCCGGCTCTTCTCCGACGTCCCCGTGATCATGCTGACGGTGCGCGACGACGAGATGAGTAAGGTGCGCGGCCTCGAACTGGGCGCCGATGACTACATCACCAAGCCCTTCGGCCATCTCGAACTGCTGGCGCGCGTACGCGCAGTGCTCCGCCGCGCGCAAGCGCTGCCGCTGGAACACGAGGAGCCGTTCGTCAGCAACGACCTGGTCATCGATTTCGCGCGCCGCGAAGTGCTGCGCCGCGAGCAGCCGATCGCGCTCAGCGCGACCGAATACCGGCTGCTTTATCACCTGGTGCGCAACGCGGGTCACGTGCTGACACACGAGACGCTGCTGGCGCGCGTGTGGGGACGCGAGTACACGGACGAGATCAACTACCTGAAGGTGTACATCAGCCGCCTGCGCGCCAAGCTCGAAGACGATCCCCACGCTCCGGAGCACATTTTGACGGAGCACGGCGTGGGATACCTGTTCCGGAAGTGAGATGTGAAACACGATGCGCCGTGCGCGGCGCGTTGCCCACGGCTCGAAATGTGAAGTCGGCTGCGGAGCGCGGCGATTTAAGGGTCATCGCGCAGTAGCGTGGCTTCACTGCACAGAATTGCCACCCAAACATCATGTCTACAAAGCCTCATGCCAAGACAGAAGAAACGCAAGTCCTCAAGACAGGTGTTTTCCAGTTGCCGCGGAATGTGTGGGCGGTGAGCCTGACGAGTTTCCTGATGGACATCTCAAGCGAGATGGTCATCAACATCCTGCCTCTTTTCCTGGCCAATGTCCTCGGCGTCAAGACCAACATCATCGGCGTCATCGAGGGGGTGGCCGAGGCTGTCGCGAGCCTCCTGAAGCTCTTCTCCGGCTGGCTGTCTGACCGGCTGGGCGGCCGAAAGTGCCTGGCAGTCATCGGCTACGGCGTCTCGGCACTCACCAAGCCGTTCTTCTATTTTGCCAGTACGTGGAGTGCGGTGGCCGGCGCGCGTTGGGCCGATCGCGTGGGCAAGGGCATCCGCACCGCACCGCGCGATGCGCTGGTCGCCGACTCGATTGATGAACACAACCGCGGCCTGGCGTTCGGCTTTCATCGCGCGGCCGACACTGCAGGGGCCATGCTGGGCCTGCTGATCGCGCTTGGCATCGTCTGGGCGGCGCAGCGCGGAGCGCTCGCGCTGAGCGAAAACGTCTTCCGCACCATCGTCCTGGTCAGCATCGCGCCTGCGGTGCTGGCAGTGATCTCGCTCGCGGTCCTGGCGCGTGACGTCACGGTCAAGGGGCAGCGAGCCGCGCCGAAATTCGCGTTCCGCGGGCTTGGCAAACCGTTCATGGTGTTCATGCTCATCGTGGGGCTGTTCGACCTGGGCAACTCGTCCGACGCGTTCCTGGTGCTGCGCGCGCAGGAGCGCGGCCTCAGCGTCGCCGGCATCCTCGGTATGCTGATCACCTTCAACCTCATCTACACGGTGATCTCCACCCCCGCGGGCGTCTTGTCGGATCGCATCGGCCGGCGCAAAATCATCATCGGGGGCTGGCTCGCCTACGCCGCCATCTATCTCGGCTTCGGCATCGCGCGGACCGCCTGGCAGATCTGGGCGCTCTACGCCCTGTACGGGTTCTACTATGGCATGGCTTACGGCACAGCTAAGGCGCTGGTGGCCGACCTGGTGCCTGTTGAGCTGCGCGGCACGGCCTACGGCACCTACAACGCGCTGCTCGGCATCCTGGACTTCCCGGCTTCGGCGCTGGCCGGCGTACTGTGGCAGGGAGTTGGGGGGTGGCCGGGGTTCGGGCCATCGGCGCCATTCATCTTCGGCGGGGTGCTGGCGCTGCTCGCCGCGCTGCTTTTCGTCATCACCGGCATCGGCCGCACGCCTCATCCCAAGTCCGCGACGATGTAGGCGCGCAGCCAGAGGTCGGCTCGAAGTGGCGGCCGAAACCCAAGTCGCCAGCTGCAAAAGTGAACACACAACATGCCAGACTCAAAGATCGCACTCATGACTGATAGTACTTGTGACATCCCAGATGAGCTGATGGCGCGCCATGACATCGCCATGGTGCCGGCCACGGTTCTCTGGGGAGATGAGGTTTTGCAGGATCGGCTCGACATCAGCGCGGCCGAATTCTATCGCCGTCTGGAGTCCGACCCGGTTTTTCCCAAGACAGCCCACGCCACCCCCGAGGAGTTTCGGCTGGCCTACGAGGCTGCGCGAGCGCGTGGCAGCCAGACGATAGTCATCATCACTGTCAGCAGCGCCATGAGCGGCACGTACGATGCGGCTCTGTTGGGAGCCAGGCAGGTCGATTTCCCCGTAACGGTCGTGGATGCCAAAGGTCCCACCATGAGTGTCGGCTGGCAGGTGTTGGCTGCAGCGCATGCACGTGAGGCGGGAGGCGACGCGTGCGCGATGGCTGCAGCCGCGGAGCGTGCTCGCCGGAGCATGGCGCAGTGGGTGTCGCTGGATACCTTGGAGTACCTGCACAGGGGCGGGCGCATCGGCAACGCCACCCGCTTGATCGGAACGCTCTTGAGCATCAAGCCGCTGGTGTACATCGACCACAACACAGGGTTGGTGGAATCCGGGCCACTCGTGCGCACCCGGCGCAAGTCGCTGGAGGCGCTGTACGAGTCGTTCTTTGCCCAGGTGGGGAGGAGGCAGCCGCTGCGCGTCGCGGTCCTGCACGGCGGCGCAGCGGCCGAGGCGTCCGAAATCGCCGCGCGCGTGCGCCGGGAGTACGATCCTGTCGAACTGATCCTCACCACGACGACGCCGGTGCTCGGGGTGCACACCGGGCCCCGCGCTGTGGCCTTGTGCGGCTATGTTGACGATGCGGCGTGAACCGTCACACCCGACGTGAGGGGGAAAGGACCGTGATCATCATTCAACAAAACCACTTCCTGCAGATGTCCTTGTGGCATAGAGTTGGGTAGATCGCGGGCTTGCTGGCCGGCGGTACGTGCCTGGATCGCAAGACCCGGCGAGCGTCAACGGAGACGAAGCTGGGCAAAGTTCATACTTGCCAGTGGTGTGCGTCTATGCGGCGGTGGCTGGACGCTGTGGCGAGACCGCCGCATAGATGCACGCCAATGGCAAGCGAGCAGGGAAGCTTGCCGTATCTCGTAGCGCTTTTCGTCTACTGTTGACGCGAATCAACGCTGTCCTCTCGACACTCCATCAGACCAGGCGCCGAAAAGGCGCATCGTGATCAAGCCCGTGTCTGCCCGAGGAGACTGGCCCGTCACAGTCATAGCGGTGACCTACTCCAGTGGACTGGGCGCGTTGTCCGATGAGATGCGCGCACAAGCGACTGCTCCACGCGCCAGGAGGCCCTGACGGAGTTCGTGTACGAATGGAATTATGAACGACCTCTTCTTCAGTTCAGCCACGAAGAAGTAGCAGCGTGAGTCGATCGCACACGCTGGGCGCTACATTTCCTCGACCATCTCCTGCACCCGCTGCGCGTTCGGATGCAAGTACCGCGTCGTTGTGCTGATGTTAGCGTGTCCCAGGATCGTCGCCAACGTGGCGATGTCACCCTGGTTCTTCGCCAGGAAGCGCGTCGCAAAGCTATGGCGCAGTGTGTGAGGGGTCACCGTGAACCTGATCCCCGCCCGCCGCGCCGCCTCAGACACCATGCGCTGCACGTCGCGGGGATCCAGCGAGCGATAAGTTCGACTGAGGAATACTAGATCGTCTGCCACCTTGGGTCGCACTTGGAGGTAAGCCTTCAACGTATCTCTGGCTTCTGAAGATAGCGCCAATGTTCTCGACTTCAACCCCTTTCCCTCTCGCACCAGTAGCTTCCCAGAACGCGGCCCCAGCTCGACGTCGCCGACCTTGAGCGCCAGCGCCTCGCTGACCCGCAGGCCGGCGCGCGCCATCACGTTGATCAACGCCACATCGCGCTTGTCGCTCCAATGGGGACCATCCACGGCATTGATCAGTCGGCCCAGATCGCGCGCGTCCAGCGTTTCCACCGGCTCCTGCACCTGTTTCACACCCTTGACCTTGAGCGTCCGAGCTTGGGCGCGCACGATGGCGCGGATTGGCGCCAGATACGCGTTGACTGTGGCCGCCTTGTAGCCTTTGACGCTGGTCAGGTGGACGCGATAATCGCGCACCTCATCATCGGTGAGCAGCGATGCATCGGGTTCATCGGCATAGCTTTGCACATACCAGGCACGAAAAGCGGCCAGGCCGGTGGCATAGCGTTCATGGGTGATGCCCTCATAGTCTGCCAGAAGCCCATCAACCTGGGTTTGCCAGTCGCTCATCGGAAGCCTTTCCACATTACACGACGCACCTTGAGGGGGGATAACGCCCTGAAAACCGCACATTACACGACGCTCTGGCGGCTCATATGTCGTACAATGTCCCTTGTAAGACTATTATACGCGACGTTGTCTGAACGTCAAATCATCATTCATCACAAGGAAGAGTTGCATATCTCCCATCTCCGCTCTTCGGTTCTTGCTTTTGCAGGTCCCTTGGCAGCGCCAGGAATGTGATCGGCTCCAAACACAGCTGCGGTGAGCCTGCTTTCGAGGTCGTTTTCTTGAGCACCAAGCCGCAGCGCTCCAGCATTCTGATCTGCCAGGCGGCGACAGCAGGCTCTGTCTCCCAGCATCGCGCAGCCTCAATAGCTGTGAAACCGGTGTTGGGCGCGACGCATTCAATCAGTGTGGTCAGTTGTGCCTGATGGTCGGCGTTCAATCGCGCCCACTGTCTCAATACCAGTCGCCGCACCTCGTTCCACGGCATACGCCCGGCCCGCAGTTCGCCAAGCGGCTCCTCCCAGCCTATCTCCCGGCCCTCGATCGCTGACAGGCGCAGCGCCTCGGGATGCCAGCCGACCTGCTCGCCAATCTCCCGAACCATGTCCCACTCCGGGTCGGCGAGCGGGCGTGCGAGCACCGCTTCGACCAACTCTCGGCCCTCTGATGGCGCAAGGCCGTGGATGCCGATCTCCATGATTGCGTCCGCCGGCAGCCAGCGTTCGACCTCGGCTCTGACCTCCGCGCCCTGCTGCGTCGTGATCAGCGCCACCACCTGCGGCCCCAGCCCGGCCATCAGAACCGGAAGACTCTCGGCTGTGGTCAGGTCATCAATGATCAGCAGTAACCGGCGCTCGGCTGCGTCGATCCAACGCCGCCAGCATTCCACCCAGCGTTCGCCGGGTGCACGCTCCAGGTCCAGCGCCAGGCACAGCCGCGTGATCTCCTCTTCCGGATCACGATTGCCGACCAGCCAGGCGATGCCATCTCGAAAAGCGTCTTGGATGCGCTCATTATCTGCCAGGGAGCGGGCGATGGCGGTCTTGCCGCCGCCGGCCAGGCCATAGAGAATCACGGCACGCCAGCGCGCCTGGCGGTAGCCGCTGAGGGTGGTGAGGTCGGCGCTCAGATCCCGTTCAACGCCTCGCGTGACGTGGATGAGAGGCCGGGGTGGCAGAAAGAGCCGCCGCGGCGTGGGCCGGGCAGTCGACCACCAGGTCTGGACGGTCTGAATATCCCCCCCGGCTGGAAGTGGCGCAGGAGCGCCTCCTCGATCTTCAACCAGTCATAATCCAGGCATGCGATGGCGTCTAGCGCCTCCAGCGGATCCCAATCCGCGCGGAACCAACCGTGGAAGGTCGCCAACAGCTTGACGAGCGATCTGCCGTCAGGCCGTTTCCGGCCCTGCATCCAATGGGTCACCGCGCTGGGGTCCACCGCCAGCGCTTTGGCCAGTTCTTTTTGGCTCTTACCGGCGCGCAGCAGCCAGCCCTGCAGGGCTGCGCCGAAGCCCGCATAGCGTGACGCATTGCGGCGTTGCGCGAGCGCCGTGGTCAATTGTGTTGCATCTGTAGTCAATTCTCGGCTCCTGTAGGTCAATTCTTACCTGTTGCGAGGACAATTGCGGGATGATACCCTTGTGTGCAGCAATGCGCAAAGAATGGAATCCAGATGATTTGCGCAGCAGCCAGTGTCTTTGCGTCGTGAATCCGGCAGCGGCATGTAGCAGCCTGTCCCTGCCGTTTTTCATGGCGTAGGGACCCTCAGTGCACTGAGCTGATGTTCCAAGCGCGCTAAAACACCCGCCGGCGGGCCATCTCACCCCTGGAGGTGCGCCCGATGGGCCTGAAAAAGACGGGAAAGACCGATGAGGCCATCCGTCGCGACTGGTTGCGCAAGGTGAAGGAGATGTGGGAGAAGCGCAAGCGGCGGAAACGAGAGAAGAAGTGATATCGGGGGGCAAGGCGAGGCGCTACTTTGCCCCCCAGCGGCATCATGCGCGGCAAGCTGTACGTTGTGATTTACATTCGCGCGCAGACTGGACTATAATCAGCCTGTCTACCTAATCTGGAGGTCGTTGATGGCTGGTGCCACCCGTAAAGGTCACCCGGGAGCTGGCGCGCGCGACAACAAAGCGGACGCCGGACGCGTCGCGGCTTACGCCCGCGTCTCCACCGAGATGCAGGCCGAGGAAGGCCTCTCGATCACGGCCCAACTGAACGAAATCCGCGAGTATGCCACCGCCCGCGGCTGGACCGTGATCAGTGAGTTCGTGGACGCCGGCATTACCGGCCAGACCCTCGACCGGCCCGGCTTGCAGTCGCTGCTGACTGCCGCGGAGCAGGGCGCGTTCGACATCCTGATCGTCCACGAGCTGTCGCGGCTCTCGCGTTCGTCGGTGTACGACACCTTTTCCATCTTTGACCACCTGGGGCGCTGCAAGGTCGGTTTCGCCTCGGTCAAGGAACCGCAGTTTGATCTCTCCAACCCGACCGGTCGCTTCCTGCTGACGATCATCGCCGCGATCAACCAGTACTACATCGACATCCTCAGGATGCACACCAAGAAGGCCAAGCGGGAGCGGGCGCGTGAGGGGCTGTACAACTCGTCGGTGCCCCCCTACGGCTACGCCAATGCGGGCTCCGCGCGCCTGCCTCCCGTCATCGTGCCCGAGGAAGCGGCGGCGGTGCGCTTCATGTTCGAGCGCTACGTGACCGGCCGCTATTCGTTCAGCGACATCGCCGAGATGGTCAACGACCGCGGCTGGCGCACGCGCGCGGGCCGGCAGTTCTCCAAAGATACGGTGACCGATATGGTTCGCAACCCCTACTATGCGGGCAAGGTGCTCTACAAGGCGGGCCAGCGGAAGCGGGATGTAGGCGAGGTCTTCGACGGTCAGCAGGAGCCCATCATCTCGGAAGACTTGTGGGAGGCCAGTGTGCGGATCCGCGGTCAGCATCAGCACCGCACGCGCATCTCGCAAGCCGTGCCGCGCCCCTATTTGCTCAGCCAGCTGGCGCGCTGCCACATCTGCGGCCGCACCCTGCGCGCCCAGGGCCTGAAAAGCGGCGGCTACTACCGCGAGATGTCGTATGAACGCGGCTTCGACGACTGCCCGAACTCCCGGTTGGGCACGCGGACCGATCCGCTGCACGCCCAGCTCGGGGCGATCCTGCGGCTGCTGGAATTGCCGCCGGACTGGCAGGCCGAGCTAACTGAAATGCTCGGCGAGGATGAAGGCGTCGTCACGCTGGCCAACCGGCGGGCGCGGCTCACTGCGGAGCGCCGGCGGCTCAAGGAAGCGTATCTGCGCGGAGACTTCGAAGAGGATGAGGACCTGTACCGCCGCGCCCTGGAGCGCGTCCGGCGGGAGTTGGAACAGCTTCCGGCGGAAGGGGACATGGTGCAGATCAAGTACTCGGCCGATCTGCTGGACTCGCTGTCCGAAGTGTGGGATGATGCCGACGTCAGCGACCAGCGCGATCTGACCCACCTGATGCTGCGCGAGGTGCGGGTGGACGTCGCCCAAGGCCGCCTGCAATTGCTCTACCCGACCGCGCCGTTCGTGCCGCTGTTCCGCAAGATCCCCTTGCTGACTGAGCGAGAGCTGGGCAGCTTCGTGCCGGTGTGGACGCCTGAACTGGCGCGCCAATTCGACCTGCCGGCGCTGCCGGCGGCCGCTGACCCGGCCGAGCCGCCCGTGGCCCCGCCCTTTCTCCCGACCTGGCCCTGGCAAGTCGCGCCGAACGCCCGCATCAGCCCCTCCCTCAGCGTCATCCTGAAAGCACGGCGGGCGGCCGGCGCCGAGGGCGGCCACTGCGTCACCGTGCCGTACCCGGGCGTACCCGCCGCCGAGGTGGATCGGCGCAAATGGGGCGATGTCACGTTGCAGGCGCTCTCGCTGGAAGAGGCGCTGGCGTTGCCGACCGATGCGCTGGCTTGCCTGGACACGCCGCTGGCTGTGAAGGATCAGGCGGGCCTGGTGGCGCTCGCCGGCCGGGTCCATGCCGTGCTGGCGGCGAACGGCTACTGGCACTTCGTGGACTTGATGCCCGCTTCGATGCCTGCACATTGGGTCTTCACCTACTTCCCGGAGGCGTGGGCGCAGGCGCGGGACGCCGGCTGGACGCCGCACAAGATCTACGGCGTCTTGCGGGAGGTCGGCTTCGGCCTGGTGCTGCAGGAACATGCCTTCTACCAGCCGGTCAGTCTAGCCGCGGCCTACGCCCTCGCCGGGCGGCGGACCGGCATCCTGGCGACCCTCGCGGATGACGCCTATCAGAAGGGCATGGCGCAACTCGCCGCGGCGGTGCGTGCGCAGGGCGGCCAAACCTTGATCGGCTCGGAGGTGACGCTGGTCGAGGTGGCCGCGGTCAAGGATGAGCAGCCGCGGCCCAAGCGCCGTAAGCGGCCGTTCGATCCTCCCGCCGGCGGGGCCGGATCCGAGCCGGCGGACTCTGAGTGACAGGGTTATCGGTATTCAAGCAGGAACGGCCAACGATGCGCAGTGGGCGGTATGTGATTTGACAAACTACAAGAAGGAGGGTATCTTTGCGCTAACTGAAAAGCGGGCGCTTTAACAAGAATCAAGCACCAAGGGCCATATCACGACCTTCAGCGGACGTCGGATCGCTTAAATAGCGAGAACCATCCCTCAGATAGCCTGGCAGCTCTCGGGATGGCTCTCATAATGCCGGCGCTCTGCAGTCGGGTGATTAGCCTTGTTATGCAGATATACCAGCTACGGGGACGGGTAAGGTCCCGGATGCTGCGGGGTATGTGACGGTCGTGGGGGGCGCCAACATCGACATCTCCGGCGCGCCATTTCGGGCACTGAAACAGCGGGACTCCAATCCCGGCCTGGTGACCTCTTCTGCCGGCGGCGTGGGCAGGAACATCGCGGAGAACCTGGCACGGCTCGGTGTTCCCGTGAAGCTCCTCACCGTGGTGGGGGATGATGTCTATGGGGATAAGCTCCTGGCCGACACGGGGCGCGCGGGCGTGGATATCGGGTGCGTGCGGCGGTTGCCGGGTGAGTCCACTGGGATCTACCTGTCGGTGCTGGATGAGAACAGGGACATGGCCGTGGCGGTCTCATCCATGGAGATACTGAACCGGCTGGATGCAGGCTACCTGAGAGAGAATCACGAGCTCCTGGAAGGGGGCGAGTTCGCCGTCTTCGACGCCAACCTGACCCCTGAGGCTCTGGAATGTGGGACCGGCCTGATCGCTGGCCAGAAGAAGTACCTGGACCTGGTCTCGGTGACGAAGGCGCTGAGGGTCAAAAGCCTGTTGGGTCGCTTCTACTGCATCAAGCCCAACCGGCTGGAGGCCGAGGCGCTCACCGGCTTCAGCGCAGCGTCACCGCCTGGCCTGAGGAGGAATGCCGAGTACTTCCACGAAACAGGCGTCTCCAAGGTCTTCATCACCTGTGGAACAGACGGGGTCTATTTCAGCGATGGGACCGAACGTGGTATCGTCAGGGCATTGAGCACGCACGTCGGAAGCGCCACGGGCGCGGGAGACGCCTTCGTGGCCGGCATCCTGCACGCCGAACTCACCGGCCTCAGCACCGCGGAAGCGGCTGTTTTCGGCACAGGCGCGGCGCTCCTGGCGGTTGCGTCGGGAGAAACCGTCAGCAAAAGCATCAGCCCGGAATCCGTCCGGAGGATCATGGAGGGGAACTATGAGCTACGGCAAGCATTCTGAGCAGTATGTCGACAAAACGGCGGCCGTGCAGGACGCCCTTGAGAAGGGCCTGCCCGTAGTGGCCCTCGAGTCCACCATCATCTCCCACGGCATGCCCTATCCGCAGAACGTCGAGACAGCGCTCCTGGTCGAGGAGACCGTCCGGCAACATGGGGCGGTCCCGGCCACCATGGCCATCATCGACGGCCGGCTGAAGGCAGGCCTGACCGCCGCCGAGCTCGAGCACCTGGGCAGCGCGTCGGGCATCATCAAGACATCCAGGAGGGACCTGCCGTTCGTCGTCGCGGGGGGGAAGGATGGCGGCACGACGGTGGCGGCCACCATGATTCTGGCGAGCCTTGCCGGCATCAGGGTCTTCGCGACCGGCGGCGTCGGCGGCGTCCACCGGGGCGCAACGACCTCCATGGACATCTCGGCCGATCTCGATGAACTCGCCATGACGGATGTTGCGGTCGTCTGCGCCGGTGCCAAATCGATCCTGGACATTGGCCTGACCCTGGAGTACCTGGAGACCAAGGGCGTCCCCGTGATCGGCTACGGCGTCTCCGAGTTCCCGGCGTTCTACACCCGGGAGAGCGGCTTCAAGGTGGACTACCGGCTGGACAGCCCGGAAGAGATCGCGGCCGTCCTCAAGGCGAAGTGGGATCTGGGCCTGAAGGGCGGCGTGCTCATCGCCAATCCCATTCCCGCACAGTTCGCCATGGACAAGGCAGTGATCGACGCGGCGATCGGGAAGGCGGTCCAGGAGGCCGCGGAACTCGGCATCAAAGGCAAGGAAGTGTCACCGTTTCTCCTGGGCAGGGTGAAGGACCTCACCGGCGGAGACTCACTCGAATCCAACATCCAACTCGTCCTCAACAATGCGGCCCTGGCCGCCAGGATCGCCGTGAGTTTTGCGGGCCGGCGGGCAGCCTGAGGCCTACGGTCAGGGGAACACGTCTGGAGAAATGTGATATGACCACGCTTTCTGCGGCTGCGACCAGCGGCCCCGCGTTCACATCCTACCCGAGCGGGGACACGCGGCTCGGCCCCCTGGCCATCAGCCGCGCGCTCCCGCGGCGCGAGCGCCGCCTGGTCGGTCCCTGGTGCTTCCTCGACCGCTTCGGTCCGCTGGCCTTCACGGACGGCAAGCCGATGGACGTGCCGCCCCATCCGCACATCGGGCTGCAGACGGTGTCGTGGCTGCTGGAGGGTGAGGTGCTGCACACGGACAGCCTGGGCTGCGAGGCCACCGTGCGGCCGGGCGGCGTCAACGTCATGACGGCCGGCCGGGGCATCAGCCACGCCGAACAAACGCCGGCCAATCATTCCGGTGTCCTCAATGGCGTCCAGCTGTGGGTCGCGCTGCCCGATGCGCAGCACGACATCGAGCCCACCTTCGCGGGCCTGGCGGAGACGCCGTGCCGCGAGCTGCGGGGCGGCATCCTTCAGGTGTTTGCCGGCGCGCTGGGCGGCCTGCGCTCGCCCGCGCCGCACTACTCGCCGCTCGTGGGTGCGGACGTGCAGGTGCATCCCGGCGCGACGGTCGAACTCGAGCTGGATCCCCGCTTCGAGCACGGGGTGTTGGTGCTCGACGGCAAATGCCTGCTGGACGGGGAGCGGCTCGCCGGCGGCGCGCTGCACGTGACCGCACCGGGCCGGAGCAGCGCCGCATTCAGCAGCCGGGCTGGCGGCCGCGTGCTACTGATCGGCGGCCCGCCGTTCGCGGAGCAGATCCTCATGTGGTGGAACTTCGCCGCGCGCACACCGGAGGAGATCGCCGAGGCGCGTGCGGACTGGGAGGCGGGGCGCCGCTTCGGAGAGGTGCTCGGCTACCCCAAGCCGCGGCTCGACGCGCCGCCCCTGGCCCGGCTCGCCCGGCCCAACCCGCTGAGTTGAGCCGCATCGCGACGCGCCGGCAGCTCTCTATCAATCGTGCCGGAGGGTTCATGCAACGCACAACGCCTGCGATGGCCGGCGTGCTGGTGCTCTTTTTGGCGTTGGGCGTCATTTACAGCCTCATCACGCCGATCTTCGAGGCATCTGACGAGCTGTGGCACTACCCCGTGGTCAAGCACATCGCCGATGGCCGCGGCCTGCCGGTCCAGAATCCGGCGTCCCCGGCCATGTGGAACCAGGAGGGCAGCCAGCCGCCGCTCTATTATGCGCTGGCCGCCCTGGCAACAGCCTGGATCGACACCGACGACCTGGGCGAGCGGCTGTGGTACAACCCCAACGCTAACGTAGGCACGCCTCTCGCTTCGGGCAACAAGAACATGATCGTCCACACCGACCGCGAAGCATTCCCATGGCGCGGCACCACCCTCGCTGTCCGTCTCATCCGCTGGCTCTCCGTCCTGCTGCAGGCGTTCACGGTTTGGCTGACCTACCTCATCGCGCGTGAGATCGCGCCCGCACGGCGTGATCTCGCTACTGCCGCTGCCGCGCTGGTGGCGTTCAACCCGATGTTCCTGTTCATCGCGGGATCGGTGAACAACGACAACCTGGTCGTGCCGCTGGCAACCTTTGCACTCTGGCTGTTGGTGCGCACGCTGCGGCAAGGTTGGATCACACCCGTCCAACTCGTGGCACTGGGGGTGACGCTCGGCCTGGCCGCGCTGACCAAGCTCAGCGGCGCGTTGCTGATGCCGTTGGCTGCCGTCGTGCTCACGATCGTGGCCGCCCGGAAGCGCGCCTGGCGTGCCTGGGTGGTCTTCGGCGCCGTGCTGGGGTTGCTGGTTGCTGCGATCGCAGGATGGTGGTTCGTCCGCAACTGGCAGCTGTACGGGGACCCGACCGGGCTGAACGTGATGCTGGCGATCGCCGGGGACCGCCCTGCGCCCCTGTCGCCCGGCGATCTGCTGGCGGAATTTCAGGGCTTCCGCATGTCCTACTGGGCCGTCTTTGGCGGGTTCAATGTCACCGGCTCGGTCTGGCTGTACCGGCTGTACGACGCCCTGTCGCTGATCGCCCTGGCCGGCTGGATTCCGCTGGCCCTGCGTTATCGTGACCGCCTGCGCACGGTGCAGGCATCGCTGGTGGCCCTGCTGGTCGCCTGGATCGCGCTGGTGTTCGTGTTCCTGGTGCGTTGGACGCTGCAGACGACCGCCTCACAGGGCCGTTTGCTGTTTCCTGCGATCGGTGCGGTGGCTGTCGTGTTGAGCTACGGCCTGGCAGGCTGGCTCCCACGGCGCTGGCACGCACCGGCATGGGCTGGGGTGGGCGGGGTGCTGCTGGCGACCGCCGCGGCCATCCCGCTTCTGGTGATCGCGCCGGCCTTTGCCAGGCCGCCGCTGCTCCAGGTCGACCAGGTGCCGGCGACCGCCACCCCGATCGATCTCGTTTACGACGGGACGCTGCGCCTGCTGGGCTACGAGTTGCCGCAGGACACCGTGCACCCGGGTGAGGCGGTGCCGGTGACACTGTACTGGCAGTCTGTGGCCCCAACCCAGGAGAACCTGATCGTCTTCATCCACGCAGTGGAGCGATCCGCGACGATCGCACAGGTCGACAGTTATCCCGGCTTGGGCGCCTGGCCCACCAGTCTGCTGCCAACGGGGGCGGTTCTTAAAGACACCTATCACGTTCCCATCGTCGAGACTGCCACCGCGCCGGCAGTTCTGCGCCTCGATGTCGGTTCCTATCGTTTCAGCGGCAGCGACCCCAGCGGTCTTGAGGAGATCCACGGCAGCGGGCTGGATGTCGGACGCAGCCTCGGCACGGTCCGACTGCTGCCCTCAGACCCACCCGTCTACGCCATCGTTCACCCGGCGCGGTTCGATTTCGGGGAACAGGTGGCGCTGCTCGGATACGATCCGCCGGCCCCCGTCGTGCGACCCGGGCAGGACCTGGAACTGACCCTCTACTGGGAAGCCCAGACGCGCATCGCCGATGAGTACCAGGTGTTCGTCCATCTGGTGGGCGCCGAGGCGCAGCCGGCGGCCCAGGGCGACCAGGCGCCGCTTGAGGGCGCGTGGCCTACGTGGGCATGGGAGCCGGGGATGACGCTGCGCGACGAATATCGGGTTAGCCTGCCCTCCACCCTGTCGCCGGGCCCCTACGAGCTACGCGTCGGGTTGTACAGAACGAATGACGGCTGGCGGCCGCCCGTGGTGGGCCCCGAGGGGCGCGTGCGCGAGGATTCTGCGATCATCGGCCAGGTGGAGGTGCGGTGACGCAGCGCTGCGCGTGGCACACCGCTGGGTACCTCAAGTCCAACTGGCGACAGATCCAGGCCGGCGACCCGGTCGACGGACAAGGGTAGCGTCAGGCGACGATCCGACCCGCCCGGAAGGCCCCCGTGTACTTGCGGCAGAAGCGGTCGCGGCCGAGCACCAGCTCCGCGGCGAGCAGCTCGCTGTAGAGCGAGTCGTCCAGCGGATCCATGATGGCTGCGTCCAGCCCGGCCTGCAGCGCGAGGGTGAGGAACACCCGGTTCACGACCTTGCGGATCGGCAGGCCGAACGAGATGTTGCTCAGCCCGATGCTGAACTTCACGTCGGGGGCCTCAGCGCGCAGCGCGCGCATCGTGTCCAGCGCGACCAGCGCGCCGTCCTGGCGGGTCGACACCGCGATGGCGAGCGGATCGACGTAGACCTGGCTGTCCGCGACTCCGGCCGCGCGCGTCAGCTCCAGCAGGCGCCGCGCAACCACCATGCGTCCCTCCACATCCTTGGGGATGCCGTTGTCATCGAGCAACAGGGCGATCACGCCCGCCGCGTTGCCGGCCACCAGCGGCAACACCCCTTCGAGCCGGTTGCGCTCGCCGCTGATCGAGTTGATCATGGGCGGGTGCTTCACGCGCGCCAGGCCTGCCTGCAGCGCCGCGGGATTCGCGCTGTCCAGGCAGAGCGGCGTCTCAGTGACCTCCTGCACGGCGTCGACCAGCCACACCAGGTCATCCGGCTCGCGCGCGGGCGCGGTGCCCGCGTTGACGTCGATGTAGGCCGCGCCCGCGGCCACCTGGCGCTGCGCCAGGTCCTGCACAAACGCAACGTCGCGCGCCGCAATCGCGGCCGCGGTCTTCTTCAACGTCCCGTTAAGCTTCTCTCCGATGATCAGCATCGAACTTGTCCTCCAACTCATTACTTCGTCAGGTTGAAGAAGTGCTCCAGCCGGAAGGTGTCGCCCGGCGGCAGCACGACGAACTCATCGGCCGGTGCGCCATCGAGGAGCTTGCGGACCAAGTCGGCGGATCCGGGCACTTCTTCGTAACGCAGGCTCAGGCGCTCGGCCTGCGCGCGGGCGACCGCGCGGTAGTGCTCGATCTCGTACTGGCCGGTGTTGATCAGCGCCAGGCGCTTGTAATTGACGAGCATCCTCTTGAACAGGGCCTCGGCACGCGCTTCGCCGAAGCGCGCCACGATCCGCTGGTACTCGGCAGACCCTTTGCCATATTCGTTGTCGGGCGTCGCCCCCGCCTCGATCCAGCCCTTGGTCAGGTAGTAGGTGCCCGGCTCCGCGCCCGCCTGCTGATTGTAGGCCGTGCGCGAGCCGAGGAAGATGGCGATGCAGTCGTCGACCCGCGGCGCGACCAGCGTGCAGCCTCGCGCCTCCACGCCCACCAGCGCCTGCGAGCAAAGGCCGTAGCCCAGCAGGATGGTCAGTTCCTCGCCCGGATGCGCGGCGACGTGGGCCGCCACCATCGACGAGATGGTGGCCTGCAGCGTCTCCCGCAGTTTAGCGGGATACGCGTGCAGCCCGAACTCGAGCGTGCGATACTCCATGTCCGGCGGCATAAGCGGCAGCATCTCTTCGATGACGGTCGCACATGCGATCACTACGGTACGTCTGGTCATTCGTTTCCTCGACTCAGGAGGCCGCAGCGGTCGCTGCGGCCTGACGGTCTGTGGCAGAGATCTATGCGACCTTGCCGTATTCGTGGCACGCTTCGACGAACGCTTCCATGTTCTCCGGCTTCGTGTTGATCGGCGCGTCGCAGCCGGGCGCCAGGATCAAACCCTTGCCCTCGAACAACTCGACCGTGTAGCGGACGTAGTTGCGAATGTCGTCGGGAGTCCCGGCCGCGAACAGCGTGGCCGAAGTGTCTCCCATCCAGGTGATGTGATCGCCAAGAACCTCGTGGAACTTCTCGATATTGGTCATCCCGTCCGGGTTAAACGCGCACTTGCGCGCCGGCAGGTCGCGGAAGTACCCGAGATCGCGGGTCCAGTCCTGGTCCAGGTGGAGGATCGGAGTGATGCCTTGGGCAACGAGGGCCTCAACGATCTTGACCAGGTAGGGCCAGACAAATCGCTGCCATAGTCGCGGCGCGACCATGGCGCTGGCGCAGCGCCAGCCGCCAACCCAGACACCCGGAGTGCCCGCGGCCTTGGTGGTACCGATGGCCTGGCCGATGACTTCCGGCAGGATGACATCGAGCGCGGCCTCCACCTTGTCCGGCATGCGGTACAGATCGAGGAAGAACTTCGCCATGGAGCGGCCGCCGCACAGGTAGTCGAACGGGATCGCGATGGCCGAGGCGGCCACGGGCACGTACCCTTTCTCGCGATAGGCGTCGGCCACCCGCCGCGCGTTCGTCATAAGCCAGCCCATCGTCTGGGCGAATTCGGCCGGGTCTACGACTTTGGGCATGTACTCCTGGAGGAAGGCGCCCCAGCCCTTGTTGATGATCGTGTCGTAGTCCTCGATGGTCATCACCTCAGCTTCGCGCACCTGCCACAGGCTGTCGTCGGGCAGGTCACGGCCGGGCCAGCCCACCCGCGACAACCAGGCCGAGGGCAAAACGACTGGCGTGCGGCCGCCCATCATCAGATTGATGCCATCGAGGCCGCCCAGCTTGTCCATGGCGGCCAGGGTGATTTCCAGGGGCGCCTCGTCTGTCCTGCAGAAGTCCGCGATGGTCTTGCCGACGTAGCGCGGCCCAAACGCCGACGCATTCTGGATGATCGGGAGCCGATCCACCGGTTCGAAGTTGATGACCTTGCGGACGCGCTCCAGCCGTTCCTCGTACAGAGCCTTGTTATCCATCACTTCCCTCCCTACGCCGCCAGCCACTGGCCGGCCAGGGCCACCGCCGACTGTGCATCCACGCCCAGCGCATCCGCGCCCACGTACTCCCGCACCTGCTCGCTCACCGGCCCCCCGCCGATCATGACCTTCACCGGCAGCCCCGCAGCCTTCAGCGCATCCACCGTCTCCTTCATCGGGTCGAACGAGATCGTCAGCAGGCCCGACATGCCCACCACCGCCGCCCCCGTCTCCTGCACCGCCGCCACGAACTTCGCCGGCTCCACGTCCACGCCCAGGTCCGTCACCTCGTAGTTCGCCCCGCGCAGCATCGTCACCACGATGTCCTTGCCGATGTCGTGGATGTCGCCCTTCACCGTGCCCATGACGACCTTGCCCTTCGTCGGGCCGCTTGAGCCGCCCTGCGCGGCCAGGTCCGCCGCCGCCACCTTGAAGATCTCACCTGCCATGATCAGATCGGACAGGTAGTACTCCCCGGTCTCGAAGCGTTCGCCGATCAGGGTCATCCCCTCCCGGCACTCGTCCAGCAGCCGGCTCGGACTCGCGCCCGCGGCCAGTCCGGCCTTGACCAGGTCCTGGACCTTCATCTCGTCCAGGTCCGCCATCGCCATCGTCAGTTCGCTCGCCATTGTGCTTCTCCTTAGGAAATGGGTGGTTCCACTGCCGTCAAGACCTCCGAGGTCGCGCCAACCTTCGGTTGGCCTGAGACGTCGGAGGTCTTCTGGTTCGCTGTTTGCCTCAGGCGGCCTTGCCGCATTCGAGCGAGGCCGCGACGAACGCGGCCATATTCTCCGGCTTGGTGTTGATCGGCGCGTCGCAGCCGGGGCACAGCAGCAGCCCGGTCGCGCCGATATCGCGGACCAGGTCGGCCACGTATTTGTACACCTCGTCGGGAGTGCCGGCCACCAGCAGCGAGGCCGGGACGTCGCCCATCATCGCCATGTTGTCCCGAAGCAGCTCGCGGAACTTGCGCACGTCGGTCATGCCGTCCGGGTTGAGCACGCACTTCTTCGCGGGCAACTCCTGCAGGCGCACGAGGTCGCGCGTCCAGTCCTGGTCCCAGTGCAGCACCGGGGTGATGCCCCGCGCGACCAACGCATCGACGATCTGGACGATGTAAGGCCACACAAAACGGTTCCAGAGCTTGGGCGAGAGCATCGCGCTCGCGGTCCGCCACCCGCCGACCCACACGCCAGCGCCGCCCTCGTTCGGCTCAGGGGCCGCCTTGATGCCCGCCAGCTCGACCTCGAGGATCGCCTGCATCGCGGCCTCGACCCGGTCGGGGATGCGGTGCAAGTCGAAAATGAACTGCTGGAAGGAACGCCCGCCGCACAGCGGCTCGAAGGGCACGAGGGTGGGCGCCACCGCGCTGCACACGACCGCATAGCCGTGCTCGGCGCACTCCCGGAACATGCGCTCCCGGTTGGCGCCGTTCCAGGCCGCGATTGAGGCGAGCTCCGCCGGGTCCGCGATCCTCGGGATGAACGCCTTCTGCCAGGCCGGCCAACCCTGGGCCACGATGGCCTCGTAGTCGTCCTGGGTCATCAACTCCGCTTCCTGCACCTGCCACAGGCTGTCCTCAGGCAGCTCGCGGCCGGGAATGTTGACGTGCGACAGCCACCAGGGTGCAAGGTAGACCCCGCCCACGCCGCCGACGTTCATGATCGCGTCGAAACCGGGGAACCGGTCCATCGCGTCCATCTTGACCTGCCACGCGGCCTCGTTGTCCCTGCAGTAGTTGGACATCTTCATGCCCATGACGCGCGGGGCGAAGCCCTGGCCCATGAATACGACCGGCGCCCGGTCCACCGGCTCGCAGGCCATCGCTTTCTTCACCCGAGCCAGGCGCTCCTGGTACGTTGCTTCGGCTTCCATTTGCGTGCTCCGTGACTGAAAACGGGGGCGGGGTGACCCCGCCCCTACCCATGTTATGCCATCTTGCCGAACTCGCGCGCGGCCGCGACGAAGGCCTCCATGTTCTCCGGTTTCGTGTTGATCGGCGCGTCACAGCCGGGGCAGAGGATCAGCCCGCGGCCCTCGAACAGCGCGACCTGGTCCTTCACGTAGGCGTACACGTCATCGGGCGTGCCCGCGGCAAGCACCGACGCGGGTATGTCGCCCAGCATCGCCATGTGGTCGCCGGCCAGTTCCTTGAACTTGCGCATGTCGGTCATGCCGTCCGGGTTCATGATGCATTGCTTCGCCGGCAGATCCTTGAGCAGCCCGAGGTCGCGCGTCCAGTCCTGGTCCCAGTGCAGCACCGGCGTGACGCCTACGGAGAGGAGCGCTTCGACCTGCTCCACGATGTAGGGCCAGACGAACTTGTTCCACTGCCTCGGCGCCACCATGGCACTGGCCGAGCGCCACCCGCCGACCCATGTGCCGCGGATGCCGCCGAACGGGGGCATGGCCTTGATCTTCGCGATCTCCGCTTCCTGGATCACGTCCATCACGGCCTTGATCTTGTCCGGCATGCGATACAGGTCGAGGAAGAACTTCTGCATCGATCGGCCGCCGCAGAGATACTCGAACGGGATGTTCACGGAGACCGGTGCGTCGCAGATGATGACGATGCCGGCGTCGCGGTACGCCTGCTGGACGCCCGGCGTGATCTGCATCATCCAACCCATCGACTGGCCGAACTCCTCCGGGTCGATGACGCGGGGCAGGTAGCTGCCGAAGAAGGCGTTCCAGCCCATGCTGAGGATGGCGTCGTAGTCATCGACGGTCATGACCTCGGCCTCGCGCACCTGCCACAGGCTGTCCTCTGGGAGGTCGCGACCGGGCACGCCGAGCCTGGACAGCCACATGGTCGTGAGGAGGGCGGTGATGCGGCCGGCCGGCGCGAGGTTGACGGCGTCTACGTCCAGGCGCTTCGACACCTCGAGGTTCACCCGCGCGGCGGACTCCGGGTTGGCGCAGTACTCAGCAATCGTCATGCCCGTCCAGCGCGGGGCAAAGGCCGTGCCCATGAATGCGACCGGCACCTGGTCGACCGGTTCGAGTGCGATGGCTTTCTTGATACGGTCATAGCGTTGCTGATACAGGGCTTCGTTGCTCATCATGATCCTCCCTATGCCGCCAGCCACTGGCCGGCCAAAGCCACCGCTGACTGTGCGTCCACGCCCAGTGCATCCGCGCCCACGTACTCCCGCACCTGCTCGCTCACCGGCCCCCCGCCGATCATCACCTTGACCGGCAGCCCGGCGGCCTTCAGCGCATCCACCGTCTCCTTCATCGGGTCGAACGAGATCGTCAGCAGGCCCGACATGCCCACCACCGCCGCCCCCGTCTCCTTGACCGCCGCCACGAACTTCGCCGGCTCCACGTCCACGCCCAGATCCGTCACCTCGTAGTTCGCCCCGCGCAGCATCGTCACCACGATGTCCTTGCCGATGTCGTGGATGTCGCCCTTCACCGTGCCCATCACGACCTTGCCCTTCGTCGGGCCGCTTGAGCCGCCCTGCGCAGCCAGATCCGCGGCCGCAACCTTGAAGATCTCACCCGCCATGATCAGGTCGGACAGGTAGTACTCCCCGGTTTCGAAGCGTTCGCCGATCAGGGTCATCCCCTCCCGGCACTCGTCCAGCAGCCGGCTCGGGCTCACGCCCGCAGCCAGTCCGGCCTTGACCAGGTCCTGGACCTTCATCTCGTCCAGGTCCGCCATCGCCATCGTCAGTTCGCTCGCCATTGTGCTTCTCCTTGGGAAGTGGGTTGGGTTGATGCTAGAGACTGCCGTGCTTGCCGTGGAACGGGCAGCGATCGGCCATGGTGCAATAGTCGCAGTGGGTGGCGCCGGGCACGCCCATGGGGCGGCGCCCGATACCGGCCATCAGCGAGAGGGACTTGATCGGCTTCATGAGGAGCGATTCCGTCAGCGACACGCCGATCTGCGTCGCATCCAGCAGGTCGAAGATCACGGCCTGGTCCTTGACCGACCATTCGGATTCGCCGGGCGACAGGTAGGTGCTGATGTGCAGGCCCTGCGCTGCCGCGTCCATCTCCAGCTGGCGGTAGAACAGCTGGCTGAGTTGCCCCACGGCCAGGGAGCCCAGTTGGTCGAGCAGCATGCCCCGCACCGCCTCCCCGCGATCCCGGTACTCGTGGCTGCGCGCTGGGAGCTTCGGCCCGATCGTGCACACGCCGATGGCCAGCTGGTCCGCGCCGCCCATCACCGTGGTGACCGGCCCGTTGCCGATGCGCCGGCCGCCGGCCACGATCACCTGCTCGTGGCGCATCTCCTGCACGGGGAAGTAATTCCAGGCAACGGCCGGCTCGACCAGGTCTGCGGCCTCGCGGAAGGTTGCGTCGAAAATCTCGGCCATCCCCGGCCGGCGCAGCACCCGGGCGTAGGTGTGCCCGTAGTCCTGCATGAATCCGGCCTGGTCCAGGATGACGTGCCAATCACGGCTGGTCTGCATGTTGTGTCCCCTCGTGATGATGGTGATGATGTGGGAGCGGCACGTCCTCGACGGTCGCGCCCCAACGTTCAGCGACCTTAGCGGCCGCGGCCGCGGTCAGCGCGGCCAGGCGTTCGGTCGGGAGGCCATAGACAAGGACGTTCAGCGTGATCGGCATCTCGGACAGGCCCGCCGGCGCCGCGCCGGTCACGGTCGCAGCATGCCGCGGGCTGACGACGCTCACGCGCAGGTATTCACCTTCATCGAACAACGCCAGCAGCTTGATATGGCCGATCACGACATGGGCGGCGCGGCTGCGGCCGGCGCGGCTCTCATCTGCGCCGGCCTCCGCGCACATGCGGGCCACATCGGCAAGGTACTCGGAGAACAAGGCGGACCACTCCCCGGGCGAGAGCGGCCGGGGCGCGGACCAGTGCTGTTGGCGCGCGTACGGCTCGAGGCCGGGCAGGCCCGCGTCGAGCTTGAGGCTCATGGCAGCAGCCCCGCGACGAGGTCCGGCGGCAGCTCGCCGCCCAGCGCCAGGCAAAAGAGCGGCGCACGGTCGTTGATGGCCCGCGTGGCGGCTGTCGCCTCCGCCAGTTCCTCCGCAGTCGCGAGGTCAGCCTTGCTGATCACCAGGCAATCGCCCTGCCGGATCCCGGCGGCGATAAGCGGCTCCAGCACTTCCAGGAGCATTGGCAGCCGAAGGGGATCGAGCACCGTCACCCAGCGCACGCTTTCGAGCGGCCGGCCCCGATAGTACGGGAGTGCGGTGAGCACGTTCCTGGGGTCCGCCGCGCCGGACGGCTCAACGACGACCAGGTCAACGGCATACTCCGCGTCCAGCGTCTGCAGCGTGGAGACCAGGTCGGCCGTCAGGGTGCAGCAGATGCAGCCGTTGAACAGCTCCCAGACGTTGAGGTCGAGCTGCCGCATGAGTTGGTTGTCGATGCCGATCTCGCCGATCTCGTTGACGATCATGGCGGCCCTGCGCCCCCGCTCCTGCGCGGCGTGCGCCAGGCTGAGGATCAGCGTGGTCTTTCCCGACCCCAGGAATCCGTTGACTAGCAGCAAGTGCATGAAGGTTTCCTCAAATGTGTTGCCGGGGGTATTGACAACCCGATGTTGATACTATACACTTATATATATAAGATGTCAAGTGTCATTTGGCACGAATCGCCCGTGAGTTTGACGGGCAAGGCGCTCGAGGGTAGACTTTTATCGGCCCTTCTTCCACACCGCCGAGGCACGCCGTGAGCACCGTTCGCGTTGAGGAACATCAAAGCACGACCCGCCTGGACCGTGACTCGTACGAGCCGGCCTACGCGCAGATCGTGCGCATCCTGAGCGAGGAGATCGCTTCGGGGCGCTACCGCCCCGGCGATCAACTGCCCTCGGAATCGCAGCTGTGCGCCCGCTTCGACGTCAGTTCCATGACCATCCGCCGCGCCATGAACATCATGGTGGACCGGGGGACGGTGATCGCATCGCAGGGCAAGGGCGTGTTCGTGCGCGGCCTCGACATGGGCGAGGCCGCCTTCAAGCTGCGGGAGCGGAACGACGCGGGCGTGCGCGCGGCGTTTGCGGCCGCCCAGCGGGAGGTGCGCCTGCTTCAGGCCGCGATTTTGCCGGCAGACGACCGGGTGGCGCGCAAGCTGGACATTGAGCCGGACGGCAGAGTCATCTATCTCCGCCGGCTGGTGCACATCGCGGGCGACCCGGTCATGTATCACCGCGAGTACCTCCGCTATGACCCACGCCAGCCGTCCGTCGAGGCCGAGTTGCAGATCACCTCGCTGGAAGGGCTGTTCCGCGGGCAGGACGGGCAAGGGCTGCGCCGGGGCGATCTGACCGTCGAGGCGGTCGTGCTCACCGAAGAAGAGGCCGAGATCCTGCAGTGCCCCGCCGGCTCTCCCGCCTTCTGCCTGGAGCACATCTTCTACGATTTCGAGAACCGGCCGGTCGCCTGGGGCCGGTTCATCTGCCGCGCGGACCGCTACAGCCTGGTTGGCCGCATCGGCGCCGACATTTCGTGAATGTGGAGCTGAAAGATGCGCGATGAAGTGAGGAGGAAGCTCCGCGACGCGGTCGCCGATCTCGAGGAGAACGAGGTGCTGGCGACCGTGCGCGCCTGCATCGATGCGGGCGACGACCCGGCCGCGGCCATCGCGGCCTGCGAGGAAGGCATGCGCCTGGTCGGCGAGCGCTACGAGCAGCACGAGTACTACCTGTCCGGCCTGATCATGGCAGGCGAGATCTTCCGCGAGGTGCTGGAGTTGGCCCAGCCCGCGCTGCAGGCGAGCCTGGCCGGTCACTCGAGCGGCAAGGTGTTGATCGGTACGGTCCAGGGCGACATCCACGACATCGGCAAGGCCATCTTGCAGATCGCGCTGCGCTCCTACGGCTTCGAGGTGGAGGACCTCGGCGTCGACGTGCCGCCGCAGGTCTTCGCCAGGCGGGCCGCCGAGTGGCAGCCCGACATCGTCGGACTCTCCGGCCTTCTCTCCACGGCCTACGACACGATGCGCGAGACCGTCCAGCTCCTGCGCGCCACGGCTGGGGGCGGCGCGGCCGTGCCCATCCTCATCGGCGGCGGGCTGATCGACGAACGGGTGCGCGGCTACGTCGGCGCGGACTACGCGTGCAGCAACGCGCTGGAAGGCGTGCGCCTGTGCCAGCAACTCATGGACGCGCGGCGCGCGGGTGACGCGGACGGCGCCGGCGAGTGAACGACACGGCAGAACTGACGATCCATGGTACGATAGGGCCGGACCGAGATGGCCGGTGGGCCCTCGCGCGCTGTGCGCGACGGACCGCGCGCCAGCCACCCATCCTCAGGGCGAACCCCAGGGTGAGACACCATGCGCAGCGAACAGACCATGCTCGACCTGATCCTGGACACGGCCCGGGGCGATGACCGCATCCGGGCCGCGATCATGAACGGCTCGCGCACAAACCCAAACGCGCCGCGCGACCCCTTCCAGGATTTCGACATCGTCTATCTCGTCACCGACGTCGCGCCGTTCAGGCATAACCTCGCCTGGATCGGGCGTTTTGGGGAATTGATGATCCTGCAGATGCCCGACGAGATGGGGAGCCCGCCGCCCCTCCACGAGCACCGCTTCTGCTATCTCATGCAGTTCACCGACGGCAACCGCATCGACCTGAGCGTCGTCGAGGCCGCCGTGCTGCCCGAGCTACCGCGCGACAGCCTCAGCGTGCTCCTGCTGGACAAGGACGGGATCGTCCCACCCTTCCCCCCGCCGCACGAGGGTGATTACCTGCCCGAGCCGCCCACGATGAAGGCGTTCGCGGACTGCTGCAACGAGTTCTGGTGGGTGTGCCCTTACGTGGCCAAGGGGCTGTGGCGCGGCGAGCTCACCTATGCCCGCCACATGCTTGACGAAGCCGTGCGCGCGGAGCTCATGCAGATGCTGGAGTGGCACGTGGGCGCGCAGACCGGGTTCTCACGCAGCCCAGGCAAGCTCGGGAAGTACCTCCAGCGCTACCTGGCGCCGGAGTTGTGGGATCTGCTGCGCGCGACCTATACCGACGCAGAACACACCTGGGACGCGCTGTTCGCCATGGGCGAGCTATTTCGTAGCGCGGCACGGGGTGTCGCAGATCACTTCGGCTTCGACTACCCGCAGGGCGACGACGACCGCGTGACCGCACACCTGCGGCACGTGCGGTCGCTCCCTCGCGACGCACAGGAGATCTACTGAGGATCGCTCGCTACTCCGCCTCGATACGATCGTAGCACAGGGGCAACGGCAGGACAACCGGTCTGCGCCGGCTGCGCGACCGCGCATTTGCAGGAGCTCATTGCGTCGAATGGGAACCAATGGCACTTAAAGCACAGTCGTGATTCCCTACAATGCGCTGCAGCACCTGGGACGCGCTCACTCCCACGCCACTCTCTCCGTGGCTGCTGCCAGGTCTGCGAATTCCTCGTCCCGGGCGTCCTGATCGCAGGCCGCGATCAGGAGAAGTAGGTACACGGGACATGTTGCGCGATCATCCGAAGCAGCGACCATGGTGGTCTTGGACCCTGGCAGCCATTGCGGTGCTGGCCTTGGCGCACCTTGCCGGTGGACCGGCACATGCCTCCACGATCACCGTGGCGCCAGGGGCTGCGGACATCAACGCGGGGGACGGGCTTTGCTCGCTCGGTGAAGCCGTTGCCAACGCTAACGACGATGCCGCCACCCATGCGGATTGTGCTGCAGGGAACGGCGCGGACACCATCGAACTGGGCGCGTCGTCAGACTACGAGTTCACCACCGGCACGGCGAGCGCGCTGGTGATCAGCGACGAGTTGGTCATCAACGGCAACGCTGCCACCGTCCGCCAGACCGGCAGCGCAAACCGGCGCTTGATCACCAACCTCTCGGGCACCATCCTTGTACTGCGCCACCTGACGCTGCAGGATGGTTACACCTTCGAGAATGGCGGCGCCATCGCCAACAGCGGTGATCTGACGGTCACGAACGTCACGTTCGACGGCAACTCCGCACTCATGAATGGCGGCGCCATCTTCCTCTCCGCCAGCAGTCCCGGCGCCGCACTACGCGTCCAGAACGCCACGTTCACCGGCAACGCAGCGATCGGCACCGGGAGCGGAGGCGCCATCTATGCCAGTGGCAGCAACTTCAGCTTCCTGGTCCGCGACAGCACCTTCGATGACAACCGCGCGCTGAACGGTGGCGCGATCTACCTCTCCCAATCCCCGGCTACCGGCCTGATCGCGTACTCGACGTTCACCGGCAACCGTGCCTACTCCAACGGGGGTGCGATCTACCTGAGTTCCTCCCTGTCGAACGCCATGCGGCTGGATCACCTCACATTGACGGGCAACCAGGCTGACTCGGCCGGAGGCGGCCTCTATCTCAGTGTCTCGGCCGAGATTGCCTCCAGCGACCTATCGCTGAACACGGCAGGCACATCGGGCGGAGGGATTGCAACGTCCAGCGCGTTAACCCTCACGCAGGTGTCGCTGCGTGACAACAGCGCAGCCGTCAATGGAGCCGGGCTAAACGTCATTCTTGTCAGCACCAGTCCGAGGGTCATCCGCTACAGCGAGATCAGCGGCAACAGCGCGGGCAACAACGGCGGCGGCATGGCAGTTATCGAGGGCGGTGCGGTCAACCTGTCGCACAGCACGATCAGCGGCAACGATGCAGCCAACGATGGCGGCGGCCTCTTTTTGGAGCGCGCGACGGCCCAGCTCAGCTTCAGCACCCTGATGAACAACACGGCAGGCAGCGACGGCGGCGGGTTCCACGCCATGGCCACCTTCGACGCCGCCGAAGTCTTGCTGCGCAACACCATCAACCTGAACAACAGCACGCCCGCCACGGGCTTCTATGACTGTTCGGCGTTCGGGGCTGGCGTCACCGTCACCACGCAGGGCTACAACCGCTATTCCGGCAGTGCGCTCAGCGGCTGCGCCGCCTACCTCACGGATCCGACCGACGACTTCGTAAGCACGCCCAGCGTTTATGTCGATCTTGCTCTCATTGACAACGGCGGGCCGACGCTGACCCACGAGATCTTCGCCGTGCAGGGCGATCCCAAGAGCTTCCACAACCAGGTCCCGGATGGCGCCAACGGCTGCCAGGCGGGAGCCACGCTCGACCAGCGCGGCTACACCCGAGCGGGCGGGCCGGGAGCCGGAGGCAGCCGGTGTGACATCGGCGCGTATGAAGTGAGCGATTTCTGTGCCACCCCATCGGCGCCGGATGTGGCCATCGAACTCGCCGGCAGCGCCGTCACCCTCTCGTGGACGCAACCGGCCGGCAACTTCAGCACCGAGATCTGGCGCGCGCCAGATCCCTACTTCGATCCTAATACGCCTGGTGGCCGCCTGCCCTACAATACGGTGGACACGACGTACGAGTTCGACGCCGCTGCGGGCTTCCAGGAACCGGCCAATCCGGCCCTGAACCAGTTTTACGTCGTGCGGGGGGTTTCTGGGTGCGGCTTTGTGTCGTCTGGCGTGGACCGGGTAGGCGAATTCGACTTCGCACTCACCCCAGGCAGCTGACGCCCAAATCGCGGGTGCGGTGGCACCGGCGCGCCCACGAGCGCCGGGGCGGATTTCCTCTTTCGCTGAGCCGTGCTACACTGGTTGTGCTCAGCAGAACAAGGAGAGGTGGGCGCCTGGCCCACGCGCGAGAACCATGGCGACGACATTCATCCTGGTGCGTCACGGCCAGACCGAGTGGAACCGTGTGGAGCGGTTTCGCGGTCGCGCCGACGTGCCGCTCAATGAGACCGGCCTGGCCCAGGCCGCGGCCACCGGCCGCCGCGTGGCTGGGCAGTGGCGGCCGGATGCGATCTATGCCAGCCCGCTCAGCCGCGCGGTGGTCACCGCAGAGGCGATCGCCGCGCCGGTCGACCTGCCCGTGCTGCGCCTGCCGGGCCTGGTCGACATCGACTACGGCGACTGGCAGGGCCTGACGCCAGACGAGGCGCGCGCGGCCTGGCCCGACCTGGTCCACGCGTGGTACACGGCCCCCGAAACCGTGCAGATCCCGCACGGCGAATCACTGGATGCGCTGCGCGAGCGCGCCATAGCCGCGATCCACGCGCTGGCGGACCGCCACGCGGGCCAGACGATCGCGCTGGTCAGCCACACGGTTGTCAACCGGGTCATCCTGCTCGCGATCCTGGGCCTGGGCAACGAGCGCTTCTGGCGCGTCCGTCAGGACAACTGCGCGCTCAACGTATTCGAGGCCGAGCGAGGCGACTTCACGTTGGTGTCGCTGAACGACACGTGTCACCTGCGAGAGGGTCTGCCGCCTTTGGAATCCTGACAAGCGGCCGGGGCACGTTGCGGAACAGGCAGGTTGGCGCGAGAATAGTGCCGCATCGCACAACACCAACCATTCCACGGGAGGGTACACTCATGACGATGATTTCGTCCTTCGACGGCGCCCAGCTCTACCTGAACCGAGAGGTGGCCGACGACAACCGCTGCGTCGCGGTCATCGTGCACGGGCTGGCCGAGCACCAGGGGCGCTACGACTACCTGGCCGGCCTGTTCCACCAGGCCGGCATCGGCACGTATCGCTTCGACCATCGCGGGCACGGGCGCTCGGAAGGGGAGAATGCGTACTACGCGGACTACAACGAGATGCTCGGCGACGTAAACGTGGTGGTCGACATGGCCATCGCGGAGAACCCGGGGAAACCGGTCTTCCTGGTAGGGCACAGCATGGGCGGCTTCGCGGTGTCGCTCTACGGGGTCAAGTATCCCGACAAGGGGCTGCGCGGCATCGTCACGAGCGGCGCGCTGACCGCCGACAACAAGCGCCTGATCTCAGACATCCCGCGCGTGCTCGATCCGCACATGCAGCTTCCCAACGAGCTGGGCAGCGGGGTATGTTCCGTGCCCGAGGTGGTGGAATGGTACGGCCTGGACCCGCTCAACCGCAAATCCTTCTCCGCGGGGCTGGTCTATGCGTTGCTCGAGGGCGTTGCATGGTTCGGCGAGCGGGCGAAGAGCTTCGCGTACCCGGTGCTGATGATGCACGGCGAGGATGACGGACTCGTCTCCGTGCAGGACACCTATGGGTTCTTCGCGGCCGCCTCATCGAAGGACCGGCAGATGAAGATCTATGGCGGCCTGTACCACGAGATCTTCAACGAATACTGCCGCGATGAGGTCATCGGCGACGCGATTCGCTGGATCATGGCAAGGACTTAGGGTTGCCCCGGGACATGGCTGAGCCGCTCGGCCACGCGCTTCGGGAGCGCGCGGCCGAGTTCGCACAGGATGACGCCGAGCGCAGGGATGATGTGATTGGTGCGGTAGAACGGATCGCTGCCCGCGCTGGCGTCCGCTCCGCCCGCAACCAGGCCGGCAAGGTAGCAGGCTGGTGCGACGAAGCCGCCGCTTGTGTCGCCCAGCCGATGTGATAGACGGATCAGGTCCTGCGCGGTCGGTACGGGCAGGTCGTTGACCGTGGGATTGGTGCGCGGTCCCCACGCGGTGAGCAGCAGGATGGCACAATCTGCGAGCGCGTCCTTGTACGCCGGTCCATGCGCTGCAGCGGATTCGCCATTACCGTTGCCCTGCAGGACGGTGTCCCGCGCCTCGTCCGCCTCGCCCGCAGCCAGGCGCAGTGCCTGGTCGGGGCGCAACGAAGGCGGCAGGTCGGTGCTACGCTGGCGATAGTCCCAGACCGAGCGATGCGACCGCTCGATCACGTCGAGGATCCACCGATAAGTGAACTCGGTGGGCGCGCGCTCGACGCGGATCATCTCGGCCCCCTCACAGGTCTGGCAGACGGCCACAGGGTTACTCGCCTTCAGGCGACGCCGCAGTTCCGCGCCGACTCAGCTCAGCCCGCAGCCGCTCCACCTCGCCCAGCAGCAGCCTGACGTCGTCGCGGTCAAAGACCTGCCACTGGGTCAAATCGATCGCCTCACGAATCTCCGCCAACCGTTCATCGATCCGGTACCTGCTCATCATGGTCGCTGCTCCCCCACCCTGTGATCGGTGCACGTGAAGAGTAGGCCCGTCGCTTTCCGCCGGATGGATTCCGCCGCGCGGATGCCACTGCCTGGCCACGCGCACCCTTCTGCCCACGGATGATAGCAGGCGCGCGTGACGGGTGCATGATGTCAGGATGACAGATCGATGAACTTGTGTGTGTCTCTGAAGGAAATGTGCGGCCCATGGCGATCCGCGCGTCTTGAGGTGCCCGGCACCTCGGAGGTGCCGGACACCTGGATCAAGCCAGGCGCGCGTCCTGAGGTGCCGGGCACCTGGATCAAGCCAGGCGCGCGTCCTGAGGTGCCGGGCACCTGGATCAAGCCAGGCGCGCGTCCTGAGGTGCCGGGCACCTGGATTATCGAGATCATACGCCTCTGGGTGCCCGGCACCTGGAAGGCAGTAGCCGCCGGCCGTCAACCCCCGGCCGGCGGTGAAAACTCGAAGCCCGAGACGATGCGACCGTCCGGATCGTAGCGCGCCTTGACGGCCTGCAGCCGCCCCAACGCCTGCTCGCTGTACCCATCACGCGTGCGCCCGCGCAGCTCGTCGCCCTCGATGAAGTTCATGTAAATCTTACCCGTTCGAGCCGGTCCCAGGGCCGCGCGCAGTTGCCCGAGATGCTGGCGATACTGGCTGGCCGCCTCATCGCTCGGCGCCACGCCGACCGCGTAACAGATGAACCGCTCGTCGCGGTGCGAGAAGGCGTTGGCATCCGCGGCCACCCGCGAGATCGCCCCGCCTGCAAGGCGCACCTCGCAGAAGATGAGGCTCGGAGGCCCGCCCTGCGGGAAGGCATGACGGATCAGGACGTCTGCAGTCTCGTCCGAGAGATCGCGGATCCATTCGCACGAGGCCATCGCAGGCAGCGGATCGACCGGGTCCTGGCTGATCTGGTCTGACTCGCGGAACGAGCGCTCCCGGAAGTCGTCGATGAGGGGCGCCCGCCACTCACGCCAGTGGCTCAGCAACTCCTCCCCCAGTGCGGTAGACCCCACGTAGCACCCGCGAACGATCACGAAGGATTGCCCGCGCATCTCGGGCGGCAGCTCTGGCAGAGGCGGGACGTTCATCAGCACGATCGAGCAGGTCAGCTCGTCCGGCGCATCGGCCACCCACTCCCGATAGCGCCGGAACACGTCCTTCGCCATCGCGGCCCCGTAGAACAGGTTGCCCGCGTAGACCCGGTCCACCGGGTGGAGGCGGATCTCCATGCCTGTGACCACGCCGAACCCGCCCCCGCCGCCGCATAGCGCCCAGAACAGATCTGTGTTCTCCTCCGGGCTCGCGTTGCGAATCATGGCATCCGCGGTGACCACCTCGAAGCGCAGCACGCTGTCGACGGCCATGCCATACTTGCGCGCGAGCCAGCCCATGCCGCCGCCGAGCGTGTAGCCCACCGCGCCGACGTCGCTTGATGAGCCGAGCAGAGGTGCGAGGCCGTGCGCCTGGGCCTGGTCGAGCACCGCGCCCCACTTCGCGCCCGCAGCCACCCACGCCGTCCGCGCCCGCGGGTCGATGGCGACGTCCTGCATGCGCGCCGTGTTGATCAGGATGCACCCCCGGCCATCCACGTTTTCGCGGTGCCCGGTTGCCTGGACAACCACGCCCAGATCGTGCCGCCGCGCAAAGTCCATCACTTCGCGCACATCCTGGGCACTCTCGGGGAAGACGATGGCGTCGGGCGTCTTGTGCGCCCGCAGATTCCAGGCCAAGCGCCCGGTCTCGTAGGCCCCGTCATCCGGGAGCACCACCTTCCCGTGCAGTCGACTGGCGAGCTCGCGGTACTCGCCCGCATTCGTGTGTTGATTCATGCCGTACCTCCTGGCAAGTATTATACGAATGCCATACTAATACTAAATAAACGATCATGTCAAGCGAAGAGTGAGCTCGCATGATCGAAGGCGCGCATAGCGGCTGTGGGAAGCCAGGAGGTTGGTCTGTGAAGAAGTCGGGGGCGTTAGTCTCGCGGCTTCAGGTGCCGGGCACTTCGGAAGTGCCCGGCACCTGGATCAAGTTCGTTGCGCCGCGTTGGGTGCCGGGTGCCTGGGGCACGCGCCCCTCAGTGCTTCCGCATCGATGCGATCTCGCGCACCGCGTCGATCGCCTTTGCGATGTGCTCCTCGGTGTTGAACGGCCCGATGCCGAACCGGACTGCGCCGCGGCGCTTCATCGTTCCCAACTGCTCGTGCACCAGCGGCGCGCAGTGGAGGCCGGTGCGACACGCGATGTCGTGGTCGACGTCGAGCATGGTGCCGACGTCGGCAGCATCCATGCCCTCCACATTGAACGCGAGCACCGCGATGTGGTTGGCCAGGTCGTCCTGGCAGTAGAGCACGACGCCGGGAATGCTCGCCAGCCCGTCGCGCAGGGTGCGCGCCAGGCCCATCTCGTACTCATGGACCGCGTCGAGCCCTCGCGCCAGGATCCACTTCACCCCTGCATTCAGGCCCGCGATGCCGACGGTGTTGTGCGTGCCGTATTCCAGCCGGAAGGGATACTCCTCCAGGTGGGTGCGGATGGCCGAACGGACGCCGGTGCCCCCCGCGCGCGTCTGGCGGATGTCGATCCCCTCGCGCACGTACAGCCCGCCGATGCCGGTAGGCCCGAGAAGCGATTTGTGCCCCGTGAACGCGACCACGTCCACGAACTGCTCCTCTATGTCGATCGGGATCTTGCCCGCGGACTGGGACGCGTCGATGGCGAAGGGGATGCCGGCCTCGCGGCAGTAGCGTCCGATCTCGCGGATGGGCTGGATGGTCCCGATCACGTTGGAGGCATGGTTGACGATGACGAGGCGTGTGTTGGGCCGGAATCGGCGGCGGATCTCATCCGGATCCACGAACCCCGCGCCGTCGAAGGGGACCAGATCGACATCGACCCCGTCAAGCGACAGATGGTAGAGCGGCCGCAGGACCGAGTTGTGGTCCAGAACCGTCGAGATAGCGTGGTCGCCCGGCTTGAGCATGCCGAAGATGATCAGGTTCAGGGCGTCCGTCGAGTTGTGCGAGAAGCAGAGCCGGTTCGGATCCGTGCCGTTGAAGAGCGACATCAGCATCTTGCGCGTGCCGTCAACGATGGAGCCCGCCTCCAGGCACAGGTCGTACCCCGACCGGCCGGGGTTGACACCGTAGCAGCGGTAGAAGTGGTCCATGTAGGCGTACACTTCTTCGGGCTTGGGGAACGACGTCGCCCCGTTGTCGATGTAGATCAGGTCACCCATGCGTGCCTCCTTGCAGTGATGTGGCGAAATAGGCTTGCGTAGGACCGGGTGTCCGCCTGGCGGGCTGGCACCCGGCATGATCGGCGGGCGAGTGAGACGCGACGATATCCATTCCTCGCCGCGCGTCGATACGTCAACCCGAGATAACGATGCTCTGCTGGAACTGGTCCGTAACCAGCGGAGAAGTCCGGCGCATCAGGGCGTCCAGGACACGCGTCTGCGAGCGCTCGATCTGGGCGCGCATTGTCTCCTCGGCCACGCCTGCGTTGTGATCGCGCAGCGCAGCGGCCAGCGCGAGATGCTCGGCGCGCATCTCCTCTGCGCTGTCCCGCACGTCGAGGCCGAGGTGAAAGACACGGTTCAGTTCGTCCAGCGTGCGCGAGACGAGGTCCACCAGGCGCTGGTTGCCCGACGCAGAGGCAATCAGCACGTGAAAGGCTGCGTTGATGGCCAGAAATTCAGAGTAGCTCCAGCGATCGTTGTGAACGTAGGTGAAGTCGGCCTTGCGGCAGATCTCGTCGATAACCGCGGACGGCGCGCGGATGGCGGCCAGCCGCGCGGCTGCGCACTCGGCGATCAGCCGCAGCTCGTAGATCTCATGGATGTCGGAGATGGTCACGGGGCTCACGATGTACCCGAGCCGGGGAACCGGGGAGATGAAGCCCTCCTGCACGAGCCGCTGCGCAGCCTCGCGAACGGGGGTCAGTCCTGCCCCGTACTTCTCGACCAGTTGGGACTGGACGATCTGCTGTCCCGGCTCGAGAACGCAGGAGATGATATCTGCCTTGAGCAGTTCGTAAACGCGGTCGGTCATCGAGAGCGACGCCACTGTCTATCTCCCCTCTCCGCATGGTAGCAGGCTGACATCATGCTGATATATTACGCACACATCAGACGCTTGTCAAGGAGCGATCGCGACGAAATGCCTGGAGAGGGCCACTTTGGGGCACACTTCGCCAAAACTGGCCCCTTTTTTGGCCATTTTGGGGACTTGTATTTTCAGAGAATATAGCATATAATTGCATAGGTGATTTATTTGACGACTTTGTAACTCACGGAGGGGGTGTTACACCATGAAGACGATGCGTCTGATCGTTCTGCTGGGCCTGGTCCTGTCGTTGGCCAGCTGCGCGGGGCTGCCGCCGGTGTTCCCGGGGACAGGACCCAAGATAGCCGATGAAGTCGCACCCGAGGCGGTTGTTGAGGTTGCGCCCGCTGCCGACGCGCCTGCCGAGGCGACCACCGAGGCGACTACCGAGGCGACTACCGAGGCTGCCGAAGAACCCGCTGCGCCGGCCGAGGAGCCTGCCGCACCTGCGGAGGAACCCGCCGCACCCGCGGAAGAGCCTGCCGCACCGGCCGAGGAACCCGCCGCACCGGAACAGGTCATGCTCGACAATCCGCTGGCCGGCGTCGTGTGGGAGTGGGCCGCGCAGTTGAAGATGTCGCCCAAATCACAGGTGGTCGTTCCCAATCCTGCTGCGTACACGCTCACGTTCGGCGCCGAGGGAGCCCTGTTCATCCAGGCCGACTGCAACAATGCGCGGGCAACCTATGAGCTGGTGGACCAGGCGCTGGCCATCGAGATCGGACCGGTGACGCGCGCACAGTGCATGCCCGGCTCGATGTCGGGCAGCTTTCTCACCGTGCTGAGCCAGGTGGAGTCGTACCAGATCGACGATGACGACCTGATCCTCCGCCTTGCAGACACGGGCGACACCCTGATCTTCCGCAACGGCGGCCCCGCGCCTGAGGCAGAGGCGCCCGCGGTCGAGGAGCCTGCGGGCAGCACCGCACCGGCCGAGGAGGCCGCGCCTGCGCTGGCCGGCGTCACCTGGCAGTGGGAGGCCGTTCAGGAAGGTGACCAGGACAGCCTGACCGAGATCGCCAACCCCGAGGCCTACACCGTGACGTTCAACGAGGATGGCACCGTATCCATGAAGGCGGACTGCAACGTGGCCGCAGGCACCTACACGGCCGAGGGTGAGTCCATCGCGATCGTCGTGGGCCCAGTCACGCTGGCCGCGTGTGGGCCGGAATCGCTCGGCGCGGACTTCCTGATCAACCTGACGATGGCCGGCACGTACCTCTTCGACGATGAGGGCAAGCTGGTGATCAACCTCGTGGCGGATGCCGGCGACCTGATCCTGGTCGCCGCCGAATAAGCCTCCGCCGTCTCCATCGCGTGTGGCCTGGCCGTGCTCAGGGGCGTCCGTCCTTGGGCACGGCTTGCTCTGCTCCTACCGGCCGGCCTCGAACAGGCGACCCCGTCCTCCCTGGCTGGGGTGCGCCAGCAGCCACGCCTGGCTGTCGATCTCGGGCTCGCCGGGCCGTGGTTCCCGGCAGACGTATGAGCCGTCCGGCTGCAGTTCCCGCGCGCGCGTGTTGTTGGCCAGGTCGACCGCCAGCACCCCGTGGCGCAGGTACGTGCGCAGCGCCGGGTCCTTGACCGGGAAGATGATCTCTACCCGCCGGTCCAGGTTGCGCGGCATCAGGTCCGCGCTCCCCAGGTACGCCTCCGGCTGGCCGCCATTTTCGAAGTAGTAGATGCGGCTGTGCTCCAGGAAGCGCCCCACAATGCTGATCACCCGGATGTTGTCGCTGACCCCCGGCACGCCCGGGCGCAGGCAGCAGATGCCCCGCACGATCATGTCGATCGACACGCCGGCCTGCGATGCGCGGTAGAGGCGGCGAATCAACCGCTCGTCGACGAGGGAGTTCATCTTGAACACCATGCCCGCGGGCCGGCCGGCCCGCGCGTGCTCGATCTCGCGTTCGACAAGCGCCTCGAATCGCTCGCGCATCGAGCCCGGTGCAACGAGCAGGCTGCGATAGGATTGCTGGGTGGAATATCCGGTCAGCGTGTTGAACAACTCAGTGGCATCCGCGCCCATGTCGGGGTCGCACGTCAGCACGCCGATATCGGTGTAAATGCCCGCAGTCACCGCGTTGTAGTTGCCCGTGGCCAGGTGGAGGTAACGGCGCAGGCCACCGTCCTCCTTGCGCACGACCAACGTGATCTTGCTGTGCGTCTTCAGCCCCAACAAACCGTACACCACGTGCACCCCCGCGGCTTCCAGTGCCTTGGCCCACCCGATGTTGCTCTCCTCGTCGAAGCGTGCCTTCAACTCCACCAGCACCGCAACCTGCTTGCCGTTACGCTGCGCCTCCAACAGCGAACGCACGGCGGGCGAGTTGCGCCCGACGCGGTAGAGGGTCTGCTTGATGGCGAGCACGTTGGGATCCGTCGCCGCGGCATTGATGAAGTCCAGCACCGATTTGAACGAGTCGTACGGGTGATGGAACAGAATGTCGGCCGACCGGATCGCGGCGAAGATGGCATCGGTCGTCTTCAGATCGCGCATCTGGGGAGGCGTGGCGGGCAGCACCGGGGGGTCCTTGAGGTCGGGCCGGTCCAGGCCGGCCAGGGCCCACAGGCTGCCCATCGCCAAGGGCGGCCGGAGCGAGTAGACGTCCTCCGGGTCGACCTCCAGGTTCTCCATCAGGAGACGCATCATCGACTCGGGCATGTCGTGATCGACATTCAGCCGCACGACCGGCCCGAACTGCCTGAGGCGCAGCCCCTCCTCGATCGTCTCCAGCAGGTCGGGCGCCTCGTCCTCCTGGATCTCCAAGTCGGCATCGCGGATCACCTGGAAGCTGTAGGATTCGATGACGTCGTGGCCGGGGAAAAGCAGGCCCAGGTTCGCCGCGATCACGTCCTCCAGCCAGACGAAACGCTGGCTCGAGGTGACCGGCACCAGCCTTGGTAGCGAAGTGGGCATCTTGATGCGCGCGAAGCGCTGCTCGCCGGAGGGGCCGCTGACGCTGACGGCAAGGTTCAGGCTCAGGTTGGAGATGTGGGGGAAGGGCCGGCCCGGGTCGAACGCCAACGGCGTCACGACCGGAAGAACCTCGTCGATGAAGTAGATCCGCAGCTGGTCCTGCTCCTCCAGTGTCAGTTGGCCGTAGTGAAGCACCTCGATGCCTGCCTCGGCCAGCTCGGGCAGGATGCACTCGTGGTAGTAGCGGCGCTGCTCATGCTGCATGGGCAGCACGCGCTCCCGAATCGCGGCCAGTTGCTCCGCCGGGTGCATGCCGTCGGCCAGCGTGCTGGTGACGCCGGCAGCCAGCTGGTCTTTGAGCCCGGAGACCCGGATCATGAAGAACTCGGCGAGGTTCGTGCTGAAGATGGCGAGGAACTTGACGCGCTCGAGCAGGGGATGGCGCATGTCGTGCGCCTCGTCCAGCACGCGGCGGTTGAACTCAAGCCAGCTCAGCTCGCGGTTCAGATAGAGGTAAGGATCTCGCAGGTCGTACGCGGGCGCGGCGGCAGGTGCTTCGGCGGCCGTTGTCGCCGCCGCTGGTGCGGATAGGCTCGTCTGAGCAACTGAACGGGGCATGATCACCTCAACAATCGCGGGGCGGCCCGCCGGGCGCAATGGCACAGGTCAACTCGGCTTGAAACATTGTAACTGACGCACGGAGCAAGCGCAAACGCTTGCGCGTTGTTTGCGCACGGGTATCTGCGCAGCGTATAATCGCAGGAAAGGCCGCACGCTAAGGAGGTCGCATGATCCGAACCGTCCCCGAAACCACGAGCGAAGGCATCGAGCTCTACATCCGCACCTACTACTCACTGCTGCGCAGCTCGGGCGATGTGCGTATCCGCTCGCTGGAAGAGACCCACGAGGGGATGCGATCCAGCCTCCACCTGGGCGCAGAGACCGAGGCCTTCGATGCGTCCGCCTTCACGTACGCGGCACTGCGCCTCCCGGACTGCATCTACAAGGCGCGGCGCGTGGTGATGGGTCAATCGGAGGAAGTGTTCATGCGCGGCGGCCTGCGCGACATCCACCAATGGCGCCGGGTCGATGCGCCCGCACGCCGGCGGCGCATGCTCTTCGACGATGTGGAGACCATCGCGGCCTTCGTCTCCAGCGTCTCCGACATCGACGACCTGATCCCGAGCCTGGTGGCGTACCAGATCGAGTGGAACAAGCTACACCGGCGATTAGGGGGCACCCAACTCGGCGTCGACATGGCCGCAGGCGCGATCCGGCCATCTGATGTCGATGAGGCGTTGCGCACTGCCGCAAGCCTGTCGACGGAGGACCTGGCGCGGCTGCGCGGCGCGTGGGGCGCGGGCTACGATGCTTGCTGGGCCGCGGTGGCCGGCCAACTTCTCGACATCAAGATCAACTCGCTGGCCAGCGGCTTCAACGACTACCGCACCGCGGTGGAGAAGTGGTGGGACGCGCTGGCCGAGCAGGCTGCGCACACCGGCCTCACGTCGCGTCCGATCTACTTCGTTTCCTCGAATCCGCACAGCATCACCAATCCGCTGACCGGATTTGCGCCGGCACACCGGAAGGAGATCCTCGACCTGGTGCAGGACTCCGATCCCGAGGGCCTGACGAACGAGTGGCGCCGCCTGGAGGGAGAGCCAAACGAGGGTGCGCGCACCAACTTCCTCTACTACGTCCAGCGGCTGTACCTCCGCGGGAGCAAGGAACGGCAGGCCGCGTGGGCGCGCGCGGAGCAGGAGGCCGGCATCACCCGGCTGGAAGAGCCCGTCACGCTGGACATCAGCGCGCAGGTCATCGAGCTCGATAGGCTTGCGCCCGAGCGGCTCGATCCCCGGCTGCGCATGGCGGGCATGGAGGCACTCTCCGCCTCCAACGCGCTGATCGTGAACATCGACTATCCCCTGGGCTTCGCGGCCTATCACCTTCTCTCACAGGTGGCCTCCAGCGCGGCGGAGCTGCTTGGGCTGTATTTCATGGGCAAGGCCGCGACCCTCAGCGGCCGCGTGGGCGACGTCATGATTCCCAACGTGGTGTACGACGAGCATTCGCGCAACACCTTCCTCTTCAAGAACTGCTTCCTCGCGCAGGACGTCGGACATCACCTGGTCTACGGCACGGTGTTCGACAATCAGAAGGCCGTCACGGTGCGCGGCACCTTCCTCCAGAACCGGGATTTCATGAGCGTCTTCTACAAGGAGGGCTACACGGACCTGGAGATGGAGGCGGGACCGTACCTGAGCGCGGTGTACGAGGACATCTACCCGCAGCGCTACCCGATGAACGAGATCGTCAACCTGTTCATCAATGCGCCGTACGATCTCGGGCTGCTGCACTACGCATCTGACACGCCCTACAGCCGGCGGCAGAGCCTGCTCAGCCGGAGCCTCAGCTACTTCGGCATGGACGCGACCTACGCGTGCTCCATCGCCATCCTGCGGCGCATCCTGCAGCAGGAAATCGCGCGCCTGGGTCGCGGGTAACGACGCCAGCCTGCGGTTGAAATCACAGGCTGGCACCCGCACAACCCGCTGAAGCGGGTTACACCACACCCCTGGGTCCACCAAGGCACTTCAGCAACTTCAGCCTGCTGCCGCCGATCCTCAATCAGCGGCGGCACTTGTATTGTGCGATACTTATTTCTGCATTGAAACCTGATTGAATTGTCACCAGTGACCTCTGATCTCACCCCACCCGATCAGAACCGCTAAACAACATCTGAAGGTGCACTTGAGACGCCCTTTTCCCTCAACGGGCGAAACGGCCGAGCAGTCGCCTCGCTGACAGCGGCATGACTGACTGACTGGAGGTAACCTATGAGACGACTCTACCTGCCGGCGGCACTGTTGCTCGCCCTGCTGCTGACCGGCACGGCCCTGGCGCAGACCAGCGAGCCTTATGACCTGAGTTGGTGGACGCTGGACGGCGGCGGCGCGCTCAGCGAAGGCGGCAACTACGCGTTGAGCGGCGCCATCGGGCAGCCGGACGCCGGCGGACCACTGAGCGGCGACGCCTACGAGGTTACTGGCGGCTTCTGGCTGGCCGACCGGGCTTCGCCCCTGGCAGTTGTGGACCTGCGTGGCTCGGAGGACGGTGGCCTGCTGCGCCTGGACTGGAGCCCCGTGACACTGGATACCGCAGGCGACAGCATCGCCGGCGTGAGTTACAGCGTCTATCGCTCTGCCAGCCAGCCATACTTCACGGCGGATTTAGCCTACAAGAGCGAACTGACGGAACCAAAGTTCCAGGACCCGGATCCAACCGTCATCGATAACTTCGCAGCCAGCCACTACTACCTGGTCCGCGCCGTCCACGGCGCTTCGATGTCGACCGACTCGAACCGGATCGGCGTCTTTGCCTTCGGCCTCACGCCCGGCGCCCAATGAGAAGGATAGGAGCATTCATCGTGACAAAGAGAAACCTGCTGCACTTGTTGGCAGTCGTCGTATTAGTGTTGACCTTCAGCGGCACATCCCAGGCCCAGGAGGGGTCAGCGCAGGCCGAGGCGAGTGCACTCGCCACCGCGGCGGGCACGAACTTCACCTACCAGGGTCGACTCACGGTCGGCGGAATCCCGGCCAACGGCAGGTACGACTTCGAGTTTCAGCTCTTCACTGCGCCGGGCTCCGGCGGCACGGCGAGCGATGTCGTAGCCATCATGGGCCAGACGGTCACAGGTGGCCTGTTCACGGTCGAACTCGATTTCGGCGAGGTGTTTCGCGGGAACGCCATCTACCTGGAGGTGCGCGTGCGGGCATCCGGCAGCGGCGAGGCCTTCACGCCGCTCACGCCGCGCCAGGCGATAACGGCTGCACCCTACGCGCAATTCGCGCTCAAGACAGCCGCACACGATCACTTCGGCGACACGTGGACAGGATCAAGCGGCGCGGATGGTCTCCGGTTGCAGCACACGGCTGCGAGCGGCGCCAGAAGCGGCGTCTCTGCGAGCAGCGCCAGCACCCAGGGCACGGGCGTCCTCGGGGAGGCCACCGCGACCGATGGAACCACATACGGCGTGCGGGGTGTGAACAGCAGCCCTCAAGGCGCAGGCGTGTTCGGAGAATCCACGGATGGCGTGGGCACCGCACCAGGGGTCAGGGGCAGGACGACCAGCCAGAATGCAAGTGGTGTCCGCGGCGACAATGACGATACCATAGGCTACGGTTTCGGCGTGTGGGGACGCAGCAGCAGTCCCTATGGCGGGGGCGTCGCTGGCACGGGGAACATGTACGGGGTCTATGGCGAAACCCAGACGACCTACGGCAGGGGCGTGCATGGCGTCAACATTGCCGAAACCGGCATCAATTTTGGGGTGTACGGAGAGAGCCTGAGCACCAGCGGCACAGGGGTGTACGGCGTTGCGTTTAACTCCAACGGCTCCAACTACGGCGTGAGGGGCGAGTCCAACAGCGAGAGCGGAGTTGGCGTCCACGGCAAGGTCCCCATGGACAGCCTCGGTGCAGGCGTCGTCGGCGAAGGGAGCACGGGCGTCCGCGGGACTTCCGATGGTCCTCAGGGCATCGGTGTCGTAGGTTTCGCTACCAGCAGCACCGGCGTCAATTACGGCGTTTGGGGGGTGACCAATAGCGCCACGGGCTATGCGGGCTATTTTGGCGGCCAGGTGCAGATCGACGGCACGCTCAGCAAGGCGGGCGGCTCGTTCAAGATCGATCATCCCCTGGACCCGGAGAACAAATACCTGTCCCATTCCTTCGTCGAGTCGCCAGATATGATGAATGTCTACAACGGCAACGTCACCCTGGATGGGAACGGCGAGGCGCAGGTGGCGCTGCCTGACTACTTCGAGGCGCTGAACCGCGACTTCCGCTACCAGCTCACCCCCATCGGTGGCTGGGCGCCGATCTACATCGCGCAGGAGATCGAGGGCAATGCTTTCCGAATCGCCGGCGGCGAACCCGGGCTGAAGGTCTCGTGGCAGGTGACGGGCATCCGCCAGGACGCCTGGGCGGAGGCGAACCGCATCGTCGTGGAAGAAGCGAAGACGGCCGAGGAGCAGGGCCGCTACCTCCACCCAGAGGCGCTGGGTCAACCGAAGAGCCTGGACGTGGACTACGAGCGTGAGCGCCAACTTTTGGAGCGGTCCGAGGCCAGCAGGGCCACCGACCGCTGAGCCGGCCAAGGTGCCAGCCTGCGGTTGAAATCGCAGGCTGGTATCTGCAAAACACGCTGAGGCGGGTTGCATCACATCCCCAGATCCGCGAGTGCGCCTCAGCGTCCTTCGCCCTGCCAGCCGCTGGTTTTGGGTCGGTGGCGTCGCCTGCGGCATGGCGCGCGCCGGCGCCGGCGGCACGTCAGACGGATAGAATGGACCGCAGGATGGCCCCCACGGAAGCGGGGCGAAACATATCGCCGAAGACGGTGCGGTAGGGCAGGTGGCCCGACACGGCCCCGAAGAGCGCCTCCTGGAGGGCCGCGTTGTGCCGCGCGGCGCGCACCACCGGGTCCACCAGGCCAAGCCGGGTCGCGAGGCTCACCAGCCGGCGCATGCCGAGGCCGTAGATCATGTCACCGGTGATGTCGCGATTGGCGCGCTCATAATGCTCCGCGAACGCGCCCTCGGTGACCCCAGCGCTGAAGATGGCCTCCGCGGCGCGCATACCCGTCAGCACAGCGGATGAGACCCCCTTACCCTTGAAGGCCCGCACGAGACCCGCCGCATCGCCCACCAGGACGTAGCGGTTGCCGTAGTAGCGACCCGCAAGCGAGCACGGAAAGCGGCCCTTGAAGACACGGAGCGGGCCCGGCTCAGAAACAGTGGCTTGGTTGACGCCGGGCAGGACGGACCTGACCTCCGGCCGTGCCAGGAACGCGGCCATCTGCTCGTCGGTGACCGTGTTTCCCGCGATGTTGATCGTCAGGTGGGTGTCCTTGGGTGTCACCGCGCCGAATTCGATCGTCCCGTAGTTCCCCAGGTAGGCATGGATGCGGTTGCCGAAAGCGGCCATGCCCTCCGGCCCCGGGTGAAACCGGGTGACGACGCTGGTCAGCGCGTTAGGCGGACGGTAGCCGGTGGCCCGCGTGAAGACCGCGGCGGTGCCCTCGTCCATGCCGAACGCGCCCACGACAACGTCCGCCTCCAGCGGGCTGCTCTCCGAGTAGACTACCACCCGGTCGAGGTGAAAGTCCAGATCAACCACGCGCGCGCGGATGACGTTCACCCCGCGCGCCCGGGCACACTCCAGCATGTAATCGTCGAACTGAACGCGGCGCAGCGCAACGGAAGGCTCCTGCTCGTCCAGCACCAGTTGCTCGCGCGGGGTGTGCAGGATGTAGCCCACGATGCTGCGATTCGTCAGGTGCGTCGGAAAGTCGATGCCCAGATGGTCGGAGAGCAGCGCAGGCAGGGATACGGTCAGCACGCCGGAGCACAGGTTGTGATGAAAGGCTCCAGAGAACTGCTTGCCCTCCAGGATCGTGAGATGAATGCGGCGGCTGGCTGCCGCGGCCAATCGCTGCAACATGAGAGCACACGCGACCCCGCCCGGTCCGCCACCGACGATGACGACCCGGCTGTCATCCTCGAGCGCGCACGTGCGCGGCGCGGGCCGCGGCGCTCCGGTTTGGGCGCAGTTCATGGTCTGGCAGCCCTCCTGTGCAGAGAGGTCCATCAACAGAGTGTGCTGCGTCGCTACGCGGTGCGCAGCAGGTGGCGGGCAAAAGATGCGACCCCGCGCGGCGCCAGGGCCAGCCGGAAGAGCCGGGCGTAAGCCTCATCCCCCGTCAGCATCCCCCACAGCAGTCGGGCATGGATGCGTCGCTCTGAGGCAAGCTCCGACTCGGCCTCCACCGCTCGTATGAAGGCCCCCGCGAATCGCGGCAGGCTCATGAGCCGGCCCGTCATCGAGTATAGCAGAGCGCCGTAACGATTGTCGACTGCGACCCTGCGGCACGAAGGCCGGTACGCCCGATGGAAGTCCTCCCGCCCGATGCCATCCTGGACAGCTGCGGTCATGGCCGCGCGCGTCGTGAGAAAAGCCGAGTTGATGCCGTCCTTGAAGAGATGGGAGGCAGCGGCGTCGCCCACCGCAACCCAACGGTCGCCGTAATACACGGTGGCGGGCGTGGTTACGATGCGCGGGCTGCAACCACACATGCTCGACGGCGGGCCGTGGAAGTAGTTGTCCAGCAGATGCGCGTGCGCCTGATAGAACTGCACCAGCGCACCGGCCGCAGGACCCCGCCACAGCAACGACACGTTGAGGTACTCGCCCTTCGGGACGAGAGCGCCGAAGAGCAATCCGGGTGGTTGGCCAAAGAAACCCACCACTGTATCGGCAGCCCAGGCATCGGGCCTGATGATCTCATCGTGAATCATGACCGCGCTATCGGGAGCCTGGTAACCGAAGCCCGCGTCGAGGGGTGAACGGCTGTTGACGCCCGTTGCCAGCACGAGCAGGTCGGCCGGCTCGGCGTCGTGGTCCGTGTGGATCACCGGCCGGTCCTCCCAGGTAACCTTGCGCACCCGGGTGCGGATGTATTGCGCGCCGGCAGCCACGGCCTGAGACATCAGAAAGCCATCGAAGCTGGCCGAGGGCGGGCCGGTGCGCCGACGTGGGCCCGAGCCGCGGTAGACGCTGATGATCCTGCGCCCTGCCACAGGTTGCTCGATGGTCGTCGTTTCGCCCGCGACGTGGACCTGGTAGACGCGCAACTCGGCTTGGACGACCTCGCGGGGGATCGTGAGACCCAGGAATTCCATGTGCCGCAGCGCATTCGCGGAGATGATGCCGGCACACCCTTTGCAGTTGCGTTGCGCACCAGGAGTGACGAGGTCGCGCGCCTCGTAGATAACGACGCGAGGTTCAACCCCCGCCTGCCGGGCCAAGGCCAGCAGGTGCAGGGCGGAAAAGGTGCCGGCCGGACCGCCGCCCACGATGGCGACGCGATCTCCGTCTCGCAGGCGTAAACTACTCATCGCTCTGCCTCCGCGCGCACGTGTCGATATGACTGTATCACAGGGACAAGGAAAGGGCAAGCGATGAACAAACGATTGAAGACTGAAGATTAAGGATTGAAGATGAGTTGACGCACGGCCGAGGCGATGCTAGACTACCGTGGCCATTGTGCAAGTCAGATACATCGACAAGGAGGAGAAGCGTTATGTCACGGAAAATGGCGACCCTTGCTGTTCTCGTGCTCGTCATGGCTGTCGCGATCGCGTGCGCACCCGCCGCGCCGGCCCCGGCAACCCAGCCTACCGCTGCACCTGCTGCCGAACAGCCGGCCGCCCCCGCGGCGCCGGCCGAACAGCCCGCAGGTCCCGTAAAGGGCGGCACCATCGTCGTCGGCCTCCAGGCCGAACCCACCACTCTCGACTCCCAACAGATCAGCGACTACAACTCGCACCGCGCCGCGTACGGCATCTACGACATGCTCCTCCGCTTCGAAGACGAGGGCACGAACGTTGAACCCGGTCTCGCAGAGCGATGGGAGATCTCCGATGACGGCCTGGAATATACGCTGTATCTGCGCCAGGGCGTCAAGTTCCACGACGGCACTGACTTCAACGCGGACGCGGTGAAGTTCAACATCGACCGGCAGATCGACGTGGACCATCCCTTCCACAACACCGGCCAGTTTGCCTACGCAGAGTTTACGTGGGGCATGGTGGACCGCGTCGAGGTCGTGGATCCGTACACCGTCAAGTTCGTGCTGAAGGACAAGTTCGCGCCGTTCCTCAACCATCTTGCGATGCATCCGGCCGCCATGGCCAGCCCGGCTGCCGTCGAGAAGTACGGGATGGACTTCTCCATCAACCCGGTCGGCACCGGCCCGTTCAAATTCGTGCGCTGGACGCCCGGCGTCGAGGTCGTGCTGGAAAAGAACCCGGACTACTGGCGCGGCGAGCCGCTGCTGGACCAGATCATCTACCGCCCCATCATCGAGGATCAGTCACGCCTGACCGAGCTCGAATCCGGTGGGGTGAACTTCATGGTCAACGTGCCGCCCGACGACCTGGCGCGCATCAAGGGCGACAGCCAGTACACCGTGGTCGAACAGGCCGGCATGCACACATGGTGGGTGGCCTTCAACCACGCGAAGGAGCCGTTCAACAACAAGCTGGTGCGCCAGGCCATGAACTACGCGATCAACAAGCAGGCGATCGTCGACAACATCCTGAAGGGCACGGGACAGCTCGCGGTCAGCCCGCTCCCGCCCGTCGTGTGGAGCTACACGGACGACATCCAGACCTACGAGTATAACCCGGAGAAGGCGAAGGAACTGCTGGCCGAGGCCGGCTATCCGGACGGGTTCACCTGTGACTTCTGGCTCCCCGAATCCGGCTCGGGCATGCAGCAGCCGGTCGTGATGGGAACCGCGATGCAGGCCGATCTCAAGGCCGTGGGCATCGACTGCACCATCCAGACGTTCGAGTGGGGCAGCTACCTGGAAAAGGTCATCGTGCCGCCCGACCAGGCCGAGTTCGACCTGATGGAGATGTCGTGGATCGGCGACAACGGCGATCCCGACAACTTCCTGTACATCCTGCTGAGCGGCGAGCAGTTCCCGCCCAACGGCTACAACATGGGCTTCTACAACAACGAAGAAGTCAACAAGCTCCTGGCCGAGGCGCGTGTCACGCTGGACAAGGCCCAGCGAACCGAGCTGTACGTGCAGGCGCAGAAGCTGATTGCCGAGGATCCGCCGTGGATGGTCATCGACCACGAATCGCAGATCGTGGCGATGAGCAACAAGATCAAGAACTTCAAGCTCCATCCCACCGGACCGTTCCGCTTCGACGAGGTGTGGATCGAGCCCTAGCCCGAGGCCCGAATTCCGCCTCCCGGTACTGACGGTTGGGGGCCCCCGACGGGGGCCCCCAACACTCTCCCAAGCCGTTTCGGGGGCGACACCTGCGCCCCGGAACGCGTACAAGTCGTTCAGAGCGCCATGACAACCTACTTCATCAAACGCGTTCTTGCCTTGATCCCGGTGCTGATCGGCGTCACGCTGCTGGTCTTCCTGATCATGCAGCTCGCGCCTGGCGACCCGGCGAAGATCATGCTGGGCACAAAGGCCACCGAAACGTCGCTGACGCAGCTGCGCCACGAACTGGGCCTGGACCAGCCGCTGCACGTGCAGTACCTGCGCTGGATCGGCCGCGTCCTCCAGGGGAACTTCGGCCGCTCGATCCAGCTCAAGCGCGAGGTGCTGCCGTTTCTGCTGGATCGCTTCAGAAATTCGCTCTATCTGACGGCCTTCGCGGCGCTCCTGGCCGCAGGCGTCGGCATACCCATCGGCATCTACTCTGCGGCCCGGCAGCACTCCTTGGCTGACCGGGCGTCGGTGGTCATGGTGCTGGTGGGCTTTTCCGTGCCCATCTTCTGGTTGGGCATCATCCTGCAGATCATCTTCGGCCTCCGGCTGGGGCTATTGCCCGTATCGGGCATCCACTCCACCGGGCGGACCGACTTCGTCGACCTGTTCCGGCACCTGATCCTGCCCGGGCTGACGCTGGCCACCGGGCCGGCCGCGATCATCGCGCGCATGACGCGTTCGACCATGCTCGAAGTGATCCGGCAGGATTACATCCGGACCGCGCGCAGCAAGGGCCTGCAGGAGCGCACGATCATCGGCCGGCACGCGGTGCGGAACGCGCTGATCCCCGTGATCACGGTCGTCGGGCTGCAGGTGGGATACCTGCTGGGCGGCGACGTCCTCGTCGAGATCGTCTTCTCCTATCCCGGCATCGGCCTGGCCATGGTGAACGGGATCCTCGCGCGCGACTTTCCGCTGGTCCAGGGTGCGATCCTCCTCGTCGCGACGTCCTACGTGGTAGTGAACCTGGCCGTCGACCTGCTCTACGCCTACGTCGATCCCCGCATCCGGTACGGATGACGGCCACGAGGTACGATGTGAACTCACCAACTGCCAGCGCCGCGGACGGTGCGGTGCAACTTGAACTGGCCGAGGGGCGGGCGCCCGTTTCGAAGAGCCCCGGCCAGCAGGCGCTTCGCCGCCTGCTGCGTGACCGCACCGCCATCGCCGCGGCCTTCCTCCTGCTGCTGCTCATCGCGATCAGCATCCTGGCCCCGCTCATCGCGCCCCGGGACCCGATCGCCACGAACCTGGCCCAACGGCTGGTACCGCCGGGCACGCCGGGCTACCCCCTCGGCGCAGACGACCTGGGCCGCGACATCCTGAGCCGGCTCATCTGGGGGGGCCGCATCTCGCTGCTGGTCGGCTTCAGCGCGGTGTTGGTCGCCATGGTGCTGGGCGTCTTCCTGGGCCTCATCGCCGGATACTTCGGCGGCTGGCTCGATAGCGTCATCATGCGGGGCATCGAGATGCTGATGGCCTTTCCGGCCATCCTGCTGGCCATCGCGATCGTCGCTGCGCTGGGACCCGGCCTGCGCAACGCGATGTTGGCGATCGCCATCGTCGGCATCCCCTATTACACGCGCATCTCGCGCGGCAGCGTCCTGACCGTGCGCGAGCAGGAATTCGTCACTGCGGCACGCTCGGTCGGCGGGAGAAGCTCGCATATCCTCGCGCGGCACGTCCTCCCGAACATTGTCGGGCCCCTGATCATCGCGGCCACGCTGGACGTCGGCTGGATGATCATGGCCGCGGCGGGGCTCAGCTTCCTGGGCCTCGGCGCACAGCCGCCCACGGCCGAGTGGGGCGTCATGCTCAGCCAGGGCCGCAATTTCGTCCGCAACGCGCCGCACGTCTCGATCGTGCCGGGCGCGGTGATCTTCCTCGTCGTGCTCGCGCTGAACCTGTTCGGTGACGGGCTGCGCGATGCGCTCGACCCGCGCGCACAGGAATAAACTCAAAGGAGCCTGCTTCATGACCTTACCGCATCCATCGACCTTCTCCATCGTCGCCCACGATCCCGAGGCACAGGAATGGGGCGTCGCCGTGCAGTCGAAGTTCCTCTGCGTGGGCGCACTCGTCCCCTGGGCCAAGGCCGGCGTAGGTGCGATTGCCACCCAGTCGTTCTGCAACACATCCTTCGGGCCCGACGGCCTGACCCTGATGGCGAGCGGACTCAGCGCGCAGGAAGCGCTGGATCGCGTCCTTGCCGAGGATGAGGGCCGGTCCCGGCGCCAGGTGGGCTTCATCGACGCACTGGGCCGGGGCGCCACGTACACCGGCTCAGAGTGCAGCGCCTGGGCTGGCGGCCTGACGGGCCAGAACTATGCCGCGCAGGGCAACATCCTCGTCGGGGCCGAGACGGTGGAGGCCCTGGCCCGCTCCTTCGAGACATCGAAGGGCGAGCTCGCAGACCGCCTCGTGGCCGCGCTGGCCGCGGGCCAGGCCGCGGGCGGCGACCGCCGCGGGCAGCAATCGGCCGCCGTGCTGGTGGTGCGCGAGGGCGGCGGCTACGGCGGCTTCAACGACCGCTACCTGGACCTGCGCGTCGACGACGACGTCGCGCCCATCGAGCGGCTGGCCGCGCTCGTCGACCTGCATCATCTCTACTTCAAGCCGGCTGCGCCCGGCGAGCTGGTCGTCATCGAGGGCGAGACCGCTCGGGACGTGCAGCAGATCCTCAGGTGGGCGGGCTACTACGACGGCCCCATCTCGGGCGACTACGACGAGGTCACGGCAAAGGCGCTGCGCGACCTGATCGGGACCGAGAACTACGAAGAGCGGTTCGACGAGCCGGGCGGGCGGATCAGCAGCCAGGTGCTGTCCCTGCTCCGCGACAAGTTCAAGGCCTAGCCGGCGAACCAGGGGGACCGCACCGATCGTGCCTTGAGCGTCCTGAGCGGAACGCAGCCGCCCGGCGATACGGGCGGCGGAGTGCAGTCGAAGGAGGCGGCCTTGACCAGTGTCCGCTCCGCCTCCTTCGACTCCGGGCTATCGCCCGCCGCTCAGGATGCTCCGCTTCTCAAGACCTCAACGGACCGGGCCAATGGTATACTGCAACCGGCAACCGGAGCCCGACAGACACGCCATGCCCACCGATGACCTTTACGAGCGCGTCCGGACCTTGCTGGACGTCGACCTGCCCGACCACCGCGCGGTGATCGCGGAGGGCCGCGCCGTCGCGGCCGGCCTCGCGCTGGGGCGCTCCGCGTTCTGCGAGGAGCTGGGCGTCGCGTCCGAGGCCGAATACAAGGCGCAGTGCAAGGCCAGCGGGACGATCATGTACCATGCCCACATCGGCATGGACTCGTGGCCGGACACCGCCGACGCGCTGCGCCACATCCACCGGGTGGCCCAGGCCGAAGGGTATCGCATCGACCGCGCAGGCATCTGCCTCGACCGGCGCATGGCCGTACCCGAGTCACTGCGCCGCGGCATCCCGGCCGAGACCGGGCCCCTCATCACCTCCCCCGCAGAGTGGCGCGAGATCGGCCAGGTCGTGCCCATCCAGCCGCACATGGGCGACTTCATGATCGGCTTCCCCGCCGCGACGGCCAACACGGTCCACGCGCTCCGCGCGGGCGTGACCACCATCGGCAACCTCTCGCAGTACTTCAGCCACGAGGCGCCGGGCTGGAAGGATCCCGTGACCACCGCGGTTGAGACCGTGCGCGCGATCGCGATCCTCGGCGCGCGGCGCGAGGCCGGGCTGCTGCTCCACTCCTACCTGGAGGACGGGTACGCCGCGCTCTTCTTCGACTGCGCGACCGTGGCCGGCTGGGCGCTCCTGGAGCGCCACATCGTGGAGACGCTGCTCGGCGCGCGGCTCAGCCACTGCATCGGCGGCCTGACCACCGACCCCCTCAAGCGCGCGGGCTGGGTGTTCGCGCTGGACGAGCTCCACGACCACGACTGCCTGGGCTCGATGATCTACGGCGACACCATCTCGCTCACGCGCGACTTTCCGCGCAACTGGGCCGTGATCGGCGAGTACCTGCTGTGGGACATCCTGGCCCAGCTCGCGTGTCCGACCGGCCACGCAGTGCACCCGCTGCCCATCACGGAGGCGCTCCGCATCCCCTCCGCGGAGGAGATCGCGGAGGCGCAGACGTTCGGCCGCCAGGTGGAACGGACCGCGCGGCGCCTGCACGGTTCGGTCGACCTGGGGCCGGCCCGCCTGTTCGCGCGGCAGATGGTCGACGCCGGCCGCCGCGTGGCCGCGGCCGCGCTGGACGGCCTGGCGGACGCGGGAGTGGATGTCCACAATCCCCTCCAGCTGCTTTACGTGCTCAAGGGGCTGGGCTCGGTGGCGTTCGAGCGCTGCTTCGGCGCGGGCGCGCTGGACGAGGCCACCGGCCGCCGGCAGCCGCTCGTGCCGACCGACATGTGCGCGCGGTCTCTGGCGCTCATCGACGAGCATCTGCCCATGTTCACGGCAGAGAGGATGCGCGGGCTGATGGGGGGACGCAGGCTCCTGCTCGCCTCGACCGACGTGCACCAGCACGCGCTCTTCGTGCTGGACGCGCTGCTGCGCGAGGCGGGCGCTGAGGTGGTGAACCTGGGTCCGGAGCAGGACGCGGCCGACGTGGCGCAGGGTGCGGCAGCGCACGGCGTCGAGGCCATCCTGCTCAGCACGCACAACGGCATGGCGCTCGAGTACGCGCAGCAGCTGCGAGCGGCACTGGCACGGCTCGCGGTGGACGCGCCGGTGCTGATGGGCGGGGTGCTGAACCAGAAGGTGGCCGGCCTGCCGCTGCCCGCGGACGTGACGCAGGAGCTCCGGCGGCTGGGCATCCGCACCGGCTCGCTCACGGACGGCGGCTGGCCGGGCCTGTTGGCGGAGAGGGGGGAGACATGATCGGGGATCGACGGATCGCGTTCATCGGCTGCGGCCACATCACGGAGATCATCCTGCACAACCTGGTGGACCGGCAGGTCGCTCGGGCGGAGAACATCGTCGTCAGCGATCCGCTTGCGGCGCGGCTGCGCCACCTCGAGGATCAGTTCGGCGTGGCCACCACGCACGACAACGTGGCGGCAGCCCGCCGCGGGGACCTCATCTTCATCAACCTGCGGCCGGAGGTGGTGGCGTCCGTCCTGCCCGAGCTGCAGGCCGCGGCCTTGCGGCCCGACCAGGTGCTCATCTCGCTGGCCGCGGGCATCCCCCTGAGCCGCTACGCCGGCCTCGGCGCGGGGCAGCCCTTGGTGCGCGGGTTGCCCAATCCGCCCAGCCGCATCGGGCAGGGCGTCGCCGCGCTCGTCTTCACGCCGCAGGTCAGCCCGGCGCAGCGGGAGGAGGTGCGCCTCCTGTTCGCCAGCCTGGGCCAGGTGGTCGAGGTAGACGAGCCCGCCCTGGACGTGATCACCTCGCTGAGCAGCCCGGTGGCCACCCACCTCTTCTTCCAGTCGCTGATCGATGCGGGCGTGCGCTGCGGGCTGTCCCGCGCGGTGGCGACGGCGGTGGCGGGGCAGACCATCATCGGGTCGATGGCGCTGTGGCAGGCGCGCGGCGCGTCACCCGCGGAGCTGATCGCGGAGGCCAGCACCCCCGGCGGCATCTCGGTGGAGGTCCTGTTCGCGCTGGAGCAGCACGCGTTCAAGGCCGCGGTGATGGACGCGATCGCGCGCGGCGCGGACCGCGCCACCGCCCTGGGCCGCGCGGGAGCGTAAGTCTCTCCGCCAGGTTACTGAAAGTTGCGGCCGCGGCGAAGCGGAGAGACGCTTACAGCAGCCCTGTGCTATAGTTGAAAGGTGCGCGGCACGTGCGTGGCTGCGCGTTATGTGAAGCGTATCGGTGTAACGGTGTGGGAGGAAGTATACGATGGCCATTGTGCAGACCATCCTCGCCGCCCTGGCGCGGCAGACCGGCAAGCTGCTCAACACGGTGTTCGGGTGGGCGACCACCACCCTCTTCGGCAAGGTCCCGCAGGCACGGCAGACGTGGCTGTCGGTGCTGTCGCTCGCCTCGGTAGCCTGGATGATCGTCGTCGTCGGCGTCATCTTTCCCAAGGCCGCCGTCTTTCTGCTCTCGTTCGTGACGCTGCCCCCATGGGTCGACGACCGGATGATCCGGCTGGCCATGCTGGCCGCGGCGCTCGTGCTGCCCCTGGTCGTGGGCTTCGTCTCGCTCAAGCTGTTGGATCCCGCAGATCGCCCCAAGGGCGCCGGGGCCACGCTCAAGGCGATCCTGCGCGGCTACCCCTCCACGGTGGCCATTGCCGTCGCACTGATCATGATGATCGTCTTCGTCCCCGTGATGAAGGCGCGCACGATGCTCAAGCGGTGGACCTCCGAGCACCTGCCCATGGTGGTCGAGGAGCAGGACTACCTGCGCACCGTGGCCGACATCGAGGCCGCGCTGGACCAGGCGGGCTTCGAGGTCGACCGGAAGCGGGCCGGCTTCATGCTGCGCCTGCCCCTGAAGGTGATCACCGCGCTCGGACGCGGCGGCGCGCGTAACCTCATCTCGGACAACCTCACGACCCTCGTCTCGCCCCGGCTCGAGCTGATCCTGCACCCCTCCGACCTGGTGATCAACGGGAGCAAGTACGACGCCGCGCGCGTGCGCGCGATCGTCGCAGAGCAGCTTTCCTTCTCCGAGGCCTACCTCACCTGGACGAAGGAGGGCAACGAGATGGAGGACCGGCTGCGCGAGGCGTGGCACGAGGTGCGCGGCCAGTCTGCGGGCAAGGCGCCGGCCGAGGCGACGCGGAAGCTGCAGGCCATCGAGGCCGACCTCCGCGAGGCGAAGATCGAACACGAAGAGTGGGAGATCCTCTTCCGCAGCAAGCTGCTGGTCGAGCGCGGCCTGCTGCAGGTGGCCGCAGGGCTGACGGACCGGCCGAAGGAGCCCAGCGAGGCAGACGCGGCCACCCTGGGTGCAGACCAGATCGCGGCCGGCCAGCCGGCGGGCGCGAAGGTCGTGCGGGGGCTGTCGCTGCTGTCCGCCGCGGCGCTTGCCTGGGCCCTCATCCGCCGCCGCTGAGCGCGGCATGGGCCCGGCAACGCCAAGTTTGGCTGTTGCTTAGCCGCAGAGACCGCAGAGCACACAGAGAGAGGGTGGAGTGGAACCTACGGTGCTGGCGGTGCGTCTCCGATGTAGAGACGGCCGTCAGCTACTCTAAGGGAGGTCGTTATGAGCCGCCACCTGTCTCTCACCCTCGGACTGATCGCCTTGCTTACGGTGAGCTGCGCTCCGCTGCCCGCACCGATCCCTGCTCCCGCCACAGCCACATCTTCCGCCGCGCTTCCTAACCCCGCGTCCGTGTACTGCGAACAACAGGGCGGCCGTCTCGTGATCCATTCCGATGCGACGGGCGCCCAGTCGGGCATCTGCCGCTTCGCCGATGGCAGCGAGTGCGACGAGTGGGCGTTCTACCGCGGCGAATGCGGCCCGGGGGTGACGTTCGAGGCTGCGCCCGGCGCAGCAACGTACACCTCGACCGCGCTCGGCGTCAGCTTCAGCTACCTGCCCGTCCAGAACGGGCAGACGATCGGGGTGCTGGAGCAGGGCGATCGGATCTACGTCTACCCCGCGCACATGGAACCGGCCGCGGGCCAGTGGGTGCAGGTGTTCCCCAAGCAGCCCGAGGAGAGCCTGGCGGACGCGATCAGAAGGGTCCTTATGCCGGGGCACCCCGAGGCGGACTGCCTGGTGACCGCGATGGCGGAAGTGCCCGGTGCGTCCGGGGGCCGGCCGGCCGGCTTCGAGTATGCGGCGATCACGGTGCGGCGCGCGGCAGGCGAGGATGAGGCGGCCGTGCTGCCCAGGTGGCGGACCTGTCCGCAGCCCTACACGGTCGTCGGCGGCATCGGCTACTTCCAGGCCGACGCCGCGCATCCCGACAGGTTCGTCTTCTTCAGCATCGGCCAGTACGCCATCCTGGCCGGCCCGGACTTGCCCTGGCAGGAGACGATCCGGTTCGAGTGAGGCGCGAGGAGGCTCATTTCTTGACCTGCTCCTTCCGCTCTAGCACCTGCTCACTGTCCTAACACTCCATGTACGATTTGACATATGCTGATGGCATTGGTAAGGTATTGCCAGTTGTCGTTCGCAGCGCAGAGATTCTTGTGAACCGGCTCTTCGGGTTACGCGCCTCTCGTCCGTCCCGCTTGGTTGCCACAGATTTCCGGTTGCGCCCACATCCCACCCTGCCGCGATGTTGCGGCAGCAACACCAAGGAAGGTGTTCCGTGAAATCCCGCCCCTACGCTCAACTGCTGTATCTGCTGGTCATTTGCGCGCTCGTCTTCGGCCAGCCGGTGGCTGCAGGTAGCCTGAAATCGTACCGCCAGGCACCTGCCGGAACCAGCTCGGTTACCCCTTCCACCTTCGATTCGCCCTTGCCGCCGCCGACGCCGGAGCCCACGGCTGTTGGTTCGCCGCCACCCAGTGCAACGCCCGTCCCAACTGACGTCCCTCGGGGTACGGTTACGCCGCCTGCCACGACCCCGCCCCCTTCGGCCACGCCAATTCCTACGCGGGCATCTGTGGGCCTCAGCTTCCTGGCCGAGCCGGCCTTCGTAACGCCCGGACAGATCATCACCTACACCGTGGCCCTCGCCAACGACTCCAGTGCCACAGTTCCAGGGATTGAACTTAGCAATACTCTGCCGGCCGCCCTGGACTTTGTACGCGGGAGCGATTGGACGTACGACAGGCCGACGAGACGTCTGTCCCGCCTCGTCCCGCCGCTCCAAGCCGGCGTTGCCATCACCTTCACCTTTCAAGCCCGGCTGAACGATCTGCCACTCGGGAGCGTGGTCACCAACACCGTCGCGGCCGTCGCTCCTATCATGCGCCAACCCCTGACGGCTGAGAGCGCCGTAGACGTGGCCGGTCCTGCGGCCGACGCCGCCTGGTTCGACACGCCGGGTGGCTGGCTCCGCTCCCGAGATGGCCAGGTCGCGCTCAAGCTTGCGCCGGGCAGCGTTACGGGAGCGACGCATATTGGCTACAAGGCCCGTCCTGACTTGATGGGCCTCGAGGGCGGCTTGCGCTATGCGTTCAGCCTCGACGCCCACGATGCCGCGGGCCAGCCGCAACATCGCTTCGCCGCGCCGCTCGAGCTCGTGCTTTCTTACCAACCCGGCGAGTTTCCGGCTGATCCCGCGTTGGCGCTCCGATTAGTCTATTACAACGAGGCGACCCAGACCTGGGAGCACCTGCCGACAAAGGTGGATGCGCGCCGCCGCCAACTGCGCACCCAGATCAACCACCTCAGCTTGTTTGGCGCGCTGGTTACTTCGACCGAGCCGCCCACCTTCACGACTGAGCGCATGAGCCAGGTGCGGGGCGCGCAAGGTAATCTATTTAACCTTAGCATCGCCTATGATTATGACTTCCGGTTGCCGGCCGGGTCGGGCGGGCTTACGCCGCGTTTGGGCCTGCACTACGACAGCACCAACCATTACAGCCAGCAGAGCCACCTGTCGCTGGTCGGCGGCGGCTGGGGCGTGACCGGAGCCGATTTCGTTTACAGCACTCCCGGTGGGGTCGAGACGACGCTCTTCCTCCAGGGCCACACGTACACCCTGGTGAACTATCAAGGTGGCTGGTTTGCCAGGGAAGATCCGCTCTTGCGCATCCAGCACACCGCCGTGGACGACCCGTACTTCGGCTCTGCGAACTACTCCGATTGGCGCGTCACGACGCGCGACGGCGCCGTTTACCATTTTCGAGCTGAAGCCACGCACAACTTCAACAGCTTTAACCTGCCTTATCCCGGCGAATTCTACTGGGGTTGCACCCCGCAAGGCATCCCCGATGTATGGCGAAACCTGAAGTGGGTGCGTGTCCCGCTGGTTGACGTGACCGACGCGCACGGTAACACGATCAGCTACACCTGGCTTAGTGAGGAAAAGGGCAGCGACGGGACTCCCTACGGCTGCGCGCCCATGATACCGGAAATGGACAAGTTCGTGCGCGCGTTGCGGTTAAGCCAGGTCACGTATGGGAACGGTCACCTGCGGGTCCGGCTGGACTACACGGGACGGAACGATATCGCCTGGGACCATGACAAAAGCAACAGCTGGAATTTCTACCCCACCGTGAAGCTAAGCACCATCACGGTCGAGGCGCAACTGCCCAGCCTGGCCTGGACCGGCGTCCGCACTTACACCCTCGGCCACAGCAATATCCCGACAGAGTATGACGAGCAGACGCTGCTGAATCTGATCAGCGTTACCGAGGACGGCGGCGGGTTGAGCGAGACCACGACGTTCGGCAAAGGCGACGACTCCGACTTTGCCTACAACCCCTGCACGTTCGACCACCTGCGCTGGATCCAAAACGCCTACGGCGGGAAGGTCTCGTTCACCACTGCGGAACCCGGCTACTGCAATGCAGACAGCTTGCGCGGCCAGGTGTTAGCGACGCGCACGGAGACCGACCTGGTGACCAACCAGAGCGCAACCTGGACCTACCACCACGGTAACGACTGGGATGCTAAAGCGCATGGTTACGGGTCGGTTTGGGTGGATCGTCCTGAGGGCGCCGAGGTGCATCACTTCTGGACCACCGCCTACGTCAACGGTCAGCCCATCACTCACCTTGCTGGGAAAGAGAAGGAGCGCTGGGACTGCGCGAGCCAGACGAACGGCGCCTGCTCGAACTGGCTCACTTTCACGGCCACCGATTGGATCAGCACCACCCAATCCCTACCCCTGGCCAACTACTCCGCGATGCCTTTGCAGGTCCAGCCCCGCTTCGTCCACGCCAGTGAAGTACGGGAGCACCAGCAGAACACCACGGTGAAGCGGACAGTCTACCGTTACGATCCGGCTGCCCAAGTGTCACCTAACGGCAACGGCGCGGCGCAATACGGCAACCTAACCGAGGTGCAGGAGTATGCAGGGGCGGCCAACGGCTGGGCAGCGCAGCCCTACCGCACGTCGCGCACCCGTTACTATCCCAACCATGCGGAATGGATCATCGACAGACCGGCCGTGCAACAGGTTTACGCCGGGACGGCGACGCTGGTGGCGGAAACGCGCTCCTACTACGACCACCATGCCAACCTCGGCGATGCGCCCGATCCGGGCGACCTGACGCGCCAGGAGCAAGTTGCGGTGCGCGGCGGGCAGTACGAGGACGCGAGCCGGTGGACGCACCGCGACTACAGCTACGACACCTACGGCAACCGGACGCTGGTTCAAGATGAACTGCAGCATCCGACGACCACCTGTTACGACGGGTGGTTCCATGCCTTTCCGCTCAAGACGACCAATGCGTTGCAGCAGTCCAGCAGCGCGTACTACTACGGCGTGCCGGGCGGCAGTTGTGCGGTGGCGGACGGTCCGCTGAGCTTCGGCCCGGGGCGCTTCGGACTACTTGAGCGTAGCCAGGATGCCAACGGTGTCAGCACGACGTACACGTATGATGACTTGGGACGGGTCACCAGCGTGGTGGAGCCGCCGAACGACGGCGCCAATCCCACGCGGACCTTCACCTACCGCGCGTCGGCCGGAATCGGGCCGAACCAGCCCTTCTGGGTGCAGGAAGCGGTGCGCGACGATGGCGGTGAGACGAATTACCGCGCCACCTACACCTTTTACGACGGATTCGGCCGCATCCTGCAGCGTTCGACTGAAGCACCCCGCGCTGTAGGCGGCCAAGTCCAATACATCGAGAGCCGCAACGCGTACAACTGGCGCGATGCCAAGCGTTACGCGAGCGTACCGGCCTACGTCTTGGCCGAAAGCGACGGCTCGACAGTCTATCATCCCGTGACAAACTGGACCACGCTCCCGCACACCGGCTACGAATACGACGCGCATGGCCGCCTTTCCAAGACCATCGGCCCAGACCTGACAGCCGAGCGCACGTACTACTCAGTGACCGCCACCTCGGAAACCCGTCTGCTCACCGCCGCCATCGACGCCAAGGACCACATGACCATTCATGAAAGCGACCCCTTCGGTCGCCTGGTCACGGCGAAGCAGTTCGCGGGCGAGTTCACCGGCGAGCCTGGCTGGGGCGCGCCCGCTTACGCGACCGCGATCTATGCCTACGACGTGGCCGATCGCCTGGAGAGTGTCACCGGCCCGGCTACCCCCGCTACGCGCATCTACTACGACGGGCTTGGCCGCAAGGAACGCATGGAAGATGTCGACCTGGGCCTGTGGCGCTACAGCTACACGGCCACGGGCGCGCTGGAAACCCAGACCAACGCCGAGGCCTGCGTAACCACCTTTGGCTATGATGACGTGGGGCGCTTGACCGGCAAGAGCTACAGCGGCCCACAAAAGTGCGCCACCGCGGCCGTCAGCTATACCTACGACGAGGGGCTGAACGGCATCGGCCGGCGCACCGCCATGCGCGACGGCTCGGGTAGTACGACCTGGCAATACGACGTGCGGGGCCGCGCAATCGCCGAGACGCGCACCATCGCCGACACCGCTTTCACCACCTATCGCACCTACCGCTCCGACAACTCACTGGCGACGCTTGCGTATCCGGATGGCGAGGAAGTCACATACGGCTACGACGCCACGGGGCGCGTGACCTCGCTAAATGGCACGGCGTATGAAGGAAGCGGCCAGCCCGGCAACTACCTCTCCGGCGCCGCGTACACGGCGCTCGGTCAACCCGCCAACCTGCAGTATGGCAATGGCGCCGTCGTCGGATACACCTATCACCCTGATGACTACCGCCTGGCGGCCATCACGGCGCCCGGGGTGAGCCTCTGGTACGACTACGATCCGGCCGGCAACGTCCGGACCATCACAGACACCTTGCAGACAACGCCGGTCACCACGTTCGGTTACGATGAACTCGACCGCCTTAAGTCGGCCCGGGGCGCGTACTCGGCCGACTACACTTACTCGGCCAACGGCAACCTGTTGACGAAGGGCGAGGGTGGGAGCAGCGTGAGCCTGACCTACCCGGCGCCCGACCACGCGCACGCGCCGGCCTCGGTGAACGGCGTCAGCTATTCGTACGACAATAACGGCAACGTGACGTCGGACGGCCGCCGCACGATGACCTACGATGCAGAGAACCGGCTGAGCCAGGTGATCAGCGGGACGCTGACGACGACCTTCGCTTACGATGGTGATGGGAACCTCGTGGTGCGCGTCGCGCCGGACGGAACCAAGACGTTGTATGTCAGCCCAGCCTTCGAGGTGACGGTCTCCACCGCCGCACCGCCGCCCCCGCCGACGCCGTCGCCGCGGCCCGGGTACATGGTCTATCTCCCCTGGGTGTCCAGCCGTGCGCTCTCGTGCAGCACGCTGATCGAGGGCCACCCCATTCAGATCCGCAAGCACTACCTGCTCGGGCAACAGCGTATCGCCCAGCGCGATGCCTGCAACGGCGCAACAACCGTCTTCTTCTACCACGATCTCCTCGGCAGCACAGCAGCGACCAGCGCGGGCGAAAGCGCCCGCTACTGGCCATATGGTAATATGAGGTCCGGTAACCTGAACAGCACGGACTATCGCTTCACCGGGCAGCGCAACGATAGCTCTATTGAGCTGTACCTGATGGGCGCCAGGTGGTATGATCCGTCACTCGGCCGGTTCATCTCTCCGGACAGCATTATCCCGGATCCCGGAAATCCGCAAGACCTGAACAGGTACGCCTATGCTCTGGGCAACCCTGTCAAATATCGCGATCCGACAGGGCATTGGGTAGAAACGGCCTTCGATGTCGTCAGTGTTGGCTTCGACATTGCTACGGTTAAGCAGGATCCGTCTTTCTGGAATGTTGCAGCGCTGATAGTTGATGTCGGCGCTGTCATAGTGCCGTTTGTTCCATCGGGTGCTGGTTGGCTTGCTCGTGGTCGAAAAGCTGCAACGGTATTGACACACATTGATTTGGGAATTGACGCGCTAAGGGCTGCAAGAGGGATCGATCAAGCGGCAGATGCCGTCGCGGCTGCAAACAAACTGAGAGAGGTTGCATCGCGAGGTGATGACGTAAGTGACTTTGCTCGAATTCTAGCCGAGGCGTCCACTCATGGTAGCGGTGAGCGCGTTGTATTGGGTCAGTGGGTCGAGGGCGCCGGCTATATCGCTGAGGCACAGAAAAACGGCGGCAGGTACTACGAGACGGCGTCGGGCGTTTGGGATGCCCTCGGTCGAAATGAGAAATTGGCCTGGGCTGCGAATGAGCAGTTTCTGCGGCTACAGCTAGAGTCTGGAGTGAAGCGTATCGACTTCGTTGGCGAATCGATCGACGATGTCCTCACGAAGGCGATCGGAAGCTTCAGATGGAAAGAGGTTAACTGGTTACTTGACAATGCTGGAAGATATGGGTACGAGTTAGTGGGCAACAGCTGGGTAAAGGTCGCACCTTGAAAGGAGAGTTTATGCAAACCGACACCTGTAGCCAAGTTCTCGAATCCATCAAGCAGGCGCTAGGCTACTTGTTCGACGATTTCAGCTTCTCCATAACGACGGTCAAGCCAGCCACATCAGACGGGCGGTGTATGATTGTGTTGTCGTCCGATCAGTGCCGATTTCGAGTCATTTACAACCGAGGGGATCTGGAGGTGGCAGTCGGACCGCTTTCTGCTCCGATTTCGTGGGAAGCCATCCGTGTGGGAGAAACGCAGTGGTATCACCTCAAGAGTGCGCTTGACTACGTCCGAGATAACAAGTTCCCGAATCTGGGCGATTTGCGCAGGCCGGTACCGTTCATGACGCTGGAGCAAAAGATCGCGCAAGTTTCATTGAACTTAAGGCCGGATTGCTGGAAAGTAGTACAACTCTTCAGCGACAAATCCTTTGTCACCGAGCAGCATGAATTGGATCAGTTCCTCCGCGAGCAGAGTGAGCATGTACGAAAACAGTTGGTTGAATGGCAAAGCGAGCAAAGGAGCCAACTGGGTCGCCAAGATGCGTGATGCGATGAATCCGCCATCGGGATGATGCCTACTGCCTCAGCATTGTGCGCCGTCCTTGAATCGGAGGGCCGGGCTGGAGGATAGGGCAACTGCTGGAGAGCAACCCGAGCGCCAGCCAGGGGGAACTGGGGCGGGCAGGGCCACCTGTCCGCCGGCTTCCCCAGTCAGTTCTCGTGATGGTCTCCGAAGTCTTGAACGCGAAATGACAGGTCAAGGGGAGGATCGACCTCACGGCTCTCGCTGAACAAGGGGAGATGGTGCGAATAGTGGCTGACGGATCCGCCGCGTTTGTGGAGCACACTGGCAAGAAGCGGTTGCGGGTCGAAAGCGTGAGCAAGAGCTGAAGTAAATGACTTACCTTCCGTCCGACATGGTTTCCACAGACCCGGTTGCACGCACATCTCACCCGGCAGCGCGGGTGCGGCGGCAGCGCCAAGGAAGGTGTTCCGTAAAATTGCGCATGGCGCGCTCATATACACCTACTCCGGGATAAACGGCACGGTCTGCGGGCCCTCGGGCAGCACGCAGATGCGCGTATCAGGTCCATAACGTGCCGCGAGCTCGCGAACCGTCCGCCCGATGTCGCGGCACGGCCTGAGCAGCGCGGCGGTAATGTCGCCATCCGACAGGTGATCGCTGTACACGTACACCTCGGCCACCTGCTGGATCTGGGCCTGAATCTGCGCCTGCCACTGGTCCTGCGCCAGGAAGCCGGGCGCCATGATCCGGTCGAGCAGCGCGGCCGGGTCGGGGGCGCTGCGCAATAACTGCCCGAACATCCCGTGTTCCGGGATGCCGTCCCAACACTCCGCGGCGACGATGATCGCACCTCCCGGCTTGACTACCTGCGCGGCCGCGGCCATCCCCTTGACGGCCTGGTACAGGTTCAGGTCCAGCGGATAGCCGGAGTTGGAGGTGACGACGATGTCGAACCGCCCGTCGACCGGCTGCATGGCGGTGTCGCGCACGAAATCGCACCCGCAGGCATGCGCCTCGGCCAGGTCGCCCGCGAACACCCCGGTGATCTCCTTGTGCTTGTTGAGCGTCACGTTGCAGAGGAAGCTGCTGCCGGCCCGCGCGGCAACTTCCCGGATCTCGTCGAGGATCGGGTTGCCGTCGGTGACGCCGTAGGTGGCCCGGGGGTGGGCGATCATCCCCGCATCGTGGTTGCCCAGCACCGTCTCCTGCCCCGCCATCCCGGGCATCAGCGCCTTGCCCCCGCCCGAAAAGCCCGCGAAGAAGTGCGGCTCGATGAAACCGGTAAGGATCCGCGCGTCGCACGCCAGCACCTCCCGGTTCAGCCAGATGTCGTGGCCGCGCGCGCTGCGCCCGAGATGGGCCTGGGTGCTCCGGTCGAAGGCGTCGTTCTGCACGATGCGATATGAGCCGACCACCTCGTCGCCGAGCATGGTCCGCAGCTCCGCGTTCGTGTTGGGCCTGTGCGTGCCCAACGCGTTGAAGAGGACGATCTCCGCGGCGGAGCAGGCACGCAGGGCCTCGAGCACGGGGGGGATCAACACGTGGTTGGGCGTCGGCCGGGTGATGTCGCTGAACACGACGCCGATGCGCTGCACGCCGGCCACGTACTCCGCCAGGGTCGGGCCGCCGATGGGCGCCGCGAGCGCCTCTCGGATGGCTTCGGCCGGCCAGACCAGGCCCGGAACGAAGCGCGGCTCCACCACGGTGACCGCCAGATCTTCCGGCAGTTCGACGTCCAGCCCCCGCTTCCCGTATGCCAGCGTGACGATCATCGGTGTCTCCTCTCCGCCGCGCGCTGCAGCGGCGCGCGTTGTCGCGTGGATTGTAGCAGTGAGGGTGTCTTGCCGCAAAGCAGCGTCGCCGCTCTACACCATAAAGACCTCCGAGGTCGCGCCGACCTAAGGTTGGCGCGAGACCTCCCAGGTCGCGCAAACCAAAGGTTGGCGCGAGACCTCCGAGGTCTCGGAGACCTCGGAGGTCTGCCGTATGCCGCCCGCCCCATTGCGCGGCATCCGATTCCGGGCTATACTGCGGCTACCATCGACGAGGGAGGCGCACATCATGGCCCGGATCAGGCACATTCGCAAGGTCATCAAGGCCCGGCCGACGATCGAGGGCGCGGGTGTTCATCTCAACAGGGTCATCGGTTTCGGAGATCCCGAGCTGACGGACCCCTTCCTGCTACTGGACGACTTCCGCTCCGACACGCCGGAGCACTACCGCAAGGGCTTCCCCTGGCATCCCCATCGCGGCATCGAGACGATCACGTACGTGACGGCCGGCGAAGTGGAGCACCGCGACAGCACGGGCAACCGGGGCGTCATCGCGGCCGGCGACGTGCAGTGGATGACCGCGGGCAACGGCATCCAGCACCAGGAGATGCCCGCGGGCGACAGCCGGGGACGGATGTACGGCTTCCAGCTCTGGGCGAACCTGCCCGCCTCACACAAGATGATGGACCCGCGCTACCAGGGCATCACCGCGGCCGAGATCCCGGAGGTGACCGACGCCGGAGGCAGCCGGATCAAGATCATCTGCGGCGAGGTCAACGGCGTGCTCGGCCCGGTGCGGGACATCGTCACCGATCCCGAATACCTGGACGTGACCGTTCCGGCGGGCGCGACCTTCACGCGGTCCACCCCGGCCGGCCACACCGTCTTCGCGTACGTGATCGACGGCCGAGGCGTCTTCAGCGACCAGAAGGACCCGTACAGCTACGAGGCCGAGGGCGCGAACTACTTCGACATGGAGCGCGATCCGCTGATCGGCAACCGCCACCTCGTGCTCTTCGGCGACGGCGACCAGGTCGTGGTCCGGGCGGAGCAGGAACCCGTGCGCTTCCTGCTGATCTCGGGCAGGCCGATCCGGGAGCCGGTGGCCTGGTACGGCCCGATCGTGATGAACACGCGCGAGGAGCTGCAGACCGCGTTCGAGGAGCTGCGGGCCGGCACGTTCATCAAGAGTCGCGGCCGGTAACGGCAAGCCCAAGCCACATAACCATCCATGAGCCCGGGGCCGGCGTGTCATGCGCCGGCCTTGTCGCGCTCAGTCCTCGTCGCCTCCCATCCGCCGGGGCCGGGCGACCACGGCAGCGCCGGCCAGGCCCAGCACCAGCGCCAGCACAGCCGTGATCCAGAACATCGTCGTGATGCCCAGGTGCTCCGCGAGCATGCCGGAGAACCAAGGACCCACGAAGGTGCCGACCGCGTAGGTGGACTGGTGCAGCCCCACGGCAGACGAACGCTCCGATTCCTGCACGCGCGCCAGGGCGACGCCCATCAGCACGGGATAACCCAGCCCGATGCCCACCCCGACCAGCATCGACGATGCCATGAGCCAGGGCAACCCGGGACCGAGCGCAGCGCATGCCGCACCTGCGGCCAGCGCTGCAACCTCCCCGAAGATGAGCGGCTGGATGCGGAAGCGCCGCACCAGCCGCGTGTTCGCGAGCAGCGTGGCCGTGTAGACGAGGAGGTGCAGCGACGTGATCAGGCTGATGGCATGGTCGTCGATGCCCGCGCGCACGGCTGCGACCGGAATGAACCCCACCACGATCCCCTGGTAGATGTACTGCCCCAGGCCGTTGAGCAGCGCGGGCACGAGGAGGTCGCGCCGGACCGCCAGCCGCCAGAGAGCAGGGAGGCTGGGGGCCTTGCGCGGCAGGCGCTCCTCGGGGATCAGGAGGGCGATCAGGAGCGCGAGCCCTGCACTCCCTGCGGAGACCACGAACGCCAGCGGGTAGCCGCCGATGCTGTTAAGAACGCCGGTGACGCTGGTGGCTGCGATGCCGGCGACGGCAGTTGCCAGGGTGAGGATCGTCGTCGCGCGGATGGCCTCACCGCGCGGGAAGAATGAATTGAAGAAGACAACCAGCGGCACCCACACGCCCGCGGCCACCCCGGTCAGCGCGCGACCGGCCAGCAATGCGCTCGCGGAGCGCGCCGAGGCCATCACCAGCGCGCCGGTGGCCGCCAGGGCCAACCCGGCGACGATGAACGGCTTGCGGCGCCCCAGCCAATCCGCGGCCAGGCCGGTCGAAAGCCGCGAGAACGTCTGCCACAGGCCGTACATGGAGAGGATCACCCCGACGACGGCCAGGTTTGCGGTCAGGGTGCCCGCGTAGGCCGGAAGGGTCGGTACGTAGACGTACACCGCCGTGTAGAACAGCAGCGTCACCGCCACGATCATGGTGGGCGCGAGTCGTTGTCGTCGTGATGGAGTCATGGTCCGGCACACCGGTGTGGTTCAGGGATGGCGGGGCGGCGTCATGGGGACGGGAGCTACAGGGTCCTCACCGGCCCCCTGCGTTGGGAAGTGTCGCGCTCGCAGCCGACAATGCTGCTTGCGGCCCGGCCTTCCCCATGCTATGCTTGCCATCCAGATGGCATCCGCGACGCCCAGGAGGATGATAGCATGAAAGTCCAGAACAAGATTATTGTGGTCACAGGCGGTGGCAACGGCATCGGCCGCGAGCTGGTCCTGGCCCTGTTGGCGAGGGGCGCCAGTGTCGCTGCGGCCGACATGAACGAGACGGCGCTGCAGGAGACCGTGCAGCTCGCCGGACCGAACAGCGCGCGGCTATCGACGCACGTCGTGAACGTCACGAACCGGGAGGTCGTCGAAGCGCTCCCGGCCGAGGTGATCGCGGCCCACGGCGCGGTCGACGGCCTGATCAACAATGCCGGCATCATCCAGCCGTTCGTCAGGGTCAAGGATCTTGATTATGCTGCGATCGAGCGGGTGATGAACGTCAACTTCTACGGCACGCTGTACATGACGAAGACGTTCCTGCCCCACCTGCTGGCCAGACCCGAGGCGCACATCGCCAACGTCTCCAGCATGGGCGGGTTCCTGCCCGTGCCCGGGCAGACCATCTACGGGGCCGCGAAGGCCGCGGTCAAGCTCTTCACCGAGGGCCTGCACTCCGAGCTCTCGAACACGAACGTCAAGGTGACGGTCATCTTTCCCGGCGCGGTCGGCACCAACATCGCCGCGCACTCCGGCGTCACCGCCAGCCATGCCGCGCAGCAGAACAACGGCAAGCAGGCCATCAAGCCGCTGGCGCCCAGCGAGGCCGCCCGGATCATGCTCGACGGGATCGAACGGAACCACTACCGCGTGATGGTTGGGCCGGACTCCACGATGTTGGACCTCGTGTACCGGTTCAACGCGCCGTTCGCGGCCCGGTTCATCTCGAAGCAGATGGCCGCGCTGCTGGCGGAATAGGGCCGCACCTGAACGTGCGGCTTGGCACGTTCCGTGCGGCTTGGCACGGAACGTGAGGCGCCCCACGGAACCAAGGGAACCCACCGTGGCAGCGGCGGATCACCCAACCGCTGCCATCTCCCGGACCTCGTGCCTGCAATCCAGCGCCACCACAACATCCAATTCGAACTGGCGGCCCTGCCGCGGGGCGACCCCGCGGTGGGGGTCGGTCACCTTCACGGGCGATCCGTCAATGGGAGCGACGCGGGCGGCCAAGGCATGCGGGGCAGGACGAACGACATGCAATGCCTCCCACAGCGCCTCTGCGCCGCCACCCAGCAGCAGGCCGCGAGGCACGTCACGATCGGGCGCCGGGGCGTCGAGGTGCAGACAAACACCTGCTTGCATTCTATCGCCTGGTCAGTCCCTGTCAAGAGTCAAGACGGCCGGACGAGCGGATCGTCCAACGCTACCGGCCGTGGCGGACATTGTGATTTCTCGCATCAAACGCTAACGAAACGGTACGTCTGCTACGCTGGCCCCCGAAGTCGGCCCTCGATATCGGAGAGCGACATCCGTCCCTGACATCACTACGTCGCGCTGGGCGACAGCTTCACTGAGAGGATCGGTGATCAAGATGAACAGGCTACCTCGAGTCTTGCCCTTGGCCCTCCTGTTCCTCGTGCTCGTGCCAGCCCTGGCCCTGGCACAGTCGGGCGGGCCATATGACCTCTCCTGGAGCACGATCGACGGCGGCGGCCACACCTTCAGCGCGGGCGGGTCGTACGAATTGGGCGGCACGGCCGGACAGGCGGACGCCGGGTTGATGAGCGGCGGCAACTACGAGCTCAGCGCCGGCTTCTGGCTGTGCGTCACCGCGGAGGTGGCCGCCGCAGGTATCGCAACCAGCGGCGCAACCGTCACCCTGACCTGGACCGCCGGCGAGCCGACGGCCAACATCTACCGCGGCCAGGACGATCCCTACTTCACGCCGGGTGCGGTCTATGCCGGCGGGGTAAGCAGCGGTTGGACCGATACCGGTGCGGCCGGCAACCCCGCGCACAACGACACCTACATCATCCGCGCCCAGGGCGGCTGCGGCGAGTCGGCCGACAGCCGGCGGCTGGGCGAGTTCGATTTCGCCCTGACCCCCGGGACTTGACGCTCGCGTCACAGCCGGAGCTGGCAGATTCGGGCGGAGAGGCAGCGCCTCTGATTTGCGCCGCGGGCGCACCTGACCGAGTCGGGACTGGAGGAGACGGACATGCATACACGAAAAACACTGGCGTTGATGCTGGCGCTGCTGATGGCATTAAGCGCGCTGGCTGGCGGCGTGGCTGCCGCACAGGCGCCGGCGGAGGCGGGGCCGGCTGGCATCGGGCCCGAAGCGGCTCTCGCCGCCGTGAGCACCGGCTTCACGTACCAGGGACGGCTGACCGACGCCGGCAACCCAGCCGCCGGTCCCTATGACTTCGTGTTCCGGCTGTACGATGCGCTGACCGGCGGCAGCCAGGTGGGCGGGATCGTCACCCAGGGCGACGTGGCCGTCAGCAACGGCCTGTTCACGGTCAGCCTGGATTTCGGTGTGGTCTTCGACGGCGCCGCGCGCTGGCTGGAGATCGCCGTGCGGCCAGGGGCCAGCAATGACGCCTACGCAATCCTCAGCCCGCGGCAGGCGCTGGCGGCCACGCCCTATGCCCTTCACTCGTTGAGCACGGCAGCCCACGACCACTTCGGCGAGACGTGGACCGGCGCGACGGTTGGCGATGGCCTGCGGGTGGAAAACACGGCCGCAAGTGGCTACGCCTACGGCGTCACCGGCCAGAGCGCCAGCACCAGCGGCCGCGGCGTCTACGGCTATGCCAGCGCGGCCAGTGGTACGACCTATGGGGTGCAAGGCCAGTCTGCCAGCACAGATGGCCGTGGGGTGTATGGTCTGGTCACGACCAGCAGCGGGCCAGCCTCAGGCGTCTTCGGGGAGAGCACCAGCACCGGCGGCCGCGGCGTCTACGGCAGAGCGACGGCCACCAGCGGCCAGGCCTTCGGGGTGCACGGCGTGTCGGCGAGCAGCAACGGCCGCGGCCTGTACGGGCACGCCACGTCCGCCAGCGGCTCGACGTACGGTGTGGTCGGCGAGACCGAGAGCACGACCGGCGCCGGCGTGCAAGGCATTGCCTCCTCCTTCACCGGCATCAACTATGGCGTGTGGGGTCTGTCCCCCAGCACCGCTGGCACCGGGGTGCTGGGCCAGGCTTCAGCCGCCACCGGCACCACCTTCGGCGTTTATGGCCAGTCCTCCAGCGACCAGGGTTACGGAGTGTACGGCGTGACCTGGGCGAACACGGGCGTCACCTATGGCGTGTACGGCAGGGCCCTGAGCACCAGCGGCTACGCCGGCTATTTCACGGGCAAGGGACCCGATGCCGTGGTCGTCACAAACACCGGCGCCGGCCGAGGGATCTCCGTCGAAACCTCCACCGACACGGCGATCTGGGCCATAACCGACGCCGGCCTTGCCGCCGTCGACGGCCGCGCGGCCGGTGCAACCGGGCGGGGCCTGTACGGCTTCGCTACAGCCGCAGCCGGTGCGAACTCAGGGGTGTACGGCCGCACCGCCAGCACCGACGGCCGCGGGGTCTACGGCTGGGCTGAAGCCACCAGCGGCACCAACTACGGGGTGTACGGGCGCACCAGCAGCGCCTCCGGCTATGCCGGATACTTCCAGGGCAACCTTCGCACGACCGCCACGCTGACCAAGGCGGCCGGCTCGTTCAAGATCGACCACCCACTCGATCCGGCAAACCAGTATCTCTCCCACTCGTTCGTCGAGTCGCCCGACATGATGAACCTCTACAACGGTAACGCCGTTCTGGATGCCCAAGGCGAGGCCACGGTAATCCTGCCCGAGTGGTTCGAGGCGCTGAACCAGGACTTCCGCTACCAGTTGACGCCCGTCGGCGCGGCCATGCCCAACCTGTACGTCGCGCAGAAGGTTCAAGACAACACGTTCCGGATCGCGGGCGGCGTGCCCGGCATGGAGGTCTCCTGGATGGTGACCGGCATCCGTCACGATGCCTACGCCAACGCTCACCGCATCCCAGTGGAAGAGCAGAAGCCGGCAGAGGAGAGGGGTCTCTACCTGCACCCCACCGAACTGGGCCAGCCGGCAGAACTGGGGCTGGATCATCAGCGGGACACTGACCAGTCGCAGCAGAACGGACCAGGCATACCGGGGCAAGCCGCAACGAAGTGAACGTGTCCCAGGCAACAGCACCCGCCGCCTGTTCGTTGCTTGGCAGGGTCATCTTGCGGCGATCCGAGTGAGGCGACGGACGACGCAGAGGAAACGTTCGTGAAACGGCACTTGTGATATGGTAATTATCAACTTGTACTATACCGTGGACGACAGGAGATGCCTGGACATGACAACCACCTCATCAGCGTGGACCGCCACCCTCATCCACCTTCTCGCGCTGGCCACCAGGCTCGAAGATGAGGGCCAGTACAACCTAGCCAAGCTGGCGCGCGCTGCCGCGGACTCGCTGAGCCGCGGCGCTGCGTATAACGTCGCCATGCCGGCCGAGAAAGATGCGCTCGCCGCGGACATCAAGCAGACCGCAAGGGATCTGTCCCGGCTCGGCGCCAGCCCGGAGCTGCTGTCTGCGCTCAGCGAGGGCGCCGACGTGATGGCCGGCGGCGGCGTGCCTCTCATTTCGGTCACGCCGCATCCCTACGTGTGCCGCACGTGCGGCCACCTGCTGCTCGGCGAACCAGAGATCAACTGCCCGACCTGCGGCGCGTGGCCCGGCACGTACCAGCGCTTCATGCCGAACTACTGGTTCGATGCGCTGGAGCCGCCGGCCGCGCTGTCACGGCTGCGCCAGACGCCCGTTGACGTGGCGGCGCTGATGGAAGGGCTTTCGGAAGCGCAGCTGAGCCAGACACCGGCGGATGGCGGATGGGCGATTCGCAACGCGCTGATGCACCTGCGCGATGCGCAGGACGTGCTTGCGTTCAGGATCGAGCTGTTCCTTCAGAATGAGCTTCCTGTGCTCGAGTCCAAGGCCGTTTGGACGTGGGCGGCCAACGAGCCGGAGCGACCGCCCACCGCACGCGAGATCTTCGAGGCATACAGGTCCTCGCGCGCGCAAACGTTGGACACTTTGGCGCAACTGCCCCTCGCCCGATGGTGGCGCACGGGCCGGCACGAGGAGTTCGGCGCCATCACGCTGCGCCAGCAGGTCAGCTATTCTGCCGCACACGAGATGACGCACCTCTCGCAGATCGCGTCGCTGCGCCGGCAGTGGGCGGTAGGTGGGTGACCCGGGCCGAACCTGTCCGGCGGAGGTGTGGGTCCGCCATCTGGACATGCGCACTGCCGGATGGATGCCAACGCAACAAAGGTGTCGTGGGTGGTGCGTCAGGGCTCCCGGCCGGGTCGCGGCCGGCGTCTGTGCAGGAGGTTATCATGCGACAACACCAGTTTGAGCTCGGATCGGCCAGGCAACCGTGGCAAGCCCTCGCCGTCCTCTGCGCCGCCATCCTGCTGGTGCTCGCCGTGGCGGGCCCCGTGCTGGCCGGGCAAGACCCGGCCAGCGTCCACGCGCCCGCCGCCTGCGTGCCGCTGACCGGCCCGAACCAGATCGCCTCGCCCATGGTCGTCACCTTCGATGACCTGCCGGCCGGTTCGAGCATCGGCAGCTTCTACCAACGCACCCACGGCATCCGGTTTGAGGACAGCCGCACCGCACGCGTGATCGCTTACGATCATCCGTCGCCTCGCTCCGCGCCCATGACCGCGATGAGCCAGACCGACGGAGATCCCGCTGCCAGGGCTCTCAACTTCTACTTCGACTCACCTCAAGCCTCCGTTGGCCTGTTCGCGGGCAACGGCGGCGGCGCGTCCGCGGCCCGGCTGGAGGGCTTCGACGCGGACGGCAACCTGGTCTGTGCGGCCAACGCAACCAACGTGTCGGACGCCCACACCGCGTTCATCGGCTTCCGCGATGACACCCGGAGCATCGTCAGCGTATCGCTGACCTACACCACCGGGCAGGCTGAATCGCTGGACGACCTGAGCTTCAGCAGTGTTGTCCAACCGCACGCCACACCGACGCCGTCGGCGACACCTACGCCGTCACCGACTCGCCCCGCGGCCGCGACAGCGGCTCTCTTCATCTTCCCAGCCGCGGCCGCGCCCGGCGGTGCACCTGCCGTCAGCGGCTACGGCTTCCCCGCGCTCGCTGATCTCAGGTTGATACTGGCCTGTCCCGGCCAGGCGGAGCTCGACCTGAGAGCGGCGGGCACGGACGCGGGGGGCCGCCTGCGGACCGTGATCGAGTTGCCGGCCTACCCGCCCAACCCATGCATGCTGGCCGCACGCCTGGACCGGGCCAACCTCGCCGAGACCGCACTGGCGCTGTTGCCGGCGCTGGAGCTCTCCACCTCGCCCCAGGCCGGACCGCCGGGCACGACCGTCAGCTTCACCGTGCGCAACCTCAGCGCGGGCGAGCTACGGCTCGACTACGCGGGGCGCGCGGTCTTCGGCCCGACGCCGGTCGCAGCCGGCGCCTTCTCTGGCACGTTCACTGTCCCGCGCGACCGGCCCGATCCCCTGGGCAGCACGGCTGACCTCCGCGCCACGAACCTGATCCTGGGCCGGGCCATCGGCGCGGTCACCGGCGCCTTCCGCTCCCAGACCGCTCCGCCGCCGCCCACCTACCGCGTGGCAGACCTGCAACTGCCGCCGGGGACTCTGCCGCCGGGCAGTGATTTCGCCATCACCGGACGCATCAGCCCTGCGCCGCAGGGGGCGCCGAGCCAGCTCAGGGTGTTGCCGGTGTGGCGAAAGGCCGATGGCCGCACCTTCCCCATCGGCCGCGGCCCGGCCCAGATCGCCGCGGACGGCAGTTTCAGCGTACCTATACGTGTGCCGAGCCTGCTCACCGGCGATCCGACCTGGCCACAGAGCGGCGATCAGGTAGGCGTGATGCTGGTGACCGGCGCGAACCAGCCGCGGCCCTTCCTGCAGGCCATCGCGGGCGTGCCCATCTTCCCCACCTTCAACGTCAAGGTGGTCGACGCGGCGACGGGGCAACTCATCCCGTCGGCCAAGGTCAGCTTCGAGGCCTGGCAGGGTTATCAGGTCAGTGCGAACTCGCTGCCGCTGGGCGAAGTTTCCGCCGAGGCTGCCATCGGCATCACCAACCAGATCGCCCAGGCCGGTGGCGCGATCGATCTGACGGATGACGAAAAGGCCTGGATCGCCTTGACGAAAGCCGTCTGCCAGCCGCTCACCATCCCTGTGAACGGCGATAAGTGGCAGCTGATCAACCCCACCCTGGACCAGACCCTCAGCGAGCCTTCGGTGCAGGGGCTGCTCCTGGCAAACAGCGTCCTTGGGGAGGCCGCGGTGACTGCGGGCCAGTCGGTAGGAAACGGGGCGACGCTGGCGCCGGCCGTTAGTGCTGCCGGCGACGTCATCCCCTACCTGCTCACCGTGGACGCACTCGACGCGGGCTACGGCCTGAAAGTTGCAGACGCTGACGGCACCTTCACGTTGAAAAACCTCAGCCTGCACGTCAATTTCCACCTGGCCGATCTCACCTACCGCGATCTGAAGGGCAACATCCTGGCCAACCCGTACACCGTGAAGCTGGGCAAGCTCTCCTCCGGCGAACAGTCAGCCCTGGGACCAATCAAGGTCTTCCTGGCCGGCATCGGCGCGCCCGAGCTGCCAGGGCCGGCCGCGCTGCCCCGCTTCACCCGCTACTACTCGGTGAAGGACGTACCGCCCGGCGTGCAGGTGACGAAGCAAGCCGATGGCAGCGTTCAGATCACCCTGTCGTACGCCCAGTTCCACAAGCTGGGCGCCGGGGGTATACAGCTCTACGTGGACGGCGCCTGGAAGGCCAACTTCACGACCAAGTTCAACCCCGGCCTGGCCTGCAAGAACGGAACCATCACCTGGACGAGCGAGCCGTTCTACGAGGGCAAGGCCGTGATCCCCAACGCCCACCTGCTGGCACCCGGTTCGCGCGCCCTGCAGGTGCGGGCACAACTCCTGGACGGCCAGTGGTTTAACTACAACTACGTCCTGCAAGTGGATGCAGTGCCTGCCTCCTGGTTTGCCGTGAAGGCCAAAGGGACGCGCACCCTAACCTGGCGTCCTGGCGAGGTCAAGCTCTTCACCACCTGGCTCCAGGCGGGGACGGACGGCCAACTGCTGCACTCTGATCCAGTCAAGACTGACGAGACCGGCCAGTTGGACAACCGCACGATCCCGACCAACAACATCAGCCAACAGGCCCAGGCCAACGGCCACAAGGGCGGGCAGACAACGGGCCAACTCTCGGGTCAGGCCCTGAACCGTTACGGACAGGGCTGCAATCTCAGCAACTGCCCGGCAAAAACGTCTGCTGTTGCCGCAGAGACGTTGCGTGCAACGTCTCTGGAATCACCGGCCGCCGGCCCTGCCGCCAACTACTCCTATGGCCCCTACAAAGAGAACGTCGTGCCGGAGGTCACCTTTGATTTGCCCGAAGTCAAATACGGCATCCCGTTCGTGGCCGAGATCGCGGCCGGCGGCAGCATGTCGTACTCGGGCAGCGTCACTTACGCAGGCTCCGCCACGCTCATGGACGACGGCGCGGTGCAGAGCATACTGTCAATCGATCCGGAGGCCAATGTCAGCGGCACGGTCTACGTGGAGGGACGGCTGTTGGCGGGGCTGATCGGCAAGGCCGGCGCCTCGCTCACCGCCAATTTCGACGTGCACATGCCCGTCACCTACGACACGGCCAAGAGCGACCCGCTCACTGCTAGCGCTTACTTCGAGTACGGCGCCGATTTTAAGGCGTGGCACAAGTGGGGCTGCGTGCCCTACGCCGGCTGCGCGTACAGCAAGACCTACCCCAAGCATCTCTTCGACGGCTGCGAAGTGCTAACCGGCTCCGGCGGTTGTCCTGCAGCGACGAGCGCGCAGGCGGCGGGAAGCATCGCCGCAGCTGACCCGCCCCAGTTCGACCTACAGCTCGCGGCCAACGGCCAGGGCACGGTGATGGCCATCTGGCAGCAGACTCCCACCAGCCTGGCAGCCGCAATCTTCAATGGCGTCGCCTGGACTCCGGCAGGGGACATCGCCACCGGTCTCGGCAGCTCGCAGCCCCAGGTCGCGTTCCTTGGTCCGAATCGCGCCATCGCCGTCTGGACCGAGACGAACCTGACCGAGGCGCAGTTGCCCGGCCTGACCGGCGAAGAGTTGTTGCAGGCGCAGCGCATCGCCTACGCCATCTGGAACGGCACGTCCTGGTCTGCCGGCCAACCCCTGACCACACCCGGCCTGGGTGAGGGGGGCCCCGCGCTGGCCGCCTGCCCTGCGGGGCAGCCAGGCTGTCCGGCCGGCGGCGCGGCCGTGGCCGTCTGGGAACGCAATCTCTCGCCCAACCTGGAGGCGCGCGCTATCCGCCTGGTCCACGCTCGCTACCAGGACGGCGCCTGGAGCGCACCGCAGCCGGTGGACGGCGCCAGCGCGTTCACCGACATCCTGCCCCAGGTCGCGTTCATCAACGGTGCACCGCTGGTTGCCTGGGTGCGCGACAGCGATGCCGAGCTCGCCGACGCCAGCTCCCGCCGCGTCGCCCTAAGTTTTCTGAACGGGGCTGAAACCTTCACGCCCGCCGAACTGCCCGCAGGCATCGGCGAGGTGGCGCTGGGCATGGATGGCGCGGGCCAGCCAGTGCTGGCCTTCACCCAACTGGAGAACCCGCAGCAACTGCTGAGCAACCGGCGCCCCCTGTGGGCGGCAGCAGTGACGTGCTCGGGACCGACGGCCTGCACCTGGCATCCGGTCAAGCTGACGGACGCGGCCGGCCGCACTCTCTACGCAGAGCAGCCCTTGCTGGCCACCGATGCGGCAGGACAGGTCAGCGTGACCTTCCGGGGGACGGGCTTCGGCGGGCCGGCGAACGTCCAGCCGGGCGATTCGCCCGGAATGACCAGCGGTCAGGGCGACCTCGCCCAGGCCGTGGTCAACTTCGCCACGGGCCAGGTCGCGCCGAAATACCTGACCCAGGACGGCGCGGTCAACTGGCTGCCCGCCGCGGCTTACGACCCGCTGCTGGGCGTCTCGCTGGCAACAGCGGTCAAGGGCAGCGCCGTGGCCGGCGCAACGGGTGCGGCGCAGACGGACGGCGCCCAGTACAGCCCTGCGCCCGACCTGCCCATCGCAGCAGCGGTCGCGCCGGCCCTGCCCGACTTCGTCCTGGTGGCTGCGACGGTGAGCGGCGGTCCTGCGACCGGCGACCCGCTGAGGGCGATCGTGCAGATTGCCAACCGCGGCGCGGCGTGGCCTGGCTCGGACGAGCAACCATTGGAGATCGTTGCAGGCTGGGACGGTGCGCCGGGCATCGGCGTCCCTGCGGGGCAAGCCGCCCTGACCAGCCTGGGCGCGTCCCCGTTCGTCACGGTGACGCTCGACCTGGCGCCGCCGCCTGGGGGACTGGACCTGGCTCACGAACTGCATCTGGCAGTCAACCCAGGCCTGCCCATCGCAGAGAGGGACGCGGCGAACAACAGCGTGATCCACACGGCAGGCCGCCTTCCTGCTCCCTTGCTCCCGTGGGTGCAGATGGAGCCCGGCAGCCCCCTGGTCTTCCTGGGCTGGGACCCGGTGGCAGATCGGCGGGTCGCGGGCTACCGCATCTACCGCTCGGAGGCGGGCGGCGCCTGGGCGCCGATCGGCGGCAGCTTCGCGCCGGGCTACGTGGATCTGTCAGCGACCTCGGGCCGCACCTACAGCTACGCGATCACTGCGTATGCCGAGAGCGGCATCGAGTCGCCCTTGAGCCAGGAAGCCAAGGTGACAGTTCCGCCCCTGCGCGTCTACCTGCCGTTGGTCATGCGAAGCACAGGGAGACAATAGCCTGGCCGGGAGGCAGACGTCCGCGCGTCTTGTGTGACAAAAGTCAAAGACAAGCTCCTCGCGTGGTTGGTACAATGTACGCATGACCGGGTGCCCGCCTCCAGGGAGGGAAAGGACCGGGATCCGTCACACAAGTATCACAGCATGAGGAGCAACCAGTGACCATCAATCTGCCTCTGGGACTCAGTGAGAGCAAGAGCGTCGGCGAGTGGGTCGCAGCCGACTATCGCCTGGCCAATGTGTTTGCCAGGCACGGCATCGACTTTTGTTGCGGCGGCAGCAGACCTGTTGCGGAGGCCTGCGCCGAGAAGGGGATCAGCGTCGAAACGCTGCTGAGCGAAGCACAAGGGACACGTGAGACATCAGGCGTCGGGGAGCAGTACAACCAGTGGTCTCTGGACTTCCTGGCCGACTACATCGTCAATCAGTTTCACGTCTACACGCGGGAGATGCTGGGCCAAGTCGATCAGTACGCCGGCGCCGTCGCGCATGCGCACGGCGCAGCGCACCCGGAGACGTTGACGATCGCGGCGCTGTGGCGGTCGCTAGCCGCGCAGATGACGGCTCATCTGCGGGATGAAGAGGAGCTGCTCTTCCCCTCCATCAAGCAGCTGGTGCAGCGCCGGGCAGCAGGCGACCTGCTTCCTTCCCCCGCCCCGGGTTCGGTCCAGGCGCTCATCGCGCAGATGGGGGATGAACACGTGGAAGTGGGCGACACGCTGGCCGAGTTGGCACGTCTGAGCGGAGGCTATGCGGTGCCGGCCGACGGCTGCAACACCTATCGGGCGCTCTACGGCTCCATGGCTGAGTTCGAGGCGACCACCAAGAAGCATATCCACCTGGAAAACAACATCCTCTTCCCCAAGGCGCTGAGGCTGGAACAGGAACGGGCCGGCGCAGCGGCCTGAGGTTGCCGGTCATCGGCGGGGGAGGGCGTGCGAGATGTCGTCGCAAGGGCAGCCGCGGGTTGTGATCGCCGGCGCCGGCTTCGGCGGGCTGTGGGCCGCCCGCGCGCTGGCCGGCGCCGGGGTGAACGTGCGCCTGCTGGACAGGAACAACTATCACACCTTCCTGCCCCTGCTTTACCAGGTCGCTGCGGCCGAGCTCGATCCAAGCCTGATCGCCCGTCCGGTGCGCGGCCTGGTGCGCCGCTACACCAACGTTCGCTTCGCCATGACCGAGGTAAAGGGCATCGATCTGGATGCGAAAGTCGTGGCGAGCGCGGAACGGACCTACCCCTACGACTACCTGATCCTGGCGTTGGGCAGCGTCAATCACTACTTCGACACGCCGGGTGCGCAGACGAACTGCTTCACGCTGAAGAGCGTTGCGGAAGGGATCGCGCTGCGCAATCATATCCTGGCGTGCGTCGAGAGGGCCTCGCAACTGCCGCCGGAGGCCGATGAGGAGCGCCGCCACTTGCTGACCTTCGTCATCATCGGTGGTGGCCCGACAGGCGTGGAATATGCCGGCGCGCTGGCTGAGCTTCTCAACCATCCTCTGGCCCAGGATTACCCCGAGCTGGACCTCCGCGAGCAAGGTCGGGTGGTGCTGGTGGAGGCAGGAGCCCAGCTGATCGCCGGAATCGGCGGTGGGGACTATGCATACCGCCGGCTTTCAGAGATGGGCGTCGATATCCGGCTCAATAGCCCTGTCTCTGAGGTCACAGACCGCGCCGTGATACTTGCCGGCGGCGCTGCGATCGCAACCGCATCGCCCGTGTGGACTGCCGGTGTACGCGGGGCCCAGCTCGCGGAGGATCTGCCCCTCACGCGCGTGCGGGGCGGCCGGATTCCCGTGCGGCCCACGTTGCAGACCCTCGAGCACGACGACGTATTCGTCATCGGCGATCTGGCCTACCTGGAGCAGGACGGCCAGATGCTGCCGGGAGTGGCGCAGGTCGCGATGCAGCAGGGCGTCCACGCGGCGCAAAACATCGTTCTTCTGACACAGCAAGCCCCGGCGCAGCCCTTTCGTTATCGCGACAAGGGCGCCATGGCGACCATCGGCCGCAATGCTGCCGTCGCCAGGCTTGGCGGCCGGCTCCACACCGGCTTCATCGCATGGCTGATCTGGCTGGTCATCCACATCTTCTTCCTGATCGGTTTCCGCAACCGCCTGGGCGTGCTTCTGAACTGGGCCTGGAACTACGTCTTCTTCGAGCGAGCCGTCCGGCTGATCCTGCCCCTGACGCGTGGCCCAAGATAATGCTCGCTTCAAAGAACGACACGCTAGCCGCCGGCGCCTGATGTTGGCACGACGCCTGCTGCGCCGGCCTGCACTGACCCGATTTGCAGTATCTCGATGACCCCACTCGACCGAATTACGGCTATCGTCTTGCCGCCCGGGGAGAAGCCGAGGGCAACTAACTGGCCCAGCTCCAGCGTCGCCGTGAGCGTCTGGGTGTCCGGGTCGAGAAGTCGTACCGTCCCCTTGCGGTCGGCCTGGTAGAGGCGCCCGTCGGGTGCGAAGCCGACCAGGGGCGCGCTGCCAGGGTTGAAATCAGAGAACCAGCGGCGATCCCAGTCGGACGCCCGATGCAGGCTCATCTTCTCGCCGGTGTGATACATCAGCCAGCTTCCATCGTTCGAAAAGGCAGCCAGGTAGCAGTGTGTGCTGCCCTGAGACAAGGTTCCGACCGCCTCTCCCTCCGTCGTCCAGGCAATGACTCTCCTGTCGGGGAAGATGGACCCCGTCACGATGTGACCGCCATCCGCCGCCACTGCCAGGCACATCACGGCGCCGTCGTGCGCCTTGAAGCTAAACCTCTGCTTGCCATCCGACGTATCGAACAACCTGACGGTGCCGTCCGACAGGCCAGCGACCAGCGTCGTTCCGTCCGGACTGAACCGCAGCCTGATACCTTCCGACGCGACCGCGAGCGTGTACAGGAGCGCACCGCTCGACATCTCGTACATGGTGACGTCCGCCGTGTCCTGATCACTCGTGACGACTGCGGCCACCAGCGCACCGTCAGGCGACAGCTCGAAAGCTGAGACCTTGCCCGGCACGGTGAATTCCGAGATCAGGCTGCCATCTGCCGCCCGCACCATCGCGAAGCGCTGGTCCCTGGAAAGCAGGATGGCCTCGCCATCGGCCGAGTAAGCCATCCCGATCGGCTTGAAGGCGAGTCTGAAAGTCAGCACGGCGCCGGGGTGAGACGTAGCCGTGGCCGCAGGTGTCGGCGTTGGCGAGGGAGCCGGCGTGTCCGTCGGCATGGCGGTGGCCGTTTCCGTGGGCACGGGAGACGGCGTATCCGTGGGAACGGCCGTCGGCGTCGAGGACGGCAACGTGGTCGGCGTGACAGTCGGGGCTGGCGGAGCAGTCACCACGGCCGCAAGTGGAGCCGGCGCGTTCACCGGCTGCCCCCCGCCCGCAGCGCAGCCGCTAAGCAGCGCCATCGCGATGGCGGCAACCATGACTTTGTGCGACAGGGATACATTTCGAGTGTCTGTCATGCGAATCCCCTATTCGTTCTTCTCCTGGAAGAAATCCAGCAGCAGCGCGTTGAACGCGTCCGTCTTCTCCAGCATGGGGACATGCCCGCACGCATCGAGGATCTGCACGCGTGCATTCGGGAGCGCCTGCGCGGCGACTTCGGCATGGGCCACAGGCAGGATGGGGTCTTGCCGGCCCCAAATCACCAGCACGGGTGCAGTGATATAGGGCAGCCGGCCGGTATTGACGCCCCAGAGGCTCTTCTTCTGCCCCAACAGATTGAGGCCCGAGCGCGCGGTGCGCAGCACCGCCTCCAGCGCACCTGGCTGCGCCGCCAGTTCGTAGTCGCAGTCGATCTTCTCCTCGATGATCACGAGGGGATCGTATACCGTCATCCTGGCGAAGCTGGCTATGCCCGAGCGGCTGAGGCGCATCAACCGCTCCCCGAGCAACGGTACGCTGGCCAGGCGCAGGCTCAGGTGGACCTGCGGGCCCAGGCCGGCCGGTGCGACCAGCACCAGCCTGTCCACCAGTCCCCCATGCGTGAAGGCGAGCCGGGTGGCCACCGCGCCGCCCATGGAATGGCCCACCACGTGAGCGCGCGGGATCTGCAGGGCCACCATGAAGTCCCGGACGAATTCCGTCAGGTACGTCGCTCCGTAGGTCGCACGGGCAGGCTTATCCGTCCGCCCGTGGCCGGGCAGGTCGACGGCGTAGACGCGGTGGTGCTCGGCCAGGGCGTTGAAGTTAGGCAGCCAGTCCTCGACATGGCAGCTCAAGCCGTGGATCAGCACGACGGGCGAGCCATGGCTGCCCCCGGCCCAATAGCGCGTCTTGATCTCCCCGATCCGGATGGTGCGATCCTGTGGAGCACCCGGCATCATGCTTTGCCTCCATCAAGGTAACGGAAATCCGTGATTTCTACGTTTCAGGTCGCCAGCCGAGTCTGTTGAATAGCCACGGTTGCCTTGCGGAGACAGACACCCGGCCATGTCGGCCTTGCCCCGGACGAAATCCTCTGCACGGGTCAACTCCACACCCAGTGTCGCCGCGGCCTTCTGGCCATCGTAATGCGTGCTGTAGGAGACCAGCCAGTTCAACCCCATGATGTCTGACGCTGCCTCAGAGAAGGGGCTCATCATTGCGCGCATGACGCGGAAGACGCCGCCGGGTGCGTAGACCGGTCGCACTTTGCGCCCCAGCGTCTCGGCGTACATGTCCGCGACCTGCTGCCAGGAGAGGATCTCCGGCCCGCCGATCTCCAGGATCGCCCGCTCGGCCGCCGGATGGCCGATGGCATTGACCATGGCGCTGGCGACGTCCTCTGTCGCGATGAAGGCATGGCGGACCTGGGCGTTACCCGGGATCAACGCGATGCCCAGGCCCGGGATCAGGTTGCCAACGCCCTTCATGAACAGCTTCAGAAACCAGTACTGCCGCTTGATCGTCGCGGTGTCCGTGCCGCACGCCGGGATCGTGCTGCCGATGAAGGCGAACCAGCAATCCATGAACAGGGAGGCGCGCAGGAGGGTGTAGTTCAGGCCGCTCGCCTGCAGGCGTTCCTCGTTCAGGCGCTTGTACCGGAAGCTGGGTACGGCGTTATCGTGGGGCGTGACCGGCGCCGAGATGAAGATGAACTGCTTGACACCGTGTTTCTGGCACGCGGCGATCAGGTCCTGATACCCCTTGCCCTCCACCGCCTCGAAGCTGGACGGGCCTTGCGGCACGATTGCGTTGGCGGTGGCGATCACGACCTCCGCGCCTCGACATGCGGCATCCAGCGTCGCTGGATGCCGCAGATCGCCGAATGCCAGTTCGACGCCTGGCACCTGTAAATGCTGGTACTGCCCGGTGCGCCGCACAAAAGCACGCACCGGCTGTCCGCTCGCGACCAGCTTGCGCACGACGGCCGTCCCCAGCTGGCCGGTTGCTCCAACAACGAGAATCATGGCGCTCCTCCTGAAAGGCGATGGATCGGTGAAGAGACGACCGGCAGGGTCTGTTGGCCCCGCACGCACTCCTCACACATTCGATGAAAGGACAATATCAGGACAAGCGTTTCACAGGCGTTTCATGGAGCGTTTGACGAGGAAGAACTACAGAGGAACACCTCGAGGGCAAGAAACCCACTGCACACCGGCAAGTGGGTTTCAACCTACCATCCGCCGTCGCTCAGTGCACGAACGTCCGCCCGATGAACTCGTCCAGGGTGGTCAGCCTGACCCCATACGCCGGCGCGGTCTCTGTCATGTCCACGAAGGTCTCGAAGGTCTCCATGCCGTTGAGCAGCTCGCTGGCGACGGGCGGCAACAGCGGCACCTCCGAGCCGAGCGGCAGGTACTGCACGGGCAGCTCCCTGCCCATGGCGTGCCCGACCGCGTTCACGGTCTCGGTCCACGTGTAGGAAGCGGGCCCGCCGATGCTGATCCGCTGGTTGGCCGCAAGCGGGTTGTCCACCGCGGCCAGGGCGAAGGCCGCGACATCCGCCTCGGAGACGAAGTTCTGCCGGTGATCGCCCTTGCCGATCAGGGAGATCGGCTGCTGCGCCATCAGCGGCATCCCGACGATCATGCCGATCCAGATTTCCATGAAGACGGACGGCCCCAGGATGGTGAATTCCAGCCCGCTCTCCCGCAATGCGGCTTCGCAGACGCCCTTGATGTGGAACAGGGGCGATGGGTGACCCGGCGCTGCCCCGGAAATCGAGGTGTAGATCAAGCGCCTGACCCCCGCAGCCCTGGCCGCTTCGATCAGGGCCAACGTGCCCTGCAAGTCCACCGCCGGGACGGTGTCGTCGCCCCCGCGCTGGGTTGCGGTGGCCGTTGTGATCACCGTATCCACGCCCTTGAGCGCGGCCTCCAGCGATGCGGGGTCCTTGAGATCGCCCGGCACGGCCTGTGCGCCGGCCGCGCTCAGCGATGCCGCGCTGTTGGCGCGCCCCTGTTGCGCCAGCTCCAACGAGATCGGGTTACGTCGATCCAGAAAACGCACGGCCTTGCCCTGCGCCAGCAGGCCGCGAGCGATGCGGCCGCCCAACGAGCCGGTTGCTCCAACGACGAGATACATGGTTGCCTCCTGACCTGGTAGAAAGTGGACCGCGCGAGATCGTCCTGAATTGCCCATCATGCGTCCGGCTTCGGCTGTCCGGCATCGTCGGCAGCGAGCATCGCCTCCAACTGCCGGACCAGCCCCGGCCAGTCGCGAAAGTAGTAGACATCGCCCTCCGGCAGCGCCTGCACCTTGCCGCGCCACTCGGTCTGCTCCGCGCTGACGTGTTCCTGCCACAGGCGCAGGGTGAACAGGCGGGTCGGTCGGGTTATCTCGGACATCATGGACGCCTCGCTGTGTGATGACGCAACTATATCAGGGCGACCGTTTCGTGAGCGTTTGACGGCGCGTGGTTGAGAGGCTGGGAATCACGAGAAGTGCGTTTGCTGCGCCAGAGCGAGGGCAACGCGGAGTCGATCGATGGCGGGAGCGGCCTGACCCATCCCCCAGGCGTCCACTGCCGCCTGGACGAGCCGGGCCAGATCGGAGGGCAGGAGCTGTTGACCCGGGTCGAGCAGGCGCTGTGCGTGTGCGATCGCATCGACGTGACGCTCGTGCGCCAGCGCGACGCCGATCAGCGGCCAGAGCGCCTGCCAGTAAAACGGGTAGGGATATGCATGTCCCTGCCAGGCCTCCAGCGCGGCCTGAGCCAGACGCTCAACCTCCG
>JAXGQB010000021.1:0-77591 GCA_040766655.1 Anaerolineae bacterium
AAGACGCGCGTCGGCTTGGGCAGGATCGTGACCGTGTCGGTCACGAAGGTCGCGGGATTCATGGGTGAAGCAAACACAATACGCACGCTCTGGTCCGGCGAGACCCTCTCTGAGCCGGTTGCCGGCTCGACCCTCTCCACCCTGGGCAGCTTCACGGTCTCGAAGACGAATTCGCCTGCCTCTCGCAGGCCACCCTCGCCGTTGAAGGCCTTCGCCGCGGTGTCGATGCCCGCGCGGTAACGCGCGCCGAACTTCAGGATCTCGCTCGGCTTGAAGCCGACCTCCGTGGCGTCCGCGTTCCAGTTGAAGGTGCCGGGCACCGGCTCGCCGTCCGGATCCAGGAGAGTGAAAGCGGCCTCAGTGCTGGCCGGGTCCATGGGCATGGAGAAGGTGACCGAGATCGGCCTCTCGATGCGCACGTTGGCGGGGTTCTCGGGCGTCCAGCGCAGGATGGTCGGATCTGTGGTGCGAAACGAGAAGGTATGGGGCTCGGCGAGCACCCCGCCCGTCGTGTCCTCCAGCCCGGCCGCGACCGTGACGCTGTACGTGGTGGACGCGGCGAGCCCGTTGTTCGCGGTGAACCGGTACAGGCTGGTGTTCACCCACGTGCCCCGTCCGGCCAGCGTGGGCGTGATGACCAGCGGCTGGGGCAACGCGTCCTGATCCGCCTCACTTGTCAGCGGCACGACCGGGCGGTTGAATGCGACGGTGATCGTGCTGTCCGCAGCCACATCGGTCGCGCCGTCCACCGGTTGGGTGCTGGACACGGACAGGAAGCCGGCAGTGACGAACTTGAAGGACACGTCACCCTGCAACGCCAGGCCGGTCGTGCTCGTCGCATTCGAGGCGAGCACGACGCGATACTCCTTGCTGCGTTCGAGGCGGACCTTGGGCGTGAAGGTGAGCTGATTGCCGTCGACCACGATGTCGCCGGGCACGCTCGGCTCGATGCTGAACGCACTGCCGGTGCTGGCGGGATCCATCGGTTGGTCGAACGTGACGATCACCGGCGCCGCGATGAACTGCTCTTCGCCCCGGTCCGGCCGGACGCTGACGACGGTCGGGGGCAGGGGCGGGCGGGTCGGGGTGGGGACCGGCGCAGCCGTCGTGACAGGAGCCTGTCCCACAGGAGCCTGTCCCACAGGAGCCTGGGCGCCAGGGGCCTGTGCTGACGGCGCCTGGGCGGCGTTCGCGGGAGCGCCCGTTTCCGGCGCGATGGGGGTGGCCTTGCCGCCGCAACCCGTCAGGATGAGAAGGACGATGATGGCGACGATCGAGAAGGTGCGACTGAGACGTGAAGCTTGCATGGTTTCCTCCGACCCGAAGCGGTCTGGCATGACCGCTCCTTCGACTGCGCTTCATCCGGTGTGCCAACCTTCGGTTGGCCCTACGCTCAGGATGCTCAAGTTCGGCTACATTTGGAGCCGCTGGGCTTGACCGACCGTAGGATGACAAAGCATAGACGCCGCGCGGCGCGAGCATCGCGGCTATTGATTAGGTGACGGCAGCGCTGATGCCTTGGTTCCCGATCACGCGAAATTGCATCCGGCCGGCGCGGCGGAACGCCGTGCCGGCGCTCAGGGCTCGATCACCACGGCCACCTCGGCGCTATACTCAAGGCTTCCGTCAAGGCGGCGCGCGAACGCCGCAAAGACGTGCTGGCCCGGCGCCAGGGGCCACCAGGCCGTGTAGTCGGGCGCAGACACCGTGGCGAACGGGACGCCATCCACGGTCAGCGTGATGTCACCCGCCGTGGGGAATGTCGCCAGCGCAGTGACGGGCAGCTGCTGCGCGCTGCGCGGCAACTGCGCATCGATGCGCAGCCGGCGGTTCGGGTCGGGACTCGTCAGCCGAAGCGCGGCCCCCGCGCCGGCCCGGTCAACGGCCTGGGCAGGCGGCATGGTCCCGGTCACAGAGAACGGCTGTGGGAAGTCGTTCTCCCTGGCCCAGGCCTGGTACTCGGGGCCCAGCACCCAGAACGTCTGCGGATAGGCGCCCGGGACCCGCTCCGCCGAGACGCGGCCCGTCGCGGGGTCGACCCAGGCCAGAGCGTGGTCGCGGTCGACCTCCGTGGGTTCCGTGCCCTCGATGAACCACTCCAGCCGGCGGCTGGGACAGGATGCGGCCTGGTCCCCCGCTGCCACGGCGCCCGGCAGCAGGCCTGAATCCGCACAGACTTCGATTTGCGTGACGCCCGACGGGACAGCGAATTCCGAGGCGGCGCGGCCGCGCAGCACGGATGTCATGAAGTCATGCCAGATCGGCGCCGCGCCCGTCACCCCGCTCACGTCCTTCATCGGCGTGTTGTCTGCGTTGCCGACCCAGACGCCTGCGACGAGGTCGGGCGTGTAGCCGATCGTCCAGTTGTCGCGCCAATCCGTGGTGGTGCCCGTCTTGGCGGCCGCGGGCCGGCCGATATGGAGCGGGCTGCCCTGGCCGAAGGCCGGCCGGCGGGCCAGATCGTCGCTCAGGATATCGGTGAGGAGAAATGCAACCCGCTCGTCGATGACGCGGGCAGGTGGCGGCGGTGTTGCGCTGATGCCATCGCCCGCCGCGTCGGGGACGGGCCACAACGCCTCCCCTTCGAGCGTTTCGATCCGCTCGATGGCGTACGGCACGACGCGGGAGCCGCCGTTGGCCAGCGCGGCGTAGGCCGCGGCCAGGTCGATCAGCCGCACCTCGCCGCCACCCAGGGTGAGCGACAGGCCGTAACGCGACTCCCGGGGCTCGCCATCCTCCTCGGGCGAGGTGGCGGCGTCTACGCCGGCGGCCGGCTGCCACGCGATGCCAAGATCGCGCGCCAGGGAGATGAGCGAGTCGACGCCGACGCGATCCAGCGCCCGAACGGCCGGAATGTTGTAGCTGTTCGCCAGGGCGGCGCGCAGCGTCACCGGCCCGTGGTATCGACGGTCGTAGTTGTTGGGCGCGTAGGGCGCGCCTTCTTCGGTCGTGAAGACCGTGCGGATATCCGGTATGACCGTGGCCGGCGTCCACGCGGCCCGGCCCGCGCGACGTGCTGCGTCTGGGTCCATTGCCAGCGCATAGGTCAGCGGCTTGATGGCCGATCCCGGCTGGCGCTGGCTCAGCGCCGCGTTGACCGCACCGCTCGTACGGAGGTCGAAGTAGTCCGGGCTGCCCACCATGGTGAGGATCGCGCCGGTGCGCGGGTCCATGCCGACCAACGCCGCATTCTCGATGCGACGGCTGGGGTCGGCCGTGACGTCGCAGGTCACCCCGGGCAATGGCTGTTCGGCTGAAGCGCATGGCGTGAGCTGGCGTATCCGCCGGTCGATTGCCCCCTCCGCCGCGCGCTGCCAGTCGAGATCGAGCGTGGTCGTCACGCGCAGGCCCCCGGCCGCGATGCGCTCTGGGGGCAGGATGTTCTCCAGCTGGCCCTGCACGAACATGACGAAGTGCGGCGCGTCGATGGGAAAGGCGGTGCTGGCGAAGCGCAGCGCCTCGTCCCCGCCCTGCTGCGCCTGTGTCTCTGTGATGGCCCCCTGCGCAACCATGAGGCGCAGGACGGTGGCCTGCCGCCGGCGTGCGGCGTCCGGGTTTTCGATCGGATTGTAGCCCGCGGGCCACTGGGGTAAGCCTGCGAGCAAGGCACATTGGGAGAGGTCCAGCTCCCCTGCGTGGACGCCGAAGTAGGCCTGCGCCGCAGCCTCGATGCCGGTGGCGAAGTGGCCGTAGTAGGTCGTGTTGAGATAGCGCGCGAGCAGCTCGTCCTTGGTGTACCGCTGCTCGAGGCGCCAGGCCAGCCAAGCCTCGCGCAGCTTGCGGCTAAGCGACTGCTCGTACCGTTCACCCTCCGGCAGCATCAGGTTGCGCGCCAGTTGCTGGGTGAGCGTGCTGGCGCCCGAGACGATCTCTCCCGCCCGCCAGTTGGTCCAGGCCGCGCGGGCGATGGACAGCAGGTCGACGCCGGGGTGCGAGTAGAAGCGCTCGTCCTCCGTCGCGATGGTGGCCTGTTGGCAGGCGCGCGGGATCTCGCTGAGGGCCAGCGGCACGTGCTTACTGCCCATCGGATCGATCGTCTCGTACAGGACGCGGCCATGCCGATCGGCGATGAGGATGCTCGGCGTCGCGGGCTTCAGCAGCAACGCGTCGATGTCGGGCAGGCGCGAGTAAGCCACAGCGCCCGCGATCGCGAGGACCGCGAGGAGCGCAATGGCGACATGAATGGCGCGGATGCGGACCGTGTGCATAGCCTATCCTGCCATTACTACGCTTTGGCAGGCGCTGCGGTTCCGTCAGGGCGCCACTGTCAGCGTTTCGAAGCGCACTGCGGTCGGGCCGAGATAGATCCCGTGGAAGTCCGTCTCCCGGCTCCAGGTTGCGTCTGCAAGCGCGCTGAGGTAGTTGCCGATGAGTTGTCCGCCCTTGAACGGGATGCGCCTGCCGCCGGTTACCGTGTAGCCCAACCGGATCTCGGATGCGAAATCGCCGGTCACGTCGTCTGCCTCGAATGCGGAAAACGCAGCGATCTCAACGTGATTCCCCTCTCGCAGGCTTGCGGCGGCTGTCCGGCCCGCGGCGACCTCGATTACGCCGAATTCGCCGGTCGGCGATATCCGGAGATACTCCGCGTGGCGTTGCCCCGCGCTGAAGGCCGCCAGGCGGTTGTTGACGATCAGGAGGAGCCGCTGACTCGGGATTCCTTCGGCGTCGAAGCGGTCCGAGGCAACCCCGTAGGGCGCCTGGCGATTCGCCCACACCGTCAGCGAATCCCCGCGCACGGGCTCGCGGAAGACGGGCTCGCCCACCTCCCAGGTGCTTGACTTCGAAAACCTGGCGGCTGCAGAGCCCAGGTTCTGGATCACGCCGGTGTCCATGAACTCGGCGAGCGCTGAGCCAGCCAGGATCACCGGGCCCGCATGCCGGGGCGGCGCCTGGGCCGCAAGCAGATCGCGCGCCCATCCGGCTCGTTCCGCTACCACCTCCTGGAGGTTCAGGTCGGCCAGCCGGCGGCGCCGCATCCCGACGAACGTCTCAACCTCGTGGCCGGCCTTGCGGGCCAGGAGCACCCATTCCATTTCCAGCGACGTGCCCGTCTGGTGGACATCGATCCCGCGGCTGTTGCGCAGGCGCACCGACGCCTCTTCGGCGAAGAACTCGGCTGCGGTCATGCGCACGCCGGTCTCGCCTCGGACTGCGTCGACCAGGCGCTGATGCGCGGCTGCCAGCTCACCGGCCATGTCCCGGCAGAGCACTTCGTCGAGCAGCGGCACGTCGGGCAGGCTTGCCGGCCCGGGCAGGCCATAGGGCGGGTTGCGGACGAGGCCCGCGTGCAGGCTGGCCGCGTCGATGGCCGCGGCCATGGCCGCGTCGATGGCCGCGCCCGGCAGCAGCGTGACGTTGCCAGCGCCAGCACTCGGCTGGCCACCGGGGGCAGTCGTGTCGCGCAGGACGTCGATCACATACCGCTCCTCGGTCACGTCCCGCACGGATTCGACCGCGCCGGGCACCGCGTACAGCTGCGAACCTCGGCGGGTGACCTCGCGCAAGGTCCAGCCGAGCAGGTCGGTGCGCCTCCTGAGTGCATCGGTAATGACGTCAAACATCACCCCAGCCTCGCTTTCATCAGCAGGTGCGGCCCGCCCGCGCTGACGCGCACCCACTCCTTGTGTCCCTTGCCGCAGCTGCCCGTGTCCAGCCCCCACTCGTCGCCCACGCCGGTGACGCTTGCCAGGACATCGGGCACGTAACCGGTGATGCCGATCGGCGCGTAGATCTTCTCCGTGACGCGGCCGTGCCTGATCTCATGGCCATAGTGGCAGGTCACCTGGATGCCCCACCCCTTGGGGTCCTCCATCCCCGAATACCACATCTCCAGGTAGATGCCGTCTTCGACCCGGCTGAAGAGCTCGCTCACGGGCGTGGCGCCGCGTGCGAAGGCCGTGTTGCTCATCCGCGCGTAGGCCTTGCGCGTGTAATCCTGGCGGCGCCCGTTGGCGGTGCGCGGAATGCCGAGCGCGGTCGCGGAGTACAGGTCGGTGATGCCCCGGCGGAAGACGCCGTCTTCGACGATCTGCGTCGGCCCGGCCAGCATGCCCTCGTCGTCGAAGAAATAGGAGCCGAAGCCGCGGGGATAGGAGGGATCGTCCCAGATGTTCACCAGGGGCGAGCCGATCCGCTTGCCCACGTGCTCGGCCGCCCGCGCGCGTTCCTTGAGAAACATGTCGGTCTCGACGCCGTGGCCGAACGATTCGTGCACCAGCGTGCCCGTCACCCAGGGCGCGGTCACGACCGTGTATTCGCCCGGCTCGATCCGCTGCGCACCGAGAAGCTCGATCGCGATCCCGACCAGCCGTGCCAACTCCTCATCGCCGATGTCGAGCAGCTCCCAGCCGCCCGTTCCGCCGTAGAGACCGTAGTTGTAGCGCACGCCGTCGGGACCCTCCACCAGCGCGGTGATGTTCATTGCGGTCCGCTGGACCTGTTGGGCCAGGTCCGCGGTCCGGTTGGCGAACGCGGAGAGCTCGGTCAGCTCCCGGTAGGTGACGACCGCGTTGATCACGCGGCCGTCGACCTTGCGCAGCCGTGACTGGATGTCGCGGCAGCGGTCGAGCTTATCCTCCGTCGACAGCGAGGCCGGGGGGATCGCCATGGGGGTGACGAAGTCGCCGCGGCGCTCGGGCCCGGGAGCGATGTCGCGGCCGGCGGCGCGGGAGAGCGGCTTCACCAGCGCTGCGGCGGCCCGCTCAACGGGGCCGAGATCAAAGCCGCCCACGCCTGCCTCATGCAGCGTCCGGCCGTCGTATGCGGTGAGCACCGTGCCGGCGGTGCGCGGCAGTTCCTCGATGCGCTCCTCCCGGCTATCGACCCGGATGGTCAGCCCGCCGCGCTCGGAGAGCAGTGCAGCCGCGTAGGGAACGGTCCGTTCCATGCCAGTCACGATGCTTCCCAGGTGCGACCGTAGCCCTGCCATCCCTGGGGGTAGTCCGAATTGCGTCACGCCAACCTCCTGAGGTCGATCGATTGAACTTTCGCACTAGTATAGCACAAGTCATCAGCCGTCGCGCTCGGGCTGTGCAGCGTAGAGCCGGCGCATCTCGTCGCACCGAGCAAGCAGGGTCGGCAGGTCGCCATGGTCGACGATGCGTCCATCCATGAGCACGATGACCAGGTCCGCGCGGCGGAGGGCGCTGCGGCGATGCGAGACGGCAAGAACCGTCGCCTGGCCGGGTCTTGCAGCGAGTCGCTCCCAGAGCAGTGCCTCGGTCTCGACGTCCAGTGCGCTCGAAAGGTCATCGAACACCAGGAGGCTCGGCCGGCGCACGAACATGCGCGCCGCCGCGCTTCTCTGGACCTGCCCACCTGACAGGCGCACCCCGCGCGGCCCGACGACCGTTTCCAGCCCGTCCTCGAGGTGACGCAGGTCATCCTCCATCACCGCAAGGGCCAGCGCGGCCTCGACTTCTTGCTCGCTGGCCGGCGCGCCCTGGAGGATGTTCTCGAGCAGCGTGTCGCTGAAGAGCCGCGGCGCCTGTGGCGTGTAGGCGCTCGCGGGCGGACGAAACGCGGCGGCTGGATCGGAGATGGCACGGCCGTCACAGCGGATCTCGCCCGACTGCATCGGGAGCAGCCCCAACACCGCGCGCAGCAGCGTGGTCTTACCGGAGCCGACGCGGCCCGTGACGACCGTGACCTTGCACGCCGGAATGGTGAACGTGGCGTCCTCGATCCCCCGACCGGACGAGTCGTGCAGGCAGGTCAGCCCCTGCACGGCGATGGCGGGTGGATGAACCGCCTCGCTATCAGCAGGGGCCGTCACCGGCGCCGGCAGCGGCCGATCGGCCACCTGTGCCAGCAGCCAGCTCTCGCCCGCGGCGGCTGGCAGGACCGGCTGGCTCCGCATGAGCGCGGACTGGCCCTCTTCCGGCGCGAGCTCAGCGAGCCGCCCCAGCGCTACCCCTTGTTGCTTGTAGTCACCGACGAACGTGCCGAGATAGGAGGGCATGTCCGAGGTGAACCAGAGGAAGTAGGTGAAGAGGGCGAAATCGCCGACGGTGAAGGACCCGGACATCATGCCGCGGCCGGCCATCAGCAGCATCGCGCCGGTGCTCACCACGGCCGCGAAGCTCTGGATCGAGAACGCGATCACGTCGAGCATCCTGGCCCGGATGGTGACGCGGCTGCGGTCCTGATTGAGCTGGTCCAGGCGCCGCACCGTGCGCGCCTCCGCATCCGGTCCCGCCAGCTTGAGCACCTGTGCGGCCTGGAAGATATCGGTGAGAAAGCCCATCACCCGATCGCCGGCTTCGCCTTCCAGCTTGCGCATGGCCAGCATGCGGCCCCACACGGCGCGGCCCACGCTGTAGGCGATCAGGATGGGCAGGAAGGCGACCAGTGTGATCTGCCAGTCGATGCTCGCCATGATCGCGACTGCGGCTACGAAGGAGAGGAGGTTACCTGCTACGTCCGGCAGCCAGGTGGGGAAGTCGCACAGCTCCGCCACGTCGTTCCGGTAGCGATTGAGCGCCTCGCCCGGCGCGACCGGGTGAGCGAGTGCGCCGGGGCGCCGAAGCAAGGCCGCGAAGAGATTGTGGTGCACCAGCGATGCCGCGGCGTAGCGGAACGTCCAGCCGGCGAACGTCTCGCCATAGGTTGCGGCCATGCGCGCCAGGCCGATGCCCGCGTAGATCGCAATCAGCGCCCAGATGTCCACCTGCAGGGGCGACTGGCCCGTGATGCGATCGAAGACGGCCTTCTCCACCAGGCCGGGCAGGACCTGCGATCCCAGGAAGAGGATCCGGAGAAGTGCATGCAGGGCGTAGGGCCGGCGCGCGTATCGCATCAGGAGCCACATGAAGGGCATCACGCCCGAGCGCTGGGTCATGCCAGCACCTCCTCCAGGCCGGTCCTGAGGAGGTGCGAGAACCGGGAGTTCGGGTCAGCTTCGAGCGCGGCCCTGGGCCCGAACTCGATCACGCGGCCTGCTTCGAGAATGAGGATGTCGTCGGCCCGTTGCACCGTGCGGAGGCGGTGCGCGATGACGATCGCCGTGCGGCGTTGGTCGCCGCCGGCGATCAAACGATCGACCGCCTGCTCCAGCCGGTGTTCGGTGACGGGATCCAGGCGCGAAGTCGCTTCGTCGAGGATGACCAATCCGGGTTGGCGCAGGAAGATGCGTGCGAAGGCCATGAGCTGCGCCTCGCCCGCAGACATGCCGCCGCCCGCGGCGAGCGCCGTGTCCAGCCCCTGCGGCATCGCGCGAACCCAGTCGAGCAGCCCCAGTTCGCCCAGCGCCCGGTGCAGCCGTTCGTCCGGCACCGACGCATCGAAGAGCGTGATGTTGTCCCGCACGGTCGCGCCGAACAGCTGCACGTCCTGCGTGACGACGCCGGCAGCTTGCCGGAGTGCAGCCGCGGGGATGTCGCGCAGGTCGGTTGCGTCCAGCCGGATCTCTCCCTCGTTGGGGTCGTACAGCCGGCACAGGAGCCGCATGATGGTCGTCTTGCCGCTGCCCGTCCTGCCGAGAATGCCCAGCACGCGACCGGACGCGAGGTCGAACGACACGTCTGTGAGCACGTTCTCCGGCGCCGCGTCGTGCCGGGCCAGGGGCGTGTCATCGTAGCGAAACGAAACGCGACGAAACGCAACGGATGGCGCCCCTTGCGGGATGGATCCTGCGCCGCGATCGGGGAGCCCGGACTCCAGGCGCAGCAACTCGGTGACGCGATGCACTCCTGCCGTCGCCTCCTGCAGATCCGCGGCCTGGCCCCGAATCTCCTCCAGCGGTGCAGCGAGCATACCGATGTAGGACACCAGCAGAAACGCGGCGCCGATCGTCACATCGCCGCGCAGGTAGAGGAATGCGCCGAGCGCCAGGCCCATGCCGTAGCCAACCACAAAAAGGAAGTTGGTGATGACGAACCCGAGCGCGTTGGCCATCCATCCGCCGCGGGCGGCGTGTAGCAGCTTCAGCATCAGGGCGGAGAGCCGCGCCTGTGCGTGTGGTTCGGCGCCGATGCCGCGCAGATCCTCGGTCGCGGAGATGCGCTCCTCCAGGAAGCCCATCTGATCCGCCCACGCGGCCTGCGCGGCGGTCCACGCGTGCACGCCGATGCGTCCGACCGCGGCCAGGGCCGCGAGCACGACGATCGTGTAGAGGGTGACGAGGATGCCGGCCAGCGTGCTCTCGCGGTAGAGGAGCCCCACGATCGCAAGAACGAGCAGGGCGTTGCCCGCGATCTTGATGGCCAGGTCTGCAAAGAAGGTGGCGAGTGCCGTGACATCCCCGTCGACGCGCTCGACGAGCTCGCCGGGCGTGTGGGTCTTGTGAAACGGCATGTCCAGCCGGAGGAGATGGGACGTGAGATCGGCGCGCAGCCGGTTGGTCGCGCGCCAGCCCAGGTCCAGTCCGGCGTAGGTGGCGGCCAGGCTGGCGATCCTCGCGGCCAGCCCAACCAGGAGATACGCGATGCCGGCGAGGGTGAGCGCGCTGAGCGGCCCGCCGGCCTCCGCCGTATCGATGAACCGGCGGACGATCTGCGGGTTGGCGAGCCGCAGGAGGATGTCGACCGAGATGAGCGCGACCAGCAGGATCACACGCCCGCGCTGCGGCGCGAAGTACGCGCCGAGCAACCTGCGCTGCCCGGCTAACACGCCGCCCCGTCGCTCTTCGCTGGCAATGCTGGCCATGTAGAGCTCCTGGCCCGTTCGGCGTCAGATCACGCCGGACGCTTGCAGCCGGGCGATTTCTGCTTCCCCGTACCCCATCTCCCGGAGAACCTCCGAGCTGTGCTGGCCGAGCGTGGGCGGCGGGAGGCGGTAGGAGATGGCGCCGTCGCGCATCTGGGGCGGGAAGCCTAAAGAACGGACCAGGCCGGCGACCGGGTGGTCGAGCGTCACGATGAACTCCCTGGCGAGCACCTGGGGCTCCTGCAATGCCTCGTCGAGCAGGTAGATCGGCCCCGAGGGCACGCCGACCTCACGCAGCCTCTCCAGCCAGTGGGCCTTGGTCCCGGCCTGCAGCCGCCCGGAGACCAGCGCCTGCACGTCCGCGCGGTTGACGTTGCGCTGCGGGTTGGTGGCGAAGCGCGGGTCATCGCGCACCTCGGGCGGGATGCCGAGCGCGTCGCACAGCCGCACCCAGATCCGGTCCGTGCCGCCCGCGATGATGATCCAGCCGTCTGCGGTCGCGAAGGGTTGGTAGGGCGTGATCGTGGGATGGACGTTGCCCAGGCGCGGCGGGTTATGGCCGGTGGCGAAGTAGCTGCCGGCCAGGTTGGTGAGCCAGCCCATCTGCGACTCCAGGATCGCGGTGTCGATCGCCTGGCCCACGCCCGTGCGCTCCCGCTCGTACAGCGCGGCCAGGATGGCGATCAGCGCGTAAAGGCCGACGGTCATGTCCGAGATCGGGACGGGGTAGCGCATCGGCTCGCCGTCCGGCTCGCCGGTCAGGCTCATCAGGCCGCTCATGCCCTGGGAGAGAATATCGTATCCGGGCTGGCCCGCGCGGGGTCCGGAGTGCCCGAAGCTAGTCAGGCAGACGTGGATGAGCCGCCCGTTGCGCGCCAGGGCCGCGGCGGGATCGAGGCCGAGCTTCTCGAGCGACGAGAATCGGGGCAGGTTGTTGATGAAGATGTCGGCCCCGTCCACCATGCGCTGCAGGATCGCGCGGCCGTCCGGCGCCGTGATGTCGAGCGTCACGCTCCGCTTGTTGCGGTTGGTAGACATAAAGTAGGCGGACTCGCCGTTCACGAAGGGCGGGCCCCAGCCGCGGGTCTGGTCGCCCTGCCCGCGACGTTCGATCTTGATCACGTCCGCGCCCATGTCGCCGAGGTACATGGTGCAGTAGGGCCCGGCCAGCGCCTCGGTCATGTCGATGACGCGGATGCCCGAGAGGAGCGGTGAGTCGGTCATGATGGGTTCCCCCCTGGGGTGGTGTTCTGCTACCACGCCCCCCATAGATGGTATGGCTGGCTGGAGTCGCCGGCCACGCGGCTTACCTGGACGTAGTAACGTCCGGCAGGCAACTGTCCGGTCGCGATGTGTTCGTCTGCGTTGGCTGGATTCCCTGAAAATCCCTTGGGAACGATCTCCAGGGAGGCGTTCCGCAGCGCCAGGTTGAAATCCTGGCCTCCCGCCATGTGCGTCAACCACAGTTCTACAGACCGAGCGGAAGTCAGATCAAAGTAGAAGTAATCGTTGCCGCGGTCGTCTGCAGCATTGAGCACGCCGAAGTGTTCCGGGCCAGCCTGAAGAGGTCCGTTGCGAGTCGCATCTACAGCCTCACCGTTCGGCTCAACCTCCCAACGAACCTGGACTGCCTGCGCATTCGACCAGAGGCTGTCGCCCGCTGCGCTGCGCGCCTTGACCCGATAGTGGTAGGTGGCGATGCCCTGGCTGGCTACAATGTACTCTGTTGCGGCGCCCGGATAGATGCGGATCGCATCGCCGAAGGCGGGCTCGTTGCCCGTTTCCAGCACGTAGCGCCGGCCTGGCCAGGCACTCGGACCATCGCAGCGTATAGGCGGGATTCGCCTCGGGCGGCGCGATTGGACCGAGTGTAGGCGTGAGCAGGGTTGGCTGCGGGCCGATTCAGAGGTAAGGGCAGATAGATAGTCTTGGGTTTCGGCGTTACAGAGGGGAAGATGGCCTTCGGCAGCCAGGCTCAGCATGCCCCAGTCAGGCTGTAAGTGCTGGTGAGTCGCTCTTGAAAGGCATGTGTGTCTGGCCGGGGTAGGTATACAAGTCATCATCCCACAATCCCCGAATGAAGGAACTGTTGCGCCGGCCACGAATCGGCTTAGTCCGAGCTTGCCTCGACCCAGATCTCACCCACCTCCAGCGTCCAGCGCCCGCAATCGTCCGGGGTGCTGCGCTCGGTGTGGGGAAATAGCGTATCCCGATCAGCCTGTCTGCCGTCGACGCACAGGCTGAATTGATGCCACTGTCCGGTCAGCGGGACGTATGTTGCCAGCTCTATGATGTCGTCTCCACAAATGTCGGCGGAATTGTTGCCAATCACGATATCATCAGCGATGACTGCGGCGAAGTACAGATGAGTGGCGTCCCAGACAACCCGCAGGTCCGCGCTGAGATCTTGCAGGGTGGGCTCGACACCCCGGATTGTGCTGGCCACGGTTCGATCCAGGTGCACCGGGACCAGTCCGAGCCATTCGGTGGGACTTCCGTCCGGCGGCAGTCCACCGGCCTTGCGTGCCGTGATCTGGGCCACCGCAGGGTGAGTAGGTGTCAGTGGAGAGGCTCAGGATGCCCCAATCGGCCCCTGAGATGCTGGTGGAATTGCCCTGCCAGAACATGTGGGTCTGGCCGGGGTAGGTGAACGAGTCATCATCCCACAGTGCCCAGGTGAGCACGAATTCGTCGCCGGACTGTAGTTTGGTCAGGCCAAGCGCTGCGACCGGGAGAGCCACCTCCAGTGACCAGCCACGCCGCTAACGGTTCGGGTCATCACTGTCAAGGTACTGATTGCAGACCCGCAGTCGGCGGCGTCCATCGGCAGCGATTGTGAACGTGTGGTGTCGCTGGACCGGATGCCGAACTCGAGCGCGTCATCCCCCAGATGTTTGGCTGGAGTTGTTTCCCACGATCACATCATCGGCAAGAGTGGCGGCCAGATAGAGGTGTGGAGGTCCAGGCGGCGCGCGGAATCGGCGCTGAGGTCGGCGGTTGTTGGGTTGGGATCGGCGCCGGCGATCGTGCTGGCCGTGAGGCGATCCGGGTGCATGGGTGTCAGCCCTGCCCACTCGCCGGTATCGCCGTCCAGGGACATTTTTATCCGCGCGCAGCGCATCGACGGTGACGGTGTCGGCTTCGGCCTGCGGCTCGACCAAGTGACGGCCGGTGGGAACGTCAGGACCACCCGTGCCTGCGCCGCAGGCAGGGCAAACGTCGCGACGAGGATCAGTAGCAGGCCGAGAACAGCGGGTGCAGAGTTGGACGCCTGATTCGCGCGTCTCATGACGTGTCTCCTCCTTGAGATGGTCATCGAACGCCGGATGCCCTGGTGATCCCCCTGATTGTACCTCTTGATCTGGTCTCTCTCCAAAGGTTCGGTTGGCGCAGCCGGCTGGCGGTGACTACACCCCGTGGCGTTGAGAGTGTCGGCGCTGCAGGACGGCGGGCGAAACCTGCCAGCCTTCAACCTGCAACCTTCAACCCTCCGTCCGGGGGTGCGCCGTCGTTTCCCGCCGCAGCAGCGGCGGCGATCGCGCCGCGGCGGCGATCGGAGATGGAGGCCGCAGGGCCGCCGCGGAAAGACGTTGACGATCTCTGCCATGATGCAGACGCGATCTCCTTGGGCGTCCTGCGCCGATGGCGATGCCAATCGGGGCGCCACGCAGTCCAGCTTTTCTGCCGGGATGCCCCATCTCCTCGGTCAGCAGCAGCTGGAAGACCGCGTCGACACGGCGCGCGGAGCCGATCATCCCGATGTAGGCGACCGGCCGGTCGAGCACCTCCAGCAGGCATTCGACGTCGTGGCTGTGCCCTTGGGTAACGAGCACGATGTAGGTGTCACAGGGTCCATCGAAGTCGCGCACGGTCTCCCGAAGCAGCCCGGAGGCACCGCTGCCGCTGCGGTGGGGAAGCGGTCCTCGCTGACGAACGAGGCCAGTCGTCAACACGATGACAGAGAAATCGCAGATGGTCCCCAACTGGGCGAGAGGCAACGATGTGGCCGCCGCCCACGATCAGCAGCTCCGGCGCGCGGCGCTGCGCTTCCACGAACACCGCCACGTCTTCGATCTTCACCAGCCTGTGCTGCCTGCCGCCGAGCACCTCTTGGCAGCCGCGATCACTCGTGGCTCCAGATGCCGAGCCCCAGCGAGCCCAGCGGCTCCCGGTCCGTCCAGACCACCGCCACGGCGTCCGCCTGCGGACGCGCACCACGGTGGCCAGCGCTACGGACTCGCGCTCGCGGCGGTCGACGCCTGCAGCGGCCAGGAAGGCCGGCTTCTCGTTGCCCGAAACGGCCCCGCCGGCCTGGCACGCTCGACGAAGACGTCCATCTTGCCGCCGCATACGCCGAGGGCCTGCATCGAGACGTCCTCGGTGAGGTCGACGTGCACCGTGGCAGCTTCCCCGGTCTGGATCACGTCCAGCGCGGTGCCGGATGACGTCCCCTTCTCCGCAGCCGCCGCCACGGTGCCGACGTGCTTGCCCAGCGGGTGGATGATCATCTTCGCGCCGACCTCGCGCGGCACGGAGCCGCGAACCTCGATGATCGTGGCCATGGCCACGAGCTCACCTTCGTCCGAGCCGATCCAACTCAGCGTAAATTCTTTCCATGCATCCCTCTTCTGCCGGATTGAAGCCGCTTGACCGGCGCCACGTGCTGCCCATGTGGTTGTCCGGCAGCTCTTCGTGTAGTGCTCAACCGGCGATCAGCCGCCACGATATCGCCTGTCCCGTCTCACGCTCATAGTCGTCGGGCGTACTCAGGTCGGCGAGGATGGACGGTGTATCGACCGTTACATAGTGTACCACATCCAACGTTCGCCCATCAACACGGTTCGTAGCGTTTCTGTTGTATTCATTATTTGCGGCCATAGCGCAACCGGTAGTAAAATGGGGTGGCCAGTGCGCATGGTAGGAGGAGCACGATCCTCTGCCAACCGGTGCGATCCCCCTGACAACACTGCCCGGATGGTGTCCGGCTGCATTTGCGGCTGGTCGCCGAGGCACAGCAACGCAGCCCCATCATTGTTCCCGAGTGCCGTCGAGACCGGCCTGTATTGAGCTCAGCATGCCGCCCGCTTCGTAGTCGGGATTGTGCACGCAGCGCACGGCCATGCCGGCCAGCGCCTGCTCGACGTCCGCGGCCCTGTAGCCGGTCACCACGACGATTTCCCGTAGCGGCGCGGTGCGCAGGGTGGCGACGATCGATGCGATCACGGTCGTGCCGGCCGCCAGCAGCGTCAACGAACGCGCTCCCATCCGGCAGGAAAGCCGGCGGCAATGACGATTGCCGAGACGGGAGGCGGATTTGAAGGGATGCCTGCATATTGTGCTGATCCATAATGATTCTACCACCGGCAGTGTATGCTCTTTCGCGGGTTGCGCGCAAATTAATCATATGCTAAAGTAATGCTTGTTCTTCGCTTTGTCAAAGGTGCTGCGATGCCTGAGTCCCATCGGTCTGCATTCAGTCGGATTCCTGTACATCAGTTGTATGATTACCAGGATCGCGCCAGCACCCGTTCCGAGGAGAAGGTCGACGAGCTTCTTCTTGAACTGATCCTCATCGATACGGTGGCCCTGGTAGATCCGTCGCGGGCCGGTCGCCGAGCGACTCATCGAGCGGGTCTTCTCTCCTGGCGACTATGAAGCGCGTCCTCGATCGCTACGACGAGGTGTCTGGCGATAACGACGACGAGTCACGCATGGTGGCCTTCTACTTCGCCGGGCCGCGTGCAAGGACATGCTGGAAATCAAGATGATCCGTTGGTTCGCCCACATCGTCGGCACAGGACAGCCGCTGTCAGAGTCCGGGCTGGTTGAGGTAGCCAACCTGGCGTCGGCGATCGGCGCGACCATCGAGTGCCAGGCACTCTACGGCACGTTGTTCGGCTTCGATCCCTACGCCTGACCGGCCATCGGCTGCCGCTGGCGCAACCTACGCCCGATGCGATAAGGGGCTGCCTGGAAAGAAGATCCAGGCAGCCCACTTCTTTGTCAATGCTGCGGAAACGTCAGGCCACCCTACGGCGTCGTGTTGACGGTCGGTTGAACGCCCGGGCCAGGGACGATGATGGTCGGGACCGTGCCCAGCGGCGTGAAGATCAGCTTATCCGTCTCCTTGAACGCACTGGCGTTGGCGAGTGCGGTCTGGGCGCAACATACTCCGGGCTGCTCGCGTACAACTCGGCTTCGCCGCGATCTCAGACGCCAGATCGGCCTTTGCCTGCTCCGCGGCCGCTCGAGCGCGCGCCTGCGCGATCGAAAGTCCGCTGTGCGCTGAGCAGATCGTTTCGCCTTCTCACCGTTGATGACCCGTTCTGCGCCTCGGCCTTCTCCTTGTCGGTTGCTGGCGGCCGGTTTGCTCGCCTCTGCCGGGCGCAGCTCTGGGCCCGCACCGCTGTTGGCGTTGCTCGTCGCTGCGCCTCGACGCTTTCAGCCCGTCCATGCCGTGTTGAGCAGCAGCGGGCGTGCGTCGCGCCTCGGCGGATGATCTTCTGGACGGCTGGCGTTCGGATCACGGGCTTCTTCGCCCTCGGCCGAGCAGCTCATCATGTCGTCCTCGCGCAGCACATGCGCCGTGCCGATCAGCTGTCGATGAACGTCCTCCTTGTTGACCTTCGCCAGTTGCCGAATGACCCTCGGCACGTTCTGGAGGATGTCCTCGCGCAGGCCTGTCGCCGCCCTTCTTCATGTCGGCTGCGCGGTTCAGGCGGAAATCTCCACCACCAGGCCCAGGCGCTGCCGCCTGGTGATGATCCTGCTCGATGCTCGGCCGTGAAGGCTTTGGCCATTTCGGCACCTTCTTCCAGCTCGACGTAGGGCCGAAGTCGCTGTAGACCAGGCCCAGAACAGGCTCCACGATGCGGCCGCCGCCGAAGCGGATGCCGACCTCCTGCTGTTCGGCGCGCTGCATGATGTAGAAGGGTTGCTGCTCGTCCAGCGCGATCAGCGCCACGGCAATGATCACGAGGATCATGGTCGCAAGACGTTCGTATTGATGGAGACGCATTCTGATACCTTTCAGGCTTTTCGGCCTCACCTGGCATTGGGGCATTTGGATAGCGATGTCGAGGTCGTGCCGATGAGCGGCAGGGTCTTTGGCAAGGTGGTTCGGCTGACAACAGCCGGACAATTGTCCACCGGCACCGGAGGGTGGCACAGGCGGAGAAAAGCGCCGGACCTTTGCGCACCTGGGGCGGCAAAGGTCCGGCGATGAGCGTCGCGGAGACTGCGTCGCGCCTAGTACAGGAACATCGGCTTGCCGAGCATGCTCGCGACCTTGGGGCGGTAGTTCTCCTTGTCGTAGAGCTCATTCCACATCCACCCTTGATGCCGGAAATGACCGTGCTGAGCGGGATGTGGAATGTACTTGCCGTCGCGCAGGGCGACCATGCGTCCCGAGCGGCCCTGGGCGATCAGGTCGGTCGCCAGATTGGCATAGCTGAGCGCCACCATCCGGTCGAGCGAATCAGGCGCCGGAGCGCATGAGGTAGCGCCCAGTTGCTGATAGATGATGTGTTCGCCGGCTGACCTTCTTGATCATCTCGGCCGTGATCTCGCCGATGCCGCCCAGCTTGCGGTGGCAGGGCGTCCGCCTCACCGGCCTCGGCCAGTCGCCGCCAGTCGTAGTCGCGCCCTCCGAGATCGTAGGCACCGCGTAGTTGCTCGGATTCGCCGTTGTGCTCGAGCAGGAAGGCGCCGAACTCGACGTCGAACGGCACCTCCGAGATGACCGCCCGATCAGCGCGCCTGCGGGTGCGGCAAAGAGCGACATCTCGCCGGGTTGCGACGAATGGCTCGACGACGATGCGCTCGTGCGAACCAGCCGGGGTGCGCAGGCCGTGATGAGATCGACGCTGCGGGTGCGGCGGTGCTTGAAGCCGATGCAGTAGTCCATTGCCGTACACGTCGTTGTCCATCGTCTTCGGAATCGCCACCACGGGGAACTGCTCCTGGTGCAGGCGGGCGGCGTAGCTGAGCGTGTCGTCGCCGCCGATCGCCGCAAGCCGTCGATCTTCAGGTGCGCCAGGACCCGGAGCACGTGTGGCGTCAGGTCGATGAGCCCTGTCCTTGGATCAGGGGACGTGTACTGCTCCCGAGAAGGCCGGCAGTTCGCCCAGCCCGGCGTGCGAAGGCGCGTTCGGGATGTGTGCGGGAAGGTGCCGCCGGAGCGGTCGATCTTGCGCACGACGGCCTTGTTCAGCCGCATCACCCAACGCCAATCCTCGGACAGGTCGTCCGGGTTGACGTTGACAGGGCCTGCCGCCGCTCCGCGGCGAAAGCCGATCACTTCCATGCCGTCATCTATGGCCCGGTCCACCACCGCCTTGATACAGGGATTGAGGCCAGGCACGTCGCCGCCGCCGGTGAGGATGCCGAGGGTCTTAACAAGGTGTCATGAATTGTACTCCTGCGAAGTCCTTACGAGAAGGAGAGGGATTACGATAACGTGTGCTGACCAATGAGTCGTCATATGGTTCCAGCATATAGTCTAAGCATCGCGGGGCGTTTGGGCAAATCGCGCACTCCCATCACACAAAAGCGCAGGCTCCCTGACCGAGCAAGGAGCCTGCGCGGGATCTGCTGCGCGGGCATGCGTGGAGCGCTGCTGCGAGATCACTCCACGGGCGGTTGGGCCATGGCGCGTGTGTTCTCTTCGAGCTTGACCAACAGCGACAGGATGCTCCCGAATGCGTAGAGCTGCATGGCAGTGAGCAGGGCGATCAGGGGCAGCGCCACCGCGCCGCTCACGGAGATCCACTGCGGTAGCGCCAGCTGGCTGCCGAAGTTCAGCGAGGCCACCAGCCCAACGATGCCGAGGATCAATACGAGCACCGCCAGCAGCTTCAGCAACACCGCGATCGCGCGCACCAATCCGTACTTGCGAGGTACGTTCATAATGGCGTTATCCCCTCTCCGAACGAGTGCTCGGTGCATCGATGAGCGATGCACCGAGTAGTTGATCCAGCTTGCCCTCGGCTACTGCATCTTCGCCGGGATCGGCGTCGCGCCGGCCGCCAGCGGGAAATGGACCATCACGGCGATGTCGGTTCGCCCCAGCATGGGCACGAACGTCCTGATCAGGTCCAGGTAGTTCTGGGGCACCCCGGGATTCATCTGTTCATAAACCTGCACCGCGTTCTGGAGCGATGCGCTGTCCCAGGCGATGGCCGGCAATGCGCTGCCGTTGACGAACAGATGGAGACCATCGGCCTTGGTGCTCAGCTGAATGAACTGGACGTTGTTGAGCTGGAGCTGCTGCATCACACTCTGTTCCAGCGCGATGTTGGCGTTCACCCCGACGGCCTGCAGGTCGCGGGCAGAGATGCCGAGGATCGACGGCACACCCTGCTCGTCGTAGCGCACCTCGAACTTCACCACCGCGGACGCCGGCTCATCCATGGGCACAAGCGCTGCCAGTTTGACATCGTCCGGGCCGTACGTAATGGCCTCAGCGCCATCCTGCACCGGGAACTTGAGGACGACGGACAGGCCGAGGCGCTGCACCAACGGTGCGAACTTCTCGATGAGCGCGCCGATGGCCGGACCGTTCGCGCCCAGCAGAGGCGCGATGTCACTCATCCGGGTCAGGGCTTCATCCTGGAAGGAGAGGCTGGGCAGGAGGGCGCCATTTGCCAAAAGTGCGATGCCATCGCCCGTCTGGCGCAGCTCGACGTGCTGAACGTTGGCAGCCTTCATCCAGGCAGGATAGAAGGGATCGATGCGGTACTGGCTGAGATCCAGGGCAAAGCCGAGACCCCTGGCGATCTCCTCCAGAGCCACGCCCTCGACGCCCGGATTGCCCTGTTCATCGAACGTGATCACGATCCGCGGAAGTGCGACGACGAAAACCTCGCCTGACTCTGTCTCCGGAGCCGCGGCAGGCACGATGGCTGGACCACACGACGCGATCAACAGGCCGGTGAGGATCAAGACGATCAAAGCTAACCTACGCATTACGAGCCTCCTTCGTTGGATGATACTTAATGCAGCTCGGCCGGGATCTCAGTGGCCCCCGCAGCGAGCGGCACTCGCAGCAGAACGCCCAGATCAGCCCGGTCGAGGTAAGGCGCAATTTGCTGAATCAGCGGCAGCATTTCTGTGTCAGGCATCAATCGCGCAACGAGATCGACCATGTTCGCCAACAACTGGGTATCCCAGATCAGCTTTGGCAGCGGTTCGTTGTTAACATAGACGTAAGCACCGTCCGGTTTGGTACGGATTTCCAGATGTTGAATGCCATTTTCCTGGAATTTCGTCAGCAACTCGGGTGACATGCGGCCGATTCCGCCCACGCCCAGGGCGGCGAGGTCAGCGGGTGAGAGGCCCATGATGCCGGCCTCGCCCTGGTCGTCGTAGCGCAACTCGAATTTGATGATTGCGGACGGCGGCTCGGTGGTGACGGTCGGCGTGAAGCTCCGTACCGTGCCTGTGTCCACGAAGGGGATTTCTGCGACCTCGGGCGAACGGGGGAGGCGCAGCACCACGTCCAGGCCGAAGCGCGTCACGATCGGGAGGACGGTTCGGATGGTCGACGCGTTCGGCACTTCGAGCGCATCCAGCACGTCAAGCACGCGGGTGAGAGAATCCTGCGACCAGCCAAGGTGGGGCAACGGCTGGCCATCGACGAAGAACATCAACCGGTCGCCCACGGACGCGACCTCTATGTGCTGAACGCCGGCCCCGGTGAGTTGATCGACCAGATCCTTCGGGAGACTGAACCCCGAGACATCCACTCCAAGCACGCTGAGCAGTCCCGGCGAGATACCAAGGACGGTCGGTGCGCCGTCGGCATCGACATCCACGACGATGCGCGGCAGTGCGATCTGGAAGATCTCACCTTTGGGGGTCGTGAGCCCCGTCGGCGCCTCGACGCCCTCGCCCCCACATCCGGCAAGGACCACCACGAAAACCAGAACAAGAAGGCCCAGTCGTTGTCTCATCACGCACCTCATCCTTAGCTCACATCAATCACGGCCGGCGGTTCTGCCGTCCATTATAGAACATCCTGTGCCGGAACACAAGGAGTTCCGCGATTTTCCGGCAATTCCCGATGCGTCGGGAACCGGAATCAGAGGGAGCAGGGGCGTAGCATGCTACGCCCCTGCCGCACGGACGGGCAGCCAGGCCCACAATGCCACAAGATAGTGCGCCCCTTCGGCATGGATCAGCTCTGTAGCGCCTCCCAAACCTTCTGGCTGGTCAGCGGCATGCTGTCGATCCGGACGCCGGCCGCGTCGAACACTGCGTTCGCGATGGCCGGCGCGGTCGGCACCATGGGATGTTCTCCGACGCCGCGCGCGCCGAACGGCCCGTCGTCCTGCGGCACCTCGACGATGATGTTCTCCGTCTCGAGCGGCGCGTCGACCGCTGTCGCGATCCGGTAGTCGGTGAAATTGGGATTGCGCGGCTGGCCGTGATCGAGGATGATGCTCTCGAGCAACGCCGTGCTCATCCCCTGCACCGCGCCGCCCTCCATCTGCGTGCGGACCATCTCCGGATTGATGGCCTTGCCGACATCGAACGCGGACACGATCTTGAGCACCTGCACCTCGCCCGTCTCGGTGTCCACCTCGACCTCCACCGCCTGCGCGCCCGTGGTGAAGTGCACCACGGCGCGCGGGCCCTGCCCGGTCTCTGCATCGAGCGGGGTGACGTAGTCGGGCATGAACCGGCCCTGGGCCACCACCGGCGCGCCGACGAAGGTGCCGTCCTTGCGCTGGACGCCGTAGATCGCGACCTCCTTCAGCGGGACCGATTCCTCTGACTTGTAGCTGACGACCGTGCCGTCGATGATGTCCAGATCATCGATGTCTTCGCCCCAGGCCTCGGCCACCGCGGTCAGCACCTGCACGCGCGCCGTCTCGGCCGCGCGCAACACCGCGTTGCCCATGCTCCAGGTGAGCCGCGACGCGACGGTCTGCCATTCGTAGGGGCTGTAGTCCGTGTCCACCGTGTTGACCCGGACATCGGACACCTTGATGCCCAGGCCCTCGGCCGCGAACTGCGCCATCGCCGTGAGGGCGCCCTGACCGATGTCCACGCCGCCGATGCTCACCGTCGCGGTGCCGTCCTCGTTCAGCCGCACCAGCGCGCTGGAGCCGGGGTTCGGCGGCATGGCGGGCGCCTTCCACATGGCGGCCAGTCCCTTGCCCCGGACCTTGTGCGGCCCCGCGGGAGGGCCCGGCTGGCCCCAGCCCACCGCCTCGGCCGCCTTGCTGATGCACTGGCTCAGTCCCGTGGGGTGCATGATCATGCCTGTGAGCGTCTCGTCGCCGTCCTTCAGGCAGTTCTTCAGGCGCACCTGCACCGGGTCGAGGCCCAGCTTGTGCGCCATGACGTCGATGTGCTGCTCGATGCCGAAGTGAATCTCGGGCATGCCGAAGCCGCGCATCGCGCCGCCCACCGGATGGTTGGTGTAGACGCAGAAGCTGTCGACGTGGATGTTCGGCACGAAATAGGGCCCTGTGCCGGAGTAGCCGGCCGCGCGTGCGATGTTGACGCCGTACTCGGTGCTGGCGCCGCCGTCCCAATAGAACGTGTTGTGCATGGCGGTGATCCGGCCGTCCCGCGTCATGCCCATGCGGATGGTCGCCACCAGGCCCTGGCGCACGAAGGTCGTGTAGAATTCTTCCTCGCGCGTCATGCGCAGCTTGACCGGGCGTCCCCTGGCGCGCATGGCGAGGGCGACCGCGGCTCCCTCCATGCTGACGCCCGCCTTGCAGCCGAATCCGCCGCCGACGTTCGGCGTGATGACGCGCAGCCGCGAGTGGTTGATGTGCAGCGCCTTGGCGATCAGGTTGCGCTGGGCGAAGGGCGACTGGCTCGAGGACCAGAGGGTGATCTTCCCGTTCGCGTCCTGCTGGGCCACGCAGACGTGGGTCTCGAGCGGCACGTGCTGCACGTGGGGCACGCGGTACTTCTGCTCGAAGACCAGGTCGGCCTCGGCCCAGCCCCGATCCATGTCGCCCTTGCGCACCTTCATCCAGTTGGAGACGTTGGTGCCGGGCTGGGGGAAGACGAACGGCACGCATTCATACGACCCCAGGTCCGGGTGGATGATGGGCGCGTCGGGCGATGCGCCGTACTCCGGGTCGAAGACGCCCGGGAGCTCCTCGTACTCCACCTCGATCAGGGCGACGGCCTGCTCCGCGATCTCCTTCGTGTCCGCGGCCACGGCCGCGACGGCCTCGCCGACCGCGCGCACGCGGTCGAGCGCGAAGATGCGGCGGTCCTTCAGGTAGAGCCCCATGTAGCCCGGGAAATCCTCGCCCGTGACGACGACGCGCACCCCGGGCAGCGCACACGCCTTGCTCGTGTCGATGCGCCGGATGATGCCGTGGGCGATCGGGCTGCGCTTCAGCGCGCCGCACAGCAGGTTGGGGCCGAACTGGATGTCATCGACGTAGGTCGCGGCGCCGGTGACCTTGTCCCGCCCCTCGATGCGTTCGGGGCTGGTTCCGACGACGTGGGTCTTCTGAAGCGCGGTCATTGCACGGCCTCCTTGCGGCCGGCGCGTGCGGCCAGCTCGATCGCGTCGATGATGCGAATGTACCCCGTGCAGCGACACAGGTTGCCCACCAGGGCCTCACGTATCTCCGCGTCTGTGGGCTCGGGATTGCGGTCGAGCAGGGCACGGGCGTTCACCAGGATGCCCGGCGTACAGAATCCGCACTGCGTCGCGCCCGTCGTCACGAAGGCCTCCTGCAGCGGGTCGAGCTGCGCATCCGATGCCAGGCCTTCGACGGTCGTGATCGCGGCCCCGTTGGCCTCCGGCGCCAGGACCATGCAGGAGTTCACCGGCTCGCCGTTCATGAGCACCGCGCAGGCGCCGCACTCGCCGGCCTCGCAGCCGTTCTTCGTGCCCGTCAGCACCAGCTGTTCCCGCAGGACCTGCAGGAGCGTGTGGTGGGCCTGCACGTCGAGATCGAAGTGCTCGCCGTTGACCGTGAGCGTGATGCGATGTGTTGTCATGCCGGGCCTCCCGCCAGCGGTGCGGTGGGTTCGCCGGCCGGAACGAGCCCGGCCAGGACCTTCTCGATGCCACGGCGCGCGAGCACCCGCACCATCGCGCGACGGTATGCGGCGCTGCCCCGGATGTCATCGATCGGCTGCGCGGCCTGGCTGACCAGCTCCGCGGCCCGTGCCACACCCTCGGGGGAGGCATCCTCCGCCAGCGCTCGTTCGGCCTGCCGCGCGCGCAGGGGGGTCGGGCCGGCCGCGCCGATTGCGATGCGCCAGGTGGCTGCGTCCCCGCTCGTCACGCAGTGGACCGCGACACTGACCATCGAGATGTCGCCGATCTTCGTCCGGCCCAGCTTGTGGTAGGCGCCTGCGGAGCTGCCCGCCACGGGCGGCAGGTGGACGCCGATGAGGAATTCGCCTTCCTGCAGCACGGTGCGGCCGGGTCCGGTGAAGAACTCGTTCACCGGCACGCGGTGCACACCCCCGGGGCCGTGAATCTCCGCGACCGCTTCCAGGCACAGCAGCGCGGGCGCGGCGTCGGCCGCGGGGCTGGCATTGCAGAGGTTGCCGCCGATCGTGGCCCGGTTGCGAAGCTGGTAGGACGCGACGGAATTACATCCCTCCGCCAGCACGCCGTAGTGGTCGCGGACCGCGGCGTGCAGGCCCACCTGGTTCATCGTGCAGGCTGCGCCGATGACCAGCCAGCCGTCGTCGCTGAGCGCGATCTCCTGCATGCCGGGCAGGTGTTTCAGGTCGACGACCCGGGCCGGCTTGAGCGTACCGCTGCGCATCCGAATGATAAGGTCCGTGCCGCCCTGGAAGGCGCGCACGGACCCGTCACCGGCAGCCAGCAGTGCGCTGGCCTCCGCGAAATCCTGTGGAATGATGTAGTCGAACGGTTGCAACGTCGCTAACCTCCGTGTGGCGGGGACTGGGGGTCGGGGGTTGGGGACTGGGGATCGGGGGTTGGGGACTGGGGATTGGGGATTGGGGACCGGGGGTCGGGGATTGGGGACCGGGTGTCGGGGACCAGGCCAGTAACGGCCGTCTGCCTCCAGTCCCTACTCCCCAGTCCCTACTCCCCAATCCCTACTTCCCAGTCCCTATTCCCCAGTCCCTATTCCCCAATCCCTACTCCCCAGTCCCTACTTCCCAGTCCCTATTCCCTATTCCCCAGTCCCAATTCCCCAGTCCCAACTCCCCAGTCCCAACTCCCTAAAACTCGATATTGCTCCTCTCCTTGACGCCGAACGCAGATGGCGGCAGCACGACGAACAGGAGATTCAACAGGATGCCGACGATGGCCGAGAAGACGATCGCCGGGATGCCGTTCGGGAAGAACACCGGAATCTTGAAGGGGAAGAGCCCGTCCGGCAGCCCCATCGCGCCGCCGATGCCCAGCACCAGGATGGTCGCACCGATGGCCAGGTTCTTCGGATCGAACAGGTTGACGCGTTCGCTTTGGATGAGCGCGACGCCCTGCTTGCCGATGACGCCGAACAGGTAGATCGAGAGGCCGCCGATGACCGCCACCGGGATGGTGTTGATCAGCGCGGCGAGCTTGCCGACGAAGCCGAGCAGGATCGCGAAGCCCGCGGCCGTGAAGAGCACGGGCACCGAGTAGTTGCGCGTGATGGCCATCAGCGAGTTATTCTCGCCGTAGTTGGTGCCGGGGCAGCCGCCCAGCATGCCGACCACGAGATCGTCGGCGCCGTCGGCCACCAGGTTCAGGCCGATCAGGTTCTTGATGGAGGTCGGCTTGCGCCCAAGGTCCTTGGCGAGCTGGTCGATGTAGAGGCTCATCTGGTACAGGTGGGCCGTCGACTCGGGAATGGTGGCGATGGCGATCAGCGCCACGCTGACGACGACGGACCACGCCCGCGGGTCAGTGAAGGCCGGCAGGGTGATGTTCGGGACCCGGAACCAGGCCGCGTCCATGACGCCCGCGAATTTGACCAGGCCGAACGGGACCGCCACCAGGTACCCGACGATGGCGCCGAGCAGGATCGGGATCATGCCGAGCAATCCCTTGCCCTGCAGGTAAACCGAGAAGACGATCGTGATGACCAGGGTGACAAACGCCACCGCCCAGTTCGCCGAGGCCTGGCTCAGCGCGGTGCCCGCCAGCGCGATGCCGATCACGATGGCGATCGAGCCGGTGACGATGGGCGGCAGGATCCTGTCCAGCGCGGCCTTGCCGATCCGCATGATGAGGAGGCCGAAGAGAATCTCAAGGACGCCCGTGCCCAGGATGCCCACCTGTGCCAGCTGGACCCCTTCGCGGCAGTACACCTGCGCCGGGTCGTTGAAGCACTCGGGCGCGTAGAGCGACATGACAGTGATGATGACCGTGATATAGCTGAAGCTGGAACCGTAGTACATCGGGATGCGACGCTTGGTGACGAGGAGGGCGATGATGGTGCCGATACCGGTGGCCAACAGGGTGACCCCGACGTCGAACTTGGTGAGGATGGCGACCAGGACGGTCGCCGGGAACATGGTGAGCACCTGCTGAAATCCGAGGCTCAGCATGGCTCCGACGGGCGGCGTGTCATCGGGCATGTAGCCCAATATGGCGTCACCGGCAGCTTTGTTTGGGGACTTGACGGCCATGGATGGCGTTTCTCCTTACGTTTTGAATGACGGTTGCGGATAGAAAAGGAAACGATCAAACGCCGCAGGAGCGCCCCGCTCCCGAGTTTGTGGGCCTCATACCTCCTTCTGAGCGGCCATGATACCACAACGTGCCGCGCATTGCACGACGGTTGTACTACGCATGGTCGACGCGGCGCGGTTGATCGCCCGGAACGCGCCGTGCCGGCTCGAACCGGCTGGAACCGGGCTGCAGGATGTCCCGGTAGGCCGCCAGGTTGCGGTCCTGCAGATGATCGAAGACCATCGGCGAGGCCGCACCGTAGGTGATGCGCTTGATGGGATCGGGATCAAGCTCCGCGAAGATGACTTCCTCCGTGCCGCGGCCCTGCGCCAGCTTGCGGCTGATCGGGTCGACAATCATGCTGTGCCCGAAGTAGTAGTTGTTCCCCGCGTCCGGGCCGACGGCGTTGCACGCCACCAGGTAGACGTGGTTGTCGTAGGCGCGCGCCCGGGTGGTGAGCTCCCAGATCTCGAACGACCGCAGCAGCGCGCTGGGCCGCACGATCACCTCCGCGCCCATCAGGGCCTCGGCCCGGTACAGCTCCGGGAAATCGCCGTCGTAGCAGATGGTGATGCCGATGCTGCCGAGCTCCGTGTGCACCACGCAGGGTTCGGTCCCCGGCGTCGACCAGCCGCCTCCTGCCAGGCGTTCGGTCGTGAAGAGGTGCGTCTTGCGGTAGACCCCCAGCATGTCGCCGTTCGGGCCGATCATCGCGGCCGAGTTGTACACCACGCCGCGCTGCTCGCCGCGTTCGTAGGCCCCGTAGACCAGAAACACCCCGTGCGCCTGAGCGACGCGCTGGAGTGGCTCCGACTGCGGGCCCGGGAGGGTGTCCGCGAGGTCCCAGAGCGCGTCGGGCCCCACGTTCGGCGTGAAGCCGGTCGTCGCGGTCTCGGGCAGCACGATCAGCCGCGCACCCGATTCGTCCACCGCGCGCTGCGTCCAGCGAACCGCGCGGCGGATGTTCTCCGCCACGTCCATCGGTGCGACCGCGTATTGCGCGCACGCCGCGGTGAAGCGTTGCATGGCGTTCCTCCGATTGAAGATTGCAGATTGCAGATTGAAGATTATGGGTTGAAGATCGGAGATGGGCGCGCGATACCCCGTCACCTCCAATCTTCAATTTTCAATTCTCAATTCTCAATCGTCACGCGCGCGACAGCGCGTTGATTTGCGCGACGTGGGCCGGGTTGAACGCGTCGCCAAACTTCGTCACGGGCATGGCGGCCTTGCGCGCCATCAGTTCCTCGTACTCGTCGTCTTCCACGAAGGCCACGCAGCGGCCGATGCTGCTCTCGCCGTCGACGAAGCGCCAGGGGAAGAAGCCGACCGTGGCTCGGCGGTTCAGCAGCAGGTCGATCTCGCCGCCGATGCACTCCGCGTGGATGATGTGGTCCGGGAACATCTCGATGTGCATGAGCTGGTACTTCGAGTCATCGAAGCGTTCCTCGAGGCTGGCGCCGTACTTGCGGCGGAAGTGGGCGTCGGCCTCCTTCGCCTGCCGCGGCATCCACTGCCGGATGATCGTGTTCATCGGGTGGTCCGCGCTGCCGCAGTCCACGCCGATCCACTTGATCTTCTTCTGCTTGGCCCAGACGGAAAACTCGCGATCTGGGCCTGAATGCTGCACCATGTAGCGGATCTCATCGGCCGTCGGCATGTCCCAGCCGAAGTGGTGGTAGCCCGTGTGGATGAGCAGGATGTCGCCCTCGCGCACTTCCACGCGCTCCTCGATCATCTCGGGCGTATAGATGTCGTAGTTGCCGCAGACGTCGGAGAGGTCGACGATGGCGCCGGGGCCCACCAGGAAGTCCATGTCCAGGCTGGCGATGTCCTTGCCGGGGGTGAAGAAGTGGATCTCGCCGTCGAGATGCGTGCCCAGGTGGTTCGAATGGGTCAGCAGCTGCCCGTTCGCGCCGTTGGGCGCCAGCCGCTTGAAGTACTTGACCTGCAGCGGCTCGTAGGTGGGCCAGGGCGGCGTCGCGATGCCCAGCGGGATGGTCAGGTCGATGATCTTCATGATGCGAATGCCTCCTTGTTTATCTGCTGCCAAAATCGGCGATGAAGTAGTAGCCCCATGCGCCGAGCGCCACGCCGATGCCGACATCGGTCGCGCGGCCGGCCATGATGTTCTGCACGTGCGGGTCCGCGCCGGGCGGCTCGTTCCACCAGAGCGCCATGGCGCGTTCCACGCTGCGCGCGTTGGCCCAGTTCTCGCCCGACCAGACGGGCGCGTAGCCCACGCGCTGCAGGCGGGCCGCCAGCCGCGCGCCGTCGGAGCCCACGTGGCTGCCGCGGTTGCGGGCCGCGCAGTCGTCCGCGTGGGCCTGTGCGGCCGCGGCCAGCTGCGCGTTCCACGCGAGCGCGGGCCGCCCGCCGGCCGTGCGCTTCGCGTTGATCAGGTCGAGCATGGCCTGGGCCATCGGGTTGATCCCGGGCGCGGCGACGGGAGCGGGTTCAGGTGCGGGTTCGGGTGCTGCTTCAGCGGCAGGCGCGGCCTCAGGGGCCGCCTCAGGTGCGGGCGCCGGGACTGTGGTCGCGTCTTCAGCCGGAGGCGGCGCGACCGGCGCAGGTGGCGGTGGGCCGGGGACCTGTAGTTCCTGGCCGACCATCAGGCGGCGCGGATCGACCCCGGGATTGGCCGCGAGGAGGTCGTCCACAGTGAGCCCGTAGTTGGTGGCGATGTCCCAAAGGGTGTCGTCGGGCCGCACCGCGTAGGTGTGCCCGGAAACCGGCGTTTGTTCGGAAGATGGGATGGATAGCGTCTGGCCCGGTCGAAGCGCGCCGGGGTTGACGCCGGGATTGGCGGCTGTTAGCTGTGCAACGCTGATGCCGTGCCCCATGGCGATATCCCACAACGTGTCGTTCGCGCGCACGGTGTATTTCCCGCCGGGCGGGAGGAGCGCGGAAGGACCCGCCGCATGTGCAGTGGGGGCCAGGGCCAGCATGGTGGAAAGGATCAGCACGAGGAACAGCCAGGAGAACCGGTTGCTTGTCGTGTGCATGGCCGCACTATAGTCGTTTTGGGCCGATCGCGCAAATGGTGGGGCGGTACTGCTGGCGGATATCGGCCGGCAGCTGGCGTGCCAACCTTCGGTCGGCGTGCCAACCTTCGGTCGGCGTGCCAACCTTCGGTTGGCGTGGCGGCCTACGAATTGCGAAGCCGCCTGCGACGGCTAGCTGGGTCGCCGCAGGCGGCCGTTGGTCTTACCCCTCGCAGAAGCGGAGGGTGCGGTGTTCCGCGAGCTCCCGCAGCGCGGCGAACGCGTCGAGGAAGCATTCCCTGGGCGCGGAGACGAGCCCCGCGCCGACCATGCCGACCCCGGGATCCTTGTGCGCGATGCCCGTGTTGAGCCGGGGCGTGATGCCGGTGCGCATGACCTTGCGCACGTCGATGCCGATGGGCGTCCCGCGGAAGTTGAGGCTCGGGATCGTGAACGCGGTGTGCTCCCCCTCGGTGATCTCGTACATCTCCAGCGTGGCGTTCAGCGCGTCGGACGGTGTCCCGCCGACGAACTTGACGATGGCCGGCGCACCCGCGAGCGCGAACGCGCCGATCCCGCCGGTCTCCGTGATCGCGCTGTCGCCGATGTCGGGGTTCGCATCGTCCGCGGTGTACCCGGGCAGCCACAGGCCGGCCACCAGGGGGGCGGGCGCGGTGAACCAGCGATCGCCGGTCCCGCTGACGCGGATGCCCCAGTCCGTCCCGTTGCGCGCCATGGTGGTGACCAGCGTGCAGCCGGGGATGTCCTCCGCGGGCGCGAGCATGGCCTTCATCGCGGGCATGGACAGGTTGAGGAAGAAGTGGTCGTTGCCGTCGATGAAGCGCAGCACTTCGGCCACGACCGCGCGGTCAGCCACGGCCTCGACCAGCGCGGGGGCGATCGTGCGCAGGAACAGGGAGGTGCCCGCCTTGTTGCGGTTGTGGCACTCGTCCCCCATGTGCAGCGCCTGCGCGATCATGCTGCGCAGGTCGATCGGCCCGCTGACCGCCAGCGCGGCCTTCAGCGCGGGGTAGAGCACCCGGTCCATCCACCGCAGGCGTTCGATTACCTCGGGCCCGTACGCGCCGTAGCGCAGCACGCGGCCCAGCCCCTCGTTCTGCGTGGCGTAGGCCAGGTTGCCGAACGTCTCGTTCCGGATGATGAACACGGGCATGGAGGGGCTGATGATGCCCGCCATCGGCCCGACCGCGCCGTAGTGGTGGCAGGGCGCGAACTCGACCTCTCCCGACGCGGCCAGTGCCGCGGCCTCCTCGGGGGTCTCGGCGAGCCCTTCGTAGATCAGCGCGCCGATGACCGCGCCGCGCGTGGGCCCGCACATGCGGTTCCAGCCGATGGGCGGGCCGCTGTGCGCGATGAGCAGGCGGCCGTGCACCGGTGCGAAGCCGGGGATGACGTCGCGCGCCAGGCCCATGCCCGCGATCACAGGGCGTCCCGACGTGATGCGGCCGAACGCCTCCGCATTGGCCAGGTCCATATCGATCCCATCGGCAGTGTGAGTTATAGTGACATAACCTTCGAGCGGCGGACGCCAGTCGACGTGGGTCGCCTCGACCCCCTGGCTCACCATGCTCTCGTAGAAGGCCTCCAGGCCGACGTTGATCGGCCGCAACGGACTCGAGAAGAGATCGGTCATCTTGAACAGGCCCTCCATGGCCCGGGGCAGTCCAAATGATGTCATCAGGATGGCCAGGCGTCCTTCGACTGCGTCCGCCGCTCGCGGCGGACTCCGCTCAGGATGCCTGGCAGCGGCGCCGGCGGGGCGCTTCCCGCAACCAGGTGCCCGGCACTTCCCGCAACCAGGTGCCCGGCACTTGCGATCCTTCGGATCGTTAAAGTGCCGGGCACCTTAAGGCCGGGAGGCGAGGGCTCCCGCCTCCCGCTTAACAGACGACGCAGCCCTGCGTGATCAGGCCGGCCAGCCGGACGGACGACGCGTTGTCGGGCAGGACGAGCACGCCCGCGCCGCGCAGCTTTGCCTCCTGCGCGCTCAGGCGCTGCGGATCTGCCTCCGTGCCGCAGACCGAGGCGACGAAGAGGAGGTGGCGGCCCGCAGCGTGCGCCACCGCCTGCGCCTCGGCGATCGCCGCGAGCGCGGCGCCCGCGGGGTCGTCGTGCGCGCCGTAGCCCAGCACAAAGTCGAGCAGCACGACCGCGGTGGCGGGGTCGTGCGCCTCCTGCACGATGCGCCTGTTGCGCAGCGCGGGGTCGATCATCGGGTGCAGCCGGCCCTGCGTGAACTCGTCCTCGCCGAGGTCGACGACCGTGTGTCCCGCGCTGTGGGTGCTGTCGGGGAGACGGTTGGCTTTGACCAGCGGCGCGTTGCTGTGCACCGGCTCGGGCAGGTTCTTCAGCAGCAACTGGGCCTCGTAGCAGAAGGTGCCGCCGGTGTACAGGCCGCGCAGCGCCCACTGGCCCTCTGCCAGCTTCGGCCGCTCCGCCTCGGCCAGATCGATCAGCGCCTGGCTGTCGGTCTCCAGGTTCACCAGCGCGTCGCAGTAGTTGGCGCCCGTGGCCAGCGCGGCCGCGATCGCCGCGGCCTGCGTCAGGGTCGTCGCGGGCAGGCCGCCGGCCCGCTCGATCGCGCCGGGATCCGCGCCGAGGAAGCAGACGACCGTGGGCTTCTTCCCGCCGATCGCGGCGAGCACCTTCTGCGCCACGGCTGGTGCAGGCGGCTTCGAGATGAGGACGATGACCTCCGTGGCGGGGTCCTCCTGCAGCAGCTTCAGGCCCAGCAGCATCATTTTCCCGCCGATGGCCTCGCTCAGGTCGCGGCCGCCCGTGCCGATGCCCTGCGAGATGCCCGCGCCGCGGCGCGCGATGCCGCTGCTGACGCCCTGCAGCCCGGTGCCGGCCGCGCTGACGATGCCGACCGTGCCGCGGGGCACCGCGTTGGCGAAGCCGAGCGCGACGCCGTTGATGATGGCGGTGCCCGCATCCGGCCCCATGCAGAGCAGGCGCCGGCGGGCCGCGAGGTCCTTCAGCGCGATCTCATCCTCGAGCGAGACGTTGTCCGAGAAGAGGAGCACGTGCAGCCCCGCCTCGAGCGCGGTGCGCGCCTCTTCGGCCGCGTAGCGCCCCGCGACGGAGATGACGGCCAGGTTGGCCTGCCCATCCGCCGCGATGGCCGAGGCGAGGCTCTTCGGGCGCACAGCGGTCGTCCCGGTGCGCTCCGCGCGGCGGCCGAGGATCTCCTCCGCCTTGGCCAGCGCGGCCTGGCCCGCAGCGTCGTCCGCCGCCTTGACCACGATGACCAGGTCGTCGGGCCGCGCGGCGGCGAACTCGGGGGTCAGCAGGCCCGCCGCGTCCACGAGCTCGCGGTTGGCCGGCGTCCCCATGACGACCGCGGCATCCTCGATGTCCGGCATGTCGAGCAGGGTAGCGGCCACCTGCATCAGGGTGATCGAGTCGTGATATTCGGATGGCTTGATCCGGGTGAGGATCGGCATGGTCCCACTCCATTTGTCTCTGCCTTCAAGGTCCCTGACAGGGGCACGCGAAGGCGCGAAGGCGCGAAGATGATAGGACGCTAACTACCTACTCGAAGAGCACCTGATCGACAGCACGCGCAGGCGCGAAGGCGCGAAGACGATCAGGCGCCGGTCATGATGGCGAGCACGATGCCGCCCGCCAGCACGGAGGCCACCTGGCCGGCCGTGTTGGCGCCCATCGCGTGCATGAGCAGGAAGTTGTCGTAGTCCTCCTCCAGGCCCATGCGATTGACCACGCGCGCGGCCATGGGGAACGCGCTGATGCCGGCCGCGCCGATCAGCGGATTGAACTTGCCGCGCGTCAGCGCGTTCAGCAGCTTGCCGAACAGCACGCCGGCCGCGGTGTCCATGGCGAACGCGAGCACGCCCAGCACCAGGATGATCAGCGTCTGCAGGTTGGCGAACGCGCCGCCCACCATGGTCGCGCCGATGGTGATGCCGAGGAAGATGGTTGCGATGTTGGCCAACTCGTTTCCTGCGGTCTTGACCAGCCGGTCGACCACGCCGGACTCCCGCATCAGGTTGCCGAACATCAACGTGCCGATGAGCGGGCTCGCCTGCGGCGCCAGGAAGCCGGTCAGCAGCGTGACCACGATCGGGAACAGAACCCGCGCCCGCTTGCTCACCGGGTTCTCGATGTAGGGCATGCGGATCCTGCGCTCGGCCTTGGTGGTGAGGAGGCGCATGATCGGCGGCTGGATGATGGGCACCAGGCTCATATAGGTGTACGCGGCGACTGCGATCGGCGCGAGCAGGTGCGGTGCGAGCTTGGACGCGACGAAGATGCTGGTCGGGCCGTCGATCGCGCCGATGATGCCGATGGACGCGGCCTCGGGCAGGGTGAACTGGCCCGTCGCCAGCGCCAGCAGGAGCACGGCGAAGATGCCGAACTGGCCGGCCGCACCCACGAGCACCATGCGGGGATTGGAGAGGAGCGGCCCGAAGTCGGTCATCGCGCCGATGCCGATGAACAGGATCAGCGGGAAGAGCTCGGTTTCGATGCCCGCCTTGTAGAGCGCGTAGAAGACGCTGCCCGTCTGCGGCTCGCCGGCCATGATGGCGCGCAGGTCGAGGCCCATGCCCGCGCCGGGAATGTTGGCCAGGATCGCGCCCACGCCGATCGGGATGAGGAGCACCGGCTCGTACTCCTTCGCGATGGCCAGGTAGATGAGGATCCCACCGACCGCCAGCATCAGCACGTTGGCCCACGTGAGCTGCTGCATGCCGGCGAAGATGGACAAGATGTTGTCCCATCCGATTTGCATGTCAGCCCCCTTAGGCCAGGCGCACGAGAACCTCTCCGTAGGCGACCGCCTGGCCCGCGGAGGCGACGACCTCGCTGACGGTTCCGGCGAAGTTTGCCCGGATCGGGTTTTTCATCTTCATGGCTTCGAGCACACAGACGACCTGGCCGGACTCGATCGCATCGCCGACCTTGACGTCGATGGAGAGGAGCGTTCCCGGCATCGGCGAGGTGATGTCGTGCCCGCCGTTGGCGCCCGCGGGCGTGGCCGGCCGCGCGACCTTGACGTTGGGCATCGGCGGCAGCGCCGGGGGCTCGGGGGCCGGCCGCGGCGCCTCTGCCAGGGCCGGCGCGGGCGTGACGGAGGTTCCCATGCCCGAGACAGAGACATCGAACGGCTGGCCGTCGACCACGACCTGAAGCGGCGTGGCGCCGGGGTCCGGGATCTCAACGTGATACTTCTTGCCCTGGATCGTTACATCGAAGGTTGGCACAGCAGTTCCCTTTCTGTTCGTCGCAGCATCAGTCGGCGCTGAAATCGTGAGGTCGTTCGGCGGCGCGCGGCGGCTGCCAGGATTGGAGCGCGCGGGCGCGGTTTCCCGTGACCCAGGAGGGCGCAACGCGGCCGTGCTCGAACGCCGGTCCGGCCGGCGCCTCGAAAAGGAGCGGCAGCGCGTTGGACAGGAGCGCACCGGCGACGACCGCGGCCACGTGCGCTCTCTCGGCCGTCAGCGCGTCGGCTGCTGCGAGCGCAACCAGTTGGCTCTCGGCCGTGTCTGTCGTCTCAGCAACGACGCCGCGCGCCTCCTGCACGGGCTCGGGCCTGTCCTTCAGCACGACGCCGAGCAATTTCAGCAGGGCCCAGAGCAGGGCCAGGGAGGCAAAGACGAGGCCCATGCCGAGGGCCGTGATGATCAGCCCCGATCTGAGCAGTTCTCCAGTGGTTGGATTCACTTCGTCACGCTCCGTCACTCACACCGGCATCAGGCCGTGTTTCTTCGGCGGATTGCTGGCCACCTTCGAGCGCAGGATCTCGAGCGCGTTCACCAGGCGAAGCCGCGTATAGCTGGGCTCGATGACCTCATCGATCTGGCCCATGTCTGCGGCTGCGTACGGGTTGTGGAAGCGATCGACATACTCCTGCAGCAGTTTCCGGCGCAGCTCGTCGGGATCGTCGGCGCGTCTCAGTTCCTCCCGGTAGAGGATGTTGATGGCGCCCTCGGGGCCCATGACCGCGATCTCCGCGGTGGGCCACGCATAGGCCAGGTCAGTGCGCATCTGTTTGCTGCTCATCGCGATGTACGCGCCGCCCATGGCCTTGCGGACCACGACGCTGATCTTGGGCACCGTCGCCTCGCAGTACGCGTAGATGACCTTGGCGCCGTGACGGATGATGCCGCCATGTTCCTGTGCCACACCGGGCATGTAGCCGGGCGTGTCGACGAAGGTGATGACCGGCAGGTTGAACGCGTCGCAGAAGCGGACCCAGCGCGCGATCTTGTCCGAAGAGTCGATGTCGAGCACGCCGGCGAGGTACATGGGCTGGTTCGCGACGACGCCGACGGGGAAGCCGTCGAGCCGCGCCAGGCCGACCAGCGCGTTCCTGGCATAGTGTGCGTGCACCTCGAGGAAGCTGCCCCGATCGAAGACGCTGGAGAGCACCTGGCGCATGTCGTAGGGCTGGCTCGAATCATCGGGCACCAGGTGGTCCAGGATGTCATCGCGGCGCGCGGGGTCATCGTAGGGGTGCACGCGCGGCGGGTCCTCGCTGTTGTTCTGGGGCAGGTAGGAGAGGATCTCCTTGATCAGGCGGAACGCGGCCATCTCATCATCGGCCGCAAAATGGGCGACGCCGCTGCGGACGTTGTGGGCGACTGTGCCGCCCAGCGTGTTGAAGTCCACCTCCTCGCCCGTCACCGCCTTGATGACGTCCGGCCCGGTGATGAACATGTAGCTCGTCTTGCGGACCATGACGATGAAGTCGGTCAGGGCGGGGGAGTAGACGGCACCGCCCGCGCACGGTCCCATCTGAACCGAGATCTGCGGCACGACCCCGGAGGCCATGACGTTGCGCACGAAGAGCTCGCCGTAAGCGGCCAGGCTGCGCACGCCCTCCTGGATGCGCGCGCCGCCCGAATCGAGCAGGCCGATGACGGGTGTGCCGCTCTCCATGGCCAGCTCCATGATCTTGCACACCTTCTGCGACTGGACCTCGGAGAAGGACCCGCCGAGCACGGTGAAGTCCTGCGCATAGAGGGCCACGCGGCGGCCGTCGATCTTGGCGAAGCCTGTCACGACGCCATCCCCGGGATAGCGTTTCTCGGCCATGCCGAAGTCGCTGAAGTTGTGCGTGGCGAGCCGGCCCAGCTCCTGGAACGAGCCTGCGTCCACGAGCGCGTCGATGCGCTCCCGCGCGGTGAGCTTTCCGCGTTTGTGCTGGTCATCGATGCGGCCCTGCCCGCCCCCGAGCTTCGCCTTGGTGCGCATCTCCCGGAGTTCTTCGAGTTTGTCTTTCATCGCTGATGGCCCTCTTCTTGCCGTCGAGTGTATCGTGTGATAAGATAAGACCCGTGTACGGAGAGGTCGCATAGTTGGCCTAGTGCGCGCGTCTCGAAAACGCGTATCCTCGAAAGGGATCGTGGGTTCGAATCCCACCCTCTCCGCCATAGAAGCAAGAACCCCACTGCTGCGTGGGGTTTCTTTGTTAAGCGCGTCGAATGTTCGGGCGACGGCAATGTCGCAACCATTGTAGTCGCCTCTGCCGCATGAGGCTATGATGAGGGTCATACGCTGCCCGACAGGTTTGGCCGGGGCCAACGGATTCAGGCCACTGGATTTGATCGGCGGCGCAAGTTGCACTATAATTACTTTCCTTGAGGAGAGGTCGCATAGTTCGGCCGAGTGCGCGCGACTGGAAATCGCGTATCCCGCAAGGGATCGAGGGTTCAAATCCCTCCCTCTCCGCCTTACGAGCCGGGTGATCCAGGATCATCCGGCTTTTTGTATGCCTCATCTCCGATTTCGCTTCCTTGTCAGCCACAAATCAGATTTCTGACAAGCAGAACCCCTCAACTTAAGGTATACTGACACCATCAGCAGGGAATGGAGGACTTATGCTCCCACGCTCCTCTCGTCATCGCACCTTGTGGTCTGCGCCGTTGCTCCTTGGCCTGGGCGCACTGCTCGCCGGCTGCGCGCCGGGGCCGGTCATGCGGGACCCGACCGGCATCCAGTTGATGGATCGGTTTCTCACCTTCATCGCCAACCCCAACGTCGTCTACCTGCTGTTCGTGCTGGGCCTTCTGGCGGTGATCGCCGAGATTTCCACGCCCGGCGCAGTCGGCCCGGGCGTCGCCGGCGTGTTGATGCTGCTGCTGTCCCTCTACGGCCTGCTGCAGCTGCCCACGAACTGGCTCGGCCCTGCGTTGATCATCGCGGGCGTCGCCATGCTGCTGATCGACATCAAGGTCACGGGCCTTGCGCTGAGCATCGGCGGCATCATCGCGTTCCTGGTGGGCTCGCTGCTGATGTTCACGCCCCCCTGGGCAGACCTGCCGATGACGGCCGTGGCTGCGGCCCGGCTCAACCCGTGGCTGATCGGCGCCACCACCCTGGGCGTGGGCGCCTTCTTCCTGCTCGGCGTTGCGGCCGCGTTCCGGGCGCAGCTCAGCCCGCTGGCCATGGGGCGCGAGCTGGTGATCGGCAAGGCCGGCCTGGCGCGGCAGGCGCTCGATCCGTACGGGATCGTGAACATCGAAGGGGAGGAATGGACCGCGGAGGCGCCCGAGGGCGAGGTGATCCCTGCGGGCGCGCGCATCCGCGTGGTTGCGCTCGATGGCCTGCGCCTCCGGGTGGAGCGCGCGGGCAGTGATTCAGAAGGAGGTGTCTTCAATGGCTGAGTTAGCCCTGGTCATCCTTGTGCTGTTGGTCCTGGCGGTGTTCTTTCTCATCGCCTTCCGGCCGATTCGGGTCGTTCGTGACTACGAGCGCCTCGTCCTCTTCCGGCTCGGCCGCTACGCGGGAGAGCGCGGCCCGGGCCTCGTCTGGCTGTGGCCCGTGATCGACCAGGTCACGAGGGTGAACCTGCGCGAGGACTTTCTCGAGATCCCGTCGCAGACCTGTATCACGCAGGACAACGCACCGATCGATATCGACTTCCTCATCTACTGGAAAGTGGTGGATCCGGGGCTCTCCGTCCTGAAGGTGCGTGACTTTGCGGGCGCATCGCAGGGCATCGCGACCACGACCCTGCGCGCGGTGATCGGCGACATCCCGCTGGACGACGTGCTGGCCAAGCGCGAGCAGATCAACCACGTCCTGCGGGCCAAGCTGGACGAGATCACGGAGCGGTGGGGCGTCAAGGTCACCGGCGTCGAAATTCGCGAGATCGTGCCCCCGCGCGAGATCCAGACGGCCATGAACCGCCAGATGGCGGCCGAGCGCGAGCGCCGCGCGGTCGTGCTCGAGGCTGACGGCAAGCGCGAGGCGTCGGTGAAGGTGGCAGAGGGCGCCAAGCAGGCATCGATCCTGGAGGCCGAGGGCGCGCGGCAGGCCGCCATCCTGTCGGCAGAGGGCGCGCGGCAGGCCTCGATCCTGAACGCCGAGGGTTACGCGGTCGCGCTGACGCGGATCTACGAGGCTGCCCACACCGTGGATGCGAAGACGATGCAGTTGCAGTACCTTGACACCCTCAAGAACCTGGGTGCGGGCGCGTCTACCAAGTTCATCTTCCCGCTGGAGTTCACCAGCCTGGTCTCGGGCCTCGTGAAGCCGGGCGAGGGCCTGGACGGGAGTTGAGGCCGTCCGTTCTTTGACATGACCCCTCGCGTGGGGTATACTCGTGCATGGTCGTGCTAGATGGGGAGCTAGCGGTGCCCTGTAACCCGCAATCCGCTACAGCGGGATCGAATTCCCCTTGAAGGATCTGCGGTCAGCGGGACTGCCTGCCGGTGAGCGTAGATGGCTGGGTCCTGTGCGGCGGGAGCCTGTGAAATGGGTCAGGACCGGAAGGTAGCAGCCCTAAGCGGTCACTTCTGGGTGTCACGGGGTTGCCTGGCCTGAGCAAGCCGGATTTGTGCAAGCCGAGTGACGAGTTTCGACACGGGGTGCACGACCAGGCATCATGAGGGGGCAAGCCACGACTGGCTTGCCCCTTTTGTTTTGATCAAAGGAGAACAGACGATGACGGAAAGCCGAACTCTGCCGTTGCGCTCGGAGGTTCCGCTGGAAGAGACGTGGGACCTGGAGAGCGTGTATGTGTCGCCGGCCGGCTGGGAGGCCGCGTGCCGCGATGTCGAGAGCCGCCTGCCTGCGCTCGGCGCCTATCGTGGCCATCTCGGTGACGGTCCGGAGACCCTCGTTGCGTTCCTCGATGCGTACCAGGCCGCAGCCATCGAGATGGGCAAGATCAACCTGTACGCCAGCAACGGCTCCTCGGTGGACACGGGCGACCAGGTCGCCGCGGCCCGCGCGGGCCAGGCGCGCAGCCTCATGGCCCGCTTCGCGGCCACGGTTTCGTTCCTCGATCCGGAGCTTGTGTCGATCGGATTCGACACGCTGGAGACGTGGATCGCGACGACGCCTGCGCTGGCCTACACGGCCCACTACGTCGACCGCCTGCGCCGCCGGCAGCCCCACCTCCGTTCGGCCGAGGTGGAGGAGACGCTGGCCCTGGCCTCCGATCCCTTCAGCAGCGTGTTCAGCATCTTCAACAGCCTGAACAACGGCGACATGACCTTCACGCCTGCCGTCGCGTCGGACGGATCGCAACTGGAGGTCGGCCAGGCCTCCATCGGCAGCCTGATCACGCACGAAGATCGCGAGGTGCGCCGAACGGCGTGGCAGAACTACTCAGATGGTTACCTGGCGTTCAAGAACACCCACGCGGCGACGTTCACGGCTGCGGTGAAGCACGACGTGTTCAGCGCCCGCGTCCGCAACTACGAGAGCGCGCTGCACGCATCGCTCGGCCCGAACGACGTGCCCGTGGAGGTCTTCCACAACCTGATCGCGACGTTCCGCAAGCACCTGCCGACGTGGCACCGCTACTGGCGCCTGCGGAAACGGGTGCTGGGGCTCGACGATCTGGAGGTGTACGACATCAAGGCGCCGCTCTCCGGTTCCAGGCCCGTCGTGCCGTTCGGGCAGGCGGTGCAATGGATCACCGAGGGCATGGCGCCGCTCGGCGAGGAGTACGTCGGCGTCCTGCGCCGCGGCTGCCTGGAGCAGCGCTGGGTCGACCGGGCGCGCAACAAGGGCAAGCGGGAGGGCGCGTTCTCGTCGGGCAGCCACGGCACGCATCCGTTCATCATGATGTCGTACGCGGATGATGTCTTCAGCCTGAGCACCCTGGCGCACGAGCTGGGTCACTCGCTGCACTCCTATTACACCCGTCGCACGCAGCCGTTCATCTACGGCCGCTACTCCCTGTTCGTGGCAGAGGTCGCCTCCAACTTCAACCAGGCCATGGTGCGCGACTATCTCCTGCGCACGGAGACCGACCGCGCGTTCCAGGTCGCGCTGCTCGAAGAGGCGATGTCCAACTACCATCGCTACTTCTTCATCATGCCGACGCTGGCCCGCTTCGAGCTGGAGGTGCACACGCGCGCGGAGCAGGGCCGGCCGCTCTCTGCGGACATCCTCATCGGCATCATGGCCGACCTGTTCAAGGAGGGCTATGCGGACGAGGTGGTCTTCGACCGCGAGCGCATCGGCGTCACGTGGGCGCAGTTCCTCCACATGTACATGAACTTCTACGTCTACCAGTACGCCACCGGGATCTCGGGCGCGCATGCGCTCTCGCACGGCATCCTCGACGGCAACGAGGGCGCGGTGGATCGCTACCTGGACTTTCTCAAGTGCGGCAATTCACGCTATCCGCTGGACGCGCTGAAGACGGCCGGTGTCGATCTGACGAGCCCCGAGCCGGTGGAGGCCGCGTTCGAGGTCCTTGCGGGCTACGTGGACCGGCTGGAGCAGTTGTTTTAGGGTGAGCGCGTGTAAATAGGTGCCCGGCACTTAACGATCCGAAGGATCGCACCGATCATGAGGGCTCGCTCAAGTGCCGGGCACCTGGACTGCATCCTTCAGCGGACGGTGATGGCCTTGATCTCCCAGTGGTCGGCGCGGGAGAGGAGGCCGGACCGAGTCGCCAGGCGCTGGCGGTCGGACGCGCGGTAGACGCCGACGATCAGCCGGTAGTCGCCCGGGGCCATGTCGCGCGGCAGGCCCAGGCGGTGATCGTCGCGCACCAACTCGCCCTCCGCCCACCCGGTCGTCGGATAGCGGCCCATGACCGGCTCCGACTCCGCGTTGGCGGCCACCTGGCCCGCCGCGTCGACCAGCTGCACCACGACCACGTACGCGTCCTCGGGCGCCTCCTGCGCCTGCCACACCAGTTCAGCCGTCAGTGTGTCGCCGGGCGACAGCGTTACCGCTGCGCTTTCCGCCGCAACCAGCGCGAGCGGGCCGAACCGGGCCAACGCCCGTTGCTGTGGCGGCGCGGGGTCCGGCCGGCGGACGGTCACTTGGCCGAGGGACAGGCCGCCACCCTCGGCAAGTGTTGCGCCGCCCTCGGCGGCCGTGAGCGCCAGCGGCCGGCCGCTGCCCGACTCGTAGGGCAGGAGCACCAGGTCGTACTGCCCCGGCACGACGCCCAGGGGGATGCGCAGTGCCAGCGCCTGGCGCTGCACCGCGCCGGGCTGCCACTCGACGGACGTGTGCATGGGCTGGAAGGGACTGGCGTCGGGAGGCTGGGCCCAGGTGCGGCCACCGGGGCCGACCAGCCGCAGCGACGTGGCCAGCAGCGTGGTGAGCGGCGCCTCGGCACGCCACCACACCTCAGCGTAGACCGAGTCCCCTGCCTCCACCTCGGCCGCGACGGGTCGCCACGCCAGCTGCAGGTCGCCGGATGCCGCGCGGGGAAGGCCCTGCGGCCACATCACGTCCGGGCTGGCATACGCCTCCAGCCGCAGGAACGCCTCGCCCCCGTAGACCCGATCTTCGACGAGCCGCCCGCCCTGCGACAGCAGGCCGCGCACGAGCCCCTGTGGATCGTTCACCGTGTCGTAGATGCGATAATGCCACACCCGCGGGAATCGCGCGAAGAGGTCTGCCACCTGTTGCCGCGCGAGCGTCGAGGGCGTCGCAAAGAAGTCAGAGCGGGGGTCGCCCCAGCCCAGCCCGGGGTCGCCGTCGACGTGCCCCGTCGTGACCATCACGAGGCCGTCGTCGCTGCGCGGTTCGGGCAGCGCGCCGGTGACCCGGTAGCGCCCCGCGATGTCGCCGTCCCAATAGGTGGTCAGCGCGGTGTAGGCCCAGCCGGCATTCACCAGGACGACGTCGCCCGGCCGCCAGGCCGCCCTCAGATCGGCGACCGCCCCCCGGTGATCGTCGGCCGCGTAGGTTGCGTTGCCCCAGAAGGCGCGCAGGGTCACCCCGGCCGCCAGCACCCAGACGAGGGCGATCACGACCGCGAGCGGGCGCCAACGCCGCCCGACTGCGGCCAGGCCGGCCGCCAGGAGGACGTACAGCGGCGGGCTGTAGGTGAACAGGTACCGGACGTGATAGAGCGGAGTGACCGGCGACAGGGCGAGGATCAGCACCAGGGGCCCGAACGCCCCTGCGGCCAACCCGGCAGCGATCCAGGGCCCGGTCACCCGATCGCCGGGCGACGGGGTGCGGCGGGCCAGCGTCACCAGGCCCATCAGGGCCAGCAGCGCGGTTACCACGAGGACCGGCCACAGCCACCCCGGTGCGGACTGGCCCAGGGAGAGGGCGGTCCAGCTTTCCCCCAGCGCGTGCCACAGGTTTGGTGCGGTGCGCCAGGGGGGGACGGGCGGGCCGGTCGCCTGGCGCCACGCGATGGGCAGCCACGGTGCATAGAGCACCAGCGCGGCGAGGTTCGCCAGGAGCAGCGGCGCGATGGGGCGTCGGCGGCTCAGCGTGTAGGCGAACGCGCAGACGACCGCAGGGATCAGGAGAAAGGCGAAGTAGTAGACGGTAAACATGCCGGCCGCGGCCGCGAGCGCGTACACGGACCAGGCCCGGCGACCGCCGCGCGTCGTGGCGTCCGCGAGCGCCCAGAGCGCGATCACGCCGATGGCCGCGGCCAGGGCGTACATGCGCACTTCCTGGCTGTACCAGATGTTGAACGGGCTCAACGCGACCAGCGCGGCCGCGACCAGCGCGACCTTGCGCCCCGCGAGCCGGCGTGCGGCGGCGTAGACCAGCGCGATCAGCAGCACGCCGAAGAAGAGGGAGAAGAACGCGGCCATGAACTCCAGGCCGTGGCCCCCCGTGCCGGCCTGTCCGTCGCCGTAGCCGGTCGCCAGGAGCCATCCGCGGAGCAGGACGTAGTAGCCCGGCGGGTGGATGTCGCCCGCGGTGTGGCGCAGCAGCTCGCCAATCGGACTGCCGGCCAGGTAGACGCTGACGGTCTCGTCATACCAGAGGCTGTCCGCGCCCAGGCGGACCACGCGCAGGAGCAAGCCTCCCAGCAGGGTCAGCAGCAGGGCGGGACGCCTACGCATGGCGCCTCACGGGGCCAGCTCCGCCTGCGCCCGGCGCTGCGCCAGCTCGGCGAGCGTTGCCTCGTGATCCTGCCTGGTGATCGGGAAGCGGTGGACGAGCAGGATGCCTGCCGCCAGGACGAGCGCCGGAATCGGCCCGATCATGAGGCGGATGGCCAGCAGCGCGCTGTCCGGCTGGACGATGGGCACGGTGGATCCCACGGGCGGGGTGATGTAGCCCGAGATGGCGAGCCCCTGGCTGACCAGGAAGAGGCCCAACGCCAGGCCGAGCTTCTGCAGGAGCACGAAGAAGCCGTAGAATGCGCCCTCGCGGCGCCGTCCCGTCTTCAGCTCATCCAGCTCGATCACGTCGGGCAGCATGGCCCACGGCACCAGGTATGCGGTCGCGACCCCGACGCCGGCGAGCACGCCGAGGATGATGATCACGTACGGCGGCCACGAAGGCTGGACGATGAAGAGCAGGAACGACACGACGATCCACCAGACCATGCCGTAGTAGTAGACGCCCTTCTTGCCGATGCGCCGGCTGACGGCGGTCCACACGAAGAGGAAGATCAGCGAGCTGCCCTGCACGCCGAGCAGTACGAAGGGCACCAGCTCGGACCGGCGCAGCCAGTAGGTCAGGTAGTAGATCACGAGCGTGGAGACCGTCTGCACGACCAGCCAGGAGAGCAGGTAGATGCCGGTGACATAACGGAAGGCGCGATTGCTGAACGTGGCCCTGAGGGCGTCGCGGAAGGGCATGGGCGCCTCTTCGTCGGGCGTGTGCCGCTCGTAGGTGCCCCAGAACGCGAAGAAGAAGGGAATGGTGGCGACGACCGCCCAGATGGCTGCGGACACCGCGTAGCCCATCTGCTCGCCCCCGGTTGGCTTGATCGCGTTGACGATGATCGGGTGGAAGAAGGCGGCGAGCAGGCCTGACCCGATGGAGAAGGCGAACCGGTACGAGTTCAGGCTGGTGCGCTCGTCGTAGTCGCGGCTGAGCTCGGCCGTCAGGGCGGTGTACGGCACGTTGACGACGGTGAACGCGATGTCGAGCGCCAGGGAGACGATGAGGTAGTACCAGAACTTGCCGCTGGCGCCCAGGTTGGGCACCTGGAAGAGGAGGAAGAAGGTGACGCCGAACGGGATCGCTCCGAAGAGGAACCAGGGCCGGCGGCGCCCCCAGCGGGTATGGATGCGGTCGGAGAGCATCCCGATCAGCGGGTCGTTCACCGCGTCCCACAGCTTGTTGATCAGCAGGATGATGCCCGCGGTTGCCGGGCTGAGGCGAGCCACGTCCGTGAAGAAGTAGAGCAGAAAAAATGACATGATGCCGGTGGCGACCGCAGGACCGACGTCGCCCGACCCGAAGGCCAGCTTGGTGATGAAGGGCACTTTCTCGGAGGTGTTGGCGGGTTGCTTCATGCGATCTCCTGAGACCAGTGTGGGACGAATGGTACTGTACCGCAAGCAGGCACCAAGTGCAAAGCGCCGCGATCATTGTTGACACCAGGGGGCGCAGGCCGTATCCTATCCCAAACGAACCGGCGTTGAGGGGGCCTCGATGAACGAGACTGTCCTGGCATTTGCACCACATGGGGACGACGCAGAGATGCACTGCGGCGGTGCGCTGGCGAAGCTCGCGGACGGTGGCGCGGCGGTGCACATCGTCGTCGTCACGGATGGCCGCAGAGGCTCGTTCATGGAGGAGAGCGAGGAGTTGGCCGAGGTGCGCGCCGAGGAGATGCGCAGGGCCGCGGCGGTGCTCGGCGCCCGACCTCCCCTGTTGCTTGCATACCCCGACATGGCGCTGGACACGCTCCCTACGGGCGTGCTGCGCGAGCGGTTCGTCCGCATCATTCGGAGCGTGCGCCCCGACATCCTCTTCGCGCCGGATCCGTACGCACTGTACGAGCCACATCCCGACCATCGCGCGGTGGCCTGGGCCGCGATCGAAGCGGCCAACTTCGCGCACCTTCCGCTGGTCCACCCCGAGCATCGCGCCGAGGGGCTGGCGCCGCACCTCGTGCGGGAGCGGTACTTCTACGGCAAGGTGCTGCCTGGCGCGAACCGGATCATCGACACCACGACGACGATCGACCGCAAGCTTGCGGCAGTGGCGGAGCATCGCTCGCAGGTGGTCTTCAGGGTCGAAGGCATCCTGCGCCAGGTGGCCATGGCCGGGTTCGATGTGACGACCCTGTTCGGCGATGTGGCGGCCAGCCCGGCCGCGCTGCTGGCCTGGGGGCTGCGCGAACAGGACGAGGCCATCGGCCGGAAGGCGGGGCTGGACTACGCAGAGGCGTTCCGCTGGGTCCGCTACCACCCGATGGTGGAGGCCGCGATCGAGGCGCTTAAAGAGGGCAGCGCGTCCTGATCTGTGATATAATTCCTGCATGACAATTCATCGATTTTGTACGAAGAAAGGACCGTCTATGTCTACCTGGCTTTCTCTGGTTGTTGGTGTCATCCTGGGTCTGCTCTTCGGCTGGGGGATCGAGCTGTTCTATCGCCGCCGGCCCCGTCCGTCCTCTGAGGCACCTGACGAGGCGCCCGTAGAGGCGGCAGTCGAACCGGTGGATTGGCGCGCGGTCTCGGAGCGCGTGGCCGCCGTGCCCGTAGAGGTTGTTGCGCCGGTCGCAGAGGTCCACGAGGTCGCGGCGGAGGTCCACGAGATCGCTGCCGAAGTGCCTGACGCGGTGGAGGCAGAGGTCCACGAGGTCGCGGCCGAGCTGCCCGATGTAGCGGTCAGGCTGCCCGAGGCTGCCGTCGAGCTGCCGGATGCAGTGGCCGATCTGCCCGACGTATCGTCCAGGCTGCCGGAAGAGGCCGTCGAGGCGCTGGCGCCCACGGCCGCAGCGCTCGTGGACGACCTCACCCGCATCGAAGGCATCGGCCCCGTGTACAACCGGCGGCTGCAGGCGGGGGGCATCCCGACGTTTGCGGCGCTGGCCGAAGCCGATCCCGGGCGGCTGGCAGAGATCATCCAGCCGCAGTCGTGGCAGCGCCTCAACTTCGAGGACTGGATCGAGCAGGCGCGGCTGATCGTGACTGGCGATGAAGAGGCGCTTCGGGAGCTGCAGGCGCGGCTCTTCAGCAAGAAGAAGTCCTGAACGGTCTCCCCGATCCGCGCAAAAGGGCCCAGCCTCCACGGCTGGGCCTTTTTGTCGATGCACAAGGCAAGGGTGTAGGCCCCCTGCCTCCTCCCAGTCTTCACACAATTGTTGCATAGACGTCACAGTCCCGTTACGAACTCCCGATAGAGTGCTTGTCACGTTTCGGAGTGCAGGAACCCGCGTCCTGCCGCCGTTGAATCGGTCAACTACTGTTTGAGAGGCAGACGTGAGAAAACTATCGAGAAGGCAGTTCTTGTGGGTGACGGGCGCCGCCAGCGCGACCCTGGTCGCGGCGTGCGCGCCTGTTGCACCGCAAACGCCGTTACCGGTCGCGACGAAGGGAGCCGCACAAACGGGCGCCGCCACCATGATCCCGACCCAAGCCGGTGGGGTGTCGACTTCTGCTGGCACAGTGCCGGCAGTCGACCTTGAGCTTGCACTGACCGCCCTGCAGGGAGAGGCCAACGTGCTGCCAGGCCGGCCGACGAAGGTCTGGCGCTATCAGGCGGAAGTGCTGCAGGGTGATCCCGCAGCGGTGCAGGCGGTTGAGGGCAGCTACCTGGGGCCGATCTTGCGCATGCGCAAGGGTCAGAAGATCCGGGTGCACTTCCGCAACCAACTGCCCGAGCAGAGTATCGTACACTGGCACGGCATGATGGTGCCGGATCTGATGGACGGCCATCCGCGGACCGCGATCGACCCGGGACAGACCTACACGTACGAGTACGAGGTGCAAAACCGGGCCGGCACCTATTGGTTCCATCCCCATCCGCACGGCCTCACGGGCGGCCAGGCGTATCGCGGGCTGGCCGGCCTGATGATTGTCTCCGACGAGGAAGAGGCGGCGGCCGCCTTGCCGTCTGGTGCGCAAGACCTGCCTGTGGTCATCCAGGACCGCACGTTCGACGCCGACAATCAACTGGTTTACCTGAACGGCGGTGGGGCCATGGGCGGGATGGGGGGCATGATGGGCGGCATGTTAATGGATCGCATGATGGGCTTCCTCGGCGAGCGAATCCTGGTGAATGGGCAGCCGGACGCCGTCTTCTCCCTCGCGACGCGTGCCTATCGCCTGCGTGTGCTCAACGGCTCCAACTCGCGCATCTACAAGCTGGCCTGGGGCGACGAGACCCCGCTGACCGTCATCGCTACGGACGGTGGGCTGCTCGAGGTGCCCGTACGGAAACCGTACGTGACGCTGGGACCGGGCGAGCGCGTCGAGCTCTGGGCGGATTTCTCGGGCCGTAAGGTGGGCGACGAGATCATGCTGATGAGCCGGGAGTTCCTGGGCGCGGAGGGCGACACATTAGCCGGCGGGGGCATGGGGTCCATGCACGGCATGGGGTCCATGCAAGGCATGGGGGGGATGGGCGGCATGCATGGCATGGAGCATGGCGCGCCTCAGGCCTTATCAACCCAGACCCCTGGCGCGGCCGCCGCCGCGCCGCCCAACGGCATGGCGCCGCTCAACGGCATGGCGCCGCTCAACGGCATGGCGCCGCTCAACGGCGCCCTGTTCCCGGTCCTGACCGTTCGCATCGAGCGCGCCGAGCAGGAAACGCTGAAACTGCCAGCGCAGCTATCCTCGGTCGAACGCTACCGGCTCGAAGACGCCAGCAATGGCCAGCAGCCCCGCTCATTCGGCATGTCGATGCGCAACATGCAGTGGCGCCTGAACGGGCGGGTGTTCGAGATGGAAGGGGTCGCCGAGAACGAGATCGTCCGCCTCGGCGACCTGGAGGCGTGGGAATTCGTCAACGAGCAGAATCCCAACGAGATGATGGAGCGGATGGGCATGGCGCATCCTATGCACATCCACGGCGTCCAGTTTCAGGTCGCGCAGCGCGATCTGCTCGCACCCGAGCTTAAGGCGGGCTTCGAGTCGGTGCGCGAGGGCTATGTTGATGAAGGGTGGAAGGACACGGTTGTGGTCATGCCGGGCGAGCGGGTGCGCCTCCTTGTCAGGTTCGTGCATCCAGGGCTGTTCATCTACCACTGCCACAACCTGGAACACGAAGACCTGGGCATGATGCGGAACTATCGGGTGGAAGGGGCAGTCTAGATAGGCAGTCGAACAACTGCAGAGTACCGGCGAGTGAGGGGAGTGAGCTGTGATGGGCGATGGAACGAAGGCGGACGATCAAAAACTGGAATCGGGTGTTCGAGACGAACATAGCATGATGGACCACTCGCATCATATGATGGCCCAATCAGGTCCGGCTGACGAGCACACTGCGCCTGCAGAGCACGAGATGGGCGATGACCACGCCGGGCACGGCGCGCACGTGGACCATGCCGGGCACGAGGAGATGTTCCGCCAGCGCTTCTGGGTGTCGCTCATCCTCTCCATCCCGGTCCTGCTCTACAGCGAGATGATCCAGAAGTGGCTTGGTTTCACGATGCCCGCCTTCCCCGGCAGTGCGTGGATCGTGCCCGTGCTCTCCGTCGGCATCTTCCTTTACGGCGGCCTACCCTTCCTCGGCATGGCCATCCCCGAGCTCCGCAACCGCCAGCCGGGGATGATGACCCTGATCTCGCTGGCCATTTCCGTCGCGTTCGTGTATAGCCTGGCCGCGCAGTTTCTGCTGAACGGCGACACCTTCTTCTGGGAGCTCGTCACCCTGATCGACATCATGCTGCTCGGTCACTGGCTCGAAATGCGCAGCGTGCGGCAGGCCTCGGGCGCGCTCGACGCGCTCGCCAAGCTCATGCCAGACACCGCGGAGCGCGAACGTGCGGACGGCGTCACCGAGGAAGTGCCCGTCAGCCAACTGCGCACCGGCGACATGCTGTTGGTCCGACCTGGGGCCAGCGTGCCGGCCGACGGCGAGGTGGCGCGCGGCGAGTCCGACGTCAACGAAGCGATGATTACGGGCGAGTCTCGGCCGGTCAGGAAAGCGCCGGGGGCGAAGGTCATTGCGGGTACGATCAACGGTGACGGAAGCCTGCGAGTCCGGGTGACGGCGACCGGGGAGCAAACCGCGCTGGCCGGCATCATGCGGCTGGTCGCCGAAGCCCAGACCAGCAAGTCGCGCACGCAGGTGCTGGCCGACAAGGCTGCTGCCTGGCTCTTCTACGTCGCGCTCGGCGTGGCCCTGCTCACCGCGATCGCCTGGACGATCGCCATCGGCTTCAACGTCGAGGTCGTTGCCCGCGTCGCCACGGTTCTCGTCATCGCCTGTCCTCATGCACTTGGCTTGGCGATCCCACTCGTCGTGGCCATCACTACGGCGAAGGGCGCCAATAACGGCATCCTCATACGCGACCGCCTCGCGCTGGAACGCGCGCGCCAGATCGACACCATCATCTTCGACAAGACGGGCACGCTGACCGAGGGCCGGTTCGGCGTCGTCGGGATGGCTGTCGTCCCGGACTGGACCGAGGAACAGGCTCTCGCTCTGGCGGCTGCAATCGAAGGCGATTCCGAGCACACCATCGCGCGCGGCATTCGCTTCGCGGCCGGGGAGAAGAAACTGGCGCTGCCCCGGGTGACAGGTTTCGAGGCGCTGCAGGGCCGCGGCGTGCAGGCCAGGTCCGATGGGCGCACCGTGTATGTGGGCGGGCCGCGGCTGCTCGAGTCGGTCAACGCGAAGGTGCCGCCCGAAATCGGCGCCTTCGAGGCGACCGCCAGCGGCCGAGGTCAGTCGACCGTGTATCTGCTGTCGGACGACCAGGTGATCGCCGCGTTCGCCCTCGCCGACGTGATCCGGCCCGAGAGCAAGGCTGCCGTCCAGTTGCTCCACGAGATGGGCGTGCAGGTGGCCATGCTGACCGGCGATGCGGAAGCCGTCGCAAAGTCAGTGTCCGATGAACTCGGCATCGATCAGTACTTCGCGGAGGTGCTGCCCGAACACAAGGATCGGAAGGTGCTGGAGTTGCAGCGTCAGGGCCGCAAGGTTGCGATGGTCGGCGACGGCGTGAACGACGCGCCCGCCCTTACCCGCGCGGACGTCGGCATTGCCATCGGCTCAGGCACGGATGTGGCGGTGCAGTCGGCCGGCATCATCCTGGTCAAGAGCAACCCGCTGGACGCCGTGAAAGTGATCGAGCTGAGCCGCGCGAGCTACCGCAAGATGATCCAGAACCTCGTCTGGGCGACCGGCTACAACGTGGTTGCGCTCCCGCTCGCGGCCGGTGTCCTGGCGCCTATCGGCATCATCCTGTCGCCAGCGCTCGGCGCGGTCTTCATGTCGCTGAGCACGGTCATCGTGGCGCTCAATGCCCAGCTGCTGCGCGGCCTGAAACTGGGTGCGGCCCCGCTTGCGCGTTTCGAAAGTGCGGTATAACCTGAGCGGCATCGGAGTAGCGAGCCGTGATGACCGAATCTAAAATCCTGGTCGTGGACGACGAGCCGGGCATCGTCAGCAATGTGCGGGCCTATCTGGAGCGCGAGGGCTACGCGGTCCAGACGGCACAGGACGGCGCCTCGGCGCTGCGGCTGGCGCGCTCCTTCAGCCCGGACCTTGTCGTGCTGGATATCATGCTGCCGGGCATCGACGGCCTCGAGGTTCTGCGGCAGCTGCGGCAGGAATCGGCGGTCTATGTGCTACTGTTGACTGCGCGGACGGAAGAGATGGATAAGGTCATTGGCCTGACCGTCGGCGCAGACGACTATCTGACGAAGCCGTTCAGTCCGCGTGAGCTGGTTGCCCGCGTGAAGGCGATCCTGCGCCGGGGCCGGGGCGCGGCGGAGCAGACCGCCGCTGCGACGCTGACCTTCGGTGACCTGCGCATCGACCCGGCTGCTCATCGAGCCTGGAAGGGGGACGCAGCCGTCGACTTGACCGCAATCGAGTTCAGCCTGCTGTATGCTCTGGCCAAACACCAGGGCCGGGTGCTGAGCCGCGAGCAATTGATCGAGCAGGTTTGGGGCTACGACTACTACGGCGATGACCGGGTGGTCGACGTGCACCTGGGGCGGCTGCGGAAGAAGATCGAGGACAACCCGGAGCACCCGCAATTGGTGGTCACAGTGCGCGGCGTGGGTTATCGCTTCGAAGGAGTCTCCTCGTGAAGGGCGACAGCGCCCAGCCCACCCTGCGGCAACGCCTGGGTTTGCGGCTGTTTCTCTCCTACCTGATCGTCGTCTTGGTCGGCGGCGCGGTGATGGTCGGCACCGCCTGGCTGCTGGCGCCAACTTCGGTGGGCAGGCACGCGGAGGCCATGCGAACTGCCATGGGCGGCACCTTGGGGGACGATCCCGCGCTGATCGCGGACGTCTATCGCGCGTTTACTGACGGCGTGATGGAGGTCGTCGTCTTCGCGGCCGGCGCGGCCATCCTGGCTGCGCTCCTCATCAGCGTCATCACAGCGCGCCGGATCGTGACCCCGATCCGGGCCATGACGGCAGCCAGCCAGCGCATCGCGGGCGGCGACTACGGGCAGCGGGTGCCCGTGCCGGGCGCTGATGAACTCGGCGCGCTCGCAGGGTCGTTCAACCTCATGGCAGAAACCCTGGACCAAACGGAACGCCGTCGCCTGGAGCTGATCGGCGACGTGGCGCACGAGCTGCGCACGCCGCTCGCCACCATCCGGTCCAGCATGGAGGGGTTAATCGACGGCGTCTTGCCCGCGGAACCTGAGACGTACGCGGGGATCGAGCGCGAGGCCATGCGGCTCCAGCGCCTCGTGGGAGACCTGGAGGAACTGTCCCGCGCCGAGGCGGGGCAGATCTCCCTGGAACGCCAGCGGGTCTCGTTGCAGGAACCGCTGATGGTGGCCATGAAGCGCTTGCAGAGCCAATTCGAGGACAAACAGGTCAGCCTCGAGCTCGCGCCTGCCGACCCTGATCTCTTCGTAAGGGTCGATTTCAATCGCATCCTGCAGGTGCTGACCAACCTGCTCGGCAACGCCCTTCAGCACACCTCGCCCGGCGGCCGCGTGATCCTGAGTGTGCGGCGCGACGGCAACAGCGCGCGGGTGTCGGTGTCCGACACGGGCGCCGGCATTGGACCAGAGCATCTGCCCCACGTCTTCGAGCGCTTCTACCGGGTCGACAAATCGCGCTCGCGCGCGGGCGGCGGCAGCGGCATCGGACTCACGATCTCCAGGCACCTTGTCGAAGCCCATGGCGGCCAGATTTGGGCTGCCAGTGACGGCCTCGGGCGGGGCAGCACGTTCACGTTCAGGCTGCCGCTGGACTGACACGCCTCTCAGCAGCTCCGGTAAGCCACCACTGCCGGTCGAGCAGATGGCCGGCAGTCACCAAAGCGTCACAAAAACGTTACACTTGCTTCAACAATCCTTTACGCAGCACTCGTACAATGTGTATAGTTGGGGGCCGAGAGGTGACACTGATGAATGTCTATGGACATGGTTGGGGCATGATGGTGGGAATGTTCCTGTTTTGGGCCCTCGTGCTAGGCGCCGGGTTGTGGCTGCTGGCACGCCTGTTTCCGACTGCGTGGACAGCTCAAGCGCAGGAGCATGACGGCCCCGCTGTGGTAACGGACCCGGCGCTGCAGGTGGTTCGCCAGCGCTATGCCAGCGGCGAGATTTCGAAGAGCGAGTACGAGGAAGTGCTCCGGACGTTGGAACGAACGACACTGGACGTGGACGCGAGCCCACGCGAGGTGCCAGACGCTCGAGCAGGCCGCCATGACCATCGCCTGAATCAAGAAACCAAGGCGCGTAAGCCTGGTTGACAGGACCGTGGCGTTGAAACCATATAAGAAACCGCCGGGTGCGACATCGCACGTCCGGCGGTGTGGGAGGGCGGGGGCCGCGCGGCCCCCGCCCTCCCGATTTTCCGATCGATCAGCGCCTTACCCTACCGGTTGCGGACCGGCGCGGTCCGTGCCGGCTTCATCAGCAGCAGGGCGATGGCCAGCGCGAGCGACAGCAGCGAGAAGGTCCAGCTCGTCGCGGGCACGCGGCTCAACTGGCTGAGGAGGTCACGGCCGTACGTGCCGGCGCTCTCCTCGACAGCAGTCGCGCCCGCGCTGCGTTCGACCGCCTCAGCCGCCACACGCTGCGTCGCCGCATCGGTCACGGGGCTGATGCTTGCCTCCACGAGGATATCCCGCGCGGCCGGCGTGGCGATCTCACCCAGGGCCCAGGCCGCCTGGACGCGCACGGCAGGCTCTCCATCGCGCATGGCGGACGCGAGCGCTGCCTCCGTGCCCGGGGCCTTGATCCACCCCAGCATCTCGGCGGCGTTCGCCCGCACCACCGCATTCGAGGCGTCCAGCGCGTCCGTCAACGTCGCGGCCGCGTCTGGCCCGGCCAGTTCCAGCCCGATCATCGCGGCGTGGCGCGCAGGGGTCATCTCGGCATCGGCCAGCGGCACGATCAGCGCGGCAAGGGCGTCCTCGGTGCCGATGTTGGCCAGCGCCTCAGCCGCGCGGCATGCCACACCGGGCTCGTCGGAGCGCAGCAGCACGCCCAGGTCGCTCACAGCTGCCTCGTGCTTCATCAGGCCCAACGCGTGGGCAGCGCGCTCGCGCACCGCCGCCTGGTTGGATGCCAGGGCCGCCATCAGGTCCGGCGCGATCGTCGGGTCACCCAGGCCGCCGAGGGCCTCGGCAACGCGCAGGCCGACCAGACCATCCCCGTCGTCGAGGAGGCCGAGCAGCAAGGGCGCGGCCGTGCTGTCCCGCAGCAGACCCACCGCGCGCACGGTGCTCGCGCGCTGGACCGCATCACTGCTCTCCAGGCCCGCGAGCAACTCGGGCGTCAGCCCCAGTCCCAGCTCCATGGCGCCGGCGCCGGTGGTCACCTGTACGGCCGCCGGACGGCCATCGACCGGCCGGATCGCCCTTGCAGAGCCACCGCTCAACGGCAGCTCGGCCACCTGGAGGAAGGATCGGCCGCCATCCACGCTCATGTACGCGCCCACGGGCGTCAGACGGGCCGAGGATGTTCCGACCCACACGGCAGTGGCCGCATAGACGATACTATCGTCATTAGGATGAACGTTGAGCGCGGTGACCGCGACCGGCGCAACCCCGGCAAGCGTCAGGGCGGCGTCCTCAACGGGCTGCCATGTGGCGCCCGCGTCGCGGCTCACGAAGAGGCCCGCGGACTCCGTGCCCGCGAAGATCGCACCGCCGTCCGCGCTCGTGACCGCCATGGACATCGGCCGGCTCGGCAGAGCCCCGGCCTGCTCCCAGGTGGCGGCGCCGTCGCGGCTCACCCAGACGTAGGATGCGGTGCGCGCGTAGACCGTTGACTCATTGCCCCGAACGGCACTGAGTTCCAGGATCTCGCCAGGCACGCCCGCAACCGGCTGCCAGGTGCGGCCGTCGTCCGTGCTGCGCTCGATGTGCGTCAGGGGCTGCTCGTCCGTCTCCATGCGATAGTGCATCGCCTGAGCCGCAGGCGCGGGCGATGCAACCACGGCCGGGGCCGGCTCACTGCGCCAGGCCGAATCGGACAGGATCGGCGCGCCGATCGGCGCCAGGCCGACCATGATCAGGAGAACGGCCAGCGCGATGCGCAGCCCGCCCTGATTCGCAAGTGTTCGCAATGTCGTTTGATTCATCTCACTCATCCTTCCGTGCGGGCCACACAGTCTTCCTCAGGTCAATACAGGGTTCTATCGATACAGTCTCACTTGCCCGCATACCGGTAAGACGCCGCTGGGCCGAGAAAAGTTTCAATATTGTTGCTTTATTGTTGGAAGAGCGCGCGCGGCCGGAGATGTCGCCGGGGCAGGGGCGCGTTGAGACGGCGTCAGGCCTGGATCGGGGCGGACGGCGGAGGCTAGAGCGCGGCGGTGAGGATCGCCGTCAGCTCGTCGCGGGTCAGGGCGATGGGATTGGCCTTCGTGCTCGACGCGACTGCGGTCTTGTCCACCAGGTCTTGCACGTGGTCCGGGGTCACGCCGAACGCACGGAGGGGTGGGACGTCGAGATCGCGGATCAGATCCCTGATCCACCGCACGCCGTCGGCGGCCAGGGCCGCGTCGCTGCCGGTCAGGCGGCGCGCGATCTCATCGTAACGGCGGAGGACCGGGCTGTCCGGCTGCCGTGCCGCAAGCGCGGCGCGGTTGGCCGTCATGACGTGGGGGAGGAGCGCGGCGCAGACCGCGCCGTGCGGCGCGCCGAAGGCGCCGCCGATGGGGCCCGCGAAGCCGTGCGCGACCCCCAATCCGGCGTTGGCGAGCGCCAGGCCGCCGAAGAGGCTGGCCAGCGCCATGTCCTCGCGTGCGGCAACATCGCTGCCGTCCGAATACGCACGGCGCAGCGAGCGGGCCACCCGCCCGATCCCTTCCAGGCACAGCGCGTCCGTCATCGGGTTGGCCCGGGCGGAGGTGAGCGGCTCGATGAGCTGCGTCAGCGCATCGAGGCCCGTGCTGGCCGTCACCGCGCGCGGCACGGACACCGTCAGGAGGGGATCGACAATGGCAACGCGGGGCAGCATGGTGGGACTGCGCAGGCTGGCCTTGACCGCATGCTGCGGCGAGAGGAGCACCGCGTTGCGCGTGACCTCCGAGCCCGTGCCCGCGGTGGTGGGGATGGCGATGACGGGCAGCGCGGGCACGGAGAGCGCGCGGCCCGCGCCCACCACCTCCAGGTAGTCCAGCGGCTCGCCGCCGTTGGTCGCCAGGGCTGCAATCGCCTTCGCCGCATCGAGCACGCTGCCGCCGCCGATGGCAACGACCACGTCGACGCCGGCCTGCGTGGCGAGTCGTGCGCCCTCCGCGACCAGGTCCGTCGTGGGCTCGCCGGAGACGCTGAAGGTCGTCGCTTCGATGCCCCTCGCGGCCAGGCGGTCCAGCAGTGGCTGGGCGCGCGCCGGGTCCGCGCCGGTCGCGACCAGCGCGCGGCGGCCGAAGGCCGCGGCCGCGGGGCCGGCCTCGTCGAGCGTTCCCGGGCCGAAGAGGATCCGTTGGGCGGTGGCGAACTCGAAGCGCATGCGGTGCTCCTTTACTCGGGCAGGAAGACGCTCTCGTAGTGCACCGCGGTGCGCGGCTCGGCCATCATGTCCGCGACGGCGTCGCGCCACCGAAGGTAGTGCGCGGTCAGCCGGTGTTCGGCGGGCGCGGACGCGGTCCGATACGCCTCGATCAGGATGAAGCGCGCCGGGTCGTCGACCGACTGCACGACGTCGAACCGGGCCACGCCCGGCTCCTGCACGCTGTTGGACGCGTTGTCCAGGATCGCTGCCTTGAACGCCTCGATGCACTCCGCCTTGACGTGCACGTGGACCAGTGTGACCTGCATGGTTGGACCTCCTTATCAGTTCAGACCAATCGTACGATGAGAACACGTGTGCAGGGGCGGGGGCGCCTGGCCTGCGGCCTGCCCTCACCCCGCCCGGAAGTGGGCGAGGAGACCTCGCCCCTACGGCTATAGCCAGGGCTTCAGGCCGTGTCAAGCATCTCGACCTTCGTTGCATGGAGACACCCCCAGCCCCATTCGTCCAGGCGCCACCAGCCGTGCACGAGCAGCGGCTGGAAGGGGGGCGGATTCTTGCTCCCGCGCGGGGTGTGGACAAACGCCAGGCACTTGCCGTCGCCAAGAAAGAAGCCCGGCCCACCGGTCCAGCCGGACAGGCGAACGCCGGGCACGATGAGGCTCCGGCCCGTGCTGCCCATCGCGTCCGCGAGGGAGGTGTGCGGCGGCAGCCGATCGCGCACCAGTGCGAGCGGATCGCCCAGCGCGCTCACGGGCAGGCCGAGCAGCTCCTGCTCCCACGCCCAGCGCTGCGACAGCGGCTCGGGCGGCACCTCGTCCACTTCCTCGAACGCGAAGGCGAGCTGGTCGATGTCGCCCCGGCGCCGGAGCGTGCCGGCCTCCTGCAGCAGGGCGCGGCGGCTGCCAAGCCCGTCGAGCGCGCCGCAGCGGACCAGGTGGTCCAGCTCCTTCGGCTGCAGGTCGACGCGCTGGCGCAGGTCGCGCAGGCCCCCGAACGGGCCGTCACGGCGCGCGGCCACGATCGCCTCGGCCGCGCTGCGCCGCAGGTCGCGCACCTGGCCCAGCCCCATGTACAGGTCAAATGTGTCTGGCGGACCGGAGACCAGCGTGAAGCGGAGGCCGCTGTGGTTCACGTGCGGCGGCCGGACCCCGAAGCCCATGCGGAGCGCCTCTGCCATGTAGATGGCGGGGTGGTAGAACCCACCTGAACTGGCGAGGCGCGCGGCCAGGTACTGCGCGGGGTAGTGCGCCTTGATGTACGCGCAGCGGTAGCTGACGGCGGCATAGGCCGTGGCGTGTCCCTGGTTGAAGCCGTAGCCGGAGAACGGCACGATCTGGTCCCAGAGCCGCTGCGCCTGGGCCCGCGCCATGCCCGTGCCCTCCGGCGCGGGCCGGCAGCAGCCCGCGATGAAGGCCTCCTGGAGAGAGATCATCTCCTCGCGGCGGAAGTGGCTCATGCCGCGGCGCAGGCGGTCGGCCTGCTCCCAGCTCAGGCCGGCCACCTCGGTCGCGAGCCGCAGCACCTGCTCCTGGAAGATGAGCACGCCCTTGGTCGGCCCCAGGATGGGCTTGAGCGCCATGTGGCTGTACGTGACCGGCGCCTCGCCGCGGTGCCGCCGCACGAACGCATCCGCCATGCCGCCCCTGGCGGGACCGGGCTTGAAGAACGCGTTGGCGATCGCCAGGTCGCGGATCGACCTCGCCTTCAGCTTCCACAGGGTGCGCTGCGCGCCCTCCGACTCGCACTGGAACACGCCGATGGTCTCCGCGCGGGAGATCAGGTCCGCGGTCGCCCCATCGTCCAGCGGGATGCGCGCCAGGTCGAAGGCGGGGTCCGCGGTGCGGCGCACCAGCGCCACCGCGTCCGCCAGCACGGTCAGCGCGCGGATGCCCAGCAAGTCGAGCTTGGGCAGGCCGATGGCCTCCACGTCGCCGTGCTCGTACTGGGTGACCAGGAAGCCCTTCGGCGCCCACTGGAGCGGGACGACGTCCGTCAGGGGGCCGGGCGTGATGATCACCCCGCCCGGATGGACGCTGAGATGATCGGGCGTGCCGACCAGGCGCCACGCGAGCTGTGCGACCTCCCGCGAGCGGGGGTCGTCGATGAGGGGCAGGACGTCCTCGATCGTGCGGTCGTCCCGGCGCCGTGGGTCAGGGTGCCACCGGCCGGGCATGAGCGCGGCGAGCCGGCCGGCCTCCCGCTCGTCGAGCCCGTACGCCTTGGCGACCTCCCGCGCGGCTGACTGCGGCCGCAGGGTGCTGATCGTGCACACGAGGGCCACGTGATCCGCGCCGTAATGGTCGCGCACGTAGCGCAGCACCTCGTCCCGGCGCTCGCTGCAGAAGTCCAGGTCCAGGTCGGGCAGGTCCGCGCGTGCGGGGCTGAGAAAGCGCTCGAAGAGGAGGTCGTGCTCGATGGGGTCGACCGTCGTGATGCCGGTGCAGTACGCGACGAGCGAATTGGCCACGCTGCCGCGCGTGCTGACGGGAATCTCCTGCTCCCGCGCGTGACGCACGATGCCGGCCACCACCAGGAAGAGCGGGGCGAAGCCACGCGTGTCGATGGCGAGCAGCTCCTTCTCGAGGCGGGCGAGGGGGAGGGGCTGGGGGCCGGTGTAGCGCCGGGCCATGCCCTCGGTGGCCGCCTTGCGCAGCGCGGTCTCGGGCGTCTCGCCGGGGGGCAGCGCGAGCGACGGCCAGATCGGCCGTCCGTCCGGCAGCACCTCGCCGCACCGCTCCGCCACGGCCGCGGCCGCTGCGACCGCGTCAGGATAGGCCGCGAAGCGCGTTGCGATCTCCGCGGGCGCGAGCCAGTGGCCGTCGCAATCCACCCCACCGCCCGCCTGGACCGTAGTGTGGGCGCCCGTCTGCCCGCCCGGCGCTGCCCGCGCAACTGCCGGTGCATCGCCTTCGCCCCGTTCGTCCCAGCCGTCCGCACCGTCGTCATCGGAGGGCTCGTCATCGCCCTCCGCCAGGTCGAGCGGCCGGTTGGCCCGGATGGCGGCGAGCAGGGGGAGGAGCGCGGCGTCCTCCGGCGCGAGGCAGTAGACCGGCTGGACCGCGACGAGGGGCATGCCCAGCCGGCGGCCGATGTCTGCGATCTGCGCGAGGCGTGCCGCGTCCTCCGGCCCGTCCGACTCGAGCGCGAGGCAGGCATGGTCGTCGAACGTACCGGCCAGCCGCCCGGCGAAGGCGAGCGCGGCCGCCCCATCGCCCGCGGCCAGGAACCGGTCGACCCAGCCCATGCGGCCGCCGCTCAGGCAGATCAGGCCCTCGCGGTGCGCCGCGATGTCGGCCCAGGCCAAGCCGCGGGCAGCAACCTCCTCGCGGTCGGGATGGCCCTGGATGAGCGTGGCCAGGCGGCACAGGGAGGCGTAGCCCGCGCGGTTGCGCGCCAGCAGCACCAGGTGGCCCGGCGCAGCGTCCTCCGGCTGGCCCGCGAGCGCGAGGCCGTCCGGTCGCTGCAGGGTGACCGTCATGCCGATGATCGGGTGGATGTTGCGTGCGCGGCACGCGCGGGCGAACGCGACCGCGCCGTACAGGGCGTTGGTGTCGGTGAGCGCCAGCCGCGCCATGCCGTCCCCTGCGGCGCGTTCCACGAGCTGGTCGATCGATGGGGTGGCGCGCAGCAGGCTCAGGTGCGAGTGGACCTCAAGGTGGACGAACGACATGGGGGCATGATAGCACGAGTTGCGCGGGGGGCGGGAATGGGGGGGGCAGGGGTGCAGGCGTCCTTCGACTACGGCCCTGCGGGCCTCCGCTCAGGATGCCTGTAGTTCCGGGCATCTTGGAGGACCTGGTTTGGCGTTCCTGGTAGTCCTGGCCTCTATTCCGTCTCGGGCTGGCGCTTGGGGCGAGCGCCGCGAGCGCGTTCGGGCGCCTTGCGCCGGCCGTCCACAAGCAGGTGCATGAGCGCGAGGTAAGGGTGCCTGAGCATCATGCGGGGGCCTGCATAGCGCATGACCTGGCGCACCTCTTCCCGCATGGCGGGCTTGTAGCAGTGCGTCGGGCAGTTCACGCACGTCGTCTTGCCCTCCTGGTAGGGGCACTTCTCGAGCCGGAGGCCGGCATAGTCGGCCAGCGCCTGGCATGAGGGGCACAGCGTCTCGCCCCGCGTGCCGTGCTTGTCGTGGCAGTAGATGAGGACCATGGCCTCGATGGTTCGGGCCTCGCGGCGCATCCTGGGATGTTGGTTCGTCAGTTCGATTCTCTGCATGGCTTTGCTTCTCCGGCTTGCCTCCGATGCTCCAGAAGGCAAGCCCAGATTACCAGGTTTCGCGTGCAGGCCCTATGACTTTTGTCACCGTCTGACCTTCCCGTGCAGCCCGCGCGATCAGATCAGGCGTGCGCGGCCAACGCGGCCCGGCGCCGGTACGCGGCAAATCCCTCGATCCAGTAGATGGCCAACGCGATCCAGATCAGCACGAACCCGACCAGGCGCGATGGGTCGAAACCCTCCTTGAATATGTACACCCCGATCAGGAACTGGAGCGTCGGCGCGACGTACTGCAGGATGCCCAGCGTGGTCATCGTGACGCGGCGCGCGCCGATGGTGAAGAGCAGCATCGGGATGGCGGTCACCGCGCCCGCGCCGATCAGGAGGAGCGTCGTACCGGCGTCCGACCGGCCGAAGGAGCCGGTTCCCTGGCCTGCCAGGACGAGCATCAGCGCCACGCTCGGGACGAACAGCAGCATCATCTCCAGCGTCAGACCCTCGATCGAGCCCAGGGTGGCGGTCTTGCGCAGCAGCCCGTAGACGCCGAACGTCAGGGCCAGCGTCAGGGCGACCCACGGCAGGCGCCCGTAGTTCAGCGTCAGATACAGGACGCCGGCGAGGGCAATCAGGACGGCCGCGGTCTGCCAGGGCCGCAGCCGCTCGCGCAGGAAAAGCATGCCCAGCAGCACGTTCACCAGCGGGTTGATGAAGTAGCCGAGGCTCGCCTCCACCAGGTGTCCGCTGTTGTTGGCCCACAGGAAGACGCCGTTGTTGACCGCCAGGATCAGGGCGGTGACGACGAAACGGCCGTAGGCGCGCGGCCTCGCCACCACGTCCGCCAGCCAGCCGGTGCGCCTCGTGAGCAGCAGCACGCCTGCGAGGAAGACCAGCGACCAGGCCATGCGATGGGCCAGGATCTCCGTGGCAGGCACCTGGTCCAGTCCCTTCCAATAGACCGGCAACACGCCCCAGAGGATGTATGACGAGAGTGCGATGAGCGATCCGCTATTTTTCATGGGCCTCGGTTCTGATCGTGGTGGGTTGATGGTGCGTCATGGCTGCCGCGCGGCGAACCGATTCCCACCGGCCCGCCGCAAGGCTTTCACTGGCGGACCATGGGAACCGGTTCGTATAGCCGGCCACCGGGCCACGCGGAACATCAATGATGGTGTTCGCCGCCGCCGTGCGCGTGCCCGTGATCCAGCTCGGCCTTCGTGGCCGGGCGGATGTCGAGGATCTTGACGTGGAACTGCAGCGTCTCGCCCGCGAGCGGGTGATTGTAGTCCAGCACGACGATGTCGTCTCGCAACTCGTGCACGCTGGCCTCGTAGGTCTCACCCTCCGTGTCGGTGATCTCGATCGGCAGCCCTTCCTCGAGCTCCATGTCCTCGGGGAACTCGCTCCGCTCGATCTCCTCCAGCGCTTCCTCGTCCCACTCGCCGTATGCGTCGGCGGGTTCGAGGGTGATATCGCGTTCATCACCGACGTTCAGGCCCATCAGCGCGTCTTCCAGGCCCGGGAGCAGCTGGCCGCTGCCCACGAGGTAGCGCAGCGGCATGTCGTCCTGCGTCGTGTCGGCGACCTGGCCATCGTCCAGGGTGAGGGTGAAGTCAATCGTCACCACCATGCCATCCACAATCTTGTGCTGTTGATCCTTCATGAAACCATCTCCTCTGCTAGTTGGCGATCGCGCCGGCCAGTCGTTCGGCGTCCGCGACCATCTCTTCCAGTATGTTCAGACCGCCGTGCCAGAAGGCGGGGTCTTTCAGGTCTACGCCCAGGGGCTCCACGATCGCGTGCGGCCAATCGGATCCCCCCTTGGACAGCATCCCGATGTACGCGTCGGCGAACCCGGGCCCAACCTCCTGGTACCGTGCGTACAGGGCCAGGACGAGCAGCTCGCCGAACGCATACGCATAGACGTAGCCCGGCGTGCCGATGAAGTGGGGGATGTAGCTCCACCACAGGCCGTAGTCGTCCGTCAGGGTCACGCTGTCGCCGAACATGGCGCGCTGCGACTGCAGCCAGAGCTCGCCCAGGCGCTCGGAGGTCAGCTCTCCCTCCTCGCGGCGGGCCGTGTGGATGGCGTGCTCGAAGCGGTTCATGCTGATCTGCCGGAAGGCGGTCGCGAAGGAGTCCTCGATCTTCTGCGTCAGCATGCCGAGCCGCACCGCGGCGTCTGGCTCGCCGGCCATCATGGATCGGAACACCAGCATCTCGCCGAAGACGGACGCGGTCTCCGCGGTGGTCAAGGGCGTGTCGGCCTGCAGCAGCCCCTGCACGCCGGAGAGCGTCTGGTGCACGCCGTGCCCCAGCTCGTGCGCGAGGGTCATCACGTCGCGCGGCTTCGCGTCGTAGTTCAGCAGGATGTAGGGATGGACCGACGGCACCGCGCCGTGGCTGAACGCACCGCCGTACTTGCCCGGCCGGGGCGGCGCATCGATCCAGCGCCGGTCGAAGAACCAGCCCGCGATCTCGGCCAGCCTGGGATGGAACGCCCCATAGGCGGAGAGGACGATCTCCTTCGCCTGGTCCCAGTTGAAGTCGCGATCGGCCGCGGGCAGCGGCGCGTAGCGATCGTAGTCGTATAGCTCGGGGAGCCCCAGCAGCCGCGCCTTGAGCCGGTAATAGCGGGCCACGATGTCGTAGCGCGATGTCACCGCGTCGACCAGGGCCTGCACCGTCGCGTCGTCGACCTGGTTCCCCAGGTTGCGGCCGGTGATCCAGGTCGGGTAGGCGCGCAGGCGGTCGTCCGACGCCTTGTCTGCCAGGATGGTGTTGAAGACGTAGGTCGTGCTGCGCCTGAGCCCCTTCAGGCCCTCCGTGAAGTTCGCGGCCGCGCGGCGGCGCACGTCGCGGTCCGCGTCGTAGAGCCGGCTCAGGATCTGGTCGCGGCTCATCTGCTCGCCGTCGAACTCGTAGCGCGCGGCCGAGTGGAGCTCGTCGAAGAAGCGCTCCCAGGCGCTGCGCCCGGTGACGGACTTCTCGGCCAGGATCTTCTCCTCCGGCTCGGTGAGCAGGTAGGGCCGATAGAGGCGCACGACCTCGAGCCAGTGCCGGTAGCGCGCCAGCTCCCGTGCGGCCATCCAGCCGGCGGCCACGTCGTCGGCCGCGTGCGCGAGCTCCAGCTCGAACCAGATCAGCTTCTGGCCCAGCCGCGAGTCGCGCTCGGTCGCGCGCTGGAGCAGGGCGCCGCGCGCGGGATCCTCGGTGTTCTGGGTCCAATAGAGCGTGGCGTAGGTGCCCGCCTTGGCCGCTCGCTCGCGCAGCGCCTCGTAGCTCCCGAGCAGCTCGGCGAGCTCCGCGGGGGAGAGGCCGGCGACGCGGCCGCGGTAGGCCGCGTCCAGCGCATCAGCCTCCGCATCCGCGGCGTCCAGGTCGACATCGAATGCCGGATCGTCCGGGCCGGCATAGAGGTCTGCCAGGTCCCAGGTGGCTTCTTCCGCGCCCGTCAGGTGTTGGGTCGTCATGCTGTCGTCTCCGTTAAGGACTGCGCCCGCGGAGCAACGCGGGGCGCAGGGTTGCACCCGTCAATGGTGGACATTATCCAGGGCCGCGCGCTGCGCGTCTGTATTCGTGTGCGCATTCGGGACAGATCCGGCCTCCCGCTCGCCGGCGCCTCAGGCGCTGACGAAGTCGAGCTCGGGCGGCGCGTACGCGGCGGTGCGCTGCTGCCGGAACTGCTGGGTGTACAGGCGATGGTACTTGCCGTCCAGGCGGAGCAGCTCGGCGTGCGAGCCCTGCTCCACGATGCGCCCGTCCTCGATGACCAGGATGCGATCGGCCCGCCTGATGGTCGAAAGGCGGTGTGCGATGACGAACGTCGTTCGGCCCTCCATCACCCGGTCCATGCCGCGCTGGATGAGCGCCTCGGTGACGGTGTCGACCGAGCTGGTGGCCTCGTCCATCACCAGCACCTCCGGGTTGGCCAGCACCGCGCGTGCCAGGCTGATGAGCTGTTTCTGGCCCACCGAGAGCCTGCCGCCGCCCTCGCCGACCTCGGACTTGTACTTGCCCTCGAGCCCCACGATGAAGTCATGCGCGCCCGCGATGCGCGCGGCCTCTTCGACCTCCGCGTCGGTCGCGTTCAGGCGGCCGTAGCGGATGTTCTCAAGGATCGTGCCCGAGAAGAGATGCGGCGTCTGCAGCACCACCCCGATGCGGGAATGGATGCTGTGCAGCGTGAAGTCACGGTAGTCCTGCCCGTGTATGGTGATCGATCCGGCCTTCGGCTCGTAGAAGCGGCAGACCAGGTTGACGATGGTCGATTTGCCGCCGCCGGTCGGGCCCACCAGCGCGATGGTCTCGCCCGGCTGGACGCGCAGGCTGAAGTCGGTCAGCACCGGCTTATCCGGCTCGTAGTAGAAGTCGACGTGATCGAACGCGATCTCCCCGCGGAGCGTCGGCGTGTGCCGCGCGCCCGGCCGGTTCGCAACCTCCGGCTTGGCATCGACCAGGGAGAAGGTCCGTTCCGCGGAGGCGATGGCCTGCTGCATCTCGGAGTAGACGCGCGCCAGGTCCTGCACCGGCCACATCATGAAGGTGACGTAGGAGATGAACGCCTGCAGCGAGCCGATCGACATCCCCGCAACCTCGGCGCTGAGCCCGGTGTACAGCACGATGGCGCCGACCGCGAACGCGGCGATGATCTGCACGACCGGCAGGAAGAGCGCGGACAGCCACGCGGCCCGGTAGCTGGCCCGGTACATATCGCCGGTCAGGGCGCCGAAGTCGCGCAGGTTGGCTTCCTCGCGGCCGAGCGCCTTGACGACCCGCACGCCGGTGATGTTCTGGTTGTACTCGCCCGTGATCTTCGAGTTGAGCTTGCGGACCGACCGGTACTGGCGCAGGATCCTGGTCTTGAAGTAGACCGCGGCCACCAGCAGGAGCGGGATGGTGGCCAACACCACGAGGGCGAGCTGCCAGTTCAGACGCAGCATGAAGTACATCGACGACGCGATGTTGAGGATCGCCCACGTCACATCGAGCATGCCCCACGTGACCAGCTGTGCGATACGCTCCGAGTCGGAGGTCACGCGCGACATGATCCAGCCCACCGGCGTCTTGCTGAAGTAGGAGAACGAGAGCTCCTGCAGGTGGCCGAACAGCTTCTTGCGCAGGTCGTACTGGACGCGCTCGCCCAGCACGCCGGCCAGGTAGATGAAGATGCCGCCGCCGGCCGCCTGGAGCACCATGAGCGCCGCGTAGATGATGATGATCTCGCGCAGCGCGCCCGCGTTGCGCGCCACGATGCCCTCGTCGATGATGCGTTTCGACAGGAAGGTGAACAGAGCGTCGAGGAAGCTCACCCAGGCGATAGTGACCAGGAAACCGGCCACCCAGTGCCAGTGCGGCTTGACCAGCCCGAGGATGCGACGGAATACGCCGCCGTTGAACCGGGCGTTGAAGTCTTCCTCTTCGAATTCGAATTCGTCGGCCATCGAGTCCTCTTTGCCGCGGCGCCTAGGCGACCACGGCCAGCTCCTGCTGGAGCTCTTCTTCCACCCGTGCCTGCAGGTCGTAAATCTGCCGGTAGAGGCCGGGTTCCCCCAGCAGCGTCTCGTGCGTCCCGTGCTGCACGATCTTGCCGCGGTCGAGCACAACGATGCGGTCCGCGTTCATGAGGCTCTGCACGCGGTGCGCGATGATGAAGGTGGTGCGTCCCTCCATCAGGCCGTCGAGCGCCGCGCGGATCTCCGCCTCGGTCTCGGTGTCGACCGCGGACGTCGAGTCGTCCAGGATCAGGATGCGCGGGTTCTTCAGCAGGGTCCGCGCGATGGCCACGCGCTGCTTCTGCCCGCCCGAGAGCGTCACCCCGCGCTCGCCCACCAGCGTGTCGTAGCCATCGGGGAAGGAGACGATCGAGTCGTGGATCGCGGCGGCCTTCGCGGCCGCGATCACCTCATCGTCCGAGACCGGCCGATCGACGCCGATCTTGATGTTCTCCCGGATCGTCTTCGAGAAGAGGAACGGCTCCTGCTCCACGATGCCGATCTGGCTGCGCAGGTAGGTCCTGGGATAGTCCGTCAGGTCGATCCCGTCCAGCTTGATCGCGCCGTCGGTGTACTCGTAGAAGCGCGGCAGCAGGTTGACCAGCGTGGTTTTGCCCGAGCCGGTGGAGCCGAGCAGGGCGATCGCCTCACCCGCGTTCACCTTCAGGTTGATGTCGCTGAGCACCGGCTGGGTCGGATCATAGCCGAACGACACGAACTTGAACTCGATGTCGCCCTTCACCGGCCCGTCCGGCACGTGGGCGCCCTCATCCAGCGGTTCGCGCTCCTGGCTGATCACGTCGGTCACGCGGCGGTACGACACCATGCCGGTGGAGGTCTGCACGATGAGCCGCCCCAGGTTGCGCATGGGGAAGATGATCCACACCAGCAGGCCTGCGTAGGCCAGGTAGTCGCCGATCGTGATCTCGCCGTTGATCGCCATGAGCGCGCCCATGGCATAGCCGAAGAGCATCTGCGCGCCGCACAGGGTGTCGGACACCGGCCAGAAGAGCGCATGCGAGAGCATCAGGTACCTGCCGCGGCCATACTTCGCCGCGTTCTCCTTCTCGAACTTGTCGCGCTCGTAGCCCTGCCGCGCGAACGCCTTGACCACGCGCACGCCGCTGAGGTTCTCCTGGAGCACCGTCGACAGCGACGCTTCCTGCTCCTGGTAGCGCTCGTATGCGCGCGAGATGCGCCTGAAGAAGTAGAGCGACGTGATCAGGATCAGGGGCATGACGACGACGGACAGCAGCGCGAGTCGCATGTTGATCCGCGTCAGCACGGTGAAGTTGATGGCGAACAACAGGAAGATGCGGCCGATGCCCAGCGCCTGCTCGCTGTAGAAGCGCCGCAGTGCGTCGACGTCTGACGTGCTCCGCTGGATCAGTTCGCCCGTCTGCATGCGGTCGTGGTAGGCGAACGTGAGCCGCTGGATGTGGTCGTACAGGTAGTTGCGCAGCCGCCGCGCGATCCCTTCGGCCGTCTGCGCGGCCAGGCGGCCGCTGAGGAAGGTGAAGCCGCCCTCGATCAGGGCCAGGCCGATGAAGCCCGCGGCGATGGCGCCCAGGATGCCGGGCGCGCGCTCCTTCCCCAGCACGTTGTCGACGAAGTATCGCAGGAGCAGGTAGGTGGCGGTCTTGGCGCTCGCGCCGATGGCCAGGGAGACGGTCGCGCCGAGAAAACGCAGCCGGAAGCCCGTCCCCATCGCCCACAGGCCGGCCAGCCGGTTCGACGAGACCGCGTCCTTGAGATCGTAGTTGACTGCCGGCTGAGTTGCCGGCGCTGCTGTGGTCATCGCTGCGCTCCGCGTCCATCTCGACCCCCGTCGGGCGTGGGTCGCAAACGCACAGTGTACCACCAACTGGCGATACAAACTAAATACGCAGGGTCGGCGTGTGGGTCGCGCGGGGGCAGCCGGATGCGTTGCGTCGACGCATGAGTGCGACATTGGGGCGCAGCAGCTCGACAGGGCGGGTGCACACTCAGGCGGATCACCGAAAAGTAGAATTCCTTCGTTTGACAAGAAGCTCACAGGTTGGGTAAGCTAGCTGACGGATCGTGAGCCGCGTTGCCGGCGAGTCCCTCCGTGCTCAGATCGCCCGAGGCTGGTATGCCGGGCGGCGTCGGCGCTGGTTTGGGATCTTTGCCTGTGCCGGGCAGGGCTGACGCCCGGGCTGTTGACACCGCTGTCCACAGGAGTCCCTCATGTCCCGACGATGTCCATCCTGGCTCCGGCTCTGGATGACCGCGTTGCTGGTGGTACAGAGCGTCCTGCCCATCATGCCCGCTGCATACGTTCCCACCGCAGCGCGGTCGTCACGGAGACGGACGCCTCCGGCGCCAAGACCGAGCACCGCTTCTACCGCGGCATGAACGGCGACTATACCTCGAGCGGCACGACCTACATCACGCTCAGCGACGGCAGCACGCGCGCCGACGAGAACTGGCTGCGCGGCCGGGAGGTCGAGACGCGGCGGCTGAAAGCGGACAATTCAGCCGTGACGCGCAGCGTCAATTGGCCTACCTGGACGCTGACCGCGGGCAGCGGCACGAGCGGGGCGTATTTCATCGGGACGCAGGCCGTGGAAGAGACCATCTATGGCTCGACGAACAAGACGACCCGCACCGAGACCACCTACGACGGCTACGGCAACGTTTTGACTGAAGTATTGAAGGGCGACACGGCCACGTCCGCCGATGACCGTTACGTGCAGCACAACTACGCCTATAACACCACCGACTTCATCGTGAACACGCCGCAATGGCAGAAGCTGTACGCCGGCACCGGCGAAGCCGTCTGCACCACCTACACCAGCACCGATGTGCCGAAAGCCATCTCGGCCAGCGGTACGCCGACGATCTACTCGACCCTGGGCGTGCCGGACAGCGGGCTGGTCACCGACGTCAACGTCCTGGGCCTCAACGGCACGCACACCTACATCAACGATCTGATCTTCACCTTGATCAGCCCGACGGCCGCCCAAACCATCCTGATGAACCGTGCCTGCGGCAGCCAGGATAACTTCAACATCAGCTTCGACGATGAATCGCCCAACGCCGCAGGCACGTGGCCCTGCCCGCCCACCAACGGCGGAACCTACCGGCCCGCCGGCAGCCTGGCGACCTTCGACGGCAGCCAGCTGCAGGGGACCTGGACGTTGAAAGTGCAGGATATGTACACCAACGACGGCGGCAGCCTCAACGGCTGGCAGCTGCAAATCTGTCGCACGCCGCCGGCCGGGGATCCGTTAGCCTTTACCGAATACGCTTACGACGGGCAGGCGGTCGGCGCCGCGCCAGTGAAAGGCAATCCCACCCTCACGCGCGCCTACAGCCGGGTGACGCCAACCGCGGCCTACGTGGACACTACCACGGCTTACGACACCTGGGGCCGCCCGATCACGGTGACGGATCCCAACAACCACACCACAACCACCGCTTACCACGCGTTCTACGGCTACGCCCAGAGCGTGACCAACGCTCTGAACCAGACCAACAGCACGGTCATGGATCCTGGCTGGGGCGTTCCGACCACCGTCACCGACGCCAACGGCCGTACCACCACAGGCCAGTACGACGCGTTTGGCCGTTTGGTCAAGGTGTGGCTGCCCACTGAGCCAACCAACGGCCCGGCGAGCAAAGAGTTCGTCTATACGCCTGGCGACCGGCCCGCGTGGATTAAGAACCGGCAACTCAACGATGTGGCAACGGGCAGCTACCTGGAGAGCTGGGGCTACTTCGACGGCTTTGGCCGCAGCCTGCAAGGTCAGGCCCCGCTGCTTAACGGCAATCGCAGCGTGTCCTCAACTGCTTATGATAGCGTCGGGCGCCCCGCCTACAGCAGTGCGTCCTACGAGGTGACGGGCGTGGCCGGCAGCGGCTATGTCACGCCGACCTGGACCAGCCTGGCAAATTACTCGTATACGACATACGATGAGCTGGGTCGCAGCCTGCGGACCGAGACCCGCACCGGCGCCAATCAGTTGTGGGCCACCCGGACGACCTACGACGTCTGGACCACGTCGAGCTATGATGCCAACGACCACCGCCTGGATGCAGTACTCAACGCTTTCGGCCAGACGACCCAGGTGCTTGAGTACAACAGTGACGGCACATACACGACCAATTATGCTTACGATCTGGCCGGCCGGCTGACTGGCGTTACCGATGCAGTCAGCAACGTCACGACGATCAGCTACGATCTCCTGGGTCGCAAGATCGGCATGAGCGATCCCGACATGGGGAGCTGGCAATACGGCTACGACAGTGCCGGCAATCTGACTTCTCAGCGCGACGGGGCCAGCCGCTGGTTGTATCTGGAGTATGACGCGCTGAACCGGCTGATTCGCAAGCGCCAGGATAGCGTGAGCGGCCCCCTGCTGGCCGAGTGGCAGTACGATGCGACGGGCCAGGTCGGCCTGCTATCGAAAAGTTTGGCTTACAGCGGTGCGGGGACGACCGAGGTCTACAACGTAGCGTATGATGCGCTGAACCGGCCGACGCAGCAGCAATACACTGCGCCCGGCGCGGGCGGCGGCGTATTCCGGTTCGACCGCAGCTACAACACGGCCGGTCAGGCGCTCAGCCTGCGCTATCCGGGCGGCAACGCCGGACAGCAGGGCGAATTGGTCACCTACGGCTACAACGCCATCGGACAGTTGAGCAGCCTGACGAGCGAAGACGGGACGCAGTACATCGCCGCGACCAGCTACAACGCGCAGGGCCAGGTCACCGAGCAGCGGATGGATGCGGGAGCGAACGGCTTCACGCGGCAGTACACCTACAATCCGACCACCCGGCGGCTGGAGACGCTCAAGGCCGGGAAAGCGACGCCGTTCGAGGAGTTGCAGAAGCTGAGTTACACCTACGACCTGGCTGGCAACATCACCGGCATCACTGATGCGACGAACAGCAACCAAACGCAGACGTTCGGCTACGACTGGCTCGACCGGCTGACCTCCGCCGCGACGAGCGCAGTTGGCGTGGGCCAGTACAGCCACACCTACGCCTACAACGCCATCGGCAATCTCACCAGTTACAATGGCAACGTCTACACCTATGGCAGCCAGCCACACGCCGTTACCGGCGCGTTCGGCAACAACTACGGTTACGACGCCAACGGCAGCCAGACCAGCCGCATCATTGCCGGGACGCCCTACACCCAGACCTTCGACTATGACAACCGACTGGTGGGCGTAGCCGGCGAGAGTGTGAGCGCCAGCTTCCTCTACGACGCTGAGGGCAACCGGGTCAAGGGAACCGTAGGCGGTGTGACCACTGTCTACCTTGCTGGATTGTATGAATACCAGAACGGTGCCGTGACGAAGTACTATGAGGGCGGGGCCATTCGCCGGGTGGGGTACGCCAGCGATAACGGGGTGTTCTACGTGCTAAGCGACCAGGTGCAGTCTGCCAGCGTGCTGGTCAACCAGAACGGGACGGTGAAGGATCGCAATTACTACTACCCGTATGGTGGGAATCGCGGCGGGAGCGCTTTCAGCGGGATCACCACCAAACGCTTCACGGGCCAGTATCACGAGCAAGGATTGCCGGGCGGGGAGGGGCTGAGCTATTACAGCGCGCGGTGGTACGATGCTCAAGTCGGCGTGTTCGTCAGCGCAGACACGCTCGTGCCCAACCCGCTCGCGCCGCAATCGCTCAACCGGTATGCGTACGTCAGCGGGAACCCGCTGCGGTACGTGGATCCCACGGGCCACTATGAAGATGAGGGGCTGGACGGGCGCCGGTCTTACGCGACGACGAAAACCAAGACGACAACAACTAAGCAGGCAACCATGACAATCACGGTTGTTCACAAAAAAACGATTGTAGCAACGAACACGAAAATCACTCACTACAACACGCCGGTTTACTCTCCTCAACGCGATGCGAGGGGTGAGGTCAATCCTAATCCGAATACGTGGGCAGATCGTGCTCACGGCTCACCTTACAAAGTCGGGACTGATCGCGGGTCAATCGTGGTGACGACAGACTCACAAGATGATCAACTATGGAAGTACTGGAAAGGAAAATACGGCCCTGTCATCAACACGGACACGGCGACGCTTAGTGGCAAGCCCTGTACGGGTGGAGCGCACGTGGTTTTGGGCTGCGTAATGCCGCCGCAGGAACTCGAGAATTACGAGACTGCAGAGGGCAAGAGGGTAACACTTGTCTTTGGGGCCGTAAAGTACAAGGATGGAGTATTCGTACAACGACAGAGCCAGTACTATCTCATTGAAACGAATACTCAGGCGCTCCTGGTGAACACCATTGACTCAGGTGGCGGGCTAGGCGCAAATCAGATAGATTTTTACGCGGGCCAGAGCATGGGAAACATGCCGAGATGGGAACTTGACGAAGACAACTACGTTACCGTTTGGTCCGTTGAATTCGAGCAGCGATCCAAGCCGTAGACCAGGAATCCTGCAGGATAGCCGAGAAGTGCGCGTCTGGCGCATGCGGTTCTTCTGATCATAGGCGCCAGACGCTTGATGGAATAACTTCGCAAATAGGATAGGGCAAATGACACAAGCGCCATTGAACAAGATCAACGCCGTGATGGGCTTACTCATGGTTTGCGTCGTAGTAATGACGAGTTGTAGTGGACATCTACTGACATCGCCGCAGCCGTTGACGCCTACATCGTCACCCTCCGGTGTGCCTACCGCGACCAGCCTACCTTCACCGACTGTGACGTCCACCTTCACACCGAAGCCAGCAGGCACGGCGACCTTGACATCAGAGCTGACAGTGCCAGCCACGGCAAAAACCGAAGCGCCCGCACAAGCGCGGGAGTATTTGGTGTTTGTGTCGGACCAGATCTACATGGTGGATGCTCAATGCGTTCAGGAGCCGATGGGGTGCGAGCACTCCTGGATCAGACTCACTGATACGCCAAAGCGAAGGCGTGAATTCAGAACCGTCTCCAGGGGGGTAACAGTCTCTCCTGATGGGCGGTTTCTTGCTTTTGCTTACAGCGCTGATGAGAAGGCAGATGAGGATCTTGTATACAGTGATTGGGATATATACTTTCTAGACATCCAGGAGTGCCAATCCCTGCCGCGCGGCTGTCCCCCCGAACGCTTCAAACGCCTCACAACGCAGCCGACAATGGAGACCAACCCTGCATGGTCTCCATCGGGCGACAAGATCGTTTTTGTATCCTTCGCGCCGCGTTTCCCCGAGCACCTCATGGTGATGAATGCGGATGGATCGCAGATGCGCCTTCTCGCCCTCCGCGAGAGCCGAGAACCGATTCCTGGTTTTTTTCCTTCTTGGGCGCCAGATAGCGATCATCTAGCCTACAATGAGGCGCTACAGCAATACGTGCATCCAGACCTTCGCGTTAACGTTGTCGATCTTGCTGGTTCAGAGATCAAGCATTTAACCAACCCTGTCCATTCTGAGCCGGACAATCGGGAGGATTGGCACCCCTATTGGTCCCCGGATGGCGCCAAGATCGTCTTCACGAGACGCTATCGGGATGACAGCGATGGTATCTACCTGATTGACAGCGCAGGCGGAAAGGCGACGCGGATTGATAATCAGGAGTGTTCTTCCGCCTTGGCGTGGTCCCCCGACAGCACGCGCATCATTTGTGATGGGGAAAAAGGCACGGCGATCATGGATATCGATGGAAAGAACCTCCAGTGGCTTATGGCCCCAGAACACGCCATCTCCGGCTTGGTTTGGATGACGATCTCAGGTTACTGAAGCCGCCCCCCGCAAGGCACGATCGCGCCGTACGAGAATCTGCAAAACTTCGCCTACACCTACGACCTGGCCGGCAACGTGCAGACCTTAACCAACACGACCAACAGGCTCCAGGTGCAGAGTTTCGGCCCACCAGACGAAGTCTGGCACTGGCATGGATCGGCTGACCAGCGCGGCGACCAACGCGGCCGGCGTCGGCCAATACAGCCACACCTACGCGTACAACGCCATCGGGAACATCACCTCGTACAACGGCAACGCCTACAGCTACGGCAGCAAACCCCATGCGGTCACCGCCGCGTTCGGCAACAGCTACGGCTACGACGCCATCGGCAACCAGACCGCGCGCACCATCAGTGGGATTGCCTACACCCAAACCTTCGATTATGATAACCGCCTGACCGGGGTGGCGGGAGGCAGCGTCAACGCCAGCTTCCTCTACGATGCGGATGGCAACCGGGTTAAGGGAACCGTCGGCGGTGTAACGACCGTCTATCTCGCCGGGCTGTACGAGTGGCAGAATGGCGCGGTCACCAAGTATTACGAGGGCGGTGCGTTCTGGCGGGTGGGTTACACGGGCGACAATGGCGTGTTCTACGTCATAAGTGACCAAGTCAAGTCAACGAGTGTGTTCGTAAACCAGGACGGGACCGTCAACAGCCGCAACTATTACTACCCCTACGGCGGCAACCGAGGCGGGGGCGCCTTCAGCGACCTGACGACAAAGCGGTATACCGGGCAGTACCATGAGCAGGGCTTGCCGGGCGGCGAAGGGCTGAGCTACTACAACGCCCGCTGGTACGATAGTGCGCTTGGCCGCTTCATCCAGCCCGACACCATCGTGCCAGAGCTGGGCAATCCCCAGGCGCTGAACCGCTACGCGTATGCCCTTAACAACCCGCTCAAGTACATCGATCCCACTGGTCATCGGTGGGTGCCACCATCTATCCCTATCCCGCCTTTCTACCCGATAATCCGTATCCTGGAAGACTGGGGCTTTTGAACCCGATGGCGCCGTACTACTTGGTGCCTACTGCGCTAGGGGTGCGCGAAAAACAGCGCGCCGCAGCGACGGAGAAACAGGTCTCCGAGGCGTTGGTCCTGACGGCTGATTGGTACTTCGAACAGGGTGAGGACGTTCGGGAGTTCGGGCCAGACTCGCAGATAACCCATGCGCTGATCCAGGATGATGGAGTAGCCCGAGCGCGTCAAGTCTACATGCAAGAGGGAAATCGGGACATGTTGGGGCAGAACAGCCATGAATATCGATTTGGCTTGCGTGACGCCGTAAGAGAGTTCCAGGATGTGGTCAGCGCAGAGACTGGTCTACGTCCTTCCTGGGAGGATACGATGTTCAAATCAAGACTGTAAGCGTGGAGGCGAGACACACGATTGCCGAGTTTGCGGTAACCAACGAGACTGGGTGGCTGTCAGCGACACGGATTTGGGGTTTCTCCTTCAGACAGAATGAGCGGCGCAGCGATCCGGGGCCTGGCGGTACCATGACCCACCACTACCGGTGGCTCGAGCGGGTTCCCCGCCGAACAAGTCCATCACCGAGGGGGATACTTGCGCAATGAGATCACTTCATCTCTTCACAACTCTGGTCGCAACATTGATGTGCTTAACGCTGCTCTCCGGGTGCCTCGATGACCTTCGCTACCACGTCGCATGTCAGGTGCCCAAGAGGATTGAAGCGTCGGATGTGATCGACACATGGCGAGCGGAGTACGACAATTACAGCAACCCCTATGGCGATTTCGTACCTGGGTCCGAACGGATTAGCGGCATCGAGGAGATTATTCTAAGGCCTGACGGCACGTATACGCAACGCTTCCAATCACCGGAGTTTACTTATGAACGCTCGGGCAACCGCTGGGAGTTGCTGGACCATCCCAGCGGGGGCCCGAAACTAGTGATGTACAATTTGGTTTACTTCGCCCACGGATTGAAGCTAATAGAAGGACCACTCGAGCTCTTTCCCCAGAGAGCTGATTTCAGCCGATATCAGCGGTTAAGGTTCGAGACCGGCGTCGAGGCTGAGACGTTGACGGTCAACTATCCGGCTGACGGTTTTGTATATCTGTATCCCAGGTACTGCATCGGCAAGCTCCAACTGCTGCAAATGACATCATCATGGGGCGATCCTGATGCACTAGCGCCGCTGAACCCGATGTTCTCAAAGGTCAGGTAGGGACTTTGTCCTTCACGCCTGCAGAAACAATGACAGTAGCGGAGGACGCGGCCATGGTCTACGACCGGGCCATCAGCGGCGGCACCGCCTTCGACGGGCGGGATGTCGTCGCCGCGCGTTCCGTGTGTTCGGCAACCCGCGGGTCGTGTCAGAGAGCACCGATTCGTGTCCGGTGGGGGCGGCCAACCCGACCTGGGGCGGCGAGTATCGCACGCGTTACCGCTATGACTTGGCCAGCCGACTAGCGCAGGTCACGGATGCAGCCAACAACATCATCGTCATCAGCTACAACCTGATGGATCGCAAGACCAGCATGACCGACCCGGACATGGGGAGCTGGCAGTACGGCTACGACAACGCTGGCAACCTGACCAGCCAGCGGGATGGCGCGAACCGCTGGCTCTACCTGGAATACGACGCGCTCAACCGGCTGACCAAGAAGCGCCAGGACAGCGCCAGCGGCCCGCTC
>JAXGQB010000022.1:0-50130 GCA_040766655.1 Anaerolineae bacterium
CCGACCAGCGTGCCTGCATCACACCCGTTCGGCCGGGCATGCGAGTAGAGCTGACCTGACAGAGACGCACGGCCATGACAAGGACTGAGCTAGCCGTCATCGGCGCAGGGCCGGCAGGCTTGGCGGCCGCCACCACCGCGGCGGCGCACGGCGTCCAGGTGACGCTCATCGATGAGTTACCTGCACCCGGGGGCCAGTATCTTGCCCCGGCCGGAGCGCCCGGACGGGCCCATGCGCCGCTCTCTGCGGCGGAGCGCCGGGGCCACGCGCTGCTCGATGCGCTGCCGGGGTCCGGCATCGACGTACGGTCTGAGACGATCGTCTGGAACATGGCCGCTGACCGGCGCCTGCAGTTGTACGGCGCCGGCCAGATGGAAGAACTGGTCGCACAGGTCGTGATCCTGGCCTGCGGCGCCCGCGAGGTGTCCGTTCCCTTCCCGGGCTGGACGCTGCCGGGGGTGATGACGGCAGGGGCGGCGCAGCTGCTGGCCAAGCGGCACGGGCTGGCGGCAGGCAAGCGGGTGTTGGTTGCAGGATCGGGCCCGTTGTTGCTGCCCACGGCCGAGCGGTTGGCCCGAGTGGGCGCGACCGTTGTGGCCATTGTCGAGTCAGCGCCTATGACGGCCTGGATGCGCCTCGGCACGACCATGTGGGGCCACTGGGATCGGGTCCGGGAGGGCATCCATTACGGGTGGGCGTTGCTGCGGGCCGGTATTCCGTATCGCTTCGGCCGTGCGGTGACTGCGGCTCGCGGCCATGACAGGATCGAGTCGGCAACGATCGCCCGGCTGGATGCGGCCGGCAGGCCGATACCGGGCAGCGAAACGGCGGTCGACGTCGATGCACTGTGCGTCAGTTTTGGCCTCACGCCCAACGTCGAGCTGGCGCAACTGGCCGGCTGCGAGCTCGTGTATGAGCCGCAGAGGGGTGGCTGGACGCCCGTGGTGGGTGGTTGCTGCCAGACCAGCCTGGCCGGGGTGTTGGCGATCGGTGACATGGGGGCGGTCGAGGGTGCAGCTGCCGGCATGCTCGAAGGACGTCTTGCGGGTCTGCAGGCGGCGCACCTGGTGGGCCGGCTGCCCGTAACGGCCGTGACCGAGGCCATCACGAAGGATGCCGCAGCGCGCCGTCGCTACCACCGGTTCGGTGCTGCGCTTAACACGATCTTCGTCCCTCCGGACGGCCTGTTCAGCCTGGCAGCCGATGACACGATCGTCTGTCGCTGCGAGGAGGTGACTGCCGGCGAGGTGCGCAGGGTGATTGCCGGCGGTGTCACGGAACTCGATAGCCTGAAGCAGTGGACGCGCGTGGGGCAGGGTCCATGCCAGGGACGAACCTGCGGGCCGATCCTGGCGCAGATGATTGCTCAGCAGGCGGGAAGGCCCATTGCTGAGTCGGGCGTGTTCCATGTGCGCCCGCCGGCCAAGCCCGTGCCACTGGCGGCCCTGGCCGCAAGTCGCGGCGAACGTGATGTTGCCTGAGAGAAGTGCCTGTGCCTGACGTCGTGGTGGTCGGTGGCGGCATCATCGGAGCGGCTTGCGCCTACTATCTTTCGGGGGCAGGCGCGTCTGTCCGGGTGTTGGAGCGCCGGTGGGTGGCCAACGGCACGTCTCGAGCGTGCGATGGGCTGATCCTGGTCTCGGACAAGCCTTCGCCGGCAGAGTCCATACTGGCGCAGACGAGCGCACACCTGTGGGCTGAGTTGGCCGATACGCTCGATCAGGACTTCGAGTACGTGCGCTCCGGCGCAATCGTCCTGGCCGAGACCGCGGAAGAACTCGCCGAAGCGGGCCGGAAAGCGGCAAGGCTGCAGCAATCCGGCATCCGCGCCGAAGTCCTCCATGCGGCTGGGCTGCATGCGCTGGAGCCGAACCTGGCGCCCGACTTGGCCGGTGGCATCTACTATCCGGACGAGGCCCAGGTGGATGCCCGGCTGGCCACCGTGGCGCTGCTGCAGGCGGCTCGCCGCCAAGGCGCGGTGCTTCAGGAGGGCGTCGAAGTTACGGGGCTCCGGCAGGCAGCAGATGGCCGGGTGGTGGCCGTGACCACGCAAGCCGGTGATGTTGCGGGCGACGTCGTCGTGCTCGCAGCGGGCGTGTGGAGCGAACAGATCGCAGCCACCATCGGCCTTGCGCTGCCGGTTCGCCCCCGCAAGGGCCACATCCTGGTCACGGGCCGTGTACCGGGATTGATCCGGCACCCGTTGCTCGAAGGCAGCTACTCTGCCTCGGTGCACACGGCTGCCGAAGAAACCCAGGTGGCGCTGGTGGCGGAGATGACGGCAGGCGGCACGCTGCTCCTGGGCAGCAGCCGCGAGTTTGCCGGGTTCGATCGATCGGTGTCCGAGGCGATCATCCGGGCGATTGCAGCGAGGGCGGTCCGGTTTCTCCCCGCACTGGCTTGCACCAGCGTCATCCGCAGCTATGCCGGATTGCGGCCCTGGACGCCCGATCACCTGCCGCTGATCGGGCCTGCGGGCCTGGGGCCGGCGGGCGGGCCGGCGGACTTACCCACCGGCCTGTTCCTGGCGACCGGGCATGAAGGTGCGGGCATCGGCCTGGCGCCGGTGACGGGACAGATCGTCGCCGATTGGATCATGAGCGGGCAGATGCCCGCACTGGCCGAATCGGTAAGACCAGGAAGATTCCTGGATCACTGACAAGACAACCATATTACGGAGGTGTATGCACATGGCGGAGAATCTGACCACAGTCGTCTCATCGGCAACCAAGACAGTTGAGATCAACCGCTCGAATCCGACGGTGATCATCGGCGAGCGCATCAACCCGACCGGCCGCAAGGCCGTCCTGGCTTCCTTCGCCGCGGGCGACTACGAGATCGCGCGCACCGATGCCCTGGCCCAGGTAGCAGCCGGCGCGCACATGCTGGACGTCAATGCGGGCGTCCCTGGCGCGGACGAGCCGGCGCTGCTGACCGAGGTCCTGCGCACGGTGATGGCCACCACCGATGTGCCGCTGTGCATCGATACGGCTGACCCCGAAGCACTGGCTGCCGCGCTGTCGATCTACACCGGCAAGGCGTTGGTCAACTCCTGCAACGGCGAGGAACGGTCGCTGAACGCCGTACTTCCTGTCGTCAAGGAATACGGCGCTGCGGTCATCGGGCTGTGCATGGACGATGACGGCATCCCCGAGACGGCGGAGGCACGGCTGCGCGTGGCGGGCAAGATCATCGAGCGCGCGGGCAAGCTTGGCATCCCGGTGGCTGATGTGGTGATCGACCCGTTGGCGCTGACCATGGGTGCAGATGCCGCGGCGGGCAAGCTGGCGCTGGACTCCATCGAGCTGATCGTGAAGGAATTCGGCGTCAACATCACGATGGGCGCCAGCAACATCTCCTTCGGCATGCCGGATCGGGCGCTGATCAACTCGACGTTCATCGCGATGGCGATCCATGCGGGGCTGACCTGTCCCATCACCAATCCGTTGGTCCCGGCAGTGACCACCGCCATTCTGGCGGCCGATCTATCCATGGGCAACGACTCTTTCGGCATGCGCTGGATCAAGGAATATCGCAAGCGGCAGAAGGCGGCTCAGCAGGCTTCCTGACCACGACTGGCACGGGCGTATCAGTCTAACGGACGACAGGTCGATTGATGGCACTCACTGACGCACAAAGGGCCTACTCGCTCATCCGGGAAAGAGTCATCACGACGAAGATGAAACCCGGAGCAGTGATCGAAGAGACTGCGCTGATGGCCGAACTGGGGTTGGGCCGGACGCCGATTCGCGAGGCTCTGAAATTACTGGAGTCTGAGCGGCTCGTGGTGGTTTCACCGCGACGCGGCATGTTCGTCGCGGATGTCACCCTGACCGATCTGCGTGAGATCGAGGAGATACGCCTGGAGTTGGACACCTTGTGCGTCCGGCTGGCGGTCCAGCGCATGACGCCGGTGCAGAAAGTCGAGATGCATCGCCTCGTCGCGGAACTCCGGCAGGTGGATGGGGACTACTCGCAGGAGGAGCTTCTCAATCTCGACCGCCGTTTTCACGCCTTGCTGCGCGAGGCTGCTCACAATCGGCTGCTGGACGACGAGTGCAGGATGCTCTTCAATCTTTCGTTGCGCATCTGGCACCTCTTCATCAATCGGCTGGAGCCAGAGGACCTGGGTGAAGAAGCGTTCGAGGAGATTCTTGCCGCGATCGAAACGAAGGATCCTATGCGTGCCGACAAGGCTATGCGGAAGCACATTCTGAAATTCGGTGATTCTATCAAGCGGTATCTTTAGCCGGGGGCGGCAGGTAGCACCCTGAGTAGATGAGGGAGGTGAGCCCGTTCGACGGTCTACTACGTTCATCGTCAACTGCAGCGCCGGGGAGGCGGCCGTACGGCGCATGACACTGAGCACTGCCCAGTGCGATTACCATCAAAAGGAGTAACTCAATGAGTGAAGTACTGACAAAAATCTCGGAAGCAGTCATCGATGGCAACTTTGAAGAGATGGTGGATCTCACAGAAGATGCCCTGGACGAAGGTCTCACCGCCCAGCAGATCCTCGATGGCGGGCTGATGGCCGGGATGGATTACGTCGGCGTGGAATTCAAGGCCGGCAACATGTTCGTGCCCGAGGTGTTGCGCTCGGCCAGGTCGATGCAGGCCGCCATGGACATCCTCAAGCCCCTGCTGGTTGCAGCCGGCGCCAAGCGCGCTGGCCGCGTGCTGCTGGGCACGGTCAAGGGCGATCTGCACGACATCGGCAAGAACCTGGTGGGCATGATGTGCGAAGGCGCAGGCTTTGAGATCAAGGACTTGGGCAAAGACATCGGGCCTGAGCAGTTCGTTGAGGCGATTAAGGAATACCAGCCTGATATCCTGGGCATGTCGGCGCTGCTCACCACCACCATGCGGTCGATGGGCCACACCATCAAGGCGCTGGAGGAAGCGGGCCTGCGGGATAAGGTCAAGGTCATGATCGGCGGCGCGCCGGTGACGCAATCCTTCGCGGATCAGATCAACGCTGACGGCTACGCGGCTAACGCGGCCTCGGCTGCCGAGCTGGCTAAGAAGCTGATTGCACCGGCCTGAGGCATTCACTCACGAAAGGAGACCCCTCTACATGAGGACGAACTATGTAGCCAATGCGGGCGTCCGTTTCAATCTCTTCTCGCAGGACCAGCTGGAAGAGCTCTTCAACGGCGTGTTGCACCTGCTCCAATACACCGGCCTGGATGTCAAGCACGAGGAAGCACGCGAGATCCTGGCCAAGGCCGGCGCGTGGGTGGACGGCGAGCGGGTGCGCCTGCCATCGTACATGGTCAAGGAGGCGCTCCGCAAGGCGCCGCGCAGCTTCACGCTGTGGGCGCGCGACGGCAACCCGAAGCATAACATCAACATCGGGCCCGGCCGCGGTCACTTCGGCCCCGGCCCCACGTGCACGCACTTCGTCGACCCGGAGACGCTGGAGCGCCGCGAGTACACCAAGGCGGATGTGCCGATGGTGGCACGGCTGGTCGACGCACTGCCCAACATCGACTTCTGCGAGTCGCTGGGCACCGTGGGCGATGTGCACTACGACCTGGGTGCACTCTACGAGTTCGCGGGGATGTTCCCGAACACCAGCAAGCCCATCGTGGCCTGGTCCTACGACAAGTTCGACTCGGCCGGGATCCATGAGATCGCAGTGGCCGAGGCGGGCGGACAGCGTGCGTTCGAGCAGCGCCCCAACTACGTGCACTACTGCGAGCCGCTGTCGCCGCTGGTCAGCACCTTCGAGGCGATCGACAAGCTGATCTTCGCCGCGACGCATCGCGTGCCGTTGGTCTTCACGCCCTGCCCGATTGCAGGGGGCACGGCGCCCATCACCGGCGCCGGCATCATCACCATGGGCGCGGCTGAGTCCTGGATGGGCCTCACGCTGGCGCAGACCCTGCAGCCCGGCCTGCCCTTCTTCATGGGCGGCGTCTTCTCGGCCATGGACATGAACACGATGATCCTGGCCTACGGCGCACCGGAGCTGCCCTTGTACATGGCCGGCCTCACTGAGCTCGCCCATTACGCCGGCCTGCCGCTGTGGCAGACGGGCGGCTGCACCGATTCCAAGGTCTTCGACGGCCAGGCGATGATCGAAGGCGGCTCGTCGGTCTTCTTCTCGGCCCTCACGAGCGGCGATATGTGCCACGACGTGGGCTACACCGAGAGTGCGATGACCGGCTCGCTGTTCCAGCTGTGCGCTATGGACGAGGCAATCGGCTACGCGCGGCGCATCGTACGCGGCATCGAGGTCAACGATGACACGCTGGCAGTCTCGGTCATCAAAGAGATCGGACCCAACAATCACTACCTGCGTCACGCGCACACGCGCAAGTACTACAAGTCCGAGTACTTCTATCCCAAGCTGCTGGACCGCCAGGACTTCGAAAACTGGGAAGCGTCCGGCAGCATGACGATGAAGGACCGCACGATCGCCCGGGTCCGCGACTTGCTGGCGACGCACAAGGCGTCACCGATCAAACCCGAGACCCAGAAGGTCATCGAGAAAGTCCTGGCCGAGGCCGAGGACCGCGTGAAAGACAAGAAGTGAGGCAACCATGAGCAGAACACTCGAACGAATTTCCACCGCGATCCTTGAAGGGGACGCGGAGAAGTCGCCCAAGTTGGTTGAGAAGGCGTTGGCTGAGGGAACGACCGCGAAGGAGATCCTGGACAACGCGCTGTTGGTCGGCATGCAGGAAGTCGGCGTGCGGTTCCGGGCCGGCGACATGTTTGTGCCGGAAGTCCTGATGTCCGCCGAGGCGATGCAGGAGGCCATGGTCATCCTGCGGCCGGTGTTGGTGGCTAGCGGGGTCAAGCTGATCGGCAAGGTGTTGCTGGGCACGGTGAAGGGCGACCTGCACGACATCGGCAAGAACCTGGTCGGGATGATGTGCGAAGGCGCAGGTTTCGAGATCATCGACATCGGCTTCAATGCTGAGCCCGAGAAGTTCATCGAGGCGATCAAGCAGCACCAGCCGCAGGTCGTCGGGATGTCGGCCATGCTGACCACGACGATGCGCGCGATGGGCCACACCATCAAGGCCATCGAGGAAGCCGGACTGCGCGACACCGTGAAGGTCATGGTGGGCGGCGCGCCGGTCGATGCTGAGTTCGCCAAGCGCATCGGGGCGGACGGTTACGGGTCGAACGGCCCCGCCGGATCGGAGCTGGCCAAGAAGTTCGTCGGCGCGGCGTAGCCCCCACGTTGAGTATAGGAGATAGACCATGCAGGTCAGAAAGAACAACTATACGGTCAACAGCACGCCCACGCTCCAGGTGTTGACCGAGCAACAGATCGAGGCGATCTACTTCGCAGCGCTGCGCGTCCTGTCAGAGACCGGCGTGCGCGTCTACGAGCAGGAAGGCTGGGAGTTGGCCTACGAGGGCGGCGCGATCGTCGAGGACGTGAACCTGAAGGAAAAGAGCGCCCTTGTCAAGATGCCGTCCCGGATGGTCGACAAGGCTCGAGCGACCCTTCCGCAGCGTGTGCGCGTCGTTGGCCCGCCGTACAAGGATGGGAAGCGCAAGCACATGATGGATCTGTTCAAGAACCAGATCTATTATGGCACGGGCTCCGACACGCCGTTCACCATCGATCCGTACACCTTCGAGCGGCGCCGTGCGACCTACAAGGATGTGAAGAACCTGGCCAAGCTTGCCGAGGCCTTGCCCAACGTGGACTTCTTCATGTCGCTGGGCATCACCCAGGACACAGCCGTGGGCACCTATGACCGCTGGCAGTACCTGGCCATGTTGGAGTCGACCAACAAGCCGATCAACATCACGGCGGTCGACATCGAAGGCCTGAAGGATCAGCTCGAGATGGCGTACATCCGGCTGGGCGGCAAGGAAGAATGGAAGAATGCGCCTTGCTTCTCGCTCTACAACGAGCCGGTCTCGCCGCTGAGCCATTCCGAGGAAGTCATCCAGAAGCTGCTCTTCTGCGCGGACAATGACATCCCGATCGTCTACACGCCGTGCCCCCTGGCCGGCGCTACCTCACCCGTGACGCTCGCCGGCACCATGGTGCAGGCACTGACCGAGAGCCTCTTCGGCATCGTGCTCAGCCAGCTGCGCAAGCCGGGTGCGGAAGTGATCATCGGCGGCCTGATGTCGGCGATGGATATGCAGACTGCGGTCTACCCGTACGGCTCGCCCGAAATGGCGCTGCTGAGCGCGGGTTACACCGAGATCACCAAGTGGCTGCGCGTGCCCGAGTACGAGACCGCCGGCTGCTCCGACACCAAGTGCTTCGATGAGCAGGCCTGCCTGGAAGCCACCATGAACATCACCACCGCGGCACTCGTCGGCGGCAACATGATTCATGACATCGGCTACATCGAGCAGGGCCTCTGCTCCAGCCCGCACATGCTGGTCGCGTCGGACGACATCATCAGCCGGACCAAGCGCATCCTGCGCGGCATCCCGGTGGACGATGACACCAAGGCGCTGGACGTGCTGGACGAGGTCGGCCCCGGCGGCCACTTCCTGGGCCACGATCACACCTTCAACCGCTTCAAGACCGAGAACTGGCGCTCGCCGCTGCCGGACCGCAACGTGTACGCGGACTGGGTTGTTGCGGGCAGCAAGACCTACCAGCAGCGCGTGCACGAGCGCATGGTGGAGATCCTGGAAGCGGACACCGAGCCGATGCTCGACGAGAAGATGTACCAGGAACTGCGGCGCATCTGCGAGTTGGCTGATGCACGGCATAAGGGCGAAGAGCTCGACGTGAGCATGTTCGTCTAGTCGGACGTTGCACTGACGCTGTGACGGGGTGGCTCGGGCGGGCCAGTCATCTCGCCCGGGCTGCCCCGTTACTGCGTTGTGCTACTGATTTTCAACAGCTATATCTCAGAGGTGGTGCTGTGGGACAAAACAGCGAACCCACTGGCAGCCTGGTTCTGGGCATCGACACCGGCGGCACTTATACGGATGCGGTTCTGCTCGAGTACTACTCGCGGCGCGTGCTGGCCTCTCACAAGAGCCTCACCACGAAGCGGGATTACGCGATCGGCATCGAGGGTGTCATCGACGGTATCCATATCGAGGACCCTGCGGCCATCAAAATGGTCTCGATTTCCACCACCCTGGCAACGAACGCCATCGCGGAGGACAAGGGCAAGCGTGTCGCACTCTTTTTGGTGGGATACGACCCGGAACTCGTCGCCAGCTTCAACATGGAACGGCGGTTCGCCACGCCACATTTCTACTATTTCCGTGGCGGCCACGATCTCTACGGCAGGGAAAAGGCCGAGCTGGACCTGGCGGGCATTCTCGCCCAGGTGAGCAAGCTCAAGGACCAGGTGGAGGCCATTGCAGTCTCCAGTTATTTCAGCCCGCTGAACCCGGAGCACGAGAACCGGATCTTCCAGGCCATCAGGCGGGTCAGCGATCTGCCGATCGTATTGGGGCATCAGCTGTCGACCAAGTTAGGCTCGGTCGAGCGGGCGACCACGGCTGCCCTGAACGCGTCTCTCCTGGCCATCCTGCAGGATTTCATCATCGCAGTTCGCCGGGCCATGGAGCGGCGCAAGATCATGGCGCCGTTGATGGTGGTGCGCGGCGACGGCACATTGATGAGCGACGAGTTTGCCGCGCGCATCCCGGTGGAGACGATTCACTCCGGCCCGGCTGCCAGCGCGATCGGCGGCAGGTTCATCTCGCGCCTGGACGATGCGCTGGTGGTGGATGTTGGCGGCACGACGACCGATCTGGCCCTCATCGAGGACGGGCAGGTCAAGGTCAACCTCGACGGCGCAGCCGTGGGCGAGTACAAGACCTCGGTCCAGGCCGCCAACCTGCTCTCGATTGCCCTGGGCGGCGACAGCTACATCACCTACTCTCGCGATGGGCAGTTCACCGTGGGACCCGAGCGCGTGCTGCCGATGTGTCACCTGGCCGCCGAGCATCCCGAGGTCACCAGGCGGTTGAAGGCCCTGGTGCGCCGGCAATGGCCGGCGGTGACGCCGGATTGGCTGGAATATTGGCAGCTGCTGCGCGAGCCACAGCACGGCCTGGTGGAGTCGCCGCAGCAGGAGGCGCTCATTGCGCTGCTACGCAACGGTCCGCTGCCGATCCCCGAGATCCTTAAGGAATTGAAGGTTCTCCACGTGGGACAGCTGAACGCGCGCGAGCTGCTGCGCCAGGAGGTCATCGGGAAGGCTGGGCTGACGCCGACGGACCTGATGCACGTCGAGGGCTCCTACCAGGTGTGGGACCGCGAGGCGGCGGCGCTGGCGCTGGAGATCTTCGCGCACTACCGCCAGCATCAGCCGGCAGACGTTCAGCGGCGCATCTGGGATCGCATCACGGAGATGGCGCTGCATGCCATCCTGACCTTCCTGACCGATAAGCGCCTCCCTGCGCCCGGCGACGTGGAGGCCGACCATGACGACAGCATCGGCCCCTGGTTCTTCCATAACAGCCTGTATCAGGCGCACCCGCACCTGGAGACGCGCTTCCGCCTGCGCCGGCCGATCATCGGCATCGGGGCGCCTGCCAGCTTCTTCCTGGGGCCGGTGGCCCATGCGTTGAACACTGAGCTGGTCCTGCCCCAGTACCACCAGGTGGCAAACGCCGTCGGTGCGGTCGGCGGCATGGTCATGGTGACCGAGGAGATTCTCGTCTACCCGATGCTTGATTCGGGCGGCGTGGAAGTGATGGGATACTACGCACAGACTGGCGAGGAGCGCTTCGAGTTCACGGATCTGAACGAGGCGTTGCAGTACGCCGATACGCTGTGCCAGGAACGCGCGCTGGGTGGCGCGCTGCGCAGCGGCGCGGACAACCCACAGGTGGTCGTGGAGCGCCTCGACGACGGGCTGGACACGTATCGCATCCGCGCCAAGGCGGTGGGCAACCCACGGCTGACACGCTGAGTCGTTTGTCGGTTTATCTTCTGTCACCCTGAGATGGAGAGTCGCAATGGAAATCGAGCGCGTCGACACACAACGAGCATACGAGCGGGTTCTCGAGAAGATCGCCCGGCTGGAGCTGCCGCCTGGCTCGGCAATCAACGATCAGAAGCTGGCCGAAGAGCTGGACATGGCGCTGACGCCCGTGCAGGAGGCCTTGAAGCAACTGGCGCACGATCACCTGGTGCGCGTCACGCCCTCTCACGGCCTGTACGTGGCCGACGTAAATGTGCCGGATCTGCAGCAACTCAGCGAGTTGCGCCTCGGCCTGGAATCGCTGGCCGCACGCCTGGCCGCCGAACGGGCCACTGACGATGACTTGATCGTGCTCGAGGCGTTGCGACTGGAGCAGACCGCTGGCACTTCCGACGATCCGCGGCAGTTGTTCGACCTGGATCACAAGTTCCATCGTGCCATCGCACAGGCCGCGGGCAACAAGTACCTGGCGCAGATGCTGGATGTCTTCTACGGACTATCGCTGCGCCTGTGGTACCTGGTTCTGCCGCACCTGGAGTTCCTGCCCGGCGCGGTGAGCAAGCACCTGGACATCGTGGACGCGGTGCGCAAGGGGGATGCCGATGCGGCGGAGCGCGTCATGCGCGAACACGTGGCGGAGTTCTACGATAAGGTGCGTGACGCGCTTGAAAGCAGGCAGTAGCGCGGCTTGTCCCGCATCGATGTGATGATTTTGTAGCGTAACGGAGATGGAACTTGACTGAACAGGCTTCAACGTCGACACCTGCCGGCGCGCCCGCGCGCGTCACCATCAGCTTCGGCACCGATCAGCGACATCTGATGGCGCCCCCCGGCACGACCCTTGGCGAGGCCATCATCTCGGCAGGCCTGACGGTGGAGCAGCCTTGCTCCGGCCGAGGCACCTGCCTGAAGTGCAAGGTGCTGGCCGAGGGCGCGCTGACCCCGTTGGACGAGCGTGAGTTGGCCGGGCTGTCCAGCGCGGAGCGAGCCGCCCACTACCGGCTGGCATGCCGGGCCCGGGTACTGGGCGACGCGTCGGTGACGCTCGCACCCATCGTCGTTTACTCGAACAAGATCTTCCGTGCCTGCAACGATCACAAGCGCAAGGGCGCGCCCCTGGGCCTGGCCATCGACCTGGGCAGCACGACCGTGGCCGCACTCGTCACCACGCTGGATCAGGGCCGGGTCTGCGCGGGCGCGGCAGCCCTGAACCAGCAGACCGCGTTCGGTGCAGATGTGATCTCGCGGCTGGACGCGGCGCTGCAGAGCCCCCAAGCGGCCGAGCGCGTGGCGGTCCTGGCGATTTCTTCGATCGTCCAGGCGGTCGATGCACTCAAGCTGGCGCCCAGCGTGCACGAGCGCATCCGCAAGGTGACCATCGTGTGCAACTGCGCCATGCACCATCTGCTGCTGGGCTATCCCGTGGAGACGTTGAGCGAGATTCCCTTCCAGCCCCACGACACCGCGTCCGTCCGATTCCGGCCGAACACCGACCACCCCTTCGCCGACATCTTCCCGCGCGAGGCGGAGATCGCCCTGCCGCCCCTGGTGGGCGGGTTCGTCGGCTCCGATGCGCTGGCGTGCCTGGTGTACTACGATTTCGATCGGGCGCCTGAACCCATGGCCGCCATCGACCTGGGCACGAATGGCGAGGTCCTGGTGACCGACGGACGGCGCATCCTGGTGGCCTCCACCGCGGCAGGCCCTGCCTTCGAGGGGGTGAATATCTCCTGCGGCACGCGCGCGGTCGACGGTGCGATTGTTGGCGCCCAACTCCGGCCCGAGGATGGCGGCGTCACGCTCGCGACGGTCGGCGACGCGCCGCCGGTCGGGCTGACCGGATCGGGCCTGCTTGAGCTGATCTGTGAGCTGCGCCGCGCGGGCGTCATCGAGCCGAACGGGCGGCTCGCGGAGGATCATCCCGTCTTCGGTGGGCGGCTCAGCCGCGATGCCGAGGGCACGCGCCGCTTCCTCATCACCGACGAGGGCCGGGATTACCGCGGCGTCGAGCCGGGCGAGGAGGGCCGGCCCGTGTCGCTCTACCTCACCCAGCACGATGTGCGCGAGCTCCAGAAGGCCAAGGGCGCGATCAAGGCCGCGATGGAGACGCTGTTGGCCCAGCTGGACCTGAAGCCGACGGACCTGCGGCGGATGATCCTGACGGGATCGTTCGGCAGCCAGCTGAACGTGGCCGCGGTGGTCGGCCTCGGCATGATTCCCGCGGTGCCGCTGGACGTGGTGGAGACCTCGCCCAACGGCGCAGGCCTGGGGGCCGCGCTGATGCTGGACGACGCGGAGTTCGCGCGGGCCGAGCGCATCGCAGCAGCGGCCGAGCAGGTGGATCTGGATCTGGATCCTGAATTTGACCGGCGGTACGTCAAGTCGCTCGGCCTGACGTCAGGTGTGCATGACACGAACGACTGCTAAACACCGTGGCGATGCCCAGCGGGGAAATCTGAACGCGACGCCGAGGCGGCGCTGGCTCGGCATCGGGCTGGTCATGTTGGCCACCCTCTGCTGGTCGACCGCAGGGATCACGATCACCACGTTCGTGCGCGAGACGAACATCGAGGCCTTCGGCCTGGCCTTCTGGCGGGTGTTGTTCTCCTTTCTCGTGCTGTTCATCGGCATGCTTATTTTCAAGCCCAGGGCGCTGCGCATCCACCGTCGCGATATCCCCTGGTTGGCCGGCATGGGCGTCTTTGCGGTGGGTGCGTTCCAGGTGTTCTGGATCCTGGCCATCCTCAACAACGGCGCATCGATCGCCACGGTCATCCAGTGCAATGCGCCCATCATCGTCACGCTGCTGGCGTGGGTCTTCTGGCGCGAGCCGCTGACCTGGCGCAAGTGGGCGGCCATCGGGCTCGCCACGATCGGCACGATCCTGGCCGCGGGCGTCATCGGCGCCGTTGATCTCCAGATCACGCCGATCGGTCTCTTCTTCTCGCTCGGATCCGCGGCCACCTATGCGGCGTTCACGCTTTTTACCAAGAAGCTCACCGGGGACTATAATCCGTTTGTCATCCTGATGATGGCGTTCGGCTTTGCCACCCTGGCCCTGCTGCCGTTTCAGATCGGCCGGCCGCTGCCCACGGAGATCAGTTGGCTCGCCGTCCTGGCGTTTGTCGGGCTGGTGTTGATCACGACCATCGCGGGATATGTGCTGTACACGACGGCGCTGCGCCACCTACAGGCCAGCGTGGCCGCGATCCTGGCCATGTCCGAGGTCCCCTTCGCCTCCTTCTTCGGCTACGTCGTCCTGGGGGAGCGATTGGGGCCCTGGCAGATCATCGGCGCGTTGGCGGTCGTCAGCGGCGTGGCATTGCTCTCGCTGCGACCGGCGCGGCGCGATGCCGCATAATCACAAGGAGTAGTCACATGTCAGAACACAAGATCCTGTACCTTTCCCGTGCTGATGTAGAAGCCGCCGGTGTTACGATGCGCGAGGTCATCGACGCTCTCGCGGTCGCGTTCGGAGAGCACGGCCGCGGGCGGACCGAGATGCCGCCCAAGCCCGGCATTCACACCATGCCGGATGCGTTCATCCACGCCATGCCGGCCTTCATCCCGGCCATGCATGCGGCGGGCCTCAAGTGGGTGGGCGGCTATCCCACCAATCAGGCGAAGGGACTGCCCTACATCACCGGCCTGCTGATCCTCAACGACGATGAGACGGGCTTCCCGCTTGCGGTCATGGACTGCACCTGGATCACGGCCATGCGCACGGGCGCGGCGAGCGCGCTCGCCGCGCGCTACCTCGCGCGGCCCGAGTCGTCGACCGTCGGCATCCTGGGTTGCGGCGTGCAGGGGCGCACCAACCTGGAGGCGTTGAACGTGCTGTTCCCGGTGAAGAATGTGTTGGCGTATGACAACCATCTTGAAGTGGCCGAGCGGTATGCGCAGGAGATGAGTGCGAAGTTCGGTCTTTCCGTGACCGCGGTCAGGGAACCGCGCGAGGCGGTCTCGGGGCGTGACATGGTCGTGACTGCCGGGCCGATCCTCCACACGCCGCACGCGACGATCAAGGCCGGCTGGCTGGACGCGGGCGCGTTCGCCTCGCTGGTGGACTACGATTCTTACTGGGACGGCGCTGCGCTGCAGGAAGTGGATAAGTTCTGCACCGACGACGTGACGCAGCTGGAGTACTACCGCAGCATCGGTTACTTCCAGTCCATCCCGCCGATCTACGCCAGCCTGGGCGAGCTCGTCACGGGGCAGAAGCCCGGCCGCGAGACCGCCACGGAGCGCACCATCGGCTGCAACCTGGGCCTGGCGCTGGACGACATGGCCACCGCGCCCATCATCTACCGCCGCGCGATGGAGCGCGGGATCGGGACGTGGCTGCCCCTGTAATAGAAGAAAAAAGAAGGAAGAAGGAAGATGGAAAATAGGTGCCCGGCACCTCGAAGGTGCCGGGCACCTGGATCACGCGCGAGACTTAGCCCTCGCCGAGGTAGGCCCGGCGAACGCGGGCGTCGGCGAGCAGTTCGCTGGCGGGGCCGGAGAGCACGATGTGGCCGGTCTCCAGCACGTATCCCTTGTGCGCCAGGCGCAGGGCCGCGCGCGCGTTCTGCTCCACCAGCAGGATTGTGACGCCGGACTGATTGATTTCGCGGATCGTCTCGAAGATCGTCCTGACGAGCAGCGGCGCCAGGCCGAGGGACGGCTCGTCGAGCAGCAGGAGCTTCGGATCGCTCATCATGGCGCGGCCGATGGCGAGCATCTGCTGTTCGCCGCCCGAGAGGGTGCCCGCAAGCTGCGCGCGTCGCTCCTTCAGGCGGGGGAAGAGCGTGTACACGCGCTCGCGATGCTCCTCGATCCGGTCCTTGGCGCTGCCCAGTGCATACGCGCCCATGCTGAGGTTCTCGTTCACCGTGAGGGTGGAGAAGATCTTGCGGCCTTCGGGCGAGTGGGAAACGCCGAGGTAAACCACCTCGTGGGCAGGCATGCCCGAGATCGAGCGGCCGTTAATGACGATCTCCCCCTGGCGCAGCTTGAGCAGCCCGCTGACTGCGCGCAGCGTCGTGCTCTTGCCCGCGCCGTTCGCGCCGATCAGCGCCACGATCTCGCCGGGAGCAACCGAAAGGGAGATGCCTTTCAGAGCGTGCACATACCCGTAGTAAGCGTGCACATCACGGACTTCGAGCATGGTGGAAGAAGCCGGGGGGTTGGCCCGCATTTCGGTTGGATCTTTCATTCGTCTTCCTCGCGGCCCAGGTAAGCCTCGATGACGCGAGGGTTCGCCTGCATTTCCGCGGGCGTGCCCTCAGCGATCTTCTGTCCGTTCTCCAGCACCAACACGCGGTCCGACACGCCCATGACCACCTTCATGTCGTGCTCGATCAGGAAGACCGTGACGCCCGCATCGCGTATCTTGCGAATCAGCGCCATCAGTTCGCCGCTCTCCTGTTCGTTCAGGCCGGCAGCCGGCTCGTCCAGGATGAGCAGCTTGGGGTCGGTGGCCAGCGCCCGCGCGATCTCGACCCGCCGCTGGTCGCCGTAGGGCAGGTTCTTGGCAAGCTCATTGCGATACTGCCAGACGTTCATGAAGCGCATGTGATGTTCCGACTTGACGCGGATCTCGTGCTCTTCGGCGCGCTGTGACGGCAGGCGGAAGACAGCTCCTGCAACGCCGGCGCGGCTCCGGCAATCCCGGCCCGACATGACGTTTTCCATCACCGTCAGCGCGGGGAAGAGCCGGATGGTCTGGAAGGTGCGCGCGATGCCTGCCTTGGCAATGGCGTGCGGCCGCTTGCCGATGAGGCTGTTGCCATCGAAGACGACCGTGCCCTGGTTCGGCCGGTAGATGCCGGTGATCAGGTTGAAGACCGTGGTCTTGCCCGCGCCGTTGGGCCCGATCATCCCCATGATCTCGCCCGCCTCGATGTGCAGGTCGACGTCGGAAACGGCCATGAGCCCGCCGAACGACCGAGATAGAGACTTGACTTCCAGGAGCGACATAGGCTCTCCTGCCCCACAAGGGGATTGTGTCCCACCCCCATGGGGGAGTGGTTCCCGATAGCTATGATCAGACCCCCGAGGATCTGGCGACCAGATCAATCATGATCTGGCGTCGATAAAGGCCAGCCAGGGAGCACCTGCGGATTCCGTTCCGCCTCTACTGTGCTCCCGTGGCTACACTGCGCCGGCGACGGGCACTTCCTCGTCCTCGCTCATCTCCATGGCCACGCGGCGGCTCGGCCACAGGCCCATCGGCCTGAAGATCATCATCAGCACCATCGCCAGGCCCACGAACCCATCGCGCCAGTCCTTGACGAAGCGGAACACCTCCGGGAGGATGATCATGCCTGCCGCGCCCACGAAGATGCCAGGGATCGAGCCGGTGCCGCCCAACACCACGACGCAGAAGATGAGGACCGACTCCAGGAACTTGCTCATGTCCGGAGAGATCACGGTGATGCGGGTGGCGTAGAGCGCGCCCGCCAGGCCGGCCCATGCGGAGCCCAGCAGGAACGCGGTGGCCTTGGCGCGCACGACATCCACGCCCATCGCCTCAGCAGCTACCTCATCTTCGCGCACGTAGTTCCAGGCTCGGCCCAAGCGCGAATTCTCGAGCCGGCGCATGGCGATGATGGTGAAGGCGATGAAGAAAAGGACCAGGTAATAGTGGCTGAGAACCGAGCGGAACGTGAAGCCGAAGATGCTCGGCTGGGCGATGCCGAACAGACCGTTGGCGCCGCCGGTGATGCCGCCGACATTGTTGACCAGGACCATGCGCACGATTTCACCGAACGCGATGGTGACGATGGCCAGGTAATCGCCGCGCAGGTGCAGGATCGGCCGGGTCAGCGCGAAGCCAACCACCCCAGCCACCACGACGGCCGCGATCATCCCGAGGAAAATCGGCACACCCAGCTCGATGTTCAGGATTGCCACGGTATAGGCGCCCAGGGCGTAGAACGCCGCATGCCCCAACTGGAACATGCCCGCATAGCCCACGATGATGTTCAGGCTCAGGCCGAGCAGGACGTAGATGCCCGTGGTCCAGAGCACTGCGCGCTGGTAGTTGTCCAATGCCAGCGGCAGCAGAATCGCGACGATCAACAGAACCACGAGCGAGATCGTCGTCGGAATCCGTTGGAAGCGGGCCAGGAGGTCTTTGAAGGTCTTCATCATAGCTTCTCCGCCACCCGCTCACCCAGCAGGCCGGTGGGACGCACGATGAGGGTCAGTGCGAGCAGCCCGTAGGCGATGACATCCTTCCACTGTGGCGAGATGTAGCCTGCGCCCAGGCTCTCCACGATGCCCAGGATCATGCCGCCCAACATGGCGCCGGGGATGTTGCCGATGCCGCCCAGGATCGCGGCGATGAATGCTTTAAGGCCGAACGTCATGCCCATCGTGAAGTCGAACGAGCCGTAGTACAATGCCACGAGGATGCCGGCCACCGCACCCAGCCCAGGACCGATCAGGAACACGACCGTGATGATGCGATTGACGTCGATGCCCATCAGGCGCGATGTGTCGTGGTCGAGAGACACGGCCCGCATCGCGGTGCCCGTGCGGGTGAAGTTCACGAAGGCCCACAAGACGGCCATCATCGCGAAGGAGACCACAAGCGCCAGGATTTGCATCGCGCCGATGCGTACATCACCGATCAATCGGATGCCGCCTGTCAGCGAGATGGCGCTGGGATAGGTGATGTAGGTCGCGCCGTAGATGTTGCGCGCCAGGCTCTCAAGGACGAACGCCGCACCCAGGGCCGAGATGATCGGGGGCAGGCGGCCTGCATGGCGCAGCGGGCGATCGGCCGAGCGCTCCAGCAGCACACCGGCGAGCGCAACGACCAGCATCGCAGCGATGATCACCGGGATGATCATCCAGGGTCCGCCGCGCAACCCGAGCCCCAGCAACAGCATCAGGCCGGTGTATCCCAGGTAGGAACCCCACATGAAGAGGTCCCCGTGGGCAAAGTTGATCAGCTTGAGCACCCCATAGACCATCGTGTAGCCCAGCGCGATCAGCGCGTAGAACGCGCCAATCGTCACTCCGTTCAGGATGTTCTGGGCGAGTAATTCCATGTGGACCTCGCAGTTGCCACAGGTAGGGGCGACCGGCCGGTCGCCCCTACGTAGTTATGAGTGGTTACTTCTTGTAGGGGACGAAATTGCCCGCGTCGTCGACGACGTACGCCTTGTGGATCGTGCCGGTGCGGTCGCCCTTCTCATCGAAGCTCAGGATCGGGCCGGTGATGCCCGGGTAATCCTTGAAGTCTTTATGCAGGTACTCCGCAAGAACCTTGGGATCCGTGGACTTGGTCTGTTCGATGGCGTACTTGATGACGCGGAACGCGTCCGCGGCCATCACCGTCCACACGCTCGTGGGATCGGCATTATACTTCGCCTTGTAGTCCGCCAGGAACTGCTTGGCCTCGGGGTACTCCAGGTCGCCGGGCAGGGGTTCGGTCGTGGCGATGAAGCCCTTCGCGTTCTCGACGCCCGCGATCGGGATGAGGCCCGTGTTGTTCATGGCATTGCCGCCCAGCCACTTGGCCGTCATGCCGAGCGCTGCCGCCTGCTTCAGCAACAGGCCGCCCTGGGCGAAGTAGCTGCTGTAGTAGATGGCATCCGGGTTCAGCGCCTTGATCTTGGTCAGGGTGGGGCTGAAGTCCGTATCCTCGGGGTTGATGGCATCGAAGAAGATCGGAGCCGTGCCGATCTGCTCCAGGTAGTGCTTGGTTTCCTCGGCCAGGCCCTGGCCGTAGGTCGAGTTGTCGTGCAGCACCGCGATGTTCTTGTAGCCCATGTCCTTGACCATGAACTCGGCCGCGAAGAGGCCCTGCCGGTCGTCCAGGAAGCACACGCGGAAGAACTGGTTGTATCCCTTGGTCGTGAGGCGCACCGCGGTGGACGACGGCGTGATGTGCAGGATGCCGGCCGTGTTGTAGATCGCGGAAGCAGGCTCGGTGGCGGTGGAGTTGTAGCCGCCGATCACTGCAACGACCTTCTTGGACACCAGGCGGTCTGCCACCAGGGCGGATTCTTTCGGATCGCCCTTGTCGTCTTCGATGAAGAGCTCGACCTTCTTGCCGAGAATGCCGCCCGCATCGTTGGTCTGTGCGACCAGTAACTCGAGGGCATTCTTGAACCCCTGGCCTTCCAGGGCGTAGTCGCCGGTCAGCGGACCTTGGAGGCCAATCTTGAGGGTGTCGCCACCGCCAGTGGTGGCCGGAGCGCAGCTTGTCAGCGCCAGGGCCAGGGTGACGACGAACAGAACGACGAATAGACGCTTCATAGGTATCTGCTCCTCCTGTGTGAATGGAACGGTTCGGTTACACGACAACGGCAGATATGCCGTAATGCCGACCTGGAGCGCGAATGTGAGGTTTCAGGTGCTGTCCACCCCCTTTCGCCGTTGGGGCATCATCGGTGTGCAACGCGGCTTGATGGCATGGCCGGCGATTGGTTCGCGCCACCCATGGATCGACCATCACCTGAATTGGAAGACGTCGTGATTATACAGGCATTGCCTTGTCAAGTCAATGTCGCGAAAACGGGGTGAGGTCCGCGCGGGCGTAGAGACGTAGCATGCTACGTCTCTACGGGGTTGGCGCCGAACTGATCGTGCAGGGGAAAGTGACGGCGCGGTTCGTCTCTGTGGTATGATGGCGGCGGAGGTTGTTGACCGTCGATGCTGACCCGCATTTTTCGCCCCAATCTTCGTGCGCGGCTGGTGGCCGTGATCTTGCTGGCCCTGGCGCCCACCTTGATTTTGCTGCTCTCGCTCTCCGCGTTCGAGAGCCGGCGCGCACTCGATGGTGCGCGGCTGGAAAGCATGGCCATGGCACAGCTTCTGAAGAGCCAATACGCAGAGATCGTGACCAACGCGCATGAGTCGCTGAAGGTGCTGGCCGATGACCCGGTGTTGCGGGGGACAGATACGGCGGCGTGCAGCGAACGCCTGCAGCGCTTTCAGGATGCGACGGATGACTTCGCGGGGCTGAGCATCTTCGACCGCGAGGGCGTCCTGCGCTGCGACAGCGACGGTGCGACCGAGCACGAGGCCCGCTTCGCCGCAGAGAAATCCTTCTACCGCCACGTGGCGGAGGCCCGGGAATTTGCCATCGGCGACCTGGCAACGGACGAGGCATCCGGCAGGCCGGTTCTGCCCATCGGTTATCCGCTGGTGGACGAGAGCGGCGCAGTGACAGGCGTCCTCGGCGCCCGGGTGGATGTGCTCCAACTCGGCGAGCGCCTGGCCGAAACGCCATTCTACGCTTACACCTCGCTGATCCTGGCGGATCGCGCGGGCGACGTACTGCTGCGCCATCCCGACACCGAGCAATTCGTGGGCCAGAACATGGCCCACCTCGCACTCTTCGAGGAAGCCCAGGCGCGGGGGGAAGGCACGGTCGAGGCCGTCGGGCTGAACAACATCCTCCGGGTCTTCAGCTTCACCACGATCGGCGACGGGGATGCGCCCGACCTGTACGTGTTCGCAGGATTGAGCCGGGACTATGTCTACGCGGGCGTGGAACGGATGCAGCGGTTCAGCCTGGTCGGGCTGGGCCTGATCGGGCTGGCAGCGGTCGTCGCAGCCTGGCTGAGCGCAGAGCTGATGATCGTGCGCCGCACGAAGCGGGTGGTGGACGCGGCGCTGCGCATGCGCGCGGGCGACCTCAGCGCGCGCACCGGGCTGGAGGACGATCCCAGCGAGCTCGGCGAGCTGGCGCAGGCGTTCGATTCGATGGCCGGCGCGCTGCAGGCGCGCGCGGCGGAAAACGAGCGACTCATCGCGGAGATGCAGCGCCTGAACGCGGACCTCGAGGCGCGCGTCGCCACGCGCACCCGGCAGCTGTCGATCAGCAACACCCGGCTCGTCGCGTCGCAGGCCGAGCTGCGCCGCCTGTCCGAGGAACTGATGCGCGCCATCGAGCAGGAGCGCACGCGCATCTCGCGCGAGATCCACGACCAGCTCGGCCAGCTGTTGACGGCAATCAAGATGGAGCTGCGCAGCGTCGAGCGGGGCCTGTCCCGCGACCCCGAGCGCGCGAGCCAGCGCCTGGGGGAGACGCTCGGGCTGGTCGACGAAACCATCCAGACGGTGCGCCGCATCTCGGCCGACCTGCGGCCCGGCATCCTGGACGACTTCGGCCTGGCCGCAGCCATCGAATGGCAGCTGGAGCAATTCGCGAAGCGGACCGGCGCGGAGACGGCGTTTGACGGCGAGATCGACGAGGAGAGCGTGTCCGTCGACCTGGCGACCGCGGCCTTCCGCATCTTCCAGGAGGCGCTGACCAACGTCGCCCGCCATGCCGAGGCCACGCGCGTCGAGGTGGCGATGCGCACGGAGGACAACTCCCTCATCCTGTCCGTGCGGGATAACGGCAAGGGGTTGCATCCGGACCCGCAGCGCCGGTCGTTCGGCGTGGTCGGCATGCGGGAGCGCGCGCGGCAGTTCGGCGGATCGGTCACCCTTGGGGACAACCCCGGCGGCGGCACGCGCGTCGAGGTGAAGATACCCCTGAAGACGATCGGCGTCGAGATGCCTCCCGGCTAAGCGCGACCGCCGGACAAGCGCGGTGCTTTGTCGGACAAACCCCTACAAGGCCATGGGACGAACGCCGATGGCCCCCTCAGCGTTCCTCTGCTACACTCTTAGCCGCGGTTCCTCTATACTGGGGCCATGAATGATATCGGGATACAGATGGGAGACAAAGTCACGGTGCTGGTGATGGACGACGCGACCGTCGTCCGCAGCTTGTTGGCCTCGATGCTGGCGGAGATCGACTCCGTCGAGCGCATCGTCCAGGCCGATGACGCCGCGTCCGCGCTGCGCCTCGTCGACGAGCACCGGCCCGACATCGCCATTCTCGATATCAAGGTGCCCGGCGCGGGCCCCGTCCGCAACGGCATCGATGTGCTGCGCCAGGTGAAGCGCACCCATCCCGACACCGTGGTCATGATGTTAACCAACCAGGCGACCGAGCGCTATCGGATCGAGTGTAAGAGGGCGGGCGCGGACCACTTTTTCGATAAGTCGAGCGAGTTCGAGCGGCTGCTGGACAAGGTGGCCGCATACGGCAGCGAGCGGGCCGGCACGATGTGAACAAGTTGGGTTGATTGACTTAATTGTGAAGCGTTTCGTAATGTGTGTCGTAATGGTGGGTGAGTAAGATACGTTGCAGAAGGGCTTCACCTTCCCTGTATTGACCGAGTATGTGAGTGGATTGAGTTTACTGGTAGTGGACTTCTGAGGGGTGAGGAAAAGGTGGAGTTGGGGCCGGCAGGCGCATCTGGGGGGGTGCAAATGCCGGCCTCAGCGCGTTAAAGAAACGGGGCTGGTTTCGCCGCTTCGGCGAAACCAGCCCCGCAATCTTCAATCTTCAATCTTCAATCGTCAATCGCCGCCGCGCCGTCGTCGCAGGCCGGCCCCCGCCAGCCCCAGGATCGTGACCAGCCCCGCGGCCACGGGCCACGCCGTCGCGGCCGGCACTGCCGCGAAGCCGGAGATGTTCACCGCGTTCGGGCCGAAGTAAAGGATGTGGTCCTCCACCTCGCCGTCAGGCCACCAGCCGATCGCCCAGTGCCCCGGCGAGCCCAGCGGCGCGCAGCCGAAGGGCCCTGACACGACGCGCAGGCGTAAGTAGGCGGCCGGCGGGAACGCGCCCATGGCCGGCAGGTTGTTCGTGAATGCCAGCGCCAGGATGCCCGTGCTCGTCATGGACCCCTGGGCCGTCGAGTCGCTGCCCACGCCGAAGCCGTCGCCGGCCCAGTCGACCCAGGCATAGACACACGCGCGGGGCGCCGCGGCCACGTTGACGCCGACGTTGATCGTGCCCGCGCCCTCGCCCCAGATGCCCGGCCCCACAGAAACCAGTCCGTCCTCGTCATCAAAGAAGGCAAAGTCGTCGCCATTGGCGCCGAAGCTGGGCAGGCCGTCAAACTCGGCATCCGGCGGGACCAGGCCCAGGAAGGGTGCGCCGAAGACGATCGTGTGGCTGGCCCGGAGCGGGCCCACCGTCTGGCCGGGGTTGAGGAAGTCCGGCGCATCGCCCGAGTCGAACAGCGGCGTGGCCGGCTCGTCGGGCTCATCCGCCAGCGCGGGGACGGCGAACAAGACAACGATTAGTAGTGCACAAATCACAGCCAATATAGGTGCGCGACGCGGAAGACGTGGGTTCATGGCCTCTCCTCCTCAATATGATGAATGCGGATCTGGTCTGATTATCTTGCATGCAGTGCGGTTTGTCAAGCGCGAATATGAAACAAAAGACCCCGAAGGTTCGGCAAGAACCTCCGGGGCCTCCTTGTCAGAGCAGCTTGTTGCTGCGGTTAGCGGCGGATCATCCTCCTCAAGCCGGCGCCGGTGAGCGCGAGGACCGAGAGCAGCCCCCCGGCAGCCGGCCAGGCCGATGCGGCCGGCGAAGCGGCGAAGCCAGACAGATTTACGGCGTTCGGACCGAAACTGAGCATATGGTCTTCGACCTCGCCGTCAGCGGCCAGGCCGTCCGCGCCGAGGGCCGGGCATGTGTCCGTGCCCGACACCGCGCGCAGGCGCAGGAAGGCCGTGGAGGGGAAGCTTCCGGCATCCGGCAGGTTGTTCGTGAAGTTCAGCTCCAGGTTGCCGGAGCTGGTCACGAAGCCCTGGGCCGTCGAGTCGCTGCCCACGCCGAAGCCGTCGCCGGCCCAGTCCACCCAGGCGTAGACGCAGGCGCGCGGGGCGCTGCCCTTATTCACCAGGACGGTGATCTTGCCGCCCTCGGGTGCGCTCCAGATGCCCGGGCCCATCGCAACGACCCCATCCTCGTCATCAGGGACGGCCAGGTCGTCGCCCACAGCGGATGCATGGGGCTGGCCGTCGTTCTCGCCGTCGGGCTTGGCATTGCCCAGGTAGGGGCCGGTGGCAGTGATCGTGTGGCGTGCGCCGTTGTCGGCCATCAACGTCGGGCCGTTGGGCGCGTCACCGAAGTCGACCTTGAGCACGATACGGCCGTATAGGCAGGCGCGACTCAACGAGTCCTCTCCGGTGATGAACTGGGTGGCCGGCGCGCCCGCGGGCGCGGCCGGGCAGGAGCTCGATTCGCCGTTGTCGACAAACCCGGTGATCTGCAGCGTATACTCCACGCCGTCGATGGTGAACGTCTCGTCGCCGATCGCAGTCGGGAAGGTCACGCGATCGTTGCACCCGCGGCCGCCCTCATTGCCGTAGGCGCAGGGAAACGCTTCATTGGGCGTCTCATCCAGCTGGACCGTGTAGTTCAGTGTTTCGCTCAGGGCCGGATCGGTGAAGTTCAGCGCGACGGCCAGGTCCACCGTCCGCAGGCGGTCGGCGGCGTCATCCCTGTTGACATAGATTTCATTGTTGTAGTGCGTGAACACGCCCAGGAGGAACTGCTCTCCGGGATTGAAGTTGGGCACCCCATTGCTGCCGTCGAATCCGAAGCCGCTCTGGTTCGAAAACGGCGTGCAATTGTCGGGATTGTTGTCGGCAGGCCGGCCGTAGCGGACCTGGTTCTCATCGGCCGTTGTCTGGTTCTGCGGAATAGCGGAACTGTTGTCAGCACCGTAGGCCAGGCAGGTCACCGGCACGCCGGCGCCGCCATAGCTGACTGCGTTCGACCACACGCCGTCCGCGTAGCCCAGCGTCAGGGCCAGTGCCCCGCCAACGGACAATACCAGCACCAGGATGGCGGCTGCTCCTACCAGCGAGATACGTCCTCGGGGTCGTCTTTGCATGTTGTCCTCCCTGTCACAATTCTGGTGTCAATTTGTACCATTATCGCGCAGTACTGCGGGGCGTGTCAATCGTTAAAAGTATGCGTCTTTTACGCGAAATGTGTGCATATGGAAATGACCTCCGGGGTTTCCGAAAACCCCGGAGGTCTCTCGATCGGGAAACTGCTACTTGCGGCGGCGCGCGAATCCGGCGGCGGCCAGGCCGGCCACCGAAGCCAGGCCGGCCAGCGCGGACCATCCGGCCGGCGCCGAGGCGCCGAGGGCGGACAGGCTCACGACGTTGGGTGCGCCGGCCGGCGTCACGCTGACCGGGTCATGCCGGGTGGTCGCGCCATCCAGCGCTACGTCCTCGAGCTGGTACCACAGCGTTGCGCCCTGGGGTGCGGTCGTATCGGTGAAGGTGTAGCTGCCGCCCGCCGCCGCGCCCGGCGCCTGGGCGGGGATCAGGGCGTCGTTGAGCTGCGTCCAGGGGCCCTCGGACGAGGTGGCGCGGTAGATGTTGAAGCCTGCGACGCCGGTTTCGCTGATGGTCTCCCAGGCCAGGGCCACGCCATCCGCGGTGGCTTCCGCACCGAAGCCCGCCAGGTTGACGGCCAATGGGCCGGCGAGAAAGATCGCGCTGAACGCACCCCAGTTGCCCCCTGCGTCCTGGCCGCGCAAGAAGACGATATGTCTGCCGGGCGCCAGGCCAGACGTGTCGAGCGCGGCCGTGACGTTCTCGGTCGTGCTGCTGAAGCTGCCGTCGGACGCGGCCATGGCACGGGCCACGGCTCCCGCCTGCCAGGGCGGCGTATCGACGTAGTACTCAGCCGCGGCGATGGCCTGCGTAGGCTCGCCGGTCCCGCTGCGATAGCGCGTGTCGTTGATCGTCGCAGTCAGCGTGGCCTGGCCGCCGGCGACCGGCGCAGGAACCAGCGACAGGTCCAACGCGTCCGGTCCCAGCGGCGCCTGGTAGGGCGTGCGGGACACCTTCGCCGCGTAGATCAGCGCAGGCAGGTTACCCGGGTAGACGGTGCCCTCGAAGGTGGAGCAGGACTGGAAGAACGCGGTGCCCAGCTCGAAGGTGTATGCCGCGACGCCTTGCTTGCTGTAGGCGAAGTCGATCGTGCTGCCGTCGGTGCCGTACAGATCGTAGGACTGCTGCGGTGTATAGCTGTTGAAGTAGGCGAACTTGCGGCCCAGGGTCTGCAGTGCAGTGCCGTTGGGGGCATCCGTGGTCGTCATGCCCCACGGCCACAGCACCAGCTGGCTGTAGCTGTGCAGGTCGATGTAGACGCCGGCCGCATCCGGGGGTGCGGGGGAGGTCAGCCCGTCGGCACGCTGGTCGGGGAAGATGTTCAGGATGTAGCTCTCAATCGCCTGGGTCTCGGGTTCCGACGCTGGCGTCGGTCCGCGGTAGGTGGCGTCGCAGGGGATGCCGCTGGAGCAGCCCGAGCAGTAGTTCCAGTAGGCGGAGAAGTTGCGGTTGAGGTCCGCGCCGCGGTTCGTGCTCGTCGCGCCGCAGTATTTCTCGTTGGTGTTCTTGCGCCAGGAGCGGCCGGCCTCGGCCTCCTTGCGGCCGTCGGGGTTGGCCTGCAGCAGCAGGTGCACCTCGTGGTGGTCGAGGATCCAGGTCGCATCCGCGTCCACGCCGTAGTTGTTCACCAGGTACTCAGCGAAGCGCGTGGCGAGCTCGGCCGGCGTGTACTCGCGAGCGTGGATGGATGCGGTGGCGAAGAGCTTGGGCTTGTCGCCCGTGATGGCCGTGTTGGTGAGCTTGAGCACCATCATGTCGTAGCCATCGGGCTGGCCGACGCTCTTCTCCCAGGAGTCGCCGACATCGATCCAGGTGGCCAGATTGGGGTGGGCGGTGGCCAGGGCCTGGGCGGCCGCGTAGGTCTCCTCCACGGTGCGGTAGCAGTCGTAGCGGGGGATTGACTCGACCCCCGAGAAGCCGGGTTGTTGCGCCAGGGGGGTGGCCAGGCGCGCGAAATTGGCAGTCTCCTCGGGGTCGATCGCCGTGCGGAAGCCCAGGCCGTGCAGGCTTGTCAGCTCCGCGCGGTCCACTGCGGCGAGGACGTATTGCTGCTCCAGGTTGTTGTACTCGAAGAGGTCGAAGGCTGCCAGGCGCCCGATGTCATCGGGCGCGTCGTAGTAGATCCGAACGACGAAGACGCCGTCCGGCGGCGCGCCCGTTGCGGCCGAGGCAGACCCTCCCGCAAGCGCACAGGATAGGGCCAGGCTGGCCAGGATCAGCACCAGGATCGCAGACGACAGGCAACGTTTCATGGGACGATTCCTCCGGCAAGAATGCGCATCGTGCAGAGAGCCGCGAGCGGTCTTGTGTATCCGCTCTCCGGGCTTTGGTTCAGGCGCTGGGAGTGGGATGTCGCCTTGGGGGGATCGGCGATCGGTCGATACGGCTGCCATCCAGCTAACACGGCTCAAGTGTACGACGAATCACAAGGGGATGCAAGATGGCCGGAGGAATGAGGCGGCGCGCTTGAGGGCGAGGGACCGCCCGCGTCATGTGGCAGGTTTTTCACAGGGCCGGGATGGCGGTATCCGGGAGCGGCGGCCGCGAAAACCTCCGGGGTTTTCGGAAACCCCGGAGGTCTCTCGATCGGGAAGGTGCTACTTGCGTCGTCGTGCGAATCCGGCCGCGGCCAGCCCGAGCGCGGCGGCCAGGCCGGCGACCGCGGGCCACGCGGCCGGCGCCGTGGCACCGAAGGCGGACAGGCTCACGGCGTTGGGTTCGCCGGCCGGCGTGACACTGACCGGGTCATGCCGCGTGGTCGCGCCGTCCAGCGCCACGTCCTCCAGCTGGTACCACACCGTTGCGCCCTGCGGTGCGGCCGTGTCGGCGAAGGCATAGGTGCCGCCCGCTGCCGCACCCGGCGCCTGTGCCGGGATCAGGGCGTCGTTGAGCTGCGCCCAGGGCCCCGATGCAGTCTCCCCGCGATAGAGGTTGAAGCCGGCGACGTCGATCTCGCTGACGGTCTCCCAGGCCAGCGTCACGCCGTCGGGCGAGGCCGTTGCGCCGAAGCCCGCCAACTCGACGGCCAGCGGGCTGAAGCTGAGCCGGTGATCCTCGATCTCACCGTCGGTCGCCGAGCCAGTCGGGCCGAGGGTGGGACAGCTCGAAGTTGTGCTGGACACAACGCGCAGGCGCAGATACGTCGATGCGGGGAAGAAGCCTGTTCCCGGCACATTCGTGTCGAACGTCAGCGTGATCTCGCCATTGCCCGGGTCTGTCCGATGGCCTGTTGCGAAAGAATCAGCGTTGACGCCAAAGCCATCGTTGCCCCAGTCGATCCAACCATACACGCAGGCCCGGTTGATGCCGGTGAACTGGCCGCGCGTGACCGAGACGACGACATGCCCCTGGCCGTCGCCCCAGGCCGTGTCCATCGAGACGAAACCGTCTTCGTCATCGAGGCCATTGAGGTCGTCGCCTGTCGCGGTGGCGTTGGGCTGGCCGTCATTCTCGCCATCGCCGCGGACCGTCCCGAGATATGAGCCCGTAGCCGTGATCGTGTGGCGTCCGCGACTGGCGCCGGTGGTCTGGCCCAGGCCCAGATCCGGCGCGTCCCCGGAGTCAATGGGCAGCACGATCTGGCCGTACAGGCATGCGTAGTTGTTTTGCCCCTCCCCGGTCGTGTAGATGCTGCTCGTCAAGCCGGCTGGCGTCGCAGGGCAGACCCCATCCGCATCGGGGACAAATCCGATGATCTGCAGCGTGTACTGCACGCCGCCGATATCGAAGGTCTGGTCCGGGATGGCGGCCGGGAGCGTGACCCGGTCATCGCACCCAGCGCCAGTCGAATCACCGTACGGACAGGGATTCAGGTCGTTTTGGGTCTCGTGGAACAGGACGCTGTAGTTCAGGACCGGATTCAGTGCAGGCGGGTCCGAAAAGCTCAGGGTGATCGCCAGGTTCATGCTGGCAGGCGTGTAATTGGCGCTGGTGAACATCACCGGGTTGTTGAAATGAGTGAATTTGCCCAGCAGGAAGGTCTCGCCGGCGGCAAATTCCAGTGGCCCATCGGTGCCGTCGAAGCCAAAGCCGCTTTGAGACGTATGTGGGTTGCAGTCACCGGTGTTATCGATTCCGCCCCAACGCGCCTGGTTCTCGTCCGTGATGTCGCTGTCCTGGTATGTGTTGACATTCGTTGACCAGTTGGTTGGGTTTCCGTAGTACAGACAACCAACCGTGTATCCGGAGCCGCCGGAGGCCACCACGTTGGACCACTTGCCGTCCGCATTGCTCATGGTCAGGGCGAGGGCCACGCCCACGGCCAGGGTCAGAATGACGAGCGCGACAACTCCCACTTTGAGCGGCGCTTTTCGAGCGAGATGTAGTTTCATTGCTGTGTTCCTCCCAATTCAGTCGCTGCCCGACTCGCATCATCGAGGCGCTGCGAGTGCTTTCGCCGGAACCCGCATGGTGTCTCGGTCTGAGCACATTGTACGGTTATCCAGGTTCGTTGTCAATTGGCAGAATTACTGCACTAGACTTAGCAGAAAATTGGCAACGATGACGTCACAAGTCAACTTTTCCGCGGCAGGCACGCAAAAGACCTCCGGGGGTTCGGAACCCCCGGAGGTCTTTGGATCGGGATGGGCATGGCCTGCCGGAATGCGGTTTGCCGCATTCCGGCAGGATCAGTTGGGACGGTGCTACTTGCGCCGGCGCGCGATCCCGGCCGCGGCCAGGCCTAGCGCAGCGGCCAGCCCTGCCAGCGCCGGCCACGCGGCTGGGGCTGCGACGCCGAAGCCGGACAGGCTCACGGCGTTCGGTTCGCCGTCCGGCGTCACGCTGACCGGGTCATGCTGTGTCGTGGCGCCGTCCAGCGCGACGTCCTCGAGCATATACCAGTACGTCACGCCGGGCAGGACCGTGTCATCCACCCAGGTGTAGACGCGGCCCTCGCTTGAGCCGGGCGCCTGCGTTGCGATCAGGGTCTCGTTGAGCAGGGCCCACGGCCCGCCGGCGGTCTCCCCGCGATAGAGGTTGAAGCCCGCGTTGTTGTGCTCCGTGACAGTCTCCCAGGTGACGCTGACGCCCTCAGGCGTTTGCTCTGCAGCCAGGTGGCTGAGGGCCGCGCCCAACGGCGTCTGGTGGAAGCCGAAGTCGTAGATCTCGTTGACGTTGCCCTGGGTCACGGTTGCCGGCACGCCGTTGGGATCGGAGTCCGCTGCCTCGTCCCCACCCTGGTCGGTCAGGCTCGGGACCGGATAACCTGCCGGTGGCGTGGGCACCGAGATCGAGTAAACCGGCTCGCCCGTCATCCCCGCGCCATCGAAGTCCTCGTCCAGCAGCAGGTTGCCGAAGCTGTAGCTGCCGTCGGACGCGGTGACCGTCTTCACGACGGTGGTCGTGGTGTCGGGCCACGTGATCGTCAGCACGACCTCGGCCCCCCCGATGCCCGGCTCGCCTGTATCCTGGATGCCGTCCTTGTCCTTGTCCCACCAGACGAAGTTGCCGAGGGCCGCGGGCTTGATGTAGTAGCCGAAGTCCGCGGTGTTGTCGTCCGGCTGGGACGTCGTCAGGGTGACGAGGTAGGGATCGGACTGGCTGTTGTTGTCGGTCTTCGGCGCGCCCAGCGAATGCCAGTAGCCCTCCAGCACGTTGGCCTCGTCGCTGACGTGCACGAAGTAGTTGATGTCATTGGGCGCACCCGCCAGATCGCTGGTGCCCAGGCCGGTGAAGCTGTAGCTGCCATCGGAGGCCGTCACCGTGCTGCCCACCAGCTTGTCGCCCGCATCCAGCACGCCGGTGCCGTTGGCGTCCCAGTACAGGTCGACCGTGACGCCGCCGATGCCGGCCTCGCCGGTGTCCACCACGCCGTCGGCGTTCACGTCGTTCCACACCAGGTTGCCGATGGACCCGTCGCCGATGTAGCCGAAGTCCTGCAGCAGGTTGACGCCTCCGGGGCCGATGGTCACGATGGACTGGCTGTCACCTGGTGAGGCCGTGTCCGGGTCGACCGAGTTGATCAGCCCGCCCGGCAGAGTGGTGGTGTCCACCTTGACCGTGTACGTGCCGGCCGGCACGTTGCCGAAGGTGTAGTTGCCGTTTTCATCGGTCACGGTGGTGGCCAGCAGGATCGTGCCGGTGATGTCGTACAGCCCGACTCTCACCCCCTCCAGCCCCTCGCCGGGATCCGGCGCGCCGCTGCTGTCCCGATCGAGGAAGATCGTGTCGCCGATCACCCCGCGCACCGGGTTCTGGTTGGCCGGCCCGTAGCCGAAGTCCTGGTTCAGGTCGCCGGCCGTCACTAAGCCGGTGAGTGCGCTGATGTTGGGCGTGGCGACGCCATTGCTGTCGTACGTCGGCAGGAGGCCGCCCAGGACGTTGTCGGTGTCGTTCACCCACACCAGGTAGTCGCCGTAGGGCGGCACGCCGGTGAAGAGATACTGGCCGTTGGCGTCGGTGATGTCGGTGGCGACGATCGGCTCGCCCGGATCCCAGGCCTTGTTTTTGTTGAGGTCCTCGATCAGCGACACCGTCACGCCGGGGATGCCATACTCGTTGTTGTCCGGCGTGCAGCTCGCACCACTGGGCTGGGTTACGCCCAGGATGGTTGGGCCGCAGCCGTCCGCGTCGGCATCGAACCAGATCGTATCGCCGATCACGGTGCCGAAGGTCTCACTGTCGGGTTTGTAGCCGAAGTCCGCGTTGAGGAACACGTCTCCGGGACCGAGCACGACCGGCGTCGTCGTCTTGGCGTCGCAGGTCGTACAGGGCGCGCCCAGCAGGTCCGGGTCGCCGGTCTGCGTGTAGTTGGTCGTGCCGCCGGTGACGCGTACCTCGTAGATGCCGGCAGGCAGCTGGTCGAAGATGTAGTTGCCGGTGGCGTCCGTGGTGTCGGTGCCGTACAGGGCGTCGATGTTGCCGTCGTTATTCGAGTCGTACCACAGCTCGACGGTCACGCCCGCCAGGCCCATCTCCTCCGCGTCCTGCACGCCGTCGCCGTCCGAGTCGATCCAGACGCGATCGCCGATCGCGCCGAGGGCGCCCTGGGCGGGATTGTCGGTGTCGGCCGGCGGCGCCCAGTTGTAGCCGAAGTCGGCCGTCATGTCCTCCTGGCCGGGCGCAACCGTCACGATGTACGGATCGACGTGGTTGATGAAGTCGCCGTTGCCGCCCGGGATGAAGGTCTGCACCAGGCCGCCTGGGCCTGCGCCGTCCGGATCGGGCAGCGTGCTGTTCAGCACGTCCACCTGGTAGGTGCCGGCGGGCAGGTTCTTGAAGACATAGCCGCCGTTCGCGTCGGTGACGGTAGTAGCGATGAGGTTCGTATGCGTAGCATCCCACAGCTCCACGGTCACGTTGGCGATGCCCGGCTCGCCCGGATCCTGGATGCCGTCGCCGTTCTCGTCCAGCCAGACCTTGTTGCCGATGGTGGCCGGGCGGCGGAAGCCGAAGTCGTACTCGTCCTGCTCCAGCCCTTGGACCAGATTGATCACCGGCTCGCCGTCCGGGTCGTCGGAATCGACGTCCTCCGGCGGCGTCGCGTCGATGGGGCTGGGGGTCCAGCCGGCCAGGGCGGGCTGCGCCGTGTCGACGCTCACCGTGAAGCCCGGCTGGCCTGAGGTGGGCGGGTTGGACGCGTAGTAGTCCTCGTCCAGCAGCAGGTTGCCGAACTCGTAGTAGCCGGTCACGTCGGTGGTGGTGACCAGGGTGGTCGTATCGCCGTTCGGGTAGGCGATGGTCAGCTCGACCTGCACCCCGGCGATGCCCGGCTCGCCCGGATCCTGGATGCCGTCGCCGTCCAGGTCCTCCCAGACGAAGTCGCCCACCAGGGCCGGATCGCGGTAGTAGCCGAAGTCGACGGTGGTGATCGTCTGGCCGTTGGAGACCGACAGTGTGTACGGGTCGATCTTGCTCGTGCCGTCGGAGCCGACGCTCTGATCGCCCAGGGAGTGCCAGTAGCCATTCAGCAGATTGGCATCGTCGGTCACATCCACCGTGTACGTGCCGTCGGGCAGCCCGACGAAAAGGTAGTTGCCGTTCGAATCCGTGGTCGTGGTGGCCACGATGTTGCCGTTGGCATCATACAGCACCACGGTGACGCGGGGGAAGCGGATTCCTTCGCCTGCGTCCAGCGTGCCGTCGGCGTCCCGGTCCTCCCAGAGCGTGCCGCCGATGGTGTTCGGATTGGTCAGGTCGCGGTAGGCGAAGTCGATGCCCAGGTTGATGCCGTTGTCCAGCCCATCCGGGTCGTTGACGCCGTCGTTGCCGGTTGCGCCCAGGTTGACCACCGCCGTGCTGTCCGTCGTGCCGTCCGGATCGATCGTGTTGGTCACACCGGCCGGCAGCGTGGTCGTATCCACGGTGATCCTGTAGGAGAGGGACGGCTCCAGGTTGCCGAAGGAGTAGTTGCCGTTCTCGTCGGTAAAGGTATCGCGCGTCGTGTCGTCGGTCGTGCCCAGGATGCCGTCGAAGCCGGGATCGGTCAGAACAACCCGCACCCCTTCCAGCCCCTCGCCCGGATCATAGTCGCCACCGCCGTCGCGGTCGAGCCAGACCGTGTCGCCGATCAGGCCTTCGCCGGTGGAGTGGCCGGGAGGCGTGTAGCCGAAGTCCTGCAGCAGGTTGTCGTTGATCCCGTCCACCGTCACCTTGCTGCGCTCATTCAAGCCGCCGTCCGCGTCGTAGGTGGGCGCCAGCTCACCCAGGACGTTCTCGGTATCGGTCACCTCGACGAAGTAGGTGCCGGCCGGCAATCCTTCGAACAGGTAGATCCCGTTCTCGTCGGTGATGTCGGTCGCGATGATCTTGTCGATGCCCGGCTCGTAGGCGCCGTCGCCGTCATCCAGGATCAGGGCGACCGTCACGCCGGCGATGCCGTCCTCCCAACTGGCCTGAACCCCGTTCGCGTCCGCGTCCAACCAGACCGTGTCGCCGATGTCGCTGCTGTCGCCGGAAGGCCGGTAGCCGAAGTCGGCGTTGACGTAGACGTCGCCGGGGCCGAGGACGACCGGGACCGTCGTCTTGTGGTCGCACGATGTGCAGGTTGCGCCGTACTGGTCCGGGTCGCCCGTCTGGGTGTAGCCGCTGGGCGGCGTCACCTCCACGACGTAGGCGCCGGGCGGCAGGTTGTCGAAGATGTAGTTGCCCGCGGCGTCGGTCGTCGTCGTGCCGGCGGCGGTGTCGTACACGCCGTCGCCGTCCGGGTCGGTGTAGAGGGTGACCGTCACCCCGCCCAGCCCTGCCTCGCCGAGATCCTGCACGCCGTCGCCGTCCGCGTCGATCCACACCCGATCGCCGATGGCGCCGAGCGCACCTGAGGGCGGGTTGTTCGTGTCGCCGGCCGGCGCCCAGTTGTAGCCGAAGTCGGCGGTCAAGTGTTCGGTGCCAGGCGTTGTGATTACCACCGTGGTGGCATTTGGCGTCCCAAGGCCGTTCTCATCGTAGGTCTGGTGCAAACCCGCGGGCGGCGTCACCGTCACGGTGTAGCCGCCGGCATTGCTGGGCGGCAGGCCATCGAATAGATAGCCGCCGTTCGCATCGGTGTAGGTGGTCAGGCTCACCGGGTTGCCCTGGAAGTCCGTGCCGGTCAGCGTTACCAGCACGTTGGGGATGCCCGCCTCGCCCGAGTCCTGGTCGCCGTCGCCGTCCTCGTCCAGCCACACGTAGTTGCCGATCACCACGGGTTGGATGACCGTTACGGTCCACTCGTCCGGCGCGCTGGTGATGGTCTCGGTGCCGGTCCATCCGGTGGCATAGGCCACGTTGGTCGTGTCGACGAAAATGTTCGAGGTGCAGGTAAAGACCCAGGTCTCCGCTCCGTCGGGTGCCAGAATGTTGTCGCCGTCATCGCCCGAGCTGTAGACGGCGGGCGAGCACTTGTTGTCGGTGACCTCGATGTTGGTGAGTGCCACCGTGCCGCGGTTGATCACCTCAAAGGTGTAGTTCACCGGGCCACCCACTGCGACCTCGGTCTTATCGCCCGACTTGTCGAGGGCGATCTGCGAGCCGAGCGGCGCGATGCCGGTGCCCATGTCGAGCGCCTCTTCGTCATTGCTTCCAGAAAGGGCAGGATCCTGGCCCCAGGCCGCCGCGAACGGCGTGCCGTCGCAGGTGACGATGCGGGCGCCGGTCATATCGTAGTCGCCGCCTACGGCGTAGTCGATATGAACGTCATCCACGAACCAGTAGTTGGTGCCCGTCATGTTGTTGAGGATGACGAAGCGAATTGCGGTGTTGGCCGAGATGTAGCGGGAGATGTTGAAGGCCGCGGTGGCAGCAATTGGGTCATAGGTCGCACCCACGCGGTCGCCTTGGAAGGTAGCAAGGCGAAACCAGGTGCTGCCGTCGCTGGTGACCTCCACCGCCAGCCGGTCTGTCGAAGCCAGGCCGCTGTCACGCAGGTGGAAGCGCAGGTTGGCGTAAATTTGGCTGCTGAGGTTCACCCCGCGGCGAACCGTCCAGCCGGTCTCGTTTGAAGTGCCGGTATTGCCGAATCTGAGCTCATTGGAGACCACCTGGATTGCGCCGTTGTTGTAGGTGCCCTCATCGCCGTTCTCGATCCAGTTGGTGGCCCACGCGGAACTGTTTTGGCTCCAGCCCTGGCCGATGTTGTCGGTGCCGGTGTAGTTGCCCGAGCCAAAGGCGTGGCGCACGTAAGCACGGGAGGTCGGATTCTGGTCAATACGGTAGGAAACGAGCGCGCTCGCGGTGATGGATTTATCCGCACCTGCACCGCTGGGACAGGTGACCCCGCCGCCGTCGTAATCCACCCAGATGGTGGTGTTGGAGACGGGCGTCACCCAGATGACGCTGCGCGAGCCGTCCGTGGTGACGTCGCGAGTGTTATAGGGCGAAGTGGAGTCCGCATCGCGGCAGACTCCCAGGAAGCTCTCCCCGGAGCAGCCCGGCCCCCAGCCCACGAGCACCTGGTCGGTGAGTTGATCGATGGGGAATAGGGGATTGCCCCAGTCGTACAGGCGACCTTCGGTGCCGGAGGTGTCGCGCGTGCAGTCGGTGACCGAAATGGGTAGGAAGTTCTGGCCACCGGCCGACCAGTAGCGGCCGCCGTTGTCGTAGAGTACGAGGGGGGTTGCAGAGGTGGTCAGCCCGGTGGCGGTCGTCTTGGACGGGACGGTGAAGCTCCCGTCCGGGCTGCTGCCGCCCGGAAAGTCGTAGTTGATGGTGATGGTAGCAGCGTTAGGGTTGTAGACCTCCACCTCGGTGCAGCCGGAGTTTGAGGCCTTCGGCGCAGTGCCCACCGGCGTGATGTAATTGTTGCTCCAGGCACTTCGCGGGAGCAGCGCGTCCCAGCGGAATTCGAAGGTGTCGTTCACGTCTGCGGTCATGGAGTTGACCTGCACCGGATTGCCACTCACCACTGTCAACGTGGCGCCCATCCGGATGCCGTCCACCTGGCGCTTGGCGCCCTGCGCCATCACGAAGTCGTTCAGGTCGTTGGCATCGACTAGATCGCCGTCGCCGTTCGCGTCCACGTCGATGGTTGCGCCGCCCTCACCGGCCATGATGAACCATCGCACGTCCTCGAAGGCGTTGGTGTTTGTGTCCAACGTATTCTCCCCCAACGGCGCCTCATAGACCGTGCCCCAGCGGCCCGTGTCCAACACCTCGCTGGCGCCGGCCATCACCGAGCCGGGGGAGATCGGGAACGCGCCGCGCGTCACCGCGACCGGGAAGGAGGCGCCGAACTTGTCGCGGCCGTCGAAGAAGACCTGGGCGGTGTTGCGAGCATACGAACCACTGGATCCGGTGATGGTTACATCGTTGTCCAGGATGATCACATCGCCGGCGGCGAGCTGATCGTCCGACGCCGCCAGGCATGGGTTTGGCACGTTGTTGATGCTGGGCGGGCAGCCGTTGGCCAGCACCCCGTCGCCCCAGATCTGTGTGCCGTCCGGGTTCGAGCCGCTGTAGACGTTGGCGCCCGGGTTGGTGATGTCCGCGTCGTAGCTGCTGTCCTCCCACTGGTCGTAGTAGATCCACGTGCCGGTCGAGCTGACGGCGATCGACGTGATGCTGCGGATAGGACTCACCGGGTCGGGAAAGGTGCCGCCGGCCACATCGTTATCGTCGAAAAGCTGCAGGAGGTCATCCTCCGGCAGCGAGACATAGTAGGTCTGCTGCACGGGTGGGTTGGCGGCCAGCGCCACCTGCGGCGTGGCCGGGATCGCGGATAAGGCCAGGACGATGGCCGGCAGCAGGCAGAACAGCCACCGGGAAGCCGTGAGAGAAAGACGCAATTTCATAGAACCTCCTCGCGCGCGGGGTAACGATAAGTTGACGCCTCAGGGACAACGCTGTGCCGTATCGTGCTGCGTGGACGGGCGACTATGGAAAAGATGATCTGCACCTATTCTAGTGTCAAGTTCTCCGATTGTCAACACGGCGCAAGCCTGCTACGACGGAGGCCACGGCGCAGTCATTGGCCAGAGCGCGATTTCGATGTGCGTTCGGCGCCGTCGCGCCTCGTAAGCCCGTGGGGGCACAGAAAGGCCACATGCGGTGGATGGTGGCCGTCCCAAACTTGCCCGGTAATCGGCCATGGGACCTTGCCGATGCGGCGTCGATGCCGGGCGCCCGACACGGACGCCCGGCATCGACGCCCCTACTTCTACCGCGCTACGATGACATCGTCGATCAGGATCTCCGTTGCTTCGTTCGCATAGCTCTTTCGATTGTTGTACCCGCCGATAGCCACCGTATGAGAGCCGGCGTCCAGCGGGCCCAGGTCCAGCGAGACCAGCTGCCAGCCGGTCGTCTCGGCGATGCCGCCGTTGCCGTTGCCGCAGACGCGCGCTACGAAGTCGGCCGCGCCCACACCGTAGAGCGCGCCATCCACGGCCACGAGCGCCTCGCTGCACTCGCCGTCGTCGTAGTCGGGCGATTGCGTCAGGATGAACCAGAAGGAGAGGCGCACGGGGCCGGCCTCGGCCAGGGCGAAGCCCGCGGACCAGCCGCCCGAGATCCCGTCGACGATCGCGTTGTCGATGCCGCCCAGCCTGACCTGGAGGGCGCCGCCCGCGTGGCCGCCGTCCGCGATCCAGGCGCCGGAGGCGTAGGCCCCCTGGGCCGTGCCGCGGAAGGCGTCATCGGCGTAGGCGAAGCCCTGCTCGCCGGCCGCGAAGTCCGCGGAGAGGAGCGCGCTCGACGGCGCGGCCACGCCGATCGTCACGTCGTCCACCGCCGCTTCCACCAGGCTGTCATTGGCAAGGTCCGCCGCCTCGATCAGCAGGTAGACGGTCTGCCCGGCGAAGGGGGTCAGACTCGCGCTGAAGGAGGTCCAGGCGGCATCCACGTCGGCGTTCGTGCCGCGCACCTCCAGCACCGTTGCGCCGGTCGCGCCGACGACCTGAACCCGGAAGTAGTCGGCGGATGAGGCGTTGCGGGCATGGGCGAAGTAGTAGCTGAAGGAGAGCACGATGTCCGCGCCGGCCGGGAGCTGGATGTGCGGGGAGCGCACGGACGTCACGCCGCCGTCGACATCGTACTTGCCCGCGTTGTTGCCGGCCAGCGCGCCGGTCACCAAGTCGTGGGCGCCGCTGGGCGTGTCGCCGAGCTGCTTGGGGCCGTCCGCGGCGGTGGGCTGTGGGTCCGTCCGCTGCCAGGCGCCCGACCTTGCAGAATCGGTCCCCGCCGGATTCACGACCCAGCCGAGATCCGTCTCGAAGTCATCGCTGAACGGCAGCGGCAGCACCGTGCCACAGGGACCGACCGAGATGTCGATGGTTGCAGGCGTCGAGGTAAGGAATCCGTCATCAGCGGTGAAGGTGAAGCTGTCCGCCCCACTGTAGTCCAGTCCCGGGGTGTAGGTCAGGGCCGGTGCGGATCCGCTCAAGGCGCCGCGGGCGGGGCCGCCCGTGACGACGAAGGAGAGCGGAGCACCCTCGACGTCGGTGGCCGCCAGTGTGATCGCCAGCGGCGTGTTGCACGCCGTGCCGACGGCCTGGCCGACGGCGACGGGTGCATCGTTGACCGGGTTGACGGTGATGCTGATCGCAGCCGGCGCGGAGCTGGCGCTGCCGTCGTCGGCGATGAAGGTGAAGCTGTCCGGGCCGGCGTAGTCGGGCGCGGGCGTGTAGGTCAGGTTGGGGGCGGTCCCGCTCAGCGTGCCGTGGCTCGGCTGGGTGGCCACGCTGAAGGTCAGCGGGTCATTGTCCACGTCAGAGCCGGTCAGCGTGATGGCCAGCGGCGTGTCCTCGTTCGTGCTGACGGCCTGGCCCACGGCGCTGGGCGGTTCGTTGGCGACTGTGACGTGGGCGCCGGCCAGCTCGGCGATCAGGCCGAGGGTGGTGCGCACGGTGTTGTAGCCCAGCTCGATGTCGTCGCGCTTGCCGTCGCCGTCGTCGTCGCGGGTGTAGGAGGACTCGATGTCGCTCGTCGTGTGGTAGTAGGGGTTGATCCACTCGGCATTGTCGCCCGAGGTGAGGCTGCGGCGGTTCTCGCGCACGCTGATGGAAGCGACGTAGGGTTGGAAGGGGGTGTCGTCGGTGTTGGTGCTGTAGTTGTAGGCCGTCGCGGGGTAGTCGGGCGCATAGGCGCCGGCCGCGTGGGCCCACTTGAGGGCGAGGGCCATGGAGTCGGCGGCCTTGGTGGTGCCCGCGCGCCACTCTACGTCCATGTCCGCGTATGCGCTTTGCTGTGTCGTCACGCTGTCCGCCCCGTGATCGTAGAGGATCATGTCGTGCGTGATCAGACCCAGCCACGTCGGCTCGTCCGGCGTCCCCTGCAGTGCGCGCCGGCCGCCCGAGGCCGTGTTGCTCGAGGCATAGCCTTTGGAGCCGTACAGGCCGACCTCTTCCTTATCCCAGAAGATGAACCGCACCGACTTGTCAGTCGTGACGTCGGGTGCAGACAGCACGCGGGCGATCTCCAGCACCAGCGCGACGCCGGAGCCGTCGTCGTTGAATGCATCGCCGCCGCCGCGGCCGTCGAGGTGGGTGGAGATCATGTACATCTCGGTTGGCGTCACCGAACCCGGCTTGGTTGCGTAGAGATTGATGCCGCCGGTGTCGGAGGTGAAGCTGTGGCGCACAGTGGTGTAGCCCATGGCCTGCAGCTGGGTCTCCACCCAAGCCAGGGCCTTCATGTAATTGGAGGATGGAGACGGGTTGGCTGAGGCGTCGTAGGAGACGCAGCCCATTCCGCTGCCGCGGCAGCGGTCGTCGAACTGGGCGACGCCCCGGTTGAAGGCGAGGAACTGGTCGATGTCCACGCGGCCGGCGAGGATCTCGGCTGCGGAGGCGGCGGGCGCCGGGTTGCCGCTCGTCAGGAGCACGTCGTCGATCACGATCGTGGTGGATTCGTCCGAGGCGTTCTTCTTGTTGTTGTAGCCGCCGAGCACGATGGTGTGGTCTCCCGCGGCCAGGCCTCCAACGTAGAGCTCCACCTGCTGCCAGTCGGTGGTGGGGAGGTAGCTGCTCGAGTTACCCTGCGAGCTGGACCCGTCGCCGCCGACGTGGTCGACGTAGTTCTTCGCGCCGCGGCCGTACTGGACGCCGTCGACCCTGACCAGCACGCGCGAGTATTCGTCGAACTCGTAGGTGGCGCTTTGGCTGAGCTTGTAACGGAAGGAGAGGCGAACGCCGGTTTCGGGAGCGGGCAGGTTGAGGGAGTAGCTCCAGCCGCCGGACATGCCGGTGATGGCGTTGCTGTCGACCCCGCCGAGGGCTACCTGCAGCCCGCCGCTGGCGCCGTAGCCGCCCGTGGTCGGGCGGGTGCCGCTGGCATAGGTGGGCTGGCTGGTGTCGAAGGGGTCATCGACGTAGCTGAAGCCGTCGGTGCTGCTGTTGAAGCTTGCCGACAGCAAGACCCCATCCGCCGCAGCGGCTGCCGGGTGGGCCGTCCCAAGGCCCAGCGCAACCAGGATAGCTGCCAGGACCATTAACGAAAAGACCCTGGCCGGCCGCCAGGGACACGCGCGCGTGGATATTCTCATCACGATCTCCTCTCTGATCTCAACTTAATCGACGCTTCCGCCTGTCGGGATGCGTGGCGCACACGCGCCACGCATCCCGACAAGCGGTCATTGCACTATGGTGAGCGAGTCCGTTACCTCACCCGAGAAACCGTTGGCCGAGCCGTCCCAGTACATGGCGAAGGTGCAGCGGGTTGTGCTGCCCAACGAGCTGGGAGTGCATACGAAGACATCCGAGCCATCGCCGCTGACCCCGGTCACGCTGAACGCGCCCAGCGTGGTCAGGTAGATCTTCCCGGCCGCGTCCACCCAGACGCCGTTGACGTCCTCGTAGGATGTGCTGGACAGGCCAACATCCGACCCGTCGAAGTACAGAGCCCACGTCCCGGTGGTGGTTGAACCCAGCGCGGTCGGTGTGAACACCAGCAGATCCTCGTCCGCGCCCGACGCGCCGGTGACCGACACGTTGCCGAGGGTGCTGACGAGCAGCCGTCCGTCCGGCAGGACCGTGAAGGCATCGACATCTTCGTCGCTGGTCGACAGGCCTACGTCGGAACCATCGAAGTACATCGACCAGGTTCCCGCGGTCGTCGCGCCGGTGGAGGCAGGCGTGAAGCGCACGATGTCCGAGTCATCCACGGTTGCGAATCCGCTCACGGCGAAATCGCTGTCGAAGCTCAGCAGCAAGGAGCCATCCGCCTGGAGGTCGAACGCGTCGATGTCCGTGTTGGCCAGGCCGACGTCCGAGCCGTCGATGTAGAGCGACCACGCACCGGTGGCCATGTCTTTGATCAGGACATCCTCATCCGCAAATGCGACGCCGCCGGCCGTGCCCGAGGTGCTGGAGCCGAGGTAGAGCAGCGGCCCGGTGACTGCCGGATTGACCGTGACGCTGACGGTTGCCGCCGCGGAGTTCACCGTCCCGTCGTTGACCATGAACGTGAAGCTGTCCGCTCCGCTGTAGCCTGCGAACGGCGTATAGGTCAGGATCGGGGCGACGCCGCTCAACGTTCCATGGCTGGGGCCTCCGGTCACGCTGTAGGTGAGCGCGTCGCCGTCCACATCCGACCCGGTCAGCGTGATGGACGTCGCCGTGTCCTGCATCGTCGTGACCGACTGGGCGTCGGCCACCGGCGCATCGTTGACCGGCGTGACGTCGATGCTCACCACCGCGACGGGGGAATCGGCGCGGCCGTCGTTCACGACGAAGGTGAAGGGGTCCGGCCCGTTGTAGTTCGCGGCCGGCACATAGGTCAGGTCCGGCGCCGTCCCGCTCAGCGATCCATGGCCCGGCCCAGCGACGACGCTGTAGGTCAGCGGATCGCCGTCTCCATCGCTTCCGGTGAGCGTGATCGCGATCGCGCTGTCTTCCGCCGCAGAGATCGACTGCGCATCCGCGACCGGGATCTGGTTAGGACTGGCGGCGACGATGAGTACGTCGTCGACCGCGGCCTCCAACAGGCTGGCCGGGTCCGCATCCGCGGCCTCGATGAGCAGATACACCGTCTGGCCGCCCAACGAGTCGAGGCTGCCGCTGAAGATGGCCCAGGCCGCATCGTCGTCGTCGGCCGCACCCAGCTCCTCGAAGACCGTCTGGGTCGTCGAACCTACTACCTTGACCCGCAGGTAGTCCACGCTTGATGAATTCGTATAGTTCGCCAGGTAGTAGCTGAAGGAGAGCGTCAGCTCGCGGCCGGCGGGCAGGACGATGTTCGGCGAACGGATCGAGGTTACGCCGCCATCGAGATCGTAGCTGCCCGCACTGGAGCCGGCCAGGGGACCGGTTACCAGGTCATAGCTGCCGCTGACGGTTGTCCCCAACTGCTTGTAGCCGTAGTAGTCGACCGCCTCCGGATCCGCGCGCTCCCACACGCCGAGGGTGGCGGTGTCCGTGCCGTTCGGGTTGCGGGTCCAGCCCAGGTCGGACTCGAAGTCGTCGCGGAAGACGGTCACCGGACCGGGCGGGTTGACCGCGATGACGACCGTCGCCGGCGCCGACGTGGCCGCCCCGTCGCTAGCGGTGAATGTGAAGGCATCCGTTCCGGTGTAGCCGGCAGCAGGGGTGTAGGTCAGATCGGGCGCGGTTCCGCTCAGCGTGCCGTTGGTGGGCCCTGAATTGACGCTGTAGGACAGTGTATCGCCATCGATGTCCGAACCGGTGAGGGTGATCTCCACCGGAGCATTCTGCTGGGTGGTGGCTGACTGGGAATTGGCCACCGGCGCGTCGTTCACCGGTGTGACGGTGATGTCGATCGTGGCCGGGGCCGAGTCGACCACCCCGTCGCTGACCTTGAAGGTGAAGCTGTCGGCGCCGTTGAAGTTGGCCGCAGGGGTGTAGGCCAGGTTGGGTGCGGTCCCGCTCAGCGCCCCGTACAGGGGAGTGGCGATCACCGAGAACGTGATCGGGTCGCCGTCAGGGTCGGAACCGGTCACCGTGACGGCGAGCGGCGTATCTTCGGCGGTCGTTACCGTCTGCTGATCGACCACGGGTGCATCGTTGACCGGGGTCACGTTGATGCTCACGAGCGCGGGGGCCGAGTCGATCTGCCCGTCGCTGACTGTGAAGCTGAAGCTGTCCATGCCGTTGTAATTGGCGTCCGGCGTATAGGTAAACGCCGGCGCGCTGCCGCTGAGCGTCCCATGGCCCGGGGCACCCACGACCGCGTAGATCAGCCCATCACCCTCCACGTCGGAGCCGCTCATGGTGATCGTAACCGCGGCGTCTTCCTCAGTCGTTACCGTCTGCGCATCTGCCACCGGCGCGTCATTCACCGCCGAGACGGCGATGTTGATCGTGGCGGGGATGGAATCGACCAGCCCGTCATTCGTCACGAAACCAAAGCTGTCCGCGCCGTTGTAGTCCGCGTCCGGCGTATAGGTCAGGTCGGGCGCGCTTCCGCTCAACGAACCGTGCTCGGGCCAGGCGGTCATCGCAAAGGTGATGGGATCCGCATCCTGGTCCGAACCGGTCAGGATAACGGCGATCGCCGTGTCTTCGGCCGTCTCGACCGACTGCGGGTCTGCCAGGGGCTGGTGATTGGTCCGGGTTACAGTGATGGCCACCTCGGCCGCGGCCGAGTCCGCCTGTCCGTCGTTCACCACGAACGTGAAGGCATCGGGTCCTTCGTAACCGGCGTATGGCGTGTAGGTCAGGTTAGGCGCCGCTCCGGCGAGCGTCCCCTGGCTCGGTCCGGAGGCGACGCTGTAGGTAAGCGCATCGCCGTCTACGTCAGAGCCGAGCAGGGTGATGCCGACCGGCGCATCCTGCTGCGTCACGACCGCTTGGGGCGCGGCCACGGGTGCGTCGTTCACGGGAGTCACCGTGATGCTCACCGTCGCCGGCGCCGAGTTGACGCTCCCATCGTTGGCCACGAACGTGAAGCTATCCGCGCCGTTGTAGTTCGCGTCCGGCGTATAGGTCAGGTTCGGTGCTGCGCCGCTCAGGGTGCCGTGGGCCGGCCCGCTCTGGACGCTGAAATTCAGGACGTTGCCATCGACATCCGAACCCGTCAGCCCGATCGTGGCCGCGCCATCCTCCGCCGTTGTCACTGCCTGCGCGTCAGCCACCGGAGCGTCGTTGACCGGCGTGACGGTGATGCTCACGGTCGCCTGCATCGAGTTGGCCGTTCCGTCGCTGACCGCGAACGTGAAGCTGTCCACACCGTTGTAGTTGGCGTTCGGCGTATATAGCAGGTTCGGCGCCGTGCCGCTCAATGCACCGGCAGCCGGGCCTGCGAGCACCGTGAAGCTGAGCACATCGCCGTCCACATCCGATCCGGTCAGCGTGATCGCCTTGGCCGTATCCTCGGACGTCGTCACGGCCTGGTCGGCGGCGAGCGGCGGATCGTTGACCGGGTTGACGGTGATGCTGACCGCAGCCGGCGCGGAGTTCACCGTGCCGTCGTTGACCACGAACGTGAAGCTGTCCGCGCCGTTGTAGTTCGCTGCGGGCGTGTAGGTCAGGTTGGGGGCGGTCCCGCTCAGCGTGCCGTGGCTCGGCTGGGTGGCCACGCTGAAGGTCAGCGGGTCGTTGTCCCCATCGGAGCCGGTCAGCGTGATGGCCAGCGGCGTGTCCTCGTTCGTGCTGACGGCCTGGCCCACGGCGCTGGGCGGTTCGTTGGCGACTGTGACGTGGGCGCCGGCCAGCTCGGCGATCAGGCCGAGGGTGGTGCGCACGGTGTTGTAGCCCAGCTCGATGTCGTCGCGCTTGCCGTCGCCGTCGTCGTCGCGGGTGTAGGAGGACTCGATGTCGCTCGTCGTGTGGTAGTAGGGGTTGATCCACTCGGCATTGTCGCCCGAGGTGAGGCTGCGGCGGTTCTCGCGCACGCTGATGGAAGCGACGTAGGGTTGGAAGGGGGTGTCGTCGGTGTTGGTGCTGTAGTTGTAGGCCGTCGCGGGGTAGTCGGGCGCATAGGCGCCGGCCGCGTGGGCCCACTTGAGGGCGAGGGCCATGGAGTCGGCGGCCTTGGTGGTGCCCGCGCGCCACTCTACGTCCATGTCCGCGTATGCGCTTTGCTGTGTCGTCACGCTGTCCGCCCCGTGATCGTAGAGGATCATGTCGTGCGTGATCAGACCCAGCCACGTCGGCTCGTCCGGCGTCCCCTGCAGTGCGCGCCGGCCGCCCGAGGCCGTGTTGCTCGAGGCATAGCCTTTGGAGCCGTACAGGCCGACCTCTTCCTTATCCCAGAAGATGAACCGCACCGACTTGTCAGTCGTGACGTCGGGTGCAGACAGCACGCGGGCGATCTCCAGCACCAGCGCGACGCCGGAGCCGTCGTCGTTGAATGCATCGCCGCCGCCGCGGCCGTCGAGGTGGGTGGAGATCATGTACATCTCGGTTGGCGTCACCGAACCCGGCTTGGTTGCGTAGAGATTGATGCCGCCGGTGTCGGAGGTGAAGCTGTGGCGCACAGTGGTGTAGCCCATGGCCTGCAGCTGGGTCTCCACCCAAGCCAGGGCCTTCATGTAATTGGAGGATGGAGACGGGTTGGCTGAGGCGTCGTAGGAGACGCAGCCCATTCCGCTGCCGCGGCAGCGGTCGTCGAACTGGGCGACGCCCCGGTTGAAGGCGAGGAACTGGTCGATGTCCACGCGGCCGGCGAGGATCTCGGCTGCGGAGGCGGCGGGCGCCGGGTTGCCGCTCGTCAGGAGCACGTCGTCGATCACGATCGTGGTGGATTCGTCCGAGGCGTTCTTCTTGTTGTTGTAGCCGCCGAGCACGATGGTGTGGTCTCCCGCGGCCAGGCCTCCAACGTAGAGCTCCACCTGCTGCCAGTCGGTGGTGGGGAGGTAGCTGCTCGAGTTACCCTGCGAGCTGGACCCGTCGCCGCCGACGTGGTCGACGTAGTTCTTCGCGCCGCGGCCGTACTGGACGCCGTCGACCCTGACCAGCACGCGCGAGTATTCGTCGAACTCGTAGGTGGCGCTTTGGCTGAGCTTGTAACGGAAGGAGAGGCGAACGCCGGTTTCGGGAGCGGGCAGGTTGAGGGAGTAGCTCCAGCCGCCGGACATGCCGGTGATGGCGTTGCTGTCGACCCCGCCGAGGGCTACCTGCAGCCCGCCGCTGGCGCCGTAGCCGCCCGTGGTCGGGCGGGTGCCGCTGGCATAGGTGGGCTGGCTGGTGCCGAAGGGGTCATCGACGTAGCTGAAGCCGTCGGTGCTGCTGTTGAAGCTTGCCGACAGCAAGACCGAATTCGGCGCAGCGGCTGCCGGTGCAGAAAAGACGGTACTGACGAGAAGAATTGCAGCAAGAACGCGCAACCATGGCTCTATGATGGGCGTGGCCGGAGAACGAAGCAGCCTCATGATTTCCTCCTACAATTTGAAATGACAACATGCTGGCAACCAGGATCGCATACCGAACTGCTGATATGTCGCTGGGCAGGGGTGTATGAAGAATATCACTATATAGAAGTTCAAGCAAATTTATTATGTACTATGCGCAAGTATCACGATGCACTTAAGGTTGAATATCCGCGAGGGGATACGTATTTCTACGTAGGCTGGGCAGGAGAAGAAACAGAAGACCTTCGGGCCTGTGCGATGCAGTCGCACAGGCCCGAAGGTCACAAAGGGAATCACCTGAGGTTCAGGATGGGCGCCCGGCGCCCGGGGCTCAGCCGCCCTTTACCAGGGCAAAGTCGAACTCACCGACGTAGTTGATCACGCCCGAGACGCTGCCGCCAGCGCGTGCCTGTACGGCCCAGAAGTAGTTGTGGTTGACATCGCCGATCACCTGTACGGGCCCCACCACGCCATCCACTGCGTAGCGGTCGACGCCGTCGTCAACGATTTCGATCACCGAACCGCTACCGTAGCCGCCCGAGGAGAGATCCAGGATGCGGTTCGCGGGCGCGACGCCGGGCTCGAAGTAGGGAACCGGCGAGCGGTAGATCTCGTAGAACTCGTTCTCGATCAGGTGGCCCCAGTAGAGACGCACATGCGCGGGATTCGGCGCCAGCTCGATCTGTACCAGCGGAGCTTCCGGCGAGCCGCTGGGGCTCGATATCGTTAGCGCAGGGTCGCGGGGCAGGTCGAGATCAGGCGCTGCCGGATGTGCCAGCACCAGCGAGGCCGTCAAAGCCAACGCGACGCCGGCAACACTGGCACCTCGGGCGATCCGGATGAAGCCGTGTATCAATCCGCCTCCTCCTTACGGTTGGCCGCGAACCAGGGCGAAGTCGAACTCGCCGACGCGGTTGGAGTTGTCAGAGACCCCTCGCCAATTTGCGCCGCGCACGACCCAGAAGTAGTTGTTGTCCGCGTCGCCGACCACTTGTACGATGCCGACCGCGCCGTCATCGTTGAACCCGGCGGGGTCAGCGGGGGCATAGCCTGCCACCTTGGCGTCCACCGTGCCTACCTGCACCCCCTCGCCCTCCACATCCGGATCGAAGTAAGGGCTGGCCCCGCGCCATACCTGGTATGTTGCGTCCGGCTCGAGGTGAGGCCAGCTCAGATCGACGCCCTCGCTCGTGCTATGCGTGATGTCGACGTCGGGCGCGACCGGCAGCGGGACCGGCAGGCGCAGCTTGAGCGCCGGATCACCGAAGAGGATCGACGTGTCGATGACGTCGTGCCATACGCTGCTGGTATTGGCATAGTAGTACGATCTGGCCGCGTCCACCGCATCACCGGTGGCCGCAATGCGATCCTGGAAGAAGCTCTTCGTCAGGCCCTGGTCGAGCACCCGCAGCGCCTCGCCCAGGTGCAGTCCGCTGGGTGAGAGGCCACCGATGGAGCCTGCGCCCGCCTGGAGCAGGTGCCGTTCTGCGAGTGCGTAGTAGTTCAAGTCGATGTTGTGGAAGTAGCCTTCCCAGCAGGAATAGGCCGCCACAAACGGCAGGGTCGAGTTGGGCGCCAGCGTGGGCACGTCGCGGTGGTTCCAGATGCCGGTGATGTTACCCCAGCGAATGCGCGATGCGTGGCCGAACCATTGGACGTGGATCGCGCCGTCGTCGAAGGCCTGCTTGATCGCGGTCTTCATATCGGCCTCTGCCACCAAGCCGACGCCGGCCGGAACATTGTTTGGGTTATAGTAGATCGACAGGGTGTCGTAATCTGGGGGCAGCCAGTTGGTCCGGATGTCGTCGCTGAAGAGGTGGAAGTTGCCGGCGCCTGTCTCCTCGTCGTCGGCCACGTAGACCACCCGGTTCTGCCAGGCGCCGTCCGGCGTGGCCGCGTGATCCTCGTACGCCGCCACCTTGTTCACGTAGTTCGTCACCTCGGCCGGGTTCTGCGCGGAAATGCGGGAGACGATCATCTCCGGCATGTAGTCGTCCGGCCCGTCGAAGGTGACGAAGCGGTTGTCGGCCGCGGTCTCGACGAGCCACGGGTCGATGTTGATCAGGAACGGCGGAATGAGATTCTTAAGCGTCGTGCTGGTCTCGCCCCTGAAATCGGGAGTACCGTCGCCGACCAGGAGCACGTACTTGGGCCGCTCGCCGCCGGCATTCCAGTTGCTGTACGCGTAGGAGAGAAACTCGCGGATGGCTTTCTGGTGCAGGTGGCCGCCGTTGAACTCGTCGTAGACATCCTGCACGTCGACCTTGGCAATGGCCAGGCCTTCTACGGCCCGGCGATCCAGGAGCGGTTGGATCGCGTCCCACAGCGACCGGTGGACGATGGCGATGTAGTCCGCGGTGTGCTCCGGTGATTTCCAATGGGAGGGTTGATCCACCTCGACTGCAGCCGGCGCAAGGAGTGCGTCCTCACTCAGCGTGCTCAACCAGTAGGCCGGCGCCGGGTCGGATGCGCCCCAGGTATCAGGAAACTCGATCCTGAATGTGCCATCGCCCGGGTCCGTCGCGCTCGTCGTTAGGAGCTGCACCGGTTCCTCGGGATTCCGGACATCGTAGATCCGTACCTGGTCCGTCGTGAAGCCGGTCACCTGCACGGCGGCTTCGGTGGTTACAGCCGCATCCTGCAGCGCGAGGATTTCGATGCGGTCCCCCTCCGCGTCTGCGGTCGCGGGATAGGATAGCTCCAGGAAGTCCGGATTGTACTTATAGTCCATGATGCCTGTTGGGACCTGGCTCTGGTCCGCGACGAGGACCAGCTTGTTTACGGGCTGGTCCAGCCAGGTGGCCGGTACGGCGACCGGAGCGATGGACTGGGGCACGCGGCCATCCCAGGTGTAGGTTGACACCTCGTGAT
>JAXGQB010000023.1:0-36118 GCA_040766655.1 Anaerolineae bacterium
TCATTGACGCGGCGGGCGCGGCCGACGGCTGGGATGAGATGGCGAGCTACCTGATCGGCGCCGGCGGCCTGAACGTGTCGGTGTCGCCAATCAACACTTCCGTTATGGCCGGATTCCCGGTAACGCTCACGACTCGCTCTGGCGCACCGAACGGTAAGGCGGCGACGAGCACGTATCTTCTGATGAACACGAGTCTAAACCCGGGCGGCGCCATCTACCTGTTCTACGATGGCCCGAGCAACAAGCTGTACCTCCGCAACGACGCGGGGTCTGCCTGGCTGGGCGGCTATGCGCCCGGCAGCGCGAACAGCATCAGCAACAACCTGGTGACGGTGAACTGCGCCGCGAGCAGCGCCGTCATGGTGGGCAGTCAGCTCGAGGTGAACTGGTCGCTGACGCCAAAGCCATCCGCGGCCCCGCGGACGTACAGCGCCTGGATGTACACGCTTGACACCACTGGGCTCAAAGACGGCTGGGACCTGATGGGGACGCTGACGGTGACGGCGCCGTAGGAGAAGGCCGATTGGACGTGATGCACATCACGCCCAATCGTACTCTTCTCCACGCCGGAGACCGGGCGTCCAGCACAGGGCTGGACGCCCGCATCCCTCGCGGTTCTGTTACCCCCGCGGGACGAGTTGCTCGGGGATGGGGGTCTCCGGCGCGGAGCGCGAGAAGAACGTCCGCAGCACCCACTTCCACGCGTCATCCACAATCGTGAACGTAACGGGGATCACGAGCAGCGTCAGCAGGGTCGAGAGAATCAGGCCTCCGATGACGGTGACCGCCATCGGGGCGCGCAACTCGGCGCTCTGGTTCGTTGCGAGGGCCGTGGGAAGCATTCCGCCGATCATCGCAAGCGTCGTCATCATAATGGGCCGCAGCCGCGTTGGCCCCGCCTCCAGCAGCGCCTCGTTCCTGCCCAGACCGCGGCCCATCAGCGTGTTCGTGTAGTCCACGAGCAGAATGGCGTTCTTCATGACAAGCCCGGTGAGCATGATGATGCCGATCATCGCGACGATGCTCATCGCGTGCCCCGTTAGCAGCAGCGCAAGCAGCGCCCCTATCAGCGCCTGCGGCAGGCAGAAGAGGATGACGAACGGCGTCAGGAACGACTCAAAGAGCGCCCCCATGAGCATGTACACGAGCAGGATGGCCAGAATCAGAGCTGAGATCATGAAGCCGAAGCTCTCTCCCATCATCTGGGTGGCGCCGCCGGTGGCGACGCTCGTGCCCGGCACATGCTCCATCGCGGCAAGCTCTTTCTCAACAGCGGCGTTCACGTTGCCCATCTGCGCGCCCCTGGCGAGGTTGGCCGTAACGTAGATGACGCGCTGCCTGTTCTTTCGGTCTATCTTGGTCGGCGAGTTGTCTTCCACCACCTTCGCCACATCCTTGAGATAGACAGGCGCCCCGTCCCTTGTCGCGACAATCATGTTGCCGACATCGGACGTGCTGCCGCGGAACCGCTCGTTGTAGTGCACCCGGATCGGATACTCCGTTCCGCTGTCCCTCAGCTTAACATCGTCGTTGCCGTCAATCGCCGTTCGGGCGGCCGCGCCGACCTGAGCGACCGACAACCCCAGCTTCGCCGCGCGCACCCTGTCCACCACAATCCGGCGCTCCGGCCTGTCCGGCTTGTACGAAACATCAACATCCACCGCGCCGGGGACTCTGCGCATCGCGTCCGCGACCCGCTCTGCCTCGCGCATCATGTCCGCGAAGTTCGAGCCCTGCACTTCCTTCTGGATGTTGTTGGACGGCCCCGATCCGGACGATACCGACACCTTGATCATCTCGGCCCCGGGGATGCGAGCCGTGCGCTGCGCCAGCCCCTCGACAATCGCGCCGATGCCCCGGCTGCGGTGCTCTTTGTCAACAACCTTTGCGCTGAGGTAGCCATACTGCGGGCCCCGGTTTCCGCCCATCATGCCCGGCTGGTCCGAGCCGACAATCGAGAAGACAAACCCCTTCTGGCTCTCAGTGTGGCTCTTGAACCAGGTGCCCGGCTTGAACCACACCCTGTCGCTGACCCTGTAGGTGACCTCTTTCATCTCGGGCAGAGCGCGGATGAGTTCTCCAACCTGCGTCACAATCTGCTGCGTTGCCGCCAGCGACGTGCCCGGGGGCGCGGTGATGCTGACAGACAGCTCGCCTTCGTCCACCTGGGGGAACAGGCCGAACCCGAAGGGCAGGTATACAGTCAGCGCAATGACAGCCGCAACCAGCCCGAACCCCAGCGCGCCGCGCCTGCTTTGCCGGTCCACGCCCATGCAGACAACGGCGAGCCCGATTGAGATGAGCGCGATGACCATTCGGATCGGGGTGAGCTTGAGAAATCCCGGAGCGCCGTTCGGCATCGCGAACACGACGATCAGCGATGTGAAGCCGATCATCAGCGTGAAGAACCTGTTGTGCAGCGACCATTCGAGAACGCCGCGGTATTTTCCGTCCAGCGCCCGCAGCCCGCTCTCAAGTCGGTCGAACAGGTTTCCCGCGAGCAGGTCAATCCTGTCCCGGAACGTGGCTGTGTGTGCCCGCGCGCGCCGGTGGATGGCCTCTTCGTTTGCTTCCTTGTCATCCTCGCTTCTCATCCAGCGCGATGCAAGCATCGGTGTCAGGGTAAACGACATCAGCAGCGAGAAGCCTGTGGCAATGGCGACCGTGACGCCGAACTGCTTGAAGTACTGCCCGACCATCCCTCCCATAAACGCAATCGGCAGAAACACGACCACATCCACCAGGGTAATCGTAATGGCGGCAAGCCCGATCTCCGACCGGCCATTGTACGCGGCTTCCACGGGCGACTCGCGCTTGCGCAGGTGCCTTTCGATGTTCTCCAGAACGACGATCGAGTCGTCCACCAGAATGCCGACCACCAGTGACAGCGCGAGCATCACCATTATGTTCTGCGTGAAGCCGAACGCGGAGATCGGGATGAAGGTGGACACAATGGATGTCGGGATGGCCACCGCCACGATGAACGTGGCTCTGGCCGTGTGGAGGAACAGGAAGACGATGACAACGACCAGCAGGATGCCTTCCAACAGGCTCTTGTTGACATCCTTGAGAGAGTCCCGGACGCTCTCGGAATTGTCCATTGCCTCGATGAACCGGACGCCCGCCGGCAGCATCGGCTCCAGCTTCTTCATCTCGGCCCGCACTCCATCGGCCACGGCGACCGTGTTGGCGTCGGCCTGCTTCTGGATGAAGAGAATGACGGAAGGCTTTCCGTTCAGCTTGAGAATGACGTCCTTCTCGGCTATCGTATCGGTGACGTCGGCGATGTCCCTGATGCGCAGCACCTGGCCGTCGGCGCCGGGAACCGGCAGCGTCGTGTCGGCGATCTCTCTGGCTGTGCTGTACTCGCCCACCGTCCGGATCGAGTAGTCCCGCGCATCCTCTTTGATGGACCCGGCGGGGATGTTGAGGTTGGCGGCCTGAAGCGCGGCAACCACGGTCTCCGTGCCGATTCCATACGCTTCCAGCCGCGCCTTGTCCACGGCCACCGATACCTCGCGCTCATCACCCCCGATGACCTGAACCGCCGCGGTCCCGCCCACTTTCGAGAGACGGTCGGCGATGACATCATCCGCAAGGATCTTCATCTCCCTGGAGTCCAGTGGCCCTTCGAGGCCCAGAACCATGACGGGCTGGGAGGATGTGTCGAGCTTGAGAACGCGCGGCTCGTCGATGTCGTCTGGCAGGCGCGCGCGGATGGACGCAACCTTGTCGCGCACGTCGGCGGCGGCGACCTCCAGGTCGGTCCCGATCTCAAACTCCAGCACGACTGTCGAGACGCTGTCCTGCGAGCTCGACGTCACGTTCTTGAGATCGCCGACTGACGCCACGGCCTTTTCGATCGGCTCGGAGACGAGAGTCTCCACCTCGGCGGGACCGGCGCCCGCGTACGTTGTGGACACCGTAATGTAAGGGATATCAATCTTCGGCGTAAGCTCGGCGGGCATCCGGCCGCGGGACTGCATCCCCAGCACGAAGAGCGCCAGCACGAACATCGTGAGGAAGATCGGACGCTGTATGCTTGTCCTGGTCAGCCACATATGGTTCTATCTCCCGGCTTCACCCTGCTGTATCCTGATCTTCGAACCGTCCTGCAGGTTCTGGCGGCCGCTGGTGACGACCGTCTGGCCCTCCGACAGGCCGTGCGAATCAGTGATGCGCACATGGTCACGGTTCTCGGCGACGACCGTCACGATATGGCGCTTCACGGTCTTGTCAGCCTGCACGGCGAACACCGACTGTGTGCCCTTCCTCGAGTCAATGGCATCCTTGGGAACGAGCAGGATGTCTGTGGCCATGCCCGTGATGATCCTGCCGCGCGCGAGCATGCCCGGCTTGATGCCGCTGGACTGGTCAATGGTGATCCGGACGGGGAAGTTGCGGCTGGCCGAAGAGCCAGCCGGGTAGATCTCGGTGACCCGGCCCCGGAAGACCTTCGAGCTCATCGCGTCAATGCGCACCTCGACCGGCTGGTTGATCGCCACCGACATGACGTCTGATTCGGGGATGTCTCCCTTGAAGTAGACGCTTCCCAGGTTCACGACCCGCCCCAGTTCCTGCACGGGCGCCACAACCTGCCCGGGCTCCACCATCCGCGAGGCCATGCGCCCGGTCAGGGGCGATCTGATATACGTGTTGCTCAACTGCTGCTTTGCCAGCGCCACCGCCGACTGGGCCTGCCAGACCGCCGCCTGCGCCGACTTGATATCTTCCTGCCTCAGCAGATTCTGCGAGGCGTTGGCTTTGGCCGAGCGAAGCTGCTCGCGCGCCATATCCACCTGCGACTGCGCGGCGCGAATGTCTTCGCTGCGCCCGCCTTCGTCCACCAGCGAGAGCTGCTCGATGGCGGATTTGTGGTCGGCCTGCGCCACGGCATACTGGGCTTTGGCGACGTCGAAGGCGGAATCGGCGATCGCGCCCTCGTTCAGCAGAACCTGATGCCGCTTGAAGTTGGCCTCGGCGTTCTCCAGATTGGCTTTGGCGGCCGCCACGCGGTTCTCGGCCACCATCCGCTCCTGACTCCTTGCGGGCTGTTTGACCACCGCGAGCCGGGAGTTCGCCGCCGTCAGCGCGGACTGCGCCTGTTCGATGGCGCTGTCCGTCTGAATCCTGGTTACCTTCGCGTTGGTGCGCGCCTGCGACAGCCTGGCCGCCGCCGACGCCAGGGCGGCCTGCGCACTCTGCAGGTTCGCCTGGGCGTCGTCCTGATCCAGCGCGATCAGCACCTGTCCGGCCGAGACCTGTTCCCCCTCCCGCGCATACACGGCCGTTACCCGGCCGGCGATCTTGGAGGAGAGCGTCGCGTCCTTGAGCGCGTTGATGTCGCCCGTGATCTCGACGGACGTGCTCATGTCTCCGCGGCCGAGCGCCGTCACCTCGACCGGCACGCCGCCGTCGGCCCAGATCTCCTCCGAGGTCGGCAACGGCTTGCGCGGCTTGCGCGCCGAGGAGGCCATCCACAGGCCGCCCACAAGCGCGACTACGAGCAGTGCGACTATGAAGTTCTTTCTCAATTCTTCTCCTCCGTTTCGCTCGCTTCGGCGGCATCGCGGGCCGCAAGGAGCTGAAGCTTCGTGATCTCGGGCTGATCCGACTGGGCGCGCTGGAGCTGCGCCAGCGCGATGGCGTAATCGTACGCCGCGTTGACCTGGTTGAACCTGGCCTGCGTCAGTTGCGACTCGGCGTTGGTGACCTCCACGGCGACCGCGATTCCGGCCTCGTAGCGGACATTCGCGAGCCGCAGCGCCTCCTGGGCCAGGGCCACCGTCTGCGCTGTGCTTTCGGTGCGCAGGGCAGCCTCCTGCAGGTTGAGCGCCGCCACCCGCACCTCACGGGCCACCCCCAGCTTCACCCGCTCCAGCACCTCGCGGGCGGACGCTGCATCGGCCCGCGCCTGGTCAACCCGCGCGCGGGTCACCCCGCCGTCCCATACGGGCAGGCTGAGCGAGAGCCCCGCCTGCCAGGTGAACCTGTTGCCGGAGAGTCCCGCCGGCTCGGGATCGTACAGCCCGGATCCCACGACATTGAGCGAGGGACGCAGCGCCGTGCGCTCGAGTTTGGCGGACGCCTGCCCGGCGGTGACGGCAAGCTGCGCCGTTTTGACCTCCGGCCTCCGGGCGTACGCCCGCTGGACGGCCTGCTGAATCTCGACATCGCGCACATCAACGGCTGGCGCGGCGGCAACAACCTGCGTGGGGTAGCTGACGTCAACGCCCATCGCCGAGTTGAGCTGCGACTGCGCCACAAGCACCCGGCTTTCGGCGGATATGAGCTGCTGCCTGAGGTTTGCCAGCTCAGTCTCGGCCGCCGTAACATCGAACTGCGCCACCGTTCCGGCCTTGCGCCGCGAGCGCGTGTTTTCGAGCCGCTTCGAGGAAACGTCCACCGCCGCCTGCGCAACCGACCGCTGGCCGCAGGCGCGCAGAAGGTTGTACCAGGCGCTCTTGACGCTCAGAATAACGCCCTCCGAGACGCCCACCATCGAGAGGTAATCCATCTGGAGCGAGTACTTCGCGAGGTCCTTCCCGTGCCCCAGTCTCTTCGAGATGTCGAGCGGAAGCAGGAAGCTGAGGGTGGCGGTGGTGTCGGTTCCGGGCACCAGTTCGATATCTCCCTCGCCGAACGACAGCGACGTCTTTGGGCCCTGAAGCACCGAGGAGACACCCGCGTTGAAGGTGGGGTTGAAGCGGGCGCGCGCCTCTCTCAGACGCCCCCGCCCTTTTTGGACACCTGCCAGCGCGGCCCTGATGTCCGGGTTGTGCCGGAATGCCGTCTCGAGCGCCTCGTCCAGCGTGATGGGCCGCTTGAGGGCCTCGGGCGCGGGCGCCGGCGTCACCTCCACAGTGCGGGTCTCGATTGGGCCGGGGGTGCTCACGGTGTCGGCGTTCGGCGGTATTGCCAGGTCCGGCGACGGAGCGGGGAGTGCGGCCGGGGGCGACTCGACAGGCTTCACATCGGCCGCCAGCGGCGGGCCAGGGTCCTTCGGGCACACCGCCGCGTCACCCTGACAGTATGCGGGCAGCCACGTGAGACCGATCACGGCAAGGGCAGCCGCTGTTTTCATTGTTCCGGGCATTGTTGACCTCCAGAGATCACTGCCTGACGGGCAGCGGGCGAAGATTCGCGCCTTTCGCGCCGCTGCACGGACGGCAAACGTTCTGCTTCTGACCCACCAATCTCAGGGAAGACACTCCGGGGACGGCGCTATCCGACGGACCGTCCGGCAGGCCGGCCCTGTGCGCGGAGCCGGGCTGATTCTACGGCGCCTGCGGCGGCTCCCCGCGCTTTGCGGGCCGGCAGCCGTCGAGGAACAGAGTAACGAAGCGCCCGCAACTGAACTCCGTCGCCGCCGTTCCGCCCAGAACCCGAAGGTGAAGGGGGCCGGTGAACGCCGCGAACAGCACGTCGTCCACGTCGTCGCGCAGTTCGCCCGAGTCCTGATAGTAGCGGAAGAGCTCGAGCCCTTTTTCGCGGAAGCGCCGGGTCACGTCGTTGAGAGCGTTCAGCAGGTCCTCCTGCTGCGAAAGCTCGGGCAGGATGCGCGTTAACCGCGCCGGGAGAGACGACAGGGCATCCATGAACCCCTGCGCCAGCGTCAGCAGGTCGGCCTCCATATCGCCCGTCGGCTTTGGGAAGATGTTGAGAAACTGCGCTCCGCGATCGCTGACGGCTGTCGCGAGCAGCTCTTCCTTCGAGCGGAAGTGGCGGTACATGGTGACCTCGGTCACGCCTGCTTCCTGGGCGATCTCGCGGGTGGTTGCCCCGCGATAGCCCTTCTTGCAGAGCAGCTCCAGCCCGGCGGAGAGCAACCGCTCTCGCGTCTGGTCGGCCTGCCGCGCGTCTGTTTTCTGTTCGTCAGCCAACTGCATCTCCCGCGTCCGGCGTCCGGGCGCCAGGAGATTATAGAGTAAGTGTTCACTTACTGTCAACAGTCGCCCCACCCCGGGGGGAGGTTCGGGCGCGGGGGGCGGCGAAGGGATTGCGCGGGGAAAATGCTCACTCACGAGGTTCACATGATCTTCAGGTTCACGTTTGTGCTTGCCGCGGCCATGGCCATGGCGGCCGCGCGGTCGTCGGAGGCCGCTGAAGGCGGCCCGCGATTCACGCTCTGGCAGCTTCCGGAGCAGACGCACTCGCAGATGATGTCGTATGTGCTTCGCACACAGAAGGGCACGGTCATCGCCATTGACGGCGGGACGAAGGGCGACGCGCCGTATCTGAGGGAGTTCTTGAAGAAGCAGGGCGGCGAGGTTGAGGCGTGGATTCTGACGCATCCGCACTCCGACCACTGCCAGGCTATGGCGGAGATCCTCTCGAGGCCGGACGGCATCAGGGTAGAGCGGCTGTATGCCTCGCTTCCGCCGGACGAGTGGCTGAGGGCGCACGAGCCGGACTCAGCGCGGGACGCGGCGGCTGTTCGCGAGGCGGCGCGGTCGGCGGGGCTTGCTTTCAACCAGATGGTTCCCGGGCAGCTTCTGGTTTTCGACGGTGTGCGCGTGGAGGTGCTGGGGGTGAGGAACGAAGAGATCCGGGCGAACGCGATCAACAACTCGTCGGTGGTGCTGAGGGCGTCGGATGCGCGCAAGTCGGTGCTGTTCACGGGTGACCTGGGGCCGGAGGGCGGCGAGAAGCTGCTGAAGAGCAGGTTCGCGCCGCGCCTGCGGGCGGACTACGTGCAGATGGCGCACCACGGGCAGAACGGGGTTACGGAGGAGTTCTACCGGGCGGTGCAGCCGTCGTACTGCCTGTGGACCACGCCCACGTGGCTCTGGAACAACGACCGGGGGCAGGGCCCGGGCACCGGCCCGTGGCGGACGCTTGAGGTGCGGGGGTGGATGGAGAAGCACTCGATTGAGAAGCACTTCGTGACGTCCATTGACGGTCTGGTGCGGATTGACTGAGGGAGCGCGGCAGGGGAGCTGGAGACGTCACCCTGAACTTGATTCAGGGCCCACCTCCGGAACCTGTGGGTGCCGGAACGGGCCCGGTCGTGCGTGGCGAGAGACTGGTATGCGGGCTGCAAGCCCGACGGTCCTGTTTCGGGCAGCCCTGCAAGGGCAGCCCGATCAGGGGGATTCCTCACACGGAGTTCGGAATGACGTGGGCGGCGTCAGCGGGCGGAGCCTGCCCGGGCGAGGAGCGAGACCCCGGAGACGATGAGCAGCAGCGCCAGCCAGACGAACGCGTTGGGGCGGTCTTTGAAAAAGACGATGGAGCCCAGAGTCACGAACACGTAGCCGAGCGCGATCATGGGGTAGATGAGGCTAAGCGGGTAGCGCGACATGAGCACCAGCCACAGGACCGAACTGAGGCCGTAGCAGGCAAAGCCGACCAGCACGAACGGGTTAAGGAAGACCGTCGCGGGGCTTCTGGCCATGAGCGGCAGGCTGAGCGACGCGGCGCCGAGGGCGGCGCTGGCGTTTGTGACGCCGGTCTTGAGAAAGAGCTGCCCGGCCGCGCCGAGCAGAACGCACATCAGCAGAGTCAGAAGGGATTTCGTCACTTGGTGTCCTTTCGGGTTGGCTGGCACGGGGGGCCAGTGGCTTTGTTTCGCAAAATGGATTGCGCGCACTGACACGCGGCGGCGTCATGACAGCTTGACGGCGGATGCCCCGCCGCTATCACCGCAGGGGCGGACGCGTGATGCACGGGGAGGATGCTTGTCAAGGCTGCACGTGCTCCCCGTAGTGCTGACGGGCGCCCGCGGCCTTGCCGGCTTCGGGCGGCCGCAGGCGATACACTTCGATGAGGGGGCCGGGGCTCGAGACAGACAGCGGCCCGAAGCTGTGAACCTCGGGAGCGAATGTCTTGACAAGCCGCCCCTTCTTGCGGACGCTGTGATAGAACGCAACAGGGTCCGGATACTTGTCAGGCACGCGGAGGTACCGGCCCATCATCCCGTAGTCTATGATTGCCCATGTCACACCCTCCCGCACCAGATCTTCGGCCAGGCCAGGACGCCACATGCGGTCGAGAAAGTAAACGTTGTAGCGCTTTCGGCCTCTGGCGGCTTCGTCGAGCAGCCGGAATTTGGCGCTGGACTTCTGCCGCCCGCCCGCTTTGCCGCTGGCCTGCATTCGCTCCGAGACGCGCTCCTGCTCACGCTGGATGGACTCCGCGGTCTGTGGGAGCTGCGGGCCGTAGTTCGTGAGCGCGATGCTCTCCCCTTCGGGCAGCGCAAAGTTGACCGAGAGCCGCGCGGCGGTGCGGGTGTCGCGCAGGCAGGTGCTGACGCTGTTTCTGATGCATGCTGCCAGCATGGGTGCGACGGCGGCGGCAAGCAGCAGAGCGGCGGCCAGACGCAGGCCGCGACCCCGCCGGGCGATGCCGGCAACGCCCAGCCCGGCAAAGACGGCGACGTACGGGGCAAGAGGCAGGGCGTAGCGGTCGAACGTAACCGCCTGAGCGCCAATGACAGCATAGACCGCGACGGGGGCAAGGAGAAGCCAGAGGGCGCGGGCGGGCCTTGACCGGACAGCGGCCGCGATGCCCACCACGGCGAGCAGCAGGCACAGGTGCGACGCAATTGCGGGCAGGGAGTAGACCGCGTGGACGCCCCAGCCATTGGGAACGCCTTCCATTCCGAGGTGCCCGGACTTCATGTGGCGCATCTCAAAGAGCATGTCGGCGCGGAAGCCCGCCCAGTCCAGAAACGTGAAGGGCGCGCCGGCGGCGAACCCGGCCAGCGCGGCGGCGAGGGCTGCCAGCGCGTGGCGCGAGCGGCCTGATGGCGCCGCGCCTGCTGGCGCGCCTTCAGGCGCGCCTGAAGGCGTTTGCGCAACGAACGGCGCGAGCGCGACGGGAGCAACGGCGACAAGGCCGGGGTATTTGGCCGCCGCCAGTCCGGCAACGAACCCCGCCGCCAGGAGCGTCTTGATGGCCGGTTTGTCGAGATAACGCGCGGCGAGAAAAACCGCCAGAAACGCCCAGAAGGCCATGGGCACATCCGTGCCGATGACCTGCGAGTGCCGCACATGGAGCGGGGAGACCGCCAGCACAAGAGCGGCAGCCAGCGCGGCCGCGCGGCCGAACCACCGCTCGGCCAGCCGGAAGACCAGCCACACCGTGGCGGCGCCCAGCAGGACGGTCAGCAGCCGCCCAGAGGTCTGCAGGAGCGTCGGGTCGCGGAAGTAGGCCACGGCGAAATCCCATCCGCTGCCCCACGCGCCCATGAGCCTGCCGGCAACATACAACACAACGTACACCGCAAAGAGCAGGTACATCTGCAGCGCGGGATAGTTGAAGAAGTGCGGGTTGAGATCGCCGTTGCCAAATCCGAGGGCGTGGTTGACCAGGAAGTTTTCGTCGGCCGCGAGCAGGTCGGGCAAGCCGAAGCGGACGTTGACCAGCCGGAGCAGCAACGCCAGCAGGAGTATCAGCAGAAGCCGCCGGTCCACCGCCAGCCGCCCGGATGGCGGCCGCTCAGACGGCGGGCGCTTTTCCCCGCCGATCACTTCAGCAACTCCAGCGCGGCTTCGACCACCTGATCCACGGAGACGTTCAGCAGGCAGCGGGGGTCGCGGCAGCCGAAGCCGTTTGGAAGCCCGCAGACGTGGTTCGCCAGCGCGCGGGCTTTGTCTGGCGGGGCGTGCGGCCCGACGCGGCGGGGATCGCTTTGCCCGAAGATGGCGACCACCGGCGTCCCCACCGCCGCGGCCAGGTGCATTGCCCCGGTATCGTTGGTGATGAGGATACTGGCTTTCTTGAGCAGCGCAGCGGCCTGACCGATGCTGGTGAGCCCGGCCGCCGACGCGGCGGGCGAGGCGATGAGCCCGACGAGGGGCAGCGCCAGAGGCTCGTCCGCCGGAGACCCGACAACGACGGCCGCGCCGCCCTTGCGGCGCGCAATTTCGCCGGCCACAGCCGCAAAACGATCGAGCGGCCACCGGTGCGAAGGCCGCAGGCTCCCCGGGTTCAGCGCGACGAGAGGCCGGAGGTTTGCCAGCCCGGCGCCCGCCAGAAACCGGTCCATCCCGGCTTCGTCCCGGGCGTCGGGCGTGATACTGATATCTGCTTCGCCGCTCGCGCCCATGAGGCCCGCGACAGCGAGTACTCGTTCGACTTCGTGAAGATCGGAATCCAGTGTCTCGGCCCAGGCGTTCGTGTAGAACCCGCCGCGCCCATCGGTATCGCGCCCGAAGCTTTGCGCGCAGCCGGAGGCCCGGACGATGGCCCGAAGCCGGAGCGCGCCCGCGCGGCCGAGGACAGGCTGCAGCGCGGCGACCGTGTCGAAGCGGCGGGACCGGAGCCGGGCCAGCCAGGCAAGCTCCTGGATGCGGGTACGGCTGAAGGCCCCGCCCGGCCTTTCCGGCGAGCGGCCGAAGACAACGACCTCGTTGAACAGACCCTCGCGCTCGACCAGCCACGCGCCGCCGCTTGACGCCACGACGCTGATGTGGGCGTCGGGAAGGTGGCGGCGGATGGCCCGCAGCCCGGGAAGCGCCATGACGATATCGCCGAGGCCGCCGGTGCGCACGAGAAGCAGCCGGCCGGGGGCGCTATCCACGGGTCTGCCCCAGCGAACTGAGGAGCACGCCATTCATGTTCCGGACGAACGACTCGAGCGAGTAGCGCTCTTCGGCAACCTGGCGTCCGGCGAGGCCCATGCCGAGCGCCCGGGAAGGATCGGCCAGGAGCGCCTGCATGGCGCCCGCGAGCGCGCCGGTGTCGCCGGGGGGAACCAGCAGGCCAGTGACGCCGTCTTCGACGATCTCGGCCGCGCCGCCGTGGGCGGTTGCCACGACAGGGGTCCCCACCGCCATGGCCTCGATGAGGACGCGCCCGAAGGGCTCCGGCTCTTGCGAGGCCAGGACGAGCACGTCGAGGGCCTGCATAACCTCGTGAATGCTCTCCTGCCAGCCAACGAGAGACACGGCGGACCCGAGGCCGCTCTCGGCGATGAATTCTTCGACTTTTCGCAGGTACCAGAGGTCGCCGGGCGCGCATGCGCCGATGATGAGAAAACGGGCCCGGGGCAGGCGCTGGCGCACGAGCGCGGCGGCCTGCACGAACTCGAGCTGCCCTTTCCAGGGAGTTATGCGCCCGGCGATGCCCGCCAGCGGAACACCGTCAGGGACCCCGAGAGCGGCGCGGGCGGCGGCGACGGCGCCGCTGGTCTTGACCTCGCCGAGAGACGCGCCATTGGGGACGATGGTAACCGGCAGCCCCAGCCCCTGCACGGCTTCGGCCACGGGCGCGGAAATGGCCGCGATGGACGGCCGGACGCGCAGGGCCGCCCGGCGAAGCGTGCGCAGGAAGAGCCCCGCCGCCCGCGTGGGGCTGACGATATCCTGCAGGTGCCAGACGCACGGGAGGCCCGCAATCTGCGCCGCGCGGCCGCCGTAGATGTGGGCGAACAGCCCGTTGGTGAGGACGAGGCCAGCCCCGGCTCGCCGCAGGGCGGATGCCGTGCGCCGGGCGGCTGCTTCGAGGGCGGCGGCGTCCCACAGGCAGGCGGCGGGGTTCGGGACCTTGCGGCCGAGCAGCCGGAAACTGACGGAGAAGAGCGGCGGCAGCGGCACGATGCGGCAGGCGATATCGGCGGCGGAAAACCGCCGGGTGACCTCGCCTTCGCGCGGGCACAGCACCAGCGAATCGAAGCCGCGCTCCTTGAGGGGCGGCAGGAGCCAGAGGAGGTTGACCTCGGCCCCTCCCATGACGAAGCCCTGCTCGATGACTGCGAGCTTGACGGGGGCGCGGTCTGGCTGCTGCGTCACGGGCGCTCCCCGGCGATGGCATCGGGCGCGGCTGCCGGATCTGAAGCTCCGGACTGCAGCCGCCAGAGCTTGCAGAAGGTGATGAAGACGTAGGCGGACCAGACGAGGGCCATGAACAGACCCTCCGGACCGTCGAGAAAGCCTTTCTTGTAGAAGTAGCGGTAGCCGAATGCGAGCGGGGGGCGCGTGATGAGCTTCAGCATTGAGAAGCGCACACCCGCCTTGTGCTTGCGGATTGCCTCCCAGGTGGTGTAGCGCTGCAGGAGCACCCGGGTGATCTGCGAGACGCTGCGCTGCCCGAAGTGGAGAAGGTGGTTCCGGAGAACGCCCTTGCGGCCGTCGAGCTGGAACGGGGCGTGCACCATGACGTCCTCGTAGCGCCCGAGATCGCGCCGGAAGAGGCGGAGCTGGTGGTCGGGCCAGTTGCCCCCGTGGCGCATGGGCCGTCCGAAGCAGTGGTTGAGGCGTGGAATGAGATAGCCGTCGTGCTCGCTGCTTTGTATTGCCTGAAGCACCTCGCTCTGGAGCTCGGGCGTCACGCGCTCGTCGGTATCAACGATCAGCACCCAGTCGCCCGCCGCCTGCGGAATGGCCCAGTTCTTCTGGCTGGCGGAGTAGCCGTATTCGCGCTGGATGACGCGGGTGGCGTACCGGCGGGCAATCTCCATTGTGCCGTCGCTGGAGAAGCTGTCCACGACGAGAAGCTCATCGGCGAAGGTGACGCTGCGGAGGCAATCCTCGATGACGTCCGCGGCGTTGCCGGTGGGAACGAGGACGGTGAGGCTCATACGGTCGCCGCCTCCATTGGCTCTCGCTTTGCGGGCGCTGTTTCGGCTGTGGGGGCACTCCGGGCCAGCATGATGGCCGTCAGCAGGCAGGAGACGAGAAACCAGTTGTGCGGGCCACAATCGAACCGCCAGAACACCGGCTCGAAGAAAGCGTGAACGAGGCTGGCGACGATGGACGCGGTGAGCCCGAGCAGCACGGGCTTCAGAAACGGGTCGGCGGTGCGGCGGGCGGCGCGCAGCCCTTCGGCAATCAGGCTCCACCACATGGCGACGAACACACCCAGGCCGATGAGACCCGTCTGGCTTGACACCGAGAGGTAGTCGTTATGCCACCAGGGCAGACCGCCCGGATACTCGTAGAGCGTGTCGCCCACCAGGATGAAGCCCGCCCCCCAGCCCGCCCCGGCCACAGGGTAGCGCAGCGTGGCCCGCCAACCTGTTTCCCACCAGTGCAGGCGTTTGGTTGTGGAGGAATCCTGCCGTTCCTTCGCACGCTCGTGGACGGCCGCCGGCAGCATCGGCACGATGACGGCCAGGGCAATGATGAGCACAAGGAGGCGGTTGAAGCGCTCGATGCCGGCAAGGAAGCCCGCCCCCACGGCGCACCCGAGCCATGCGCCGCGCGTGAAGGTGCCGAGCAGGCCCCAGGCCGCCACCCCGGCGAACGCCGCCGCCGGAATAACGCGGCGGGGGTTTTCCATGCGCAGCACGAACGACAGCGGCACGATGACGGCGAACATGAGATAGTTGGCAAAGGGGTTCTGGGTGCCCCACTGCCCGGCCGAGCGCTCGAGGGTGGCGGTGTGTTTTGCGGTGAGCGGCTGGTCGAGCGGCGGGCCGGTGACGCGGCTGCGGATGGCCGACCCGGCGGCGAGCAGGAGCGCGATGGCAAGCACCAGGCCGAACTGCCTGCGCGTCTGCACGATGCGCGGCAACACGAACAGAAAGATGATCGGGTAGTAGAAGTGCTTGATCACCGTGACGGCAAACATCATGTCCACGCCGCGCAGCAGGCAGACCACCACCCCCATCGGAATGAGCCAGAAGTAACGGGCCAGCGCCTTTTTGAACCCCGGGCAGACGCGCCCCCACTCACCCCACCGCCGGGGCTGCGACACGAGCAACACCACGCCCAGCGAGAACAGGATGCAATCCAGCGCGCTCACGCGGAGTTGAGTCCTGGGCACGAGATCGTGCTGGAAGCCGGTGACCGAGAGGAAGGACACGGCCACGAGCAGGCCGACCCAGAGAGCAGCCCGGGTGTCCACGACGAGCGCCAGAGCGTAGAGCAACCCCACGAGCATGAGGCCGTAGAAGTTCTGGGTTTTGGGGGCCATTTCGAAGAAGCGGGGGATGGTGAGCCCCGCCGCGGCGCTTGCGGCCAGAAGGACCCCGAACACCAGAAGCGTCGCTCCGGGCTTACGCGCAGCCCCGGTGGTTCTGTTCACGATGAGGCCTTTTTGCCGCGGTCGAGCAGGCCCTGCTGGATGATGCCCCAGCGCCAGCCGATTTCGCGGGCGTAGAGCAGCGGCAGGGCGCCAGGCCCGTGCCAGCCCAGGCCCGCGGCCTGCGCCAGGGGCAGCACCAGCGGCGCCACGAAGAACCAGCCCAGTTTTCGCACATCAGCAACGGACGACATTTTGTGAGGAAACACAGAGTACATATCGGGCCACTTGCGCCTGAGCCTGTAATAGGCGCGCCCGTACATGTAGTGCTGCCGCACCAGCGAGCGGGCGCCCGGGCGGTGATGATGGTACACCTTGATGGCCGGATCGAATACGATTGTATATCCGGCCCGGATGACCCGCCAGTTGACGTCCACGTCCTCGCCCCGGAAGAGGCGGGGGTCGTACTCGCCCGCCGCGGCCAGCGCCTCGGCCCGGTAGGCGATATTGACGCCGGGAAGAGTGCGCACGGTGCGGACATCCGGGTAGCAGGGGAACGTCGTGAGGTCGGCGACCTTGCCGACGATGGTATGCTCGCTGGTGCCGATGACGGGTCCTCCCACCGCCCCCGCCTCCGGGTGCTCGTCCAGGGCCCTGACGATCTGCGCGACCCAGTCGGGGAAGACCTCGGCGTCGTCGTCGGTCATGGCGATGATGCCGCCGGTGCAGTGCGCCAGGCCGATGTTGCGGGAGACGGCCAGATTGATGTTCTTCGTCTTGACCAGTTCGAGGCTGAGCCCGGATGCGCGCGCATCCTCGACGACGGCATCCGCGCGCTCGTCGCCGCCGTTGACGACGACAACGCGCTCCGGGCGCGGGCTGCAGGCGGCGAGCGACCGCAGAGCACCCGCCAGCAGATCGTGGCGGTTGCAGGTGCAGATGAGCACGGTGACGGGAGTGCTCACGGCGCGGCCGGCCCCACCACACCCTGCAGGAGCGCCTCGATTGTGCGCGCCGAAGACGCCCAGCTCAGGTGCGTGACGATCTTCTGGCGCGCGGCCGCGCCCAGGCGCTCGCGCAGGGACGGGCCGGAGGCAAGCTCGAGCACGGCGCCCGCGATCGCCTCGGGCGAGTCGCGATTGACCATGCGGCCGCAGGTTTCGTCCACGACTTCGGGCACGCCCCCCGTGTCCGAGACGACGACGGGCACGCCGCAGCTCATGGCCTCGTGCATGGCGACCGAGTTCGCCTCGGCCTCCGAGAGCAGGACAAAGCAATCGGCGGCGTTGTAGAACGGGAGGATATCGGCGGCTGTGCCCAGGAACCGCACGCAGCTTTGCAGCCCCAGCGCCTCGACCTGCTGGCGGAGGCTGGCTTCCTCGGGACCGGCGCCCAGGACGAGATAGCGTACATCGGGAAGCTGCTTGCGGACGAGCGGAAGCGCCTGGACAACCAGGTGGGCGCCCTTGGCCCGCTCGAGGGCGGCCATGTTGAGCAGCACGAAATCGCTGTCGCGGAGCCCGAGATCTGCCCGCGCCTTCTGGCGGAGCGCGGCGTCGGGGTGGTAGAAGCCGGAATCCGTGCCGACGGGAACGACCTCGACGGGCCGCCCGAAGAATCGGCCGGCGCTTTCGGCGACGAACCGCGAATCGGCCAGAAAGAGCGACGTGATTTGCTCCAGCCCGCACTTGCGATACGACTGGAAGCGGTGCGGCGCCTGTTCGGCGCTGTAGCACCAGTAGGCGGCGATTTTGGCGCGCAGGCGGCGGTGGATGCGCGTGAGGATTTGCTCGCCGAAATCGGCGAAGAATACGATGACGGCGTCGTAGTCGCTTGCGAGCAGGTCGCGCGCATAGAACGGCTGGATGGTGCGGTGTTCGTAGAAGCGGAACACGGGGAACTGCTTGAGGCGCACGCGCGGCGAGACGGGGACGCTGGTGCGGGCGCCGCGGGTGCGCGCGGTGAGGATGGAGACGTCGTGGCCGCGGGCGCTCAGCTCGTTTGCGAGCGAGATGACGAGCGTCTCGATGCCGCGCGGCAGGCGCAGGGTATAGAAATGGATAAAGGCGAGTTTCACGTTGGCGGCGTGTTCTGGGTCTGGATTGCCTGTTCGTAAACGCTCAGGTAGCGCGCTGTGATGACGCCCCAATCATACCGCTCGCGCACCACTTTCTTCAAGTGCTCCGGCGGGGCGGGCGGGCCTTCGGCGGCGGCCTTGCTGAGCGCGGCGGCAAGCGCCTCCGGGTCGTCCGCCCCAACGAGGTAGCCGAGCGCGCCGCCCTCCAGCACTTCGGGCACGCCCCCGACCGCCGTGGCGACGACCGGCAGCCCGAAGGAGAGAGCCTCGAGCAGGACGATGCCGAACGCCTCGTGACGGCTGGGGAGGCAGAACAGCAGGGCTGGCGCCAGAAGATCGCTGACCTGCTGCCGGGTGGCCGCGCCAACAAAGTCCACTTCGCCCGCGATGCCCAGCCGGACCGCCAGGGCCTCAAGCGCAAGCCTTTCCGGACCGTCGCCGGCGATGACCAGCCGCGGACGGCCGTCAGTCCGCAGCAGGGCGAAGGCCTGAAGCAGCAGATCCACCCCCTTTACCGCGGCCAACCGGGACACGCAGAGGATGTGGCCGCGACGTTCGGGAGCGGGGGCGGGAGGCGGAAGCCCGGGGAGCGCATTGGGGATGACGACGCCCTTTGCCGCGGCCGCGGGGGCGTAGTCGGACGCCAGCCTGAGCAGGTATTCGGAATTGGCGGTAACGGCGGATGCGCGGGCGGCGGCCAGGCGGAAGACGCGCCTGCGGACTGGCGAGCGCTTGAGGTCGAGCTGCACATCCGTGCCGTGCAGGCTGACGACGAGCGGGATGGAACTGCCCCGAAGGGCCGCCAGAAGGTAGGCCGTGGGGTGTCCGACGAAGTGCAGATTGACGGCGTCGGGCTTGAACTCGCGGATGGACCGCTTGAGCCCCAGATACGCGGCGGGCGCAGCCGCCAGGCGCGCGGGATACTTGAGAAGCTGCACGGGCGTGAGGCGCGGAAGTCCGGAGGTGAAGAAGAAGCGGCAAACGGTTGTGCCATCCAGTTCCTCCTCCGGCAGCAGCCGCCTGCTGTGACGGTTCGTGACGATAAGCGTCTCGTGCCCCGCCCCGCGAAGACGCGCGTTGAGTTCGCGCACGGCGGTCTCGAGCCCGCCGACGCTGGGGAGGTACTTGGATGTGACGAGAAGGATGCGCATTGGGACGGTGCTTTGAAGCCATCCCGGGAGTTCCGCACCGGGGCCGGGAATTCCTGCGGCGGGGCGACTGCTGGGTTGTTGAGTTGCTGAGTTGTCGGGTTGTTCGGTTGTTGAGTTGTTCGGTTGCTGAGTTGCCGGGCGCGCCGGGCGGCAGGTGAGACACCTGCAGGGATGAGATATTTGGATGTGACGATCAGGACGCGCATTTGGACACCGCTTTGAACCCGTCCCGGGAGTTCCACGCCGAGGCCGAAATGCCCTGCGGCGGAGGGCTGCTGGGTTGCTGGGTTGTTCGGTTGTTGAGTTGCTCGGTTGTTGGGTTGCTGGGTTGCTGAGCTGTTGGGTTGTTCGGTTGCCAGGTTGCCGGGCGACAGGTGGGACACCTGCGGGGATGAGAAATGTCCTGCGGGGGGGCTGCTGGGTTGTTGAGTTGTTGGGAAGCATCAGTGTCTGTATAATGATCGCACTGCCATGCCTACTCCAACCCCGAACGGCCCGTCCTGTCAGCCCGGTGGTCGTGATGCCAGCCGGCGCAGTACGCGGTATCAGCTACTGGATGCCGCCCGCGGCCTCGCCAGCCTGGCAGTCGTGCTGTTCCACCGTCCGCGGCCAGAAGGCTTCTGGCACCCCCTGGAGGCGGTGGTCAGCCGCGGCGAGGTCGGCGTTCAGATCTTCTTTGTCATCTCCGGGTACTGTATCTACGCCTCGGCGGACCGGCTCGCCGCGGGCTCGGCGCCCGCTCGCGTGTTCCTCTCGCGCAGATTCTGGCGCATCTATGCCTGCTACTGGGCGAGCCTTGCGCTTGCCTTGCTCGTCAGCGTTTGGCTCACGGACGCCGACTACGGCCTGCGCGACATCGTGGGAAACATGTTCATCGTGCAGCCCTATCTTCACGCCCGGCAGCCAGTTGCGGCGTACTGGACCCTCGTTGTGGAACAGCAGTTCTACCTGGTCATTGGGGTCGTGCTTCTGAAGCCGTTCCGGGCGTGGCGGCACGAACTGATGCTGGTAAGCGCACTCGTGGGCGGCCTGTATACGCTGCGCGTCTTGCCATCCAACGCGTGGACGAACGGCACTGTCGTGGCGCACTGGCTCGAGTTCTCGCTTGGGATACTCATCTTCCTGGTGCTGCATCGGCCCCGGCTGCGTCTGCCGGCAGTTCTCATGCTTGTGTTTGCGTGCGCATGCGCCTTCCAGGGCACGTACCGCACAATCGCCGCGGGCGCATTCGCGTTGGGATCGCTTGTGTTGTTCGGGAGCGACACGCGGATCGCCGCGAGCAGGGCATACGCTCCTTTCCGCTTCCTCGGCATGATCTCGTACAGCCTCTATCTGACCCACGAGGTCAGCTTCGAGCTAGTGAACCGGGTGTTCTTCGGATCGTCCAACCCGACGCTGGTGAGCTACCTTGCCGGGGTCACGGGTGCGGTTGCTCTGGCCTCCGTGTTCTATGTGCCATTCGAGAAGCCTTTCGTTGGCGGGAAGCCGCCTCGGTTCCTGACGCGCCGCGCGGCCACGGACGACGCATCGCGAGCGCCCCGCAGTCCGGGTTCTCAGGACGCTGGTAGCGGACATTCCTCAAAGGCGTAGGCCAGGTCGCCCCACAAGAGAACGATGGGCCCCGCCAGCCTGCTGTAAGACAGCCAAAAAGACGTCGAACGTGGGCCAGAACTTCATGAGCGTCGCGGCGAAGCCTATGCCGCCCCGCGGGTTCCGCGGGGCGGCCCAGCATGAAGGCTGAGAGGCCGGCCGGCTACTTGACAGCAGCAGGAAGACGGTAGACAGCACAGCTCTTACCGGTATGCGTCGCGCGGACAAGCTGGAAGCCGCGGCCAGGCACCCCCACACCGCGAGCCAGGGGGGCGAGAGCTGGCATCTTGGTTACGGCATAGCGGTCATCCACGACCACATAGATGTCGTGGACGCGCCGTCCGATGGCCTCACGCCACACCCGTGGAGCAGCGTCACCCCGGAACAGAGATTCAGGCAAGATGGTCAGTTTGAACCACGGGCGATCCGCAAACCACGCTATGTGCGGCTGGCTGACGACCAGCAGGTCGGACTGGGTGGCCAACGAAGCCAGATCGTAGCCCACACTTGCGAACTCGGGCGCCTCGCGGCTGAACATATCGCGGACGGCCTTTGCCGCAGGGACCACGCACGATACGGCAATGACGGCTGCAATGAGTGCCGCGCACCGCCCGCCCGCCGCCCTGTTCCGGCAAGCCTCGAGCACTTCGTCCGAAGCGACCATGTAAGCGGTGGCAATAGCGAGCACGGGCATGATCGGCAGCAGGAATCTTGGTTCAATCCACCCGGTCAACTGAAGAGCCATGAAGGCAGTGACGCCTGTGCCAAGCACCGAGGCCAGATGCAGGCGACAAACTGGCTCCACACCGCCAGTGCAGCAGCGCCGGCCGAGCAGCATGAGTCCTGGCACCCAGAACAGCGCCACGTAACCCGTGAAGTGAAACAGCTTCAGCGGGAGTTCAAATCCGGCGCGCATCAGATAGCGTTTGAGGAAGAAGGCTGGCGACTCCAAGATGACGTCAGCCAGGGAGTGAAACTCGCCGGCCCTGCCCCAGCCGTAGAGCCCAGCGGCCACGTTCCGGTGGTTCTCGTTCGCGAGGACAGTGCCCGTCGCCAGCCACGTTGAGATGAGCAACGGTGCAGCCAGGATCGCGAAGCCTCCAACGTAGCATGCGGCCTGCATAACGGTGCGCCGTTCCCGGCGGAGGACGAGCGCGGCGAGCGGCATTACCAGAAGCACGATGTTCACGTATCGGGCAAGGTATGCAAGACCCGCGACACACCCGGCCCACAGGGCGAGATGCCCCCGGCGAGAATCCAGGCCAGAAGCCCAGACCATCATCGCTGACCAGAAGAGCACGGCGCCGAAAACATCGGACATCGCTGTAAAGGAGTACCGCGCCAGCGCGGGATTGAGGCCAAGGAACACGACGCTCAGAAACGCCACACGCGAACCCGCGAGTGCTGTTGCGACGCGGCTGGTGGCAACCAACAGGCCAACGGCCGATACTACGCTAATCAGCTTCGCGGAGAGGAACAAATCGCGAAGCAGGATGCCAACCACGGCTATAGCGGCTGGATATCCTGGCCCGTGATACCCCGTGTAGACGTGAATGCGCCCACGGAGCATGTCACGGGCCTGTAGAAGATAGTCAATGCCGTCGGTTTCAGCCGAGGCGGCCGGGAAACGGTGCAGGAAGCACAGCCCGAGATAAAGTGCGCCAAACGCGCAGACAGCCCAGCGTGTGCGCAGCACCCATGGGTCGGTGATTGCCGTGTGTCGCGAGAAGACCTTCACAATGCCCTGAACCTTTCTACTGTGGGGGCCACCCCAAGGCAGAACCCGCGCCGCTGGGTTGCTTCCGCGCCGCGAACGCTTTTACCTGCCACAAAGGGCGCGCCGGAGCTATCTCAGGCGATAGACGCGGCCGTCGCGCAGGCCGAGCACTACGCAGCCGTCCTCCGGCGGCGTTCCGGGCGGCAGGTGGCTGACAGTTGCTGGTTGTTGGGTTGTTGGAGAGCATCACTTTCTGGCTATTCCCGGGGCACCGGCCGGGGGACGAACGTCCCCGAACGCCAACCGGCAGAGCATCTGCCGCTCAAGCGGGGCGGAGCTGAGCCCCACAGTCGGCGGGTCATTCGGGCGCCCCCGCCTTTCGCAGGGGCCGCGCGGGCACCCCGGCGACGATGTAGCCTGGGTCGACGTCGCGCGTGACCACCGCCCCGGCCGCGACAATGCCGCCCGCGCCGACGGTGACCCCCGGCATAATGAGCGCGCACGCGCCGACGTAGGCGCCCGGCTCGATGCGGACGGGCTTCTTTTCGGCGGGGAACACAAGGCGCGCCTGGCTGGCGCCGGCGTCGAAATGGGTGAGGATGGTGACGCGCATTGCGATGGTGGCATTTTCGCCGACGACGACGGCCTCGGACAGGTCGAGGAAGCACTCGGGCCCCACGTATGCGCCGGCTCCCACGGAGAGCCTGCTCCAGTCGCCGCCGCCGTTGTGGATGCTGAGGCGGTTCTCGACGCAGGCGCCGGGGTCTATGCGCGCGCCCATCCAGCGCAGCACGGCCAGGGCCTGGCGGCGGTGCTGGCGGAAGACGAAGTCCTGAATGGCCGACCAGTTGCGGGCGCGGCGGTGGACACCAAGCAGCAGCCAGGTGAAGGGCCACTTGAAGCAGCGGGCGACCAGTCCGAGAAGCTGCCTCACGGCGCGGCCTCGCCCAGCACGGCGGGGGCGACAGCCAGCACCGCTGCCCGGCTGGGCCCAACAAGCCTGACACTAACGTCCCTCGCACCGTGCGGCAGCGGGAAGCGCAACACGTGGATGAACGCAGGTGAGCCGCGCAAAGAGGTCTGCGCCGAGGACTGCGAGGAGATCAGCGGCCGCCGTTGCCAGGAGCCAACACTCCCGGGCCTCGCTAACCAGTCGAGCAACGGCCCGGAACGCGTCGTGCGCCCCGTCGCGGGATCAACGGCTTCCAGGCAGGTAGCGGCCGACGGAGCGCCAGCGTAGCAGTAGACCACCTCAATGGCCGAGGCGCCTTCAGGAAGGTGAGCACGGATGCCCTTGTCTCCCGCGCCAATCTCGGCATAGTTCACGAGCACCTGACCAGATGACAGGCGTAATGGCAGGTCAAGGTCGAGAAACGCCAGGCTGCAGAATGTGGGATCGAAAGAGCCACGGCCGCCGCGGGAGAAATGATACACCATCTGCATCTTCGACTTCGCGACGCGCACGACCCGGAACCCCGCCTGTCGAATGCCCGAAAGCTCACGCCCCGCCTTTGAGGCATGTTCGGGGCGCCAGGATTCGAAGTAGTAGGCGAACTCGCTCTCGCCGCTGTAGTCCCGGCAGAACCGCAAGCGACGCCCACTGAGCTCCGCGATCGACTTGAAGTAGAAGTCCGTCTGATGGCCCGGAGGTGGGTACAGAGGCAGGTCCGCCATTTGTATGTAGGTCTTGCGGTAGTCGTATCTCTGAAAGAGATTGTAGTTGTAATCGAGTGTCAGCAACAGGTACGAACTAATCGCGCTCACCAGAAGCAGACCCAGAGCGAGCGGCATCCGGACCATTCGCGGCGCAGCGAGGCACCCGATCGCCGCAACCGGGAACAGTGCGGCAAAGGCCGAGGCCGCGTATTTCGGGACAACCCGCGGGAAGAACGGTGGGGCGAGCACCTCTATGGCCAGCACCAGCAGCACCGGCAGGAGGACCAGAGCCACAAGGTATCCCCACGCAGGAGTTGACCGCCTCTTGAGGAAGAAGAAGACCACCGCCGTCGCAGACAGCGCCGCAGTTACCGCGATGAGTGCCAGGCGGTCTGGCGCGACGCCGTTTCCGAAGATGAAGTTGAAGTAGAAGAACGGCAGCTTCACCAGCGTGCTCGGGTGCAGACCGTACATGCGAACAGAGGCAGGATCGGCGAAGTTCTGCTGATAGCCTGGCGCATTAAACGTGCCCATTACGAGGGCGAGGAGGTGCAGCCTGTAGAACAGCAGAGCCGCGCCCGCCAGGGCTACCGCGCCTGCCCCCAGCATCAGCGCGCCGTGCATCGGCCGGCGATCGCGCAAAACGAGATACGCGGCCTGCACGACCACCATCAGGACCGCCATCAGATGCGATGTCAGCAGTATGGGCAGATGCAGGAGGTACGCCCACCGCCACCTTCGGTCGCTGCCTTCCAGCGCCCGCAGAAACAGCCAACTGCTGAGCAGGCAGTTGAACGTCAGGAACGAGTAGAAGCGGACCTCGGTGGAGCAGCCAATGCTGAAGGGCGACAGAGCAAACAGGGCGCAGGCCAGAAGCTTTGCGCGGGCGTCAATTGTGAATACGCCCATCAGCCCGTAGAGGACAGGGACCGACAGCGCGCCGAAAAGCACCGCGACCAGCCGCAGAACGACTACGTGGGTACTCACCATCGAGAAGAGCTTGAGGAGCAGCATAAAGCCCAAAGTGTGATAGCCCTGATCGAAGTTCAGCGAAGACAGCGCCTTCATAGTGTAAACCGAGAACGCCTCATCACCCCAAGGGGGGAGCACATAAGCCCCATAGAAACGTACGGCAAACGCGACGACCGTCATAAAAACAAGCAGTGGTATCACGGCGTCGCGTCGATCCGGACCCTCGGCTCCGAAGTGTCGAGTTCGCACGGGGGCCGATGAAGTTGTCACTTTGTTCCTCCTCTCACTATCGCCATATACGCCCCGGACTGTTGGACCGCACGTGGGAGACGGCCGCCGTATCGAACGAGTTCTCGTGCCAGCGGCTGCTCTTCACTGAGAGCGAGAGCATAGAAGGAGACAGTATCGCTCACGGAAACGACGTTGTGCTTGATGGTCCAGCTTCCGACTTTTCGCCAAGTGGCGGGCAATCCGTTGAAGTCCTGGAAGGCGCCGTCCGGCAGGACAGCTAAGAGCACGTCGCGGTCAGAACAGTAGCGGCCGATCCAATCTGCCGAAAAAGTGCTGTTCATGCGCGCGCGCGTGACTTCGATGTCCCCAAGCCCCCCAAGATCGACGCAGTTGACAGAGCTGTAGTACGTGGCGGCGCCGAGATCACTTATGGCAACGGATGCGCGAGGGTAACACCGGCCAAGGAATTGACCAACCTGAACTTGCTGCTCATATATGTTCATGCTGGCGATAGGGCTCTTGGCTACGGAGCCGAGCGCTCTGAGCAGAATCTGATTCTGCATCTTCTGCGGCGAGACAGCCAACACGAGCACTAGCACGAGCGCCAGGCCACAACTGGCGTGGGTTCGGTCTCGCGCACACACCCAACAGGCGCTGAGGCCGGCAAGGCCACCGGTGAGAGCCACGGCGATGCACCCTAGAGCCACCAGGTAGGCTTCATAGCGGAAGAACCAACCAGTCCGGGCGAACAGCATGTGAAGGCCGGTGCCACCGACAAGCAGCCAAACGATGCTGGCCGCGTACTGGTCGGTGTTACGGCCCTTCGACCGCAAGAAGGTCACGTTCAATAGCGCCAGCAGAATGAGTAGACAGACATGAGACGACCTCGCCGTACGGGCAAGCCCGGAAAGGGCGAACGACCCAGCGCCGGCAAGAGAGACCTCTGGCCTGTATCCCTTCAGCGCCACGGACGAAGGCAACAGATAGCCGCCGTGGTTCAACGAGTAGAGACCGAAGCCGAGGACAGGAATGGAGCATCCGAGGACAACGGCAAGGGCCGACAGAGGTCTGCGACGCAGGATGAGGAGCAGTGTCGCGACTCCCGCAAGGAAGAGGCCCTCGTAGCGGGCCATTACCAACAAACCCGAACTGGCGAACAGGGCCGTGGTACAGCCTCCAGCGCCGCTGCTCACGGTGACCGCGACGAGATGGCAGAACCAGAGCACCAGACCGATGTGCATGACGTGTTCCATCCCGAGAAAGGTCAGGGCCGGGAGGGGTGTGAGCAGCATCAGGCACCACAATGTGAGGCTTGCACGGCGAGCGCACGTACAACGGCGGTGGAGCAGCCTGAATGAACCGGTGAGGACTGCGAACGCCAGGAGGGCATTCAGGGCAAGCGGCGCGAGGTCGCGGACGCCGAAGGCCCAGAAGCCTGCCGCAAGGAGAAATGTCCACAGAGGCGAGGAGGAAGCAGATACGAAGACACCCCGGTTGATGCCGAAACCGTCACCGGTGGCCACGTTGCGCGCGATCGTCATGTGGATGTAGCTGTCATCGAGCGGGTATGTGAAGTGGCCCCGTGTCAGGTACAGCGCTGACGCGCAGATAGCCACCAGGATTAGTGCGAATGCTGCCAGACAGGCGGGCAACCCGCGCAGGCCTCGGGCGCCCGGGCTCGGGATTGAGGCGCAGGAGGGAGACCTGTAAAGAAAGGAAGGCTTCATTTCGGTTCTGCCTCGACCGGTGGGTTCGGGAGACGCATCCAGCGCTCTAAGGTAAACGCGCCAAGCGGGATGGCGAACGGGTAAGCAGTCCAGATGAACCGGCCGTCGGCGTATGCAGTCAGCAGGGCCAAGAACGCAAGAGCGACGGCGCAGGCAAAGCCTGTTGCGAGCATGCGGAAGTGCCGGACTTTCTCAGCGTCCAGGGGGCGCGGAGACAGCAATGAGATTAGACCGAGTAATCCTGGCAGGCCGAATGCCAGCGCCAGGCTGACCCACGTACGAGCACGCCCGGCGTTGAACAACAGGGAGTGCAACGAGGGCTTCCAGATGAGCTCTCCAGCCGCAGGAACGACGGCGCGGAGCAGCAAAGTCACCCCGAGGAAGAGCGCCAGGGCACATGCGGCTGTCAAGACGGAGGCCGTTCTGCCGCCGCGCGGTCCCAGGCTGCTGACGGCGACGACGGGCACAAGCAGACCGGTGGTTTCCTTAACTGGCACGCCAATTGCGACCACTGCTATGGCCGCCGCAGTCTGGCCATGGACCAGGAAGCATGTCGCGGTCATGAGGACGCAGATCAGCAGAGGGTCCACATATCCTATGGCCCCATAGTAGAAGCTGGGGAACGAGAACACGAAAAGCGCGAGCGATGCAGTGCGAACGGCCAGCCCGAAGCCCAGGCGCAAAAGCGTGAGGTGAAGGCTGAGAAGCGCCAGTATGAGCGACGCCACGTTGATGACATTGATTGCGGTCATTGGTTCGAACGGCAGGAGGCTTGCCAGCCACGGAACGGCCGGGCGATACCGGAAAGGGGGCGGGACGGCCGCGGCCGCCGCCTGCCCACGGAAGGCTTTGACGTACTCTACATAGTGCACAGCGTCGCCGAGTTGGATTGCCGGCCCGGCCGACTGCGTGAGAGGCCGAATTGCCGGGACGTCGTGCCGGTTGAACCGTACAGAGCAGACGAGGATTGTTGACACCGCCATCAGCAACAGGAGCACTCCGTCTGGATTCGGAAACTGAGTACGAAGCATCACAGACGCTCACCCGGAGTTGTCAAAGGGGCGGCACCCGAAAGAGTTCGAGTTCCTCCCGCCTTCGCCAGCCCCAGCAACTCGAGGTTCTGGGCGGCGACTCGTGCGGGATCATACAGGTCGAGCACTCTTCGCCGCCCGGCCTCGCCCATCTTCGTGGCGGTCTCGGGATCTTTCAGCAGCCGACAGACCGCATCCGCCAGTTCCTCCGCATTGCCCGGCTCCACGAGCAGGCCCGTGACACCGTCCTCTACGACCTCCGGGATGCCGCCCACCCGGGAGGCAACGACTGCGCGGCCGCAGGACATGGCCTCCGCTGCTGTATAAGAGAAGCTCTCGTAGAACGGGGAAGGAACTACACATACACTGGCTTTGGCGAAGAGCTTCACTAGCTCAGGCTCGTTCAGCTGGCCTGTGAACCTGAACGGAGCTGTGCCAGCGCCTGCAATCTTCGCAAGCTTACGGAACTCGTTATTCTCCAGATCAGATAGCCGGTTCTCACCCGCGCATATGAACGTTGCCCGCGGCACTCGTTTCAGGATGTGCGGGATTGCCTCCGCGAGAACGGCCGCACCCTTCTGCTTTTCAAGCCGACCGACGAAAAGCACCATATGGTCGGACGCAGCTACTGCCCTGGCCTGGGGCGTGTAAACATGGTGCTCCACGGGATTGGGAACTACGTGAACAACCCGCCCTTCGAGCCCGAAGACTGAGCCGAGCCTTCTTCGAAGGTCATCTGACGGTGAGAGCACGAGCGGCGCGCGCTTGACGATCTGCCTCTCCATCGCCAGGGCTGCAGCCCCGTAGCCAGTGGGTGCGAACTCCTCTAGCAGTGTCAGAGGCGCGTGGCATTTTAGGAAATGCGGCACCTGAATACGGCCAATAGAGTGGTAGGCGTCAAGACTTGCCTCGGCGAACTCCGCAGCCTGTATTTGCCCGCTGCTCTGCAGAGAGCGGAGCGCGCCAGCCATCCGGCGCGACAATAGGAACGACTCAACGTAGCGCCCGGCCGAACCGAGGCGACGCATTAGTCGCCGTGGGATTGGAGGAGCAGGCACCCTCACAACTTGCGTATCAGGTGCTGCCCGCTCCATAAGGGGCAAGGCTGGGTCCCACCGCGCCGTCAAGAACACGACCCGGTGGCCGAGGACTTGGTAGCCTCGTGCGACCGCTTGGTTGTAAACGGAGATGCCCCCTCGCTGTCCGTCACGAGCAAGCCACTTTCCGCAGATGGCGATGGTCAACGGGACCACTGCAGACTCCCGTGTCCAGGCCCACAGTGGGCGTACAAGGACATCAGCCCGACCCCCTGTCACGATTCAGGCCAAGTAGCGAGTATGCGAGCATGCCCACATAGTTCCGCATGATCCTGAACTGGCGCAAGTAGCTCCTGGGGTTCAACATCGTTCTCGCAGCCATAGCGTAGCCGAGCCAGTGCAGCGGCCAGCGCCTCACCGTGGCGGCGGCCACGCGCAGGGACTGAGCAGGTTCTGCCCCGGAAATGAGCACACCGCAGAGTTCCCGCAGCACGCGTCGCTGTGTCGTGGTATCCCCGACACGTGGCATCAGAATGCGGCCCTGCCGCAGTCGGGCCAATTCTTGATCCGAGTACCTAGCCAAGCTGTCCGCGCCGCAGTGCTTGCGCTCAAGTGCAAGAAGGCGGACCATCACAAGGGCGCCTTGCGTCTGGCCTCGGCTTCGCGTGGAATTGTGGGTGTGTTGCCGCCACCGATACAGTGCCCGAGGCAGGTTGGCGAACTCACATCTATCCGCAAGTCGCAACCACAAATCGTTATCTTCACCGATGCCCAACTGAAATCTATAGCCGCCTGCCTCGCGCAGCAGGGCTGAACGAATCATCGCTCCGCCGTTGAGGAAGCCATTGCAGCTTCGCAGGATTCTACTCTTGATAACGGGATCACACTCTGGCATGGGAAAAAGCTGCAGGTCCCGCCCGGCGGAATCCACTGTGATGTAGTAAGAACTCAAAGCGCCGCAGTGAGGGTGTGCGCTCAGGTAGTTCACCTGTTGGGCAAACCGGTCAAGATCGCAGAGGTCATCACCATCCATGATCGCTGCGAACTCGCCTTGTACATGACTTAAGAGGAAGTTCTTGCACCAGGCCTGCCTTTGGTTTGCTTCATTGCGCCAGAGGCGAATGCGTTGGTCGTTGACGCTCTGCAGGACGTCCCACGTGTTGTCGGTGGATGCGTCATCAACTATCAGGAACTCGAAGTCCCGGAATGTCTGGCCGAGTATAGACTGAACTGCGTCGGCCACGTACTGGCCGCAGTTGTACGTGGACATCAGCACGCTGACCTGAGGACTGATATCAGACGTTACTTCATCCATAGCTACGGTTTCCCCGAGTCAACGCGCCGGCGTTTGAAAGGCACGAACGCCCCTAGAAGCTCTCTGTGCTCCTTCCAGACAGTCCGCGGTAGACGCCAGATAGCCCTGAGCAGATGCGAGCGTGCTGCTCCTACGTCACCCCGTTTCCAGGCCGCCGACGCGAGCACCAGATAGCCGTGAGCGCGGGTGTAGGAGTCGAGCCCGGGCAAGAGGGGCAAAGTGCGGCGGAGGGCTCTATACATCACCAACCCGACATCCGCGGCCCTTGTCGTTGAGAGAGACTGCCCGTGCGATCTGTAGAAGTACAGGTTTCTGTTAAGGTAAGCCAGCCGGAATTGCGTTGCCGCACGGAGCCAGAAGTCATAGTCCTCGGCCAGATAGAAGTCCTCATCGTAACCGCCCAGCGCGTGATGCACGGCGCGTCGGTACATGAAGCACGCACCGACTATGTTGCCATAGACGATCCTCTCAATCGAGCACAGTGGTCGGGTCCCGGTCACATTGCCTTCGGAGTCGATAATCGTGAGATCGCAGTAGACCACATCGGTCGCTGGCTGGTCGACAAGCAGATCGTACATTTCCGAGAGCGCACTTCGGGCAAACAGATTGTCGTCGGACGTCCACGTGAAGAACTCGCCGCGGGCGTCCGCAAAGCCTGTGTTCAGCGCCGCCGGAAGCTTGCGGTTGGTCTCGTGGCGGATGCTGCGGATGCGCGGGTCTTGCTGGACGAAATGCTCGATGATTTGAGGCGTCTCATCGGTGGAGCAGTCGTCCACGATGATCAGTTCCCAGTCCTGGAAAGTCTGGGCGATGACGCTCTGGACCGACTCGGCCAGATAGCGCGCGCCGTTGTAGGTGGGGAGGACGACGCTAACTAGTGGGCGAGAACTCAGCACCGGCCTGCCCTGACGCCCCTGAAGAATCTGGTCACTGACAACTCCATCATTCCAAAGCTAATGCCTTCGCCCTGTGGCCCCGCCCAGCACGCTGCCGAGCCGCCTCTGCACACGCGTGGCCAAATAACGCAGCCGCGCCCGCGCGGGAACAGTATAACACGGCGAGACCCGGAGGGAAGCTGCAAGCAGCGCGATTTCTGCATCAGCCCCGTAGAGCCTCCGCAGGGTCCGCACCGCCTCGGACGCGTGCGCGCCAAGCCAGGGGTGGCGGCGGAGTACCTGCTTAACAAACAGGACGAGAATCCGCCGCTGCTCTTCGGGGCTGTGACCCGGAGGCGGAATGATGGCCCCGTGCAGAATGGCATCCAGATCCGAATCCGAATAGAGATGCAGGCTGTCCGAGCCGTGGAACCTGCGCTCGACGGCAAGCAGCCGCGCGAGAACAGCGCTGTTTGTCTGCTCGCTCAGCCGCGTGGCGCTGAGGCTGCCGGGTTGCTGGCGGTAGATGAAGAGGCAATCCGGCACGTTGGAGATGGCGGCCCGCTCGGACATCCTGATGAGGAGGTCCATGTCATAGCCAAGCCCCACACGAGCTCTGTAACCGCCCAGGTCGCGGGCCAGAGACGTACGGAACACAATGGACGGGTGGCACAACGCGCTTCCCGTCAGGAGGGCCTGTCTGACTTCTGCTGGTTCGTATGGGAACCGCGCCCCCGGGCGGAGCGTGCCGTCGGCGAACAAATACGATATGGCGCACCCGGCAACGCCATATCCGGTGTCAGCCAGGTACTGACGCTGCTTTTCCAGCCTCTCGGGCAGCGATATGTCGTCCGCATCCATGAGCGCGATGTACTCGCCGCGGGCACGCGCAAAGAGCTCGTTGCGGGTTTCGGCGGAGCCTGCGGGCGTCTCGTGCCGCCAGAGACTGATACGGGCATCCCCGAAGCCTCTAAGCACGTCATATGTCTCATCGGTGGAGGCATCATCCGTGACGAGCAGTTCAAAATCGCTGAAGGTCTGGGCAAGAATGCTCTGAACGGCCTCCGCCACATACGCGGCGCAGTTGCGAGCAGGCATTATAACGCTGATGGCGGGGTCAGTCATGGCGCCTTCCCGAGCGGCACCCCGCAGCGGGGCTATGCACGGGGCGGCCGTTCAACGGAGAGCCGCCTCGGCTCCAGCATTCCGTATGATCTCCCTTAGTATGGGGCCTGCCGCATAGGCAGCCTCAACGAGCTGTGGCACGCGGGCATTGAGATGGGCACGGATAGCGGCTTCTTGCTCGAGCAGGCGAAGCACGTGGGCTGAAACTGCATCAGGTCTGACGTCGCCGGGCTCCAGGCAATAGTCGAGTGAGCCAAAGATGTCCTTGTTGAGACCCCGCGCCTTGACGCTGTAGGCAAAGCTCAAGGTCGGCACCCCTGTCGAGAACGCCGCGATGGTGGAGTGAGTGCGCATACCTGCAAAGACAGAGCACCGGGATATGACCCACTTCGTCTCGGCGGCAGAAAGCTCAGGGCCGACACAGAAGATACGACCGGCCCAGTTTCGGTCTATCTGCTCGGCAACGCGACGCGCCAGAATGTAGTCGTCGTCGGACTCGTCTACCGCCGCGACATGGGGCACAAGAACGATGGCGCGGTCCGTCTTCTCTGCCAAGGACGTCACAATGCGGACGCACAGGCCAATCCAGTTTGCCATGTCACCTCCAGTTACGTACCTGGCCATGAGTGCACTGAGATTGACGCCAACCCCACCGTCGGGCATCTCAAAACCGAGCGCCGTCGCGGCAGGCTCGCGCGGCTCCATTGCGAAGGCCGGGTCAGCCACCCTGTGGACGTTGGAAGACACGCCGTGCCGACGGAGATACTCCAGGCTGACGGATTCGCGGACAGTGATGCCCGCGAGAGTTCGGAGATGGTCGAACATTCGTGGAGCGAACTCGGGATCGGCCTCAAACGGCCCGACGGACGCACCCCACAGGACGAGTGGTACTGCGCGGCGAAGGATTCGGCGGTCGAGTTCTAGAAACTGATCCGGCCGCCAATAGTCGAGTGTGTAGTTGTCGCCGCCGAGCTCTAGCGCAGCCCACGCGGTCTCCAGTTCCTGCTCCCATACCGGATATGGGACCGGTTCTGTCCCGAGAATGCGTCTCCTAAGCCTGCTACGCCACGCGACAGGACCCCACTTGCTGAACCGGCGGTGCAGCGACAGGTGACAGACAGCTTGATCTCGCTCCCTGCGGCTCTGCTCCGAGGTGAGGGCCAGGGATGCGCGTGTGACGTTTGTGAAGCGACTCTCTGGGCCGAACTCCCGCCGCAGTATCGCAACCGTCCCGCGGAGGATGGCTTCGCATCCACGGTTCAGGTGCGGGGCGTTTCCGACAAGCAGGAAGCGCGGCGGGCTGCCCAGGCCGGCTATTTGGCCGTCGCCTGGGGCCATCAGCGGTCCCCTTCTCGTCGCTTCGGCTGTCGCAGCATATGCTCCGCCTGCTTCTTTGCTGAAGTCACGTCTGTTCCTCATGCTGCACCTCAAGTGGCGCAGCCTGTTGCTGCAGCCGCACAGCGCGGTCAGTCTGCCCGCGGTCGCGGACAAGCGCCCGGCTGTGCGGAGCCTCGCAGCCGTAGTTGTAGACGCCGCCGATGCCGGCGAGCGCAATTGTGGGCCCCTTCATCCGCGGACCCCCGGTCCCCGCGACGAGCGGCGCGCGCCGGCCACCAGATTTCTTGTCTTCCGCCACGGCAAAAGCAGAACACGCTTGCCAAGCGAAAGGGCGCGCCGCCACACCGGGGCGCCATGGCGGCAGATGATGGCATAGCGCCGGACCAGCGGCGCCATGGTTTGCTCAAAAACCTTCAGGTCATCGGCGCGCGACGCTTCGAGCCATGCCCAGTGGCTGCGCGCCGCCAGAGCCATCCTCGCACGATGGATGCGCCGGAACCGCGCGTCACCCTTCCACGAATCGGGCTTCACCCGTTTGGGTGGGTACCACCGGCCTGCTCGTTCGGCAAGATGAAGGCGGTAGCTCAGACCGAGCCTGCGATGCCTGAAGCTTCCACCTTGCGAACCGGCCACCGTTTCCGCCCCAATCGGGGTCAGAGTCAGCCGCCCACCCTCACGCGCTTGCCGAAACAGTTTCTGGATCTCCGGATGGCGGATAACCAGCACGTTGGTCCCCATAGGGTCGTTTACGTAGTCGCCAAGCCAGGCGTCGCCCAGTGAGACGTCTGCTGTCTCACCCAGAATGTCGTCGCAGTAGTCGCACGCTTCATACCGGAAGAAACCAAGCCCCCAGTCGGCCCCGAAGACCTCGCTCATGGGCTTTACGGCCTGCAGGTCTTCGGCTGGTCCTTTGCCCGCGACTTCAACGCCATAGCTGGCAGCATCACGGTCGAGCAGCTTCTTGCGGAAGTCAATGCTCCGCAGGCCCGCGGACGGAGCGATGCCGCAGTGCCAGGCCAGGTAGCCGGCAAATCCTGCGGTCTTCAGATGCCCGCAGAACAGCGAGACACAAAACGGAATGCGGCCTGCAAGAACAGCGTCGGCGCTGCATAGCAGCCGTACAGCCTTGACAAAGCAGGGCAGGCCCACAAACGCATACCTCCCCGGCCGCTCCCGGATCTCGCGCAGGACGGCGGACATCTCCACCGGGTAGTAGCGCGACTTCGCCCCGTCGCAGATCTCCTGGGTGCTCCTTGAAATCTGGTAGCTGAACAGCTTTCCGCTGGTATCCGCACATGGCTTTACGTGAACCACAGCATCAACCAATCCCGTTTGCAGCAACTCGCAGAGCAACCACGAAGTCATTCCCCCCGAACTGCCACGGGTTCTGAAATCGTCGCTTGCCACATACCCGGCCCATGACTCAAGGTGGAAGCCAAGTCGGCTATCCGCAGTGCCGAAGGCGCCATACAATTCGGCGCCTATCTCATCTTCGTTGCGCGAAGATCCAGAGAAAGGGCACACTGCCGAGACTCGATCAGGAGCACCATCACCAGGGCCGGTCAGCCGTGCCTGATACCTGCCAATCTCATCAAATGTGATTTCGACTTCGGGGCCGGCCACGCCGAGCGTGCATGCGCCACACCCAACGCAATAGCCGCCCCCAACCACCTGCGCCAGGAACTCCCTCAGAGATGCCGTTCCGTTACCCGGCGCAGGCAAGTCTGGCACCTTCATCGCCTGCCTCAACCGGGTTCCCCGCCAGCGACAGACATCTGGCGCACATCGGCAACCCGCAGCCATTCGTGCTCCACAAGGCATTTCCCGTAGTCAATGGCACTTGTGTCGCCGCTTCCGTAGTAGTCACCGGATTCGACATCGAGGATTGCGGCACTCTCAACACGATCAGCTAGCCGGCCGTCCCACATGATGGCGGCATTCAAGCGGTACTGGCCAGGCGGCAAGGGGAATTTCGGAATCACGCAAGTGACTCGCCCTGACAAGCCAAGGTCAACGAATGCAGCCCCGGCCGTGCGGGAACTCATGTGGATGAGCTGAATGCCGAACATGTCATAGAGCCCCAGGTGAAAACCGGGTGTGCCGCCACGATCCGCAAGGGTGTAATCGAGATCGAAACGGAGGCGGTCGCCCGTGCAAACCGCAGAGGTGCCCGTGCTATCGGAGTTGACGGCGAGGCCTGTTATCCGGGCCCGGCCATCACCCTCACGGTCGTGACGCAGACCCACCGGCGTTACGGCGTTGGAGTCGCGGCTGACAAGGTAGGCCTTGATTGCGTCAGCCGTTGCCCCATGGACGCTGATTCGTCCGCCGTCCAGGAGGATGCCGCGCCCGCACAACTGGCTAATT
>JAXGQB010000024.1:0-31334 GCA_040766655.1 Anaerolineae bacterium
AGTGTGACCTTTGTCGTTGACACTCCCCCGTATCGATGGTATACTCCGCACGTTAGCCAGAGAGTAACTAATCGCACGGAGGCGTGAGTGGCGGAGAATTCCACGATCCTGAAGGGTGCAGTCTCGACCCACAAGGCCAACAGCAAGGTGAAGTTCATCGCCGGCGGTCTCGTGATCGTCGGCTTGATCGCATATCTGATCGTTTCATCGATCTCCAGCGCGGGCTCGTACTACCGCGAGGTGGGCGAGGTTCTCTCGCAGCGCGATGCGCTGGTGGGCAAGAACCTGCGCGTCAGCGGCAACGTGGTCACGTCAAGCGTGACGTACGACGCCGCGAAGCTCGACCTGAACTTCCTGATCTCCGACCCGGCCGACGCGTCCAAGACGCTGCCGGTCTACTTCCACGGCGTGCAGCCCGACCAGATCAGCCGCGAGGGCGCGAGCGCCATCGTCGAGGGCAAGCTGGGCCCGGACGGCACGGTGGAGTCCAACAACCTGCTCCTGAAGTGCCCGTCGCGGTACGAGGAATACGAACAGGAAGAGATCCGGGTCGAGGCGATCAAATAAAGCGTGACCCTGAGGGGTGCGCCGTTAGGCGGCCCGTTAACGGTCGCCTGCTAGCAGCGATGCTGATCGAGCTGGCAGGTGGCCGTTTTTGCGTCATTATGATATAACTCTCGCGCGGTGCTTGCCCGCTTCAACCTCGGAGCAGAAAGACTCGTCGTTGCATGAGACTCATACGTATCTTCGCCATCGTGACGCTACTGGCGCTCACCATCCTTGCCCCATCACCGGCCATCGCCCAGGACACCTCCACCCCGCCCGTCCCGCTGGACGGACGGACGAGCTACGCCGAGAACTGCGCGCCGTGCCACGGCGCGAACGGTGGGGGTGACGGGCCCAGCGCATCCGGGCTCAGCGTGCCGCCCACGGCCCTGGGCACCGCAGACGCGATCGCGGGGCGCTCCTTCCAGGCGCTGTTCGATGTGACCAAGAACGGCAACATGGCGCGCATGATGCCGCCCTGGAAGAACCAGCTGTCGGACCAGGAGATCTGGGACACGGTGGCCTACGCGTGGAGCCTGCACACCAGCTCGGCCGAGGCGGACCAGGGCAACCAGGTGTACGACGCCAACTGCGCGACGTGCCATGGTGCGGACGGCAAGGCCAGCCAGGACGGCGTGCCGTCGCTGGCCGATTTCGCGGCCACGAAGGACGTGACACAGGCCACCTGGGCCGCCAGCGTAGCCAACGGCAAGGGCGCGATGCCGGGCTTCGCGGGCCGGCTAAGCGACGCGGACCAGGCCGCAGCGCTGGTCTACGCGCGCACGCTGTCGCTGGGCGGGCCCCTCTTCCGGCCCCCGCTGGCCGCGGGCACGGGCGTCATCAGCGGCACGATCACCAACCGTACGACGGGCGCACCGCTGGCCGATGCCGAGGTGCAGCTTGGCATCTTCGATCAGGCCAGCCAGCTCGAATCGCGCACCGCGACCACGGACGCCACGGGCACCTATCGTTTCACCGACCTGCCGGCCGATGCGGGCGTGGCCTTCGCGGTCCGGGTCACGTATCCCGAGAACGTGCCCTACAGCTCCGCGTTCGTCACCTTCGAGGACGGCGCGACGGAGCTGAACCTGCCCATCTCGGTGTACGAGACCACGAACGACCCGGCCGGCGTCCGCGCCGAGCGCGTGCATTACATCATCGAGTTTGACTCGGGCGTGGCCTTCGTTGCCGAGTTGCTGGTCTTCAGCCACGACGGCGAGCGCACCTACGTCGGAGACGGCAACCACGTGCTGGCCATTCCGCTGCCCGCAGGCGCGCAGGACCTGGAGGTCAACGACGGCGAGCTAGGCGCCCGCTTCCTGCAGATCGACAACGGTTTTGTCGACCTGCTGCCACTGCCGCCCGGCGATAACGTGCGCCAGATCCTCTTCCGCTACTCGCTGCCCTTCAGCGGCACGAGCCTGGACCTGGTGCGGTCGCTGCCCTATCCCGCCAGCGCCATCAACGCGCTCATCTCAGATGTCGGTCAGCAGGTGACCAGCGAGGAACTGGCGACCAACGAGAAGCGCCAGAGCCAGAGCGGGGCCTATCACAACCTCTCTGCGCAGGGCGTGCCGGCCAACCAGCCGATCACGCTCCGGATCACGGGCCTGCCCTCGAGCACGGGCGGCGGCGTGGCGATGGGCGGGGGCGCGGCCGCCGCGTCGACCGACAGCGGCGTCAGCCGCTGGGTCATCCTGGGCGCGATTGCCGCAGCCATCGCGGCCGCGGCAGCCCTGCTGGTGGCCCTGCCGATGGCGCGGGGCCGGGGCGGGCCACTGGCCGCTGGCGGTGTGGCCGAGGGCGCGCCTTCGGGCGCAGGCGATGCCGACGACCTGATCGATGCACTGGCGCAGCTCGACCTGGCCCACGAGGCCGGCGAGATCAGCGACTCCGCCTACCGCGAGCGGCGGCTGCGGCTCAAGGCGCAGCTGCGCGACGTGATGCGCAAGGAACCGCAAGGGTGAACGACGCCGGCATCCCCATGATCGAGGTGCGCGGCCTCACCAAGGCGTTCGGCGCGAAGTACGCGCTGCGCGGCGTCGATCTGCGCGTCATGCCGGGTGAGTCGCTGGTGCTGTTCGGCCCCAACGGCGCGGGCAAGACGACGCTGGTGCGCATCCTCTCCAGCCTCAGCCGCCCCTCCGGCGGCTCCGTGCGGATCGGTGGGCTGGACCTGGCCAAGCACGCGGACGGCATCCGGCGCTACCTGGGCGTCGTCTCGCATGCGCCCCTGCTCTATGACAGCCTCACCGCGGAGGAGAACCTGAGGTTCTTCGCGGAGCTGTACGGGATGAAGCAGCCCGACGCGCGCATCGCCGCGATGCTGGAGCGGGTGGGCCTGACCGCGCGGCGCGGCGACCTGGTGCGCACCTTCTCGCGCGGCATGGTGCAGCGCCTGGCCATCGCACGCGCGCTGCTGCATGACCCCGAGGTGCTGCTGCTCGACGAGCCCGACACCGGCCTCGACCCACAGGCAGCCGAGATGCTGCACGGCCTCCTCTCCGAGCTCAGCGGTCGCGCGGCGCAGGCGCCCTCCGGGTCGCCTGCCGGCGCCGCCATCGAGCGGCCCCGCACCATCGTCACCGTGACGCACAGCATCGAGCGCGGCCTTGCCATCGCGGACCGGATCGCCATCCTGGTGAACGGACGGGTGGCCCACGATGCGCCGGTGGACGGGATGACCGCGGCCGACTTCCGGCCCCTGTACGACGAATGCTGCGCGCGGCCGCGCGGGGGAGGCGGCCGATGAACTTCTGGAAGGCCGTCTTCGCGATCATCCGGAAGGACATCCGCGCGGAGCTGCGGACGAAGGACATTTTCAGCAGCATGTTCGTCTTCGCGCTGCTGGCCGTGATCGTCTTCAACTTCTCGTTCGAGCTCCGAGTGCCCGACATGAAGATGGTCGTCCCCGGCATCGTCTGGGTCGCCGTCACCTTTGCCGGCACGCTCGGGCTCAACCGGGCCTTCGTCATCGAGCAGGACAAGGGCAGCCTGGCCGGCCTGTTGCTGGCGCCCGTGGACCGGGCCGCCATCTACTTCGGCAAGATGCTTGGCAACCTGGCGTTCATCCTGGTCGTTGAGCTGATCCTGCTGCCGCTGGTGATGATCTTCTTCAATCTGTCGCTGCTGACGTGGCAGCACCTGCTCGCGCTCTTCCTGGGCACCTACGGGTTTGCGGCCGTCGGCACCGTCTTCTCCGCCATCGCAGTCAACACGCGGGCGCGCGAGGTGATGCTGCCGATCCTGCTCTTCCCGTGCTGCTGCCGTGTTGGTGGCCGGCGTCAAGCTGACGGGCGCGCTGCTGGACGGCGAGCCGCTCGCCGAGCTGCTCAACTGGATCCAGCTCATCGTCGTCTATGACCTCGGCTTCACGGTCGTCGCGTATCTGACGTTCGGCTTTGTCGTCGAAGAATGAAACAGGAGTGGTTATGACGCAGAACCATCGCGCTACGGCGCTCATCGTCCTGACCCTTGTCGCGGCCGCGCTGATCATGGCGTCCGCGTACATGGCGCTTGCCGGCGCGCCCGATGCAGCAGGGCTGACGGAAGACAACACCTACGCCCAGCGCATCATCTACTTCCACGTGCCCAGCGCGTGGCTCAGCATGTTGGCCTTCGGGGTCACCATGGTCGCCAGCATCGGCTACCTGGCCACCTCGAAACGCGGCTGGGACAGCCTGGCCGTGTCGTCGGCCGAGCTGGGCCTCGTCTTCACCCTGGCGGCCACGGCCAGCGGCTCCATCTGGGCCAAGCCGGCCTGGAACGTGTGGTGGACCTGGGACCCGCGGCTGACGACCTACACGATCATGTTCCTCCTCTTCGTTGCCTACTTCATGCTGCGCAGCGCGATGGAGGATCCGGCCCGCCGCGCACGATTCGCAGGCGTTTATGCCATCTTCGCGTTCCTGAGCGTGCCCATCACCTTCATGTCGATCCGCTGGTGGCGCACGATCCACCCGGTGCTGATCGACCCGAACGAAGGGTTCGGGCTGGGGCCGGGCATGATGACAGCCTTCTTCCTGAGCCTGGCCAGCTTCACCGTGCTATACGTCGTGCTGCTGGTCCATCGCTACCGGCTCGAACGCATGAAGGAAGAGGTCGACGACCTCAAGGAACAACTGGGGTATTAGGGGGTTGCTGTGATATTCATGGTTGCTGCATATCTGGTCATCTGGTTGGCCGCGTTCGTCTTCATCATCGGCATGGTCCGCCGCCAGGCCTCGATTCAGCGCGAGATTGCGTCGCTGCGCGAGCTGGTGCAGGATCGCGGGACCGACAGGCCGTAGCCGGCGTGTAACGCATCGGGCCCGGCGGTCATCCCAACAGGTGACTTTCGGATCCACAGGAGCATAACGACATGGCGGCAAACCGCTGGCAGACCTTTTCACACGCGCTGGCATTCGTCATCGGCTTTAGCCTGGTGTTCGTCGTCCTGGGCGCATCCGTGGCCTTCTTCGGCTACGCGCTGAACACGTTTCTGCCCACCTTCGTCAAGATCGGTGGCGCGATCCTGATCCTGTTCGGCCTGCAGGTGCTGGGCGTTTGCGGCTGGATCGCGGACCGGGTGCGCGCCGCGGGCGGCGAGCGCAGCGCGCTCGGCCGCGCGTACATCAATGGCGTCGACACCCTGGGCCGGGTGATGTATACCGAGGGCCGCGTACAAAAGCAAGTCGACCGGCGCTGGGGCTACCTGTCGTCGGCGCTGATGGGCGTGTTCTTCTCCGCGGGCTGGATCCCGTGCGTAGGCCCGGTGCTGGCAGCCATCTACCTGCTCGCGTCCGACACCGCCACGGTCGCCCAGGGCGCGCTGATGCTCCTCGTCTACTCCCTGGGACTGGGCATTCCGTTCCTGGTCACCGGCGCTGCGATGAGCCGCATCGCGCCGCTGTTGCGGCGGATGAATCGCCACCTGGGCCTGGTCTCCAAGATCACCGGCCTCTTCCTGCTCATCGTGGGCGTGCTCCTCTTCAACGACCGGCTGAGCCTGCTGTCGACGTGGCTCATCTCGCGCTTCGGCACCGGGCTGGCCAGCGTGGAGCTGGGCAGTGGAGGAGCCTCTGCCGCCGTGACGCTGCCGATCGCTTTCCTGGCTGGCCTGCTCTCGTTCCTTTCGCCCTGCGTGCTGCCGCTCATCCCGGCCTATATCGGCTATTTGAGCGGCACAGCGGTGGCCGATCGCGGCGCTGCGGCGGCGGCATGAGCGACGGTGCGCGGGCGGGCGGCGCGGTCGAGCGGTGGACGGAGCGCATCAACCGCCTGGTGGAAGGCATCGCACGGCACTGGCTCTTCATCTTCAACGCGGTCTGGGCCGCGTTCATCGCCCTCGCGTTTCTCGCGCCCGTCCTGATGCATGCGGGCGCGGAGGGCCCCGCCAACCTCATCTACAAGGTGTACGGATTCACGTGCCACCAACTGCCCGAGCGCTCCATCTTCCTCTACGGCCACGAGCATTTCTACTCGAGCCAGGCGCTCGCGGCGGGCGGCCACCTGCCCGCGGACATGAGCCAGCTGCAGCGCATCCTGGTGCGCTGGCCCGGCTCCGCGGAGGCCGGGTGGAAGGTGGCCCTGTGCCAGCGCGACGTGGCCATCTACACGTCCGTATTTCTGTCTGGGCTGTTGTTCGGCGCACTGCGCCCTCGGCTGCTGCGCCGCGGCCCGTTGCCGAAGATGAAGCTCTGGATGCTCGCGCTGCTGCTCGCGCCGGCCGCGGTCGACGGACTGACGCAGCTCCCGGGGTGGCGCGAATCCGTGCCCGCGTTGCGCTTCTTCACGGGCGCGCTGGCGGGCGCGGCGGGCGTCTGGGCTGCCTACCCCCACATAGACGAAGCGATGGCCGACGCCGCACGGCCGCTGAACGACAGCCAGGCCCGAATTGGACAACCTTAGCGGAGTGCGGTATACTCACGATTCGTGACCGGCACTGGACGACGCGGGTCACTTTCGCGTATCGCATGTGACGGCCCTTGCCGTGATCGTTGCTTGAACTTGTAAGTACTTTCCTGGAGGCTCTCGGTGCCAAATCTGAAGAAGAACCCATCTGCATTGAAGGCTGTGCGTCGTGACGCGCGCAAGACCGTTTATCGCGGCCTCGTCCGCACGAGCACCCGCACCCACATCAAGAAGGTGCGCAGCCTGCTGGCCGGCAACAAGATCGTGGCGGCCGACGAGGCGCTGCTGGTCGCCATCCGGGCCATCGACAAGGCCGCAGAGAAGGGCGTCATCCACAAGAATGCTGCCGCACGGCGGAAGTCCCGCCTGATGCTCGCGTTGAACAAGGCGCGCCAGGCCGCCGAATAGGCGCCGGGTCGTTCCCCATCAAAGCCAATCGGCGCCCAAGGGCGCCGATTTTTTGCGTTAAGACCGCGCTCGCGGCCGGTTTTTTGCCGCAGAGGTCACGGAGGTTCCAGAGACAGGGTAAGAGACTGCTATTCCTTCCATTTCTCTGCGTGCTCTGCGGTCTCTGCGGCCAAGAAATCGCTACATCTGGAGTTGCTGATCGGCGAGCCGTGCGGCCCGCGCGGCCGACGGGGCAATCACCAGCCTGTAACCCACCCCCCGCACCGTCACGAGCAAGCCGGGCCGTGTGGGATCCTCCTCGATCTTCTCCCGCAGCCAGTGGATGTGCACGTCCAGCGTGCGGGTATCCCCCAGATAATGGGTCTCCCAGATGTCGCTCATCAGGCTCTCGCGTGAGATCACCTGGTTCGGCCGCTGCAGGAAGGTCGCCAGCAGCTCGCACTGCTTGGGCGTCAGCCGCGCCTGCCCCTGTGGGCTCTTGACGACACGCGTCGTCAGGTTCAGCTCGATCGGGCCCGCCTTCAGCACAGGGGGCGCCAACGAGCTCAGCGCCTTGCCCATCGTCTCGCGCAGCCGGCGCGGGGTGAAGGGCCGGACGAGACGATCCTCGCATTCGATGTGCTGGTTCTCGCTGCGGTCGCAGATCAACACGCGGCGCGCCTGGGGCAACCTGCGCTTCAGCTCGCGGCAGAGGCGTTCACCGGAGAAGTGGGAGTTCAGCGGATTGATGACCACAATGGCTGGCTGGAGCCGGCGGGCAAGGTCCAGGCCCATCGTCTGGGTGCGCGCAAAGACGACGTTGGCGCCTTCCTGCCCGATCGCCTGCCACACCTTCTCGTAACCCGGATCCTCACGGCCGATGTAGAGGATATGGGTGAGCCTGGCGGCGGATGAATTCCGGCTCATGATGCACCCTCCTCCCAACCCTGACCAGCACGCGCCATTATAGCCTATGGTGGGCGCCCAGGTCAACAGATTGACCTTTGTTTGAGGCCGTGTTAGAATCGTCACGATGCCTTCCATGCCAGACAACGACGTGCCTGGGCACGTCCGGACCCTTGTCGTCATCCCCACGTATAACGAAGCAGAGAATCTACCGGGCCTGGTGGCGGAACTACATGCATTAGCCTTGCCCGATCTCTCTATTCTCGTGGTCGATGATAACTCGCCCGATGGCACCGGCCGGGTGGCCGACAGCCTGGCGCAGCGCCTGCCCGGCGTTCTCCAGGTGCACCACCGCGCGGCGAAGGAAGGCCTCGGCCGGGCCTACCTTGACGGGTTCGCCATCGCACTCGATAGCGGCGCGGATTACATCGTGCAGATGGATGCCGACTTCTCGCATCCGCCGGCCACCATCCCCACCATGCTCTCCCTGATGAACCGCTACGACGTCGTGGTGGGCTCGCGCTACATCGCCGGCGGCCAGCTGGACGACCGCTGGAGCTGGTGGCGCCGTCTTCTCAGTTGGTGGGCCAACGACGTGTGGTCGAGGCACATCCTGGGCATCGCGACGCGCGACATCACCGCCGGCTTCAAGTGCTGGCGGCGAACGGCGCTCCTGGACATCGGCCTGCACCGCGTCCACACGAACGGGTATGCGTTCCAGGTCGAGATGGCCTACCTGGCCGAGCGGCTGGGCTTCCGCGTCAAGGAGATCCCGATCTACTTCGAGGATCGACGCATCGGCAAGTCCAAGATGGATGTGCCCGTCAAGCTGCAGGGCGCACTCGACGTGATTCGCATCCGCTACCGTCACCGGCACGTCGAGCGGCCCCAGGCGAGCCATCCTGCCCTTCCGACCCGACCGTAAGCCCACCATCTCAGCACCCGAGGCGAACTTGAACCCTTCCCGCAGAGCCGACGCGCTGATCATCATCGCCCTGCTCTTGCTGCCCCTGTTGTGGTTTGCACCCCAGGTCCTGGGCGATCGCACGATCCTCCCCGCGGACAACCTGTTCCAATATCCACCGTGGGAGGCGTTTCGCGGCGAGTTCGGCGTGGGCACGCCCACCAACGGCCTGATCAGCGACCTCGTGCTGGAAAACGTCCAATGGAAGTCGTTCATCGTCGATGCGCTGCAGGCCGGCAGGCCCGCGGATATCCTGTGGAACCCGCGCTCGTTCGCGGGCGTGCCCTTCTTCGCCGCGGGGCAGCAGTCGGCCGGCTATCCGCTCAGCATCCTCTTCTACATCATGGAAGATTTGTGGCGCGCGTACGGCGTCTTCACATGGCTGCAGATCGGCCTGGCCTCGGTCTTCATGTACGCCTTCGGCCGCGTGCTGCACCTGCGCCGCGCGGCGGCCGTCTTCGCGGCCATCGTCTTCGCCTATTCCGGCTTCTTCATCGTCAGCGTGAACTTCAGCATGGTGATCGCGGCCGCGGCCTGGCTGCCCCTGCTGCTGGCGTGCGTCGAGCTGATCGTGCGGCGCCAGGAGGAACGGGGCGAGCGCCTCCATGTGCCCGTGCCCTACGTCGCGCTCGGCGCGGGCGCGCTGGCCATGCAGATCCTGGCCGGCCACGTCGAGATCACCTACTACACCCTGATGGTTGCCGCCGCGTTCGCGCTGTGGCGGCTGATCGGGGCCTGGCGCACCCTGCGCCGCTGGCAGCCGATCGCGCGGCTGGCGGCGTGGCTCATCGCCATGGTCGCGCTCGGCATGGCCCTGAGCGGCGTCCAGATCCTGCCGCTCTACGAGTTGGTGCGCCAGAGCTTCCGTGAGGGATCAGCCACGCTGCAGCAGGTGCGCGATTGGGCCTGGCCCTCGCGCCAGATCATCACCTTCCTGCTGCCCGACTTCTACGGCAACCCGACGCACCACACCTACTTCGACATCTGGCAACGCGCGGTCGTCCCGGTCACGCAGAACGCGCTGGGCGAGCCGCTGAGCACGATCGACTGGGGCGTCAAGAACTACGTAGAGGGCGGCAACTATCTCGGCATCCCTGCGCTGCTCGCGGCCGTCATCGGCGCGCTGGCCGGCCTCGGCCGCCGCAGCGCCCGACGCAGCCACACCTGGTTCTTCGCGGTGCTCGCGGTGCTGTCGCTGCTGTTCGCGTTCGGCACGCCGCTCTACGCGGTGCTCTACTACGGCCTGCCGGGCTACAGCCAGCTGCACTCTGCGTTCCGCTGGGTGTTCCCCTACACGCTGAGCATGGCCGCGCTGGCCGGCTTCGGGGTGGACTGGGTTGCAGGTTTAAGGTTTGAGGTTGAAGGTAGCAACGAGGCCTCGCGACGCTCAACCTTCAACCTGCAACCTGCAACCTTTGCCGTCCGTTTCCTCGCCTTCTTCGCGGTCGCTGTGGGCGCGGCCGCGCTGCTGGTCGTCCTGGCCAGCGTCGTGGCGCCCGCGCCGTTCATCGCGCTGGGCGACCGGCTGCTGCACTGGGGCTTCTGGGCCGACCTGGCCACCACCCGCGGCTTCGCGGACGGCGCGATGTTCTGGAGCTACGAGGCGGTTCAGCTGGCACGCTTCGGCGCAGTGACGCTGCTGACGGGGCTGGCGCTGCTGTGGCTTCTGCGCGGCCGGGCGGGCGCGCGACGGTCCGCGCTGGCCGCGCTGCCGCTGACGGCCGTGCTGGTGCTCGACGTGTGGCTCGTGGGCCACGGCTTCAACCCCGCGGTCGACCACCGGCTGCTCGACTTCACGCCGCCGTCCATCGGGTTCCTGCAGGGCCGGCAGGATGCAGAGCAGCCCTGGCGCCTGACGACGTTCGACGGCGAGGGCGAGAAGGTCCTCAACGCCAACTCGGCCATGCGGTACGGGTTGGAGGACGTGCGCGGCTACGACTCGATCATCCCGAAGCAGTACGTCGAGTACATGCGGCGCATCCATCCGCAGGGCGAGCTGCTCTACAACCGTATCGCACCGATTTACGCGAAACTTGGCGACGAGCCCAACGACGCCGCGCTGGACAACCCGCTGCTCCACCTGCTGGGCGTGCGCTACGTCATGACCACGCAGGCGATCTCCAACGAGGGCTATGAGCTGGTCTACGACGACGAGGTGAAGATCTACGAGAGCGCCAAGGCGTTCCCGCGCGCGTTCATCGTCGGGCAGGCTGCGGCCGCGCCAGACCAGGCCGCGGCGCTGGACCTGCTGCAGGGGGTGGACCCGGCGGAGGTCGTGGTGGTGGAGGGGCTGGCGCCCGAGGCGCTGCCGCCGGCCGCGTCGCCCCAGTTGCGCGAGGCGCGCTTCAGCCAACGGGGCACGCGCGAGTTCTTCATCGACGTCAACATCAGCGACCGCGGCTGGCTCGTCGTGACGGACAACTACTTCGACGGCTGGAAGGCGTATCTGCGGCCCTTCGGCGTCGAGGGCGAGGGGGTGAACGAGCGCGGCGAGTCGATCGAGGAGCAGCTGCCGATCTACCGCGCGGACGGGACCTTCCGCGCGGTCTACCTGCCCCAGGCCGGCCAGTGGACCGTCCGCTTCGTCTACTCCCCGCGCAGCGTGCTGCTGGGCGCGTACCTGACCTTCCGCGCCGCAGTCTCCCTGTTGCTGCTGCTCGGCTGGTGGGCGTGGGGCCGCTGGTACAAGGGCGAGGCGAGCGAGGTCGGCACGGTCGCAAAGAACAGCGCGGTACAGGTGGTGATGAGCCTGTTCAACCGGGGCATCGACTTCGCGTTCGCCATGTTGCGGCTGCGCGTGCTGAGCCCCGAGGGCGAGGGCAGCTACGTCTTCGCGATCACCTTCTACCTCATCGCGGAGATCGTGACCCGCTTCGGCCTGGGCACGCTGCTGACGCGCGACGTGGCCTTCGATCGCGGCCGGGCGCGGCGGTATCTGACCAACGTGATCAGCCTGCGCTCGCTGCTGTGGCTGGTCAGCCTGCCGGTCATCGCGCTCGTCCTGCTCCTCTTCCAGCGCTCGCCCACCCCGCTGACGGGCGGCGAGATCCAGGCCATCGCGCTCTTTGCGCTGGCGCTCTTCTTCGCGAACATCGCGGACGCCGTGTCGTCCGTGTTCATGGCGTTCGAGAAGATGGAGTATCCCGCGTCGACCGCGACCGCGGTGACCGTGGGCAAGGTGGCGCTCAGCGGCCTGGTGCTGCTGCCGCCGTTCAACCTGGGATTCGTGGGCCTGGCCGGCGTCGCGGTGCTGATGAACATCGCCCAGGTGATCTGGCTGTGGCTCCTGCTGGAGCGCAAGGTGCTGCGCCCCGCAGAAGAGAAGCTAAGTGCCGGGCACTTCGGAAGTGCCCGGCACTTGGAGGACGCGCCCGCAGGACAGCCTGTGCTGCAATCGCCGTCCCGCCGGCCCGGGCGCATCGATTGGGCCCTCCAGCGCTACATGCTGCGTGAGTCGGGCCCGCTCATGATCAATCACCTGCTCGCGACCGTGTTCTGGCGCGTCAGCCAGCTGGTGCTGCGCGGGGCCCTCAACCCGGCCGCGGTCGGCATCTTCTCCGCGGGCGTCAAGTACATCGACGGCCTGAACGTCATCCCGGCCTACTTCACCGCGGCCATCTTCCCGATGATGAGCCGCTACGCCCATGCGGGCGGCGACAGCCTGGTCAAGGCCTACCGCCTCGCGCTGCAGCTGCTCTTCATGGTCGCGCTGCCCACCGCAACCTTCGTCACCTTCGCGGCCACGCCGCTGATCCAGATCCTGGGCGGCGCGGCGTACCTGCCCGATTCCGCGATCGCGCTCCGCATCATGATCTGGTCGATCCCGATCGGCTTCGTCAACTCCGTCACCCAGTACGTGCTGATCGCGGTGCACCAGCAGCGCTACCTGACCCGCGCGTTCGTGATCGGGGTCGCGTTTGCCCTCATCAGCAACTGGCTGTTGGTGCCGCGCTACGGCGCGGTGGCCGCGGCGAGCCTGCTCATCCCCGCGGAGCTGTCGCTCTTCATCCCCTTCGCGTGGGCGGTGAATCGCTACGTCGCGCCGATGGCCTGGGGCCGCATGCTCGGCCGGCCGCTCTTGGCAACCGGCGCCAATGTGGCTATAGTATGGGGGCTCCAACGGCTCGGGCTGGGGCTGTTGGTCGCGCTGGCCATTGGCTTCGTCGCCTACGCGGCCATCCTGCTCGCGCTCGGTGCGTTCAGGGGCGAAGAATTCGCCGTGCTGCGCAACGCGCTGGGGCGCCGCCTGCGCCGGCCCGTGCCCGACGCTTCCGCCTGACAGGGGGGATCATGAGCGATCGCACCGTCCTCGAGCTCGAACACATCACCAAGTCGTACGGTGAGGTTGCGGCCTTGTCGGACGTCTCCCTGGCCGTCCGCGGCGGCGAGATCCACGCCATCCTGGGCGATAACGGCGCGGGCAAGACCACGCTCCTCAAGCTGCTCGCGGGCCTGCTTCCGCCCGAGAACCTCTCGGGAACGATCTCCGTGCTGGGCCAGGGGGCGGTCATCCGCTCGCCCCGCGACGCGATCAAATTCGGCATCGGCATCGTGCCCAGGCGGCCGGGCATCTTCCCCGGGCTGACGATCGCGGACAACATCGTGGTCGGCAAGGAGATGCAAGGGCTCATCGTCAACCAGGCGCGCATCCGCAAGGAGGCCGCCAGGCTCATGGAGATCGTGGGCCTCCGGCTCGACCCCGCGGACAAGGCGCAGAAGCTGACCCCGGCACAGCAGCGCCTGCTGATGATCACGCGGGCCCTGAGCCACGAGACGCAACTGGTCGTGCTCGACGAGCCGGCCGCGTTCCTGACCTCGGGCCAGGAACTCAGCCAGATCTTCCGCGCGGTCCGGACCCTGGCTGAGCGGGACATTGCCACGCTGTATATGACGCGGCGGCCCACCGAGGCGGTGCAGATCGGGGACAACATCAGCGTGCTACGCGACGGCAAAATCGTGGTGCGCGCGGCGCGGGTGGACTTCGACGAGACCGCCCTGATCCAGCAGATGCAGAGCCAGCGCATCGGGGATGCGGGCTACATCGACTACGACGATCTGGGCCAGCCGCGCGGCTGGCTGGATGGAATACGATCGCTCTTCACCGGCAATCGGGGGTAGGCGCACAGGAGGGACTCATCATGCGAATCGGAATCATCACGAGCGGCGGCGATGCACCTGGCATGAACGCAGCGATCCGTGCGATCACGCGCTGCGCGTTAGACCGCGGCGCGGAGGTGGTCGGCATCCACGAGGGCTGGCAGGGGGTCGTGGACGGCGGGGACAAATTCCGCGCCTTCGACTGGCGCAGCACCGGCGGCATCCTCCAGCTGGGCGGCACCATCCTCGGCACCGCGCGCTCCGAGGCGTTCAGGACCGTCACGGGCCGCCGGCAGGCCGCGCTCAACCTGGCCCTCGCGGGCATCGACGGCCTGGTCGTCATCGGCGGCGACGGGTCCCTGACCGGTGCGCTGTTGCTGTACCAGGAATGGGCCGAGCATCTGGCCGCGCTCGCCGCGGACGGCAAGATACCCCCCGAGAAGGCCGAGAACCCTGCGCCCTTCCGCATCGTGGGCCTGCCCGGCTCGATCGACAACGACCAGTTCGGCACCGACATGAGCATCGGCGCGGACACGGCCCTCAACACCATCGTGGAGGCGGTCGACCGGCTGCAATCGACCGCGGACTCGCACCAACGCACCTTCGTCGTCGAGGTGATGGGGCGGCGCTGCGGCTACCTGGCGCTGATGGGTGCGGTGGCCACCGGTGCGGACTGGGTGTTGATCCCCGAGGAGGAGATGGATTCGCGGTGGCACCATCGCATGGTGGAGGCACTGCGGATGGGCCGCGAGGCCGGACGCCGCCACGACGTGCTCATCTTCGCGGAGGGGGCGCGCCACTCCGACGGCCTGCCCATCCGTGCGGAGGCGATCACCGAGATCCTGAAGACCCGGCTGGGCGTGGAAGCGCGCGTCACCGTGCTGGGCCACGTGCAGCGCGGGGGCTCGCCCAGCGCGTTCGACCGCGTCCTGGCCTCCCGGCTCGGCGCGGCCGCGGTGGACCACATCCTGGGGCCCGACCCGACGCCCGTCATGATCGGGCAGATCCACAACATGCCCAAGGCCACGCCGCTGGACGAGGTGGTCGCCAAGAGCCACGAGGTCAACACGCAGATCGACCACGGTAACTTCGAGCAGGCGCTGCAGATGCGCGGGCGCAGCTTCCTCGATTCGCTGCAGGTGCTGAAGACCCTGGCCCGTGCGCAGCCGAAGGCGGAGCTGGCCGAGCGCGGGCGCATCGCCATCATGACCGGTGGTCCCGATGCGCCGGGCATGAACGCCATCCTCCGGACCGCACTGCGCATCGCGCGGAACGAGGGCCAGGACGTCGCGGGCGTCCGGTTCGGGTTCGGCGGGCTGGCGCGCGGGGACGTGTTGGACCTGGGCTGGATGGACGTGCAGAACTGGATCAACCTGGGCGGGAGCGAGTTGGGCGCGGTGCGGTATGCGATGTCCGACGCGGACATCCCGCTGATGGCCGAGCAGATCAAGAAATGGGACATCCGCGGCATCATCGCGGTGGGCGGGCTGTCCACCTATCAACAGGCCATGAAGCTGATGCAGGCGCGCGCCACCCACAAGGAACTCAACATCCCGATCATCCTCGTGCCTGCGACGATCGACAACAACCTGCCCGCGACCGACTTCACCGTCGGCGCGGACACCGCGCTCAACAACATCATCGATGCGCTGGACAAGATCAAGTACACCGCGAGCGCGGCGCACCGCACGTACGTCGTCGAGGTGATGGGCCGGGAGAGCGGTTACCTGGCGCTGGCGTCGAGCATCGCGAGCGGCGCGGAGATGCAACTGCTCAGCGAGGACGGCATCGACCTGGACATGCTGCAGCGGGACATCCAGCAGCTCAGGCGCGGCTTCGCGGGCGGGAAGAAGCTGGGGCTCGTCATCATTGCGGAGGAGGCCTCGCCCTACTACGACACCGACTTCGTCCGGCGCATCATGGAGGCAGAGTCGCACGGGCAGTTCGACGTGCGCCCGATCATCCTGGGCCACCTGCAGCGCGGCGGCGTGCCGACCGCTTTCGACCGCATCCAGGGCAGCCGGCTGGGCGCGCATGCCGCGCGGCGGCTGATGGACGACATGGCTGCGGGCAACACTGACGTCAAGGTGGTGGGCGTGGAGCGCCGCGGCATCGAGATGACCCTGTTCAAGGAAGCGATGATGCAGATGGACTGGGAGCATGGCCGGCCGAAGGAGCAGGGGTGGCTGCACTGGCGCCACCTGGCCGACGTCCTCGCCAAGCCCGGCCCGCAGATCGTGGAGTAGGGTCGCGCGACGCGACGCGTGAATCGTAGGTCGCGCGACGCGACGCGTGAATCGTAGGTCGCGCCGCCGCGCGCGACGCGCGGCTTCAGGCGCCCGGCACCTGGACCGCGCGAGAGCTTTCGTCGTTAGGTGCCGGGCACTTCGGAAGTGCCCGGCACCTGGATCGCGGGTGCGCCTGCCCTGGGCGTCGAATCTGGCGATCTACCACACAGGGCAGGCGCAGGCATCTTCGGTTGGACGCACGAGACGCCCAACCAGGAACCGGCCTGGAATCTTCTCTCCCGGCGACAGCGGACGTGGTCTTTTGCCCACGCGCCGCACCTGGCCTACGAGGAAGCTGCCTGGGGCCGCCACACAACGGAACCCGATGTTGTTGTTATGATTCGTCGGGTTGTTGTTGTTGCGGTTCGCCGCGCGCAAGTTGTTGTGGTTGTTGTTCCAATTGCCCCCGCGCAGCACCCTGGATTCGGCCTGCCCCTACGTTCAGCGATCGCAGCCTCTGCGACCACGTTACGCCTGTTTCGTCCGGCTTTCCTTGCGTTTCCACCCACCGATCAGCCGCCCCAGTTCGTCCATCAGGCGCGCGGCATGTTCGTACTGCCCCAGGCTCAGGCACGCCAGATCGTGGCTCAGGCGCACATAGAGCCGGATCTTGGCAAGGAGCCGGTCTGCCTCGTCCAGCTTCTGCGCCTGGACCTGCGGCTGTTGCACCGCGGCGATGATCAGGTCGTAAAAGTCCAGCGCCATGCCGCTCAGCCGTTCCGCGAGCAGGAAACGCTGCGATTTCGGGAACTTGAGCGTAAGCGGGATCAGCCACAGCAGGAAGTCGTAGGTCTTCGCGAACAGCGGTGACTCCGGCCGCGGATCGGGCGACGTCCTCTTCGGATTCGAGCGCGGCAAAGGCGGCAGAGCTTCTGCCATTGTCACACCAACGGATAATCCGCGAACAGGCGCCGGCGCAGCCGCCACGTGTCGCCGTGCGCGGCGTGCGCGATCCAACAGCGCACCGACTCGGTCATCTTCTCCAGCGGCAGCTCCCCACGGCGCCAGGCCGCGCGCTGCTCGCGGAACCTCGCGATGAAACGGCGAACCGCGGCCCGGCGCAGGCGACGATGGGTGGGATAGATGCGGAAGCCGCAGAATTCCAGACCAATGGCGACCGGAAACACCAGGCTCTTCTTTGGATGCAACTCCAGCCGCAGGCGTTTCGCCAGGAAAGCCTGGATGGCGTCTTTCCAGTCGTGCAGCGTGTCCTTGTCGTCGGCGAAGAGCACGAAGTCATCCATGTAGCGCAGATACGCGGGACAGTGCAGATCGTGCTTAACGAACATGTCCAGCTCGTGAAGATAGACGTTGGCCCAGAACTGGCTGGTCAGGTTGCCGATGGGCAGGCCGCGCGGGCGCAGGATGGCGAAGAGATCGTCGTCGGGAAAGTAGATCGGTGGGCGCTCCTCGGCCTGGATCCCCTCGCCGCTTGCAAGCAGCTGCTCGATGAGCCCCAAGGTCTCGCGGTCCGCGATGTGCCTCGCCAACAGGCTTGCCAGGACCTGGTGGTCGATGGACGGGAAGTACTTGACGATATCACCCTGGAACGCGTAGCGGTAGCGCCGGACCCAGGCATGGCACTGGTCGATCGCCCGGTGGGTTCCTTTGCCGACCCGACAGGCATAGCTGGTCCCGATGAAGCGCGCCTCCCAGATGGGTTCGGTCACGCTGCACAGCGCATGGTGCACGACCCGATCGCGGAACGGCGCCGCGCTCACCAACCGGCGCTTGGGCTCGTGAATGATGAAGTTCGTGTACCCACCGGGCGCATAGGCGTGCGTCCGCAGTTCATCCTGCAATTGCAGCAGGTTGCGCTCCAGGTCGAACTCGAAGCTCGCCACCGCGGTGCGATCGCGCTTGCCGCAGCGTGCGCGGCGATACGCCGCATGCAGATTGGCGAAGTCATAGATCTGCGGATACAGGTTCTTGTACGTCTTCATAACTACACCGGCGCCTGATAGCGTGCATTGCCGGGCTTCCGAAAGACCTCCGAGGTTTCAGGCCAACCGAAAGTTGGCTCAACCTCGGAGGTTTCTAGGCTCCGCCTCGGAGGTCCTCTTCGCCGCACGCCCTGAGGGGGGCACACCCCCCTCAGACTCCCCCCTCAGAAGACCAGAAACCAGAAGACCAGCAGGTCACCCTCCTGGGGCCGCCACACAACGGAACCCGACGCTGAAGTAATGACTCGTCGGGCCGCCGTAGTAGCGGGACGCCGCGCGCAAGTCGTTGTGGAAGTCGAGCCAACCGCCCCCGCGCAGCACCCGATACGTCCCCGACGCTGGCCCGGGCGGGTTGCTGGGAGGCGAGACGCTGTAGTAACTGCTGCTGTACCAGTCGTTGACCCATTCCCACACGTTGCCTGCCATATCCAGCGCACCGTACGGGCTGGCCCCCGCCGGGTAGCTGCCCACCGCGCTGGTGTCGCCGACGCAGTAGGATCCACTGCCGTAGTAGTCGTAGAAGTTCGCCAACGCACAGGTCGGCGTCACATCACCCCACGGGAAGGCCCGCGTGTCGTTTGCGCCCCGCGCCGCCTTCTCCCACTCCGCCTCCGTCGGCAGCCGCTTCCCCGCCCACCGGCAGTACGCATCCGCCTGATACCAGCTCACGTAGATCACCGAGTAATTGGCGTAGGTCGGGTTGTCATAGTAGGACGAGCGGGTGTAAGACTGAACGCTGGCCGGCGCGGTGCAGCCACCGGCCGCCACGCACTGCCCATACTGCGCGTTCGTCACCTCCGTCCGGTCGATGGTGTACGCATCGAGGTACACCGTGTGCAGCGGTAGCTCGCCAGAAGAGCAAGAATAGCCGCCGTTGTGCGCCGGGTCGCAGCCCATCTGGAACGCACCGCCGGGCACGTAGACCGTGCCGCCGCTGGGCGGCGTGCAGTTGCCGTCATCTGCCTTGTTGAAGTTGCTCGTCTCCCCCGCGTCCTGCTTGCCGTTGTGATTGGCGTCCTCCCAGCCATCGATGCAGCCCCCGCCGTCGTTGTCCGGGTCGCGCTCCTTGCGGAGCCCGTCGCCGTCCCAGTCCGCCTTCCACCCTCGATAGGTCCCGGCATCATTGAACACGTATCCACGCATGTCGACCTTGTCCGGAACGCCGTCATCATCGGTATCCGAGTCGTTGGGGTAGGTGCCGAAACGATAGATCTCATCGAAGTCGACGAGGCCGTCGTCGTCCGAATCCATGTGAATCTCAGGCTCGTCCGAACGTACGCCTGGTGCACCCTCGGGACCGGACGGTCCGACCCATAAGTAGTCTGTCTGGTCCGCCACGTCGTTCCAGTGACGCCATTCCCCCTTTTCCAGGTTCTCAGGGTCCTCCTCGGAGACGGGATCCCGCCATGGATCGAGGACGTGCACCCATTGCTGTTTCACGTCGCCCCACTGGAAGTCCAGGTAGCCGTCGACAACCCGAAAATGCAGTCCTCCCCATACATTTCCCCACACGATGAACGGCTGCTGGTTGTCGATCCAGCCCTTTGCCGTGACAAAGTCGGGTGGGACCTGGGCCGCTACCGGGGTGCCCAGCGCCCATTTCAGGTCTGCGGTGATCCCTCGCTTGTTGATGATACCGTGCCCCAGGTCATTATCCGTCGCGTTGCTGTCTCTGAAGAGATCATCGTCATAGTCTCCGTAGTCCCGGTAGGCTATCCGATCCTGGCTGAGATGTCCGCCATAGTAGGAAACCAACATCGAGAGCGACGCCCGCTCGCAGTAGTTCTTGCCATGGTCTTTCCGCACCATCTCGTCATGAGGCGCATCCCACGGCGCGTTCAGTTCACCAACCAGGGCCGTCTCGCTGTCCTTGTATCGACAGACCATCTCGGTGTCCTTGCGCTGCAGTTGCCACACGATTCCCAACACCTCAGCGTCGAACACATAATCGTCTGTGACCAAGCTGTCTGTTGACGATATGCCTTCTGCAGCGGTCGCGGTAGGCGGAGACGGAAGGCGAAGGCAGTTGACTTCCACCGTAGCAGACCAGCCACTGACCAAGTCGCCCCGCACGACCGCAACTCTCCAGTAGTATCGACCCTCTGCCACGGTACTGGTGGGTGTGAACGAGGGCGCATCCAGAATCAGATCGTAGTCGGGCGAGCCGAAGCCGATGTCGTCGTCCATCTGGAAGTGATACGCGGTTGCGCCATCAACGCTCTGCCAGCCGATCGCGAAGGTGGTCTGTTCGATGATCATGCCAGGCACGGGATCAGAGATCGCTGCGCCCGGCACGGGGTTTGCCGCCCCGGGAGTGCCCTCCGATTCCTGATAGTGCACCCACTCGTCGGGCAAGTAGGGGAACCCCCCAGGCGCCAGTCCCAGTGATCGATCCGAAAACACGGGCAAGGGCGTCTCGTCCCCTAACTCACGAAGGTCTTTGTACAGTCCCTCGCCCCAGATTCCGGCAGCCACAGCCAGATCATCGTCGGGGCCTGGGTTCGCGCCCCAAGCGATGAACGAGGCGATCTCCGTTATGGTATAGGCGGGTGGGCCGTACAGCGCGACCTGGTCCGCACCATCCTCGAAGACGTCGACCAGCCAGGGCTGGGTGTGCACCGTGGCGACGCTGTCGCTGAAGTCGAGGTCGTCGGCCGCGGCACCTTGCCCATCGAACACCACGACCAGGAACGCGCCGGGGGGCATCTCCAGCAAGGTATCGGGAAGCACGTACCAGTTTTCGTCTTCGTCGGTCACACCGCATCCCGCCACGTGGATTGGTGCGGTCCCGCCATTCTTCAGTTCGACCCACTCGTACCCGCCCGCGGCCGGCGCGAACATGACCTCGTTGATGAAGAGGCCGGCGCAGGCAGTCGGGTCGTAGGTGCGGCCTGACAGGTCGTAGTTGAAGACGCCGACGCGGTTCGAGGCCGCCTGAGCCAGGCCGCCGGACTCGACCGGAACGACGGCGTAGAAGTAGTTGGCCGTGCTCGCGCGGCCCGCGTCTGGATATGTCAGCGTGGTGCTAGCGTCAGGCAGTACGCTCTCGACGAAGCTGGCATCGCCTGGCTCGAAGTAGGGTAAGCGGCTGCGGTGGATGTCGTAGTGATCGATCCCCGCCCCGAGGTGGCTCCAGGTGAGGAGGACGTCGTGATCGGACGCGGTGGCCGCGAGATCGACGATGGACGCGGGAGAGCTCGCGTCGCTGCGGACGGCCGCGCTGCCCGCAGGCAGGAGCAACGCAAGCACGGTGGCGAGGGTCAACAGGCGCAGAGCGGTGCGGTTCATGCAGAGCCTCCTCGTGGCGGTCATTAGTGGACAAGGCCGCAATGATGTCTGTCAGCAAGGGTTAGTGACCCGGATATTGTATGACAGCGTGACAGAGAGCGCAAACGGACCCGCGTTCCTGATGCCTGGATCGCACCCCTGTCGTCAGAACTTGCCGTATCGCCCGATAATGATGTTAGATTAGTCCAATTCGAATTAGACTAACTTCGGTCAGATTAGGGAGGCGCACCATGTTCGTCGATCGCAAGTCCGAATCGGCTTCGCTGGAGGCCGTCTGGCGCTCGGAGCGCGCCGAGATGTAGGCCATACGGCGCCCATCGCCCGGTCGCGCCGCCGCGCGTCAGCCGTTGTCGTTAGGTGCCGGGCACTTCGGAAGTGCCCGGCACCTGGATCGCGCGAAAAGTGCCGGCCGCCCCTCCCCCATCCCCCGCGCGGGTTTCGCAGCGCCGCCCCCTCGTGGTACACTCCCCCCATCACGCGCACCACCGAGAGGACACCCATGACCGATCACCAGCCCGTCCTGGCTTACCTGCGCGACCACCAGGACGACATGACCCGCGACCTCGTCCGGCTCGTCGAGATGGAGTCGCCCAGCGACGACAAGCCCAGCCTCGACCGCCTGGCCGCCCACCTGCTTGCGGAGGCGCAGGCCCTGGGCGCGGACGCTGAGCTGCTGCCCCACCCCCAGGCGGGCGCCATCCTCCGAGCGCGCTGGGCAGCGCACCACTCGGGCGGCGTGCTGCTGCTGTGCCACATGGACACGGTGTGGGACTTGGGCACCGTGAGGCAGCGGCCGGTGTGCATCGAGGACGGCCGGCTCTACGCCGCGGGCGCGTTCGACATGAAGGGCGGCATCGTCACAGCGCTGTGGGCGCTCCGTGTGCTGCAGGTGCACGGGCTCATGCCGGAGCGCCGCATCACGCTGCTGATCACCGCGGACGAGGAGACGGGCAGCGCGACGTCGCGCGCAACCATCGAGGCCGAGGCGCTGGGGCACGACGCGGTGCTCGTGCTCGAGCCCGCGCACCCGCCGCACGGCGCGCTCAAGACGTGGCGCAAGGGCGTGGGCGAGTACCGGCTGGAGGTGAAGGGCGTGGCCAGCCACGCGGGCGCGGCGCACGAGCAGGGGGTCAACGCGCTCGAGGAACTGGCCCACCAGGTGCTCGCCATCCAGGCGCTGACCGATTACGGCCGGGGCACCACGGTCAACGTAGGGGTCGCGGGCGGCGGCACGCGCGATAACGTGGTGCCCGACCATGCCTGGGCCGACATCGACGTGCGCGCGATGAACGCGGCGGAGGCGGAGCGGCTGCACCGCGCACTGACCTCCCTGCAGCCCCATCTCAAGGGCGCAAGCCTGGCGGTGACGGGCGGGATGAACCGCCCGCCGATGGAGCGGACGCCGGGCGGCGTCGCGCTCTTCCGCCGCGCGGAGGCGGTCGCGGCGGGGCTGGGCTTCGCGGTGACGGAGACCGGGACCGGCGGCGGCTCGGACGGCAACTTCACCGCCGCGCTGGGCGTCCCCACGCTGGACGGCCTGGGCGTGACGGGCGACGGTGCGCACGCGGTGCACGAGCACGTGATCCTGAGCTCGCTGCCCGAGCGCGCCGCGCTGCTCGCGGGGCTGCTGTGCGATTGACGGGGGTTCAGCCGCAGCGGCCGACCGGCGGCGGTTCAACACCGCCGCCTGATAGGCCAAACCCGCTGCGGCGGGTTTCGTTCAATATCAGCCGCCGGTTTCCAACCGGCGGCGATGACACAACCGCGGCGACGTAACACCCGCGGCGCATCTGGCAGGCCTGCTCGCGCCGCCCGCGTGCCTTGCCGCGTTAGCACTTCTGTGCTATGATTGCCAGGAATGACCATGATGACCACCGCGCGCACCCAACTCACCGCGCAGCAGGCCGCACTCGCCGCGCTGCCCGCGGACCGCAAGATCTTCCTCGAAGGCATCGCCGGGACGGGGAAGACGACCGCGGCCGCCGCACGGCTGGAACACCTGCTCCGCGCGGGCGTGCCGGGCAGCGACATCCTGGTCGTCCTGCCCCAACGCACCCTGGCCGCGCCGTACCAGGCGCTCCTGCGCAGCCCCGACACGCCCGCCGGGGGCGAAGTCACCCTCGTCACGGTGGGCGGCCTGGGCCAGCGGATGATCGAGCTGTACTGGCCGCTCATCGCAGGGCCCGCCGGGTTCGGCCAGCCAGAGCGCCCGCCCGTATTCCTGACCCTGGAGACGGCCCAGTATTTCATGGCCCGCATCGTGCGGCCCATGCTGGAGGCCGGCGCGTTCGATGCGGTGCGGGTGGAGCGCAACCGGCTCTACAGCCAGGTGCTCGACAACCTGAACAAGGCCGCGGTGGTGGGCTTCGACGCATCGGAGATCGGGCCGCGGCTCAAGGCCGCATCCCTGGGCGACTCGGTCCAGCTGCGCGTCTACGATGAGGCGCAGGAGGCCGCGTCGCGCTTCCGCGCCTACTGCCTCGCGCACAACCTGCTCGACTTCTCCCTCCAGATGCAGGTGTTCGCGCGCCACCTGTGGCCGCTGCGCGCGTGCCGCGAGTACCTCATGGCGCGCTACCGCCACCTGGTCATCGACAACGTGGAGGAGGACACGCCGGTCGCCCACGACATCCTCCTCGACTGGCTGCCGCACGCGCGCTCCACGTGCGTGGTGTACGACGAGGGGGGCGGCTATCGCCGCTTCCTCGGCGCGGACCCCGCCAGCGGCTACCGGCTGAAGGCGCTGTGCGACGAGACGGTGCAGTTCGAGGCGTCGTTCGTCACCTCGCCCGCGGTGCAGGGGCTGAGCCGCGCGTTCCGCCGCGCGCTGCGGCCCAAGCCCCGCGCCGGCGATGTGGCGCCGACCATGGGCCGCAGTTCCTCGCCCCTCCTGGCGGAGGAACTTGATTTCGACGCGCCGTCCCGGAAGCCTGGGACACCCGCGCCCACAGAGGACTTGGGCGAGCCTCCCGCGGGGTCCTCGCCCCCCTGGCACGGCAGCCTCGAGGTGGACGGCCGGCGCTACTACCACCAGATGCTCGACTGGGTGGCCGACCGGATCGCGGTCCTGGTGCACGACGAGGGCGTGCCGCCCGGCGAGATCGCGGTGGTCGCGCCGTTCGTGGGCGGCGGGCTGCGCTTCTCGCTGGAGAACCGCCTGGCGCAGCACGGCGTCGCGGTGCGCTCGCACCGGCCGTCGCGCGCGCTACGGGAGGAGCCGGCCACCCTCTGCCTCCTCACGTGGGCCGCGCTCTGCCACCCGGCCTGGCGCATCCGCCCCACGGCCTTCGACGTGACGCAGGCGCTCATGCTCACCGTGGCGGACATGGACCTGGTGCGCGCGCAGCTGCTGGCGGACATCGCGTACCGCACGCGTGACGGCGTGCCGGTCCTGACGTCGTTCGCGGACATCGAGCCCGCGATGCAGGAGCGCATCACGTTCCTCCTGGGCGGCCGCTACGAGGGTCTGCGCACCTGGCTCGGGGCGCGCACTGTGGCGGCCGACGCTGCTGCGGTCGGCGGCGATGCGGCCGGCGGCGCTGCTCCGCAGCGCGGGGGCCGGACGCGCGGCGCCAGGGCGCGGGGGCGGACCGAGTTGGACCACTTCCTCGCGCGGCTGTTCGGCGAGCTGCTCTCCCAGCCCGGCTACGGCTTCCACGCCAGCTTCGACGCGGGCGAGGTGACGGCCAAGGTGATCGAGTCCGCGCGCAAGTTCCGCCAGGCCATGGCCGCCGCAGGCGGGAGCCCGTCCAACGGGGCCGCTGCGGGCGGGGCCGCTGCTGCGGATGTCGCTGGCGCGGCGGGGGCGGGCCGCCCGACGGGGGGTTCGCTGGGCCGGGAGTACGTCGAGTTGGTGCACGACGGGGTCGTCGCGGCGCAGTACGTGCGCAGCTGGCAGCGCCAGCCGCAGGACGCGGTGCTGATCGCGCCCGCGTACACCTTCCTGATGAGCAACGCGCCGGTGGACCACCAGTTCTGGCTCGACATCGGCGCGACGGGATGGTGGGAACGGCTCAACCAGCCGCTGACGCACCCCTATATCCTGAGCCGGCGCTGGGAGCCCGGCGCGGGCTGGACCGATTTCGACGAATACCTGGCGCGGCAGGAGGCGATGGCCGAGCTGGTGATCGGGCTGGTGCACCGCTGCCGGCGCCAGATCCACCTGGGCATCAGCGAGCTGAGCGAGTCCGGCAGCGACCAGCGTGGCACGCTGCTGCGCACCGTCCAGCACGTGTTGCGCGCCGCGCAGCCCCCGAGGCAGGAGCCGTGATGGCGTTCGTCCCGAGACCCAGGCAGGCCGAGGTGCTGGCCTACCGCGGCGGCATGATGGGCGTGTCCGCAGTGCCCGGCAGCGGCAAGACGCACGTCCTGTCGGCCCTGGCCGCGCAGCTGGTGGCCGATGCGGGCCTGGCCGACGACCAGGAGGTGCTCATCGTCACCCTGGTCAACTCGGCCGTGGACAACTTCTCCACCCGCGTGGACGAGTTCATCAAGGTGCGCGGCCTGTTGCCCCGCGTCGGCTACCGCGTGCGCACCCTGCACGGGCTGGCCCACGACATCGTGCGCGAGCGGCCCGCGCTGGTCAATCTGAACGAGGATTTCCGCATCGCGGACGAGCAGGAGACCGGCCAGATCCTGCAGGCCGCGGTGTCGGCCTGGGTGAGCGCCAATCCCGACGCGCTGCTGCCGTGGATCGACCCAGGGCTCGAAGAACGCCGGATCGACTGGGTGCGCGAGGATCCGTGGCCCGACCTGGTGCGCAACATCGCGGGCGACTTCATCCGCCTGGCCAAGGACCTGGGGCTGACGCCCGAGGCGGTGGCGGAGCGGCTCGACGCCCTGCCCACCGAGCCGCCGCTCCTCGCCATGGGCGCGGCCATCTACGCGGACTATCAGCAGAGCCTGGCGTATCGCGCCGCGCTCGACTACGACGACCTGATCGGCTACGCGCTCGCGGCGCTGAAGAAGGATGAGGACTACCTGCTTCGGCTGCGGGCGCGCTGGCCCTTCATCCTGGAGGACGAGGCGCAGGACTCGAGCCGGCTGCAGGAGCAGATCCTGCGGCTGCTGGCCGGGCCGGGCGGCAACTGGGTGCGCGTGGGCGATCCGAACCAGGCCATCTACGAGACGTTCACCACTGCGAACCCGCGCTACCTGCGCGAGTTCCTCGAGGAAGAGGGCGTCACCGCGCGCACGCTGCCCAACTCCGGGCGCTCCACCGAGAGCATCATCGCCCTGGCCAACCTGCTGGTGGATTGGTCGCGCGCCGATCACCCCGTGGCTGAGCTGCGCGACGCGCTGGCCCTGCCCCACATCCAGCCCGCGCCCCCCGGCGATCCCCAGCCCAATCCGCCGGACGACCCCCGCGGAATCCGGCTACCGCCGGGCAAGTACAACCCGACGGAGGAGCTGGAGGCCATCATGAAGTCGCTGCGGCGGTGGCTGCCCGAGCACCCCGAGGAGACGGCCGCGATCCTCGTGCCGACGAACCAGCGCGGAGAGGTGGTCGTCAACGCGCTCAAGGCGCACGGGATCGAGTATGTCGAGCTGCTGCGCAGCACGCGCGCCACGCGCACCCACGCAGGCGCGCTGGGCAACATCCTGGCCAGCCTGGCCGACCCGGCCTCCTCCCGCAAGCTGGCCACGGCCTACCGGGTGTGGCGGCGCCACGATCGCGACGACGCGGACGCCAACAAGCGCGTCGAGCGCCTGGCCCGGCGCATCGAGGCCTGTCGCAACGTGGAGGAGTTTCTGTGGCCCCGGCCCGAGGCGGATGATCTCACGTGCATCGAGTTGCCCGATGCGGACCCGATCTACGAGGAACACCTGGCGCAGTTCCGCGCGGTCATCCGGCGCTGGCAGGGCGCGGCCTCCCTGCCCATCGACCAGCTGCTCATCACGATCGGCCAGGACCTGTTCGACAAGCCGGGCGAGCTGGCGCTGACGCACAAGCTGGCCGGCGCGCTGCGCCAGGCGCAGGCCGTCCACGTGGATTGGCGCCTGCCGGAACTGATCGACGAGCTGGCGGCCATCGCGCGCAACGAGCGCAAGTTCCAGGGCTTCTCCGACGAGGACACGAGCTTCGATCCCGACGCACACCGGGGCAAGGTCACGGTGGCGACGGTCCACAAGGCCAAGGGGCTGGAGTGGGACCGGGTCTACCTCACCTCGGTGAACGCGTACGACTTCCCCGCGGCCCTGGCCGGCGACTCGTTCATCGCGGAGCGCTGGTACATCCGCGATGGCCTGAACCTGCAGGCGGAGGCGCTCGGCCAACTGGAGGCGCTGGCCCGCGGGACCGATCTCCCCAGCCTGGGCGACCCGTCCGCGGCCGCGCGCGTCGACTATGCAGCCGAGCGCCTGCGCCTGCTCTACGTGGGCATCACCCGCGCGCGTAAGGAGCTGATCGTGAGCTCGAACACGGGCCGCTACGGCAAGGTCGCGCCGGCCGCCGCGCTGATCGCCCTGCGCGAGGCGTGGGCGCAGGCCCGCGCGCTGCAGGAAGAGTGGAGTGACGAGTGAGCCCATGGCGCCGTTGATCGACTTCGCGTTCACCCAGGCCAACCTCCAGGATTATGTCGAGTGCCGGCGGCGCTTCCAGCTGCGCCACCTGCTGCAGCTCGCCTGGCCCGCGCTCGAGGCCGAGCCGGCCGGCGAACACGAGCTGCACATGGGCCAGGGCGAGATGTTCCACCGGCTGATCCACCAGCACCGGCTCGGCATTCCCGTGGCCGCGTTGCCGGACGACGAGGACGGCCCGCTTGCCCGGTGGTGGCAGGCCTACCAGGCCGCGCCGCCCGCCAACCTGCCCGAGATCCAGTATCCCGAGATCTCCCTCTCCGCCCCGCTCGGCGGGCAGCGGCTGGTGGCCAAGCTCGACCTGGTCGCGGTGGCGCCGGGCCGCCGCGCGGTGATCGTCGACTGGAAGACGTCCGCGCGGCGCCCCACGCGCAGCTGGCTGATGGGCCGGCTGCAGACGCGCGTCTATCGCTACGTGCTGGCGCAGGCCGGCGCGCACCTCAACGGCGACGCGGGGCCGTGGCGGCCCGAGCAGATCAGCATGCTCTACTGGTTCGCCAACGAGCCGGAGCAGCCCGAACTGCTGCCCTACCATGAAGCGCAGCTGGCCTCGGACGGCCGGCACCTGCTGGGCCTCGCCCAGGCCATCGCGGCCGCGGGGGAGGACGACTTCCCGAAGACCGACGACGTGCGCCGCTGCCGCTTCTGCCCCTACCGCTCCCTGTGCGACCGCGGCGCGGAGGCCGGCTCGCTGCACGACGCGGACGCGGAGGACGTCGACGAGCCCCGCGATGCGTTCGACTGGGACGCGGGGTTCGATTTCGAGCAGATCGCGGAGATCGCGTTTTGATCGGGTTGCGGGTTGGCAGGCTCTCGCTCGTTAGGTGCCGGGCACGTGCGATCCTTCGGATCGCCTGAAGTGCCCGGCACCTGGGAGCAGGTTGGCAGGTTGCAGGTCCGTCCACGCAGGTGGACGACCGGCCGCAGGCCCCTCAGCCGCGACCTCGGTCGCCGGCAACGGGTCGGAGGTCTAATGTTATACGGAAGGCAACATGCGCGAATGGATTGAACCGGGGACGGTAGCCACATCGCGGGCGCTGGCCGCGGCCGTGGGTGGCCACCCGCTGGTGGCCGAGGCGCTGGCGAGGCGCGGGATCACGCAGCCGGCGCAGGCACGCGCGTTCCTGGACCCCGACCACTACATTCCCAGCGCGCCCGCCGCGCTGCCAGGACTCAGCCGCGCGGTCACCCGGCTGCGGCAGGCCCTGGCCCGGCGCGAGGCCATCTGCGTTTGGGGCGACTTCGACGTGGACGGCCAGACCGCGACCGCCCTGCTGACGTCGGCCCTGAGGGACCTGGGCGGGAACGTCACCTACCACGTGCCGAACCGGGAGACGGAAGGACACGGCGTGGCGCTGCACGCGTTGGAGCAGGTGATCGCACAGGGCGCCCAGGTGATCCTCACCTGCGACACGGGCATCTCCGCACACGACGCGGTCGCGTTCGCGCGCAGCCGGGGCGTCGACGTGGTCATCACCGACCATCACGACCTGCCCCCCACCCTCCCCGATGCCACCGCCATCGTGAACCCGAAGCTGCTCGGCGACCGAGGGGAAGGCGGCGGCGGCCAGGGCAGCAGCCCCGTGCACCCGCTGCACGACCTTCCCGGCGTCGGCGTGGCCTACAAGCTTGCGGAGGCGCTCTACAGCGCCGCGGGCCGCGCGGAAGACGCCCTCGCACACGCGGACCTCGCTGCGCTCGGCATCATCGCGGACCTGGCCATGGTGGCGGGCGACACGCGCTACCTGGCGCAGCTCGGCCTCCGGTCGCTCCGCACCCCGCGGCGGCTCGGCCTCGTCGCGCTCTACGAGGCCTCGGAACTGGACCCGGCGAACCTGACGGAGGAGCACATCGCCTTCGTGCTCGCGCCGCGGCTCAACGCGGCCGGCCGGCTCGCGGACGCCGCGGCGTGCGTCGAGCTGCTGACCACCGCGGACCCGACGCAGGCGCGCATCATCGCGGCCGACCTGGAGGCGCTCAACGCTCGGCGTAAGTTTCTGACCGACCGGGTGACGCAGGAGGCCGAGGCGCAGATCAGGGCGGACCGGTCGCTGATCGACCACGCCGCGCTCGTGCTGTCCAGCCCGCACTGGCCGCCAGGGATCGTCGGCATCGTGGCCAGCCGCCTGGTGGATCGCTACGGCAAGCCGGTCGCGCTCATCTCCGCCGCGGGCGACGGGCCGGCCCGCGGCTCCGCACGGTCGGTCGAAGGGGTCGACATCTCCGCGGCCATCACGGCCACCGCGCACCTGCTGCTGGGGTACGGCGGACACCCCATGGCGGCGGGCTTCACGGTGGAGGCGGAACAGATCCCCGCGTTCCGCCGCGAGCTCTCCGCGCAGGTGGCGGCCGCAGGCCCCGCGGGCGGCGACGGTCCGGACCACGCGGCCCTCGCCGTCGATGCCGCGCTGCCGCTCTCCGAGCTCTCGCTCGAACTCGTCGACGACCTGGCGCGGCTGGCGCCGTTCGGGCCGGGCAACCCGCCGCTGCTGCTGATGGCGACGGGGCTGCAGGTGACTGCCAGCCGCAACGTGGGCAAGCAGGAGGAACACCGCATCCTGACCGTGGCCGACGAGGCGGGCCATCAGCAGCAGGTCGTGTGGTGGAGCGGGGGCGGCCAGCCCGCGCCGGAGGGGTTGTTCGACCTGGCCTACGTGGCGCGCGCCAGCACATACCGCGGGGAGCGCCGCGTGCAGGTAGAGCTCACCGCGCACCGGCCGGCCGCGGGCGCGCCGGTCATCGCGGTGGCGCCCCGCACGGTGGAGACGATCGACCTGCGGCAGTCGCCGCAGCCGGCAACAGAGCTCACCGTGCTGCGCCGCGGCAAGGCGCTCGCCGTGTTCGTCGAGGGCGTGCCGCCGGAGGGCGTCAACGGGCAGCCCGCATCCGCCCTGCTTCGGGGCACGGACCTCGTCTTCTGGTCCGCACCGCCCTCGCCCGCCCGCGTACGCGCGGCGCTGGACGCGGTGCAGCCCGAACGCGTCATCCTCTTCGCGGTCGACCCCGGCTTCGACAAGCCCGGGCCCTTCCTCAGGCGGCTTGCGGGCATGGTGAAACACGTGCTGGCCGCGCAGGGGGGCCGGACGACGGTCATCTCGCTGGCCGAGGCCGCCAGCCAACGGGAGACGGTCGTGCAGCTCGGGCTGCGCTGGCTGGCCGCGCGCGGCGACATCACCGTCGTCGAGGGGGAAGGTGGCGAGCTGCTGTTGGGGCAGCCCGGCGCCCCCGCGTCCGAGGAGGATCGCACCGTGGCGGCCGCCCGGCTCGCAGCCGCGCTGGAAGAGACCGCTGCGTTCCGCGCCTACTTCCGCACGGCGGACAAAGATGCGCTCATCCGGGGCTACCTGGCCTGAGGGGTGGGCGCAGTCGAGGTCGTCCGGTGAGGCCGCGTCCTTCGACTGCGCTCCCTTCGGTCGCTCCGCTCAGGATGCTTCCGTACTTCCA
>JAXGQB010000025.1:0-30874 GCA_040766655.1 Anaerolineae bacterium
CACGAGGCGGTCGACGCCATCGCGGCCAGCGGGCAGGTGCTCTCCGCGCTGCAGACCATCGTCAGCCGCAACGTCAATCCCCAGGAGACCGCGGTCCTGACGATCGGGATGGTGCACGGCGGCACGGCGTTCAATGTGATTGCAGAGACGGTGGCGATGCAGGGGACGATTCGCACCTTCTCACCCACCGTGCGCGAGACCGTGCTGACCCGGTTGCGCGTGCTGCTGGATGGCGTGACCGCGGGCATGGGTGCGCAATACGAGCTGTCCGTGGAGGAGTCCTGTAGCGCGGTCATCAATGACCCCACCATCGCGGAGATCGCGCGCCAGGTGGCAGTACAGATCGTCGGCGCCACCAACGTCGTCTGGCAGCCGCCGTCAATGACGTCGGAGGATTTTTCGGAGTTCGCGCAGCGCGTTCCAGCCTGCTACCTGCTGCTCGGATCGGGTAATCCGGCGCTGGGGCTGGCCGCGCCACATCACAACCCGCGCTTCGATTTCGATGAGGATGTGCTCCCCATCGGCGCGGCGCTGCTGGCCGCATCGGCGCTGAAATACCTGCAGGAGCAGCAGCCGCGCTGACAGCGGGAAGTCAGTCGCCGGATTTGTGTTCGACAGGGCAGATGCTATAATCACCTTGCCTGAGGACAAAGGCGACCCGGGCAGTCCCCTTGCGCCCTCACCGCGATCACAAAGCATCAGATGCCCATCATTGCGAGCATTGCGTATCTCTGGTTCGTTTGTCAGGTTACCAGGCACGATGAGAACTCATCGTTCTGATCGGATATCACACAAAGGAGTGACTGACTGATGTCAAGCAAGATGAATCCGTTCGAGATCGCCCAGCACCAATTGGATGACGCAGCAAAGATCCTCGGCCTTTCGCCGGCCATGCATGCGTTCCTGCGCGAGCCGATGCGGGAGCTGCACTTCACCATCCCGGTGCGGATGGATGATGGCTCCTACCAGACGTTCCAGGGCTTCCGGGTCCAGTACAACGATGCACGCGGCCCGGCCAAGGGCGGCATCCGGTTCCATCCTGACGAGACCATCGACACCGTGCGCGCGCTGTCGGCCTGGATGACCTGGAAGACCTCCGTGGTGGACATCCCGTTGGGCGGCGGCAAGGGCGGCGTGGTCTGCGATCCGGGCAGCCTGTCGCAGGGTGAGCTGGAGCGCCTGAGCCGCGGCTACATGCGCCGGGTGGCGCACTTCGTCGGTGCGGACATTGACGTGCCCGCGCCCGATGTCTACACCACGCCGCAGATCATGTCGTGGATGCTGGACGAGTACGAGACGATCATGGGCCGGCACGTGCCCGGCGTGATCACCGGCAAGCCGGTGCCGTTGTTCGGCTCGCTGGGTCGCGGGGACGCCACGGCTCGTGGCGGCCTGTACACGGTGCGCGAGGCCGCCAAGGTGCTAGGCGTGGAGCTGCGCGGCGCGCCCATCGCAGTCCAGGGCTTCGGCAACGTCGGTTCGTGGGCCGCGATCCTGGGCCACGAGATGGGCATGAAGGTCGTCGCGGTCAGCGACGTGTCCGGCGGCATCCAGAATCCGAACGGGCTCAACATTCCGGCCATCGCCGCACACGTGGCGAAGCACCCGAAGCGGATCATCGAGGGTTACAGCGAGGACGGCGCGACGGCCATCTCCAACCACGAACTGCTCGAGCTGCCGGTGACGGTGCTCCTGCCCGCGGCGCTGGAGAACGTCGTCACGGCCGATAACGCGGGCCGCATCAAGGCGAAGATCATGGCCGAGCTGGCCAACGGCCCCACCACGCCGGAAGCGGACAAGATCCTGTTCCAGAACGGCGTGTACGTGGTGCCGGACTTCCTGTGCAACGCGGGCGGCGTGACGGTCAGCTACTTCGAACAGGTGCAGAACGCCTACAACTTCTACTGGACGCTGCAGGAAGTGCAGTCGCGCCTGGAAGAGAAGATGACCACGGCGTTCCGCGCGGTTCACGAGATGGCGCAGTCGCACAAGACCCACAACCGCCTTGGCGCGTACCTCGTCGCGGTCAAGCGCGTCGCGGATGCGGTCGCGCTGCGCGGCTGGGTGAAGTAGACAAGCGTACTAACCCATCGATGGGGCAGGGGCCGCGGCTTACGCGGCCCCTTTCATCTTAACCAGCATGGTCCACGTGCCCTTCTGGACCCGCTCCTCCCGCTGGTTGATGACCTCCACGGTGAAAGTCACCAGCCCCCCGCCCATCCGCGGCGCAGCCTTTTTCTCTGCAACCGTCGCGCACATCCTGATCGTGTCCCCGATCCTGATCGCGCCGCGGAACTTCCATTCCATCCCGATGAACGCGATGATCGTCTCATCGATGAAGCCCAGCCGGGCCGCGAGCCCGGTGGCAATCGAGAGTCCCAGCATGCCGTGGGCGATGCGCTCGCCGAACATGCCCTTCTTCGCGTATTCTGCATCGACGTGGATCGCGTTCCAGTCGCCGCTCAGCGCAGCGAAGCTGACGATGTCCGCCTCGGTCACGGTTCGTCCCTGGCTCGTCACGCTGTCGCCGGTCGTGTAGTCCTCGAAGTAGAGGCCCTGCCTGGTCACCAGGTCGGCCATGGCGCCCTCCTGACACGGAACTCCTGTTTCCATTCTGGAACAGGTGCGCCCCATCATACCTGCGGCGGATGCAACTGTCCATTTCCTGGGCGCCATGAAACGGGGTATAATTATCTGGTTCTGTTCCGGGCGGCACACAGCGAGAGACGAGCGGAGGCGCGTTTATGTCGAGCAGTCGGGTTGTTTTCCATCGGATTCCGATCATCCTGCTGCTGCTCGTCGTATCGACCGCCTGCATCGCACAGGGCGTGCCGCCGCCCCCGCTGCCCACGGCAGCCGTCCCGGCGATCGAGGCCGAGGCGACGACGGACAACAGCTCCGGGATGCCGCGGCTCACCGGGGAGGAGGTGGCGCTCCTCGCGCTGCCCGCCGCCTTTCGATACGAGGTCGTCCTGCGCAACGATCCGGCGGCGGAGAACACGGAAACCGTCATCGGCGGGCAGTACCGCGCGGGTTCGTGGGCCCAGACCAGCCGCCGTGAGGGCGCCGCAATCGAGGAGCTCATCGTCGCGCCCGATCCTGCTACCGGCTCGTCGCACAGCTACACGCGCGTCATCAGCGACACGGCCTGGACGCGCTGGCCGGGCGTGAGCTTCGACGCAGCGTTCGGACTGGCATCACCCTTCACCCTGCTGCGGCTGTACGGCCAGGCCGAAGGCGCCGGCACCGTGACGTCCGAGCCAGATCCCGCTGACCTGCCGGGGACGGTGCGGGCGCAGGTGGTCTTCTCAGCAGAGACGATCGAGCGCATCCTCAAGGCGGGCGTGGCGGCCGTGGCGCCCGACCCACAGGCGCGTGCCGCGCTCGAAGCGCAGGTCGCCGCCTACTTCGCACCGCAGACAGTCACCTATTGGACGACGGGCGATGACGCAGCGCGCCGCGTGGTGCAGGCTGCGGCCAGCCTGGCGTCACGAGGGCCCGATGGCGAGCCGGCGCCCTGGGTGGAGATCGTGGCCCGTTACGCGGACTACGATGGCCCGTCCATCGCCGTCGCTGCGCCCGTGGAGGTCGTCGATATCGCCGATGTGGCGGGCGAGTCCCTCGTGGCGGAACAGGCGGCGGAACTGGCGCCCGGCGTGAACCTGCGGGTGCGTGTCTTTGCCAATGCCGGCGCATTGGCGGGCGATTCGGTCGTCGCGGTCTACAAGGCCGGCAGGAAGACGTTGGTGGACGAGAGGCTGGGGCCGGATGCGCAGTTCGTCCTGGCGCCGGGGCAGTACGATGTGCTCGTGCGCGTGGACAGCAGCGACGAGAAGCTCGAAGGGATCGCCATCAGCCCGGAGGTGCTCGTCTCACACGATGTGCTGTTCGATTTCGGCACCCTGACCATCTCGGCAACCGTAGGCGATGCGGCGCCTGCGATCGATGCCGTCGTCTATCCGTCGGGCGAGCGCCACAACTTCGCGGGCTACGAGAGCACGAACCCCGCGACGTTCCAACTGCCTGCCGGGGTCTACGACGTCGAAGTCGGCACCCAGGATGGCAGCTTCGTCGCAAGCCTGACGGGGATCGAGGTGCGTGCCGGACTGGCAACGATGCAGGTCGTCGAGCTGGATCGGCCGCAGTAAGACGTTGTCGAAAGAATGGGAGCGATGATGAAGGCCTGGGAGAAGTACCTGGAGACACACCGGGACGAAGCATTGGCGGATATGGTGGCATTCCTTCGGATTCCGAGCATCTCGTCACCCAGGGAGAACACGGCGGACGTGCAGGCCGCGGCCGAGTGGACTGCAGCGCGGATGCGGCGGGCCGGCATCGAACATGTGCAGGTCATGGCCACCGGCGGCCACCCGGCCGTCTACGGCGACTGGCTGCATGCGGGGGGCAAGCCGACCGTCCTGATCTATGGCCATTTCGATGTCCAGCCGGCCGATCCGCTGGAGCTGTGGACTTCGCCCCCGTTCGAACCCGAGGTGCGCGATGGGCGCGTGTACGCGCGCGGCGCGGGCGACGACAAGGGCAATATGCTCATTCCCATTCTTGTGGCAGAGGCCTTCCTGAAGACTGGCGGCGAGTTGCCCATCAATCTCAAGTTCATCTTCGAGGGCCAGGAAGAGATCGGCAGCCCTGAGTTCGTCGGCTTCATCGCAGAGCAGAAGGCACTGCTGGCTGCGGACCTGGCGATCAGCGCGGACGGCTCCCAACTCGCGGAGGACCAGCCCATCCTGCTCGTGGGCTTCAAGGGCCTGATTCCGCTCCAGATCGACGTGTATGGCGCCAGGTCAGACCTGCATTCGGGCGTCTACGGCGGCGCGATCGCCAACCCAATCCACGCGCTCGTGCGGATCCTGGACAGCATGCGTTCCCCTGACGGCAAGGTCACGGTCGATGGTTTTTACGACGATGTGGTCGACCTGACCGAGGAAGACCGCCGGCAGATATCGGATGTCCCCTTCGATGAGGCGCACTACCTGGCGGACCTCGGTGTGGATGCGGCGTTCGGTGAGCCCGGCTACACGACTATGGAGCGGGCCTGGGCGCGGCCCACACTGGAGTTGAACGGGATCTGGGGCGGATTCCAGGGCGAAGGCGTCAAGACCGTGCTTCCCAAAGAGGCCCATGCGAAGATCACCTGCCGGCTGGTCGCCAACCAGGAACCGCATCGCATCTACCACCTCATCGCCGAGCACGTGGCGCGGGTCGCACCGGCAGGCGTCCGGGTGCAGACCACGCAACTGCCCGGCTACGCCTATCCTTATCTCATGCCCGTCGATCACCCGGGAAACCGGGTGGTGGGCAGCGTGCTGACCGACCTGTACGGGAATTCCCCGTTCTACGTTCGCATGGGCGGCAGCGTCGGACCGCTGATGAGCTTCCTGCGCGAATTGGGCATCTATACCGTGACCCTGGCCTTTGCGCTGGAGGACGAGCGGCACCACGCGCCCGATGAGTTCCTTCGGCTTGCCAGTTTCGAGAAGGGCAAGCTGGCCTTCGGTCGCGTCTGGGAGAAGATCTCCGACGAGGGTCTTTGAGCCCCCGCATGGCGGGCTGTGCTGTAAGGAGCTACTGAGATGGCTGAGACGCTGAGAATCATTCCCCTGGGTGGGTTGGGCGAAGTCGGCAAGAACATGCTGCTGTTCGAATACGCGGGACGTATTCTCGTGGTCGATGCCGGCATCATGTTTCCCGAGTTTGACATGTTGGGCGTTGACCTGGTGCTGCCCGACTACACATACCTGCGCGAGCGAGCGGCCGAGGTGGCCGGCATCATCATCACCCACGGCCACGAGGATCACATCGGCGGGCTACCGTACCTGCTGGGCGATGTCCTGCCCGCGAGCACTCCGATCTACGGGACCCCGCTGGCGCTCGGATTGATCCGGGCCAAGCTGTCGGAGCACCCGCAGCTGAACGGGGTCGTACTCCATTCGGTTGCGGCCGGGCAGACGACCACCGTGGGGCCGTTCGAGGTCGAGTTTCTGGCCATCACCCACTCCATTCCGGACGGCGTGGGGCTGGCCATCAAGACGCCTTTGGGGACGATCATTCACACGGGCGACTTCAAGTTCGAGTACACGCCAGTGCGCGGCTCGGGACCGGGCTTTGCCCGCCTGGGCCAGTTGGGCGCGCAGGGCGTGCTCGCCTTGCTCAGCGATTCCACCGGAGCGGAGCGGGCGGGGCATACGCCCTCCGAGTCGGTGATCGCGCCCGCGTTCGATCAGATCTTCAGAGAGGCTCAGGGCCGCATCATCGTGGCTACCTTTGCCTCGCTCCTGAGCCGCGTCCAGCAGGTCATCGATGCGGCCGTGCGACACCACCGCGTGGTCGCGCTGGCCGGTTATTCGATGGTCAAGACCACTGAGATCGCACGTGAGCTGGGCCACCTGGAAGCACCCGAGGGCGTGCTGGTCGACCTGGGCGAGGCGCTCAAGTTGCCGGATAACCGGGTCGCCATCGTCACCACCGGCAGCCAGGGGCAGCCTGAGGCCGCACTGGCCCGCATGGCTGACGGCACGCACCGGCAGATCGAGGTCAAGCGGGGCGACACGATCATCCTGTCCTCCACGCCCATCCCGGGCAACGAGGAGGGCGTGGCCCGGCTCATCAACAAGCTCATCGCGCGCGGCGCGGAGCTCATCTACCCGCCCCTGGCCGACGTGCATGTGTCGGGGCACGCCAGCCAGGAAGAACTCAAACTGATGATCTCGCTCACCCGTCCGAAGTTCTTCGTGCCGGTGCATGGCGAGCTGCGCCACCTGCACGCGCATGCGCGGCTGGCACGCGAGCTGGGCATCCCCACGGAGAACATCCTGCTGATGGAGGACGGCGCGGTGCTCGAGTTGAGCGCGCAGCGCGCGAAGTTGAAGAAGGAACGCGTGCCTGCCGGCGACGTGTACGTGCACGGATCAGGTGTGGGCGATGTGGGCAGGCAGGTGATCGCGGAACGCGAGACCCTGGGGAACAATGGCTTCGTCCTCGCCGTGGTGCCGATTCGCGCGGCCACGGGCGAGATCGCGGGCAAGCCCGAGCTGATTTCGCGCGGCTTTGTGTTCGTGCGCGAGCGGACCGATCTCATGGAGCGCGCGGCCGATGCCGTCTATCGCGCATTGTCTGAGGGGAAAGTGCGGCAGCGCCAGGCGATCATCGACCGGACGCAGGGGCTGCTGACGCGCTTCTTCTTCGACGAGACCAAGCGCAAGCCGATGGTGCTGGCCGTGATCACCAACTGCGACTGAAGCGAGGCGGGAATCCTGCGCAGGCAGGAATCAAAAAGGGCTCCTGATTCTCGGATTGAATCAGGAGCCCCTGTTATTGTCGCCGTCCTACTTGGCGATTTCCACCGCGCGCATCTCGCGCACGACCATCACCTTGATCTGCCCCGGATACTCCAGATTGTCCTCGATCTTCTTGGCGATGTCCTTGGCCAGGCGGATGGAACCCAGATCATCCACGTCCTCGGGCTTGACGATCACCCGTACCTCGCGGCCGGCCTGAATGGCGAACGTCTGCTGCACGCCGCTGAACGAATTGCCGATGTCCTCGAGGGTCCGGATGCGCTTGACGTAGCTTTCCAGCGCCTCGCGCCGTGCGCCCGGCCGCGAGCCGCTGATGGCGTCGGCAGTGGTGGCGATGGCCGCCTCGACCGACAGCTGATCGACCTCATGGTGGTGCGATGCGATGATGTTGACCACTTCCGCGGGCACGCCGTACCGTTTCGCGATGTCTGCGCCCACCTGGGCATGTGCGCCCTCGACCTCGTGGCTGACGGCCTTACCGATGTCATGAAGCAGCGCGCCCATCTTGGCCATCTGCACGTTTGCACCCAACTCAGCGGCCAGCATGGCCGCGATATGCGTCGCCTCGACGGCATGGGACAGCTGATTCTGGCCGTAGCTGGTGCGATACTTCAGCCGGCCGAGCAGCTTGATCATCTCGGGGTGCAGCATCTGCAGGCCGACCTCGATCACGGCCTGCTCGCCAGCGTCCTTGATCGACTTATCGACCTCGCCCTGGGCCTTCTCCACTTCCTTCTCGATGCGGGCGGGGTGGATGCGGCCGTCTTGCACCAGCCGCCCGATGGCGATGCGCGCCACCTCACGGCGGATGGGATCGAATGACGAAATCAGGATTGCTTCGGGCGTGTCGTCCACCACGAGATCGACGCCGGTGGCCTGTTCGATGGCCCGGATGTTGCGGCCCTGGCGGCCGATGATGCGGCCCTTCATCTCGTCGGTCGGCAGCGGCACGCTGGCGACGGTTGTCTCAGATACATGGTCGGAGGCCACCCGTTCCATGACGCGGGTGATCACCTCACGAGCCCGCGACTCGGCCTCCTGGTTGGCCTGCGCCTCGACCTCACGGATCTTGCGCGCCATGTCGTGGCGCGTCGTCATCTCGACGGCCGACAGCAGTTCCTGGCGCGCGTCTTCCTGCGTCATCGACGCAACGCGCTCCAGCTCGGCCGCGCGCTCCTCTTCCAGGTTGGTCAAATCCTGCTCGCGCTTATCGAGCTTCGCCTGGCGCTGATCCAGCTTGCGGCCGCGTTGCTCGACCTGTTCCAGGCGACTCTCCAGCACTTCCTGGCGCCGTTGAAGCCGTTCCTCCGCCCGATCCATATCGCGCCGGCGGCGGACGATTTCCTGGTCGGCTTCCTCCAGAATCGTTACCTTTTGCTCCTGTGCAGCAAGTTCAATCATTTTGGCCTTGGTCTCAGCCTCGGCCACGATCCGCTTCGAATCGACTTCGGCAGTCCGGAGGAGTGCCTCGGCCTCGTTGCGGGCCTGCAACTGGCGGGATTTCATGATCAGATAACCGATCACACCGCCAGCGACGCCTGCTGCCAGGAAGATGAGGAGGTCCACAACAATGCGGAACCCCGGACTTCCTGCAAACATCGTGCTTCCTGCCTTTCAAATGTCAAGGGTGGGTAATGAGAGGCGGCGCCATGACGCAACCGCCGACAAATTCTGTTACCGGTCTACCGGCCGATCAATGATGGTTACTGCTCGCTGATCTCCTGCAGCAGGCGACGGACCGTCTCCTGCACGACATCGTAGCCAAATCCCCTGCGCAGTAAGAAGTCGCTGAGTTTGCGCCTGAAGGCTGTCTGGTCTGACGCTGCCAGCAGTGACAGGCGCTCAGCGCGCGGCTTGCCGGCCGCATACGCGGCCGCACTCGAGTCCAGGCCAGCCAGGCTTTCGTCGATCGTTTCCTTGTCGACCCCGGCGCGGCGCAGCTCCTGACGCAGTGCCTGCTCGCCCTTCGGCCGAAAACGCTGGCGGTTTTCGACCCAGAAACGGGCGAACTCGTCGTCGTTCAGGTAGCCCTGTTCGGTCAGGCGGGTGAGCGTTGCCTCAACCGCCTCTTCATCCACTTCCGCCTCGATCAGGTAGCGACGCACCTCAGTCGTGCTGCGAGGCCGGAAGCTCAGGAGGCGGATGGCCCGCTCGTAAGCCTTCGAGATGGCGTCTTCGCCGCGTAGCTCGGCGATCTCTGCATCCGTCAGGAACTGCCCGATGTGAAGTCGCGCCGCGGTCACCGCAGGGACTGCGAACGCATACTGGTCGTCCAGGTAGACGTTGACGCGTTCGGCAGTTCGCTTCTGGAACCGCAGGCCCGAAATGTGACCAGCCATCGCAAACCAAAAAGCCGTGGCCAAAGGTCACGCAGGGTGACCCCGACCACGGCTCTTGTCCAAATTACACCTGGTGATGAACTAACCGCGCACCTGCGTTAGCACGAATGCCGAATAGCCGAAAGGCTCACCTCGTGCAGGACGGACGTGCACGGGGGTTCGGACCGGACAGTCGAATATCTAAGCCCATCACAGGGCTTTCGTTGCCAACGCCGCCACGCGGCGTGTCAAGAACAAGATAGACCATGGTCAAGGCACCTGCTGCGTCACCAGCCAGGTTGCCGTGGCGATTGCCCCAACTGTCTTGGGCAGCCGCTATTCCTCCGCCTCGCCGTCATCCTCGTCCGGGCCAACAGGTTTGACCGGAGCGAGGGAGGCCTTGGCTCGAATCGCATCCTCTAGCTGCTGTGCCATGACAGGATTCTCTTCGAGGAAGTCCTTCGCGTTTTCGCGGCCCTGGCCGAGGCGAGTGTCGTTGAAATTGTAGAAGGCGCCACGCTTATCGATGATGCCCATGTTGGCGCCCAGGTCCAACAAGTCACCCGACTTGCTGATGCCCCGATTATACATGATATCGAACTCGGCCTGGCGGAACGGTGCAGCGACCTTATTCTTCTTGACGGTCACACGTGTTCTGTTGCCCACGGTGCTGCCACCGGTCTTGATGCCCTCGATACGCCGTACATCGAGCCGAACGCTGGCGTAGAACTTCAGCGCCAGCCCGCCAGGGGTTGTCTCCGGGTTGCCGAACATGATGCCGATCTTCTGACGCATCTGGTTGGTGAAGATCAGCGCCGTGTTGCTGGTCTTGATCACGCCGACCAGCTTGCGCAACGCCTGCGACATCAGACGGGCCTGCAAGCCGACATGGCTGTCGCCCATCTCCCCTTCGATTTCTGCACGCGGCACGAGTGCCGCGACCGAGTCGATCACGACGACATCCACTGCGCCCGAGCGGATCAAGGCCTCTGCGATTTCCAGGGCCTGCTCGCCCGTGTCCGGCTGCGAGATATAGAGCTCGTCAACGTTGACGCCGCACCGTCGTGCATAGTCCGGGTCGAGCGCATGCTCGACATCGATGAAGGCGGCGATGCCGCCCATCTTCTGTGCCTCGGCGATGATGTGCTGGCAAATCGTCGTCTTGCCCGACGACTCAGGTCCGTAAATCTCGGTCACGCGGCCGCGCGGAACGCCGCCGATGCCGAGCGCCAGGTCCAGCGAGAGAGAGCCGGTTGGGATGGCGTCCACTTTCAGGCGCCCTGCCTCACCCAGCTTCATGACCGTGCCCTCTCCGAAACGCTTCTTAAGGTTCGCCAAGGTGGTGTCCAACGCCTTCAGCCGTGCGGTCTCCGCCATGCTATCAGACCCCCACTTCGTGTATTGGAATGGTTTCTTGTGCCGTCAGGTTAGCAAGGTGCCTTGCTAACCCACAGCTTATGTTACCTTAGCCAGGAAAAATACGCAAATCCGAAACGCCGTGAACGTATGTTCGCTTGGCCCCGATCGGACAGGTTTTTGGCCGCCTGGCGTCATCCTCGTAGCCCTTGGCCGCCGGCGAAACATGGCGCCAGGACCCTATTCATAACGCAACGCCTCGATCGGGTTCAGGCGTGACGCACGCGTGGCGGGATAGATGCCGAAGAAGAGCCCCACCGCGGCCGAGAAGCTGGTGGCGAGCAGGACCGATTGCGGCGTCACAACGGCCGTCAGATCGCTCTGCAGCCGGGAGATCGCGAGCGCGCCGCCCGCACCGAGTGCAACGCCGACCAGGCCACCCACCAGGGCCAGCACGACCGACTCGATGAGAAACTGAACCAGGATATCGCGGCGCTTGGCGCCGACCGCCTTGCGCAGCCCGATCTCCCGCGTGCGTTCCGTGACGGAAACCAGCATGATGTTCATGATGCCGATCCCGCCCACGAGCAGGCTGATGCCCGCGATCGCACCCAGGAAGATCGTGAGAACACCCGTGATCTGGCCGAAAATGGAGAGCAGATCCTGCTGGTTGATCACGGTGAAGTCATCGTCGTCCTGGAAGAGGATATTGTGTCGCTGGCGCAGGAGCTCGCTGATCTCCTGCGATGCGGCCTCCATGCGATCCTCGCTCACGACCTGGGCATAGACGACCGAAAGCATCGGTTCGCCCTTGCGATTATGGAACCTCGGGAAGAGGCGCTCATGTGCGGTGGACAGGGGCACCACCACGACTTCATCCTGGTTGCCCCCTGGCCCGCCCGTTCCGCCGCGTTCCTCCAGCACTCCGATCACCTTGAACGGGATGTTGTTGATCTTCAGGGTCGCGCCGATCGGGTAGACGCCCGCTTCATCGAAGAGGCGTTCGGCGATCCGGCTGCCGATCACCGTCACCCGGCTGCGAGCATTGATGTCCACATCATCGAGGAACGCACCCAGGGCAACCGGGCGGTTCCGAACCTCAACATAGGACGGCGTGACGCCCGATACCGAGACACGCAGCGACGTCTTGCCGTAACTGACGTCCGCGTTGGACAGCACCTCCGGCGCCACAGCGCTGACATCCGGCACATTGAAGGGATCGGCGATGGCTTCCGCGTCCTTGAGCGTCAGCGACAGGCCGGACGATGAGCTGCCGCCCAGGTTGCCCGAGACCACGAAGAGAAGATTGGTGCCGATGCTCTGCAATTGGCTGCGTACGAGATTTTGCACCCCCTCGCCGACGGAGAGCAGGGTGATCACCGCACCGACGCCGATGATGATGCCCAGCATGGTGAGTGCTGAGCGCAGCTTATTGACGGACAGCGCGCGCAGCGCCAGCCGGATCTGCTCAGTGAGGTTCATGGGTCAGCACTCTTCCGGCCGGCCCAGCCGGCTTTGATAGGCCGAGTCGCCGGCCATTCGGGGCGTAGCCACCTCGACGTCAGAGCGGACGGTTCCGTCGTAGAGGTTCACCACCCTGCGGCAGTGTTCGGCGATGTCCGGTTCGTGCGTGACCAGGATAACCGTGATGCCCTGCTCCACGTTGAGCCGCTGGAAGATGCCCATGACCTCAGCGCCCGCCTTGGAGTCCAGGTTGCCGGTCGGTTCATCGGCCAGGATGATGCGTGGATCGTTCACCAGCGCCCGCGCGATGGCCACCCGCTGCTGCTGGCCGCCCGAGAGCTCATTGGGCCGGTGGTGGATGCGTTCGCTGAGGCCCACCGCATCGAGCGCCTCCAGCGCGCGGCTCCGCCGGTCCGCGGCCCGGGCGCCAGAGTAGACAAGCGGAAGCTCCACATTGGCCAGCGCGTCGGTGCGCGCCAGCAGGTTGAAGCTCTGGAACACAAACCCGATGCGCTTGCTGCGCACTTCTGCCAGCCGGTCGTCGTTGAAGCGGCTGATGTCCTCCCCGGCCAGCCGGTAGATGCCCGAGGTTGGTTGGTCGAGGCAGCCGACGACGTTCATCAGGGTCGACTTGCCCGATCCGGACGGCCCCATGATGGCGATCATCTCGCCCTGGCAGATCGACAGCGTCACCCCGCGCAGCGCGTGCACCTCGATATCGCCCATGCGATACACCTTGGTGATGTCGACCAGGTCGATGACCGGCCCGTTCCTTCCCCCCTGTGCGACGCTCATTGATCGAATCCCTCGAAGAGGCTTCTGAGCTGTTCGGCGCCCGTCCTGCTGACGATGGCCAGCATGTCGCCCTCGTCGAGGCCCTCGCGCACTTCGCTGTTCTGCTCATCACGCAGGCCCAGACGGACCTCCGTGCGCTCGAGCGTGCCATTCGTGAGCCGCTCCACATAGGTCCTGCCCGATTCGCGGTCGAGTTGTACGGTCCGATTCGGAATCAGGAGGACGTCCTCGCGCGTGTTCGCGATGATGGTGGTCGTGGCGCTCATGCCCGCCCGGAGCGGGATGTCGGTCTCATCGATGTCGAGCCGCACGCTGTACGACACGCCGCCCGTCTGGGTCGTCAACGACGATGGAGCGATGCGGGTGACGCTGCCGGTCAGCGTCAGATCGGACAGGGCATCGATCACGACCTGGATCGGCTGGCCGGGCTCGATGGCGGCGATGTCCACTTCATCCACCTGGACGTCCAGGTGGAACCGGGACGTATCGGCCATGCGAATGGCCGGCTGGCCCACCGCTGCCGGGCCGCCCTCAACCACCGTGACTGCGGTCACCACGCCGTCCCACGGCGCCACCAGCGTGGCGTTCTCCAGGCGTCGCTTTGCCTGCTCGACCCCCAGCTTCGCCTGCTCGACGGTGGCCTGTGCCACCTCCACCTGGCCGGCCGATGGCCCGCGGCGCAGCCGGTCAAGGTTGGCTTCGGCCTGCCGCAACTGGGCCTCGGTGGCCCCGATCTGGGCCTGGGCGGCCGCAACCTGGGCGGACGTCACCGACTTCTGTGTGGCCCGGAATTGGGCTTCGGCCGTCTGCAGGGCGATCGTGGCATTCTGCAACTGGACCGACTGCGGCAGCATGCCTACGTCGGGCCGGTCCTTCACCCTGTCATATGCCTGCTGCGCCTGGCTGAGTTGAACGCGCGCCTGGTCCACCTGTGCCTGCGCCGCGGCCAGGGTGTCACGGTCCGGTCCGTTCAGCGTCTGTTGATAGGCGGCCTGAGCACTGGCGAGCGCGCCCTGGGCGCTGGCAATGGCGGCCTCCGCCGCGGCGATGTCGACCGGATTTGACGGCTCCTGGAGCTGGCGCAGCTGAGCTTCTGCCTGCGCAAGCGAGATCTCCGCCTGCCGGATCGCCAACTCGAGATCGCCCGTATCCAGTGCTGCCAGCCGCTGGCCTTCCTCGACGGCCTGCCCGACCTGCACCGCCACCTCAGAGACGACGCCTGTGGCGGCAAAGGTAAGGCCCACCTCCCGTTCGGGCAGCACGCCGCCCGTTGCACTCACGGTCGCCGAGATATCGCCTCGTCGTACCGTGACGGTTTCGTAGTCGACTGTCTGGTCACTCTGTCGCTTGAGATATTCCTGGTAGCCGAAATAGCCGGCCGCAGCGATCGCAGCCAGGATGAGAATGATGACGATGGGTTTCCGCATTTACGCCTGCTCCGTGCCACATAGGGCTTCGTGCACACTGTTTGCACAAGGTATATCATAGTGCCGCGAAAGCGATTGCTCCGCAAGCCACATTACCGACCTGCTACTGTACAGCAGGCTCTCTTTCCTGGCAAGTGTCGCATCTCACAGCTGACGACTCGTTCTTGTCAAGAGTTGCACAAAAACTGCACGTGTGCTAGTATAAAGTGACTGCTATACAAGTCGCGTGAATTTACAGCAAGACATGTCACTGCGTGGCTGCCTGCGTGCAAGGAGTGATAGATGGCTAAGAAGATAATCCCGGATATCGTGATCGGCCGGCTGCCGGTGTACCTGCGTGCACTGGGGTTTCTGATTGCTGAGGGGCGACAGATCACCTCCTCGCAGGAGCTAGGTGATCGCCTCGGCATTTCGTCCGCGCAGATTCGAAAGGACCTGTCCCACTTCGGTGAGTTTGGAAAGCAGGGTACAGGATATGATATCGGTTTCCTGTATGATCAACTGCGCACGATCCTGAAGGTTAACAAGCTGTGGGACGTGGTGCTGGTCGGCGCGGGCAATCTCGGCAAGGCGATCGCGGATTACGGCGGCTTCCGGGGGAAGGGTTTCGTCATCACCGCGATCTTCGACAACGATCCGGAGAAGATCGGCAAGCCCATGGGGATCGACGACGTGATCGTCCAGCCCATCGCCGACTTGGCCGAGAGCATCAAGTCCAACGGCGTTACGGTGGGAATCATCGCAACGCCGGCGCAAGAGGCGCAGGCGGTGGCGCGCATCATGGTGGACGCCGGGGTTAAGGCGATTCTCAACTACGCCCCCATCACCCTGACGGTGCCCAACCACGTCCGCGTCCAGTACATCGACCCTGTCGTCGGGCTGCAACGGATGACTTACTATCTCTAGTAATAGTAACGGTTTTCCACACCGTGGTGACGACCTGGCTGCCCGATTGAGCGCCGCCCAGGTTCGTCACCACGGCAAGCGTACCTCGACATGACCAGCATCATAGCGTGACGACACCCCGGGTGCTACAATATCTGCATACCAGATAGGGGCCTCCTACCGAGGTTTCTGGGAGACAAATACTGGCTGGTTGGGCTGCCAGCAAGCCAAGGGAGAAGGGTGATGCCTTCCAAGCACCTGGTAGCAGACATAATGACACACAATCCAGTGACGGTGACGCCTCGAAACGCGATCCGCACTGCGATCAATCTCATGCGCGAGGGCGGCTACCGGCGGTTACCGGTCGTGGAGCGGGGCAAGCTCGTTGGCATCATCACCGATCGAGACCTGCGTCGCGCTGCGAATTCGCCGTTTGTTGTTCGCGAACAGTGGTATGATAATTTCATCTTGGACCACATCGAAGTGGGTTCCTGCATGACTCCTGATCCGATCACCATTCAGCCCGACGTGACGATCGCGGAAGCCGCACGTATGATGCGCACCCACAAGATCGGCGGCCTGCCGGTGGAGGTGGACGGACAACTGATCGGCATCATCACCGAGACAGACCTGCTCGATTTTCTGATCGAGATCCTAACCAGCGAGGCAGTGCCAGCCTGAGCGTTGCCGTGATGATAGCCACTCGAGATCAGCACCTGCGTCACCACGCAGGTGCCTGTTTCATATCTAGGATACAACTAAGAAGATGTTCAGTCGCGCGGATTTAGTCTTTCTTCACGCTCCAAGCGTTTACGACTTTCGAAAACACTCGATCCTGTATGGCCCGGTCAGTGACCTGGTGCCCTCCACGCCCGTTTTCGAGATGTACCCCATCGGCTTTACCACCATGGCCGAATACCTTGAACGACACGGCCTGCGGGTGCGCATCGTCAACCTCGCGGTCCGCATGCTGAATGATGCCAGTTTTGACCCCGAGGCGCTGGTCAAGAAGCTCAACCCCGTGGCGTTCGGCATTGACCTGCATTGGCTGCCGCACGCGCATGGTGCGTTGGCAGTAGCCGAGATGGTTAAGAAGCACCATCCCAATACGCCCGTCATCTTCGGCGGCTTCTCATCGACCTACTTTCACGAGGAGCTGATACGCTATCCGTTTGTCGACTTCGTGGTCCGGGGTGACTCGGCGGAGGAGCCCATCCGGCAGTTGATGGCGCACCTGGCCGGCAAGCCGAAGGCGCCGGCGCTCAAGGATGTGCCGAACCTCACGTGGAAGGACCGCTCGGGCGATGTGCAGATCAACCCGCACACCTATCGTCCCGACACGCTGGACAACGTGATGCTGGATTACCGCTACGTGGTGCGTGCGGCAGTGCGCGACATGGATATGAGCAACTATGTCCCGTTCAAGGACTGGTTGGATTATCCCATCATGGCCGCACTCTCATGCCGCGGCTGCACCCAGAGCTGTGTGATCTGCGGTGGTTCGAGCGCAGCCTTCAAGAAGATGCACGGCCGCGAGCGGCCGGCCTTTCGGGATCCCCTGATGTTGGCGGCCGACGTGCGGCGCATCTCGCGCATGAGTCGCGGCCCGGTGTTCATCCTGGGCGACCTGCGCCAGGCCGGGCGGGACTATGCACAGCGTTTCTTCGAGGCCATGCGCGGGTTCGATGGCCCGATCATCACCGAGATCTTCTCGCCCGCTTCGCGCGAGTTCCTGTCCGACATGGCCAAGGCCATGCCGAACTTCACCCTGGAAGTCTCGCTGGAAAGCCACGACCCCGTCGTGCGGAAGGCGTTCGGCAAGAACTACGCCAATGAGCCGATGGAACGCACCCTGCAGGATGCGCTCGACGTCGGCGCCAATCGACTCGATGTCTTCTTCATGTCGGGCCTGCCACAGCAGACCGCGGACTCCGTGTTGGGGACCGTGGACTATTGCGAAGATCTGATCAAGCGCTTCGGGAACGATGGCCGGCTCGCGCCGTTCATCTCGCCGCTCGCGCCGTTCCTCGACCCGGGCAGCCGCGGCTACGAAGAGCCAGAGGTGCACGGTTACAGGTTGTTCGCGCGCACGCTCGAGGAGCATCGCCGCCTGTTGGTCGCGCCCAGCTGGAAATACGTCTTGAACTACGAGACGAAGTGGATGGATCGCCACCAACTGGTGGATGCCACCTATGCTGCGGGCCGGCGGCTGAACCATGTCAAGGCAGACTATGGCCTGATCCCGCAAGCCCAGGCCGCGGCGACGGATCAACGCATCTCCTGGGCGGTCGGCTTGATCGCGGAGATCGACCGGCTCATGGTCAACACGACGCACGAGGAATTCGATCGGGAGATGGCGCGCCTGCGGCCGGAAATCGAACGCGCTAACATGAGCACCGTGTGTGACAAGCGCGAGCTGAACCTGGATGTAACGGGCCCGTCTCTGAACTACGGGCAGGTTGCGTCGATGATTGTGAAGGATGTTGTTGAAGTGGTGGGTCACACCCTGTCAGCGCCGTTTCGACGGTCCGTGACCACACCGAGCGAAACTGAATAACGATCGGGGATGTCCACTCCGGCTGCCATGCGGCAGCCGGAGGCAACTGCCGCGCCCTTGATGCTATCCCAAGGAGGTGATACGCGATGGTTCGTGGAACAGTGGCGATAGATACCGACCGCTGCAAAGGCTGTGAGTTGTGTACGCGAGTGTGCCCCCAGGGCATCCTCGAGATGAGCCGCGAGACGTTTAATGCCCGCGGTTACCGGCCAGTCGTGTTGGTGGACCCCGAAGGCAAGTGCACCGGCTGCGCCCTCTGCGCGCTGATGTGCCCCGATGTGGTGCTCACCATCTATCGGTACGATTCAAGACGCGTCGCAGCGTAAACACGGAGGCTTTTTCCATGGCAAAGGAGCTTTGGGAAGGCAATCAGGCCATCGCGGAGGCCGCGATTCGCGGTGGTGTCGAAGCGTTCTTTGGCTATCCCATCACGCCGCAGACTGAGTTGCTCGAGTACATGTCTGCGCGCATGCCCGAATTAGGCCGCGTTTTCCTGCAGGCCGAAAGTGAAGTTGCCTCGATCAACATGGTTTACGGCGCTGCCTGCGGCGGCGCACGCGCCATGTCCTCGTCCTCAAGCCCCGGCATCAGCCTGATGCAGGAGGGGCTCTCCTACATCGCAGGCTCTGAGGTGCCGGCCGTCCTGGTGGATATCATGCGCGGCGGCCCCGGGCTGGGCAACATTCAGCCGAGCCAATCTGACTATTTCCAGATGACCCGCTCCGCAGGACACGGCGACTTCCATCCGATCGTCCTGGCGCCGGCTACCATCCAGGAGGCCGTCGACCTGATGTATGAGGCGTTCCCCCTGGCCGAGAAGTACCGCACCATTGTGATCCTGGCTGGCGACGGCTCGCTGGGCCAGATGATGGAGCCCGCCGAGATGCCGCCCATGCGGCCGCCACTGACCGAGGAAGAGCGTGGCTCGTTCGCGGTGCGGGGCAAGGCCGGCCGGGAGAAGCGCATCATCACCTCCCTGTTCCTCAAGGAGCCGGAGCTCGAAGAGCTCAACCGGCGGCTTCAGGCGAAGCTGCAGACCATCCGGGATGCGGAACAGCGCTGGGAGGTGTACCAGGCGGATGATGCCGAGTTCCTGCTGGTCGCTTACGGCACCGTCGCGCGCACCTGTAAGACCGTGGTCAGGGAAGCGCGCGCCAACGGACTGAAGGTCGGCCTGTTCCGCCCCATCAGCCTGTGGCCATTCCCCTATGAGCCGCTGGCGAGAGCTGCGGCCGGCAAGCAGGCGCTGCTGGTGGTCGAGATGAGCGCGGGCCAGATGATCGAGGATGTGCGCCTGGCCGTGCACGATCGTATGCCGGTCGAGTTCTACGGTCGCACAGGCGGCGTCATTCCCCTGCCCGACGAGATCCTGGAGGCGCTGCAGTCGGTTGCCTTCAGCCACCGGCCGCTCGAGATCGGCGTCGAGTCGCGGTACTGGTAGGAGGTCGATGATGACAAACGAGCACGAACTCAGCCCCGTCGAGATCATGGAGCAGGGTCAGGTGGTCTACAAGCGTCCCGATGCGCTTTCCGACACCCAGACTCACTACTGCCCGGGATGCACGCACGGCATCATCCACCGGCTGATCGCAGAGGCCATCGATGAACTCGGGTTGCAGGACCGCACGATCATGGTCGCGCCGGTGGGCTGTTCGGTCCTCCTGTACTACTACTTCGATGTTGACTCGGTTGAGGCGGCACACGGCCGAGCGCCTGCGATGGCCACCGGCCTGAAGCGCACACAGCCCGATAAGATCGTGATCACTTACCAGGGCGACGGCGACCTTGCCTCGATCGGCGCAGCGGAAATCCTGCACGCGGCAAACCGCGGCGAGAACATCAGTGTCTTCTTCATCAACAACGCGGTCTATGGCATGACCAGCGGCCAGATGGCGCCGACGTCCCTGCCCGGCCAGGTGACCACCTCCTCCCCCTTGGGCCGGGATGTTGCCTTGCATGGCTTCCCGATGCGCATGGCGGAGATTCTCGCGGGCCTGCCGGGTACGTCCTACGTTGTACGGCGCTCCGTCTACGATGCCAAGACCGTGCGGCAGGCGAAGAAGGCCGTCGTGACCGCACTCAAGGCACAGATGGCCGGCCTGGGACTCAGCATGGTCGAGTTCCTGTCGAGCTGCCCGACGAACTGGCACATGTCGGCGCCGGATGCGCTGACCTGGATTCGCGACGCGATGGTCCCATACTTCCCGCTCGGCGATTTCAAGGTGGCCGACGCGGTGAAGAACCTCGAATAGGCGCGTGGCAAAGGAGCCAAGCATGAACGAGGAGATCATTTTTTCGGGATTCGGCGGCCAGGGCGCCCTTTTCGCCGGCCAACTGCTGGCCTATTCAGCGTTGGAGAGCGGCCTGCACGTTACCTGGATCCCGTCGTACGGCCCGGAGATGCGCGGGGGCACCGCGCACTGCACGGTTGTCGTCTCCGATGAGCCGATCGGCTCTCCCTTTGTACGGCGCCCACATGCGGTTGTCGCGCTGAATCTGCCGTCGTTCGAGAAGTACGAGCCGCTCATCAAGTCCGGCGGGCTCATGGTCTACAATGAGTCACTGGTACCTCTACAGCCTACACGCACTGACATCACCTACATTGCAGTGCCGGCCAATGACGTTGCCGAGCAGCTCGGCAACGTGCGCATGGCCAACGTCGTACTCCTGGGCGCGTATCTCGTGGCAACCGGCTATCTCACGCTCGAGACGGTGGAGACTGCACTCGATCTGCACCTCGGGCAACGACAGCGCAAGTACCTGGGGGCCAACAAGCAGGCCTTGCACCAGGGCGCCGAGTTCGCACGCCAGGTGCGCGAGACGGTGGCTGCCTGAACAGCTGTGCCGGAGGCATGAAGCCCCGGCAGCGATGCCGGACCGGATATAAGAGACCCGTTCAGAGCTGAACACCATCTCAACAAGGAGGTTGAGTCATGGCGACACCCTGGAAGAGCCGGTACGCCCTACGCAATCAGCGGATGGGCCGGTCCATCATTCGGGAGTTGTTGAAGTTCACGCAGCAGCCCGATATCATCTCGTTTGCGGGGGGCATGCCGGCGCCGGAGTTGTTCCCGCGGGAGCAGTTGGCGGCGGCGGCTCATCGCGTTCTCTCGGAGTACGGTGAGAAGGCGCTGCAATACGGACCGACGGAGGGCCATCTGCCGCTGCGGCGCTGGATCAGCGAGCGCATGGTGCGCTATGGCATCCAGGCCGAGTCCGATAACGTTTTTGTGACGACTGGCTCCCAACAGGCGCTTGATCTGATCGGCAAGTTGCTGATCAATCCGGGCGATCAGATCCTGGTGGAGGAGCCCACCTACCTTGGTGCGCTGCAAGCGTGGAATGCCTATCAGGCCGAGTACGCGGGCGTCCCCTGCGATAATCACGGCCTGCGCACGGATCTGCTCGAGAATGCCCTCCGCGTCGGGCCGAAATTCATGTACGTCCTGCCGAACTTTCAGAATCCTAGCGGAACCACCCTTGCACTGGAGCGCCGGCTGGAGCTGGTGAGGCTCTCCAACAAGTACGGCATTCCGATCGTCGAAGATGACCCCTATGGCGCGCTGCGGTTCGAGGGCGAGCACCTGCCTCCGCTGGTGGCCCTTGATGCGGACTTCCAGACGAGCGCAGGCCTCAACGGCCACGGTTACATGGAGGGGAATGTCATCTATCTCGGCACCTTCTCCAAGACGCTTTCCCCCGGCCTGCGGCTGGGCTGGGTTGTGGCGCCGATCGAGGTGATCGACCGGTTGGTGATGGCCAAGCAGGGCACCGATCTGCAGACGTCGACATTCGACCAGATGCTGGCCTGGGAGGCGCTGAAGACAGGCTTCCTTGACGACCACATCAAGTTGATCCGCCAGGTCTACGGCGAGCGGCGCGACGTGATGCTGGCCGCGCTGGAGAAGTACTTCCCGCCCGGATCCTCCTGGACACACCCTGAGGGCGGGCTGTTCCTGTGGGCCAAGGTGCCGGATGGCATCGATACGGAGGCCCTGTTGAAGGAGGCGGTGGAGGCTAAGGTGGCCTTCGTGCCCGGCTTCGCGTTCTACTCCGATCCGAAGCAGGGACACGATACCATGCGCCTGAATTTCTCCAACGCAAAGCCCGAGATGATCGAGGAAGGGATTCGGCGCCTGGGCCAGTTGCTGTATACTAAGGTGGCGGAACACGGCCGGTCTTTCACCGTGCCGGTCTGAGCCATTTCATCGTTGGTGAGGTAATCGATCATGGAAAGAACGCGCGTGCGCGACATCATGAGCAGTCCGGTGCTGGTCATCGGTCCGGAGACGACGCTGCCCACAGCCAACGGGCTGATGAAGCAGCATAAGATCCGCCACCTGCCAGTGGTCGAGAACGGGCGTCTCGTCGGCATGATCAGCCGCGGCGATCTGCGCGAAGCGTCCATCACGGCCGGCATCAACGCCGATTCCTACGAGTTGCATTTCATGCTCGACCGGCTGACCATGGGGAAGCTCATGAGCCGCAAGGTCTTCTCAGTGACGCCCGATGCGTTCATCGTGCACGCCGCGGAGCTGATGACGGAACACAAGATCGCCTGTCTTCCCGTCGTGGACGAGAGGGGCGGCGTTGTCGGAATCGTGACGGAATCCGATCTGCTGCGCATGCTGGTGACAAAGCTGCGCGACGCGGAGGAAATCGCAGGCAAGTGAGGCGGGCCTTTTCGGGCGCCCGGCACCGCGACTCCTTAGAGCGTCCGGGTGCCGGGCGCCCGTGTTGTTCTGCAACATGTTGTGGCCTTCCGGGCAGTGAGAGAAGATGACCGAACCCGATCTCGCGCGCTATGCGCGGCAAGTCATCTATTCCCCTATCGGTGAAGCGGGCCAGCGGCGGCTGCTCGACGCGCATGTCACCATCATCGGCGTGGGCGCGACGGGCTCCGTGCTGGCCAACCACCTGGTGCGCGCGGGCGTGGGCCATCTGCGCCTGATCGATCGCGACTTCGTGGAGCTGAACAACCTCCAGCGCCAGCTCCTCTACGACGAAGACGATATCGCGCAGATGCTGCCCAAGGCGGTTGCTGCCGCGCGCAAACTGCAGCGCATCAACAGCACGATCGAGATCGCTCATCTCGTCGCAGACGTGAACCCGGACAACATCCTCCAGCTGATCCAGGACGCCGACGTCGTGCTGGACGGGACGGACAACTTCGCCACGCGTTATCTGATCAACGATGCCTGCGTCAAGCTGGGCAAGCCGTGGGTTTACTGCGGTGTGCTGGCCTCCTACGGCATGACGCACACTGTCCGCCCGGGCGTCACAGCCTGCCTGCGCTGCATCATGGGCGAGATGCCTGCGCCGGGGACGGTTCAGACCTGCGACACCGCGGGCATCATCGGGCCGATCGTCGCACTGATGGGCTCCATTGCGGCCGCCGAGGCGCTCAAGCTCCTCGTCGGCAGCGGCACGCTGAACGATGGCATGATCCACATCGACCTGTGGGATGGCAGCTTCGACAGCTTCGACCTGGGCGGGCCGCGGCCCGACTGCCCATCGTGTGGGCAGCGGCAGTTCGACTTCCTCAACCTGGAAGCCGGCACGCGCCTGACCTCCTTGTGCGGCCGCGATGCCGTCCAGGTGAACGTGGTGGGCGCACGTGCGGACGGCCTCCCGCTGGCCGAACTGGCCCGCCGGCTCGAGGCCGCGGGCGCCACGGACATCCGCCAGGGCGACTTCCTGCTGCGCGCGATTGTTGATGGCCACGAGATGACCCTCTTTTCCGATGGCCGCGCCATCATCAAGGGCACGCAGGACGAGGCCGAAGCCGCGACGCTCTATGCGCGCTACATCGGAGTGTGAGTTGGCTGTAACGAACGCGGCAGCAATCGGCCTGTATCGCTTTTCTCCTGCCCATCTCCCCGCACTGGTTGCATTTCTCAACGTTGCTTTTGCCGGGCACCGGCACTACGCGGCGATCACCCCCGCGGACTTTGCCGAGCGCGTGCTGGTACGGCCACAATTCGACGCCGCGGGCTTGATCCTGGCCCTGGACGGGGATCGCGTCGCGGGTGCGGTGCACGCGATCAAGCCGCCGCTCGTTGCGGCAGCGGATTGGACGGCTGAGGTTCGCCACCACATCGCCTGGCTGGCCGTCGACCCGGCGTATCGCGGTCATCAGATAGGCCACCGCCTGCTGAGCGCGGCCGAGGACTACCTGTACTACTGCCCGGTCTACTTCGCGGCACAGAACGCGCCCTTCTACGGGATCCTCGAACGACTCTGGGCGCCGTGGTACGGCTCGACGGAGCGCATGGGGGTGAGCGCGGTCAACGATAAGGAGCTGATCGCCTGGCTGGGAAAGCGGGGCTATCACGTGACCAGGCCGGGCGATGTCACCATGTCGACCGCGTTGGAGACGCGCGGGCAGCCGGAGGATCCGGGCCTGGCGCCGCGCGGGCTGCGCCTCGTGCCCATCGACGAGCGATCGCCATGGTCGGGCGATGAGCCGGGCGTCCAGTTGCGCACCTGGGACAGCAATGGCGGCCGCCGCTACCAGGGGCTGGTCGTGGCCGACGGGAACCGGGCGGTGGGCAGCGTCGTATGGTATCCGATGCCCGAGCCGACGATCGCGGCGCTGGCATGGATCGGCCTCGAGCGGCAGTACCGTGGGCTGCGCTTCGGCTCGTACCTGCTGGACCTGGCGCTTGCCAGGATGGCGCAGCAGGGGTACGTCTCGGTCGAGGTGCACACTCACACCGGCGAGAGCCCTGAGGCGTATTCGCTGTTTCGCCGCCGCGGCTTCCAGGTGATCGACTACTGGGTCAACCTGGTCAAGACCTGAATGCTGCGCGCAGGCCGGCTCGTCGAGCCGGTGAAGTAAAGACTGGGTCAGGGCCTTTCTCTGATAGGAAGCGGCGCGCTATGTAGCCGGTAGTGTCGAGATTAGCGAGAAGATGTCGGGATTGATGTCGTGATTCGCGTGATTGGCCCGGAATGGGCCTGAGAGCGCGGGCTGTCTGATTCCTGCGCCGCTCACCTTTAGAATCGCTTCTATGCGTCAACCCCTCCCATCTTGGCCGACGAATTGGTTCAGAACAACTTGTAACGTCGCATGATCCCGCAGCCCCTATACCACCGACCTAACCAACCGCGTCTACCATACGGCGGTTTCAAAGTGACAAATGTACTCCGCGCTTGAGCATTGCTGTGTCTAGACAAATTGGCTGTGTCGCTCTAGTGTGAACTGTAGATCGGTCACGGCTGGCCATTTGCCTGCACTTATGGAACGGTAATGCGGCTAATGACTCACCCCACTCTAGCGGGTAGTTACAAAGGAGCGATTACCATGACCTCTCGAAAGCCAGCCTATCGCTATTGCTTTCTTATCGCGCTGATCATATTGCAATCGGCGTTGGTCCCTACGGCACAGGCAGCTAGCCCAACGCGTCAATCAGCCAGCGCGCCGGCCCAGCTATCTCGCTCGACCGAATTACAGGCGGACACGCCCGAAACCGCGGCGCCAAAAGCGCCTTTGACGCTCCAATTGTCAGCCGTCGCGCAACCGCAACGTGTTGCGCCCGGCGAGACTCTCGCTTACACTATTGCCGTGGTGAATAGCGGTGTAGAGACCCTCCGTAATGTGCGCGTGAGCGACACCCTGCCCGCCGGTTTGTCGATGGCGCAGGGTGCGGTGGATTTCGTCTACGATGCGTCTGCCGGCGAACTGACATGGGATATCCCGGAGTTGACACCTGGCGCCGGCCTGAAGAGCGTCTTGCAGTTGCAGGCTGGTGACTCTTCCGTCGGCACGGTCATCACGAACACCGTGATCGCCACAGGGCGCGACCTCGATGGCGCTCCGCGCGCGGATACCGCGCTGACCATCGTGCCGCCCCAAAACGAACGCGGACGCTTCACGCCCGGCGCCGGCGCCTGGTTGCGCACGCGCGATGGGCGGCTCGAAGTCATCGTGCCGCCCGCCGCGCTCGACGCGGAAGCCGACATAACCTATCGACCGCTCCCTGCCGCCGGATCGCTTCCCGCGCGCTTCGCATTCGCGATCGACGGCGAGCGAGATACTGCCATCATTGACCGCTTTCTGGCGCCGATTACGCTGATTGCGCCCATCTCGGCCGCGCGCGATTTGAGCGCCAAACCGGAGAATCTGGTTTTCTATCGTCGTAACGCTGTGAGCGACACCTGGGAGCCCCTGCCAACGCAAACCAACTACGTCGATAACGTCCTGCAAACCACCATCGAAGAGCCGGGGGATTTTGCGTTGGGTCCGGCGGTGGTAACTGCCGGCGACACGGGCTGGGAATTCGACCCCGGCTCGCGCATCAAGGGCGCGCAGCCTTCCCTTTTCAGCGCCTCCATCAGTTATGATTACCCGTTCGACGTGCCGCCCGGTCGTGGCGGCCTCACCCCGGCTCTGGGCCTCAGCTATTCGAGCGCCCGCCATCAGCGCGAAACAGGGCATTACAGTTTTGTCGGCCACGGCTGGGACATCCTCGGCGAAAGCTACATGGCGAAGGCCGACCCGATCCATCCCGCCGGCAGTAAGCTGACTCTGGTGCTCAACGGCGCGACGTACACTGTTTCCACCATGCCTTTCTTCGTGCAGGAAGATCCCCATATCCAAATTTGGGAATACCGACAGCCCAGCGCCTCGTTTCCTTACTATCAGTTCAAGGTTCGCACGCCCGATGGCACAACCTACGTGTTCAAGGGCTACGTTGCCGTTTCAAGCGCCAACCCATTGCCGCCCGCCGGTGAGCCGCCGGCGGTCTACCGCTGGAAAGACAGCACGTGTAGCCCCACAGGAGATACGGGCTTCCCGGATTGGGTGCGCCTGCCCCTCGTCGAGGTGATTGCGCCGAGCGAGGATGCTGGCCAGGGGAATCGAATTCAGTACACCTGGGTTGGCGCGGCATCGAATCTGACCGGCCGCCACAACACGGATGACCAGAAGCCGGACGAGCGCGGATGCAACTACATCCGCACGATCCGCCTGAATCAGGTACAGTATAACTTCGTCAATGGGCAGCCCCAGAACGAGATCAAGTTCAACTACGACTATAACGCCCAACAGATAGACCAACGTTGGGACCGGCCCGACTACTACAACTACCAGGGGATGCGTCTCTTCGCGATCTACAAACTAATGAGCGTCAACGTGAACGTCCGTAACGCGGCGGGGGATTGGCGCACGGTGCGTTCCTACGAGACCACTTATTATCCCCAATGCACCGATCAGTACTGCGACGCGGGAGACCCTGAAGGATCAACCTTGCTGTTGCCAAAAGAGATCAAAGAGGTATACTCGCAAGGCAACCCCCTCATCACCACTCTCGTTTATGACCAGTCAATCAAGCTCGACACGAAGTGCAGCTATGGCTACATGACGACAGTAACCGGCCCGTACGGCGGGCAGGCCCAGTTTACGGCCACGGCTGCCGGCGACAACACCTGCGACACGCCCCACCCACACGTTCTCACTGCGCAGACCGTCGCGGACCTCGTCACGAATCAATCCTCGACCTGGGCCTACTACGCGACAAATTGGCGGAGTGAAGCGCACGGCTACGCCCAGGTCAATGTGCTTGCGCCCAACCTCGGCGACGGCAATCAGCGTCTCGAAATCCACAGCTTTCACACCATGATGCAATTCGGCGGCGATTCGAAGGAAACGGACACCCTTGCCGGGCGAGAGCATAACTTGACCGTGTGTCTGCCCCAGACCCCGGCGGCCAATTCAACTTGCGCGACGCCGCTCCGCGAGAGCATCAGGATCTGGACCTGGACCAGCGCGGACCTGCCCCTCGACGCGTTATATACGTCGCTGCCTTCCGAGGAGCAGCCGCGCTTCGTCTATCAGGTCACGGATACTACAAAAGTAGATGGACAGTTGTTCAAGGACGAAATCTACCAGTACGCAATCAGTCCGCAGCAGTACAAGAACATCAACGGAACCTGGCAGGCCAAGCAACTCGGCAACGTGACTCAGATTCAAGAGCGCCAGGCAGTCAATGGCTACTGGCCGACGAATCCGAACCGCACAAGTTACAACTGGTACTATGTCGATGCCAACGCTTGGATCCTGAATAAGCCCGCGCGCCAGGAACTGCACGCCTCATGCACTGGCTGTGCCGGCGACCAGTTGATGAACCAGACCAACTATTACTATGACTCCTACACCTTTAGTTCGCCGCCCACCGTTGGCCGTCTGTTGCAGAAAGAGACGGGCGTGCCAGCTGCCTCGATCTGGCAGCGAAGTCGCTATGAATACGTGCGTAACGTGGGCGCGCTCTCGAAGGAGTTGATCGAGACGTCAAGCGGCGTTTATCGCACAGCTAGTGAGACCTATTACGATAGTCGTTTCCAGGCATATCCAGTTTGCGTGAAGAACAACAAGGACCATAGGACCGTTACGCGCTACTACGGCGTTCCGGGGTCAAGCGACAGCGGCTGCGTGACAAACTCCGGCGTTGATACTTGGGGCGCCGGAACGCCGCCGCCTTTGAACTCCGGCGCATTCTTCGGCCTGGTGCAGGACGTGACCGATCCCAACAACGTGGCGGTAAAGGCCGAGTGGGATGCTCAAGGCCGCATCAAGAAGATCATCCAACTTGGCGACGATTCAACAAATCCAACCGTGAAGTTCGACTATGTAGCTTATGCCACGGGCCAGCCATTCCAGGTCAAGAAGGAGACGCGGGACAATACGCCCGGCGGCGCCACAACCTACTTGCAGACCTACACCTTCTACGACGGCCTCGGCCAGGTCATCCAAACGCAAAGTGAAGGGCTGGACGCGAACAAGAGCGTCATCGCCGATACAAAATATGGGGCTGAAGGTCAGGTCGTTCAGCAAAACGTGCCCTACTTCGGCGGGCCATTCGGCTCGTACCGCATACCGGACTGGAATAAGCCCGCGACGAAAACGATCTATGACGCGCTTGGCCGTGTGACGACAGTAACTACGCCGGACACTAAGCAAACCCGCACCTACTATCGCTATCAGAGCGCGGATAACAACCTGCTTACCGCCGTCATCGACGCGGCTAACCATCAGACCATCACTGAGACAGATGCCTGGGGGCAGTTGATCAAGAGCAAGCAATACAGCGGCGCGTACCCAAGCGGGCCGGGCTGGAGCGACGCGCCGTATGCGCAAAGCAGCTATGTTTACGATACGGCGAATCGGCTGACTGATGCGTACGGCGCGGACAATGCGCGCACGCAGATCACGTATGACGCGCTGGGCCGCAAGACACAGCTGGTGGACCCCGATATGGGAACCTGGACCTATGCGTATGACCAGATCGGCAACCTGACCCGCCAAACCGACGCACGCAGCCCAAACCAGACTATCTGCTTCTACTACGATACGTTGAACCGCCTGACAGGCAAGCACTACCGCAGCGACCAGAACTGTCCGACGAGCGGCGCGGCTTTGGCCGTCGTATATTCCTATGACGCAGGCAGCAACGGCACGGGCCGGCGGACGGGCATGGCGAACGCAACGAGCCGCGAGGCGTGGAATTATGACGGCCGCGGCCGGCTGATCGGCGAGTCTAAGTTCATCACCAGCACGGGCACGTTCTCCACAACGTGGGCATACGATTCCATGGATCGCGTCGTTTGGCAGAAGTATCCGAAGGGCAACGGCGGGCTGGCGGGTGAGCAGGTCAACTACACGTATAATGCTTCCGGGCTGCTGGCAACCGTCGTGGGCGCAAATGCCTACGTGAGCGGCACGGATTACAATGCGTTGGGCCAGGTGGTGACACGCACGCTGACCAGCGGCGCGAACGGGCTAAAACAACTCTACAGCTATCCGCAGGACAAAAACTACCGGCTGGGCACGTTGAAGAGCGGCACGACCACGACGAACAACAACCTCCAGAACATGACCTACACCTATGACAACGTCGGCAATGTCCTGACGATCCAGGATGCGGCGGCGGTTGGCGGGTTGCAAACGCAGACGTTGACCTACGATCCGCTGGATCGCGTGGTGACTGCCGTCGCCATCGGGGGTGGGACCACCTATGGCGAATACGCGCAGAAGACCTACGGCTACGCCAACAACGGCAACCTGACTGCATTCGAGGGCGTGGCGCAGGAGTACACCGATGCCGCCCATCCGCACGCAGTGACAAAGCTGGGCGGGACGCAGAAGTACTGGTACGATGGGAACGGGAATGCGACCAAGCGCATCGCATCCGACGGTACGTACGAGTTCGTGTATGATGCCGAGAACCAGTTGACGCAATTGAAGAAAGCCGGTTCTGTCATCAGCACGTTCAAGTACGACGGCGATGGCAACCGCATCTGGGAGAGCACGGGCGGCGTGACGACGATCTATGGGGGCGCTTACTTCGAGTGGACGTCGACTACGCTGAAGAAGTACTATTACGCGGACGGCGCGCGGGTGGCAATGCTCGACGGCGCAACGTTGAAATACCTGTTGGCTGATCATCTGGGGTCAACGGCGATCACAACCACCAATGTCGGGGCGCGGCAGACGGAGTTGCGCTACTTCGCCTATGGCAAGACGCGTTACACTTTCGGCGCGCCGCCGACGAGCTTCAAGTACACCGGGCAACGCCAACAGGTGAACGCGAATGAAATGTACTTCTACGGCGCGCGCTGGTATGACGGCTTGGTTGGTCGTTTCCTCAGCCCGGATACGATTGTGCCGCAACCCGGCAACCCACAGTCGCTCAATCGCTATATGTATGTTAGAGGGAATCCGCTCAAGCTGATCGACCCCAGCGGCATGACGGAGTG
>JAXGQB010000026.1:0-29466 GCA_040766655.1 Anaerolineae bacterium
GCCGAGATGCGGGAGGTGCGCGGGGGACAGATCGCGCTGATTCCGCAGGAGCCGATGGCCGCGTTCAGCCCCGTGCACACGGTGGGCAACCAGATCATCGAGGCGATCCGGCTGCACCGCAACGTCGATGAGCGGGAGGCGCGCAAGATCGCACTGCAGCAGTTCAAGGACGTGGGGATCCCGGCGCCCGAGCAACGGCTGGACGCGTACTCGTGGCAGTTGAGCGGTGGCCTGCGCCAGCGCGCGATGATCGCCATGGCGCTCTCGTGCAACCCGCTGATCCTGATCGCAGACGAGCCCACCACTGCCGTCGACGTGACGACACAGGCACAGGTGCTGCGCCTGCTGCGTCGGCTTCAGGAGGAGCGCAACTCGGCCATCATCTTCATCACGCACGACCTCGGCGTCATCGCGCAGATGGCCGACTACGTGACGGTCATGTACCTGGGCCTGGTGATGGAACAGGGCCCGGTGGACGACATCTTCCACAATCCCAAGCATCCCTACACCCGGGCGCTGCTGGAATCGGTCCCCAGCATCGAAACCGCGCCGCGGCAGGATCTGCCCACGATCAAGGGCACCATACCGCATCCCTTCAACAGGCCTGCCGGTTGCCCGTTCTACCCGCGCTGTGAGAAGTTCATGCCCGGCGTCTGCGACACGGCGACGCCGGCGCTGTTGCCTGTGGGCCGGCAGCTGGTCAGCTGTTTCCTGTACCAGGAAGTGAGTGTGACGGCATGATGAAGACTGAGTCTCAGCCGCTGCTTGACGTCAAGCTGCTGCGCAAGTACTTCCCGATCCGCAAGGGTTTCTTCCGCAAGACGGTCGGATACGTGCGGGCTGTCGATGACATCAGTTTCTTCATCAACGAGGGCGAGACGTTGGGGCTGGTGGGCGAGAGCGGCTGCGGTAAGACCACGGCCTCGCGCTGCATCCTCCGCGCGATCGACCCGACGTCGGGGCAGATGCTCTTTCGGAACGAGGAGGGCGAGGTCGTCGACCTGGCCCAGCTCAATCGGGAGCAGCTCAAGCCGCTGCGGTCGCAGATGCAGATGATCTTCCAGGACCCCTACGGCTCGCTGAACCCGCGTATGACGCTCTTCGACATCGTCGGCGAGCCGCTGCTCATCGAAGGGATGCGCAACCGCAGGCAGCGCGAGGAGCGCGTGGCCGAGCTGCTGGCGCTGGTGGGCCTGCGGCCCGAGTTCATGCAACGGTTCCCGCACGCGTTCAGCGGCGGCCAGCGCCAGCGCATCGGCATCGCGCGGGCCCTGGCCCTGAATCCGCGGCTGGTCGTCGCGGACGAACCCGTCTCCGCGCTCGATGTCTCGGTCCAGGCGCAGACGCTCAACCTCCTGCTCGACCTGCAGAAGCGGCTGAACCTGACCTACTTGTTCGTATCGCACAACCTGAGCGTGGTCAAGCACATCTGCGACCGCGTGACCGTGATGTACGTCGGCAAGATCGTGGAGACCGCCACCTCGCACGAGCTGTTCGTGCGGCCCAGGCATCCGTACACCGCGGCATTGCTCGCGGCGTTGCCCGTGGCCGACCCGCGGGTCAAAACGGGGAACGTCGAGCTGCCGGGCGAGGTCGCCAGCCCTGCGAACCCGCCGTCGGGGTGTTACTTCCACCCGCGCTGCACCTACTGCATCGACCGGTGCAAGGCCGAGGCGCCGGAGTACCGGGAGATCACGCCGGGCCACTATGTGGCCTGCCACCGCGCCGACGAGTTGGACCTGGCCGGCATGGCATGAGCGTCGTTTCATCGAGGGATCGGGTCCTGGTCGCGCTCCGGCACCAGGAGCCCGATCGCGTGCCCATCGACCTGGGCGGGATGCGGTCGTCCGGCATCCAGGGGATCGCATACAACCGGCTGAAGGCCCACCTGGGCATCGGGGACGGCCAGACCCTGATGTACGACATCATGCAGCAACTGGCCCAGCCGGAGATGTCCATCGTCGAACGGTTCCACCTCGACGTCGTGCCGCTGCCGCGCGCCGTGATCGGGCTCGATCCGCTCCGGCCGCGCTGGAAGCCCTGGACTTTGCCGGATGGCTCCCCTGCGCTCGTCCCTGATGGGCTGGAGCAGTTGCCGCGGGAAGACGGCGGGTTCGAGATCCGGGACGACGCGGGCCAGCTTCTCTATCGTATGCCCGCCGGTGGGCTCTACTACGAGCCGGTGCATCATCCCCTGGCCGATGCGACGACCGTGGCAGAGATCGAGGCGTGGGAACCCCCGTCGATCACCGATCTCGAGCTCGCCTGGTTGGCCGCGGAGGCCAGGCAATTGTGCGCGTCGACGGATAAGGCCATCATGGGCCTGACGGGGATCAACCTCTACGAGCGCGCCCAGACTGCGCGCGGATGGCAGCGCTTCATGGAGGACCTGGCCGGGCAGCCCGTCCTGGCCGAGGCGCTGTTGCGGCGGCTGGCGGATTGCGCGTGTGACGTCCTGGCGCGCTACCTCGATGCGGTGGGCCCGTACATCGACATCGTCCAGGTGGGCGATGACCTGGGGACGCAGGCCGGCCCGCAGCTCTCGCCCCGCATGTACCGCCGCCTCGTCAAGCCCTACCAGCAGCAGGTGTGGCAGTTCATCAAGGCGCGCAGCGGGCTGCCGGTGTTCCTGCATTGCTGCGGAGGCGTCTATCCGCTCATCCCGGACCTCATCGAGGCCGGCGTCGACATCCTCAACCCGGTGCAGATCTCGGCTGCAGGCATGGACCCCGTCCGGCTCAAGCGGGAGTTCGGGCGCGACCTGGTCTTCTGGGGCGGCGGGGCAGACACCCAGCACGTCCTGCCGCACGCCACCCCCGGGGAGGTGGCCGACCACGTCCGCCGCCAGATCGACATCCTGGCGCCGGGCGGCGGGTTCGTCTTCACCCAGGTGCACAACATCCAGGCCAACGTGCCGCCCGAGAACATCGTCGCGATGTTTGATACTGCGTACGAGCATGGCCGTTACGCGTCCAGGCGGCCCGCCGAGCCACCGGAGGGTGTGCCATGAAATTCGCGCTCCAGTCCTTCATCTACAGCAACTACTCCCTGCAGACCACCATCCGGAGCATGGGCCGGCTCGGCTACGACGGGATCGCGGTGTGGGGCGGCCGGCCGCACATGTACCGGCAGGACCTGCACAGCCAGCTGTCCGAGATCCGCGATCTCCTGGCGGAGCACGGCATGGTTGTCTGCCACATCGTCCCGGCCCAGTTCCGCTACCCGTCGCTTCTCGCCTCGTCCAACGAGAAGGTGCGCCGCGACAGCGTGCGTTACATCATGGACAACGTGGACAACGCGCTCCTGCTCGACGCACCCTCGGTGCACGTGTGTGCGGGCATGAGCCTGCTCGACGAGCCGCCTGAGTTGGGCTGGGAGTGCCTGCGCCGGAGCATCGTGGAGATCCTGGAGTACATGCGGGGCACGGGGGTGCGGCTCTACATCGAGCCGGCCCACCGCTACGAGTCCAACCAGATCCTGACGCTCGATGACGGCCTGCGCATGGTCGGGGAGATCGGCGATCCTCAACTGGGGATCCTGCTCGACACGGGGCATCTGCACGTGAACGGGGAGGACCTGGCAGAGGGGGTTGCGAAGCTCGGCCCGCTGCTCGGGCACGTCGACCTGGACGACAACGACGGGTCCGCGGATTCGCACCTGGTCCCGGGCGCGGGCACCATCGACTTCGCGCCCTTCGTGGCCGCGCTCAAGGCGTCGGGGTATGATGGCTTCGTGGCCGCCGAACTGGGCATGCAGTACGTGTTCGACCCGGAGCCGATCGCGGCCGCCACCCTGGCGTGGATGCGCCGCGCGTTCGCCGGCAGTTAACGTAAGGCGGGGACCTGCACCACCCGGTGGCAGGTCCCCGCAGTTTCTCCGTACGAATCCGGGCAGTGCGTCAAGGCTGATTCGATGCGCTGTAGCATAGCCCCTTGTGGGCGTCAGGACGGGCACAAGGCCCTATGCTACTCATCAAATGACCATTGACGAGGTACTAGCCTCTTGCGGCGCGCACCAGCGCGTCGATGTTCTCCGCGGACGTGCCGCCGCTGACGCCGCCGCCCGCGGAGAGGATCAGGTTGCGGCCGCCGGTCTTCGCGATGCACGCCCTGGCGGACTCGGTCACCTGGTCCGGCGTCCCCTGGGCCAGCACCTGCAGCGGCGGGACGTTCCCCATGAGCGCCTTGCCGGGCAGCCCGGCCTGCACCTCCGCGATGTCCATCTCGTGGCTGAAGTTCCACACCTCGAAGGGCAGCTCGGCCATCTTCCTGACCAGGTGCATGCACGGCGTGTCGTTGTGGTAGACGCGTACGAGGCCCGGGAACGCCTCGAAGATGCGCGCCAGGTAGGGCGCTGCCATGCTGTCGAACATCTTCGGCGAAAGCATGCCGGGGATGTCATCCAGCAGCAGGATGCCTTCCACGCCGCCCACCGCGTCCGCCTGCGCGCGCAGCCACGCGATGATGCTATCCGTCAACACGTCCAACAGCCGGACCGTCGCATCCCGTTCCACCTTCAGCAGCACCATGAGCTCGCTCACGCCCAGCAGCCAGCCGGCCACGGCCAGCGGGCCGCGCGCGGCCACCATGTGGATCGAGAGCCCCTCTGCCGCGAGCCGTTCGGCCGCATGCTCGTAGAGCCGCAGCGCCAGCGGCATGTAGCCATCCTCGTGCGGGTCCGCTACGGGCGCGCCCTCCAGGCAGGCCAGTCCGCCGCGCACCGGCGCGATGGACGGCGGCCGGTCGTGGTGCCAGACGATCTTGCCGCCGAAAGCCGACGGCTCGGCGGCCATCCCATATTCGGCCCAGAAGCCCGGAATCCATGCCACGTCGGGGAAGCGCGTCAGGAGCGCGAGGTTCTCGCGCAGCCAGACGTCGGGCAGCAGAAAATAGTCGAGCATGTCCAGCCCCGCGTAGGGCGGAATCCAGGGGCTGTCGACGATGAGCGCGACCGGGACCTGATCGGTCGCGTGGCCGGTAGCTGCAGCTTTAAATTGTTGCCAGGGGTCCATGCGCTATCACTCTCTTCCGTTGATGTGCGCTATCTGCGCACGGCAGGGGGTAGTATAGAGGAGGGGTCGCGCGCTGTCAACAAGCCTGAGCGAATGGCAGGAATTCCAGATGTACGGGGAAGTGCAGGCATTCTGAGCGGCGGGCGGCGCCCCGGCGCCGCCCTCAGTCGAAGAACGCCTGCACGGGCGTCTAACGTGCGCGGGATCCGGAGTTCCTCGGCGTGGCTTTGGTCCGCACCGGACCGTTGCCCGTGCGCGTGAAAGGCAGTGACGGTGCTGCGGCTTGCGCGGCCGCCGGCGTGGGCCCCTGGCGGTGGTTGAAGCTCTCCCTTGCGCCGGATGTGGGCTGCGCGGTAGCGGCCGGCGCGGGCTTACGCCGCACCTGTTGCGGCCTGGGACCGCGGGCGAACTCGACGTCCCGCTGCGGCGCGGGCACGCTGTAGTCGAAATCGGGCAGCGTCCTGCGCTCCAGCTTGTAGCCCAGCACGCGTTCCACGTCGCGCACCGCAGCGGTGTCATCCGGCGTCACGAACGTGAACGCTTCGCCGGTGTGCTCTGCGCGGCCCGTGCGGCCGATTCGGTGCGTGTAAGCGTCGGTGGTGTCCGGCATGTCATAGTTGATCACATGCGAGATCCCGACCACGTCGATGCCGCGCGCGGCGATGTCGGTGGCGACCAGGATGCGATACTTGCCGGCGCGGAAGCCATCCAGCGCGTCCTGACGTCGCGACTGCGACAGGTTGCCCTGTAGCTCGGCCGCCTCGTAGCCTGAACGCACCAGGATCTCCGCCACGCGCTTCGCACGATGCTTCGTCCGCGTGAACACCAGGATCGAGCCGGTATTGACCCGGGCAAGCTCCAGCAGCAGTGCGGTCTTCAGGTGTTGGGCGACGGGGTACAGTGCATGGCTCACGGTCTTTGCCGGCGCCGCGTGGTCCACCTGCACGGTGATCGGATCGCTCAGCACTTCGCCCGCCAGCTTGCGAATGTCCTCGGGCATGGTGGCCGAGAAGAGAAGCGTCTGGCGCTTCGCGGGCAGCGCCCTGACGATCCGGCGCACGTCGGGCAGGAACCCCATGTCGAACATGCGGTCCGCCTCGTCGAGCACGAGCACTTCGACTCCGCGCAGGTCGATGTTGCCCTGCTGCATGTGATCCAGGAGCCGGCCCGGGCAGGCGACGACGATCTCGACGCCCCTGGACAGGGTTTGGATCTGCGGGTGGATGCCCACGCCGCCGTAGATGGCCATGCTGCGCGATCGGGTCTGCTTGCCGAGCGCGACGAACGACTGGTGGATCTGCTCCGCCAGCTCGCGCGTCGGCGCGATGATCAGGGCACGTACGCCGCCCCGCCGGGGCTGTGCGTCGAATCGCTGCAGGATCGGGAGCGCAAACGCGGCGGTCTTGCCGGTGCCTGTCTGCGCCAGGCCCATCACGTCACGGCCGCTCTGAATCGGAGGGATTGCCTTGCGTTGAATGGGGGTCGGTTCGATATAGCCCAGCGCGTCGACGCCGGCCGTCAGGCGCGGGGAAAGGTCAAATTCTGAGAATGTCACTAAGAGTCTCCTTGGCTGTTTCTTGAGCCAAGTCGCACTCTCAGCCCATATTTCATAAGTGAACCTAATATAACACAAGTTACGTAAAGCCGTAAATTGAGGGTGGTGTGTTTGCCGGCAGTTGAAACTGCGGCCTACGGGACGCGAAGCCGCTCTTCAGCGGCTTAAAGTGGTCGCCGAAGGGCGACCTGGCAACCGTAGTCGTAACTTCAGTTGCCGGGCGGAGAGCCGCTGACTCCGCCAGCGCTTTGTGCGCGTTGACACGTTCGGCGGCGCACGTTACAATGCACCGTGCATTGTTCGCTTCTGCTGCGGTGCAATCCGGTGACGCATGAGGCGCTCTCATGAATTACGTGCATCTTTCTCCCCATTTTCCGCCGAACTACTACCTGTTTTCCGTCCACCTGGCGCGCATGGGCGTGAACGTGCTGGGACTGGCCGACGAGTCGTACGATCTGCTGCGGCCGGAGCTGCGTGAATCGCTGACGGAGTACTACCGCATCAACGACCTGCACAACTACGATGAGCTGCTGCGGGCGTGTGGCTACTTCACCCATCGGTACGGCCGGCTCGATCGCCTCGACGCTCATTCGGAGTACTGGATGGAGACGGAGGCGCGGCTGCGCACCGATTTCAACATCCCGGGACCGCGCCTGGCCGACATCGCGGCCTACAAGCGAAAGTCGCTGATGAAGGCTGCGTATCGCCATGCGGGGGTCCCTGTGGCGCGCGGCGCGGTGTGCCAGACGCTGGATGAGGCGCTGGCCATCGTCGGGGAGACGGGCTACCCCCTCGTGGCCAAGCCCGACATCGGCGTGGGCGCGGCGAACACCTTCCGCATCGATGACCATGCCGGCCTGGAGCGTTTCTTCGCCACGAAGCCGCCGGTCGACTACATGCTCGAGGAATTCGTGTTCGGCAACATCACGACCTTCGACGGGCTGGCCGACCGGGACAGCACGCCGGTCTTCTTCGGCTCGCTGGGCTTCAGCCAGGGCATCATGGAGACGGTGAACGAGGACCGTCACGTCCACTTCTGGGCCGAGCGGGAGATTGCCCCGGATCTCGAGGAGGCAGGGCGTCGCATCCTGAAGGAGTTCAACGTGCGCGAGCGCTTCTTCCATTTCGAGTTCTTCCGCACGCCCGACGGCCGCCTCATCGCGCTGGAGGTGAATGTCCGGCCTCCCGGCGGGCTCGCGCTGGATGTCTACAACTTCGCGTACGACGTCGACCTGTACTGGGGCTGGGCCAACATGATCGTCAATAACCGCTTCATGGACGGCTACAGCCGTAAGTACTACTGCTGCTATGTGGGGCGGAAGTACAACAAGTCTTATCGCCACACGCACCAGGAGGTGCTGGACGCCTTCGGCTATTGCATCATCGACCACGAGCCGGTGACCCCGGCCTTTGCCCTCGCCATGAGCGACTACGCCTACATGGTTCGCACCCCGGAGCGGGATGAGATGTTCGCGGCCACGAAGTACATCCAGGAGCTGAGCGGATGAACGTCGAGTATCACAAGTGGTACAGCCCGAGCCTGGGCCACGACATGGAACTGAAGGTATTTGGGCATGCGGGCAAGCCGATCGTCGTCTTCCCGTGCCAGGGCGGGCGCTTCTACGAGTGGGAAGACTTCGGGATGATCGAGGCGTGCCGCGCATCGGTCGACGAGGGCCGCGTGCAGTTCTTCACCGTGGACAGCATCGACAACGAATCGTGGTGCAACTGGGGCGCGCACCCGGTGGACCGGGCGCGGCGTCACGATGACTACGACCGGTACATCGTGGACGAGGTGGCGCCGTTCATCCACGACCGCGGATGGGCGGGCAAGCTCATCACGACCGGCGCGAGCATGGGCGGGTATCATTCGGCGAACTTCTTCTTTCGCCATCCCGACGTCTTCGACACGGTCATCAGCCTCAGCGGCCTGCAGCAACTCAGGATGTTCGTCGGCGACACGCTGGAGGACGCCATCTTCTTCAACACGCCGCTCGCCTACCTGCCCGGGATGACCGATCCCTGGTACCTGGACCAGTACCGGCAGAGCAACATCATCATCTGCGTCGGATCCGGCCCCTGGGAAGAACCGATGGTGTCGGATGCCCTGACACTCAAGACGATCCTGGAGCTGAAGGGTATCCCGTGCTGGATCGACGTCTGGGGCCACGACGTCGCGCACGATTGGCCCTGGTGGCGCCGCCAGCTGCCGTACTTCCTGCATCACCTGGGGTTGTAGGCCGGTCAGTTTCACGTTGGGGGCACAGGAATCCGGGATACCAGCATCCTGAGCGGAGGCCGCCGCTGGCGGCGGACGCAGTCGAAGGACGCTCGTGATCAGGCCGCCCCTTCGACTGCGCTCCCTGCGGTCGCTCCGCTCAGGGTGCTCCACTCTTGTCCCCGGCCGGTCGGGCGCCGGGCACCTGGGTGGCGCCTTATACCTTCAGCACCGCACCTTCGCTGCCCGACGTCACCATCGCCGCGTAGCGCTTCAGCCAATGGCTCAACTCGCGCTGGGGCGCCTGCCACTCCGCCCTGCGCCTTGCCAGCTCCTCAGCCGGCAGGTCGACGCACAGCGAGCGACCGGGGATGTCGATCTCGATCACATCGCCGTCCCGGAGCAGGCCGATCGGCCCCCCGGTTGCGGCTTCGGGTGAGACGTGGCCGATGCACGCGCCGCGCGTGCCCCCGCTGAACCGGCCGTCGGTGATGAGCGCGACCGACGTTCCCAGCCCCATGCCCATGATGTTGGACGTGGGCGCGAGCATCTCCTGCATGCCCGGCCCGCCCTTCGGCCCCTCGTAGCGGATCACGACCACGTCGCCTGCCTTGACTTTGCCGGACAGGATGCCCGCGTTCGCCTCGTCGTGCGAGTCGAACACGACGGCCGGGCCGCGATGGCGCATCATCTCGGGCAGCACGCCTGCGGACTTGATCACCGCGCCGTCGGGCGCCAGGTTCCCGAAGAGGATCGCCAGCCCGCCGCGCTCGCTGTAGGGATTATCCAGCGGCCGGATGCACGCCTTGTCGAGGCTCTCCGCGCCCCGGACGTTCTCCAGCAGCGTCTTGCCGGTGACCGTCATCGCATCGGCATGCAGCGCGCCCGGCCGCTTCGACAGCTCCCACAGGATCGCGGACACGCCGCCTGCCCGATCCACATCCTCCAGGTGGTAGGCCGAGGAGGGCGAGACCTTGCAGATGTTGGGCACCCGCTCCGCCACTTCGTTCAGCCGCGCGAGCGGATACGCCACGCCCGCCTCGTGCGCCAGGGCCAGGGTGTGCAGCACGGTGTTGGTCGAGCCGCCCATGGCCATGTCGAGCGCGAAGGCGTTGTCGATCGACTCCGCAGTCACGATGTCGCGCGGCTTGAGGTCGAGGTCGATGAGCGTCATCACCTGCCGCGCGGCCGCGCGCGCCAGATCCTCCCGCCGCGGGTCCACGGCCAGGATCGTCCCGTTGCCCGGCAGCGCCATGCCGAGCGCCTCGCACAGGCAGTTCATCGAGTTGGCCGTGAACATGCCGGAGCACGAGCCGCACGTCGGGCACCCGAACTGCTCCAGGTCGTGCAGTTGCTCCGCGTCGATCTTGCCCGACTTGTACTCGCCGACCCCCTCGAACACCGAGATCAGGTCCACCACCTTGCCCGCAGGCGTGACGCCGGCCTTCATCGGGCCGCCGCTGACGAAGATCGTGGGGATGTTGAGCCGCATCGCGGCCATCAGCATGCCGGGTACGATCTTGTCGCAGTTGGGGATGCACACCATGCCGTCGAACCAATGCGCGGCGACGACCGTCTCGACCGAATCCGCGATCAGTTCGCGGCTGGCCAGGGAGTACTTCATCCCCACGTGGCCCATCGCGATGCCGTCGTCCACGCCGATGGTGTGGAACATGAACGGCACGCCGCCCGCATCCCAGACCGCCTGGCGCACCACTTCGCCGAACGCGCCGAGGTGCACGTGCCCGGGAACGATGTCCGTGTACGAGTTGGCGATGGCGATGAACGGCTTGTCGAAGTCGGCCTCCTCGCGGATGACGCCGGTGGCGCGCAACAGCGAGCGGTGCGGCGCGCGCTCGAACCCCTTCTTGATCATGTCAGATCGCATATCATTCTCCGACCTTGATTTGCATGATTTGCCTGATTTACCTGATTTTCTCGCCGACGGCACTGCCCATCTCCGCGGTGGAGAGGCACTTGCCCTCGGGGGTCATGATATCATGGCAGCGATACCCGTCGGCCAGGACGGCTTCCACGCCCCGCTCGACCGCGTCCGCCTCCGCGCTCAGCCCCAGCGACCAGCGGAGGAGCATCGCGCAGCTGAGGATGGTCGCCAACGGGTTGGCGATGCCCTTGCCCGCGATGTCGGGCGCGCTGCCGTGGCTCGGCTCGTAGAGCCCGAGGCGCCTTCCCGTGCCCACCGCGGACTCCGCGAGCGACGCGGAGGGCAGCATGCCCATGCTCCCGGCCAGCATCGCCGCCTCGTCCGACAGGATGTCGCCGAAGGTGTTCTCCGTGGCGATGACGTCGTAGTGCGCGGGCGTGCGCACCAGGTACATGGCGCAGGCATCCACCAGGACGTCCTCCAGCGCCACGTCGGGATAGTCCGCGCGGACCTCGTGTGCCACAGTGCGCCAGAGGCGGGAGGACGCGAGGACGTTGGCCTTGTCGACCGAGGCGACCTTCCTGCGCCGGGTCCGCGCCAGGTCGAACGCGACGCGCATCAGGCGCGCGATCTCGCTCTCGGTGTATGCCATCGTGTCGACGGCGTGGCGGTGGGGCGCTTCGCCCGAGACGCCCTGCGGCTGGCCGAAGTACGCGCCGCCGGTCAGCTCGCGCACGATGACCATGTCGACGCCCTCGACGACTTCCCGCTTGAGCGTGGACGCGTCGACGAGCGCGGGATAGACCTTGACCGGCCGGACGTTGGCGAAGAGGCCGAGCCCGGCGCGGAGGGCCAGGAGCCCCTGCTCCGGCCGCACGAGGGCGCGCGGGTCGCTCCATTTGGGTCCGCCGACCGCGCCGAGCAGGACGGCATCGCTCGCCTGGCAGCTGGCCAGCGTCTCAGGGGGAAGGGCCGTGCCGGTGTGGTCGATGGCGATGCCGCCCATGAGGCAGTCGGTGAAATGGAACTCGTGGCCGAACCGCTCGGCCACGACGCGCAGGATCTTGACGCCCTCCGCGGCGACATCGGGGCCGATGCCGTCGCCGCCGAGGACGGTGATGTGTGCTTGCATGTGTCTCCTATCTCCACTCAATGTCACAGATAACCTGTAACCTGCAACCTGCAACCGTGGGCCAGCTTTGCTGGCACACCCTTACTTGGGCAGCAGCGCGTATTCCATGCTGTCGACCAGCGCCTGCCACGAGGACTCGATGATGTTGGGCGAGCAGCCCACCGTGCTCCACGCGCTGTGGCCGTTGCGCGTGTCGATGATGACGCGGGTCGTCGCGCCCGTCGCGGACTCGCTGTCCAGGATGCGCACCTTGTAGTCGGCCAGGTGCACCTCGGCCAGGTGCGGGTAATGCGGCGTGAGCGCCTTGCGCAGCGCCTTGTCCAGCGCGTTGACCGGACCGTTGCCCTCCGCGACCGTGTGCATGATCTCGTCGCCCACCCGAACCTTGACATTGGCCTCCGCAAAGAGGCCCCGCCCCTGGCGGTGCTCGACCACGACCATGAAGTCGATGAGCTCGAAGGGCCGCCGGTAGCCGGGCTTCAGGCGGTGCAGCATCAGGGCCACCGACGCCTCCGCACCTTCGAAGTAGAAGCCGCGGCTCTCAAGTTCCTTGACCTGGCCCAGCACCTGCCTGACCTCATCCTTGCTGGCATCCACCCCGTACTCCTGCGCCTTGTAGACGAGGTTGCCCCTGCCGGAGAGCTCGCTCACCAGGACGCGGCGTTCGTTGCCCACCAGGGCAGGATCGATGTGCTGGTAGCTGTCCGCCACCTTCATCACGGCCGCCACGTGGATGCCGCCCTTGTGCGCGAATGCGCTCGCTCCGACGTACGGCTGCCGGGGATCGGCCGCGACGTTGGCCGCCTCGGCCGCGAAGCGCGACAGCTCCGACAACCGCCGGAGTTGTTCGTCTTCCAGGCCGCGCACCCCCAGCTTCAACTGGAGGTTGGGGATCACCGTGCAGAGGTCGCAGTTGCCCACGCGCTCGCCGATGCCGTTGATCGTTCCCTGCACCTGCGTGCAGCCCGCACGCACGGCCGCCAGCGCGTTGGCGACCGCAAGGCCGCTGTCGTCGTGGGTGTGGATGCCGAGCCCGGCCGGTGTTGCCGTGCGGCCGGCCAGGTGCGTGCGTGTGGCCGCGACGCACGCCTCGATCTCCCACGGCATCGTGCCGCCGTTGGTGTCGCAGAGCACCACGACCTCCGCGCCGGCCTCCTGGGCCGCGGCCACGCACGCGAGCGCGTACTCCGGGTTCGCCTTGTAGCCGTCGAAGAAGTGCTCTGCATCGTAGAAGACGCGGCGGCCGCGCGCCACGAGATAGCGTACGGTGTCCGCGATCATGGCCAGGTTCTCTTCGAGCGTCGTCTCCAGCACATGGTGGACGTGGAGATCCCAGCTCTTGCCCACCAGCGTCACGATGGGCGTCTGCGCATCGAGGAGCAGCGCCACCTGCGCGTCGGTCTCGCACGCCGCGCCCGCGCGGCGCGTGGCGCCGAACGCTGCGACCTGCGCCCCCTTGAGCGGCACGTCCGCGATGCGCCGGAAGAACTCGAGGTCCTTCGCGTTGGACCCCGGCCAGCCGCCCTCGATGTAGGACACGCCGATGGCGTCCAACCGCTGCGCGACCTTGAGCTTGTCCTCCAGCGAGAAGGAGATGCCCTCGCCCTGTGCGCCGTCGCGCAGCGTGGTGTCGTAGATTGAGACCGAGTGGTGCATGAGCATTAGCTCCTGTGGCCGGCCTCGTAGGCAGCGATGGCGTCCCGGTGTCCCAGCAGGTAGCCCAGCTCATCCACCCCCTGCAGCAGGCAGTTGGCCGCGAACGGATCGATGGGGAAGGTGACCGTCGTGCCGTCGGGCAGGCGCAGCGCCTGTGCCGCCAGGTCGACCGTCACCAGTGCGCCCGCGTCCGCGGCCAGCATGTCGAACAGCCGCCGGTGGACGGCCCCATCCACGACGATCGGGAGCAGGCCGTTCTTGAGCGCGTTGTTGCGGAAGATGTCGGCGAACGAAGTGCTGATGATGGCCTTGAAGCCGTAGTCGGTCAGGGCCCAGGGTGCGTGTTCGCGGGAGCTGCCGCATCCGAAGTTATCGCCGGCCAGCAGCACCGTGCGGCCGCGCATCTCGGACCGGTTGAGGATGAAGTCTGTCTTCGGCTGTCCATCCGCGTCGTAGCGCCAGTCGCAGAAGAGATGATCGCCCAGCCCGGCCCGGTCCGTGGTCTTCAGGAAGCGCGCGGGGATGATCTGGTCCGTGTCCACGTTCTCCGCAGGCAGCGGGACGACCTGGCTGGTGAATGTCTTGATCGGTTCCATGCTACACCATCGTCCTGGGGTCGGTGAGTGCGCCCATCACAGCGCTGGCCGCGGCAGTCAGGGGGCTGGCCAGGAAGGTCCGGCCGCCGGGTCCCTGCCGGCCTTCGAAGTTGCGGTTGCTGGTGCTGACCGATGCCTGTCCGGGCATGAGCTGGTCGCCGTTCATCGCGATGCACATGCTGCATCCCGGCTCCCGCCATTCACAGCCCGCCTCCCTGAAGATGACGTCGAGGTGCTCGGCCTCGGCCTGCGCCTTGATCTGCTGCGAGCCAGGGACTACCAGTACGCGCACCCCGGGGGCGACCTTGCGGCCCCCAAGCAGGCCCGCGGCCTGGCGCAGGTCCGTCAGGCGGCCGTTGGTGCAGCTACCGATGAAGACGACGTCAATCGGGTGTCCGGCCAGCGGCTGGCCGGGGCGCAGCCCCATGTAGGCCAGCGCCTTTTCGAGGCCGCGCTTCTGCGCGCCATCGGGCGCGGCCGCCGGGTCGGGAACGTGCCCCGAGATCGGGGCACCCATGCCCGGATTGGTGCCGTACGTGACCATCGGCTCCAGCACGTTCGCGTCCAGGACGATGCGCTGGTCGTACGCCGCACCGTCATCGGACGGCAGGTCGCGCCAGCGTGCCACCGCCGCTTCCCAATCCGCGCCCTGCGGCGCGTGCGGCCGGCCCGCGAGGTACTCGAACGTGACGTCGTCGGGCGCGACCAGGCCGGCGCGCGCGCCGCCCTCGATGCTCATGTTGCACACCGTCATGCGCTCTTCCATGGAGAGCGCCCGGATGGCCTCGCCGCCGTACTCGAAGACGTGGCCCGTGCCGCCGCCCACCCCGATGCGGCTGATCAGTGCGAGGATGATGTCCTTCGCGGAGACCCCCGGCTGCAGGCGGCCGTCGACGCGCACCTCGTAGCTCCTCGGCTTGTTCTGCAGCAGGCACTGGGTGGCCAGGACGTGGCCCACCTCGCTCGTGCCGATGCCGAAGGCCAGCGCGCCGAACGCCCCGTGCGTCGCGGTGTGGCTGTCGCCGCACACGATGGTCATGCCCGGTTGGGTCCAGCCCTGTTCCGGGCCGATGACGTGTACGATGCCCTGCTTGCCCGTAGCGGGCGTGTAGAGTGGGATACCGAACTCGCGGCAGTTCGTCTCCATCTGCGCGAGCTGCCGTGCGGCCTGTGCATCCGCGATCGGGATGGCGGGATCGTGCGTGGGAATGCTGTGATCGAGCGTGCCCACGGTCCGATCGGGCCGGCGGACTGGCAGGCCGCGCTCGCGCAGCGTCTGAAATGCCTGGGGCGAGGTCACTTCGTGGACCAGGTGCAGGTCGACGTAGAGCACCGCCGGGCTGCCCGGTTCCTGTATGACGACGTGATCGTCCCAGATCTTGTCCAAAAGAGTTCTCGGCATGATAGCTCCTGGTTCAATTAGCCCTTCATCACGGTCAGCATCTTGTTCAGCGCGCTGACGTAGGCCCGGGCGCTGGCGACGAGAATGTCGGTGTCCGCGCCGTGCCCGCTGTAGGTGCGTCCGCGTGGACCGCGGAGGAAGTCGCCGTTGCCTGCGCTGGCGGTGGAGGGTTCGATGCGGATCGTCACCTCGCCCACCGCGTCGATCCCCTCGGTCACCGCCTTGATGCTGAACTCGGTCAACACGTTGGGCACCTGGGTGATGCGGTTGATGGCCCGGTAGACCGCGTCCACCGGCCCCGAGCCCAGCGCCGCGTCCTCGCGGGTCATGCCGTCAGGCCCGCGCAGCGTCACGGTCGCGGTGGGGCGCAGGCCGCTGCCACAGGAGATCTGCACGTGCAGCAGGCGCCACAGCTCCTGCGGCTGGTAGACCTCGTCGTTGACGATCGCCTCGATGTCGGGGTCCGAGACGACCTTCTTCTTGTCGCACAGGTCCTTGAAGCGCCCGAAGACCTGGTTCAGTTGCTCGGGCGTGAGGTCGTAGCCCAACTCGGCAACCTTGGACTGAAACGCATGGCGGCCGCTGTGTTTGCCGAGCACGAGGCGGCTCTCGTTGATGCCGATCGTCTCCGGCTTCATGATCTCGTAGGTCAGGGGATTCTTCAGCATGCCGTCCTGGTGGATGCCCGCCTCGTGCGCGAACGCATTGGCGCCCACGATGGCCTTGTTGGGCTGCACGGGAATGCCGGTGTACGCGCTGACCAGCCGGCTGATGCGGGCAATCTGCGTGGTATCGATGCCGGTCCCGACGCCGAATACCGTGGGCCGGGTGTGCAGCGCCATGACGACCTCTTCCATGGACGTGTTGCCGGCGCGCTCGCCGATGCCATTCACGGTCACCTCGACCTGCCGCGCGCCGTTCTGCACCGCGGCCAGCGTGTTCGCCGTGGCCAGCCCCAGGTCGTTGTGGCAGTGGGCGGAGATGATGACGTCCTTCGCGCCGGGCACGTGCTCCCGGATGCCCGCGATCAGCGCGCCGAACTCCGCGGGCGTGGTGTAGCCGACCGTATCGGGTATGTTCAGCGTGCCCGCGCCGGCTTTGATGGCGACGTCCAACACCTGGTAGAGGAACTCCGGGTCGGAGCGGCCGGCATCCTCCGGCGAGAATTCCACGTCGGGACACAGACTGGCCGCGTACGCGACCATCTCGGCGACGCGACTGAGGCATTCCTCGCGGCTGATGCGCAGCTTATGCTGCAGATGGATATCGGAGGTGGCGAGGAAGGTGTGGATGCGCGGCTTGCGTGCGTGTTTGACCGCCTCCCACGCGCGCTCGATGTCCGGCCGAGCGGCCCGCGCCAGGCCCGCGATGATGGGCGCACCGTCTCCCGCGCCCACCTCCATCGCGACGCGGCGCACGGCTTCGAAGTCGCCGGGGGATGCGATCGGGAACCCTGCCTCGATGACGTCGACGCCCATGCGCGCCAGGTGCAGTGCGATCTCCAGCTTCTCGTCGATGTTGAGCGTTGCGCCGGGCGATTGTTCGCCGTCGCGCAGCGTTGTGTCGAAAATGCGAACCTTATCTGTCATGATGCCTTTCTCCGTGCAGGGCGGTCACGCAGGACCGCCCCTACGATTGCGTTCCGTCCGCAGGCGTCCTTCGACTCTGTTCCGCCCGCACCGCGGGCGGAACGCCGCTCAGGATGCCTGCTGTCGCCCACCTCTGAACCGCTCACCTTCAACCTGCAACCCTCAACCTGCAACCTTCAACCTGCAACCTTCAACCTGCAACCTTCAACCCGCAATCTTCAATCTTCAATCTTCAATCTTCAATCGTTACGCCCCGCCCTCGCCGGGCTTCACTTCCTTCGGGTTCAGCCACGGCATCATGCGCCGCAGCTCGCGGCCGACCTGCTCCACCTGGCTGTCCATCTCTTCCGCGCGGACCCGGTTGAAGACCGGCCGGCCGGCCGCGTTCTCGTCCAGCCACTCCTCCGCGTACGCGCCGCCCTGGATCTCGGAGAGAAGCTTTTTCATCTCCGCGCGCGTCCGGTCGTCCACGATGCGCGGGCCCGAGCGGTAGTCGCCGTGCTCGGCCGTGTCGCTGACGGAGTAGCGCATGTAGGAGAGGCCGCCCTGGTAGATCAGGTCGACGATCAGCTTCATCTCGTGGATGCACTCGAAGTAGGCGATCTCTGGCTGATAGCCCGCTTCCACCAGTGTCTCGAAGCCGGCCTTCATCAGGTTGGAGACGCCGCCGCACAGCACCGCCTGCTCGCCGAACAGGTCGGTCTCGGTCTCTTCCGCGAAGGTGGTTTCCAGCACGCCGGCCCGCCCTGCACCGAGCGCGCTGGCGTACGCCAGCGCATTGGCCTTCGCGTTGCCGGTGGCATCCTGGTAGACCGCCAGCAGCGCGGGCACACCCTGGCCGGCCAGGTACGTCTCGCGTACGCGATGGCCGGGCCCCTTGGGGGCAATCATGGAGACATCGACATCGGGAGGCGGCACGACCTGGCCGAACCGGACGTTGAAGCCGTGCGCGAACATGAGGGTCTTGCCGGGCGCCAGATTGGGCTGGATCTCCTCGCGATAGAGCGGCCCCTGGCCGACGTCCGGCGTCAGAACCATGATGACGTCTGCGGCCCGTGTTGCGTCCGCCACGGTCATCGGCTGCAGCCCGGCGGCCTCCACCTTGGACCATGACTTGCTGCCCGCATAGAGGCCGACGACCACGTCCACGCCCGAATCGTGCAGGTTCAGCGCGTGCGCGTGTCCCTGGCTGCCGAAGCCGATGATGGCGACCTTCTTGCCCGCCAGCCGGCTCATGTCCGCATCTTTGTCGTAGTAAATGTTGGCCACGTTGATGTTCTCCCTTACATGCCTAGTGTTCGTGTGGTGATTGGTGTTTCTGATGAATAGCCATTTCCCGGCACGGCCGGGTCCGGCGCTGCATCCTCGTCATCATCGTCGTCCATCACTCTCTCCGGCGGCATGCCGGAGAAGTGGCCCGACCCGCGCACCATCGCGACCAGCCCGGTGCGCACCATCTCCAGGATCCCGTAGGGCTGGAGCATTTCCGCGATGGAGTTGATCTTCGACTCCGGCCCCGTGACCTCGAGGATCATGGAATCGGGGCACACGTCGACGACCTTGGCCCGGTAGATGTCGGCCAGCTGGACGACCTCGAAGCGGGACTGCTGATCGACCTTGACCTTGATCAGGGCCAGGTCACGTATGACGGCCGGCTGGTGCGTGATGTCCTGCACGTCGATCACGTTGACCAGCTTGAACAGGTTGTGCTGCACCGACGCGGCGTCGGTCCGGTTCGCGTCGACGACGATGGTCATGCGCGAGATCTCGGGCGAATCGGTATGGCCCACCGTGAGGCTCTCGATGTTGAACCCGCGGCGGCGGAACAGGCTCGCCACGCGGGTCAGCACGCCCGGTTTGTTCTCCACCAGGGCCATGAGCACGTGCGGCGCCTGGTGGGTTGCGGTGGTTCGGTCGATGTAGGCCATGGGATTCACCTTCCTGCAGCGATGCGCTCGTCCACCGGACGGCGCAGCATATCGTTCAACGCCTTGCCGGGCGCAACCATGGGGTAGACGTTCTCCTCTTCCTCGACGACGAAGTCCATCAGCACCGGGCCGGCGAAGGAGCGCGCCTCGGCGATGACGTCGTGGACCTCGGAGCGCTTGGTGGCCCGCATCCCGACGATGCCGTAGGCATCCGCCAGTTTCAGCAGATCCGGCGCCTTGATCGCCACTTCCGAGTAGCGTTTGCCGTGGATCAGCTCCTGCCACTGGCGAACCATGCCCAGGTAGCCGTTGCGCATCACGGCGATCTTGACGCCCAGGCCCTCCTGGGCCACCGTGGCCAGCTCCGGAACGCTCATCTGGAAGCCGCCGTCACCCACTACGACCCACACCTCTTCGTCCGGCCGGGCGAACTGCACGCCGATCGCCGCGGGGAGGCCATAGCCCATGGACCCAAGCCCGCCGGAGGTGAAGAACCGGTTGGGCTGGTTATGCCGGTAGTACTGGGCGGTCCACATCTGGTGCTGGCCGACATCGGACACGATGGTGGTCGGCGACGCCTCCGTGGCGCGGCGGATCGCGTCGACCACGTAGGGGACGTGGGGCGCGCGGTCGTGGCCGTTCGTCAGGATGTCGCGGGAGGCCGAGTCCTGGCGCCAGGACTCGATCTGGTCGAACCATGCCTGGCGATCCCGCGGCTCGATGTGGGAGAGCAGCTGTGTCAGCACTTCCTTGAGGTCGCCCACGATGCCGACATCGACCGTGACGTTCTTGCCGATCTCGGCCGGGTCGATGTCCACGTGGATCACGCTTGCGCCCCGCGCGTAGGTGGCCAGGTTGCCGGTGACGCGGTCATCGAAGCGCATGCCCAGCGCTATGAGGAGGTCGGCGTTGTGGATGGCATGGTTGACGAACGCCTCTCCGTGCATGCCCATCATGCGGAGGTTGAGGGGGTGCGACTCGGGCATGCTGCCGATGCCCAGCAGCGTTGTGGAGACCGGAATCTGGCCCCGCTCCGCGAGGCTGAGGAGTTGTTCGTCTGCCTGGGACAGGATGATGCCGTGTCCCGCGAGAATGACGGGGCGCTGCGCGGTGTTGATGAGGGCTGCGGCCCGGCGGATCTGCTCGTCGCGTCCGCGCCGTGTGGGGCGATAGCCCGGCAGCCGCAGTGGGATGGCGTCGTAATCGAACTCGGTCGACTTGAACTGCACATCCTTGCACACGTCCACCAGCACCGGACCGGGCCGGCCCGAACGGGCGATGTGGAAGGCCTCCTTGAGGGCCAGCGGCAGCTCCGCGACGTCCTTGACCAGGTAGTTGTGCTTTGTGATCGGCAGCGTGACCCCGGTGACGTCCGTTTCCTGGAACGCATCGGTGCCGACAAAGGGCGAGTTGACCTGCCCGCTGATGGCCACCAGGGGGATGGAGTCCATCATCGCGTTCGCCAGCCCGGTGACGAGGTTGGTGGCGCCTGGCCCCGATGTGGACATGCAGACGCCAACCTTGCCCGATGCACGGGCGAAGCCGTCGGCGGCGAAGGCCGCGTTTTCTTCGTGGCGGACGAGGACGTGGTGGACGGGGTAGTCGAGCAGGGCATCGTACGCGGGCATGATCGAGCCGCCCGGATAGCCGAAGACGACGTTTACTCCCTCGCGCAGGAGACTCTCCCAGATGATCTGGGCGCCAGTTCGTTGCATCGAAGTCCTCCCATGATAAGTGCCTGGAATAAATAGCCCCTGCCGTACACCGTGAGCGGTGACGGAAGGGGCTTCATTGCCAAGGTGTCTGCCGGCAGCGGCATGTCCGCAAAAAGAAAGAGCCTCCCAGTCCGGGAGGCCCTCTTTGCGGGGGTTTCAGGTTCTACGTTGGCCCTGATTCGGCCTAGCAGGTCCTCCCAAGCGGAATTGGCTCCTCAATAATGAGGAGCCCGCTAATAAGAGCCAGGACCTGGGCGGAATTTGACGGCATGTGTTTTTCCTTACAAAAGCCCCGGCACTCTAACACAGGTCAAAAGGGGTGTCAAATGCGCGATCGCGCAGAAAGGGCACCGGCGCGCGTTGACGTGCGTGATAATCCATGGTATAACAGGCCAGCTTTTTCCCGGAGGGTGCCTTGCCATGCCAACTCGACAACAGGTGATCGCGCGTGAGCGCCACAAGCTTGCTGAAGAACAGCAGCGTATTGCGGGCGAGATCGAGCGACTGCGAGAGGCGTTGAAAGTAGAAGTCGACGTCGACGCCGAGGAGGGGGATCCAGACCTGATCGAGCGCGAGAAGAACGTCGCCCTCGTCAGCCAACTGGAGGGCCGGTATGCCCGCGTCGCGGCCGCGCTGCGCTCGATCGACAAGGGTCGGTACGGCACGTGCGAGCGCTGTGGCAAGGAGATCCCGACGGAGCGGCTCGAGGTACGCCCTGATGCGACGTTGTGCGTCACCTGCCAGGCGGAAGTCGAGAAGTTGATCAAACGCGGGATGATGCCGCGCGACCAGCAAGAGATCGAGTAACACATGATTGTCAGTGCGAAGGGCCGGCGCCGGGCGCTGGCCCGCACACAACGGGTTGAGTTTGCCCCCTCGGGGGGAGGCTCAACCCGTTTTTTCTTTAAATGAGGTCATCTTACCAAGCCAGGAGGCACTGTGACCAAGCTATCCGAGAACGTGTTCGTGTCCGACCACCCGTTGATTCAGCACAAGCTGTCGATCCTGCGAGACAAGCGCATCGAGCCCAAGAAGTTCCGCGAGCTGATCCGCGAGATTTCGATTCTGCTGGCCTATGAGGCCACCGCCGACCTGCGCCTGAGGGACAAGGCGGTGGAAACGCCGTTGGCAACGGCGCAATGCCGGGAGCTGACCGAGACGATCGGCCTCGTGCCGGTCCTGCGTGCGGGACTCGGCATGGTGGAGGGCATCTGGGAGATGATGCCCGGCGCGGAGGTTTGGCACATCGGCCTCTTCCGCGACGAGCAGACGCTCCGGCCCGTGCAGTACTACAACAAGCTGCCGATTGCGCCCACGGTCCAGGTGTGCATGGTCCTGGACCCGATGTTGGCCACGGGAGGCTCGGCGTCGGCCACGGTGGACATCCTCAAGAAGTGGGGCGCGCAGCGGATCAAGTACGTGGGGATCATCGGCGCGCCGGAGGGCCTGGAGCGGCTGCACACCGCGCATCCCGACGTCGCTATCCACCTGGCCGCGCTGGACGAGCGGCTCAATGAGATCGGCTACATTATGCCCGGCCTCGGCGATGCCGGTGACCGGCAGTTTGGGACGGGTTGATGGACGAGCGAAGCACCCGCCCCTCGTGGGACGACTACTTCATGAGCATTACGTTCCAGGTGGCGAAGCGCAGCACGTGCGACCGTGCGCGCGTCGGCGCCACCATCGTCAAGGACCGGCGCATCCTCACCACCGGGTACAACGGCGCGCCGGCCGGCCTGCCTCATTGTGACGAGATCGGCCACCTGATGATCGCAGGCCACTGCGTGCGCACCTTGCACGCGGAGCAGAACGCGATCATCCAGGCCGCGCTGCACGGCGTCAGCGTGGCCGGCAGCACGATCTACGTCACGCACCAGCCCTGCCTGACCTGCGCCAAGATGATCATCAATGCAGGCATCACGCGGGTGGTGTACGGCGGCCACTATCCCGATGAGAACGCGGTGGCGTTCCTGCGCGACGCAGGCGTGACGCTGCAGCACTGGGCCGCGAGCGCGCTGCCCAACGGCGTGCAGGACAACGAGCCTGCCAACTGAAACGAGATGAGGAATCAATGAATCGTCAGCTAAACAGGCGTCGGGCAAGATTTCGTTTCTGGCGCATCGCCGGCGGGGTCAGCCTGGTGTTATCGCTGCTGGTCCTGAGCGGTTGTGCGCTCAGCACGCCGGCGCCCACCGCGACACCGACCAAGACCAAGATGCCGACCTTCACGCCGGCCCCGCCGACAGCGACGCCCACCGAGGTGCCGCCGACGGCCACCGAGACGCCGGTGCCCACACTTGAACCGCCGACCGCAACGCCGGAGCCGCCGACAGCGACGCCGGAGCCGCCGACCGCCACCCCTGTGCCGCCGACTGCAACGCGGCCGCCTGCGACCAGGGCGCCCGTCCAGCCGACTGCCGTTCCACCGCCGCCTGCGGCGCCAGATCCCTGCGCAAACATCGGCGGTGACGGCTGCAAGTGGCGCGTCACGGGCGGACCGCAATTCGCCGCGAATGGCGGCCTGGAACTCAAGCTGCAGTTCCTGTTCATCCACGGCGGGCGGAACGAGCTGCAGGGCCTCTACTTTGTCTGGCTCGAGAAGGATGGCGTCAAGCTTCCCGTCTCTGACAGCGTCCGCAGCTTTACCGGCAATGCCAGCCAGGGCCCGCTGGGCCCCTACAACTACGAGTACACCATGGGTGTGGACAAGGTGCCGGGCAACACCGTGGCGGGCCATTACCGGATGTGGGTGCTGGACGGCAACGGCGAGCGGGACAGCCGCGACGTCGAGTTCGATGTGCCCGCTGACCAGGGCCAGATCTGGATCCGGTTCGACCAATCCTAGCGCTTTGAGTCACCTTTCCGAGCGGGTGCAGGCATCTAGTGGAGGTCAGCGGCGAAGCACTGACTTCCACCAACTGCCCCCGCCCGCTCACGCGGAGAGATTTGATGGCTGACAGAACGATCTTACGGTTTCCCGAGGGTTTTTTGTGGGGTGCGGCGACGGCCGCGCATCAGAACGAGGGCGGCAACGGCGCCAACAACTGGTCTGCCTGGGAGCAGGAACCCGGCCGCATCTTCGAGGACCAGAAGGCCGGCCCGGCGACCAACTGGTGGGACCTGGCGACCGCCGCGGCCGATTTCGACCGCGCGGCCGAGATGGGGCTGAACACGCTGCGTCTCTCGGTCGAGTGGAGCCGGATCGAGCCGGAGCCGGGGAACTTCGACGGGGCCGCGTTGCGCAGGTACGCAGAGATGATCGCCCTGCTGCGCGAGCGGGGGCTCCGCCCCATGATCACGCTGCACCACTTCACTGACCCGCTCTGGCTGGCCCCCCTGGGAGGCTGGGAGAATCCGTTGATTGGGGACTACTTCTCACGCTTCACCGAGCGCGTGATCGATGCGCTCGGCGACCAGGTGAACTTCTGGTGCACGATCAACGAGCCGATCGTCTACGCGTACTCCGGCTTCCTGGACGGCAACTTCCCGCCCGGGGTCAGGCAGCTGCGCCGCGCGTTGACCGTGCTGCGCAACATGCTCCTGGCCCACGGCCGCGCCTATCGGACGATCCATCGCATCCAGACCGATGCGGTGGTCGGCCTGGCGCATCACATGCGCTATTTCCTGCCCAACGACCCCCGCAACGCGCTGGACCGCCGCGCGGCCGCGCTCTACGATCAGATCGCCAACCGCTCGACGTTGGACGCGATCACGGAGGGCAAGCTGGGGCCGCTCGTGGGCGTGGGCCAGGTCGTCTCGCATCTCATCGACACGAGCGACTACATCGGCCTCAACTACTACTCCACCGCGCACGTCACGTTCGACCGGAAGCAGCCGGGCATGCTCTTCATGCGGCAGACGTTCCGGCCCGACCTGGCGCTCTACGAACGCACGGCAGACGGGCGGCCGTTCGGCGAGATCTACCCCGAGGGGATGTACCTGGCCCTGAAGAAGCTGCAGGCATACGGCAGGCCCATCTACATCACGGAGAACGGCGTCCCGGATCGGAACGATGCGTACCGGCCCTACGTGCTGACCACCTACCTCGCCGAGGTGTGGCGCGCCATGCAGGAAGGCGCGGATGTCCGCGGGTACTATCACTGGACGCTGGTAGACAACTTCGAGTGGGCCGAGGGGTGGAACCTGCGCTTCGGGCTGATCGAGCTGGATCCCGAGACGGGCGAGCGGACCCCGCGCACGAGCGCGGCGATCTACGGCCGCATCGCGCAGCAGAACGGGATACCACGCACGCTGTTGGATCAGTGGGCGCCGGGAGAGGCGGGGAAGTACTTCGGCTAGAGGGGTTGCCGCGCCGCTGTTTTGCGGGCAGCAGCACCTGTGCTAGAATCGCGGCTGTCCGGGCGCGTAGCTCAATTGGCAGAGCAGCGGCCTTTTAAGCCGCGGGTTCAGGGTTCGATTCCCTGCGCGCTCACTTCGGGAGGTCAGGCGTGTGTACGCCTGGCCTCCTTTGCATGTCCGTCGCTGTTTCGATCGGGGAAAGCGGCCCCGCTGGCCACCCGTTGTGGGGCCTGCGGCCGCCGCAGGTTCAGTCGGTTCGCACGTCGAGCACTTTGATGCCCGGCAGGGCATTGATGGCCGCGACCAGGGCCTCTTGTTCGGCGTACCGCACCTTCAGGAGCATCCACCATGCCAGCGGATCGGGCGCCGGATAGGCGCCCAGCGCGGTGATGTCGCCCCCTGCTTGCGCGATGGCCGTCGTGATCTTCGCAATCTCCCCCGGTTCGTCGGGCGTCTGCACGGTCAGGCGGATGCCTGGCTCGCGCGCACCCAGCAGGTCGAGCATGTGATCGATGAGATCGTGGTCCGTGACGATGCCGACCAGGCGCTTGCCGCGCATGACGGGCAGGCAGCCGATTTTGTTCTCCCACATGATGCGGGCCGCGCGCTCGATCGGCACGTCTTCGGTCGTGGTGATGACCTGGCGCAGCATGGCATCGCGCACCTTGATCTTGTCGAGCTGATATTGCAGCTCGAACACCGAGAGGGTGGTGAGCTTCGAGGGCAGCACCTCCTCGAGCGTGGTGCGCGTCAGCAGGCCCAATAACTCACCGGCCGCATTGACCACGGGAAGATGCCGGATGTTGTTTTCTTTCATCAGGCGCTGGGCCGCCAGAATCGAGCTGTCTGGGGTCGTGGTGAACGGATGAGGCGACATCTGGTCCTTGACGAACATCCTGACCTCCTTGTGATGCGAACGAATCGATCGCATTATACCACTGAGTGGCCAAAAAGGGCGGCATCATGCCAACTGCGTGTTGCGATACGCTGCCACCAGGCGCCGGCCGATCTCGTTCCAGTCGAAACGACGGACCCACGCCCGGATCGCCGCGCGCTCGGCCGTCCATGACCGCACGGGCGCGGCCGCCATCGCCTGCGGGAGCTGGCCCAGCTCGTACAGGATGCCCCTCTCCGGCGCAACCAGATTGGGGAACGCGCCGATGGCCGGCGCAATGACGGGCAGTCCGAAGGAGAAGGCCAGCAGCGCCGCGCCGGAGGTCGTGATCTGGCGATAGGGCAGGACCGCGATGTCGGCCGCGTTGAGGTAGTGCTGCACCTCGTCCACCGGGACGAAGCGGGGGTCCAGCCGGATGCGTGCGTCCCCCTCCGCCAGCGCTGCGAGCCGCTCGGCGTAGGATACGGACTTCGGCCGGCCCGCCACCAGGAGGCGGAGCTTCTCGCCTTCCAGCTGCCGGAACGCGGGCAACAGCTCCTCCAGGCCCTTGTACGGTCGCAGCAGGCCGAGGCAGACGTAGACGAACGCGTCGGGAGGCAGTCCGAGCCGGTCACGCGCGGCCTCCCGGCCCACCTCGTTGGGGTATGCGGCCAGGTAGTGGCCGTGGGGGATGACGGCGACGCCGGTGCGTCTGCCGAATCGACGCTCGATCTCGGCCGCAGTGGACGCATCGTGCACGTGCACCACCTGGCCGCGGCGCAACAGGGCGGCCAGCGCCCAGCGGTCGGCCAGCCCGCCGCCCTCGTGCGGATCGAGATTGTGCACCGTGGTGGCCACGCAGCCGCCGCCCGCCTGGAATGCCAGCAGTTGCCGGAGGAGGCGGGCCAGCCGCACCCCGCGGCGCACTTCGTATACCGCGCGCGCGTTGAGCAGCCGGCGTGCGCCGCGCATGCGCACGGGCTGGGGGAGGTTCAGGCCTTCCAGCCAGTGCAGGTGGACGACGTCGGGCCGTGCAGATCCGCTGAGCTGGCCGGGCGCCAGCGCGCGGCTTTCCTCCACCTGCGCGCCTGCCGCGGCAAGGCCATCACGGAACAGCCCGATGTAGGGGTTGACCTTGGCCCCGTACGGTGAGAGAAGCAGCACGCGCATGCGGCGATTATAGCACTCTTTCGGCTTGCAGCGGTGCCCGGCACTTCAATGATCCGAAGGATCGCATGTGCCGGGCACCTGAAGGTGGAACCAGTTGCGTGGCTGCGGGCTTACCCGCGCCGCTTAACCCGCGCCGCTGCCCCCGCCGCCACCCGCTCCCCCGCCGCCTCCGCCGGAGGCCGTGGCGCCCGCGGTGTTTGTTGCCGACGTCATGGCGATGAACGCTGCAAAACCGTCGTCGCCGGATGCGGCCGTATAGCGAAACCACGCGGGTATCTGGGCGCCGCCGCGCTTCTGAAACGCCTTGGCCCACCCCTGCACCATGCCGAACGCGGCCGCATAGGGCAGATAGCGCTCGAAGAGCTGCAGATCCCACGCCGCATCCCGGCCCCGGGTGACGTCCCTGAGATACCTCTGGAAGCTCTGCCAGTGCGCCGCCTCACGCGCGCCCTCGTCCGACAGCGGCGAATAGGCACTGCCCATGATCACCGCCACGAGGCCCAGGATGAACGCGACGGCCACCAGCAGGAACGGCCAGCCGCCGTACTTGCTGGCCAGCACCGCACCCAGCAGGCCCAGGGGCAGTGCCATCAGAATGGAGACGATGCCCAGCACCGTGAACCGCTTGGCAGTCGCCTGGCGCTTCGGATCGATCTGTCCCTCGGCGATGAGCGTCTCGGTGAGCGGCCCGGCATACTGCTTAAGCTTGCTGTGCAGCCGCGAGCCCAGGTCGGACATCTTGATGGTCTCCCGGCGGCCAACCTTCTTGTCGCTGAACATCAGGTCGAGCAGGCCCTGTTCGTACGGCGTCAGCTCCGCGGGCGCAGGGTCGAGCAGCCGCACGTGGAAGTCGCGGCTTTGATACCAATGCTGTTTGGGAGCATCCTCGATCGTCAACACCCCGCGCTGCGCCAGGTCGAAGAGGACCCCGAGCGCGTGGGTGGCGGTGGGCTGGCCGTTGGCCGCCGCCAGCGCGCCGGCGATCCCCGGCGAGACGTGGCTCGGCAAGGTCGAGGCTCGCGCCGCCACGGGCGGGACCGTCGATTCGGGGCGCCGGCCGCGTGCCCACAGGACCGCAAGCGCGGCGAGCCCTCCGCCCAGCAGGCCTGCGGGCACGCCCGCAAACAGCGGCGCGCTCCGCTGCACCTCGGCCTCACGCGCCTGCCAGCCCGGCGGCGCTGAGATGAGGGAGCCCGGCGGGAAGGGCAGTGCGACCGTCAGCGGTGTGTCTGGCTTGAGATCCCGTGCCACCCAGGTCACCTGTCCGGCCTCCTGGGCTATCTCCGCCTGGCCACGGCGCACCTCGGCCGGGCCGCTGGGCTGCAGCGCGGGCGGGTAGCTGAGGCGGACGGTGGCCGACCCGATGGTGTACTCGTACTCGGTCGGCAGCGCGTTCCACCAGAAGAGGTCCGCGCCCCCTTCCTGGCGTATCACGCCCAGGACGCGGTATTGCAGCTGGAACGTGCGCGTCGCATCGCTGGTGGGCTCGAAGTGCCACGTGACCACGATGGGATCGCCCCGTTCGATCTCCACCTGGTTTGGCTGGGCGCCCTGGGGCAGGGGGGTTCCGTCCAGCGCCGCCCCGATGAACTCAACGCCATCTGCGTAGGCCGTGGGCAGATCGCGATAGACATAGGTGAACGGCCCGCCCTCAAAGCGGAAGACCACCGTCTCGGTGACCTCCAGGACGCCGCCCTCCGTGAGCTGCCACTCGACGTCGAAGCGCTCGGCATCGTAGCTTTTCGCTGCCCCTGCGGCCAGGGGGGTCACGCACAGCGCGAGCAGGGCCGCCAGGAGCAGGATTCGCTTGATCATGATGACCTCCAATGAGTGGATGACTTACCTATTGATATTATCGCGCCTCGGTCAAGAAGTGGCTAGACCGGCGCTGTCGTCGTGTATGGGTGCCGGGCACATTGGCGATCCTTCGGATCGCCAATGTGCCCGGCACCTGGTCTGCAAGCCCCTTTGACACGGGTTGCGCGGGCGTGTTAAGATGGGTGGGGACTGGGGATTGGGGATTGGGGAGTGGGGATTGGGAGAACCTTCAACCTGCAACCTGCAACCTGCAACCTTCAATCTTCAACCTGTGACCTTCAACCGGGGACGACTGGACCGACGATGGCGGAAGCGTGGTACGCACTCTATACAAAACCGAACGCTGAGGCGCAGGTGGCGCGCGGGCTCGAAGCCCGGGGCTTCGAGTTCTTCCTGCCGCTGCTGCCCGCATCCGGCCCCCGCGGCCGCAATCAGTCCCTCTTTCCGTCCTACCTGTTTGTCCGCTGCGACATGTCCGAGATCGTGTTGGACGCGCTGCAGTGGCTGCCCGGGCTGCGGCGGATCGTGAGCTTCGCGGGCAAGCCGGCCGTGGTCAGCCAGGAGGCGATCGACCTGATGGCGCAGGAGCTCGCCGAGATCGACGCGGCCGGCGGCCTC
>JAXGQB010000027.1:0-28206 GCA_040766655.1 Anaerolineae bacterium
CTGGTGACGGGCGGCCAGCGGCTGCACCTGTACCAGGACTACCTGGACAGCGCGGCCGCGCGCGGATACACTGATCTTGGGCCGTTCGAGACCTACTTCGAGGCGTTCAAGTACGGTATGCCGCCCCACGGCGGCTTCGCGATCGGGCTGGAACGGTTCATCATGCAGTTGTTGGGACTGGAGAACATCCGCCTGGCGACCCTGTTCCCGCGCGACCTGACCCGCCTGGCGCCGTAACCTGAATCAACCGGGATCTCCTGGTTTCCGGTCAACCGAAGGTTGGCACGCCGACCGAAGGTTGGCACGACCTCGGAGGTCTTCAGAGGCCAACATCATGAAGATCAAGGTCCTGTACCGGGACGACGACGTGATCGTCGTCGATAAGCCTGCCGGCATCCCGACCCACGCGCCGGAGCCGTCCGATCCTTACCCCGGCGATGCCCTGCGCATCGTCCAGCGGCAGGAGGGCATCGCGCGGCTCGGGATGCACCAGCGCCTGGATGCGGACACGTCCGGCGTGCTGCTCTTCTCCGTGCGGCCCGAGGCAAATCGGAGCCTGGCCGCAACCTTCGAGGGCCGCGCGGCGCACAAGGTGTACTTTGCCGCCGTCCTGGGCGCGCCCGAGGTGGACGAGTCGGTGATCGATGCGCCCATCGCGCGGGACCGCGACGGCCGTTACAGGATCACGACGCGCCAGGACCCCGCGGGCCAGGGGGCGCGGACCCGCTGCCGTGTGATCGATCGCGGATGGATCGGCAGGAAGGGACAGGGCCTCCCGTTCGCCATCATCGAGGCCATCCCCGTGACGGGGCGCACCCACCAGATCCGGCTGCACCTGGCCCACGTCGGTCTGCCCGTGCTGGGCGATGCGCTGTACGGCGGCCGGGCGGCGGCCTTCCCGCGCCTCTGCCTGCACGCGGCCGAGCTGACCATCCCGCATCCCGCGACGGGAAAGCGCATCACGTTTCGGGCGCCGCTCCCCGCGCCGCTCGATCGCCTCGTGGCAGGCGTGCCCGAGCCCGCACTGGCGGTGCTGCTGCGTCCGCCCGCGTCCATCCGCGAGGCCTGGCAGCAGGCGCCGGATGTCGTGCGCGGCCTGGTGCGGCTGGCCGTCGAGCGCCGCGCACCCCTGGCGGCCGACCCCAGCACGACGATCTATCGCCTGGTCAATGCCGCGGGGGACGGGCTGCCCGGATTGACGGTCGATCGCTTCGGCGATGCGCTCGTCGCGAGCATCTACGATGAGGACGATGTGATTCCTCCCGCGCCGATCCCCGATGGGCTGGCCCCCATGCTGGCGCAGGCCGCGGGGGCCAGCTCGGTGTACGTCCGGTATCGGCCCCGGCAGGCCAGCCGGGTGCCGGAAGAAGAGATGGCGTCCCTGGCGCCGCCAACGCCCGTGTACGGGCCGGACCTGGGGGAATGGGACGCGGAGGGAAAAACCTCCGAGGCCGCCTCGGAGGTTTCCAGCGAAGCGGGCTTCCTCGCATGGGAGGAAGGACTGACCTACCTCATCCGCACCACGGAGGGCCTGAGCAGCGGCCTCTTCGCCGACATGCGGGAGAGCCGGGCGCGCGTTCGCACGTGGGCGGAGGGGCGGACGGTCCTCAACACGTTTGCCTACACCTGCGGCTTCGGCCTGGCTGCGACGGTCGGCGGCGCGGCCAGGCTCGTCAACCTCGACCTCTCGCGCAACGTGCTGGCGTGGGGCCAGGACAACTACCGGCTCAATGGGTTCGAGCCGGACCCGCGCGACTTCGTCTTCGGCGACGTGTTCGACTGGCTGGCGCGCTTCGCGCGGCGCGGTGAAACCTTCGACCTCGTCATCTTGGACCCGCCGAGCTTCTCCAGGACGAAGCACGGCCGCTTCGCGGCCGCCAGGGACTATGCGGCCCTCGCGGAATTAGGCGCAAAAGTAGTGGCGCCGGGCGGCCAGCTGCTCGCCTGCAGCAACCTCGCCGAGCTGCCCTGGCGTGCGTTCCGGGAGCGCGTGCAGGCGGGCGTTGCCGCGGCCGGCCGTGGCGTCCAGGTGGCCGGCGTGTATCGTGAGCCCGCGCTCGACTATCCCGCCGCGGGCGAGCCGTACCTCAAGATGGCGCTCGTCCAACTCAGCTAGGCACAGGACACAGGGACCACGCACTGGTCCATTCCCACAGACGCACGCCCTGCGTCTGTGTCCGATGGCGCATTCGATGCTACAATGAACTCATCCTGATCATAGGAGTCATCATGACGGTTCGGATTCTTACGGATTCAAGCCACTATCTTCCTTCATCTGTCATCGATCAACTCAACATTCACGTCTTGCCCCTGACACTCCACCTGGCCGGCCAGGATCGCCGGGAGCAGTTGGACATCACGACCGAGGAATTGTTCGAGGCACTGAAGGACCGGAAGGCGGGCTGGCCTACGACCGCGGCCGTATCGCCCGCTGCCTTCCGCGATGCGTACGATGCGCTGACGCGCGATGGCGACGAGGTGGTGGGCGTCTTCATGTCGCGGGGCACCAGCGTCACGGTGGACAACGCGCAGATCGCCGCGGATGAGCATCCGGCCCGCGAGCGGATCCAGGTCGTCGACTCGTTGGGCGTCTCGGGCGCGCTTGCCCTGACCCTCTACACGGTGGGCGAACTGGCCGCGCAGGGCGTGGCGGCAGAGGAACTCATGCGGGTTGCGCGCACGATGGGCAAAGAGATGCGCGTGCTGTTCACCGTCGACACGCTGGATTACCTGCATCGGGGCGGCCGGATGAAGGGCAGCCAGGCGCTGGTGGGCTCGCTGCTGGGCATCAAGCCGGTCCTGTGCCTGAACGAAGGCCGCATCGAGCTGTGGAGCAAGGCGCGCGGGAAGCGCAAGGCGCTAGACGCGATGCTCGGCGAGTTGGCCGATGCGATGCCGGCCGGCGAACCGGTGCGGGTGCTCATCTTCGATGCCGATGCCGCGGCAGACGCCGACGGATTGGCCGCCGCGCTCCGCGATCGGCTGCCCGTGGAGCAGCTTCATCGGACCCAGATCGGTCCTGTCGTAGCGGCGCACGTCGGCCCGGGCTGCGTGGCGGTAGCCGTCTGCCCGGTGCGCGCCATGCACTGAACAGATGACGATGGAAGCCGAGACGCAGCGTGTGCCGGTCGTTCGCGAGGCGGACCAGTGGGAGCCGTCCTACCTCGCATTGCATCGCAGCGGGGAGCTGCGCCGCCGTGCGCGCGCGGCCATGGCCGCCCTGGCGCACTGCGAGCTGTGTCCGCACCGGTGCGGCGTGGACCGGCTGGCGAACAAGCTTGGCGTCTGCCGCGTTGGGGCGACGCCGGTGATTGCCTCGTGGAGCGTGCACCATTGGGAGGAGCCGCCCATCTCAGGCACGCGCGGCTCGGGCACGATCTTCTTCTCCGGATGCACGGGGCGCTGCCGCTTCTGCCAGAACTACTCCATCAGCCAGCTGGCCCACGGCAACCAGGTGACGATCGAACGGTTCGCGGGCATGATGCTCGAACTGCAGCGCCGCGGGGTGCACAACATCAACTTCGTCACGCCGACGCACTTCGTCCCGCAGATCCTGGCCGCGGTGAGCCTGGCGGCTGAATGGGGGCTCCGGATTCCGCTGGTGTACAACACCAGCGGCTACGAGCAGGTCGGGACACTGCGCCTGCTCGACGGCGTGATCGACGTCTATCTGCCCGACATGAAGTACGCGGATGATGCGGTGGCGAGGCGGCTCTCGGGGTTCCCGAAATACGTGACCCACAACCAGGCGGCGGTGCGCGAGATGCACCGGCAGGTGGGGTCGTCGCTGCAGTGCGACGAGGACGGGATTGCGCGTCGCGGCATGGTCATCCGCCATCTCGTGCTGCCCGAGGGGCTGGCGGGCACAGCCGGCATCATGCGATGGATCGCGGCCGAGCTTTCGCCTGAGGTCTACGTCAGCGTAATGGACCAGTACTTCCCGACCTACCGTGCGGTTGACGATCCGGTTCTTGGCCGGAAGATCACCGGGGAGGAGTATGACGCGGCCCTGGCAGCATTCGAGGCTGCCGGGCTGACCAACGGCTGGCTCCAGGACCATGACTGTCAGGATGATTGAATGTACGATTCAGAGCGCCAATCGCTGAGCATCAGGGCGGTCAACATCGGCCTGGTGGCCAATGTCGTGCTCGCGCTATTCAAGGTTGCCTTCGGCATCATCGGCAACAGCCCCGCGTTGCTGGCAGACGGCGTAAACTCCACATCCGATGTGGCCTACTACGTCGTCGTGCGCGTCTTCATGCAGCTGGCCCGCAAGCCGGCCGACCGCGAGCATCCCTACGGCCATGCGCAGCTGGAGAGCATCGCGGCCGTGATCGTCGGCGCGTTCGTGATCACCACCGCGGTCGCAATCTTCTGGGACGCGGTCAACAAGGTGTATGCCCTTTGGGCGGGCCACGGGACGTTCGAAGGCGCAGCGCCGGTGGCCTTCTTCATCGCTCTCGGCACGATCGTGGTCAAGATCGGCCTCATGGTCTACACCCGTCGCATCAGCACCGCAACCGCCAACCTGGCGGTTGCGGCGTTGGTGAAGGACCACCGCAACGACGTGTTTGCCGCCTCTGGCGCGGCCCTGGGCATCTTCCTGGGGCGCAGCGGCCTGCCCTGGGGCGATCCGCTGGCCGGCGCGGTGGTCGCGCTACTGATTCTCCGCACGGGGGTGATGATCCTGTCCGACGCCTCCTCCGACCTGATGGACAACGTGCCCAGCGACGAGTTGGCCGTACAGGTGCAGGAGGCGCTGTCCGACCTCCCCGGGGTGGAATGCATCGAGGAGGTGTTCGCACACCGTTTCGGCCCCTACCTGGTGCTGAACGTGACGGCGGGCATTGACGGATCGCTGTCCGTTGCGGCGGGCGATTCGATCGCTTCGGCCATCGAGGACCGGCTGTACGAAAGGATCGACCTGTTGCGCCACGTGCACGTGCATTACCATCCCGTGGGTGTTGCGCGCGTGCCCGAGGCCGGCGTTCCGCCGAAGTCCATGATAGACGAATGATTGGCCCTTGCAGCGTCTTTGTGCTATACTGCCTTATCTGAATGTGCGTATGATTGGACCTGCCGGGCCTCCCTGGCCTGCCAGGTGATTTGTTACCTCTGGAGGTGTCGCCGTGCGCCTATCCGTCATGCAAGAGAACCTCGCCAAGGGCCTGTCCATCGTCGGCCGCGCGGTATCGTCCCGCAGCACCCTGCCCGTGCTCAGCAACATCCTGCTCAGCACTGACGACGACCGGTTGAAACTGGCGGCTACGAACCTCGAAGTCGGGGTGAGCTGTTGGCTGGGCGGTCAGATCGAGGACGACGGCGCGGTGACGCTGCCAGCGCGATTGCTCACCGATTGGGTCAACTCGATGCAGCCGGGTCGCATCGACATGGAGTTGAGCGTACGCACCATGAGCGTGCACCTGCGGAGCGGCCGGTCCGAGTCGAACATCAAGGGGATCGACGCGAGCGAGTTTCCCCTGATCCCCACCGCAGATGGCGAGCAGCCGCTGGGCCTGCCCCCTGCCACCATCCGGCAGATCATCGACCAGGTGGTCTTCGCCGCGGCGGACGCGAAGGACACCAGCCGGCCCGCGCTGACGGGCGTGCTGGCGAAGTTCGAGGGAGACCGCCTCACCCTGGCGGCCACCGATGGCTACCGACTTTCCGTGCGCCGCACGATGTTGCCGGCCGCCGCGCCCTCGGACGCGTCGATCATCATTCCCGCACGCTCGCTGGCCGAGGTGAGCCGCATCAGCGGCGAGTCCGACGGCGACCGGCCGGTTGATTTCGTCGTTGCCGGCGCGCGGAACCAGATCCTGTTCCGGCTGCACGGCAAGGGCGAGGGCGACAAGGGCGCGTTCCACCAGGTGGACCTCGTCTCGCAGCTGATCGACGCCAAGTTCCCGGACTACAACGCCATCATCCCCAAGAGCAGTGTCACCCGTACGGTGTTGGACACGGACGCGTTCCTGCGCGCCTTGAAGGTCGCATCCCTATTTGCGCGGGACGCCAACGATCGCGTCGTGTTCACCATCACGCCGGGCACCGACACGGAGCCGGGGCAACTGGCGATCCGCGCGACGTCACAGGAAGCGGGCGATAACTTCAGCGAGCTCGACGCGCTGGTCGAGGGAACGCCGGTGGAGATCGCCTTCAACGTGCGCTACCTGATGGATGTCATGAACGTGATCGACACGCCGCAGGTCGTCCTGGAGACGACGCGCAGCGACCGTCCGGGCGTCATCCGGCCGGTCGGCGCGGGGCCCGAGGAATTCACGCACGTCATCATGCCCATGCAGCTTCAGAAGTAGTCGGGCGTTGTGCGGCTCAATCATCTTTCGATCACCAATTTCCGCAACTATGCGCGGCTCGAGCTGAGCTTCCCCGCCCGCCTGAGCGTGTTCCAGGGCTCGAACGCGCAGGGCAAGACCAACCTGTTGGAAGCCATTCATCTCCTGGCCACCGCCCGATCGCCCCGGGCGGTGGCCGAGCGCGAGCTGATCAACTGGCTGGCCGTCGATGGACCCCTCCCGTACGCCCGCCTTGCCGCCGAGATCGGTGACGGCCAGTCCGTCGAGCGCCTCGAGCTCGTGATGGAGCTGGTCAGCAACGGCGGAGCAGGACCACAGGTGCGCAAGCAGGTGCGCATCAACGGCGTGCCCAAGCGCAGCCTGGACCTGATCGGGCGCCTGCGCGTGGTGCTTTTTCTGCCCGAGGACGTGAGCCTGGTCTCCGGCGCGCCCGGCGAGCGCCGCCGCTACCTGGACATCGCGCTGTGCCAGGTGGACGCGCACTACTGCCGCAGCCTGGCTGCGTACAATCGCGCGCTTTCACAGCGCAACACACTGCTCAAACGACTGCGAGATGAGGGTGGCGACTCGGGCCAGCTGACGTTCTGGGATCACCAGCTTGCAGAGCACGGCGCGCGGGTGCTACACCGGCGTGCGGTCGCTGTCGCGGCCCTGGACGAGCTCGCCCGCACCCGGCACCGCGAGCTTTCGGGCGGGGTGGAGTGGCTGGCGCTGGCCTATCTCCCCAGCCCGGCGCACCCCAACGGGGTCTCCAGGCGCCCCGAGCCGGCGAGTGGCGCCGCGTACGCGGCCATGCCCGTCCCCGAGATCACGGAGCTGTTCGCCGGGCACCTCCGGTCGCAGCGCGTCCGCGACATTGGGGCGGGCGTGACGCTTTCCGGTCCCCACCGGGACGACCTGGCCTTCCTGGTCGACGAGCGCGATCTGCGCACCTACGGCTCGCGCGGGCAACAGCGCACCGCCGCGCTCGCCACGCGGCTGGCCGAGGTGCAGATGATGCGCGGCATTACCGGGGAAAGCCCGCTGCTTCTGCTGGACGATGTCATGTCGGAGCTGGATGAGGTGCGGCGCCACGCGCTGCTCGATGCACTGGCTGGCGTCGACCAGGCGCTCGTGACGACCACGGACTGGTCCGATTTCAGCGAGGAGCTGCTGGCGCAGGGCCGGCGCTATCACGTGTCGGCGGGCCGGCTGACCGAGCTGAGCTGAGCCGCCTCGATCGCCCTGGCGCCGGCGGCTAAACGTCCGGGGTTTCGCTCTCGCCCGAACCGTCGTCTGTGGGCTTGCAGCCCAGGGGATGCTTGCGCGGCAGCCCGCGGCCGCGCGGGTAGCTGTCCGGCGTCTGCGCGATCTTGTCGATCACGACGAGCACGCGCGTCTCTGCCAGCCCCGGAATCTCGATCGGGATCAGCTTCGTCAGGCGGCCGCCCAGCGTCCGGATTCCCTGTTCCGCGCACATCGCCTCTTCGTGCGCGGCCGAGCCCTTGTAGGCCACCACGCGGCCGCCGCGGCGTGCCAGCGGCAGGAGATACTCCACCAACGTAGGCAGTGTTGCCACCGCGCGCGCCAACACCAGGTCGTAGCTGGCGCGGTGCGGCTCCTTCAAGGCGAGTTCTTCCGCCCGGCCCTGCACCAGGCGCACGTCATCCAGGTTCAGCTGGCCCGCGATGTGTTCGAGGAAGCGCACCTTCTTGCCCGTCGCCTCGATCAGGCAGACGCGCGCGCGCGGCCAGACAAGGCGCAGCGGCAGGCCGGGAAAACCCGCGCCCGCGCCCACATCGACCAGGCGCACGTTGCGCGCCAACAGGGCAGGGACGGAGATGCCTTCCTGGTCGGCCAGGGCCGGGATGAGCGCCAGGGAATCGAGGAAGTGCCGCGTGACCACCTGGTCGGGGTCCGTGATCGCGGTGAGATTGAACTGCCGGTTCCACACCAGCAGCTCTTCCCGGTAGGTCGCAAATGCGGCCGTCTGTGCGGGCGTCAGGGTGAGTCCCATCTGCGCCGCGCCGGCGATCAATTTCTCCACGAGGCCTATCGTACAAGACGACGCACGATCGGGCAAAAGACGCAGAGTGCCTTGCGATCGGTCGTCAGGGAGCGGGCGCAGCGATGGTCGTCGGGACGCCCAACGCGCGCGCCGCGATGCAGCCGGGCGCCCAGGGATCTGCGGCGCTGCACAGCAGGCCGGCTGCGTCCCCCCAGAGCGGCGCCCAGCCCGGATCGATGGTTTCGGCGTACCACAGCGCACCTGGCGGCGGCTCGGCCGCGAGCGCCACCCGGTAGAGCGGGCCCGACTCCGCGCCAGGGTACAGCACGACGGGCCGGGGGGATCCCGCGGCTGGCGCCTCAACCGCGGGCGCTTCGGCCGCTTCTGCCTTGCGCAGCCCGACGGCTTGTTGTGCGGCTGCGCTGCGCCCTGCATGCCATTCGCCCGTGGCCACCTGCTTCAGCTCCTCGAGCTCCAGGTACAACACGTCTTCGGGCGCCGCAATCAGCCCCGCGGCCAGCGCCTCGCCGGCCGCGGCCGCGGCCCAGTGCTGTGCAACGGCCATCACGGCGGCCAGTGCGTCCCACGCGACATCGGCCGCGACGATCATCTCGTGCACCTGGCCCAACGAGCGTTCGAGCTCCCGATGCCGTTCCGCGCTCAGCCGGCCACGCAGGCTGGCCAGGGCCAACCCGCGCTGCTCCGCGGCGCGGGCCTGCGTCCAGCGCGGTGCCTCGCGCCCGGCCAGCCGGGCGAGCAGGTCCGGCGCGGCATCCCATCGCCGCGCATCGGGGCGCATCTCTCCCGGGCCGCGGTGGCGCCAGGGTATCAGCGCGGCCGCGCGCTCGGGATCGGCTTGGGGCCGCGCGGCCGCGCGGGCCACCGCTTCTGCCATCGCGGCGGAGGGCAACTCTTCGACGCCCCCGTAGAGGCCGGCGATCTGGCCGGCGCCATCGCCGGGCAGCCACCCGGCCAGCCGCGCCTGCAGCGCCCAATCCGCCGCGTTCAACCCCATGCGCGCGAGGAAGTAGGTCTTCAGTGCGGCGTGCGCGTTCGGCTCGAGCTCCTCCATCACCTGGAGCAGGTCGGCCTGCGTCCATCTTAGCCCGCGCACGAAGGAGAGCCACTTCAGCAGCCTGGCCTGCGTGCTGCGCGCCTCGGCAGGAACGGCCGCGAGCCGCGCCTGGCAGCGCTTGATGAGCGAGCCGCTCTGCAGCCGCGCGATCAGGCCGTCGGGCGCGGCCGGCCGCCGGGGACCTAACCAGGCCGCGCCGGCCAGTGCCCTATCCGCCGACTCGACGGCCTCGCGGTGGAGGTAGGCCAGCCCCTGCTGCAGGCGCCACCAGGGGCCCGCAATGGCGTGCGCAGGCGCGCCCAGTTCGAGGTACGCGGTGCGCAGCCCGGCCTCTGCGGGATTGACCAGCAGCGTCCAGGTGAACGGCAGGACGCGGCCGCTGAACAAGTCACGGGCCAGGTCTCTTGTCCAGCCGACCTGGCCCGTGTGCGCGTACGCAGGGGAGTGGGTTATCGCCAACAGGACCTTCTAGCTGGCCTGATCCGCACTGCTGATGCCCAGGAGCAGCAGATCGACGATGCCCGTCAGCCGGTCGGTCAGGGGGTAGGGTTTGCTGCTCTCACACCAGCGAACGAGCTGCTGGAGGTAAAGCGCGTCGAGCGCGGCTGCCAGCCCATCCGGATCCAGGTTCGGATTGACCTCGCCGTGGTATTGCGCCTGGCGGATCATCAGGGATGCGATGGGTTGGAGGCTGAATCCGCCGGCATCGCCCGCCAGCAGGTCGGGCGCGCTGACGCCCTTGCGGAAGATGAGGGAGACGAGCGCGCGGTCCTGTTCCAGGTTGGCCGCCAGCGCAGCCATCAGCCGCTTGAGCTTGCCGATGGACGACCCCCGTCCATTGCCGTTATTGAGTGCGTTCGAGCCGAGCCGGCCGATCTCCCGCGTGCCGAGGTAGCGCAGCACGGCGTCCTTGGTCGGGAAGTAGTTGAAGAAGGTGCCCTTTGCCAGGCCCGCGTAGCGCGTGATCTGGTCGACGGTTGTGCCCTCGTAGCCTTGCTCGCGGAAAAGGTTCAGCGCCGCTTCGTAGATGCGCTCCCGCCGTTCCAGCTTCGCCAGCTCGCGCCGGCCCCGCATAACCTCCGCCATGTTATCCTCCCAAGGTGGCCTGTCTTCATCAGGCTGTCGTACAGGTCACCGTCGATGTTGTCTGTGTTGTGCTTCTGAGTAAGGAGACGCTGGGAGGCCGCCGAGGATACGGGAAAAATGACCCAAGTTCAAAAATTTCATCACCGGACGCAAAAGGCGCGAAACCGGTGTATCGGTTTCGCGCCGTTCATAACAGGCCAGTCGATTAGCGCCGCGCGAATTTGTCGGCCACGGCCTGCCAGTTGATCACGTTGTAGAAGTTGCCGATGTACTCGGGCCGCCGGTTCTGATACTTCAGATAATAGGCATGCTCCCAAACATCCAGGCCGAGGATCGGGGTGTCGCCGTTCATGACCGGGCTGTCCTGGTTGGGGGTCGAGTAGACATCCAGGCTGCCATCGCTCTTGACGACCAGCCAGGCCCAGCCGCTGCCGAAACGGGTGGCCGCGGCATTGCTGAACTTCTCCTTGAAGGCATCGAAGCTGCCGAAGGCCTTGTCGATGGCCTGGGCCAGCTTGCCCGTGGGCGCACCGCCGCCATTCGGGCCCATGATCTGCCAGAACAGGTTGTGATTCACGTACCCGCCGCCGTTGTTGCGCACCGTGGTACGGATTGCCTCAGGTACGCGGTCGAGTTTGGTCAGCAACTCTTCCACCGGCATGTTCTCCCAATCGGTGCCTTCGATGGCCTTGTTCAGGTTGTTCAGGTACGCAGCATGGTGCTTGTCGTGATGTATCTGCATCGTCATCGCGTCGACGTACGGTTCGAGCGCGTCATAAGCGTAGGGTAGGGGTGCTAACTGATGTGCCATTGAAACTATCCTCCTAAAGCATTGCGTTTGAGTTTGGACGGCCAGCATGTCGGCTGCCGTCCATGTATTGTCAATAATATAAACGAAAAAGTTTACTTATTCAGTACGCGATCGTCCATTCGCGCCCATCCTGGACGCTCAGGCGCCGCCTTTCACGCTTTTGACAGGGGAAGGGGCTGCGTTATAATGAAACCCAGGATGCATGTGGCAAGGCCTGCCCGTTTCGCGGGTGGGTTTTTTTATTTGCTGCAACCTATGCAGTGTTCGTTCGAAGGATAGAAAGCTATGAATGTCATCGTTGTTGGCTGCGGCCGTATCGGCTCCGAGCTGGCCTTTCATCTGTTCCAGCAGGGTCACACGGTGGTGGTTCTGGATAAGGATCAGAGCGCGTTCAAGAACCTGCCCCCGGATTTCCGGGGCCGGACGCTGTCCGGCGATGTGTTGAATCGGGATCTGCTGCTGCGTGCCGGGATCGAGACCGCGGACGCGCTCGCCGCAGTCACGCCCGTCGATTCCGTCAATGCGGTGGTGGCGCGCGCTGCCAGGATCGAGTGGAAGACAAAGAACATCGTCGTCCGCGGCTATGAGCCCTCCAGGATGGGGCTGCATGAGGCGTTCGGCTACCAGATGGTCAGCCCCAGCGTGTGGGGCACCCAGCGCATCGAGGAGATCCTGGGCGGCGTGGCACTGCGGAGCGTCTTCTCGGCAGGCAACGGCGAGGTCGAGGTTTACGAGTTCACGGTGCCGGCTGCATGGCACGGCAAGCAGATGTCCGAGCTCATTCACAACGCGCAGTGCCAAGCCGTTGCACTGTCCCGCGGCGGCCGCGCCGTGTTGCCTGCGCCCGCGCTGGCAGTCGAGACCGGAGACGTGATCCACGTCGCTGCGACTCGGGATGGCATCGAGGGCATCCGCGGCCGGCTGGCCGAGGTTTGGGAGGGCTGAGATGTTTGTCATCATTGCGGGCGGCGGGCGCACGGGCGCACAGTTGGCCACCATGTTGGTGCAGGGGGATCACCAGGTGCATCTCATCGAGGGGAGACAAGACGTGCTCGATCGGATTCACCAGGAGCTGCCCACCGAAGTGATCTACCAGGGTGATCCGACCGATCCACAGGTCTTGGAGGCCGCGGGCATTCGGGAGGCCGACGTCCTGGCCGCCTGCACGGCGAACGATGCCGACAACCTGGTGTTGTGTTTCCTGGGCCGGGAGATGTACGGCATCCGCCGCACGATCGCGCGCATCAATAACCCGCGCAGCGAATGGTTCTTCGACGAGAAGTTCCACGTGGACGTCGCGCTCAACCAGGCCGACCTGATGGCCAAGCTGATCGCGGAGGAGATGTCGCTGGGCGACATGATGACGCTGCTCAAGCTACGCCGAGGGGCCGTGGCGGTCGTCGAGGAGAAGATCGCGCCCGGCGCGGAGGCGGACGGCGTGCTGGTGCGCGACCTGAAGCTCCCGGAAGACTGTACGCTGGCGGCCGTGATCCGCAAGGAAGATGTCATCACCGTCCGCGGCGACACCCGGCTTCAGGCGGGCGATGAGGTGCTTGCGGTCGTGGCCAGCGAGCAGAAGGCCGCGCTGGAGGCCATTTTGGGTCGCAAGCCGAGCGGCCCGGCTGCCTCTTCAGAGGGCAAGCGGCGGCTGTGATATAATTAAGGATACGCCCGCTGAGGGCGCGATGCTCATACTGGAGCGGTAACATGTCTGAGAAGATTCTCGTCAGCGTCGCCTGGCCATACTGCAACGGCGACATGCACATCGGTCACATCGCCGGGGCCTACCTGCCGTCGGACATCTTTGCGCGTTACCATCGGCTGGCGGGCAACGATGTGCTCATGGTGTCAGGCTCTGATACGCATGGCACGCCGATCACCGTGCGCGCGGAGGAAGAGGGCATCTCGCCGCGCGAGGTGGTCGATCGTTATCATCCGCGCAACGTGCAGATGATGCAGCAGTTGGGGATCAGCTTCGACCTGTTCACCGAGACCGACACGGAGAACCACTGGGCCGTCACGCAGGAGATGTTCCTCCGGCACCTGGAGAAGAAGGCGGTCTACCGTGCGACGATGCCCCAGCTCTACTGCATCGACTGCAGCAAGTGGCTGGCCGACCGCTACGTCGAGGGCGTGTGCCCGCACTGCGGGTTTGACGGCGCACGCGGCGACCAGTGTGACAACTGCGGCCGCGCGTACGATGCCATCGAGCTCATCACCCCGCGCTGCAAGTACTGCGGCCGCGCCAACATCGAGGTGCGGGAGACCGAGCATTTCTTCCTGGACCTTGCCGCGCTGAACCAACCGCTGCTCGACTGGGTCAGCGATGGAACGAAGGCCCATTGGCGGCCCAACGTGATGAACTACACGCTCTCCCGCCTGACCAGCCGCGAGTTGCGCGGCCGTGCCATCACGCGCGACCTCTCCTGGGGCATCCCGATCCCGCTCCCCGGCTTCGACAGCAAGCGCATCTACGTCTGGTACGATGCGGTCATCGGCTACCTCTCCGCATCCAAGGAGTGGGCCGCGGTCGTGGGGCGGCCCGAGGCGTGGCGTGAGTGGTGGCAGGACCCCGAGGCGCGCAGCTACTACTTCATCGGCAAGGACAACATCGACTTCCACGCGATCATCTGGCCGGGCATGTTGATCGGCTACGATCGCGGCCTGAACCTGCCTTACGATGTGCCGGCCAACGAGTACCTGAACGTCGAGGGTCGCAAGTTGAGCAAGTCCCGCCGCTGGATGATCGTCATGCGCGACGTGCTGGAGCGCTACGCGGCCGATCCGTGGCGCTACGCGTTGACGGCCAGCATGCCGGAGAGCACGGACGTCAACTTCACCTGGGACGAGTTCGTCCGTCGCAACAACGAGGAGCTCGTGGCGACCTGGGGCAACCTGGCCAATCGGGTGCTGGGCTTCGCCTACAAGCGCTTCGAGGGGCGGGTGCCCGAGCCGGGCGACTTCGACGTTGATGATCGGGCCATGCTGGACCAGATCCAACCTGCATTCGAGCGCGTCACCGGCCTCTACGAGGCCGTGAAGCTGAAGCAGGCGCTCAACGAGGCCATGACCCTGGCGCACGAGGCCAACCGCTACCTGAACCTCAAGGAGCCCTGGAAGCAGATCAAGCAGGATCCGGCCGCGGCCGCGACCAGCGTCTTCGTCGCCTTGCGCGTCATCGACACGCTGAAGACGCTCCTGGCGCCGGTGCTGCCGTTCACCTGCCAGGACCTGCACACCTACCTGGGCTACGACGATCAGCTTTTTGGCGAGCTGCGCCTCGCAACGCTGCCCGAGTCCGAGCGTTCGCACCTGGCCCTGCGCTACGATGGCGCGGGGGCGCGCGGCCGCTGGGCCGCCAGCGACCTGCCCGCGGGCCAGGCCCTGCGCGAGCCCAAGCCGCTCTTCCTGAAGCTCGAGCCAACCATCGTCGAGGAAGAGATCGAGCGGATGATGGGGTAGGGTCCTCCCCGGCGCTGCCGCGCCCGATACGGCAGCGCCGACAAATAGTATCAATTTGTTCATAGTAATTGACAGGGCGCCCTCCTCTGTGCTATGATGCGCCATCTGGCTCACCCGGAGGCGGCCTGCGCGCCTGGTGAGCGTTCTTGTCAGAGGGGAAACAGTGCAATCGGTTCGTCGTCGCATCACCGAGATCATCAAAGAGACTGGCTCTGCCACCGTCGCTGAGTTGGCCCATGAACTTGGGATGGCCCAGGTGTCGGTGCGTCATCACATCGACATCCTGATCGGCGAGAACCTCGTCCAGACGATCGGCGTGCGGCGGCGGAATGGGGTCGGACGGCCCAGCCTGGTGTATGGATTGACGGCGGGCGCGGCTGCGCTATTCCCGCAGCGCAACGCCCAGCTGGCGAGCAGCGTGTTGAGCGAGCTCAAGGCCATCATGCCTGCCGAGGCGGTGTCCGGGATCCTGGCGCGCGTGGCGGATCACATGTTGCGCGGCGCGCCGGCCGGCGATCCGGATCAGCCGATGGAGGAGCGCCTGTCTGAGGTGGTGCGTTATCTGACCGACAAGGGTTTTGGCGCCACCTGGGAAGCGGAGAACGGCCGCTACGTGATTCACACGAGCAACTGTCCTTACCGTGGCGTGGCGGAGCAGCATCCGGAGTTGTGCGAGATGGACCATGCCCTGATCCGGCGCCTGGTGCCGGGGGCCGTGCGTCTGCAACTGAACAGCGCGGTTGGGCCGGGCCGCTGTTCGTACGCGGTGCCGGTGGGGCACAGGGCGGTTGTGGACGCTGAGGCGCAGGCACAGGTGTCATGAACGGACCGCACAACAACGGCGCGCCGGGCAAGGTCATGGTCGACAGCTATGGCCGGCGACTTCACTACCTGCGGGTGTCACTGACCGACGCCTGCAACCTTCGCTGTGTTTACTGCATGCCGGAGGATATTCAGTTCCGCCCCGCCTCACAGTTGATGCAGGACGATGAGATACTGACTCTCGTGCGTGTCGGGGCCAGCCTCGGGGTGGACAAGATCCGGCTGACAGGCGGCGAGCCGACCGTCAGGCGAGGCGTGGTGGAGTTGGTCCGGGCGATCAAGGCCATCCCGGGCATCAAGCGCGTTGCGATGACGACCAATGGCGTCAAGCTGGCTCAACTGGCCGCGCCGCTGGCCCAAGCCGGGCTGGCCCAGGTCAACATCAGCGTCGATTCGCTGGACCCCGACAAGTTTCGGCGGATCACGCGGCGGGGCGAGGTCGACGATGTCTGGCGCGGGATTGCAGCTTCGGAGCGCGCGGGCCTGCGCCCGGTGAAGCTGAATTGCGTCGTGACGCGCGGCTTCAACGATGACGAGGTTGTGGACCTGGCTCGCCTGTCGCTGGACAACGACTGGGAGATTCGTTTCATCGAGCTGATGCCGCTGGGCACGGTGGCAGATTTCCAGCACGACCAGGTGGTGCCTTCGGCCGAGACGAAGGCGGCTATCGAGGCTGCACTCGGCCCGTTGGAGGTGGAGCCCGGGCATAACGGGCACGACCCTGCCCGAGCGTACCGGCTGTCCGGGGCAAAGGGGCGGCTGGGATTCATCAGCAGCGTGAGCGAGCCGTTCTGCGCTGGCTGTAACCGGCTGCGCCTGACCGCGGATGGCAAGCTGAGGCTCTGCCTGCTGCGGGATGACGAGGTCGACCTGTTGACCCCGTTGCGCGCAGGAGCTGATTTCGAGGCGCTCCGGCGGCTGATGGCCAATGCGGCCTTCCATAAGCCATGGGGCCATCGCCTGGAAGAGAATGACATTGCCACGTCCCGCGAGATGAGTCAGATCGGCGGGTAAGTGGTATTCATAGATAAGGAGACGTTTTCATGTCGGTAGAAACTGTGGAGGAGACTGCGGTCATCACGGTAACCGCAGCGGCAGCTGAGAAGTTGGCGGAGATCATGAAGGACAAGGGGATCTACGAGACCCATGCCCTGCGTGTGTTCGTGAGTGGCGGCGGGTGCAGTGGCCTGCAATACGGCATGACCTTCGATCCCAGCCCCCGTGAAATCGACACGGTCGTGACGCAGCACGGCATGCGCGTGACCATCGATCCGCAGAGCTTGCTCTACATGGAAGGCAGCACCATCGACTTCTTCGACAGCGAAGAGGGCGGCGGGTTCCACATCGAAAACCCGAAGTTCGTTGCGGGCGAGGGGTGTGGTTCCGGCGGCTGCAGCGGCTGCCACTGATCTTGGGCTCACCGGGGCGCCTGCCAGGGCGCCCTTGTTGTCGCCCCGGAGCAGGCATCAGATGAAGCAAGTGACTCGTGCTGCCCTGCGCAAGCTGGGCGAGCACCTGTACGAGATACCCCAGGATTTTCGTCCCGACATGCGCGTTCCCGCGCATTTCTATGCGGACGAAGGATTCCTGCAGGCCGCGCTCGCCGACCGCTCGCTGGAGCAGCTCGTCAATACGGCGACGCTGCCAGGCGTGGTAGGCCAGGCCATGGCCATGCCCGACATCCACCAGGGATACGGCTTCCCGATCGGCGGCGTGGCCGCGACGCTCCTGCCCCACGGCGTGGTGTCGCCCGGCGGGGTCGGGTACGACATCAACTGCGGCGTGCGGCTGCTCGGCAGCCACCTGGATGCCGAAGAGATCCGACCCCATCTCCGCGAGCTGGCGGATGCCCTGTACCGCCACCTGCCCAGCGGCGTCGGCGTCAAGGGCCATCTCCACACGAACAAGAGCGAGCTCGAGGAGATCCTACGCGATGGCAGCCATTGGGCGGCCCGTGAGGGCTTTGGGCACGCCGAGGACGTGGCGCACACGGAAGAGACGGGCCGCATGGCCGCGGCGGACCCCGCGAAGGTGAGCAATGCCGCCAGGGAGCGCGGCCTGGGCCAGGTCGGCACGCTCGGCTCCGGCAATCATTTCGCCGAGATCGACGTGGTCACCGGCATCTTCGATGCCGAGGCCGCGGATCTGTTCGGCCTGCGCGTGGGCCAGGCGGTCCTGCAGATTCATTGCGGCAGCCGGGGGCTCGGCCACCAGGTTGCCACCGATTACATCGCGTCGTTCCAGCGTGCCAGTAAACGCTACGGCTTTGAACTGCCCGACCGCCAGCTCGTGTGTGCCCCGCTGGACTCGCCGGAGGGCCAGGATTACCTGGCTGCGATGAATGCCGCAGCGAATTACGCCTGGGCCAATCGCCAGGTGCTGACGCATCTGGCGCGCGAGGCGTTCGAAGAGGTGCTGGGCGGCAGGGTCAGGCAGCATGACCTGTTCCTGGTCTACGACGTGGCCCACAACATGGCCAAGATCGAGACGCACGACGTCGGCGGCAAGCCGCAGCGCGTCTGCGTGCACCGCAAGGGGGCAACGCGCGCCTTCGGCCCCGGCCACGGTGACGTGCCGTCCGATTACCGGGCGGTTGGCCAGCCGGTGCTGGTGCCGGGCAGCATGGGCACAGCTTCGTACGTGTTGGCAGGGACCGCGGAGGCGATGCGCCGGACGTTCGGCTCGTGTTGTCACGGGGCCGGTCGCACGCTCAGCCGCTCGGAGGCGAAGCGCCAGGTGCGCGGGGACCGGTTGCGCGGCGAGCTGGAGAGCGACGGCATCATCGTGCGGGCCGGCAGCCTGGCCGGCCTGGCAGAGGAAGCGCCGGCCGCGTACAAGAGCATCGAGCGGGTGGTCGCGGTCGTCGAATCTGCCGGCATCGCCCGGGTGGTCGCGCGGCTCGAGCCGCTCGTGGTCATCAAGGGTTGAATTGAAGATTGAAAACTGAAGATTGAAAATTCGGTGCTGCAGATCGGGGATAGAGTGTACGCGGACAAGTCCGCAATCTTCAATCTTCAATCTTCAATCTTCAATCCGTTATGGAGGATCGGTTGCGGATTCTTTTCGTTGAACAGGAAATCAGCTATGAGCCCCAGGGAATCATGTCCATGTCGGCCGTGCTCAAGCAGGCCGGCCACGATGTCGCCCTGACAGTTTCCTCGATGGAGGATCCGGTCGCGTTCGCGGCTGATTACCAGCCCGATGTGGCCGCTTACAGCGTGATGACCGGTTCGCAGCGCGCGTATTTCGAATTAAACCTGCGCATTCGGGATGCCGTGACGCCCCTTCGCGAGCGTTCGGGCAGGAAGCCGGTCGTTTCGGTGTTCGGCGGCCCTCACCCGACGTTCTTCCCCGAGATGATCTCCGAGCCCGGCGTCGATGGATTGTGCATCGGCGAGGGCGAAGGCGCCATGCTGGACCTGGCGAATGCGCTGGCGGCGCGCAACGGGACGTACCGGACCGACATTCCGAACTGGTGGTTCAATGTCGACGGTGAGGTGATCAAGAACCTGCCCCGCCCCCTGATCCACGAGCTGTCCGCCCTGCCGCACCCAGACCGCGCGTTGATCTACGACAAGATCCCACACCTGGGCCAGAGCAAGATCAAGCACTTCATCAGCTCGCGCGGCTGTCCGTATGCGTGCACCTACTGCTTCAACCACGCGTACTACCAGCTGTACAAGCGGGAGAAGCGCGGGCAACAGCGCAGCGTCGACGACGTGATCGCGGAGATCAAGGCCGTGCGGTCGCGCTGGCCGTTGGAGCAGGCCATCTTCATCGACGACCTGTTCGTGATCTACAACGATTGGCTCGAGGAGTTTGCCGAGAAGTGGCCGAAGGAAGTCGGCCTGCCCTTCTTCGCGAACGTGCGCGCCAACCTGATTGTCAAGGATCCCTACAAGGTCGAGCTGCTCAAGCGCGCGGGCTGCGGCACGGTGAGCATGGGCATCGAGGCCGCGAACGATCGCGTGCGCGTCGAGTTGCTCAAGCGGCGCATGACGCGCGAGGAGATCATCGAGGCAGGCAGGCTGGTGCGAGCGGCCGGCATTCACATCACCGCCACCAACATCCTGGGCCTGCCGACAACCACCCTCGAGGATGACCTGGACACGATGCGCCTCAACGCGCAGGCTCAGATGAGCTACGCGCACGCGTTTCTGTTCCAGCCATACCCGGGCACGGAGCTCGGCCAGTTCACCGAAGAGAACGCGCTGATGGACGGCACCTTCGAAGACATCGGCGAGGTGGCCTGGGATCATTCCATCCTGATCTTCGAGGACGAGGACGACAAGCGCGCCCGCGAACATCTGCAGCGGCTGTTTGCGCTCGGCGTCGAGTTTCCCTGGCTGGAAGGAACGATCCGCCGCCTGGTGCGACTGCCCCACAACAGGGTCGTCGACACGCTGTTCTGGTGGGTCCACAAGCTGCACAAGGGCTATGCCATGTATCATCGGGTGCACCCAACAAACACCAACCCGATCGAGCTGTTCAAGACAGCGCTGCATTTTATGAAAATCAAGAGTTGATTGAAGATAAAGAGAGGTACCATTGCGCGTCGCATTAATCAATCCGAAGTTCCGTCTGCCGATCGACACCCGCACGTCGCCGCACCTGGCGTTAGCCTACCTGGGCGCCGTCTCAGAGCGACGCGGCGATGAGGTGCGCGTGTACGACGCAGACGTCGAGGACCAGTCCCTGACTGATTTCCTCCGCGAGTTCAAGCCGCACCTGGCCGGCATCACGACCAACACGCCGCAGGTGAAGCAGGCGTGGCGCACCGCGGCCGCGATCAAGGAGGAGATGGACATCCCCGTGGTGCTGGGCGGACCGCATCCCAGCGTCGTGTCGGAAAACCTGGACTTCGAATCCGTGCGCGAGCCCCAGGTGGATATGGTCGTCCGCGGCGAGGGCGAGGGCCCGTGGCTGGAGATCAGCAACATCGTCGATGCGTTCCTGCGCGATCAGCCGGAGTTCACTGCTCAGAAGCTGATGGATCCGGCGCTGGACCTCTTCCGCGAAATCAAGGGCGTGAGCTATAAGACCACCGACGGCGAGCTGCATCGCAACGTCGATGCGTCGCCGATTGCCGACCTGGACAGCCTGCCCTGGCCGGCGTACCATCTGTTCAAGATGCACCGCTACACCAATCTGCAGCCCGCGACCGATGCTGTCGACGGTGCGCGCAGTTTCTCGATCATGACGAGCCGCGGCTGTCCCTATCGCTGCACCTTCTGCTCTCAGAGCATCATGCCCATCAAGTGGCGCGCCCGCTCCGCCGAGAACGTGATCGAGGAGTGGCGCCACCTGGTGCGCGACCTGGGCGCGCTGGAGATCGGGGTGCTGGACGACAGCGCCAACATCCGCAGGAACCGGCTGGTGGAGCTGGCCGATGCGCTGGTCGCTGACCAGCTCAATCACGTGCCGTGGATCTTCGTCAACGGCATCCGCGCGAACCTGGCGGATTATGATATGCTGGTCAAGCTCAAGCAGGCCGGCCTGAAGCGCACTGCGTTCGGCGTCGAAACGGGCGACGAGCAGATGATCATCAAGATCGACAAGCACGTCGACCACGACACGATCCGCCAGGCCTTCAAGAACGCGAAGGCTGCGGGCATCGAGACGATCGGCTTCTTCATCATCGGGCTGCCGGGCGACACGCGCCAGACCATGCAGAAGACCATCGATTTCGCGATCGAGCTCGATCCTATGATCGCCAACTTCAGCATGATGACCCCCTATCCCGGCACCATCGTCTACGAGCAGGTCAAGAGCGCGGGGCGCTTCCTGGTCCAGGACTGGGAGGACTACGTTTTCTTCGATGCGAAGGCGCGCTACGAGATGGGCGACCTCACGGCCGAGCTGATGGAGGAGATGTACCGCAAGGCGTACCGGCAGTTCTACTGGCGGCCGAAGTACATCGCGCGGGCCATGCGCCGCAAGGACTTCTGGCTCAAGTTCGGCCGGAACGCACGCATGGCCTATCGCACGATCGTGCCGCGCCGCGAGAAGGTCGAGCTGCGCAAGGCGATGGAGTCTGCGGTTTGAGACCCCAATCGCACGGTGGAAGGATAACAGCATGCGTGTAGCGTTGGTCGGGCCCAAGTGGCACCAGATGGTGAACTCCTACCCCTCGCTGGGATTGGGCTATCTTGCCGCGATCGCCGAGCAGGAAGGACACGAGGCCGCGGTCTTCGACATGGGCCTGCGTCCGAAGGTGCCCGTTTCCGTCGAGGTCGACGAAGTCGTGGCATGGAAGCCTGACGTCATCGCGTTCACTGCCATGACCACGTCCTATCAGAGCGTGGAAGAGGCGACCGAGCTGCTCAAGGCCGCGCTGCCCGTGCCGATCATCATCGGCGGGCCGCACGCCACCACGCTGCCCGAGCTGACCCTGCAGAACCCGCACATCGACTTCCTGGTGTACGGCGAGGGCGAGTACGTGTTCCGCGACTGGCTGCGCCAGGTGGCAGCGGGCGATACGAACTGGGGCGAGAACAAGGGCCTCTGGTATAAGGATGCGGACGGCAACGTCGTCAACGGGGGCGAGCGCGAGCTGATCCCGGATCTGGACGAGCTGCCTTTCCCCGCGCGGCACCTGTTCGCGCTGGACAAGTACCCGCTCTATGCGCCGAACCGCGAGATGATGATCACGGTGCTGACCAGCCGGGGATGTCCGTACAAATGCTCATTCTGTTTCAAGGGCATCGTGGGTCGCACCTACCGCCAGCGCAGCCCGGAGAACATCGTGGCCGAACTGCGCCATCTCATGGACAAGTACGGCGCGCGCAACTTCTACTTCATGGATGACCTGTTCACCATCAACGTCAAGCGGCTGGAAGCGATCCTGGATTATTTCATCGAGCAGCAGCTGAACGTCCGGTGGCGCTGCCTGGCGCGCGTGGATCGGGTGAATCCGCACCTGTTGAAGAAGATGTACCAGGCCGGCTGCCGCCAGATCCATTTCGGTATCGAGTCGGGCAACGAGGAGATCCTCAAGAAGACGGCCAAGCACATCGACCTGTCGCAGGTGCGCCAGGCGATCGAGTGGACCGAGGATGCCGGGATCATGAGCAAGGGCTACTTCATCCTCGGGCTGCCCGGCGACAACGAACAGACGATGAACGAGACGATCGAGTTCGCGGCGAGCCTGCGGCTCAGCGAGGCGATGTTCTCCATCGCGACGCCGATGCCGGGCACGGAGCTGTGGGAAGAGCTGGTGCATCGCAACCCGGAGACCGCGTACAACGCGGACTTCACCAAGAGCTACTACTACAACTCCTACACGAGCGAGATCGCACCGTTCATGAATGTCTCCGACGTCAGCGACGGCGAGCTGAGCCATATGGCTATCATCGCGCGCAAGCGCTTTCTCGAGAGCAAGCAGAAGCGGAAGTACTTGCGCTACTTCGGCCCGAAGTGGGGAGAGCGACTCTATCGCGTGGCGCAGGTCGAGCCGATCCACAGCGCCGGCCGCACCATCCTGAATCTTGGATTATTCCCGCGCTTTCGCCAGCTGCAGCCCAAGCGCGAAGTGGAGGCATGGGGCTGATGAGTGGTACGAATAACGGACACGACGCCGCGGGCATCGACGGCCCGGCGACCGACGGCGGCCTGAGCTTTCTGGAGAAGGTCGAGCTGGCCACGCGCAGGCGGCGCAACCAGCTGTTCCGGCCGGGCAAGTGGCTCGCGTATGAAAGCGGCCAGACCCGGCTGGTGCCGCCACCGGACAGGCTCTACATCGAGTCGACCAACATCTGCAATCTCTCGTGCATCATGTGCCCCACTGGGCGCAAGGAACAGGTCCGCAAGAAGGGCTTCATGGAATGGGAGCTCTTCAAGAGCATCGTGGACGAGATGGCCCCGTGGGTGCAGGCGACGACCCTGCACATCTGGGGCGAGCCATTGATGCACCCGAAGATATTCGACATGATCGAGTACTGCCACCGCAAGGGCCTGCGCAGCGAGATCAGCACCAACGCAACGCTGCTCACCGAGGACCGCTCCAAGCGCATCCTCGATGCGGGGTTGGGCGCCATCTACCTGTGCCTGGACGGCATGCGCCCCGAGACGTACGAGCTGATCCGCGTCAACGCCGATTACGAGAAGACCAACGCAAACATCCGCCGCTTCATCGAACTGAAGCAGGACGGCGGCTATCAGGGGCCCTTCGTGAACCTCCAGATCATCGAGATGGAGAAGACGGTGGGCGAGGTGGACGAGTTCGTTGCGGCGTGGAAGCTGCCGGGCGTCAACCGGATCAACGTGAAACCGTTCGATTCGTGGGGGGGGCAGGTCGAAGATATCAACGCACTGCGGTCCGAGGATGCGCGTCTGCCCCAGAAACGCTATGCCTGTCCGAACCTGTGGTACCACACCCACATCTACTGGGACGGCCGGATCGCCATGTGCGACCGGGACTTCAACCTCCAGTACGACCTGGGCAACGTGCGCAGCGAAGACGGCGTGGTGCGGGTGCTGAAGAACTGGAACGGCCCCAAGATGCAGGAGCTGCGCCGGCTGCACGTCGAGGGCGACCTCAAGGACGTTTCGCCCTGCAACACCTGTACGGAGTGGGCCTGGTGGAAGCCGCAGCCCTTCCGATCGTACGGCAATTACAACGCAGCGAAACTCAAGGGCGAGGCCGAATAGGCGGCAGATTCGGATGAGCGAGGGCGTGCAGGCATCCTGAGCGGAGGGCGGCGCCCGGGCGCCGCACGCAGTCGAAGGGCGCCTGCACGGACGGCATCCTTCGACTACGGTCCTTCGGGCCTCCGCTCTGGATGCCTTGGAGCTCATTGTCTGGATTCGTGCCGATCACGAGCCTGGTCATGCCGGGCGGGTGCACTGAAATACGAGGTAGCAATCAACCGTGACCATACGTAAGATCGTCTTGATCCAGCCGGGGCGAGACGGCCGGAAGCTCGGCCGCGCCACCAGCGAACCGTACACCCTGATGCGTCTTGCCTCCCTGGTTCCCCTGGACATCCCGGTGGAAATCTGGGACGAGGACCTGATGCGCCTCCCGATCGAAACGCTCGGGAAGGATGACCTGGTGGGCATCACCGCCAAGACACTGCTGATCGACAGCGCCAAGGTGATGAGCCGCAAGATCCAGGCGCAGGGCGCCACGGTCGTGATCGGCGGGACGCACGCGACGCTCGTCCCCGAGGAGGTCGAAGGGTGGGCGGACGCGATCGCGGTGGGCGAGGGCTACCGCACCTGGCCGCAGATCATCCGCGACTTCGATCACGGCACCCTGCAATCCCGCTACACGGACGAGGAGTGGGCCCCGCTCGATTCCGGGGTGGCCAACCTGCAGGACCGCGTCCTGCAGATGGTGGACGAGCATCGCAACTACTGGACGCCCTACCTCGAGATCACGCGCGGCTGCCCGCGCAACTGCACCTTCTGCACGGCCATCCGGGTCTCGGGGCAAAAGATGCGCCTGCGCCCGGTGGAGGAGGTCGTGGAAGAGATCGAGCGCCGCAAGCTGCGCCGCTTCTTCCTCACGGACGACAACTTCGGCCTGAACTTCCGGCTCTTCCCCGAGTACATGGAGCAGCTATTGCGCGCGTTGGCGAAGCTGCCCCTGGCCGGGTGGACGGCGCAGGCCGAGCAGATGGTAGCAGAGCATCCTGACCTGCTGGACCTGGCGCGCGAGGCGCACCTGGACAAGTTCTTCATCGGCTTCGAGTCGATCAATCCCGGCAACCGCAAGGAGTTGGGCGGCAAGGGCCGCGGGGACGTGGTCAAATCGCAGGAGGTCATCAAGACGGTCCAGAAGCACGGGATCGGGGTGGTTGGCCTGTTCGTCTATGGCTTCGACAGCGATACGCCCGAGATCTTCCCGACCGCGTGGGATTTCATCCGCAACAGCGGGCTGGATGGCGTGAGCGCAACCATCCTGACGCCCTATCCGGGCACCGTGCAGCGCAAGGAACTGCTGGCCCAGGGCCGCATCCTGCCCCACGACACGTGGGAGAAGTACAACACCAACCACGTCACCTACAGACCGGCGCTGATGACGGTCGAGCAGTTGCGGGACGGGTTCGACTGGCTTTGCCGCCGGCTGTACAGCCCGCAGGCGATCGCGGTGCGCGGGATGCGCGCCTGGCGTCGCCAGTGGCCGGAGCGGGCGCGGCAGCGCATGTTCTCCAGCTTCAGCACCGACGTCGGCTATCGTTGGGAAACCGCCCACCGGCTCGACTAGATACGCTGGGTGTGTCCGCGATAAAGAAACGAGTTTGAGATGAAAGTACTACTGGCGAGCCCCGAATCGGAGGTGTGGACCTCCCGCAAGCACATCCCCCTCGGCCTGGGTTACCTGGCCGGCGTGTTGCGCGAGGCCGGACACCCGGTCGCCATCTACGACGCGGCCATCGAGACGGAGCCGCTCGAAGCGGTCGTCCGCCGCGGCGGCTACGAGCTGATCGGCATCACGGCAGTGACGCCGCTGATCGTCGATGCCTGGAACATGGCGAAGGAGGCCAGGCGCCTTGGCATGATCACCGTGCTCGGCGGCCCGCACCTCACCCTCATGCCAGAGGAGTCGATCGGGCCGGATCATCCCGAGATCGACTACGTCGTCAAGGGCGAGGCCGAGGAGAGCTTCATCGAGCTGATCGACGCGCTCGAGGGCCGGCGCAGCATGGAGACCGTGCACGGGCTCTACTGGCGGCGCAACGGCGAGATGGTCGTCAACGCGCCCGCGGGCCTCGTCATGAACCTGGACAGCATCCCGTATCCCGCGCACGACCTGTTCAAGATCAACCGCTACACCAACCTGCAGCCGCTGACGGACGGACTCGACAAGAACGCGCGCGCGTTCACCATCATGACGAGCCGCGGCTGCCCGTACAAGTGCACCTACTGCTCCAAGCCGATCACGGGCGACACGTGGCGCGGCCGCTCGGTCGACAACGTGATCGGCGAATGGCGCTGGCTGGTGCGCGATCTGCGCGCCACCGAGATCGGCGTGACCGACGACATCTGGAACCTGAAGCTGGACCGCGCCAAGGAGCTGTGCCGGCGCCTCATCGCGGAGGGGCTGAACACCGTCCCGTGGGTGACGGTGCACGGCATGAAGGTCAACCACGCGGACCCCGAGCTGTTCCAGCTCATGAAGGCCGCGGGGTGCAAGCGGGTCGGATTCGGGGTGGAGAGCGGCGACGAGCAGATCCTGCGCAACATCATCAGGAAGAGCCAGACGCTCGACATGGTGCGCAACGCGTTCAAGTGGTCGAAGGATGCCGGGCTGCAGACCATGGGCTTCTTCATCTTCGGCATGCCGCAGGAGACCGAGGAGACGATGGAGAAGACCATCCAGTTCGCGCTGGAGCTGGATCCTGACCTGGCCAACTTCATGCTGGCCACGCCCTATCCGGGCACCGAGATGTACGACGTGATTCAGAAGCACGGCAACATCTTCGCGCACGAATGGGCCGACTACGCCATCCATTCGGACAAGGCGCGTTTCGCCATGCCGGGCTACGATCCCGACCTGGTCGTGAAGAAGTGGAAAGAGGCCTACCGCCGCTTCTATCTCTACCGGCCGAAGCGGATCTGGGAGAAGGTGTCGAAGAAGAGCTTCTGGACCGAGCTGCCCGCGACGCTGGCGAACGCCAGGCGCTTCTTCCTGCCGGAGAAGGGGCCGGTGAAGGCCGGGTAGGGACCGCCGGCCAACGACATGCAGAGGGGCTGCCCATTCGATTTGGGCAGCCCTTTATTATTCTCCATGCCCCGTCAGCCCCATCTCAGCGGCGCCGGCGCCTCCCTGGCTGGCCAGCGCGGCCAGGAGATCGCGCACGCGCAGGATCAGATTTCCGGGGCGCATGACGGTCACCTGCGGATGGCCGGGCTGGTAATGGCGTCCGTTGAACGTGACCAGCCAGGGGCACCCTTCGCGCAGTGCGGCCACCAGGAGCGGCAGGTCGGCCGGATCGGCGAGGCCGGCGTAGGGGAGGAGATCGGCCGGCGCGGGATCTGGGACCACCTGCAGGCACCGGCTGACGATCAGCCGAAACGCCGGCAGCGTGGCAGGCAGCTTTGCTGCCAGGTTCCGTTCTGCCTCGATCACGGCCTGCTGGGACGTGATGGCTTCGATCAGTGTGATCTCGGCCATGCGCAGGACGGTCAGGCTCGCGCCGTGTTCCGATGGGGCGGCCGCGCCAGCAAAGAGGACGTCGGCGTCTACGAAGACCCGCGGCTTACGCGGCTGAGTCGTCGGCATAGTTCTCTCGATGGTAGCGTTCGCGCTGTTCGCGGAGTGCGCCGAGCAATTCCTCCACGCTCAGGCCGGCGGCGAGCCGCGCCCGTTCGATCTCGCGCGCCAGCTCCGGCACCATCGGCACCATCGGGGTCAGCGCGATCACGCCATCCAGGTCGACGATCCGCACGGTGTCGCCCACCCCAATGCCATACTTTTCACGCAGCTCTGCCGGCAGCGTCAGCGTACCGCGCTGCCGGACCTGAATCGTCGCGTCCATCGACACCTCCTGCGGATATTCTGCGATTGCAGATTTTCCGCACACCGCCATCATACACCCGGGCGCGATGAAAGGCAAGAGGCAGTTCTACCGGGGGTGCGAATCAAAGGGGAGGGAGGTGCAGGGTCGCTCTGAGCGCAGCGAAGGGTCTCGCCGTCTGCCGC